>CAVXUA010000009.1:0-277979 GCA_963764825.1 uncultured Ignavibacteriales bacterium | reverse complement strand
TGGTAAATAACATTGTTTTGATTCTAATCTAAGAATATTTTTTTTATGCTCAAATAGTATACCAAAAAAATGTGAATAATTAGTGAACGAGAGAATTTTTTTTATATGATGTAAATCAATCATTTACCGGAATCTGAAATAGAATAATTCTTTCTTTATCAGGCAAACTTAAAATAGAATTCTACATTATCATAAGAAAAATGTGCATCTAACTTGTTAAGCGAAGAGTGATTGAAGAGCAGTAAAAAGCAGTATTAAATGATGTGAACTAATTTTTCTCATCGTATTAACTGTTCATCATTGCTTATAATAAATATTTATCTAATCATAACTAAAAAAAAGGGAGCCGAAGCTCCCTTTAGTTAAAATTGATTAAAATTATTTACTTCATCAATACAAGTTTTTTAGTAGATGTGAATTCACCAGCTTTTATCTGGTAATAATAAACGCCGCTAGATAATGCGCTTGCATTAAATTGAACATCAAACGTTCCACTTTGTTTCTGCTCATCTACTAAACTTGCTACTTCATTACCAAGAACATCATACACCTTAAGTGTAACATTTCCGTCATCTGGAATCGAGTAACTAATTGTAGTTGACGGGTTAAATGGGTTTGGATAGTTCTGGCTTAATGAATAATCGAGTGGTGTTGAAACTTCCGTCTCAACTACATCAGATAATTCCGAGGTACCATCGAAATCAACCTGTTTTAACCTATAAGAGTAATTTCCGGGTACAAGATTCTCATCCAAAAAGAATAATTCTGGGTTTCTGCAGTTGTTCCGTTGCCTTCAACAAAGCCTACACTACCAAACTCTCCGTTTTGCATTTTTCTCTGAATCTCAAATCCCTGGTTATTAATTTCCGTTGCGGTAGTCCAATTAAGTGTTACATCATTACCATTCGTATTTGCGGTAAATGAAGTTAACTCAACCGGAACTAACACATCAAGTGAAACCGTTCTGCGATGTACTGGCGTTCCGTTGGGTCCTTCGCCCTGAACTGTGATTGTATAATTGCCCGCTGTAACATTTCCGGATGTACGAATTCTTAGCGTTACATTGCCCGGAAAAGAACCGAGCGTATTACCAAGTGGAAAATCGAGTGTGATTGTTCCGCTTGGTGGTGTTGGGGAAACAGTAGCTGAAAATATGGCTGTTGAAGAATAAAGTTTAACACTTGGAACATCTACGGTAACAAACGCACTATCATTATTTTGGGTAATACCTGTAGTTGTTGGAGATACAAGCATCGCAAAATCAGGGAAGTAGCCAACATAACTTCCATAACTTCCTGCTCTAAAGTCAGTCCACATCGCAAGTGCCTGGTTGTTCACAGAAACTATTGCATCATAATCACCCTGATAACGTGGTGTGCCACCTCCGCCACAAGTTGTACAATTTATTTTCATTTTCTGGTTTGAAATTCTCTGGTTTGGTGCCCAGGTAACGCCACCGTTATCAGAATAGCTTGCATAAATATAAGCGCTGTCGCTTGTTGGTGTATCCCTTGTGTCCATCCATTTTACAAATAACCTGCCGGTTGTCATATCAGTCCAGATTGAAGGATGCCATTGGTTATGGTTGGTTGTGCTTGCATCATCGTTAATTACAACCGGGGATGACCATGTTGAACCCTGGTCAGTTGAATATCTGCAGAAAATATCTGGTTTATTACCATTTCCCGCAGGAGTGTTTGAAGCATAGACGCAGTATAATCTCCCTCTGAAAGTACCACTACTTTGATCTGCTGCAATAAACGGGTAAGGTCTTGTTCTCATATTGGAAACAGAATTTCTTCCATTAACATTTGTACCAACATAATTAGCAAAACTTTGACCTCCTTTTGGGGTAAAGCTCGCTCCACCGTTTGTTGAAACATAAAAAGTGTATGTGGATGCGAATGCACTTCCAGAATTTGTAACTACATAAACTGCACCACCGTCGGTTGCACCGTTTGGACCAACACAAATCATTATTCCTGGTAATGATTGAGTACCGAAAGTGGTCGTAGTTGTCCAACTTGCACCAAAATTAGTGGATCTTGCAAAATTTCCCGGAGTCATCGCTGTGTAAATATAATTTGCGAAAGGTCCGGAAGTTTGATCTGCGGCCATCCAGTTTTTATCAAAACCGGATACAGAAGTCACAGCAGCAGACCAGGTAGCACCATTATCAGTTGATCGAATAACTTTGCAGCCAGTAACCCCACCAAACATACTCTCGTAGTAGAGATTTCCTGCTCCGTCATACGCTGTAATTGGATCACCATTCACACTCGTTCCAAATGGCGGTGTAGAATGGAGCCAATTGTGACCGTCTGATGTTCTCCAGCCACCATTAATATTATACGCACCAAAATACTGTACCGGATTAAGAGGGTTTTGCGAAACGTGTGCTTCTGCAAAATCAACACCAAGGTTGAAATCATCATAACCATCAGCATCAGTAATTACATCAATCTCAGAATCTTCATAATTGATGTTTTGTATCCACTCTTGCGGTACAGCATCAATAAGCGGATTATCGCCTTGTGCAAGAACTGTAATGTTCAGTACACCGGCAATAAAAAAGATCAAAAATGGTAGAACCATTATTTGACTAGGTAATTTATTTTTCACATTTGCTCCTGTTTAATTAATAATTTAACAATTAACTTTTTCGAAATAAAATAAGCATTGATTTTCTCTGTTGAAGAGCTAATCAGCATTTCCGGATACCCCATACAAAATAACAGAAGAACTATTGGAAGTTCATCAAGTGGTAAACAAAATTATTATGATGCTAATGTAAGAATATTTTTTTCAGATGCAAAGAGTAAACAGAAAAAAAATAGGATTATTATCAAATCGGCAAACAGATAAAATCTTTTATTTTAAATAAAATTTATTGGAATCTGAAAGCGAATATCACTTTTTTTAAATGGACGAACAATAATAATCTTTTAAAAGGAGGATGTATGAATCTAAATGCAAAAGCTTTTGCTCTAACTTGCGGTATTGTTTGAGGCTTAGCTATTTTATTTGTGACTTATTGGCTTCTTGCTTTCGATGCATCAGGTACAACAATTGAAAAATTAGGGAAAATCTATCTGGGATATTCCTATAGTTGGATTCGAGGTTAAATTAGTTTAATCTGGGGATTTGTTGATGGATTGATAGTAGGTGCATTCTTTGCTTGGCTATTTAATAATCTGGCAAAAGTCCTTTTTAGTCTATATAAGCCTGCACAGATATTTTTTTGAGCAGATAGCAAAAAAAAATATTTTGAATCGTGGGAAATAGGTTTTTGGAGTGCTATATCCCAAACAGCTTTTTAAATTCTTCATTATTGTTCATTTCTTCTATTCTCTTTTTTTCCTCATCGCCATCTTTTTGGTGAAGAATATCTTTTGCAAAATCTTCGCAATTAATTACGGTACTGCTGCAAACACGCGCATATTCAGTTAAATTATTATCTGATGTAATAACAATAATGTTTCTCGGATTTTTACTTTTATCAACCTGGTTCTTTATCATTTCATCAGCAGTAACATTATTAGAATATACTATGCTTGCATTATTAATTCTTATAGGTTCTTTAGGATGGCCATCAAAGTGAAGAGAAACCTTAGCATTCTTATGGCTGAAATAGTTATCGATCATAAACGCAAGTTTTTCTCTGCTTCCCTGCTTATCCTTTTTTTGGAGGATCTTTAAAGAAGGAAGTTTGCCGATTAGATTATTTCCATCAACTATGTACTGTCTCATTCAGAATTTCTTCTTACAAAATTATTATTACCTGGTATTATAAAACTGATTTTGTTTGGTAATCTTAAGATCTTGCAGCTGCGGAGCTTTAACCCTTATCTTCAAACCTAAATCCTGTGTAAGTACCAATTGGGTTCCATGTAAAGTTCATAATCCAGCAATGCAAATCGCGGGAAATCCGAATTTGCGGAGCAGCAAATTCATCATTTTCAATATCGTAGCTTCCTGTAACCGAAAATTTCCACTTAGGCGTTAAGTTAAAATTAAGACTCCCGCTTAAATTAGAAAACTTAGATTCTAGCTCAGGAGTTGGTTTTGATAAGTTGTAATTATAGGTTAAAGCGATATCCCATGGAACATTAAAATCAGGATCACGATCAGTATAAATTCCCTGGTAAACATTCCTGTCTGCAGAACCGAGACCAAATTCATCAATTTCGTTTGTAGGCAGAAGGTCTTCACCGGTTTCTTCAGATTTTAACTTATCACCCGAAAGACGTGTGGTTACAGAAAAATTGAGGTTAGTCATTCTTAATAGTCCTTTACCTTCATCAACCAGAAATTTATTTATGCGAGCAACTTGCCGGATGCGTAATCATATGGTGTAAAACTTGAAGAGCCGGAGAGATCAAAAATATCACTTATCTGCGTTCTGTAAGTTAATCTTAAATCGGAAAAGTTAAGTGAATCTGCTGCAAAGTTGTAACTCATCCCCGCAGTAAGATTAAGTAGTTGTATTTTATTTTCTTTAGAAGTTGTATCGGTTGGATCGGCAATGGTTTTCATCTCAAAATTATTCCCCATAGAAAAATTAAGGTTCTGCTGTTCGCCGGAAGTTGCACCACCAAAGATCTCGCGCTCAAATCTATTATATTTAACTTTTGAACCATCAACGAGCAGTATACTCTCCGTAATAACCCCATTTTGGTTCTGAAAAATCTGGACGATAACTATAGCTTAAACCTGGAGTTACAGTATGCCGCATGGCACTTATGCCGGGAATTATAGAATTAAACATTCCGTAAAACTTTGTTGAAGTACCCACGCCAACACTAAAAGTTCTTACAAAATCAATTTTCTCTTACATCATTTGTAATAACAGAATCGCTTCCTGTAAAAGAAGATCAAGAATTTTTTTTCAATCTGTTTGTTATACCATTTTTCTTCGTACCTGAAGGAGGGTGAAAAACTAAAATAACCAAATTTCGGCGACATATCTGCATTGATGTTATGTTTAATTCCACCGCGAATTTTCAACTCACCATCAACTTTATTCCTGTTGTTCTGAAACTGTCCTGAATAAGAATATCCAAATAACTCGTACCAGCTTTTATCCTGCCCTGAAGATTCACTTCTGAAAGGATAACTTTGCGCTTTCCTGAAGGATACACTCGGCAGTACTTCGTAAATATCATTTGTTTGAATAACTTGTCTTCGGCTATAGTTTATAGTTGCACTGTTGCCCGATTCATCCCATGTTTTAGAGAGAGTAGCATTAGAGATAATTTCATTCCTCAATAGATCATTAAAATTGGCAACGTTACGCGTTAAATAATTTTTTGTTGCAAATTCCAGGTTTGCATCAAATCTTAATGTCGGTGTAAGTGTTTGATTATGAAACCATCTTAATCGCCAGTCAATTTGTTCACTAAAATTAGGATCGGTTGATTCGCCGCGTAAAAAATCAGAATATGAACCTTCGATGTTGCCGGAAAAATTATAACGCTTAACATACCGGAACTTGCTATTTAAATTGATAACTTCCGCGTGTGTAATAATCGGCTGTTATGTTCCAATCCATGTAATCACTCATTGCCCAAAAGTAGCCGAACCTGCCAAAGTATGTTCCGAAAGTTGCATCGCTGCCAAAAGTCGGTGCAATTAAACCGGAGCGCCTGCCTGATTGTAAAGGAAGGACAGCAAATGGAATAGGAATAGGAATAGGAACCTCACCAAAATGCAAAAAGATCCACTCAGCCGCCAATTGTTCTTCCTGTATAACTTTCATTTTAGGAGAATAGATATGATAATGCGGGCAATCTGCATCGCATGTTGTGTAAATTCCATCTTCAATAAAATAAGTATCTTTACTTACTTTTTTAATTCTTTCGCCATGATAAAATGCACCTTCAATTTCTGTATCAGCCATTGAAAATGAGCCCTGCCCGGTTTTAAAATTGTACGTCATCTTTCTGCCTTCGTAAGTTTCACTACCTTCAACTAAAACCGGCGTGCCTGTAAGTTCAGTGGAAGCAGAATCTTTAGGAACACCTGTTGCATCAATTTTATAATTTTCAAAATCAACAATAATATTTGCGCTGTTTATCTCGGTTGTTTTGTATTTAATTTTTCCTTCGCCGTAAATAGCCATCTTCTTATCTTTTACAAAAAAGATTAATGAATCGGTTGCATTAGCATAAACCACCGTATCAACATCTGATTTGCGTTCAATTTCTTCTACGGCTAATGTATCATTAATAATGCTGAATAATGTATCGGCAGGAACTACCAGCTTTGTATCGCTTCTGCTGTGCGAACAGACTGATGGTAAATGATTAAAATGATGTTTGCTAACAGAAGATATTTCATACCGGAAAGATAAGAATATGCTTGAACTAAGGGTACTGCATAATTTTAAGACGATCAGATTGATTAATTTGTTGCAGTTGGATTTTCGCAGAAATAAAATCAAAATATCTCACTTTGTTCGGGTTTTCAAACTAATACTTAGTATCCGTCATTCGCGATGAGCGAAATGATCTCAATTTTAAATTTGATCAATAGTATTGTTCTGATCACTATTTCTTGTGTTTTGAACATTATCCTTAAAAACTTAATTAGTAAAATTGAGTGATCAACTATCTTTAATTCACCGGGATAGTTTATATCACCCAGCATTGTGCTAACTGTAGGATCTGCAAACAATAGTTAATCTTGCTGCTGAACCTTGCTGCCCACCTAAAGCAAGAACAAGATTTAATAATGATTCGTAGCCCTGGTTTTGAATAAACTGCATAAGATCAAAATTTATTTGAATTGGAATTAACGAAACTTCACCCGTTCCCGGAACTGCTACTGGAGAAGCAATATTTCCGGAAATTGTTTCCTTGTTATCAATCTGCAAACGCCAAGGAAAGGCTTTAAGTGTCGCATCAGTTTTTTTATAACCGCCTGTTCCATCATTTGGATTTTTTGCTTCAACATTAAGTGTGAAAGAAATCGGTAATTTTCCTGAAGTAACAATTGATGAAAGATTTATTATTTCCAGTGGGCTAAAATCACGCCAGCTTCGATTTATTTGAAATATCTATTCCGTTTACATTAAAACCATTTATATCTCCAAGTTTAAATTGAAGACGGGAAAGATTTGTAATTGTTTTGTAAATGCTACAGCTAGTAAATGAAAACATTAACAGAGCTGAAAGTAAAAGTATTTTTTTCATGCTATATCCCTTTTGTGATTTTTCTATTTTTTGAATTATTATTTCTGCAACTTTTAAAGCTCTTAAACCATCTTCGCCTGAAACAACCGGCTTTTCATTATTTAAAACCGAATTAATAAAAAGCTGGAGTTCATATTTTAATGCATTAATTTCTTTCTGTTTCGGCTGTTCGTAAACCAGTTTTCTTTTTTTATCTCCAACACCAATTTCTCCAAGCGGGATATATGAAGGTGAATCTTCACTATCAACCGGCATTAAGCGAAACAGTTCTGCAACGCCTGTTACAAAATCGAGAGCAATGTATCCATCCTGCTGAAAGATTCTCATCTTTCGCATTTTCTTTTGCGATATCCTGCTTGCAGTTACATTTGCAACTGCACCGTTTTCAAATTGAATTCGTGCATTTGCAATATCAAGTGTATCTGAAACAATTGCAACACCGTTTGCATGAACATCTTTTACATCACTTTTTACTAGACTTAAAATTATATCAATATCGTGAATCATTAAATCTAGAACAACCGCCACATCAGTTCCTCGTGGATTAAACTGTGCTAACCTGTCTGTCTGAATAAACTTCGGCTCAAGCATATATTTTTCCATGGAAACAAGCGCAGGATTAAATCTTTCAATATGCCCAACCTGTAAATTCAATTTTTTATCATTCGAAATTTTAACAAGCTCTTCCGCCTGCGGGATGGTTGCGGTGATTGGCTTTTCAACGAAAACGTGTATTACCCTTTTCAAAACATTTTTTGGCAATCTCATAATGCGCGCTTGTTATTGCAGCAATGGAAACCGCATCAACTTTACCAAGCAATTCATCAATTGAATTTGCAGCTTGTACTTTAAATTCCTCTGAAACCTTTTTTGCTTGATCAGAATTTGAATCATAAATACCAACCAGTTCACAGTTTTCTATTTCTGCAAACATCTTTGTATGAAGCTTACCAAGATGTCCTGTACCAATTACTCCAACTTTTAATTTATCCATAAAATTTAATTTGCTGTAATTCTTTTATAACCAATTATTCTTTCATATCCGCCTAAATTGGGCTCGTTATAATAAAGAAATACATCAAATTCTTTTTTATTAACCCATGTATTTCCTTCCAGCACAAGCCAATCATCATTTACAATATCACCATTTATTACATCAGCAGCAACATACTGGTAATCGTAAATTCCTCGCTTTAATGGAATTGTAATCGAACTTATTCCAGCTTCCTTTTTCATTTTATAATCGAGTGAGAGATTCCAGTTATTAAAAGCACCAACTAAAAAAACATCGCCGTAAACATCATCCGGCGGACGGATTGAAAATGTAACATTAAGATAAGTTGAATAAGTATCTTTAAAATCTGCAAACAACATTCCTCCATTCAAATCTTTATTTGTCGGCGGAATGAAGAAACGTGAAAATTCCAAACCATCTAATTGTGCTTTAACATCTTTAGCGCTGAATATATTATGATTTCTCAAATCAACCTGACTGAATTCATTACCTGCCTGTATATCCCTTGCAATAAAAGTGAATTTACGGTTTGCATCCCATTCAAATTTTCTGCAGAGTGTATTCGATAGACCTATCCACAATAATTGGATTATAAATTCTATGGTTTTCTATTATCTCAATTTTGTTTACAAAGGAAGGATGAAACTGTTGCGGGCAAACTGAAATTTGTAGTTACATTAATTGCTTTTGCAAGCTCTACCGGCCAATAATTTTTATCTTCAAGCTCATCACGCTTAACTTTTATACTTAGCGGCACTTCCTGTTTAACATATAAAAATTTTCCCGTTGCATAAACAATTGATGTATCCTGCGTATCGGTAAGATAGAATCTCCATTTACCGGAAAAAGGAAAACGAACATCATCTTTATTGTTCGGGTATTCTCCTCTAAAATGGTAATCAGCTTCCTCTACTGTTGATGGAAGATATTCAAAATCGAGGAAGTATGCGGTGCTGTTCAAATTATTAAGCAGGAAAACATTTTTTGCGGGAGTCCATCCTTTATCGCAAAACCTGAAAACAATATTCATATTTGGAATGAATTCCGCTTGTACATCAAACTCAATTATAAGTCGGCTGCCCGCTGCTACAACAGGAAGAGAGGTTTTACTCGCTGTGGTATATACGTTTAAACTTTTTACTTCAAAATCGTTTACGGATTGTGTAAATGATATTTCTGTAAGAAATAGAAGTGCAACTGCTGCAAATAAATATTTCAATAGTGACCCCTTTTAAAAATCAAAAATTTCCACACATTTAATTGAACTGTGTGGAATGAAAATTCCTACAACCTGATCCTCTCGCTGTGCTTCAAGCAGTATCCCGTCATCATAAGCACTAATAAGCTTTCCGGTTTTAAAAACAATTTCGTAAAGCGGCTTTTCGGTTTTAGGATCCTTTGTTGCTCCGTAATTTTCGTGGAGTGTTACATTTAATGTTTGGTTAATATACTCAGTCCAGTCTATCTTCATAACTAGTTCCTTTTAATTTCGATTTTATATTGAAAATTGATTACATAAATATAAAATGATAATTTGAAGGCAATTACTATTAAATCTTAGTTAAAGCATTGTTAAAATTAGATCCGAATGGAATTTAAAACTTTAAAACCTCCCGCAATAAAAATTACAGGGGGTTAATTTCGGATGAGTTAAACGATTATAAACTATTTTCTTAAAGCTCTTTTAATTCATTTGTTAACTTACTCATCGCTTCTTTCGCATCACCAAAATACATAAGCGCATTTGGATAGAAGAATAGCTCGTTATCAATTCCTGCATAACCAACATTCATAGAGCGTTTATTTATTACAACTGTTTTAGAATAATCAGAATTAAGAATTGGCATACCGTAAATCGGAGAGCTTTGATCGTGCCGTGCAGCAGGGTTAACAACATCATTCGCACCAATTATTATTGCAACATCAGTGTTCGGGAAATCATCATTTATTTCTTCAAGCGACATAAGTTTATCGTAAGGAACCTGCGCTTCAGCAAGCAGCACGTTCATATGCCCGGGCATTCTTCCTGCAACAGGATGAATAGCAAATCGAACATTTACACCTTTCTTTTCGAGCACGTTCATTAAATCCCTAACAGCGTGCTGTGCCTGTGCAACAGCCATTCCGTAACCAGGAATAATTATAACATTGCTTGCGCTGTCAAGAATCATTGCAAGTTCTTCAGCATCAACAGATTTAACATCACCTTTTGGTGTAGTACCTTCTGCGGCAGGTCCTCCAGCACCGGCAGAAGCCCATCCACCAAGCACAACGTTCATCAGCGAGCGGTTCATTCCCCTGCACATAATAAGTGTAAGAATAATTCCTGATGCACCAACAAAAGCGCCTGCAATAATCAGCATATTATTTTGCAGTACAAATCCTGTCATCGATGCAGCCAAACCTGAGTAAGAGTTTAATAATGATATTGCAACTGGCATATCTGCTCCGCCGATTGGAAGAACCAGAAGAACACCAAGTAAAAGCGAAACTCCAACAATACCAAGCACTAAATTTATTTGAGTAGGATTTAATACAACCATTACTCCTGCAGCCGCAACAGCAAGCAGGAATAATGCATTAAGAGGATGCTGCAACGGATATTTTACAACTTTTCCTGTAACAATTCCCTGCAGTTTTCCAAAAGCAATAAGCGAACCTGTAAATGTAACAGAACCGATTAGTATACTTAAGATGATTGTAGTTGTAGTTGCAATTTCAAAATTTGCACCGCTTACCAAAAGTTTATCATACTCTGCAAAAGCTACAAGAGCAGAAGCTCCGCCGCCGAAACCATTTAACAAACCAACCATCTGCGGCATTCCGGTCATCTGCACTTTGTACGCCATAAGCGCACCAATCGCAGAACCAACAACTAAACCTAAAATTATATATTCATACGTTAATATTTTCTGATCGAATAAGGTTACTACAATTGCAAGCAGCATACCCAAAGCAGAAAGTTGATTCCCACGGCGCGCAGTTTTAGGTGAACTTAATTTTTTTATTCCAAAAATGAAGAGAACTGATGCAATTAAATAAACCAGGTATAATACAATTTCCATTTTTTAACTCACTTTCCGTCTGAGCCGGACCGAGACGGCTTTTTAAACATTTTGAGCATTCTATCAGTTACCAAAAAACCTCCAACAACATTTATAGTTGCAAAAACTAATTGCAACTACTCCAAGTATGGTACTGATCGTCAATTCACCAAGTCCTGCGCTTAATAAAGCACCAACTATGGTAATTCCGGAAATAGCATTCGATCCGGACATTAAAGGCGTATGCAATGTGGGCGGAACTTTTGTTATAAGCTCGAAGCCAACAAAAATAGCCAGCACAAAAACATATATGAGCATTAAAAGGCCTAAACCTTCCATAATAATTTCCTTATGTTTATTTGATAAAATTTCAAGATAAGCATTTATTGTTATTACAATAACTCTTTAATTCTTTGATTTATAACTTCACCGTTATGTGTAATCAGCGATCCCTGCACAATTTCATCTTCAAGATTCAGTTCAACTTTACCTTCTTTGCCAATGTGTGCAATCAAGCTTAGAATATTTTTAGAATACATTTCACTTGAGTGGGTTGGTACAAGACTTGGTAAATTCGGTTCACCGATTATTGTAACATTATACTTTTTAACTGTTTTACCTTTTTCACTAACTTCACAGTTTCCGCCAAACTCAACTGCCATATCGAGCACAACGCTTCCCGGTTTCATATTCTTTAACCATTTCTTCGGTAACAAGAACAGGAGCTTTTTTACCAGGAACAAGAGCAGTAGTAATTACTATATCAGCTTCAGTAACATGTTTAAATATTAATTCTTTCTGTTTCTTTAAGAAATTCTTCCGAAGCTTCTTTTGCATAACCGCCTTCATCCTGCATATCTTCAGCACCTTCAACTTCAATAAATTTTCCGCCAAGAGATTGCACTTCTTCTTTTACTGCAGTACGAATATCAGAAACTTCAACAACGGCACCCAATCTTTTTGCTGTGCCTAATGCCTGCAAACCTGCTACTCCTGCACCCATAATAACAACTTTTGCAGGAGAAATTGTTCCTGCAGCGGTCATCATCAATGGAAAGATTTTTCCTAAAGTATCTGCACACATAATTACACTTTTATATCCTGCAATGTTTGCCTGCGAACTTAGTGCATCCATTTTTTGTGCTAATGTTGTTCTTGGAACCATATCCATAGAAATAACATTTATTTTTTTCTCAGCACATTTTTTTGCAAGATCGGGATGATTAAGCGGGTAAAGAAATGTAATTAAAATTGTTCCTTCTTTCATCAGATCAAGTTCATGCTTTCCTGCTTCGGGATGATCGAGGGGACGCTGAACTTTTAATACTAATATCTGCCGATGAATAAAGTTCATTCAAATTATCAATAACCTTTGCTCCAGCCGATTCATACATTTCGTTTGTGAAACCTGCATTTAACCCGGCATCTTTTTCAACCTGCAGTTCAAAGCCGGCTTTTATAAATTTTGAAACAACATCGGGGACACAGGCAACCCTGTTTTCTCCGGGCATAATTTCTTTCGGAACTGCTATAATCATAGCTTAAAATCCTCTGTTGATTTGAATAATTTTTGAACTGGAAAATTAAACGGATTGAATGCGAATTCCAAAAAAATGAAGCTAATTTTGCTAATCGTGGTTTTCCACTAAAAACTATTAAAATCTGTTGCTATTATAAATAATTTCAGATACATTGATTTAGTGTTAAGGGTATCATTTTACAGGGAGGTTTAAATGAAGTTTATCATTTTTTCTTTCGTTTTATTAGTATCATCTCTCCACGCACAATCTACATACAGGTTTTTCATCAACAACATCAATATGCCTATGGATAATAAGGGAGTTTTAGCTGATGTTAATATTCCGCCGGATGGAACTCTTGGACGATATCTTGAGTCCTCATTCCTTTTTTCAGGTGGATTTTTGGCTCTCTGGTTACAATGGAGATACTCTCTGGGCAAATGGTATGGCATCAGCATCTATAATTGAAAATTACCTACCGGGAAATGTTGATTCGAATCAATACGATCCACGTTATAAAATTTATGTGGTTAATGATAGTGATCCAGCCATTTGGTATTTCCTGGCAGGAATGGATATTTGCTGTAGAAACTAGGGGCTGAGTTTTATGATGGAGATAGTGATGGAATTTATAATCCTATTGATTTGAATGGTAATGGGGTATGGGATCCTGAAGAAGATAGACCGGATATAATTGGCGACCAGGTTGCCTGGTGTGTTTATAATGATGGTGATACCACGCGTTGAGATTTGCGGGAGTTCCTCCACTAGGAATTGAAATACATCAAACAGTGTTTGGTTATAATCTTTTAATGCACCGCAATTAAAAAATATTTTATTTATCCGCTATAAAATTCATAACACAGGAACGGTTAATTCAATTTTGGATTCAGTTTATTTTACTGCCTGGGCTGATGCTGATCTTGGAGCTGAACACGAGATGATTTTGTTGGTTCTGATACTCTACAAATTCTGGATTTACATATAATTTGGATGATGATCCCGGTGGGTTTGGGGAAGATGTTCCTTCCTTTTTCATTAATCTTTTACAAGGTCCTTACTCATATATTCCGGGAGAAACATTTATTGATAATAATTTTAATGGAACATATGAAGACAGCATAGATACGCCACTTGATACTGCATACAATCATCAGGGTCCATTAAAAGGAATACAAATATTTCCCGGAGCTAAAAATCAAATAATGACTGCATTTACACATTATGTTGCATCTGATCCGATTCGTGGTGATCCGAGTGATGAATTTGAAGCAAGAAATTATATGCTTGGGCTATTGAGATCAGGTGACCCAATGGATCCCTGTGATGACTACTGGAGTAGTGTTTATGGGGGTGTACCTTGTGAGACTATAAATCCACTATTCTGGTTTTCCGGAGATCCGGAATCTAATTATGGATGGCTGAGTGATATACCCACAGATCATAGAATGCTTGTACATACAGGTCCTTTTTCTTTAGAAGTGGATAAACCAATTACGATTATTGTTGGCTATACAATTGGGCAAGGAATGATCCGCTTAATTCTGTTACTGTTGGTAAAGAAGTTTCTGCATTTGTTCAGCAGTTTTATCAATCAAACTTTGATTATAATATTTTACCTGTTGAAGAAGAAAACAATTTTATTGTTGATGATTTTAAGTTATACCAGAATTATCCAAATCCATTTAATCCATCAACAAAAATTAAATACAAAATCCCAGAGGATTAGATTTATTACTTTAAAACTCTACGATGTTTTGGGAAATGAAATCGCAACATTTGTAAATGAAGAAAAACCCGCCGGAGAATATGAAGTTGAGTTTAATGCTATAAATAATCCCTGGTATCCAGCATCAGGAGTGTATTTTTATCAGTTTAGTAGCTGGTACATTTTGTTGAAACTAAGAAAATGATTTTAATGAAATAATGGAGAGAAAATGAAAACGATATTATTTACTTTTCTTTTGTTTCTATCTACTCTCCACGCACAATCTCCATTCAGATTTTATATCAATAACATCAATATGCCTATGGATAACAAAGGAACTATTAGCTGATGTTTATGCATTCCACCGGCTGGAACGTCTTGGAAGATATCTGGACGTCCCATTCCTTATTTTCAGGAGGATTCTTTTTATCCGGATATAATGGTGATACTCTTTGGGCAAATGCACATGGCATCAGCATCTTTAATTGAAAATTACCTTCCTGGGAATGTTGGTTCGAATCAATATGATCCACGATATAAAATTTATGTAGTTAAAGAGAGTGACCAGCCCTTTGGTCCATCCTGGCAGGAATGGATTTTTGCTGTGGAAATCGGGGCAGAGTTTTACGATGGAGATAATGATGGAGTTTACAATCCGATTGATTTGAACGGTAATGGAGAATGGGATATTAATGAAGACAGACCAGATATTATTGGCGATCAGGTTGCCTGGTGTGTTTATAATGATGCAGTGACGCCAAGAACCAGATTTGTAGGTGTCCCACCATTAGGAATTGAGATACATCAAACAGTGTTCGGTTATAAAACTAATAATGCACCGCAACTGAAGAATGTATTCTTCATCCGTTACAAAATAATAAACAAAGGAACGGTTAATTCCATCTTGGATTCTGTTTATTTCTCTGCCTGGACTGATCCTGATCTTGGGGATCATTCATGGAGATGATCATGTCGGTTCTGATACATTATCCTCATTCTGGATTATATTTACGATTCAGGATCAGATACGTTTATTTGCTGTGATGTGCCCTCCAGCATTCTTCGTAAATCTGCTACAGAAACCCTATTCATACATTCCAGGAGAAACCTTTATTGATAATAATTTTAATGGATCCTATGAAGACAGCATAGATACGCCGCTTGATACTGCATATAATCATCAGGGCTCTATTAAAGGGAATTCAAATATTTCCTGGTGCAAAAAACTTATCTATGTCATGCATCTACACGTTATCTAAAGAGCTGATCCTATTCAATGGCGATCCGAATGATGAATTTGATGCAAGAAATTATATGCTCGGTTTAATATCGCTTAGGTTATCTACTTGATCCTTGTAATTGGATTCTTAGAGTGAATGTATGTGGCGGTGTAACTTGCAAATTTAGTAAATCCTCTCTATCTGGTTTTCCGGCGATCCTGAAGATGATTATCGGCTGGCTTTCTGTTTTACGCTCTAGATTATAGAATGATGGTTCATACTGGTCCTTTTTCTTTAGAAGAAAATAAACCAATTACTATCATTGTTGGCTATACAATTGGACAGGGAGATAGATCCTCTAAATTCTGTTACTGTAGGTAAAGAAGTTTCTGCATTTGTTCAGCAATTTTATCAATCCAATTTTGATTATAATATTTTACCTGTTGAAGGAGAGAAAAAATTTATTGTTGATGAGTTTAAGCTATACCAGAATTATCCTAATCCATTTAATCCTAGCACAATAATCACTTATCAAATTCCCCAGCAAGAAGTTTTGTAACAATTAAAGTTTACGATATTCTTGGGAAATGAAATTGCGATTCTTGGTTAACGAAGAAAAACCTGCAGGAAGTTTTGAGAGTTGACGTTTAATGCAATAAAGAATAGCTGGTATCCAGCATCCGAGTGGAGTTTACTTTTATCAATTGAAAGCTGGTTCATTTACTGAAACTAAAAAAATGATATTACTAAAATGACGGCGGTAAAATGAAAACGATTTTATTTACTTTTTTTTTATTCCTATCTACGCTGCAGGCACAATCTCAGTTCCGGTTTTATATAATAACATCAATATGCCAATGGATAACAAAGGCCTATTAGCTGATGTTTACCAAATTCGCAGGAGGTCAATTAGGAAAATATTTGGATGTTCCATTTCTTTTTTCAGGAGGATTCTGGTTATCAGGTTACAATGGGGATACGCTCTGGGCAAATGGTATGGCATCGGCTGATCTAATTGAGAATTACTTGACGGGTAATGTTGGTTCGAATCAACATGACCCTCGATATAAAATTTATATAGTTAAAGAAAATGATCCACCATTTGGTCCATCCTGGCAAGAATGGATTTTTGCTGTTTTGATCGGTGCTGATTTTTATGATGGCGATGGAGATGGAAATTACAATCCAGTTGATTTGAATGGAAATGGTGTATGGGATATTGATGAAGACAAACCTGATATTATTGGCGATCAAATTGCCTGGTGCGTTTACAATGATGCTGTAACGACAAGAACTAAGATTTGAAAATGTTCCTCCCTTGGGAATTGAAATTCATCAAACTCTATTTGGTTATAAAACTATTAATGCACCTACAATTAAAGAATGTATTATTCATCAGATATAAAATTAATCAACAAAGGAACGGCTAATTCTATTTTAGACTCAGTTTATTTTACTGCCTGGGCTGATCCTGATCTTGGAGCTGATCACGCAGATGATCACGTTGGATCTGATACTCTTACTAATTCTGGATTTGTCTATGGATTGGATGATGATCCTGGTGGATTTGGGGAAGATGTGCCCTCCTTCTTCATCAATCAATTACAAGGTCCTTACTCGTACATCTCTGGAGAAACATTCATTGATAATAATCATAATGGAACGTATGAAGACAGCATTGATACCCCGCTTGATACTGCCTACAATCACCAAGGATCTCCAAAAGGAATTCAACTATTCCCTGGTGCAAAAAATCAAAAAATGACAAGCTCTACACACTTTCAAAGGCCGTCCCAACCGGGGTGATCCAGATAATGAATTCGAAGCCAGAAATTATATGCTTGGTTTAATAAAATTGGGTGAGTTAAGGGATCCCTGTAATGACCCCTGGAGTAGTGTTTTTGGAGGAATTCCTTGTGAAACCATAAATCCATTATATTGGTTTTCTGGTGATCCAGAAACTGAATACGGATGGCTGAATACTATTGCCACGGATCAAAGACTGGCTCTACATACAGGTCCATTTTATTTAGAAGAAAATAAACCGATTACGATAATTGTTAGCTACACAATTGGAGATGGATTAGAACCTGTGAATTCTGTAACCGTAGGTAAAGAAGTTTCAGAATTTGTTCAGCAGTTCTATCTATCCAACTTTGATTATAACATTTTACATGTTGAAGAAGAGAAAAACTTAATTGTTGACGAGTTTAAATTATACCAGAATTATCCAAACCCATTTAATCCAAGCACAACAATCAGTTATCATATTCCAGAATTAAGTTTTGTAACACTTAAAGTTTATGATGTTTTAGGAAATGAAATAGTAACTCTTATTGATGAAGAAAAATCCGCTGGAAATTTCGAGGTTGAGTTTGATGGGACAACCTTATCAAGCGGTATCTATTTCTACCAGCTTCAAGCAGGTTCTTTTGTTGAAACTAAGAAGATGGTGTTAATGAAATGAGATATAAAATTTTATCGATTTAATTAATTAATATTAACATTGAATTGGAGGAGTGCTATGAAATTCTTATTCAAGTTAAGTTTAGTAATACTTTTTTTGAACCAATCGCTGTTTAGCAACGGTGTGGGAGTAGTTGATGCAACTAATGCAGTATATTTAAAATTAACTTCATCAATAGTAGAAGTAGGGGTTGAAAACCAGGTCGGAATTATAAAAGCAATTCATACCTTTAAAAATACACTTTCAAGTGAGGTAAATTTTAAATACGCATTTCCTCTACCTTCAGGAGCAAGCGCATTATCATTGCGCTGGTATATTAACGGAGAGTGGAATGAAGCAGTCATAAAACCTGAACCACCAGACACTACGCTGCCGGGTGGGGGCGATCCGGATCCAAACCTTCTGGAATACCTTGGTGAAGTACCTTTATTTGTTAATATTGCTGATACTCTTTTCGCGGACTCGTTGGTAATTTTTGAACTAACTTATGTTCAGTTTTTAGAATATTCGTTTGGTAATGTAAATTTTGAATATCCAAATGATTATCACCTGATTCAAACAGATCCGGTGGACGTACAACACCTACTTTTTGATTTAACTTCTTCCAGGACTATTGAGAGCATACAATGTTTGAATCATACTCCATCACAGCTTATTAATAACGGTAACTATGCGTTTATTGAGGTTTTGCTAAATGAGTTGGCTGCAGATGCCAACTATGAAATACTGTACACCCTGAGCTTAACGGAATTGGGCTTATTCAGCTTCAGCACGTTTCTGCCGGACTCACTTGTACCTGATTCATTGGACAGGGGTTTCTTTACATTTGTGGCAGAACCAGATCCAACCAGTAACGATGTAATAAATAAAGTGTTTACATTAATTGTAGATCGATCAGGTAGTATGAGCGGAAATAAAATTGTGCAAGCAAGAGATGCTGCCAGTTTTATTGTACAAAATTTAAACAATGGAGATAAGTTTAATATTGTCGATTTCGCTTCAGATGTTAGCAGCTTCAGACCTCAACACGTTGAATATACACCAACGAATGAAACAGATGCACTGGCATACATTGCTACATTTCTTGCCAGTGGAAGTACAAATATTTCAGGAGCATTTGATTTAGCCGTACCCCAGTTTGCGGTTGCGAATGATTCAACTGCAAATATTATTATTTTCTTTACTGACGGACAGGCAACATCGGGTATAACGCAGACCAATTTACTGGTAGAGCATATTAACAATCTGGTACAGACCACCGAGACAGAACTTATGATTTTCTGTTTTGGAATAGGAATGGGAGCGAATCAACAATTGTTAACATTAATTGCACAGCACAATTTAGGATTAGCCATTTTTCTATTGGATGAAGAATTAGAAGATGTGATTACGAATTTTTATTTACAAATAAGAAATCCGGTATTACTAAATACTTCTATTTCATTTACTCCAAATGTATTAAGTGAAATTTATCCTGATCCGCTGCCTAATTTATATAAAGGACAACAGATGATAGTAGCAGGAAGATATAATGAAGCTGTAAATGTTGAAGTAACTCTGGCAGGTGAGACATTTGGAAATCCGGTTGAGTATGTATACAATATGTCTCTTTCAGATTCATTGGTTTCGAGATACCAGTTTCTGCCGAAAGTGTGGGCAAAACTAAAAATAGAATATTTACTTGTTCAATATTATAGTCTCGATCCGAGCTCACCTGAAGCAGAAATTATAAAAGCACAAATTATTCAGCTAAGTATTCTATTCGGAGTGATTTCCCCGTTCACAAGTTTTGGTTATCCTGGCGGAGGAGGTGGGGGGGGTACTTCGGAAATCGAAGATGAATACATCAAAGATGGGAATGATGATCAACCATATTCGTATAAAATCTTGGGTAACTATCCCAACCCGTTTAATCCTTCAACAACAATAAGGTTTTCCGTTGGAGATTTTCTGAACAAAGTAGTTAAAATAAAGATCTACAATGCTTTGGGTGAATTAATCAGGATACTAACCTTATATGTTGGAGATGCCGGCACATACGAAGTTGTTTGGGACGGTAAATTATATAATGGTGAAACAGCACCATCAGATGTATATATATATATAGTAGACTTTGGAAATGTAGTTTTATCAGATAAAATGATATTGCTTAAATAGAGAACGAGTACATAAGATTCCTAAATCTATAATTTTGATTTTATCAGTTTCTAAAAAATAAACCCAACTTCATGTTCGGAAGTTGAGTTTGATGCAAGCACATTACCAAGTGGAGTTTATTTCTACACACTGCAAACAGGTTCTTTTTTTGAGACTAAGAAGATGGTAATATCGAAATAAATCATTTGTAATTAAAATGCTAATAATTCTTACTATTATTCTTATTGTTTTTTCTTTCTCGGCAAATGGACAAATATCTTACAATGGACCTACTGATGGTTCAGTTCAGAATGGTATAACGCTAAATACGAATAACTTTTCGTTCAATAATTTTTCTTATCAAAATTTCAATCATTTAAATGAATTTGAACCAGAAAGTTATTACCAGGAATTAACGTTTATAGATCCTTCGTGCCAAGAAAGAATTTTCTTTTATTTGCACTCAAATTCTAACAACTTATCGGACAGCCTGGTAATTCTGCAGAACTTTGAAGGAATACCACAAACAAACTACAATCCTCCCGATGAATACATTGCAGCTGGTCCAAATCATATCGTGATAGTAGTTAATAATCTTTTTAGAATTTTTGATAAGATCGGTAATATTCAAAAAACAATTAATGCCGCTGAATGGTATTCAACTCTTGTAAGCGGAGCCGTACCCCTTGATCCGAAAATTTTATATGATCCTTATGATAACCGTTGGGTAATGGTTTGGCTTTGCGTAGATCTGGTTCAGTCCAAATCATTCTATCTCATTTCAATTTCTGATGATGATGATCCAAACGGAGTCTGGTTTAACTGGGCGCTGCCTTCAAATGTTAACGGTAGCACTCCATCTAATAACTGGGCTGATTATGAAGGAGTTGGTTTTGATGATAAAGCTATCTATTTAACTTCAAACCAGTTTAGTTTTAGTGGTGTTTATGACTATGTAAAAATCAGGATAATAGATAAATCTAATATTTATATAAATTCAAATCCTGGAATTGTTAATTGGAAAGATCTATGGAATATTACAGTTCCTGAAAATTCAATCTCTGCATCTTTCCTAAGACCAGCAAGAATGTACAATGTCAGTAATGAATTTTATTTATTTTATTTGCCAAATGCCGGAGGAAATTTCTGTGCAGTTTATAAAATTAAAGATGCTGTTACAAATCCGGTGCTAACGGCAACAGCGTATCCTATAACCTCATATGCAATCGCACCGAAAGCTAGGCAGCGTGGCGGGGATGTCCTTCTTGGAGGTAATTTTTCAGCCCTAAGTAATGAACCAGTTTTTAAAGATAGTATTCTTCACGCCGTTCATAGTATCAGAAATCCAAATGATACCTCACTTTCAAGTATTCATTATTTGGCAATTGATCCTGTAAATAACGTTGTTAGTAAAGATCTTGCAATGGGAGATAATGAACATTTCTTTCTATTTCCTGCCCTTGCCGTTGATAAAAATAAAAACGTTATTATTTCTTACAGCCGTTCGTCAGTTAATGAATACGCAGGCGGATTTTTTACATTAATTCCTGAAAAATCCGGAGTACCGACAAGTAGTATGAAATTAAAGGAAGGGAAGGATTATTTTAACAGGGATAATGGGACAGGCAGTAGCCGCTGGGGTGATTATAGTGGAGCCTGTATTGATCCAGTCAACAATGAAAGCTTCTGGATATGTACTGAGTATGTGGAAGCACTAAATACCTGGGGCACTTGGATTGGAGAAATAAAATATGGTGACGTCACTTCCATTAATTTAAATATAAGTATGAACAATGTTCCAAAATCATTCAATCTTTCACAAAACTACCCAAACCCCTTCAACCCGATTACAAAAATAAAATATCAAATACCGGAAATTAGCTTTGTTACACTTAAAGTTTATGATGTGTTGGGAAATGAAATAGTAGTTTTAGTAAATGAAGAAAAACCTGCAGGAGAATACCAAGTTGAATTTGATGCAACAGGATTATCAAGCGGGATTTATTTTTATAAGATACAGACAGGTTCTTTTATTGAAACTAAGAAGATGATTTTAATGAAATAACGGGATGGTCAGGCAGGTTGCTCTTTTGTTAAGCAGTGAATTGTTCCCAATCCCCAAACTAAATCAATTGAGTGAATGCCAATCACTTTTCTATCAGGAAAAAGTTCTGATAAAATTCCAAGTGCAATCCTGTCTTTTGGATCGTTAAAAGTAGGAATCAACACAGCATAATTTGAAATGTAAAAGTTAGCATAACTTGCAGGTAATCGCTGCCGTTTAAAGATTAGTGGCGAAGGCATAGGTAAATCAATCACGCTTAATCGTTTACCATTTGGCAAATTTAAATTTTTCAATCGCTCTTTATTTTCCTTTAGTAGATTATAGTTTTCATCAGAAGAATTTTCTTCCTGCACTAATACAACAGTATCCTCATTAACAAATCTGCAAAGATCATCAACATGCCCATGAGTATCATCGCCAACAATTCCCTTCCCTAACCAGATTACATTTGTTATTCCGAAATAATTTTTAAATACTTCAAAGTAATCTTGTTTAGTAAAACCGGGATTTCTAACCTGAAATTGCTGGTCTCAAGTAAACATTCTTCAGTAGTAATCAGCGCTCCCCTTCCATTTACATCAACAGCTCCGCCTTCAAGTACAACCTGTCTTTCATTATGTTCGGCTACATTTTTTTTAAGATTTAATTTGTTTGAAATGAATTGTGGAATTTTGTCATCAAGCTTATAATCATCATACTTTGCCCAGGCATTAAACTTAAAATCAACAACATTTAATTCATCTCTTCTTTTAACAAAGAAAGGTCCCGAATCTCTTAGCCATCCCCTGTTGGTTTTTTTAATGAAGAATTCAATGTTACTAAAATCAATATCAGCATCTTTTAAAACTTTCTCTGCTTTTTTCTGATGCTCTTTTGATTCAACAATAATTCTTACTTTTTCACCAAGAGAAATTTGTTTTACAATCTCAGCATAAACAAAAGGAATTGATGAAAACTTTCCAGGCCAATCAGATTTGTTATGCGGCCAGCCAATCCAGGTAGCTTCGTGTTGTTCAAATTCGGCAGGAAGTTTATAATTATTCATCGATAAATCGTTTTGTAATATCACCATAACTATCAATTCTTCTATCTCTAAAGAAGGGCCAGTTTCTTCTCATCTATTCTAATTCTTTTAGATCCACTTCAGCAATTAATATTTCTTCTTTATCTGCTGAAGCTTTGCTAAAATTTCTCCCTGTGGATCAGCAATAAACGATTGACCCCAAAATTCTATTCCGTCAGAATTCTCAGATTTTTTTCAAGCCCTACTCTGTTTATTGCAGCAACATAAATCCCATTTGCAATTGCATGCCCAAGTTGCACTGTCAACCAGGATTCATATTGTGCTCTTCCATCTTTCTCCTTTTCATTTGGATGCCACCCGATTGCCGTCGGATAAAAAATTATGCTTGCTCCCAATAGTGATGTTAACCTTGCTGCTTCAGGATACCACTGATCCCAGCATATCAAAGTACCGATTTTACCAAAATTTGTAACAAAATTCTTATATCCGAGATCACCGGGAGCAAAGTAAAATTTTTCATAATAACCGGGATCATCAGGAATATGCATTTTGCGATATGTTCCTAATATATCTCCTGTTGAATCGATTACAACGGCAGAATTGTGGTAAACTCCCAGCCGATCTTTTTTCAAATAGAGGAACAATTACAACCACATTTTTATCATTAGCAATTTTGCTAATTGTTTTTGTGGAAGTACCTGGAATTGTTTCAGCAAGATCAAAATTTTTCGTATCCTCTAACTGGCAGAAATATTGCGATCGGAAAAGTTCAGGCAAGCATATTACTTCCGCTCCCATCTTTGCAGCTTCTTCAATCTTGCTTACCGCTTTATCTAAATTTTCATTTTGATTTTTAGATAATGCCATTTGAACAAGACCAACAGAAAATTTAGTTTGATCATCACTCATAATATTCGTTGCTGTTTATTTTTATCATTGATTATGAAATGTATAAGGATTGGAGAACCAAATTCAATAAATGGAGATATTATTGACGTTACTAGTTCAACTCAGATAATTAATAACCGTGAGTAGATAGAAGATCTCCATCGGTTGAATATTCTTTGCTGCGCTGCAGTTTACCATCTTTATAATATTCTTCTTTTTTAAGTAGTCCGTTTGGGAAATATGTTCTCAACCATGAATCAAGTTTGCCGTTATAATAATTTTCTACCTGTTTAAAAGCACCGTTATCATAATACGAATTTTTCTTACCGCGCATCTTGCCATAATCATAAGTTACTTCAGATTCTATTAAACCATTCTCGTGGTAAGTTTTATATTCACCATCAAGTATATTGTTTTTATAATAAGCAACTATTTTAAGTTTCCATTCGGGAAATATGTTAATTGCTATTCCATTTCTCTCCCCATCTGAATAGAATTCCTCAGATTTTAAAGCACCATTACGATAATAAGTACAATACAACCCACGTTTTACACCGTGAATATAATCTGTCACAGATTCCACAATCCCGTTTTCGTAGTATCTGATCTGCTTACCGTTTATTACACCATTCTCATAAGGAATTTCTTCTTTAAGAAAGCCGGATTCATAATAAGTCGTTGCAACTTCTTCTTTAACACCATCTATTAAAAATGTTTCGTTATCGAGCGTTCCGCCATCATAATAATTACGGAGTATCTCTTCTTTCGATTCAAACTTTCCTTCGTAATCATACCTTTCCCGGTTAAGCAGTTGATCGTTTAGATATTCATCTTTAACTCTCAGGTTCCCTGCCATATCGTACAGTTTTACCGTTCCCTCAATCTTATCATTTTCAAAATATGCATCCAGGGCAACAATATGGTTCTCGTGATAGATAAAAACTTTTCCGTTTTGTTTTCCATCAACAAAATTTCTCTCAACTTCCAGCTCACCGGTTTTGTAAAAAGTTCTGGAAATATCCTGCAACATTCCATCGATGTAGTTCCACTCTCCCTGCAGTTCCCCGGTTTTATAATATGTATAAGTTAGACCGTCAAGTTTTCCGTTGAAATAATTTTGTTTTGCCCACAATTCACCGGATTAGTAATGCCATTTCGAAATTCCCTCTTTCACACCATTTTTATAATTCCACTCGATGCTTATAATCCCGTCTTCAAAATACCATGTGGAAAGTCCGTTCTCTTTTCCATCTTCAAATTTCCATTCCTTCCATAACTGCCCGGTTGGATAATATTCGCGGTAAAATCCGTGTAACCTATCATACCAATAATCACCTTCAGTTTTTATTGTCCCATCGGAATAAAATGTTTTTTTTACTTCTGTTCCGGATAACTTTTGAGGCAGTAAATGATCCGAGTAAATGATGATGAACAGCAGTACTAAGATGTAATTAAGTTTAAACTTCAATCTGTTTTTCTCAATTAATTTTGTTTTTTTATTTAATTGTCCCAAATTATAATAATCTGGTTAGAAGAAAAACTTAAAAAGAATACCCGCGATTTTTTCATCGATTTGGCAAATGCAATTTTTTATGAAGAAAATAGAGGGGAATTATTTCAAAACGCAGCAACACCTGAGTGGGAATAGGAAAATTCATTAAACTGAATAGAATTATTTAATCAGAATACGTAAGTTCAAAGTGAGAAATTAAAATTTTGGGTCATTAAAACTCGCACAATTAAGAGTGAGGAAATATCCTATGTCTATCAACTCCTATTTTAAAAAAACTACTATTATACTTTTCCTAATCCTTTCGCTTGCAAACATTGCTTTTAGCCAAACTGGAAACAAGAAGATAATTCACCCATTAATGGGTGCGTTAACACTTTCTGCAGAAGCAGGCGCAACTTTCAGTTACACAGACTACACTAATACTAAAAATGGTTTTATCTGGCGCGGTTCTGCAGAATATTATTTTGCTACTTACACCAACCACCTTGTTGGGATTAAATTGTTTGGTGGGACCGGAAATTTGAAAGGAAATGATGAAGGTAAAGTACCAACTGAGTTTAAAACAGATATCAGTTTTTTTGGATCAGGTATTACATATGGATATAGGATAGGAGAAAAGTTTTTCCCAACTATTTTTGCCGGACTTTCTTATTTAAGCTTCGACCCCAAAGATGATATTGGTAATCTGCTACCTAACAATTCAGCTGGAATATATAAAAAAAATGATGTGAACCTGAATGCAGAAATTGGTTTAAAGTATATGATAAACAACATACTTACATTTAATATGAGTTTTGGTGCTGCATTCAACTTTAATGATTTCCTTGATGATATAGAAAGAGGTAAAAAGAAAGATATTTTTTATACAGCAATGGCTGGTTTAACTTTTAATTTGATTTCAAGAGAAGATAGTGATAATGATGGAGTTGATGATTCGGAGGATTTGTGCCCCGATACACCCGATGGAATTGATGTTGATATTCTTGGCTGCCCAATTGATGAAGATAGAGATGGAGTTCCAGATTACCTGGATAAATGTCCTAACACTCCCCCTAGAGTAAGTGTTGATGCGAACGGCTGCATTCTTGATAGTGATAAAGATGGCGTACCCGATTTCCTCGATAGATGTCCTAATACGCCACTGAATGCAAGTGTGAACCGTTATGGCTGTCCATCAGATTCAGATGGTGATGGAATTCCTGATATACTTGATAGATGTTCGAAAACTCCTAAGGGAATTCGTGTAGATAGTGTTGGCTGCCCAGTTGATTTGGATGATGATAGAGTTCCTGATTATCTTGATAATTGTCCTAATACTCCAAAAGGAATTTTGGTTGATAATACCGGTTGTCCATTGGATTCAGATAGAGATGGCGTAGCAGATTATCTTGATAAATGCCCGAATACTCCTCTCGGTATCCCGGTTGCAAACGATGGGTGTTCTGATCAGTTCCAGGAGTATATTTTTGAAGCATCCACTATTTTTAAAACCGGAGAAGCATCTCTCTCTCCAAATGCTTATGAGGAACTGAATAAAGTAATTTCAAGAATTAAAATACGTCCAAATTCAAAGTGGCGCATTGAAGGACATACTGATAACCAGGGTGAACCTGAAATAATAAAGTAATTTCATTTCGAAGAGCGCAAGCAATCTCTAACTATTTTCTATCTAAAGGATTATATAATAACAAGTTTGAAGTTGTTGGTATTGGCGATGACGTTCCAATTGCTGATAATTCTACTGATGAAGGAAGAGCTCAAAACAGAAGAGTAGTTCTTATAAGAATAGAATAATCTAAATTTAAATATGTAGCCAAGTTTATCTTGTTTGTCCACCAAATTGGCTAATGAAAATTCTTTTCTCCTGCTTCAATTGGAAAATCCAGATAATCCTCTTCCCGTGGAATTGGGCATGAATACTTTGCACTGTATGAACAATAAGGATTGTAGGCATAATTAAAATCGATATCGTAAACAAAATCCGGATCTTCATTCATTTCAAAATCAAGGTACCTTCCAACTCCGTATGTTTCTTCACCTGTTGTTTTATCTGTAAACCAAATACTGTGGTAAGTCACACCGTTGAGTCCAAATCCTTTATAAACATTAACTCGATATTCGGTCCGTTCAAAATCAAGCTTAACATACCCTTCCTTAATAACCTGCCTTACTTCACCCTTTGTTCCTAATATCTCAACGGTATCCTGGAGATTGTACCGGAAAAATTTTGATTTAAACAAAAATGCAGGATCAGGTTCATAATATTTAAGTGGCGAAAATTCAACAGTTGTATCGCGGTTAAATGGAGAATGTTCTTCAACACTCATCAAACTGTCCTTTTCATTTCGATGATCCAGAATACTAGTTACATATTCACCATCAACTTCAATTTTTGTTTCTTCAGAATTGCATGCCATAATAGCAAAATGATAAACTGAATTACCAATAGGTAAAAAAATCTTTTTTTTATTCATTTTTCACTTTCTTTTTTAATTCACTTAATTTATTCAAGCTTCCAGTGGAGTTAATTTCTCGATATCCAAATCGTCAATTTCACCGCGCAGTTTGTCATCTTTTATTTCAAAAAGATCTATTTGTGTTTTCATCTTTTTCCTGCAACTGACGTAGTCTCTCTTTCCTTTCTTCGTGCGGTGTAAGTTCCTTGCTCTCAAGGTTTTGTAAAACTTCTTTTGCACGGTTAGTAACATACAACGGTAGTCCTGCCATCTGTGCAACCTGTATTCCGTAACTATGGTCTGCCCTACCGGGATTCACCTTATGAAGAAAGATTACTTTATCTTCATATTCTCTGACTTCAACTTTATAATTTTTTATCCTGGGAAATAATTCAGACATTTCATTAAGTTCATGATAATGAGTGGCAAAAAGTGTTTTCGCTGAAACTTCCGGGTTCTCATGAATATATTCTGTAATTGCCCAAGCAATGGATAATCCATCAAAAGTACTTGTACCACGTCCAATTTCATCAAGTAATACAAGGCTTTTGGAGGAAGCATTATTCAGAATATTTGCTGCCTCCTGCATCTCTACAAGAAATGTACTTTCACCGCCGGTTATATTATCGCTTGCACCCACTCTTGTAAAAATTCTATCAACCACTCCAATCTCTGAACTTTCTGCAGGAACAAACGAACCGATCTGCGCCATTAAAACAATCAATCCAACCTGGCGGATGTAGACAGATTTTCCTGCCATGTTTGGTCCCGTAATAATAGCAATTTGATTAGTTTCATTATCCAGAGAACAATCATTAGGATTGAATTTTTCTCCAGGTGGAAGTATCTGCTCAACTACGGGATGCCTTCCGTTTTTTATTTCGAGTTTGGTTCCTTCAACTAATTCCGGTTTTGTGTATTTATAATTCTCTGCACATTCCGCAAAACAAACCAGACAATCAGTAACTGCAATTAACCGTGCATTGCCCTGTATCTGCGTGGCTTCTGAGGCAGCCATCAACCTTATTTCATTAAATAACTGGGATTCAAGTTCATAGATCTTTTCTTCTGCATTTAATATTTTATCTTCATACTCTTTAAGTTCAGGAGTTATATATCTTTCGGAATTAACTAAGGTTTGTTTTCTGATGTAACTATCAGGAACTTTTTCTTTATGAGCATTGCTAATATCTATATAATACCCGAACACTTTATTATAGCTAATTTTTAGAGAAGGAATGGATGTACGTTCTCTTTCAGTTTTTTGAAGTTTAGCAATCCAGTCTTTCCCGTTTATTGCAATATCCCTTAACTCATCCAGTTCAGGGCTGAAGCCGCTTCTTATTATTCCACCTTCTAAAATTGATGCGGGAGGTGAATCGATAATTGCACTTTGGATCTTATCAACTAGTGTTTCAAGTGGATTCAGATCATCTTTAATTTTTTTAAGAATATCAGATTTAAAATTGGTAACGTACTCCTTTAACGCAGGTAATTTTTTAAGTGATGTTTTAAGTGCTGCAACTTCACGAGGATTTGCCCTCGCTGTACATATCCTGGAAATAAGTCTTTCAAGATCACCAACTTCCTTAAGCTCGTTAATAATTTTTTTTCGTATTTGCTTTTCCTTTAGAAGTTCCTCAACTCCATCAAGCCGGTTTATTATCAACTCCATATTTCGTAAGGGCGCTGATATCCATTTCTTTAAAAGTCTGCCTCCCATTGCGGTAGAAGTTTTATCCAGAATAGATATTAATGTTCCTTCCATTCCCCTTTCCTGAATTGTGCTTGTAATCTCCAGGTTCCTTTTTGTTGAAGAATCGAGCAGCATAAATTCGAAAGGATTGTAAACTGAAATTCTGTTAAGATGAGTCAGGTTGACTTTTTGTGTTTCCTGTAAATAGTTTAGCACAACTCCTGCAGCAATAATTCCATTGTTAAATTTATCTATGCCAAAGCCCTTAAGATTTGCAGTTTTAAACTGCATTAATAAAAGTTCTTTTCCATATTCATAATTAAAGATCCAATCATCAATTTTTGTAATGCGCAGAGAGGGACTGCTTTTATTAATTAGCGGAACAAGGTGGTCTTTATCTTTTTTCCTGATAAGAATCTCTACCGGAGAAACAGACTCAAGCTGCTGTTGAAATTCACTTTCGGGAACTTCAAAAGTATAAAACTCGCCGGTGGAAATATCTGCAAAGGAAATTCCTGCAATCTCATCTTTTAAGGAAACAGCAAGCAGGTAATTATTTTTTTTATGATCCAACAGTTGTTCTGAAAGTGCAACCCCCGGAGTTACTACTTCTACCACTTCCCGTTTTACAATTCCTTTAGCAAACTTGGGGTTCTCCGTCTGCTCACAAACTGCAACCCTGTAACCGGCTCTAACGAGCTTTGGTAAATAAGTATCAATGGCATGATGTGGAAATCCTGCAAGTGCAACGTGGGAAGCAGCTCCATTTGCTCTTTTGGTAAGAGTTATCCCAAGAACTTTGGAAGCGGTTTTTGCATCTTCCTCAAAAGTTTCGAAGAAATCACCAACCCTGAATAGAAGAATAGTATCAGGATTCGCTTCTTTAATCTTAAAATACTGAGCCATTAAATGGAGTTTGCTGCATAGAACCTTTCTAATTGAACGATAAAGATAGCTTTTAGATGGAAGATATTCAATTTATGATTTTTGTGGTAATGTTTTTAGATATTTTATTGGAGCAGATTATTGCAAAAAAAAAGCTGTGTCGGTTCAAGCCTAGCATTTCACCCCCGTTTACAATTCGGAAACCCAATAATTCTTTTTCATTTTATTATATTGTGATCAAAATCGTTCTTGTTTTTCACTAAATCTATATAATAATTAGCGTAATTATCGTGATGATAAAATTTAATTTTCACATTTCGAAAGCAGCCCGGTATAAGTATGATTTTGATCAATCTCTTTTTTCCATTACCGGCGATTTAATAATAGCCAATTTTAGCCAGTCAAGGTTGCTTTCAGATAAAATTAATCGCATACGAAAATCCGATGGTTTAGTTGATCAACTTGTAACCCCGGGAGAACTTAATGCAGTTGGACTATTACACGAGGTTTTTCATTTCTTAATCAGGAAATATGAACAGGATGAAAACCCGGGGGTTTTTAAAAGAGCTAACACATTTTTAAAAGAAGATATTGGTGAAAAAGATTTATCAAATATCCTCCTTTCCTTTGTAAATGAATTTCCCCCGTTGTCTGTTTTTAAAAAGAAGTGAGCCCAGAAAAATATTTATCCGGCTCAACAAGTGGAAAACCAAATACTGAAATTATTCTTGAAGAATTAATATTATTAAACTTGAAAATCGTAACCCTGCAGCATCTAAATTAAAAGAGTTATTTTCTGACGAAGTGCTGCATAAAGAAACAAAGTACACAGAGCTGATAGAAAAAACTGAAAAGTTTTTTGATAAAGAAAAACCAACCGGTATAGGGGGCATGCATCTCTTCTCTTTACTTAAAATCCCGCTAATTACTAACCCCCACAGCTTAGAGCAGCAACTTGAGTTTATAAGGAGGGAATGGAAAATTTTTATTGGAGATGGAATTTTTACCAGGTTATTAAAAGCTGCAGACTTAATTAAAGAAGAATATAGATTATTTATAAAAATGGGCGGCGGCGAAAAAGCCACCCCGCCAGTTCCAGTTTATCCATCTCCTCATCAATTAAAGATAATGGGAGGCGATGAGAAATCAATTGGAGATGATGGCGATTTGCATTTAGATGAATTTGAAAAATTTAGTGAAGACACACATTGGATACCTGAAGTTGTAATGATTGCAAAAAATATCTTTGTATGGATGCACCAATTATCTAAAAAATATGATATTGAAATTAAAAGACTAGACCAGATTCCTGATGAAGAACTTAATTTGCTCGCACAATGGAATTTTACTGCTCTCTGGCTGATTGGCATTTGGGAACGAAGCAGTGCTTCACAAAAAATAAAACAGCAAACTGGTAACCCGCAGGCAGCAGCTTCTGCTTATTCTTTATTTGATTATGTAATTGCAAATGAGATTGGCGGCGAAGATGCTTTTCAAAATTTGAAAGAGCGTGCATGGCAACGAGGAATAAGGCTGGCAAGTGATATGGTGCCAAATCATACTGGCATTTATTCTAAATGGATTATTGAAAAACCTGACTACTATATTCAATCAACCGAACCGCCTTTTCCAGCATATAAATTTACCGGACTCAAATCTTTCTGATGATAACCGGGTAGAAGTAAGAATTGAAGATAATTATTATAACAGGTCGGATGCTGCCGTAGTATTTGAAAGAAGAGATGCCTACACAGGAGATAAACGCTATCATTTACCATGGCAATGATGGAACCCATATGCCATGGAACGATACAGCACAATTAAACGTACTGAATCCTGAAGTTAAGGAATCGTTGATCCAAACTATTATCCACGTTGCCCATAAAACTCCTATTATCAGGTTTGATGCGGCAATGACACTTGCAAAAAAACATTACCAGCGGTTATGGTTCCCTAAACCGGGAGAAGGCGGAGCAATTCCATCACGCTCAGATTATTCGATGACAACGCGCACAATTTAATGCGCTAATGCCAACCGAATTCTGGCGTGAAGTTGTTGACAGGGTTAGCGAAGCTTTACCAGGTACGCTGCTTCTTGCCGAAGCTTTTTGGTTGATGGAAAGTTACTTTGTGCGCACACTTGGAATGCACAGGGTTTACAACAGCGCTTTTATGCATATGATGATGAAGGAAGAGAACGATAAATATAGGGATTTGTTAAAGAACACTTTGGAATATAATCCCGAAATCTTAAAACGCTACGTAAATTTTATGAGCAACCCCGATGAAGAAACTGCTGTTAACCAGTTTGGTAAAGGAGATAAATATTTTGGTGTAGCAGTAATGATGGTTACACTACCGGGGCTTCCTATGTTTGGACATGGGCAGGTTGAAGGTTATTCTGAAAAATATGGGATGGAATACAAACAAGCATACTACGATGAACCGGTTGATGAACATCTTACGTGGAGACACAAAAAAGAACTCTTTCCCTTGCTTAAAATGCGCCACTTATTCAGCCAGGCAGAAAATTTTGAACTTTACAATTTCATTGAAAATAATGATGAAATAAACAATAATGTTTTTGCATTCAGTAACAAGGTTGATAATGAAATTGCGCTGGTCCTCTATAATAATTCTTATTCCCAGGCAAACGGTTCAATAAGGTACTCTTGTTTGAAAGCAACGGTAAATAACAAAGGGGGTTCAAAGAATCCGCGAAAAATTTCAAATGTACTTGGCTTTAAACCACTGGTGGGTTACTTCTATATTTATACCGATCACAGGACTCAACTGCAATATCTTCTTTCTGGCAAGGAACTATCCAAAAATGGTTTCGGTATTCATTTGTTTGGTTACCAGTACAGGGTATGCTATAATTTTGTAGAAATTTATGATGCCTCCGGTAAATACATGCATCTTTACAATCACCTGAATGGGAAAGGAATTTCATCTGTTGAAGAAGCAATTAAGGAGATGGATCTTATCCCCTTGCATAGCTCTATTGAAGTACTTTTTTCAGTGGATAACCTGGAAAAATTCAGAAACTATCTACTCACTTCTTCTAAAACTAAAAATAAAAAACAGGATGACATCAAACTTCCGCCTGCAATAATAACTGCATTTGAAAATGTTGTGGTTCAAATAAATAAAACCGCTGAATTTGATTTTGATTCCGAGCGGAGATTAGAAAAATTTACTTCTGCAATTAAAGCAACCCGAAGCTTTTACCAGTTCTGGATTAGGTTAAATAAGAGGAAAAATGTTCCTAAATGGATACAGGGAATTAATATAAATTTACCTGTAAACGAGCAGCTTAATTTTGGAACCGATTTATTACTCTTGTTCCTATACATTAGCACTAAGACACTCAATACCGAAAAAGAAAGCAAACAGAATTGTTGTTAGTGAAATTTTTAATGACATGATGCTATCAAAGGTTATAAATAATCTTTTAAGCAATTTGGATGAAGAAGAAAATTATCTTCAAAAAACTGAGTTAGCTGAGAACCTGCTTTTATATGATCTGATTTTTAATGATAAATTGAAAAGCGGGAAGAAAAAGAAATCAAAAAAGAAAAAGGAGGCAAATTCTCAAAATTATTTAACCAAGTTACCTGTTTCAGTATTGCTTGATAATGATATTGTTCTTAAGTTTTTGCACGCTAATGAGTATGAAGGGATAACATATTTTAATAAAGAGCGCTTTCAATTGCTACTAAATTGGGTTTTATTAATATCTGTACTAATAAATTATACCACTCTAGAAAAACCCTTCTTAGAGAAAAAAGTAAGCAAGAAAAAATCTCCGGGAGCTAAACCTTCCAGGAAAAATTTTGAACTAGAATTTTTAAGCAACACGAAAGAGATATTTATCACTGTTGCTAATCTTACAGCCCGTGCAGAAGGTCTCTCCTTTGACCTGACCAGGTTAAAGAAAGAATTAAAGAGAAGAAAAAAGTAAAAAGTTAATACGAAAGTAAACAGGAAAGGTAGCTTGGATGAAAAAAAATAAGTTCATTGTATTAATGTTGATAGTGATATTATCAGCATCAACAAATGCCCAATTTAGTTTGGAGGAAGCTTTCCCCAACCTGTCGTTTAGCAGCGCACTATATTTAACACACGCCGGTGATGGCAGCAATAGGATATTTGTTCTTGAACGTAGTCCGGGAGAATAAAGGTTTTTGAGAATTCGCCTTCAACTTTAACATCTAAAACATTTTTAGATATTACAGACCGTGTTTCCGCAGGGGGAGAAATGGGTTTACTTGGATTAGCTTTTCATCCCGACTATGAAACTAACGGTTATTTTTATGTTAATTATACCGCAAGTAGTCCGCGAAGAACGATTATATCACGCTTCCAGGTTTCTGCAGCCAATCCTGATTCAGCAGATAAGAATAGTGAGTTTGAACTTTTTAATTTTAATCAACCTTTCGGCAACCATAATGGCGGATGGATAGGTTTCAGACAATCTGACGGCTACCTTTATATTGCAACTGGTGATGGCGGCTCAGGTGGCGATCCACAAAATAACGGACAAAATATAACAACAATGCTGGGTAAAATTTTAAGAATAGATGTTGATAACCAGGATCCCGGATTGAATTATGCAATACCACCGGATAATCCTTTTGTAGATAGTACAGGAAATGTTATAAAAGAAATTTATGCATGGGGTATGCGAAACCCTTGGCGATGCAGCTTCGATCCTGTGACTGATTTCTTCTGGGCTGCTGATGTGGGACAAGGTTCCTGGGAGGAAGTTGATATTATTGAAAGTGGAAAGAATTATGGCTGGCGATGCTACGAAGGTACACACTCATACGATTTATCCGGCTGTAATTATCCTGAATATATTGATCCCATTTGGGAATATGATCATCCAACTGGGTTTTCTGTAACGGGTGGATATGTTTACCGCGGGCAAAACGTTCCCGAACTTAACGGGAAATATATTTACGGAGACTATGTAACAAAATTAATCTGGGCACTTGATTATGATGGTATCAATCCTCCAACTAACGAATTTCTTTTAACTGCCACCGGAGATATTACATCTTTTGGGCTTGATCAAAATAATGAATTATACATTACATCATTTAACGGAAATATATATCGATTTACTCCTACCGGAACTCTTAGCGCACCTACAAACCTTGATGGTTTTGCATCAATTACGCTTGGTATTCCGCCAATAATTATTGTTGATCTTACCTGGATTGATAACTCAATTAATGAAGATGGCTTTGTAATCGAAAGAAAAACTAGAGAATGGCGGTTTCGAAGTGATCGACTCTGTTTCTGCAAATGAAGAAGCGTATACGGATTGGGATCTTGCAGACTCTGTAACCTACACTTATAGGGTTGCTGCCTTCAATAGTAGTAATTTTTCTGCATACAGTAATGAATTTACAGTGACAACGCCTGTTCGGATAGCCGCACCAACTAATCTTAGTTGCAACAGCCAACAGCCCCAACCAGGTAACTGTAACATGGCAGGATAATGAATTTCAGGAGGACGGATATAAGATTGAGAGAAAAACTGGTTTAGGCGGCACATATAGTATTATTGATTCTGTTAGTACAAATGTAACTATCTATACGATAATAGTGTAAGCCCAAACAACGTATATTACTATCGTGCTTTTGCTTATATAGTTGATGTAAATTCATTTTACAGCAATGAAGACTCAGCTAATACTTCTTCACCAACTAATGAAGGAAATGACTTTCTCCCAGGTGAATATTTTATTTCGCAGAATTATCCAAATCCATTTAATCCAAGTACAGTAATAAAATATAGTATCCCGGAAGAAAGTAATTTGAAAATAACTGTTTACAATTCACTTGGGAAAGAAATAGGAATTCTGGTTGATGATACTTTGCAGGCAGGTTTTTATGAAGAAGAATGGAATGCTGGATGGACTTCTCATCAGGAGTTTACTATCTTAAAATGAATGCAGAATCTCTGGTTACGGATAAAAGATTTACAGATGTGATCAAAATGTTATTTATAAAATAAGTATCAGAAATTGTTTTTATTTATTAAGGCGATCTAATAGGATCGCCTTTTTTGTGCCAAATAGTCTGGTTTGTTTAATAACATAGAAGTTGTAATATTTATTATTCTGTATAATATAATAAGGTTATCTAACATGAAAAAATCTTTACTCTTCCTTTCCCTTTTTATAATTAGTGTTTTCAGTTTCTTCATTTTCACAGGAAGTAATAATTGATGAACCACTTGAAATAAATGCTGAAGAATGGTTGAGCAGATTCCCACATTCGTTCACTCCAATTTCATTTGAACCCACATCATTTTTTATTCCGAATTTGATAATGTGAATATCTCCAATAATCCCGAACCACAAAACGAACCTTCTGTTATGATAAGCAGAAAAAATCCTAATAGGGTTGTGGCTGCCTGGCGCGACTTTAGAACAGGCGTTAACCCGCCATTACGCAGGATTGGTTATAGTTATTCAACCAATGGAGGAGAAACCTGGTCTGTTAGCCAGTTGCTGCCACAGATTATTCCAGATGCACCATTAAGCAGCGACCCGGTTGTTGGTGTTGATACTGCAGGAAATTTTTATATCTATACTGTTTCTTTAAATGAATTAACAGGAGTTGGCGAACTATGGGTTTTTAAATCTTTTGATGAAGGTGTAACATTTAATGATGTCTATGAAATTGCAACAGGACCGGGATTTGAAGATAAAGAATGGGCTGCTGCAGATTTAACTCCATCAAGTCCTTTTGCAAATAATCTTTATTTAAGTTGGACAAGGTTCGCTTCTTCAACTGAAATTCTTTTAACCAGATCAACTGATGAAGGTGTATCTTGGAGTTCCCCCGTTTTGGTAAGTGACTTAACAGGAGGTGTACAGGGCTCCTACCCTGCCGTGGCGCCCAACGGAGATCTCTACATTGTATGGAGGGGATTTAGTGGTAGCACAAGAATCCTTTTTGATAAATCAACTGATGGTGGTGTAACTTTTGGGTCTGATGTTATAGTTAGTAATACACCTGATGCTTGGTTTCCAACTATGGCTGTTGATCATAGTCTAGGACCCCGGCACGGATATATTTATGTAACATGGAATGATGAAAGAAATGGTGATGATGATGTGTTCCTGAGTTTTTCATCTGATGGAGGAAATAATTGGTCTGCCCCGGCTCGTATTAATAACGATCCTATCGGAAATGGCAAACTTCAATACTGGCCATCAATAGCTGTAGGACAGAATGGGGACATTGTCATCCTTTTTTACGATACGAGAAACACGTCAAGTAATAATGTTATTGAAGCTTTCATTGCAAAATCAACAGACGGAGGAGCAACTTTTTCTAATGAACTTGTTAGCTCTGCACAATCCCCCACAAACATTCCAAATAGTGATGTAAGATTTGGTGATTACATTCAGCTTGATTTTTATGGCAATAAAATTGTGCCTGTTTGGACAGACGAACGAGCAGGTGGATTTGATATGGATATTTACACTGCAGTCATAGATGCCGTTATTCCTGTGGAACTTATCAACTTTAGTGCAAGAATTGTTAATGGTAAAACCCGGTTAGAATGGACAACTGTTAGCGAAACGAATAACCTGGGATTTGAATTAGAAAGAAAATTAGCTGAACAGGGATGGATCACGATCGGCTTTGTTGAAGGACATGGTACCACTACTGAGACACAGAAATACAGGTTTAGTGATGAAGGAATAGCAGGAACTCTATCTTACCGGCTCAAACAAATTGATTATGATGGCAGCATTACATTCTCAGAGGAAATTGAGGTTAACGGTGTTACTGTTTCCACAATCCATTTAGAGCAAAACTACCCTAACCCTTTTAACCCGGCAACAATTATTAATTACCAGCTTGGCAATGATGGCTTTGTTAGTCTGAAGGTCTTTAATTCGTTAGGAGAAGAAGTTGCATTAGTAATAGATGAATATCAATCTGCTGGAAATTACAGAATTACTTTTAATGGAAATGATTTGCCGAGTGGAATGTATGTTTATCAATTAACTTCCGGAAATTATTCCGAATCTAAGAAGATGTTGCTGATGAAATAATCAAAATATACCCTTTGTATATCCACCATCAACCTGAATTGTGTTGCCGGTTATATATCCAGCTTGCTTTGAAGCAAGAAAAACAACCGCAGAGGCAATTTCTTCAGGCCCAGCCAGACGGTTCAAAGGAACACGTTTTGCCATATCAGCTAACACTTCTTCGTGCGATTTTCCTTTTTCCTTTGCTTCAATTACAGCAAGTTCATAAAGGCGGTGAGTTAGTGTTAATCCAGGTGCAACATTGTTAACGGTAATATTATGTTTAGCAGTTTCGTTGCTTAATGATTTTGCAAAACCGGTAACACCTGCTCTTAATGAATTAGAGAGTATTAAACTATCAACCGGTTGTTTGACAGAAATGGATGTAATATTTATTATCCTTCCCCAATCATTTCGTATCATTTGTGGTATTACTAGTTTAGATATCCTTACAACACTAAGTAAAACTTGTTCGTATGCATGATCCCAATCCTTTTCATCGAGCTCGGCAAATAAACCGGGTACAGGTCCCCCGCAGTTATTTACCAAGATATCTATACCACCAAACTGATCGGTAACAGTGTTAATCGTGTTTTCAATATCTTTATTTTTATTAAGATCGCAAATAGACCAGAGCGGTTCAATACCATATTTGGATTTTATTTCGTTTGCTGTTTCAAGCAAATCTGATTTAGTCCGGGAAGAAATGGCAACCTGGCAACCTTCTGCAGCAAAAGCTTCAGCAACAGCTTTTCCAATTCCTTTACTGGAAGCAGTTACTACTGCTGTTTTACCATGCAATCCGAAGTTCATTTTTACCTCGCTGTTGTTACTTAATGTTTGTAACCGGGAACGACATTGTTACTATAACAAGTTTCGTAAAATTAATTCACCGATTCTTCAACAATTCTGTTTGTATCCATTGCAATTACCAGTTCCTCGTTTGTAGGAATCCGCATAACAGAAACTTTAGATGATTCAGTTGAAATAACCGTTTCATTATTTTCATTTTTTAGATCATCAAGTTCAATGCCCAGAAACTTCATATCATTGCAAACTTCCTGCCTCACTTCAACGGCGTTCTCACCAATACCCCCGGTAAAAACAAGTACATCGAGTCCACCCATTGCTGCAGTGTAAGCACCTATATACTTTTTAATCCTGTAACAAAACATTTCAAAAGCATAACGGGCTCTTTTATGTTCATCTTTTACAGCCGCCAGTATCTCCCTCATATCGCTGCTTTCTCCACTAACACCAATCAATCCGCTGTGTTTGTTTAACAAAGTACCTGCTTCGCTTAGGGAAAGCCCTTCCTTACCCATAATATATAAAATTAACGAAGGATCAATATCACCACTTCTTGTACCCATCAACAATCCTTCAAGAGGTGTAAATCCCATCGTCGTATCTATTGATTGTCCGTTTTTAACTGCTGCCATGCTGCTTCCGTTGCCAAGATGCGTGGTTATAATCTTTAACTCCGAAATATCCATGCCTAAGTTTTCTGCAGCAATCTGCGAAACATATCGATGAGATGTACCGTGAAATCCATATCTTCTAATTTTATGCTTTTTATATAGCTCATACGGAATACCATATAAATATGCCTTGGGCGGCATTTTAACATGAAAAGCCGTATCGAATACACCAACCTGCGGAGTACCCGGTAGTATCCTTGTAACTGCCTGAATACCTTTAATATTAGGTGGGTTATGCAAAGGAGCTAATTCAATATTATCCTGAAGAACTTTAACAACCTCTTCGGTTATTAGAACTGAATCTGAAAAGGTTTCACCACCATGCACAACCCTGTGTCCAACAGCTTCGATATCTTCCTTCTCATCAATAACTCCATGGTTTTTACTTAACATTACTCCAAGAACATACTCAATAGCCATTGTGTGATCTAATATTTCTCCTGCAATTTTTATTTTGTCTCCGTCATACCTTGTATGAGAAAGAACCGCACCGCTCATTCCAATCCTCTCTACCGCACCTTTAGCAAGCTCTGTTTTTGATTCGGTATCGATAAATTGGTATTTAATAGAAGAGCTGCCGCAATTAAGAACTAGTATTTTCATTTCTGTTTAATTTTTCTTTCTGTAAAAAAAATCACTCAATAATATTTCCGTGCTCATCATACTTATAAAAACCTTGCCCGGTTTTCTTACCGAGTTTCCGCTCTCTTACAAGCTTACGCAGAATAGGACAAGCCCTGTAGCGGGGTTCACCAAGCGTTTTCCATAAGGTTTCCATCCATGCTAGTATTTCATCCAATCCCATGTTATCAGCCATCTCCAACGGACCACTCTGGAAGTTGTAACCCAGTTTCATCGCTGTATCAATATCTTTAGCTGTAGCTACACCTTCGAGCAATATATACATAGCTTCATTAAGAAGCGGAACAATTGCGCGCGTGGTAACAAAACCAGGGTACTCATAAACTTCAACAGGTGTTTTTCCAATATTGGAGATAAACGATTTTACAATGCGTACGGTTTCGTTGGAAGTATGCAAACATTTAACAACTTCAACAACAGGTATTTTAGGGACAGGATGAAGAAAGTGTAGACCGATAACTTGTGAAGGTCTGTTAGTAGTTTCTGCAATTTTTGTTAAGCTTAAAGTAGATGTATTCGAAACAAAGATGCAGTTCTTTTTAGCGCTGCCATCAAGTTTATTAAAGACTTCCACCTTGGCATCAAAATCTTCCGTAACAGCTTCAATTATAAGATCGTATTTTCCAATTGATTTGAAATCGGTTTCCCACTTAATCCGGCTAAGTATTGCTTTCTTATCGGAGTTTGTCATAGCCCATCTTTTAATTTCCCTATCCATAGATTCTGCAAGTGCTGCTTTTGCATTTTCTAACCCATCTTTATCTCTTTCAACAATCAAAACATCCATCCCAGATGATGCAATTGTCTGGGCAATTCCCTGTCCCATAACACCAGCACCAATAATTGCAATATTGTTTATCGTATCCGCATCATCTTCAACCGGGGAATGAAGAAGCAAGTCTTCGAGTTTAAGATTATCTTCCTGCATTACGTGCTTCCTCTGATAAAATTATGAATTTCAAAGTACTCTTTTAAATTGAATTACTTTGCAAATTAAACTGTAATTTTCCTTTTTTAATATAACACCAATTACTATCTGAAATTAATAAAGAAAAAGTAACTACTTTTATCCTGCAATATTAAAAATCTTTTTTCTTGAACAAGAAAATTGAAAAACTCAACACTAAAACTAATAAGAAAAAAGAAGTTATAACAGGTGAATAATTAGTAATTCCATGCCCTGATGCTAAATCTACGGTTAGTTTACCCATCAGTTCAGCTGTTTGCGGAATGATATAATACAAACCATCCAGTATAGTTTTCGCAATTCCATTTTCAACAAATGTATGAAGCTCTGCTTTGTACAGCTGCAGCAATGGGCTCAGGATAAGGAAAATTAGATATGCTACCATCATTCCTAATATTGAGCTTCTGGTAATAACACCAAATAAAACTATAATTGAGTATAGAACTGCAAACGAGAAAGTTACGGTTAAGGAAACGAAAAGAAAGGAAAAATCCCAATAAGAAAATTTAATTGAGATGATTAACCAAACTCCCACAATAAGGAAAATAGTATATTTATAAAGACAACCAGTAATCCGCCAAGATATTTACCGATAAGTAATTGTGGTCGTGAAATTGGTTTGGAAAGAAGAAGATCTATTGTTCCCTTTTTCCAACATTACAGGAACAAAACTTGCACTTGAAAAAATTGCAAGCAAAAGACAAAGCCCTGCTAACGGGCTAATAATAAGAATTCTAATCCTGCTACAATTTCCTTAAGAATTATAATCTGATTGTCCCTGGTTCGCAGCAGAAATAAAAGTTTGAGTATCAACAAGACTGAAAACTAAAATTGATCCGAGAAGTACAAGAATCGATATGCCGGCAAAAAACATAAACACCTTTCTTGCCATTGCTTCACGGAGCGTAAACCACGTAATAATAAAAATGTTTCTCATTTTCCCTCCGCCCTCTTCTGCCTTGTTTATCAGTGAGATAAACATATCTTCCAAAGTATTTTTCTGAAGAAGAACTTCTTTAATTATTTTCCCATCGGATCTAATCTTATCAATAAGAATATTTATTGATCGAACATCATCAACTTTAACTGAGTACGAGCCATCACTTAGTTTTGATATTTGGTGGTTTGAATCTGATTGCTTCACAAGATCATATTCACTATCATCAATGTTTACAATGTACTCCTCTTTCCTTTCGGTTAGTTCCTTAACGGATCCCTCTCGCAAAAGCGAACCTTTATTTAATATGCCAACTCGATCCGTAATTAGTTCAACTTCAGAAAGAAGATGGCTGTTAAGAAAAATAGTTTTTCCTCTCGATTTAAGTTCTAGTAGAATATCCCGTATCTCTTTTCTTCCGATCGGATCAACACCATCTGTTGGTTCATCAAGAAAAATAAGTTCCGGATCGTTTATAATTGATTGTGCCAACCCCAGCCGCTGCATCATTCCTTTTGAGTATGCTTTTACTTTGGTTTTCTTCCACTCGGTGAGTTTGACCAGTTCAAGCATTTCATCAATTTTCTTTACAAGATGCTGCCCTCTAACCCGCTTAATCGTCCAAAAAAATGAAGAACTTCACCTCCTTTTAGATATGGAGGATATTTGTGATTCTCAGGTAAGTAGCCGATTTTCTTTTTGAAGTCATACCCGGAAATATTCTCATTAAAAATTTTCGCACTTCCAAAAGTTGGAAATGTAATCCCAAGCAATAATTTAATAAGTGTGGTTTTTCCTGCCCCATTTGGCCCAAGTAAACCGAATATAGAACCCTTATTTACAGAAAGATTTAATTCTTTAAGTGCTTGTACTTTTTGTTTACCAAATGAGGTTGAATAAATTTTTTCCAGTGAACTTGTTTCAATTGCGGTCATACTATAAAATAATATTTAGGTGTTCAACAAATGTTAAATTAATTAAAATTAGCTGGTAATTTAATTATAAAAATATTCTAAAATGGCCAGATTTATTTGAGCGGTAGATATACTGGCTCACCTGTTTGAGAATCTTCAGAGATAGTTACGCATCCTCTATTCAAATCATATAAACTATGACTTTTTGTCAAGTTATAAAAGTTTGAAGTATCCTATAATACACATTTTAACTATTATTAAATATCACGCCATAAGAGTTTCATTTTTAGCCATCATTCACGATTGTTTACTGTTTGAAAAAAAATAAACATTTGTGTTGACTATATCACATTAATTTCTTACTCTGTAATTGTTATAATTTTGGTTGGGTAGCTATGGGAGAAAGCAATGATAAATTGAAAGATCATAACCCAAACCGTAAGCCTTATATTCTTGTCCTACGTATTCTGTTCGGTTTACTTTTCATCTTCTCTGGGGTTACTAAGGTAAGTGATGTCTCCGCATTTCAAGATGCTATAATGAAATTCGCTGTAATTCCAGATTATTATGTTGAGTTTGTTAGCTACGTAATATGTCTGTTGGAAATATTGATCGGGTTCTGCATAACATTCAATTTATTTACTACACTAATGCTTCAAATAATGATTTACACTCTGGTCCTTTTCACAAGTGTAATTGTTGTTCAGCTAGTACAAGGTGGTGACATTTCCTGCGGATGCTTTGGGGATTTATCTTCTGATAAAATAGATGAGCTTACGGTTGTAAGGAATATCGTACTGATATTGTGGGCGTTTCTACTACTATATCATTACCTAAAGCGCAAAGTAGCATCTATATCAAATGAAAAATTTAAAGAGAAAGTCAAAATATCTTTGATAATATCCCTACTTATCTTTTTTTTGGTTTCCAACTTTGCTTTGGCAATAAGAAATATTGAATTGAAAAATCGAGTTACAAGGTTATTGGATAATAAAATCTTATCTGAAGGGGAAACGGTAAAGCCATTTGAAGTTTACGGGATAGACGGTTCACACGAAACGATTGATTTTAAGAATTATGATAAAATTGTTTTATTTATTATGAAGTATGGCTGTGAGAATTGCAAAAATAATGTTGTTACCTGGAATGAGATCAATAGACTATTAAACAATAAGAAAATTAGAATATTAGGAATTTCAGTAAATGACATAATTATTACGAAAAAAATGATAGCCGAATATAATGTAAACTTCGATGTAGCATACAATTCCAGTAAAGTGTTCAAAGATAATTTCAAAATCGTTCTAACTCCAATAACGATAATTATTAGCAATGATGGAATGGTTGATAATATATGGAAAGGACCAATTAGTAATGAATTGCTTCCTTTCCTTATTAAAAAACTAAATTTAAATTAAACAAAAGGAGGGACTTATGAAGTTCATCAAGAGCTTTCTTATGTTGCTGGCATTAGCAACAATTGCGCTTGGCTTGCAAGCAATGTCATATGAAAGTGACATTTTTCATCTTGCGGATGCAGAATGGTGCTCAGAAGGTGGGTGTGAGAATACTAATGTACTCGACCCTACACGGTGCACTACTTCAGCAAGTATAATAGTTAAATCCGCTTGCAACGAGTTAGGTGCTGACTGTAAAGCGTGTGTTGATTATACTTTTTCAAGCTGCGTATGCGGTACCGGTAGTGACTTTTGTATGAAAGAAGATCATAGTTACTACTATGGTACTCACGTAGAGTGCGATATTGATAAGTAGTACCCAAACATTCTTAATGACTGTTTTACATGCAATGGCCCCTCAGATTAGAGGGGCTGTTGTAATGCAATTTATAAATAATTATTAATAGGTAGAATGATGAAAAGAGCTAGAATATATATTTCACTTATTATATCTTTTTTTGTGCTTACTACTATTATTCAGGCACAGTGGTATGAAATAACAAATATTCCTCCCCCGTGGAGTTCAGAGAAAATAGATGCATTTGATAGTCTGATTTTTGTAGGAGCAATTGGGTTTACTGGTGAGCTATATAAAACTGAAGATGGTGGAAATAGTTGGATCGCATCTACACCAGTACCTTCTTTCATTGATGTTATGGAAATTAGTGGATCAGATAAAATATGGTTTAAGAATTATGAGGAGATCTGGGCTTCAAAAGACGGTGGAGTAAACTGGCAGTTACAGTTTTATGATCCGACCTTAACAACATTTCTAAATTATATTGAAATGTTCGATTCATTAAATGGTGTAGCAATGGGTGATGCACCTACTCTGAGTGATCCAACCCTCTTTTTAAGAACAACAGATGGTGGTAATAACTGGATTTCGATGAATCACAATTTAATCGGTTTATGGTCAGCTAATATTTGGAAGAGAGTAGATTTCGTTGATATAAATGTGGGATATTTTTATTCCTTTGGTGAAATACCCGAAAAATTATACAAAACAACAAATGGTGGTACAGACTGGATAGTATTATCTGATAGTATGGACTGTAAAGTAATGAGGTTTTATGATGCAGATATTGGTATAATTGCAGGAGGTGAGTGTAGTGACAGTATTTGTAATCCAAATGTATATTTGACTACAGATGGAGGGCAAAGCTGGGAATTTACTTATACCGATAGTATGGGTTTCGTAATGGATATTGAATTTATTCCAGGAAAGCCCTCGGATGTGTGGATGATTGCCGGCAACAAAGCTTTTTTTAGCAGTAATACAGGAAGAACCTGGACTGAAGAAATGCATATTCCGATTCTCACGCCTGCCTACGGATTTAGAGACATGGCCTTTACAGATAAGAACCACGGATGGATTGTAGGAAGAGAACCGCTCTCCCAAGGATTTACACATCATTTGTATCGCACCACCAATGGAGGTTTTGGAGGTCTTGTTAGTGTTGAGGACAATTATAAGGAAGTAGTACCAAAAGGATATTTATTGTACCAAAACTTTCCTAATCCTTTTAATCCAGTAACAAAAATCAAATATCAAATCCCGGAAACAAGTTTTATTACTTTGAAAATTTATGATGTATTAGGTAATGAGATTGCAACACTTGTTAATGATGAGAAACCTGCAGGTAACTACTCGGTTAAATTTAATGCAGCTGAATTACCAAGCGGTATCTACTTCTACCAATTGCAAATAAACAACTTCGCTCAAACTAAGAAGATGATTCTTATAAAATAGAAAGCAGTACAATAATTATATGCAAAGATGGAATGGTTGAAAATATATGGAAAGGAGCGATTAGTAATGATTTGCTTCCTTTCCTTATTAAAAAACTAAATTCTAAATAAACCAAAGGAGGGACATATGAAGTTCATCAAGAGCTTTTTTATGTTGCTAGCATTAGCAACAATAGGGCTTGGTTTGCAAGCAATGTCATATGAAAATGACATTTTTCATCTAGTGGATGCTGAATGGTGTTCAAACGGTGGGTGTGAGAATGATGATCCAGAAGACCCAACACGGTGCGGCACCTCTGCAAGTTTGATTGTCAAATCCGCTTGCACCGAGTTAGGTTCAGATTGTAAAGCTTGTGTTGATTATACTTATTCAAACTGTTTATGTGGTTCCGGTAGTGACTATTGTATGAAATCTGATGAAACATTGTACTACGGTACCCACGTTTCTTGCAACATTGATAAATGATACTAATGTATTATTTACATTAAGTACTCATTAAAATAGCTCCCTCAAATGGAGGGAGCTATGAAATATTGTCAGTATTTATTATTACGGAGTAGAGTAAATGAAATGGAGTAAAAATTATATAACTCGAATGTTGTTTATTATCCTTGTATTTAGCAATGTTACGTTGGCACAATGGTATGAAACTAATATGCCATTTAGGTGGTCTACAAATAAAATAGACGCTGTTGATAGTCTGATTCTAACAGGACCCAGCTATGGAGGTGTTCTTTACATTACCGAAGATGGTGGAAATAGTTGGAAAACATCTACTTTACCTTCGCTTTATGATGTCAAAGAAATCATTAGTCCAGATAAAATATGGTTTAAGAATTATGAGGAGATTTGGGCTTCCAAAGATGGAGGGGTAAACTGGCAGTTACAATTTTATGATCCGAACTTAACAACATTTCTAAATTATATTGAAATGTTCGATTCGCTGAACGGTGTAGCAATGGGTGATGCTCCTACTCAGACTACTCCAACATTATTTTTAAGAACAACTGATGGTGGAGAGAATTGGATTTCAATGAATCACAGTTTAATCGGTTTATGGTCTGGTGATGTTTGGAGAAGAGTAGATTTTGTGGACATTAATGTTGGATATTTTTATTCCTATGGTCAAATACCTGAAAAACTATACAAAACAACCAATGGCGGTATAGACTGGATTGTGCTATCTGATAGTATGGAGTGCAGAGTTATAAAGTTTTATGATGAAGATCTTGGAATAATTACAGCAGGTGAGTGTAACGACAGCATCTGTAATCCAAATGTATATTTAACAAAGGATGGAGGACAAAGCTGGGAATTCAATTATACCGATAGCATGGGTTTTGTATTGGATATTGAATTTATTCCCGGAAAACCCTCAGATGTATGGATGCTTGCAGGCAATAAAGCATTTTTTAGCGGTGATACAGGTAGAACATGGACAGAAGAATTGCACATTCCCATTCTTCAACCTGAATATGGATTTAGGGATATGGTATTCACTGATAAGAACCACGGATGGATTGTAGGAAGAGAACCGTTCTCACCAGGAGTTCAAACTCACCATTTGTATAGAACTACAAATGGCGGTTTTGGAGGTCTTGTAAGTGTTGAAGATGATAAAGTGGAAATAGTACCCACTGGCTATTACTTGTACCAAAATTTTCCTAATCCTTTTAATCCAGTAACAACAATCAAATATAATCTTCCAGAAGTGAGTTTTGTTACTTTGAAAATTTATGATGTATTAGGTAATGAGATTGAAACACTTGTTAATGATGAGAAACCTGCAGGAAATTATGAGGTTGAGTGGGATATATCAACGATCAGCGAAGAAGTTGTTAGTGGTGTATATTTTTATAAACTACAAGCTGGAGCTTTTGTTGAGACTAAGAAAATGGTTTTGATAAAATGAATTACACAAGATTTCAAAATAAAAAAAAGGGATACGTTAAAGTATCCCTTTTATTCTCATCAAAAAACCTTACTTCATAAATACAATTTTTTTCATCTCGCGGTGCACTTTACTTCCATCCAGCGGAGATAGTTCAAAAGTATAAAAATAAATACCTGATGATCTATTCTCTGCGTTCCATACAACTTCGTAACTTCCTGGCAGCTGCAATTCAGAGGTTAGCACTTCCACCGCTTCTCCAATAGAATTATGAATCGTTATTTTCACACTACTCTCAACCGGAAGCGAGTACTCTATAGTAGTACTTGGATTAAATGGATTTGGGTAATTCTGCGAAACATAAAATTTATTTGGAATAAAGGTTACATCAACTGCAACCTGTTCCGAGTGTTCAAAAGTTCCATCAAAATCAACCTGTTTTAACCGGTAAAGTACTGTCCCTTCATAAGGAAGAACAGAATAATCATCATCATATCTGTAGATTTGCTGCTCAGTTGTTGTACCGCTACCTTCAACAAAACCAATTGTCGTCCATTCCTGGTTTTTCAATTTTCTCTCAACTTCAAAACCGAGGTTATTTATTTCTGTTGCTGTAACCCAATTAAGAGTAACTATTTTTTCATTTATCGAGGCAGTAAATGATGTTAGTTCAACTGGAACAGTCAAATCTATAAACGCCTCGTATACACCCCTGCCGTGTGTTCCTGCTCTTAGCATTTGGTTTGAAGGTGAATAATCAAGATGTACTATTACAGTGTTGGGCAATCCATTTTGCAATTCAACCCAGCTTGTACCGTTATCCTGAGTTAAGAATACACCGATGTCAGTAGCAACAAAATAAGTGTTCGGATTCTGTGTATCATAAGTATAAATAAAAACATCATTAACAGGTGAATCGGGAAGGTTACCATGAATGCTTACCCAGCTATTTCCCATATCCGTAGTTTTATAAACTTTGCTTGTTCCGAAATCCGGAAAAAGTTAGCAGATGCTGTGTTTCCATCAGATGGGTGAATATTAACTGATTTAATAGTTTTATTTGGCAATCCGCTTGTTTTGTTTGTCCATGTTACCCCGCCATCTGTAGAAAGAAAAACCTGGCTGGAAGATGTTGCATACATAATTGATGCATTCGATTTACTTATAGCTAATTCCCGAACAGCGCTGGTACCATTAACATTGCCGGAAATAGAGCTCCATGTTCCACCATCATTTACCGAGCGATAAATAGTTTGTCTGGCAACATAAAAAGTACCAGAATTATCGGGATGAGCAATTATTGGAGCAACCCAGGTAACATTTTCCCCTGTATTTATTCCTGAAGTTGCTGAACTCCACGAAGATCCACCATTGGTTGTTCTAAAAATACCGCCATTTTGTGTTTCACCAAGAATCACATTTGAATTATGTGGATTGAAACAAACTTCACCTCCATCTCCACCATAAGCTGCTGCCCAACTTAGTGATGAAAATGTTTGCTGCGTACCGTTATCCTGTGTGCCTCCAAGAATTCTGCTTGGTGTAAAAGGACTTGCAGCAATCCTGTAAAACTGGGTTAGTGTTAAATTCTGGTTCAGGTTTGTAAAACTGCTTCCGTTATCAGTTGTCTTCCATATTCCGCCATCGTTGCAAACCATAAAGGTGTTTTCATCTGTAGGGTGAAAAAACAAATAGTGCTGATCTACATGAACATAGCCTCCGCTATAACCATTTGTTAAATTGTTAAAAGTTGTTCCATCAGTTGTGCTGAATACATCAATTGTACCAACATAAGCTTTGTTTGGGTTACGAGGATTTACGCGACAGTAAAGATCATACCATGCCTGCCCATCCAGACTTTGGAAATTTGATGAAGTGGATAATTCAACCCAGTTTGCTCCGTGGTTAGTAGATTTATAAATACGAACCACACTTGAGCCATAAACTGAAGCATACATTGTTGCTGGGGATGATAGAGCGAGATCAAAATGAGTTCTTGTTCCTGTACCCAAACCACTTCCAAAAGATGAAAAGGTTGCGCCTCCATCAAGTGATCTTCTTAAACCAATCCCTGATCCAACAGCAAAAGCAGTATCGCCGGTAAAAGTAAAAAGCTACATCATCAACCCTACCGCCGGCAAGCAATGTCCAGTCTAATCCAGCATCAGTACTTCTATACAAGACCTGAATTGCCTAAGGCAGCCAACAGTTCATTTGAATGACCCGGTCTTATCTTTATTCTTGAAAAGTAAGTTGAAAAAGGAAGCCCGGAAGTAATGTTTGTCCATGTATTTCCGCCATCTGGTAGATTTTAATAATCCTCGCCCGTAATATGAAGCGCCACTGTAAGTTGCTTCACCTGTTCCTGCATAAATAATATTTGTATTGAGTTGGATCAATAGCTATGGAACCCATAGCCATCGATACTTCATTATCTGTAAGTGGCATCCAATTTATTCCCCCGTCAGTTGATTTCCATACTCCACCGTTTGCAGGACCAATATAAAGAACATCAGGATTTGTTGGATCGTATGCACCTGTTACAACGCGGGATGAAATATTTCCGTAGTTAAAGTAAGCACCGGGAGTTGGACCAAGACTTACCCAATTAATGCTTAAAGCATCCTCTCCGTTCTGTTCTCTTAATAAATTTCTTTGTTCGATAGAATTTTCATACGCATTCTCAGGAATTACACCTTCAGGATAAGCTCTTTCTTCAAAAAACCACCATTGCCTTATAAATGGTTTTGTATTTTTTATCTCTTCAGGAGCATTGCTGAATACACTATTTTCAATAAGCTGGTCTTTATATTCAATTTGTGAATAAACACTTAATTGAAACAGAAATATTGCTGCGATGGTAAACAAGTACTTCATTTTTTATTCCTTTAATAGTATTATTAAAAAGCCTAATTATTAATTATCAGATATAGAAATTGAGTTAAATTAATTCTAAAACATTCAGGATTTGTAATGAAGGATCTTTTTAATGGATGGTTGCATTTTTTTGAATAATCATTTGAAAAGTTAACAGGTGAATGCTTAATTTTCAAACAATTAATGCCTAAATAATTATGCTGATCTGCGGAAACGCATTATGAATTATAATTTCGAGTTCAGTTTATATTGGATCAGATGAAAGTCTAAAAATAAGACTTAAAAAAGTACTTTGGATTTGAAACTTTTCAGGAACGGGCAGCAAGAAATAATTGATACTATCCTGGATGGGAAAAATGTTCTGGCAGTTCTTCCAACCGGGGCAGGAAAATCTCTCTGCTATCAAATTCCTTCTCTTATATCCGATAATTTTTCAATTGTAATTTCTCCCTTAATTGCGTTGATGAAAGACCAGGTTGATAGCCTTAACAAACTGGAAGAAATTGCTGCTTTTATAAATAGCACGATGGATTTCAACGAATCGGAACAGGTTCTACAAAAAATTGCATTTGGTAAAATTAAACTGCTTTATATTGCACCCGAAAAACTTGAAAGCATAAAATTTGCTGAAAGAATAAAATCACTTAACCCATCTTATTTATTTGTTGATGAAGCACATTGCATAAGTGAATGGGGACATAATTTCAGACCAAGCTATACGAAAATAAAAGACTTTATCAATTATACATCACTTAAAAAAATAGCAGCATTTACTGCAACCGCTACACCAGAGGTTGTTAAGGATATTGTAAAACAACTGCAATTAAAAGATCCGCAAATTTTTGTTAGAGGATTTGAAAGAGATAATCTTCATTTAAATGTTCTCTTTCCTAAAAACAAAAAACAGAAATGCCTTGAACTGCTAAGACAAACCGAAGGGGCTGCAATTATTTACACTGCAACCCGAAAGAATGCTGAAGAAGTAACGGAATTTTTAAATCTAAACAAATATAAATGTCATTACTATCATGCAGGTTTGCAGCCGCCCATTAGAAGAAAAATACAGGAAGAATTTAGTAATGGTAAAATAAATATTATTGCTGCGACAAATGCTTTCGGGATGGGGATTGATAAAAAAGATATAAGATTAGTCATTCATTATGATACAACCGGTTCTGTAGAAAATTTTTACCAGGAAATTGGAAGAGCGGGCAGAGATGGGAAACCATCCTACACTTACCTGCTTTATGATGATAAGGATATTTCAATTCATAATTTTTTTATAAGAAATTCTCATCCTGACAAGACAGATCATTCAAACTATTTACAAAGCTATTTGTGATTATAACTCGATTGCAGTTGGTTCAATAACTGAAAATGAATTGATTGTTGACCCTGAATATATTTCCAATTATGCAGGGACTTCAATCTCTAAGAGGATTATTGCACGCTTCGTTAAGATATCTTGAAAGAGCCGGTTATCTTAGGCAGGTTTCTGAGTTCGAGAAAAAAGATTCTATAAGTTTTACGATGGAGAAAGAGCAGGTTAAAACAATTCGTAAGCACAACCAGCAATGAGGAATTTAAAAATATTATTCTTCAGCTGCTCCGCGAATTTGGCAGCGTGTTATTTGCGGGTAATAAGGAATATCCAGACCAATCAATTTGCATACATCATTAAGCATACCTGTACCATCTTTGTATGATAATCTTACAACACTTGATAATCTTGGAATTATTTCATTTCAAAAAGCAATTGAGAAAGAAACTATACAACTTGCTGCACCCAGGGCGGCTGATGATAAGCTAATACTTAACTACAAGATGATAAACGAAAGTTATATTAATGCACAACGCAAACTTAACCTGATGACAGAGTTTGCTTATACAAAAAAATGCAGGTTTAACTTTATACTAAATTACTTTGGAGAGCAGCTTGATGATTACCGCTGCGACAAATGCGATAACTGTCTTGCAGGTGAACGGATAACCGATTCCACTGTAGAATATATTTCAGAAATAATAATAAGAACCCTTGATGAAGCAGAAAAACCAATTGATGAAAATGCGCTGATCAACATTTTGCAAGGCAATAAACTAAAAGAGAGTTTTGAAAAGTTTAAGAATTTGGAACTTGCACAAACTTCGATAAAAATGATATTAAAATTATTGTGCAGGAACTTGCGGCTAAACAATTTATCAGCAGGACGAGCGGTGCAAAAAGATTTTTAGATCTTACAAATAAAGGAAAAGAGACATTAGTAAAAATCGGCGCTATGATAGAAGAAGCTGCTCCTGCAAAAAATTACGAAGAGAATCTTTACCTTTATAACCTGCTAAGAGATGCAAGAAAAAAAACATCTGAAAAATTTTTACAAACCGGATAATGTTATATGTCCTGATGAACTTCTTAGAGAAATAGTAGAAAGGAAACCGCTACCAAAGAAGGATTGTTAGCTATATCCGGTTTTAATAACAGGATGTTTAATAAAATCGGGAATGATTTTTTAGAGATCATTAATGATTTTACAAAAAATAATCCGGTTAAAATTGATAGTAACGAAGACCGCACTCTTCCGAAAAATATTCACAACACTTATGAACTCCTGTTAAGGAAATATTCGCTGCAAAGTATCTCGGAATTAAGGAAACTTTCGGAAGCAGTAATATCTATGCAGATTGAAACCATTATTGAATACAAACCTGAAACCGATATTGCTTTTTTATTTGATGATGAGATTTTTGAAATGATAAAAAAGCAGGTTGAGATTGGTTATCATAATTTAAAAGATCTTAAAGAAAAGCTCCCCTCCTCTGTACCTTATTCGCTTATACGAATTGCGGCTGCAAAATTAAAATACACTAATCGTTCTCTCTTAGTTTTTAATTCCTCAAGGTAAGCAATTGCTTTATCAAAAAATCCCTCCCAATCTTCGGGCGATGAATTATATTTGGCAATCGTTTTATCATACAATTCTGAAGTTATATCATGTTTTGTAAAAACTATTTCTTTAAGTGAATCGAGAGGCAGCGGGTTTACTCTTGTTGTATCCTGCACGATCATCAAATCAACATAAACATGTATGAATTTTTCTTCGGGAATTACTTCTTCTTCGGAACAACTATTAAGTAAAAGCAGGAATAATTAATAATAGAAGAAATTTTAATGAAATTCTGTTCACGATTAATTCATCTTCTTGCTTGCTTCAAATAAAGTTTTCTTTTCCTTCTCGGTAAGATTCTGATAACCTGACTTGCTTATTTTATCAAGAATTTCATCAATATCTTCCTGTGTAATTTTTTCATCTTCATCATCCTTTAAATCATAAAATTTAGCTTCTTTAACTTCATCATCTTTTTTGCTGAACCGTTCTGTAATCCCGCTGAAAATATTCGGTGGTTTTTCAGTGGTTCGGTAGTAAGATTTATTAAACATATGCTTTAGGGTAACGTCTATTTTCTTATCCATCATTATAAAAATAAATCCGGCAATTGCTCCACCGAGATGTGCAAGATGAGCTACATCACTGCCTGCATCTCCTATAAAGAAGATTTCTAGGATGAATAAAAATCCAATAAGGTATTTTGCTTTTATCGGAATTAGAAACCAGAGAAATATTAAACGATCCGGGAACATAAATGCGAATGCAATCATAACTCCAAAAACTGCTCCTGATGCACCAATTGTTAGAGCTGGGACAGAAAAGAGAGGAGCGATGAAAAGTTGTGCCAACCCTGCTGCAACTCCGCATATCAGGTAATAATACAGAAATTTTTTCGAACCCATAATATTTTCTATTTCCATACCAAACATCCAGAGCATAAACATATTAAAGAATATATGACCAAACCCTGCATGCATAAACTGGTAAGTGATCAATTGCCAGACCTGGAAGTTAGCACCTTCAACAAGTGGATTAAGCGCAAACCATTCTTGCAAAACATATATACCAGGTATTCCGCCAATCATAAAATTGCTTGCAACAACTGGAAGAAAAATACCGCAGCATTGATGATCAAAAGATTTTTAATTATAGGTGGAAAAAGACTAAATCTGCCAAATCCTCTGGGTCTAAACGAATTATTCAAATTATTCCTTTACTTAAACATTATTAAATATCTGTGAGCGCAGCAACACCCGGAAGTGTTTTTCCTTCTAAAAATTCCAGTGATGCGCCGCCGCCTGTTGAAACATGGGACACCTGCTTTTCTAAACCACTTTTACTTATTGCTGCTGCAGAATCTCCTCCGCCAATAACAGTAACCGCCCCGTTTGAAGTTACCTCTGCAAGCGCTTTTGCAATTTCCATAGTTCCTTCGGCAAAGTTATCCATTTCAAAAACTCCCATAGGTCCATTCCACACAATAGTCTTCGATTTCATCAACTCATCTTTGAACAATTTAATTGATTCCCTTCCTATATCCAAACCCATTTTGTTTGAAGGAATATTATCAACACTAACGGTTTCTGCGGGGGAATCGTTACTAAATTCTTCAGCAACTACAACATCAACAGGAAGAAGAAACTTAACTTTTGAATCTTCCAGTTTGCCCAACAGTTCTTTTGCAAGATCCAGTTTTTCTTCTTCAAGAAGTGATTTTCCAATTTCTTTACCCTGTGCTTTGAAAAATGTAAATGCCATTCCTCCGCCAACAATTAAGGTATCAACTTTATCGAGCAGATTATTTATAACATCAATTTTGCCTGAGATTTTAGCTCCACCAAGAATAGCACAATATGGTCTCTTTGGTTCAGCAAGAGCGCTACCAAGATAATCGAGCTCTTTCTGCATAAGGTAACCGGCTGCACAGGTATCAATAAATTTTGTAACTCCTTCGGTTGAAGCATGGGCTCTGTGTGCAGATCCGAAAGCATCATTTACATAAACTTCACCAAGTGATGCTAATTGTTTTGCAAATTCCGGCTCATTATCGGTTTCTTCTTTATGGAAGCGTACATTTTCAAGAAGAATAACATCGCCAGAGTTCATTTCATTTACCAGCTTTTCAGTCTCTTCGCCAATACAATCAGGAGCCAGCTTAACTTCTTTACCAAGAAGTTCGCTTAATCTTAATAGCAGCGGGTTTTAAACTGAATTCCTGTTTTCTCTCACCCTTAGGTCTTCCAAGATGACTCATTAAAATTACTTTTCCGCCGTCATCAACCAATTTATTAATTGTTGGTAAAGATGATTTTATTCTAATATCGTTTGTTATGTTTTGATTTTCATCCAGTGGAACGTTAAAATCTACTCTAACTAAAACTTTTTTATTTTTAAAATTAACAGAATCAATTGAAAGCTTGTTCATTTTTTACCTTATCATAAAATAGTTTGCAACAGATTTTCCCCAGGCGCGGATTATCAGGATGCAGGGAATGGTCCTAAACCATTCCCTACAATGATCACATCAACATTCAATCAAACAACTTTTTTAATTAAATCAACTACCCTGCAAGAGTAACCATACTCATTATCATACCAGCCAACCACTTTTACAAGGTTACCGTTTGCCATTGTTGAAAGTGAATCAAAAATATTTGAATGGGGATTTCCAACAATATCTGCTGAAACTAAAGGTTCATCACTATATTCAAGTATTCCTTTTAAATCGCCATTGGCAGCTTTTTTAAATGCTGCATTTACTTCTTCAGCAGTAACATCTTTCTTAAGTGTTGCAACTAAATCTGTAATAGAACCATCAGGTGTAGGAACTCTTAATGAAAATCCATCCAGCATTCCGTTTAATTCCGGTATAACTTTACCAACAGCTTTAGCAGCGCCAGTTGTTGTAGGAATTATTGATAATGCGGCGGCACGTGATCTTCTTAAATCACTATGCGGTAAATCCAGCAATCTCTGATCATTTGTATAAGAGTGAACTGTTGTCATAAATCCTTTTTCAACACCAAAAGCATCGTTAAGAACTTTAACCATGGGAGCGAGACAATTGGTTGTACAAGAAGCATTAGAAATAACCTGCTCATTACCTTTCAACACTTCATCATTAACTCCAAGCACTACCATTGCATCAATTTCACCTTTTGGCGGAACAGTAAGTATAACTTTCTTCGCACCAGCTTCAACATGCTTTAAGCATGCTTCTTTAGTTCTGAAAACTCCGGTGGATTCAATAACGATATCTGTTCCAAGATCACCCCATTTAAGGTTTGCAGGATCTTTTTCTGCACTAATTTTTATTCTATCGCCGTCAACAATTATATCGTTACCATCAACTTTAATTGTTCCGTTATATTTGCCATGAACAGAATCGTATTTTAATAAATGTGCCAGTGTTTTAGCATCTGTAAGATCGTTTATACCAACAAAATCAAAACCGCCTAATTCTTTACATCTTCTGAAAACAAGCCGTCCTATTCTTCCAAAACCATTAATTCCAACTTTAATTGCCATTATTTAATCTCCTGTAAATTTTAAATTGATTTTCCTTTTAAATTAAGTCTTAAAAGTACCTAAAGCCGTTTTTAATATCAATTCAAAAAGCTTATCTGCTTGTTAAAATTCTACATTATTTGCCTAAATGTGATCGATGCCGCACTAAGAAAATCAAAAATTACACTCATTTTTTATATATTTGGTATTGAAAATTATTTAATTGTAAATGTAATATTAAGAGGATTTAAGATGATTTCTAAAAACATACAAACAGCATTAAATAAGCAACTTAACGCTGAATATTATTCATCATACTTCTATTTATCTATGTCTGCTTACTTTGAGGCAAATGATTTGCAGGGTTTTGCCAAGTGGTTTAGAATGCAGGCTGATGAGGAATATGCACACGCTATGAAGATATTTGATTACGTTTACCAGGTTGGTGGCGAAGTGTCTCTGCAAAAAATTGATGGACCGAAAACTAAATGGAATTCATTCCTGGAAGTATTTAAAGATACATTTGTACATGAACAGAAAGTAACAAAAAGTATCAATGCCATAGTTGATCTTGCACAAAAGGAAAAAGATCATGCAACCGTAAACTTTTTACAGTGGTTCGTGGGCGAGCAGGTTGAGGAAGAAGCATCAGCTCAGCAGAATGTAAAAAGAATGGAAATGATAGGCGACAGCAAAAGTGGTTTGTTTATGCTAGACAACGAGTTAGGAAGCAGAACAGTTCAACAACCAACTGCAGAGTAATTAAAAAAATCTCCTTCTATTTGAAGGGGATTTTTTTATTGTAGAAAATTTACTTCATCAGTATCATCTTCTTAGTTTCAATAAAATCACCGGCTTGCATTCTATAAAAGTAAATTCCACTTGATAAGATTGCTGCATCAAACTCAACCTCATAACTTCCTGCTGGTTTTTCTTCGTTAACAATGGTTGCAACTTCTTTTCCTAACACATCATACACTTTTAAGCTAACAAATTGCCCACTGCTAACTGCATACTGTATACTTGTCCTTGGGTTAAACGGGTTGGGGTAGTTTTGGGATAAAACATAATCTTTAACATTATTCCAATTATTCTGCTCTACATCATTTGGTATATCGGATCGGTATAAATATCTCCTATAAGAACCATGAGTAATACCAGTACCCCCAAAAATTTTCAGTTACCCTTCGATACATTCCGGCTTCATTTGAAAACCAAATCGAATCTACCCAGAAGGGATCATACACATTTGATGAAAGTACACCTAAGAAATTGGGGAAATCTGAATAACGATATACGCTGGAATCAGGACCTGTCCAGGATACATCAGGAGGCCAAACATTTAGGGGAAAGAACCAAACCATCGATGAACATTTTAATTCATGATCTCCGATTAAAGATTCAGAAAGTTGATAATAACTGGTATCTCGTACTTTATATGTTGTATCATTCGGGTAGTTATAGTCCCTGTGAAGTATATTTCGTCTTTGTTCTATATTCCAAACTATTAATGTATCACCATATTCAAGAGAATCCAGTATAGTATATTCAACGCTTCCTGAATCACTATGAATGTTGGTCAGAGTTGCAACATGATAAAACTTATATTCTTGAAAAAAATTATAGGTATAATGCATGCCGCCGGTAAGTGGAAATATATCATAAGTTCCCTGTGCAGGAGATTTTATTGAAAATACTATTAAACAAAAAATAAATACTTTTAGCTTATTAAATTGTTTCATGATATTACCTTTATCTCAACAACTTTAATATATTTTATTAGAAATGATTTCATTCATTTTAGAATAATAAATGTAATTATTTCATTAAAACCATTTTCTTTGTTTCTACATAATTTCCCGCGTGAAGCCGATAAAAATAAATCCCACTTGGTAATCCAGTTGCATTAAATTTAACTTCATATTCACCAGCAGGTTTTTCTTCGTTAACTAATGTGGTTACTTCCTTGCCTAAAACATCGTAAACTTTTAATGTTACAAAACTTAATTCTGGGATTTGGTATTTGATTGTTGTTGTTGGGTTGAATGGGTTGGGATAGTTTTGGGATAGTGAATAGTTAATTGGAAATCGTATATCTTTCTTTATAGATACTAGCAATTCACCATAAGTTACACCGGAAATTATACACCCAGATAAGCTATAATCTACTTGCTGTAATGGACCGTAGTATGAGAAGAAGTGCAGACCATATAACTTAAACAACTCGAATCTACTCCAACCCCAAGGAGGACTATACCTCTGAAAAGTATCCTCTATCCCGAAAATGTTTGCAACTAAATCATTAATTACCAGCAAACTATCAAATCCACAAGAATAATAAGTTAAACTATCAGATTGATTAAATGCAAATATCAAACAATCCAGAGAATCAGTATTATCATAGTAATAAAGGCTATCGTTTTCACTACATAAATATTCGCTGAATAAAAACGGTTTTGAAAGAATATAATAGTCTTTGTTTGTATTGAACTTTATTTCCCCAATAACCTCAATGGACAATGTGTCATTCCAATAATTTCCTCCGTGGCTATATCCAGAAATAAAATAATCCCATCTATTGCCAACTTCTAAGGGAAAATAATTCTGCGGAAAGATTTGAGAAAGTGAGAGAAAGACATATAATTGATATTAAATAATACTTCCTCATATTAAACCCATTAAAGTTTAACCAAACGTAAGAAAATTGAGTATGGGATTCAATAAGTTCACTTAAAAAGATGTTAACTATTTTATTTTAATAGCAAGCTGCAAGTAGTTATTAATTGCTCCTAATATTTCATAATTTAATTTGTAGGAGGAAACAATATCAGTGAATGCACGGAATTCGTGAGTGGGAACGCCAAATTCATCAAAAATTATTATATCATCTTTTTGCAGGAAAGGAATCAACCTAGTAAGAACAAAAAGAGTTGAAGAGTAAAGATCAGCATCCATATGAATTACTTTTCTCTGCTTTGATTCATAACTGTTTAAAAAACCGGGAAGAGAATCCTGGAATAAACCCTTAATAAATTTAACACGTTCATCATCAACTTGCGGGATTGTTCCTTCCGTATTGTAATGATGTTTTTTCATCACACCAAAATCTTCAGGTAAACCTGTAAATACATCAAATCCATAAAACCTGCTTTCAGGATTTGTATTTTTTTCAATCCACCATTTTATTGCAATTCCGCTGGCAACACCAAATTCCAGATAATCTATAGATTGGTTTTGTATTTCCTCTTTTATTACAAATTCGTGTAAACCAAATCTTCCTTCATAATTTACTTTTTTGTTATAAAAATCATTAAATTTAGTTTTGAGTGTATTGTTTATCCAGCGTGATAATTTTGATAAATAAACAGCATTTAATAAAATTCCTTCAAACGGTTTTAGAAAACGTGCAATTTAAATCTTGCAAAAGAGTGACTTTTATTTTTCTTATTAAAGAATAATTTTAAGTGCATACGAATATATTTTCATTTAAATATTGTCTTGGTAATAAATCCTATTCAACTTTATAAAGTACAGCAGGCGGATTTTCAAAATAAACTTCAACTTTCAATCCTGGATGATTTTGCCGTGGATCCAGCAAAAACTGGAACTGCCGCCTCATCGCTGCTTCCATTGTGCTAAAGTAAAGATGATCAACCTTATTCTCTTTTAGTTTTGCAATTAACTCCTCGTAAGTATCAGCCATCGGGATTAAACTAAATTTCATATCAAGGTAATATGCAACATGAGCTTTACGCGATGCAATCTTCTTCCCTCTTTCATTTTCCGGAATATTTTTCTCGTACCATTCTTGCAGCACAAGTAATTCCTTCGGACCAGAATCAATTCTTGAACTATTGAATGAATAAGATTTTGCAAAAGTAAACGCAACTAATCCAATCATCAATACATAACTGAATTTAAGCGGAGCGAATTTCCGTATTCTATATTTATATATGAAGAATGGTTGAACAGCAAGAACAGTATAAAAAGGAATTAAAAACATAGAAAATCTTTCGCTGTAAAAGATGAGCAAAAGCAAACCGAAAAAGAAAATGCTCAAAAGATAATAACCCGTTTCCCTGCTCTTCCAATCCTTTAATGGATTTGAAATTATCAGCAATATTAAACCGAGTATTACAAAAACACCTATGTGCCAGCCCACCAACTTTTCCATATCTTCTATAAAGTGATCGCCAACATTATTAATAACTTTTGATAAGAAAGTTCCGGGATCACTAAAAACAACATCCTGCAGCGAGGTAACTTTGCTGACTTTCTTCAAACCAGTATTCATCCCAGCTTATCTTCCCCTTTCCATGCATTTCGTAAGCAATGTTCTTATAATTTTCATTGTATAAGAATGAATCCTTTTCAATTGAACAATAAATTCCCCAGGGAGAAAATGTTAAAATGAAAACCACTACGAAAACTGCTGCTACTTTAAAACGCTTTAGCCAGTCAATGTTCCAGTAATTGATGAAACAGGATAACAATAACAAAACCGAAAAGGAAAATGCCGTTATAACGTGTTAGGTAAGAAAGTCCCCCCAGGAAGGCAGCAATAACCAGGTTTTTATAACTCAGCTCTTTTTCTTTAAAGAAGAAGAAAAGAGTTGCCGTAACCAGTGCGCTGAAAAACATATCTGTACCAGCGCTGTAAGTGTATTGCACAAAAACCGGATTGCACGCAAGTATAAGTGTTACGAACAATGCAACTTTTGGCGAAAAAATTCTTTTAACCATTTCGAAAGTAAAATAGATAACAAACGCTGCTGAAATAATTCCGATAAGAATTCCCGCATTAAAAAAATCCGAGAGGATAAAACCGAATATTCCAAGTACGATTGGATACAAAGGTCCTCTGAAAGCATCGATAGTTATCACACCATTAAGAAAATCTTTTGCTGCAGGAACGTAACCCCAGAAAAAATCTGTTTCAACCCCGTAATCACCAACTTTGTGAAAACTGAAGCTAACAATTGCCATCACAATAAAGTAAAAGACGGCAATCCCTAAGCCAAGGAACCTGTAATTAGTTAATTCTTCAAACTTTTGGGATAAATTAATTTGCCCGGCAGACTGCTGTTTTTTCTTTTCAGTTTTCTTCCCGGTTTTTCCTTTTGGCATTTTTTCTATTTTATTGATGTTCGATTAAGGTAAATAATTTCAAATAATAATTTTATAATATAACTATATTTATTTTTGTAATAAATTAATCGTATCTGGAGCAACTTTACTAAATTGTGTGATGAACGGAAAAATAAATAAATGCAGGCATTTCAAGTTACTTTACAGCAAGATCATTTCTCACTATCTTAATTAATACGGAAAGAATTTATTTTAACAAATTATCCCTTAAAAATTTTTGATTGAATTCCTGAAAAAGTGTTTTCTCCTGCTTCTCTTTTTTTCGTTACAAACAACGAATTGTTTTGCGCAAAGTTCGATAGACACGCTTGAATATAAAATTACATTACTACCGATGAACCGCATCTTTACAAATTTTGACAAACAGTTAACCACATATTATTTAAACAGCGGCTTTGATGTATCCGCTTCATCCGACCCTTTTAGTTTTAGTATAAAAGAAAATTTCCGTTCCACACTTGTAGAAGCGGGCAGTAACAGCATAAGAGATGAACAATACCTTGTCTTTAGGGGATACTATAAATTTAATCGTGGATTAAATTCGGGATTATCTGTAAAAAGCAACCTCTTATCGGATGACAGACAATTAGCAATAAACCAGACTGCAATTAACCACGCTACATTTTTTACTGAAATTGAATTACTGAGACAGATCTATCTTACTCCTTACGGCGGCTTTTCAATTAACAAGCAGGTTGGAACAACAGACCGCGGTGCTCTTTATGGCTTTGAGAGTTTGATAGATGATTTAGATTTTACAGATTTTTCTCTCCGTTCCGAATTAAAATTTGAAAACGAAGATATTTTCCCAAGAAAAAATTTGCTGCGATTCTTTAACCTTTTGGTGACCAACCCGTTTAACCCGAATGTGATAAATTCGCTTAATACTAAATTTACACAGAGCAGGAAAGATTTCTATTTCCCGGCAGATTCAATTACATCAAGCCAGTTTAACATTACAAACAACATTGAAGGGAGAACCGAATCAATATATTTAATTCAGGACAGGCTTGTGTACAACGGTTTCCTGGATCTGTTTACGCTGGAACTATCAGGAAGACTGAACTGGCGTACAATTGATAGAGACACACGATACAGGTCGCTGGATAAACAATCGCAAAATATTTTTGATTCAAAAATTGAAGAACTTGGAATAGGTGCCGAATCTTCTCTTCTCTACAGAACAGGAAATTTTGATGGAGCACTTCGCCTAAATTATATTGAGAGAGATGAAAAACATATCGCCAAAAGAATGGAAGGAGTTGATGAGAGCTTTTTTGAGCAGAGAAAAGAAATTGACAGCAGAAAAAATAACAACTCTGGAAGAGCAACAATTTCCTTACTTGGAAACATTCAGATTGGCAATGCCGACCGTCTGTCTGTAAGCATGTTCCACAGTAAACTTAAATACGATACACCAAGCATTAATAACGATGATGACAGGGATGAGCTGCTCTCCATAGCCCGCATAAGATATTCAAAATTTATATCACCCTTTTTTGAAATGTTTGCTAATGTAGAAGGAACGTACAGCCATATCGTTTATGTGTTTGCAAGCCGTAGTGCAAATAATAATATAAACCGTGTGCTGCGGTTTTCCACAGGCGGCTATTACCACGGTGCACAATTTTCATCCCTCAACAATTTTGAAGTCTCTGCAAACTATACTGTTTACGATTTTGAAGATGTAGCTTCCAATCTTAGGAGTATATCGTTCAGGCAATTCACAGCCACCGATTCTACCAGGTGGAACTTATCTAAAAAATTTACACTGATAATTAACGGTTATATTAAACTTACCGACCAGGGAGACCTGGATTGGGATGAATTTGCTGAAAGACCCACAAGATACCTGGAAGAAATTTTTGCCACTCCAAAAGTTGGTTATGTTATGAATAATGCACTTTTTGCTCTTGGAGTTCGCTATTTTTCCTTAAATACTTTTAACTATGATGAAAAAAGACAAGATACCGGATACAAAGTTTTTAACGGTTGGACCCTTGCTCGAAATTGTTATTGGCTCCCCTTCACTCTATCTAAAAGTGAATAGCTGGTACGAATTTATTTCGACGAATGATGTGCCGGACAGGGAAAGAGCCAACCTTATTGTTGAAATGAGCTGGAAATTTTAAATTGAAAACCGATATTTTTTTATTATTTTGTTTAATAAAATTATAATTGAAATTGCCTGAAGAAAGTTACCATATTGAAATAGAAAGTGATCCGAACAATTTAATTACAGTTGAAGAATTTGTTAATTATTTTGCTAAAGATCTTGGTTTGGATAATGAACGATTTGCTGCACTCCTTTTAGCAGTTACTGAAGCCACTACCAATGCAATCATTCATGCAAATAAATGTGATGTTAATAAGCTTGTAAGTGTTGATGTAGAAGTTGATAAAACAAAAATTATCATAAAAATAACTGATGAGGGGGAAGGATTTGATCCTTCAATAGTACCAGATCCTACACAACCCGAAAATTTACTTAAAGATTCCGGGCGTGGCGTTTACCTGATGCGTGTTTACATGGATGAATTAAAATATAATATTACTCCCACCGGAACAGAAACCATTCTTACATTAAAGATTTAACTAATTTTCAATAATTTCCTCAATTATCTTCAAATAGATTTAATTTATTCTATCAAATAGTAACACCTCAAATTATTTTTGATTATTTTTACAGTTGTCAGTATAAAACAATAATCTAGAGGGAGTTAACAATGGCTAGAAAAAAAATATCACTAATCGGTGGCGGTCAAATTGGTGGAGTTTTGGCACAACTTATTGCTCAAAGGCAGCTTGGCGATGTTGTTATGTTCGATATCGTTGAGGATATGCCGCAGGGTAAAACGCTTGATATAGCGGAAGCAGCAAGGGTAGACGGCTTTGATGGGAAAGTCGAGGGAACCAATGATTATAAAGATCTTGCCGGTTCAGACCTGGTAATTGTAACAGCTGGATTACCCCGCAAACCCGGTATGAGCAGGGATGATCTTTTAACAACCAATGCCAAGATCATGAAATCTGTTGCAGAAGCTGTTAAAAAATAATGCGCCCGAAGCTATATGCATTATAATTTCTAACCCGCTTGATGCAATGGTTACACTTTTCAAAAAGGTTACCGGCTTTCCAACCAACAGGGTGTTCGGTCAGGCAGGTATCCTGGATTCTTCAAGATTCTCAACATTTATTGCATGGGAACTTGGAGTTTCTGTAAAAGATGTTAATGCAATGGTGCTCGGCGGTCATGGCGATACAATGGTACCAATTATCAGGCACTCAAACGTAAACGGAATACCTACGATGGATTTGCTGGAACGTAAGTACGGCGATGCAGCAAAAGCCAAAGAAGTTATGGATGCTATGGTTACGAGAACCAAAAAAGCTGGTGGAGAAGTAGTCGGATTGTTAAAAACCGGTTCCGCTTTTTATTCTCCTGCATCTGCAGCAATCTCTATGGTAGAAGCAATTATTTATGATGAAAAAAGAGTGCTTCCGGTATGTGCTTACCTGGATGGAGAGTTTGGTGTTGATGGCTACTATCTTGGAGTACCTGCTGTGCTAGGTGCAACAGGAGTGGAAAAAGTTGTTGAGTTTTCTTTAGATGAAACTGAACAAGCAGCGCTGGATAATTCGATAAATGCAGTGAAAACTCTTGTAGCAGATATGGAACGGCTGGGATTCTAGGTCTCCTCTCATAATCTTTATCCAAAGGATAGAGATGGAATAATTGAAAGCCGCTTGGATTTTAAAATAAAAAACCCTCCTGCATTGGAGGGTTTTTTATTAAACTATTTAAGTAAAAATGTTAAGCGGAATAAACACTTACAAAGCGTCTGTCACCTCGTTTTACTTCAAACTTAACAACGCCATCTGCAACAGCAAACAAAGTATCATCGCCGCCTTTTTTAACATTTGTGCCTGGATGAAATTTAGTTCCGCGTTGTCTTACAAGTATATTACCTGAAATAACTTTCTCTCCGCCAAATCTTTTAACACCAAGATACTGCGGGTTACTATCTCTTCCGTTCCTGGTTGAACCCTGACCTTTTTTATGAGCCATAATTTTCCTCTTTAAGCAATCTTTGTAATTTCAATTCTTGTTAATTCCTGCCTGTGCCCTTGTTTCTTTTTGTAACCTTTTCTTCTTTTTTTCTTAAAGATGATAACCTTATCATCCTTAAGATGTTCAAGTACTTTAGCTGTTACCTTTGCACCTTTAACAGATGGATTTCCGATCTTAACGTTTTTATCATCGCTAAGAACTAAAACTGAATCGAAAGTTACCTCGGAATCAATTTCATCTTTTAAACGCGGTACATAGTACTTTGAATTTTCAGCTACCTTGAATTGTTGTCCCAATATATCTACAACAGCAAACATTTAATCCTCTATCTTTCTAAAATTTCGAGCTACAAATGTATATAAATTAGTGTTTTAAGTCAATTCTGTCTAAAGAAAGATTTTTCCTTAAAAATTAGGAGGATAATTACTTTTTAAGCTTAAATGAAAATTCACTCCCAATATTACATTCACTTTTTACAGTCATTGTAGTACCATGAGCTTCAAGAATGTGCTTTACAATTGCTAACCCTAAACCTGTTCCTCCTACAGAGCGTGAGCGCATTTTATCCACCCTGTAAAATCTTTCAAATATCCTGTCCAGGTCTTCCGGGGGAATTCCGATACCGGTATCTCTTACAATAATTTTTCCATATAATTTTTCTTCTTCAACCAGTACTTCAACTTTACCTTTTTCGGTATATTTAATTGCATTCTGCAAAAGGTTTACGACTACCTGTTTCAACTTATCTTTATCACCATACAGCTGTAAAGTATCTCTTACCGGCGAATAAACCAACTCAATATTTTTGGTTTCAGCTAAACTACTTTGCTCCGAAACAACACCTTTTAGAAATTCATCAATGTTAAAGTACCTGAAACTCATTTTCATTTCGCCCGATTCTATCATCGAGATATCGATAAGATCATTAAGCAAGTTGCTCAAACTGATAGTATGCTGGTTGGCTTTTCCCAAAAATTGTTTATTTACTTTGGGATCATTGATAGCTCCGTCAAGAAAGTTTCAACAAAACCCTGAATAGCAAAAATCGGTGTGCGAAGTTCGTGAGAAACATTTGCGAGAAATTCCGATCTTACCTGCTGCAGTTTGTTAAGAGATTCAATGTCATCAGTTGTTTTCCTGTACATCTTTTTAATTTCTCTCTGCAGGGTAACAAGGTTTTTGCTTAGCTCAATTTCATCCGAGCTTTGGTATCGGTTTTTCCTGATATTATTAATTATAGTTTTTATTTCATCTAATTCCTTATCTCTTCTTCTTCCAACAAGGTATAAAACTATTATGCTGGATATAAATAGGAGAATGATAAGGAGAATGGTAATACGTGAATCTTCAACCAGCAGAATGATTGCGATTGCCACCAGGATATCTAGAAGGATGAATTCCTTGAAATATACTTTTGCAGATAAAAGGTATGTTTTAAGATTCTTCAAAACTTTTAAATTTATAACCAACGCCTTTAATGGTTTCTATCAGACCGAAACTCTCACCAAGTTTCTCTCTTATCTTCCTGATATGTACATCCACAGTGCGCGGCACAACATACACATCCTCTCCCCAGATAGATTTAAGAAGCTCATCCCTTGTAAAAACCTTACCTGGATTTTCAGCAAGGAAGTGAAGTAACTGAAATTCTTTGCGTGGTAATATTTTTGTTTTACCGCTTACCGTAACAATAAATTTATCATAGGTCAATTGTAATAGGACCAACTTATGTTACCCTGGGAGCTGCTGTTTGCTTCTGCCCCTTATCTGGTTTTACGCAAGTTGCTTATGACGCGGGCTATTAATTTTTTAGGAGAGATCGGCTTCTGGATATAATCGCTTGCACCGATTTTTAATCCTTTAATTTCGTCTACTTCACCGGCTTTTGCAGTTAAAAAAATAATTGGGATATCTTCATATTCAGGTTTAGATTTAATCTTTTCGCATACTTCAAATCCGTTCATTCCATCCATCATAATATCCAGGATGATCAAGTCGGGATTTTGTTTTACTTTTTTAAGTGCTTCTATTCCGTTGTAACCTACCAGCACTTCAAAATTTTGCTGTTCAAGGTTGTATTTTAAAAATTCAACGATGTCAGGTTCATCATCAACTAGCAATATCTTTTTCATTATTAAAAACTAACTAATTTTTAATTCCTGGTTTTTTTCAGCGGACTTATACATTGTTCCGATTATCTTCATCCTTTGCAGGGCTTCCTCACCGGAAGAGTAAACCGGGTTTATACCTCTAACTGCTCCAATAAAACTTTTTAATTCGTTCAGGTATGATTTTTTAAATAACGTAGAAGAGTTTTCTGTAAACGAAGGTTTCAAATCGATATACTCCTCACCAACTTTTTTATATAATTTTAGTGGATTGGTGGATAGACTCCCCTTCGATCCGAAAACTGTTATTGAAAATAGATCTTTCTCAACCGCAAGAGACCAGCTTGCTTCGAGATGGATAACTTCCGAGCCATCGCATCTTATAAATGATACAGATGTATCTTCAAGATTTTTTGTATGCTGATAATAATTTTGGGTGGAAACCGATTTTACGGTCGGATAATCAAGCAACCAGAGTGCAATATCAAGCAATGGCATCCCCAGGTCAAGAATTACGCCGCCGCCGGTTTCATTCTTTTTAGAAAACCATTTTTCTGTGCTACTCTGCCTGCGTATCCAATTACATCTTATGTAAAAAGGATCACCTATTTCACCTGCATTAATTAGTGTCCTGAAGAGCAAAAGATCAGGTCTGTAACGGAGATTCATTCCTACCATTAATTTCTGTTTATTTTTAACAGCAGTATCAACAATAGACTTAGCTTCATCAAAAGAACGAGCAATTGGCTTTTCAACCAAAACATCTTTTTTTGCTTTTAAAGAATCATTTGCAACCTGTTGATGAAGTCCCGTTGGAGTGGCTACGATTACAGCTTCAACATCACTTTCATTTAGCAGCTTTTTATAGTCTGTAAATCTATTTGGAATGTTAAACTTTTCGGCAACGGCATTAAGTCTGCTTTTGTTTGGTTCTGCAACAGCAGTTACTTCAGCATCATTAATTTTAAGGAGGTTGGGAAGATGAACAAGCTGTGCAACATGACCCAGCCCTATTACAGCAACTTTAGTTTTACCCATTAAACAGTAACCTCTTGCCTGACCCTTTTATCCCCGCAAAAAAATTTAACTTTAGAAACAATTCCATCCGGATCAATACCTAACTGCTGGTGCAATTCCTGCTGCGTTCCATGATCGACAAAATCATCAGGTAGACCCATTCGTAAAATATCGTTTTTATAATTTTTATCAGTAAAATATTCTACGACCGCACTTCCAAAACCACCCGGCAAATTATTCTCTTCAAGGGTTACTATTTTGGTATGTCGATTTGCAATATCATCCAGACATTCAGTATCAAGAGGTTTTGCAAAACGCATATTTATTACTTCACAATTAACGCCTTCTTCTTTTAAGTTTAGCTGCTGCCTTTAACGAGTAATCTACCATAGCTCCAAGAGCAAGCAGTGCAACATCATTACCATCGGTTAACTTTTCACTTTTTCCTATTTCAATTTGTTCAAACTCATCTTTAAGCGGAACTCCTAAAGCTGAACCTCTCGGGTATCTTACAGCAACAGGTCCATCGCAATGCTCAACAGCAGTGTAAACCATATTCCTCAACTCTGCTTCATCTTTTGGAGCCATTATAACCATGCCGGGAATCATCCGCAGGTATGTAAGATCGAAAGTGCCGTGATGAGTTGGTCCATCAGAGCCAACTAATCCAGCTCTATCTAAAACGAAAACAACGTGCAGTTTTTGTAAAGCAACATCGTGAATCATCTGGTCGAATCCACGCTGAAGAAAAGTTGAATAGATTGCAGCAACAGGAATCAATCCCTGGGTTGCCATCCCTGCAGCAAATGTAATTCCATGCTCCTCAGCAATTCCAACATCAATAATAATTTGAAGGATGTTTCTCTTTTAACAGGTCCAAGCCGGTACCATCAGGCATGGCTGCAGTAATTCCAACAACTTTAGGATTATTCTCAACAATCTTAACCAGCGCTTCACCAAATATTTTTGTATAAGATGGCAGTGTTTCACCTTTCTTATGAGCTTTGCCAGTTATCTTATCAAAAGGCGTGGAAGCATGCAGTCTCTGGGAATGCTCTTCAGCAGGTTTATAACCTTTACCTTTTTCAGTAATAGCATGAACAAGAATAGGACCCTTTAACTCTCTAACCTGTTCAAATAATTTTGTAAGCTGGTGAACATTGTGACCGTTTATAGGACCAAAGTACCTGAAACCAAGGGCTTCGAATAACATTCCCGGTGTAATGACCGATTTTATACCGGATTCAAGACGTGAAGCAATTTTCCTCATCCGGTCACCAAATTGATCCAGTTTTCCTGTTAAATCCCAAATCTGTCCTTTGAATTTATTATAATCCGGATGAGAGATCATTTCAGTAAAGTAATTTGAGATAGTCCATACATTAGAAGCAGATAGACATATTGTTATCATTAAGAACTACGATCAGGTCTGATTTGTAAATACCGGAGTTATTCATTGCTTCGTAAGCCATACCACCTGTCATAGCACCATCGCCCATTACCGCAACAACTTTGCGGTCTTCTTTAGTTATATCTCGGGCAACAGCCATACCCAGCGCAGCTGAAATAGATGTGGAAGCATGACCGGCACCGAATGAATCGTATTCGCTTTCGGATTCTTTTTAAGAAGCCGCTAATTCCACCTAACTTTCTTATTCTTTTAAGTGCTTCTTTTCTTCCGGTTAATATTTTATGAGGATATGCCTGGTGACCCGTATCCCACACGACTAAATCTTTGGGGGTATTAAAAACTTTATGGATTGCAACGGTGAGTTCAACTGTACCAAGCCCGCCGCCAAAGTGCCCACCTGTTTCTGAAATTGTATCAACCATGTAATCACGAATATCCTGGCACAACTGTTTAAGCTGCGGTAATGCTAAATCCCTTATATTGGATGGATCATCTACCTTAGACAGAATAGGATATTTTTTAGCATCGATCATTAAAAACTCCGGTAATATTATTCTTCAATTATATCTTTATTAATATTAGATGTTAAATCGTTAATTCGTTACTCAGTTTAGTAACTTTTAGTTCTGCTTTTTTTAATGTGGTAAGACAGCTTTTAGAAAGTTTAATTCCCTCTTCGTAAAGTGAAATTGAATCTTCCAAGCCGATGTCATTGTTCTCCAAAAGTTCACTAATCTTTTCCAGCCGTGAAAGATCTTTTTCAAAATTATGTGGTTGTTTTTTTTAGTCATAAATTTTATGTATTTCTGCCAGAACCGCTACTGTTAATATCTACATCACCATCAGAAAATTTGAGCGTAGCTGCAGCAACTTTGTTATAGTTTGCAGCCCGAAGAACAAATTTAGAATTCTGCTGCACTAAAACAAAGCCTTTCTTTAGTGTCCTCTTAATATCGTGCGAATCAAGAATTTTACTGATTACTGAAAGTTTTCTATCAAGCACCAGGAATAACTTTTCAATTTTACCAAAGATAACTGATAAAGCGTTATCAGTCTGCTGTGATTTCCTGTTTATAAAATCAGGCAACTGTTTGAATCCGTAAGAATACAATATTCTTTCAACTTCCTCCTTATTATTTTCAATCTTTTCTGTTACTGTATCGGTAGAATTATAGAAAAAATTTGAAAGGAAGTCAATTATATCTTCCATGTTCGGTGTTGCCAGCTCCATTGCCACAGAAGGTGTTGGAGCTCTGTGATCAGCCACATAATCTGCAATTGTAAAATCAACTTCGTGCCCAACTCCCGAAATAACCGGAATTTTAGAATTAAATATTGCCCTGTGCAACTATCTCTTCATTAAAAGCCCACAGATCTTCAATTGATCCGCCGCCTCTGCCTATAATTATTATATCAATATTTTTTTGTTTGTTTAATAATTTTATTCCATTGGCTACACTTTGTCCTGAACCAGCTCCCTGCACTCTTGCCGGAACAATTACAATTTCAGTTAAAGGAAATCTTCTTTCTGCCACGCTTATCATATCTTTGAATGCAGCTCCGTCTATTGCAGTAACAATTCCAATCTTTTTAGGAAATGCAGGAATTGGCTTTTTATATTCTTCATCAAATAATCCTTCAGCATCCAACTTTTTCTTTAGTCGCTCGAAAGCTTCCTGCAGTTCCCCAACTCCAGCCGGTTTCATAGAACGAACATCAAGCTGGTAAGTACCTCTTGGCGGGTAAACGGAAAGCTTGCCATTCACAATAATTTTCATTCCATTTTCCGGGGTGAAAAAAACGTGCTGGTTAAAACCTTTCCACATTGTACAATTTATCACCGCTCCAGAATCTTTAAGAACAAAATACCAGTGCCCCGAAATGTGAGTTTTGAGATTTGATATTTCGCCAATTACTGATACTCTTGAAAATTTTTCCTCTAAAGATGATTTAATTTCTTTAGTTAAATCGGAGACTGTTAATATTTCTTGATGAAAATGTTCCTGCATTTTTATCTAATCTGCTGCTTCGTTTATTTGTTCAATCTGTTTTTTCTCTTTATCAAGTTTATTGTAATCCAGCTCAGAGCCCATTACACTGTGCGGGATAAGAAAGACAGCAAACATAACAACGGTTGCAAAACCAATCCAGAATTTTTGTTTCTTTTCTTTAAGAACAGCAAACAGGGCAATCAACCAACCTATGAAAGCAATTAATGTTTTATTATCAGTAAGATCAGTGCCGTTAGGAAATCCTGTCCAGAATTCGCCAAAAGCATATTTTTGTACAATTGGTCCTAAAATCATTCCACCAATTCCTAAAACAACCACTGTAACTATTGTAAGCATTTTAAACTTGGGCTTCTGCTTAAAGATTTCCATTGCTGTTCGTAAAGCAAGCAGCATTGCACCAAACATAAAGATTATGTGGGGGATGAGGATAAAATCAGGGACAGCACCTTTGAACCTGGTAACAATAGGTTTTGCAGGAAGAAATGCTCCAGAATTTTCGCCGAAAACTTTTACAAAATATTCCAGCTTACCAGCCGGGGGTTGATGAGGTAAAAATGCTGTAAGTGTTTTATCTTCCATATTCATCTTAACAATGCTCCAATCATCGTTTGTTTTAAAGCGCTTCCAGTAAAGATTTCCTTCAAGATTATTTGAACTTATTTCCACAATTACTGGTTGGTCTCCTTCGCCGCTATAGCTTCTATTGAAAGTTGCTTTTACTTCTGTTCCGTTAAGAGTTGTTGATTCTTTCACGGGATGCGTTGGACCGGTTAAACGCTGATAGACTGCTATTGCAAGTGTAAGAATAAAAGCAAATAACCAAAGTGTAATTGATAACTTCATTTTTTACCTAAAAAATTATTTAACAATTGATGATTGAAAATATACTAAATCATAAAATCAAAATTTAACGCTAAACCCTAAAGTAGGTACGATGGGAAGCATTGTTGTTGGTTCGCGCCCCAAGGTAAGAGTATCCGTTACATAATAATCGTAAGCAATAACATTAGAATGGTTATAAACATTTATTACATCAAGATAGATTACCCAATCAAGATCCCACCAATCTGCAAGTGCATTTAACCTAACATCAAGTCGATGATATTCCGGTTTGCGTGAGTTTAGTTTTTTATTGCCAAAATCTATATCGTAAATAACTGTTTCTTCACCTCCGGAATTGCTTTTTCGTGTTGCAATCACAGGGGTTTCGGGTATGCCATCAAGATCCTGGTCTTCAAGAATTATTCTTGGTTTAACACCATTAGGTTCACTGTAAGGAAACCCGGAACCATACTGCCATCTTACACCGAGCTCCAACCAGCTACTTATTGTATAATTCAACACGATGTTTACAGTGTGCCTCTGGTCAAACCGGAAAGGAAAATTTTTGTCATTTTCGTAACGGTTGGCAAAAGCGAGTGAATAAGAAACCCAACCGGACAAATCGCTTCCTTTAACAATATTTTTCTTCGCGAGTAATAATTCTATTCCATAAGCTTCACCAAAAGATCCGTTTACCGGAATTTGCGTTAATGAATCCCCTTGAACTGCATAAGGTAATATCCAGCCGGAAATAAATCGTGGATCTTTTCCAGGTACCGGTTCAGTAAAATACCTGCTGCCTTGCATTAAAGTAGGAATGTAGAGATTATCAAAATCTTTATAGTATCCTTCTAATTTTAAACTCCACTCAGTAGAGAGCCATCTTTCAAATCCCAGCACATAATGAATTGATCTTTCCGCAGTAAGAATATGAGTGTATCTATCTGAAAGATCGTAAAGTATATTCTGATCTCTCAGTTTTTCATATCCTGCAGATTGATAGTAGAGCCCCCAGACTGCCCGCAATGTTGTTAAGTTACCAATCGCATAGCTAAGCGAGATACGAGGAGCTAAGTAAGCTTTATTTAGGATGTTATAATAATCGAAACGTAAGCTGGGCTGAAAAGTTAATTGTTCAGTTAATTTAAAATTATCCTGAAGATAAGCACGGTAACGGTTATAAAATTTAACATCTTTCAAATCTTCCAGCGCACTTCTAAATTGAGGATTACTAGCAAAAATAGCTTCAAGCTGTGGATCAAGATCGAATGTAAAATTGATGATGGTTTCCATAAAATCTGCACCAACCCCAGCTTCAATTATATGATCTGCCGGCAAAGTAAGTTAGTTTATCATCAACAGAATATTTTATGTAAGAAAAATCACCGCCAAAGCTAAAGTTTAAAAGATAAGGTGAAAGTGTATCCGGGATTGCATTTTCAAACGCATCCCTGTTAAGTGAAGGATCTAAAAATTGAGAATCAAAATCAGTTGTACCATTATTTTTATACCACGAAACAATAAACTTGTTAAGCAAGTTTTGGTTAGGCGTAAAATGCCAGGCGGCTGAAAGTAAATCGTTGCGCGTTATGTTAAAAACTCCCACACTATCGGGTGTGTTACGCTCTTCGCCGCTTACAACATCAACACCATCCCTTGAAACTATTCCATTCAAGTAAAACTTTATGACCATTGTAAGGACCAATAACAAGTTTTGTCTGGAAATCATAAAAGTTTGGAAAGCTGGTGTTGTCATCAACAAGCCCTGCACTTTTTACAAATGGTTCCATAATTAAATCGTAATAAGTTCTGCGGGAGTTGAATAACCATGCACCTTTAAGATTGAACGGATTCTTCCCTTCCAGCACTATGTTAGCTTGCACAATAGATGCATTAATACTTCCGGTAATAGATTTTGTTTTGCTTCCTTCACGGTTTGTAACATCCAGAACAGCAGAAAGCCGGTCGCCGTACTTAGCCGGAAACCCGCCAGAGATTAAACTTACATCTTCAACTGCATCGGGATTAAACATGCTAATAACACCGTACAATCTGTATGGATTAAAAACTTCAACATCATCCATAATGATCAGGTTTTGATCAGGTCCGCTGCCCCTAACAATCAGTTGCGAGGAAAAATCATTTGGTGCCAAAACTCCGGGCATAGATTGTAGAGTTCTGAAAACATCCTCAACAGCGCCGGGTAGAATTTTAGCATCCCGCGGATCAAGATCAATTAAACTTGTTCGTGTATCCCGCTGATCCTGCATATGTGTGCCAGTAACTTCCACCGTTTCCATTTCGATCGCTATTTCTTCCATGGAAACATTAAGCTCGGTTGTTTTATCAGCATTTATAGCAACTGTAAATGTTTCTGTTTTATAACCAATCGAACTAAACTTAACATTATAATTACCTGTTGGAATATTTTCGATCCTGTAATTACCATCAATTTCAGATCCAGTTCCTAAACCGGTATTGATGACAATAATATTTACAGAAGGAATGGGAAAATTGTTGTGTGTTACTTTTCCAGCAAGATTGCCTGTTTGTGCAATTGCAAGATTACAAAATACAAAAACTAATGTGAGAAATATTAATTTCATTAAGTGTATAGATAATTATTATAGCGGCAATAATCTATAACAAAAATTACCACAAATAATTTCAGAAATTAGAAAAACTAATTAAGGTAAAAAGAAAAGAAGCTTGAATAAAGCCCCAAAGATATTTCTTGAAAATTTCCTGGAGAATCGCCCATTTTAATATTGAACCTGTACCGTGTGTACAAAGTAAATGTATCTACAATTGTAAACAGCCCGATGGAAGTTTCAAGACCAATTCCATTGTTACCTAAAAAATTTGTGTACAAAGATACACCGGGAGATAAATATTCGATGTGAGGCAGCTCATAAAATTGTTTGTAGCCGGCGCGTAGATAGTTTTTAGCGCTGGCATTAAAAATATATGAATATTCTAAAGACAAATAACCAGCAGGATATCTTCTGCTTTTTGAGCGAAATGAAATTAACGGGATCTCCTTTGTAAGACTAAAGTTGCTTTCTCCATTTTGAAATACAACATTTGGATAAGGGAGAAGGAAAATTGCGCCAGCAAATAAACAAACCTGGAAGAAATCAGAACCTGATTTTATTTCGGGTTCATAGGGAAGGTCAAAATCAAAAGTTTCACCTATATATTTATTGCCAGCTTCATCTTCATAAACGATTAAGAAGTTCACAATCTTATCATTAAATTCTAAATCGGTAATTTCAATTTCTAAGTTATGCATATCGCTTAATTCATCACTAACTGTATATTCATAATTATCATCAATAATAACTTTGCTTTTGCATAGATCACTTGTAAAAAAGGAGAGAGTAAATTCGTGGGGTAATTCCGGTTTTACGTAAGCGTCTATCAGGTAAACTTCGATTGAATCAGTTTCCTGGCTGTAAAGATTAATTGATGTGAGAACGATTGCACATAGAAGTAAAATTTTTTTTAACAGGTACATCGAATAGTTTAAATTAGTTTAAGAATTATAGTTCAAAGCTACAAAAAGTTGTGGAATTATAAAGATAGAATGGTTCTATAGATTATAGTTAATTTCAAATAGTTGTTATTATTCGTTTTGTGAGTTATATTTATTTTAAAACGCAATGCGTAGATTGAAATGTTATCCAGCAGCATTTTCAACATCCTTAGTCAAATCCTCGATATCTTCAATTCCAACAGAAAAACGAACAAGTGAATCTGTTAATCCGAATTTTTCTCTTTCTTCCTTAGGCACGGAAGCGTGAGTCATCGAGGCAGGATGGCAAATTAAACTTTCAACTCCACCAAGGCTTTCTGCAAGTGTGAATATTTTAACATTGTTCAAAATTTTCTTTGCTCTTTCAAGCGTCCCAAAATCTGCAGAAACCATTCCACCGAAACCTCGCATCTGATTTTTGGCAAGGTCATACTGCGGATGATCTTTTAAACCGGGATACATTACTTTTTCAGCCATTCCAGATTTAACAAGCCAATCAGCAAAAATTCTTGCGTTTTCATCATGCTGCTTCATTCTAACTGCTAAAGTTTTTGTTGCCCGCAATACAAGCCAGCAATCAAACGGAGAAGGAATTCCACCTGCTGCATTTTGTATGTATCGAATTCTTTCATGAACTTTTTCGTTACTTGTAACAATCATTCCACCGATAACGTCGCTGTGCCCGTTTATAAATTTTGTAATGCTGTGAAGAACAATTTCAATTCCCCAATCCAATGGATTTTGAAAATATGGACTCATAAAAGTATTATCACAAACAGTGAGCAAATTATTTTTCTTAGCAATTTCAGAAACACCTTTCAAATCTGTTAAAACAAGCATTGGATTGGTAGGAGTTTCAACAAAAATCAATTTTGTATTATCTTTAATTGCATTTTCAATATTTTTCAAATCACTTGTATCAACCCAGGAATATTGCAAACCAAACGCAGTTAAATTCTGTTCGAATAATCTGTATGTACCTCCATAAACATTATTACTAACAATTATGTGATCACCTGCTTTAACCAAACTCATTAATGCATGAGTTGCAGCTAAACCTGAAGCAAATGCTATTCCATATTTTCCTTTCTCAAGCGCTGCAATGTTATTTTCGAGTGCTTCACGAGTTAAGTTTTGAGTTCTTCCGTATTCATATCCTTTGTGTTTACCAAGTTCATCCTGCTTATATGTAGATGTTTGATAAAGCGGTGTTATTACTGCTCCCGTTGTTGGATCGGGAATTTGCCCTGCGTGTATAGCATCTGTTGAAAAGCCCATTTTAGTCCTTAGTCCTTTGTTAGTAGTCCATTGATATTATTAGTTGTCATAGCGAGCGAAGCGAGGCAATCTATCAATTAATTTAGATTGCTTCACCCCGACTAATCGGGGTTCGTAATGACGATTTTTATTTATCATCATCAAAATGAATTAAATCATAACGAGTGATGATATCTGTAATCAAGCCAAAATCACTTACTAAAATTGCTGCATTATCTTTCATGATATTTTTAACTTCAGCTAGTTCTGTTTTAGCATCAAGTGTGGGAAAGCATTCATTCATCGCATTTCCAACCTGCTCACCTAGTAAATCAGGGTTATCCAGCAATTTTTTCATCAGGTTACTTTCAGTTATACAACCCAATGTTCGTTTGCCTTTCATCACAGGTATGTTAGAAAATCCTTTATCATTTATAATTTTTAAAACATCTTTAACAGTAGTATCAGGTTTTACAAAAGTTATATCTTCAATACCGCGTGCTTTTTTGGCATCTGAAATATCACGTAAAGTTTTAATTTCAGAATCGAGTAATCGGTTCATCTTTAGCCAATCCAAATTATGACCTTTGGATAAATATCTTTCCCCGGTATCGCAAACAATGAATACCACAACATCATCTTCTGTCAAATTTTTAGCCATTTCCAGCGCAACGTGAACAATTGTGCCTGTACTGGCTCCGCAAAAAATTCCTTCTTCACGAGTTAGCTTTCTTGCAGTACCAAATGAAATCTTATCACTTACATTAATAATTTGATCAATGAATTGGAAGTGAACGTTTTCCGGCAGACAATCCTGCCCAATTCCTTCAACAAGGTATGGTGTTCCTTTTATCAGTTCACCGGTTTCTTTGTAATGTTTAAATATTAGAACCGAACGGATCTGCACCAATTACTTTTATATCAGGATTTTTTTCCTTTAAAATATCTGCCGGCTCCGCTGATAGTTCCGCCAGTTCCAATGCTGGAAATAAAATAGGTTATTTTTCCATTCGTTTGCTGCCAAATTTCCGGTCCGGTGGTTTTATAATGAATCTCTGGATTAGAAGGATTAGAATACTGATATGCAAATATTGAGTTTGGTGTTTCCTTATGAATTCTTTTTGCAACATTTACATAATATTCCGGATCATCCGGTTCAGCCATATTTGAAACAACAATTACTTCTCCACCAAGAGCTTTCAAATAGTTTATTTTTTCAGCACTTACTTTATCTGTTACTACAAAAATTGATTTGTAATCTTTAACCGCTGCAGTAATTGCAAGACCGATTCCTGTATTACCGCTTGTTGCTTCGATTATTGTTCCACCCGGTTTCAACTCACCTTTTTCCTCAGCATCGATAATCATATTATAACCAATGCGGTCTTTAACACTTCCACCGGGATTTGCAGACTCTAGCTTTGCAAAAATCTGTGGTTTCAAACCATTGTTAATTTTATTTATCCTTATGAGCGGTGTGTTTCCAATCTGCTCCAGGATACTATTCTTAAATTCCAATAAAGCTTCTCCAAAAGTTATAATTTTGCTAAAATTTTGAGCAATAATAGGCAATAGTTTTAATTGATGAAAGATTTTTATTACGGGTGTAATACAAAATCAATTGAAAATACTGAGAATTATTGCAGCTTCAGCAATTATTGGTTAATTTAAATCTATTCAGGTTTTCATCAAACATTAGAATATATAACTTTAGAATTATGCCGAAAGAAAAATTAGGTGTTAAACTTAGGAACCAATATGATCTGGAAGAGAAACCGGGTGATCTTCTTTCGAAGTTTAAAAATAAATTTGAATCTCCATCAAACCCGGTAATGGGGAAAATTCTTGGTGACCATGTTTTTCTCAAAATATTACCCGAACAAAGACATTACTGGTCACCCGAAATGGATATAACTTTTGAACAGAAAGAAAAAGGAACTTACGTAAGAGAAGTAATCGGACCAAACTCAAATATTTACACACTTACGATGTCTCTACTTTTTTTTACAGCTGTTCTGTTATTTTTTGCAATTATGTTTTTGTCTTCCCAAATTACTCTTGATCTGCCAACATCAACCACATGGATTTTTATTTGGATTGGTGTAATGATAGTTCTTCTTCTTTTACTCATTATGTATTTTGGAAGAAGGAAAGCAAAACCGCAAATAGTTTTGATGAGAGACTTTGTTGATAGTGTAATGAAATCATATGAACAATCGTAAAGTAATCTCTATTATTTCCGTTGCAGCAGGAATTACGCTTATACTTTCCGGCTTATTCGGATTAATTTCCTATATCATCACAGTTGTTGAATCATCAAACCTGGCAGATAAATCATTAATATTCTGGTATTTACCTTTCTTGTTATTTGGGATAATGTTTATAATCGTGGGAACCTTATGCACAGTAATGGGATTTAAATCATTTAAAGGTAATGAAGCGGCATATAAATCAACTAAAGTTTTACTCATCATATTATTAGCGATGATTTTAGTACTAATCATTTTAGCATTAATTAATAGTTATATTATTTAGAAATTGATACTAAAATTGATTGTTAAATTTTCGGTTGTAGAACGTTCTTCTCATTTTTATGTTTAGAATGTGTATAAATATAATTGGAGTTACAATTGAACAATAACATTCTACCTCGTGAACAAACTATGTATGAAGCACTGTTGAAAAAAGATGGTGAGTTTGAAGGAATATTTTTTGCCGGAATAAAAACAACCGGAATTTTTTGCAGACCAAGTTGTACCGCCCGCAAGCCGAAAAAGGAAAATGTAGAGTATTTCTCATCTGCAAAATCAGCTCTGCACAGTGGTTACAGACCTTGCAAAGTGTGTCATCCAATGAAACTTAACGGTGAATTTCCAGGTTGGATTAAAAATATTTTAAATGATATCGATCAAAATCAAAATATAAAATTAAGAGATTCTGATCTTCGAACAAGAGGAATAGACCCGGCGCGAATTCGCAGGTGGTTCAAAAAAGAATCATGGAATGACTTTTCAATCTTACTTACGATTGTTAAGAATTAACAATGCTTTTGGTAGAATTAAACATGGCGACACAGTTGTTGAATCCGCTTACGAACATGGATATGAATCATTAAGCGGCTTTACCGAATCATTCAAAAAATCAACCGGATTTTCACCTTCAAAAAGTAAGTACAATAAAATCATCACTGTTACCAGGATTTTAACGCCATTAGGACCAATGCTTGCAGGTGGAACAGACGAAGGAATTTGTTTGCTTGAATTTGTTGACCGGCGAATGCTTGAAACACAAATTAAGCGTTTGAAGAAACTTATGAAAGCAGAATTCGTACCCGGGACAATCAAACATTTTGATGTTCTGGCAAAACAATTAAAAGAATATTTTGATGGAAAAAGAAAACGATTTGATCTACCTTTGCAACTTCCCGGAACAGAGTTCCAGGTAAAAGTTTGGAATGAACTGATGAATATTCCATTTGGTTCAACACGTTCATATAAAGAGCAGGCAATTGCGCTAAACAATCCAAAAGCAGTGCGAGCTGTTGCAAGAGCAAATGGTGATAACAGAATTGCTATAATTATTCCTTGCCATCGCGTAATTGGAAGCGATGGAAAACTTGTAGGATACGGCGGAGGAATATGGCGAAAGCAATATTTATTGGAATTGGAAAAACATAAAGGGTAACTATGGCAAAAATAAAAGAAATAGAAATAGTTATTGTTCCGCCTCCCGTGCATATGGTTGGAGATGGTTTCAGAGTTCATACTTTTTTTCCGAGTCATCATTTTGATCAAGCAAGGATGAGTCCATTTTATCTTCTTGATTACAATTCTAAATTTGAATTTCCTCCAAGTGAAACTCCCAGAGGCGTTGGTGTGCATCCGCATAAAGGATTTGAAACTGTTACTATTGCTTATCGTGGTAAAGTTGCACACCACGATAGCGCTGGAAACAGTGGAATAATTGGAGAAGGTGATGTGCAATGGATGACAGCTGCTTCAGGTGTTTTACATAAGGAATATCATGAAAAGGAGTTTAGTGAAAAGGGCGGAATCTTTCAAATGGTTCAATTGTGGATTAACCTGCCTGCTAAACATAAAACTGCTCCGCCAAAATATCAGCCAATATTACATAGTGAAATGGGTAAATATAATTTAGCTGAAAATTCAGGTGTTCTAAATGTTATTGCTGGTAATTTTCTGGGAATTGAAGGACCTGCTTCCACCTTCACCCCAATTGAAATGTATGATATCCGCCTGAATGAAAAAACATCTCTCAATCTGAGTTTACCGGAACATTACAATACTTCTGCTTTAATTATTGAAGGTGAAGTTTTGGTGAACAATAAACTAATTGATGAAAATCATCTTGTACTATTTAAAATAATGGAACGGACTTTGAAATATCAGCTAAAACTAAAAGCATAATTTTATTTCTTAGCGGAGAGCCGATAAATGAACCAATTTTTCAACATGGTCCTTTTCTTGATGAATACGCGCCAGGAAATTGAAGAAGCCATGAATGAGTTTAACAGTGGGAAATTTGGACACCTGGAAGATTGAACTAATTAATTAAGCGAAACTAAATCCTCTTAAAAATTCTTCAATTCTTACTCGCTTTTTGTCCTCTTGCCGGAGTTCAGAAATTATTAAAGCAACTTTACCGCAGCCAATTATCAGTTCATCTTTATCGTAGTGAACCTGAAATGGTTTGATATCATTCATTTCCTACTTTTAATCGTTATTTATATTTTTATATTACTAACGGATTATCGAAGCATTTTTTATAAAATCAGCGTGAAATCATGTATAGATCAGAAGAAATAAAAGAGTTTGAAAAATTAGTTAAAAATAAATTTGAAGTTTATAACAGTTTATTCCTTAACCTCCCTTACAGCAATATCAGGAATATCGGAATGTTCATTCCGTTGTTACAACAGCTTTGCAAAAGCGGACTGGAAGACGGTAAAGAACCTCAGGAAATTCTCGATAACTTCTTTAAAGTCCATGCAAACATCTCAACCGAAAAAGGTAAAATTAATTTTATGTTCCAGGTGATTCAATATGTGGAGAGACAAATTGTACTCTATGATAGTGTGGAAGATGCAGCTTATCCGGCAATTCAAAAACTGAGCAACGATCTTTCATTTAAAGATTTTATCAATCTCTTGGAAGATAAAATAAAGCCGGCAGATGTGTCTAAAGTATTATCTCAGTTCAGCGCAAGAATTGTATTGACTGCTCATCCAACTCAATTTTATTCGCACTCTGTTCTTGATATTATCAACAGATTAAGACTTCTAATTCTTGAAAACAATATCAACGAAATCGACTTAACTTTGCAACAGCTTGGTTTAACTTCACTTGTTAATTTTAAAAAGCCTACTCCTTTTGAAGAAGCAAAAAACATAATATACTTTCTTCGATATGTTTACTATGATTCTGTCAGTGAGCTTTATTCTCACATAAAAAACATATTAAAAAATGACAATTTTGACAATCCGGATTTAATAAAGATTGGATTTTGGCCCGGTGGAGATAGGGATGGCAATCCGTTCGTTACCTCAGAAGTTACAATGAATGTAGCAGATGAACTCAGAATGTCCTTAATGAAATGCTATTACGGCGATTTAAAAATAATTGAAAGCAGAATGACTTTCAGAAAAGTGGAAGCTCTGATATCTGGACTTAGGAAAAATCTTTATGAGTCAATGTTTAATCCATCAAAAGAAATTAACTTTGAAGAAATTCTAACCCCGCTCTCAAAAATAAAGGAACACATCATTAATGATTATAACAGTCTCCACGTGGAATTACTTGATGATTTGATCAATAAGGTTAAGATTTTCAAAACCCACTTTGCAGTATTGGATATCAGGCAGAATCATACTATCCATTTAAAACTTATAGAAGAAATACTTAAGAAAGAAAAAATAATATCAAGCAGTCTTAGTGATATTACACAAGAAGAACTAATAAATATTCTTCTTATAAGAATGTTATTATTAATCCAAATAGTTTTAAAAATCAGATTATTAAAGAAACCATTTACAACATCACACAATTACAAAAGATACAAAGGAAAAATGGTGAAGCAGGCTGTAACAGGTACATCGTTAGCAACTCTGAAGATATTTTTTCGATCTTATTTGTTTTTGCGTTATTCAGATGGTGTTGGAATAGTGAAAAAATTAATTTTGATATTATTCCGTTATTCGAATCGATGGATGGAATGCAAAATTCTGAAAGTATTATGAGAACTTTGTTTGAAATGCCCGCATAGAGGAAGCACTTAAAGCAAAGAAAAAATACTCTAACCATTATGCTTGGTTTTTCAGATGGAACTAAAGATGGCGGATATCTTCAAGCTAACTGGTCAATATTCAAATCAAAGGAAAACCTATCTGCGTTGTGCAGCAGCTATGATATTAAGGTAAATTTCTTTGACGGGCGCGGCGGTCCACCGGCACGTGGTGGAGGAAAAACACACAGGTTTTATGCTACCCAGACTAAGATGATAGCAAATAATGAAATCCAATTAACCATTCAGGTTCAAACTATAACCAGCAAGTACGGCACAAAAGAACAATTCACAAATAATTTAGAACAACTAATCACCGCAGGTCTTTCAAATAAATTTATCGCTGAAGGAAATGTGATACCAAATAAATCACGAAAGATAATTGAAGAACTTGCAAAATTAAGTTATAAGAAATATTAAATCCTTAAATAATCATGATAAATTTATTTCGTACCTCGAAAAGAAAAGCACATTAAAATATTATGGAGAAACCAACATAGGAAGCAGACCTGCGAAAAGAGGTTCTAATGATAAATTAGAATTCGAAGATCTGCGGGCAATTTCCTTTGTAGGATCGTGGAGTCAATTGAAGCAAAATGTCCCCGGTTATTTTGGGGTGGGAAGTTCGATAAAAGAATTAGCTGATAGAGGTAAACTTAAAGAATTAAAAACATTATTTGAAGAGGTACCTTTTTTCAAAGTATTAACGCTTAATAGTATGATGTCTTTATCAAAATGTTATTTTGAGTTGACCGATTACTTTAAAAATGATAAAGAGTTCAAAGAATTCTGGAATATATTATTTGAAGAGTACAAACTCTCTAAAAAAATGCTCCTGAAAATTTCCGGCTTTAAAGATTTAATGGAAGAAGAGCCTGTCCCGGGTAGTTCAATTGCAATAAGGGAACAAATTATATTGCCACTTTTAGTAATTCAGCAGTATGCAATGCAGAAGATCGACCGGAATTCTTCACACAAAATTGTTTATGAAAAAATTGTGAAACGTTCACTATATGGTAACATCAATGCCAGCAGAAACTCAGCTTAGTGAAGACTAAATCAGAAATTGAATCCCCTCAAAAATTCTTCAATCCCCATTCTCTTTTTTCCTTCTTGCTGAAGTTCAAGAATACGCAATGCATTTTCACCGCAGCCAACGAGCAATTCTGTTTTGGATTGAAAAAACGCACCGGCTGCAAGATCATTTCTTTCAACAATTGCTGATCTGTATATCTTTATATTCTTTTCTTTATGAACAAAATGTGCGCAAGGAATTGGAGAAAGTCCTCGAACTAAATTATGTACTTTAAATGCTGGTAAGTTCCAATCAATCAATGAAGTTTCTTTTGTAATCTTAGGTGCAGGTGTAGCAAGTGAATCATCCTGTTTTAAAAGTTCATAATCACCGCTGTCAATCATGTCAACAGTTTCTAAAACAATTTTTGCACCAATCTCGCTTAACCTATCGTGCAAGGTACCAAGAGAATCCTCTTTAAATATTTCAACTTTTTTTTGAAGGTAGATATTTCCCGTATCAACTTTTTCGGCAAGCTTGAAAGTTGTTAATCCTGTTTCTGTTTCACCATTTATCAAAGCCCATTGTATAGGCGCCGCGCCCCTGTATTTAGGCAGGTAGGAGCCATGCAGGTTAAACGATCCAAATTTCGGAATTGTAAACACTTCTGGTGGAAGAATACGGAATGCAACTACAACATAGAGATCTGCATCATATTTTTTTAAGTCTTGAACAAAACGAGGATTGTTCTTAAGCTTTTCCGGTTGAAGAGTTGGAATGTTATTCTCAGCGGCAAATTTTTTAACCGGGGTAAATGAAATTTTTTGACCTCTTCCCCGCTGTTTATCAGGAGCTGTTACAACTGCAATAACTTCGTGCTTACTTTCATTTAAACTTTTAAAGAAGGGATGGAAAAATCAGGTGTGCCCATAAAAGTGATTTTCATAATACGGGTTCCGTATTAAAAAACAATCTGGTAATCAACAGAATCGCTGATGGGATATTCAACTTCAATCTTTCTTTTTTTAATTTTGGAAAGCGGTTTCTTTAATCTCTTTTTCGTTTCATCATTTACCAGGTCAGTAAACAAAACTCCCTGCAAATGATCATATTCATGCTGTACAACCCTTGCAAGCAAACTATCAGTTTCAAGTGTACGCTCTTCAAGATCTGTATCCTTGTAAGTAATTGTAATTGCTCTAGGTCTTACAACTTCTTCCCTAATATCAGGAATACTTAAACATCCTTCTTCGAGAACGGATTTCTCTTCAGAATATTTTATGATCTTAGGATTAATCATTACTATAGGTTTAACTTCTTCAAAGCCTTCAACGAGCGAAATATCAACAATTAATAATTGCTCTATCTGCACCAACCTGGTTAGCGGCTAACCCAATCCCATGAGCATTCCTCATCGTATCGAACATATTTTTAATTAACTCAATAGTTTCGTTATCCACTTTAGTTACTTTCGCAGTTTTCTTCCTAAGTATCTTATCGCCGCACATTGTTACAGGTAATGAAGCCATTTCAATTTTTAAGTGATTATTATTTTAATAATTAGTTGAATAGATACAAAAATAATTAAATGGAGAAGAAGAAAAAAGGTTTACAGAAGTGCATAATCATTAGGATAATTCTCCCTAAGAAATAACCTTAGCCACTAACCTGACTACCGTCAGGCAGTTATACACGAATTAACACTAATAAAAATTATAAAAGTAGTTTACCGCTTTTCATTAATAGTTTTCCATCAAGATAAACAGTTGGTTTTTTAATAATTCCATCAAGATGAATAGGAACATTAAAAGTTCCACCCATTGTAATATTATTACCAAGCGCAAGATGAACTGTACCCATTACTTTTTCATCTTCAAGTAAAACTCCGCTTAGTTTAGCGCTATCGTTTGTACCAATTCCGAATTCTGCTATGTTGCGTGCACCCTTACCAACAGCATCAAGCATATCTTTTAATTTTTTAGCAGGTCTTCCACCTGTAATATCAGTGGCAAATCCATCCTTCACTTTGATGGTAATATTAACACTTCCAATCAATCCCAAACCTGCCATTGAACCATCAACCACAAAAATTCCGTTTGCTGTTCCTTCAACAGGAGCGTTATAAGTTTCCCCGGTTGGAAGATTTCCGCTTTCACCTTTTTTATGATACAATCCTTTGCTTGCAATTGCGGTTCTTCCTTTAATGGAAAACTCAATATCTGTTCCTGCTGGAGCGGTTATCCTAACATGCTTTCCTTTTTCAAGTATCTTTTTAAGTTTGATTGATCGTTTAGAGATTGATTTATAATCTGCATTCATTCCCCTAATCATAATCTCTTTAGTGATGCCGGGGAATGTTGCAACGCGAACACCTTTTTTAGATGCAGTACGTCTTGCATCTGTATGAGTTATAGATTTTGCTGTAGGAACAAGCACCACATCAAATTTTTGCATTAATTGTGCAATTTCTTGGGCTGGTTCTTCGCCATTAATTTTACCGGATTTCATCTCAACGAAAAGAGATTTGTATCCCAATCGTTTTGCATTTTCGAAAAGTGAATAGCCAATCTCTCTTTTCATTTCATCTGTAATTACAAGTACACTTTCATTCTTTTTAACAGCCATGCAATCAATAATTGCTATGACAGAGGCGGTATCAAGTTTTGTAAGTTTTTTCATGATCACTTATAAATAATTTTTGGATAGGTAAAATTACAAGAAAGAATTTAAAGCGGAAAGCCTACATTAAGCTGGACGACCGCAGTAAAACCTCCTGAATCAATAAAGTTGACGTTCTCTTGGTTGTTGTAAGGTTCAGGCGGAAAAGGTGTTCCCTCTTCAAGTTTCATGTTATCAATTGTAAGTCCTGTGTAACCTGCAAGCCCTTCTATACTAATATAATCTTCAACAAGATACACTATAAAACCAGTTCCAACAGAATAACCAAAGACATTATCATCGCTAATAAATTTATGGATTTCAGTATCGCCGGGAGTGTTAATCGTGTTTGTAAGCTTTACTTTATTAAAATGAACTGCCCCATCCAGGATTTTCCAGCTTATGCCGGCTGTTAAATTAATTCCAACATCAAAACCAATTGCCCAATTTTTTAAATCGAGATCGAAAGAGTAATTAGTTGTTCCTTCCGGAATATTTTCAGTTACTTCGCTTTTTTTTCCGAGTGATTGATAATATCCTTTTGCAGTAACCATGAATCCCCCTTCGAATGAAGCCCTAAAAATGTTGATCCCGACCCTGTAACCGGTGGCGTATTTAAACTCTTTTAAATCAGACTGAAGTGTTAATGCTTTTGCTTCGTTAAATTGCCGGACAAACTCATTTAACCCTGTTGCATCAAATTGTTGGTAAGTATAGCCACCGTATCCACCCACAAAACCAAGGCATCCAAAGCCAAATGTTTGTGAATTGATATTCGTACCAAACAGAATTAAAGAAGCAATCAGTATAGAATAAAATAATTTTTTTATCTGCATAGCTTAAAAGCACCTCAAAAATCTCTACAGGATTAAGATTCAAATATTCAAAATCTTTCTACACTCAACTATATCATAGTATAATAACTTGTAAATAATCCTAATTAAAAGGAATTCCAACAGTTAGTACAGCAACTGCAAAGAACCCTCCACCATCAACTATATCGTTAATAGTTGTGAGACCGCTTTGACCTTCCTCAAGATTTACTTTTTCAACAGAAAATATAGAATACCCGCCGAGAACTTCTAATGAGACGTAAGGAGGGAAAGGATAATATACAATCCCTGCATCAAATGTAAAGCCGGTATTTGTTTCAGGAGATTTATAAACACGATCATCAAATCCTTCCACTGCGTTTGTCAGTTCAGCGTTTGTCCAGGAAATCATTGCATCAAATATTCGAATATCGAAACTATTATTAATGATGTAGGAGAAGCTCATTCCAAGATTAAATTGCGTCAGGTTTAATTTTATCTCCTGTCCGATTACATCCTGCGTTTCAGTCATCTGCTGGTAATAAAACTTAAGACCCATCAATATCTGACTACGTTGAAGCTGGATAATGTTAGCTCCAACTCTCCATCCCATTGCTGTTCCATAATCTTTAAATCCCACTTCAGAAGGTAAAACTTCGTTTAATCCTTCAGCACCGTACATTTGAATTCCGTAACCGCCAAAAATACCGCTTTGCATAAGAGATGAAAATATTGAGCCGACACCACAACAATCATCCTGTGCTTTAGAATCTGGTGTATAGCTTATTAATAGTATCCCCGCTACAACAATCAAAGTAAAAAGATTCTTCACTAAGTACCTCACTTAATGTTAATATATTTTTTTGAATTATTAAAGTTTAAGAATTTCTTATCAAAACACCAACTAACAACTTCGTTTTGGTTATAGTAAAACCTGTTAAGGAATTGTAACCTAACTGCCGTTACTGTTTTTAGTCATCGCAAATTTAAAAAGTATTGCTGCAAGTACAAAAAAGATAACAGCAGAGTAAAGATCCACTCCGCCGAACAAAACATTTTCTTCCAGGTATTCAACAATGCTCGCTGCACCTTCGGTACTAACGGGAAAGATATTCAGAAAAAAGAGATGTATTTTATCAAGAACTGAAATATCGTTACCCGCAGCATCAACGCTCGAGGTTATACCCATTAACGCCGCAACTAAAATTCCGGTTAATGCGCCGCCCGCAATTAGTCCTGAGCTGAATAGTGCGCCGGGTCCGATATCTGATTCTTCCTCTTTCTTATTCTTCTTCTTATCTACAATTAATTTTATTAACCCGCCCATAAAAATTGGTGAGCTAACAGATAGCGGAAGATAAGCACCAACGGCAAAAGGTAAGGAACGAACGCCGCTTAACTCCATAACTGCGGCAATTCCCATTCCAACAATCACCAATCCCCACGGAAGATTTTGGCTTAACAATCCTTTTATAACCGTAGCCATTAATGTGGCTTGCGGCGCAGGAAGATTACTCGAACCAATTCCTAAAGCATTGTGAAGCATTAAAACTGTAAAACCAATTACCGCAACCGATGCAAGCACTCCTATAATTAATCCAAGCTGCTGTTTAACAGGAGTTGCGCCAATAATGTAACCGGTTTTAAGATCCTGTGATGTTGCACCGGCAATTGCTGCAGCAATACAAACAATTGAACCAACTACAAGCGCAACCGGCTGGTAAAAATCTCCTGTCCATCCAACTCCAACAAAAATTAGTGCTGTGGCCATAAGCGTTGCAATAGTCATTCCCGAAATTGGGTTTGATGATGCGCCGATTAGCCCAACTATACGCGATGAAACCGTAACAAAGAAAAATCCGAAAATGATTATTAAAACTGATGATAAAAGATTTGTGGGAATCGAAGGAATCACTGCCATAAAAATTACTAATAGAACGGATCCAGCAAGAACAAAAACCAATGGAATATCTCTTTCAGTTCTAATCTTTTCCTGTTTGCCGCCGGCTCGGTTATCTTTTAAATTTTAAATGAATCTCTGAACGCGCTAATGATAGTTGGAAAAGATCTTATTAAAGTTACAATTCCTCCAAACGTTACAGCTCCCGCACCTATGTAGCGAATATAGTTAGACCAAATTTCGCTGGCAGACATTTGCGAAATAAGTTTTGTTGCAGGGGGAAAAACATTAAGCATGCTATCGCCAATTAAAGTTATAAGCGGAATTAAAACGAGCCAGCTAAGCACTCCGCCTGCAACCATTATTCCTGCAATTTTTGGTCCTATTATGTAACCAACACCTAACAGTTCGGGAGTAATTTCGCCGTTGATGGTTCCGTTTGGCAAATCTGATTTTCTGCTGAACACATATGTGGGAACATCTTTCCACAATCCTATAACTGACATTAAAAGCTTGTAAAGGAATGCAATACCCAAGCCATAATAAACCCGCTTTGCCAAGCTGCCGCCTTTTTCTCCAGCAATCAAAACATCTGCACAAGCAGTTCCTTCGGGATAAGGAAGATTACCATGTTCTTTAACGATTAAAGACCGTCTTAGCGGGATCATAAATAGTACGCCGAGAATTCCGCCAACCAGAGCAAGGAGGAAAACCTGCAGGTAATTAAAATAATTTCCTCCGCCGGGCAAAAAGATTAATGCGGGGATAGTAAAAACAACTCCAGCTGCAACCGATTCGCCTGCAGAACCTATTGTCTGCACAATATTATTCTCAAGGATTGTTGATTTTCCAATCTTACTAAAGATAGAAATTGCCAAAACTGCAATTGGAATTGAAGCGCTTACCGTTAATCCAACTTTTAAACCAAGGTAAACAGTTGCAGCGCCAAAAATTATCCCGAAAACCGCACCTAGTATTATTGCCTTAAGTGTAAACTCAGGGATGAAATCTTTTGGAGAGATATATGTTTTAAATTTTGTTGTGTTGTTAGTGCTGGAATTTTCTTCTGCCATAAACCGAAATGATTGATAAATAAAATAATTTGATTAATTAGAGAAAAAAATGCCAATTATTAACAATAAATGCAAGAAAGAAGGGAATTTATTATTCGGAGAGCAAAAGATAACATAGCGGATTTTTAATGAATGCCAATCGTATTCGCATTTGAATTCAATTTTTAAGAGGTGATTATGAAGAAAATTTATTACATTATTGATACAATATTAGACAGTAAAAAACAAGTATGATAACTTTAAATCAGTATAAGCCAAGGTTATATTGCTTACAGGAAAAGAAATGGAATCTTCGGAAAATTACGATGACCCGAATATAAAACTAGCTTGGCTTGTTGACCAAAAAGAAAATGCACAAAGATACCTTTCAGATGAGTCAATAAGTTTTACAGATATGCCAGAAGTAAATTGGTTCTTAGTGCCGTATAGTTCTGTCTGGCATATAAAACCAGATTTGTGGGTTATAAGCGGTGACCTTCCTACAGGTTATATTCAAAATGAAAATATTATAAAAACTTCAGACGCAGTAAAACTTTTTGCTACACGTTGGTTAGAAATTTCTAAATATTTATTAAAAGGCAAACAACATCCTGAATTACCCATCGGTGAATCACAAGAACCAAAGCAATTAAAAGAGATGGGTTTATTACTAAAAAAAAGAGCAAGATTGTTTTTAAAATGGATTGATGAAAAGATTATTGAAAATGAATTATTTATTTAATAGAAAACACAATATAACACGCAACTCAAAGCGACCGCTCCGCCAGAAACGGACTGGCTATTGCAGTTCGGTGATTTGATAATTTTGGCATTTTGTTTTTGCTAGTGATTTTGTTCTAAGTGTTCTTAATAATTTATTAACTTACATACTGTACTAAGAAGAAAGTTAGTCACAGTATATTCAACCTCTGGTCAGTAGGTTTATCTGAGGAACTCATACTTAATAATGTAGACTGACGTTCATTTACACTTTAAATTTATAAAAAAAGGATATCGCCTTCTCGCTCTGCGCGGAGTCATGTATTTATTGCTACAATTTAGAGAGGTTATTTATGAGTGCTGTAACAACCCCCTGGGATACGCTCAGTGAACTTATCGATGCAGGAAACAGCGTCGATTTAACAAAGTTTATCGAAGCTCTCAGTCCATCACAAACTGCCAGAGCTATTTCCCGTCTAACAGAAGATGAACAGCATCGTTTGATCAGCCTTCTCAAGCCCGAAGATGCTGCCGACATGATTGAGGATATTTCAGATGAACAAGCTGCAGATTTAATAGAGGATATGCCTTCGGAACAAGCTGCAGCTATCATGGAGGAGATGACCAGCGATCATCTTGTTGATGTGCTTGGCGAAATGGATGAAGATACAAGCCAGGCAATTCTGTCAAAAATGACCAGGGAAGACGCCAAAGAAGCGCGAATGTTGTTGGAGTACGCAACAGACTGTGCTGGCGGACTGATGATTTCTGAGTTTCTTGTTTATAAAATCGACCATACAATACAGGATGTGCTCAGTGACCTGCAGATCAACCGAAGTAAATATATCGATTACAATGTTCAGTATTTTTATGTTATTGACCACGAAGATAAACTAACCGGTGTCCTTCGACTCAATGACTTGCTTTTTCCTGCCCGAGAGACGCTGCTCGCCCAGGTAATGATCTCTTCACCTCTCAGGGTGTCTGATAAGGCTACACTTTCAGAACTTCAAGAGTTTTTCGAAGAGAATCACCTGTTCGGCGTACCGGTTGTCGATGATAATCAGCGGTTAGTTGGAGTTGTACTACCGCGTGCGATCGAGGAAGCGGTTAGTAAGCAGAAAACAAAAACTTTTCTACGGTTAAGTGGTATTGTTGGCGGCGAGGAGTTTCGAACTATGCCGTTATTTTCCCGTTCCGGTCGTCGGTTGTCCTGGCTGAGTTTGAATATAGTTCTAAATATCATTGCTGCAAGTGTTATCGCAATGTATCAGGATACTCTCGCAGCGGTCATAACTCTTGCGGTTTTTCTACCCATGGTAAGTGATATGAGCGGATGTTCAGGCAACCAGGCTGTTGCGGTTTCCATGCGTGAACTTGCTCTTGGTTTGGTCCGTCCTGGCGAACTGCTTTGGGTGGTGGCAAAGGAGGCTAAAGTCGGTATCATTAATGGTGTTGTACTTGGTCTGCTTCTTGGCGGAGTTGCATTTTTCTGGAAGGAAAACCTTTGGCTTGGGATTGTGGTCGGTGGTGCATTAGCAGCAAATACGCTAGTTTCGGTTACACTCGGTGGTATATTACCACTCATACTGAAACGATTGAAACTTGATCCTGCGTTAGTATCCAGTCCGCTGTTAACGACAGTTACTGATATGTGTGGTTTCTTTTTTGTACTGAGTTTTGCTGCGGCAGTTTTGCCAAATCTTGGAGGTATGTAGTGTAAGACACTGTCAGGCAAATATTCCAAACTTGCCTTTGTAAGACTTTTAAAGGACAAACTGGGCGGTTTCGACTTAGCAGGGTAAACTGGGTTAGATGCAACGCCGTTAATTGAAATATTTGAATTTTAAGAAAGGAATACAAATGAACATCTACATTGTTGATGCATTTACAAAAACACCTTTTTCAGGAAATCCGGCTGGTGTTTGCATTCTTGATAATGAAATTGATGATCGATTGATGCAAAATATCGCTAAAGAAGTTAACCTATCTGAAACTTCATTTGTTTTAAAGACAAGGTGATTCATTTTCTATCCGGTGGTTTACCCCAGCAACTGAAGTTCCTTTATGCGGACATGCAACTTTAGCATCAGCGCATATTTTATGGGAGCATAATTTTGTTAATAAAGATTCCCCGATTAAATTTTCCACAAGCGAAAGAGGTTCCCTAGATATAAGTTATGAAAATGGTATGATAGTTATGAATTTTCCTCAAATGTTAATTACACCAACTGACAATAATGAGGTCATTCAAAAAGCATTCGGTATAAAAATAAATTTTATGGATGCGATGATACAGATTATTTAGTAGAAGTTGAAAATGAAGATGTTGTAATAAATTATAAACCAGATTTTGATTTGCTGAAGCAACTGCAAAAAAGTGTGATCATAACAGCGCAAGCAAGAAATAAAAAATATGATTTTGTATCGAGAATGTTTGCTCCTAATTTGGGAATTAACGAAGACCCGGTTACCGGCTCGGCACATTGTTATCTTGCACCATACTGGGGGAAGAAACTTAACAAAAATATTCTAACCGGTTTGCAGGCTTCTTACAGACCTGGTTTTATTGAATGTGAATTACTCGAAAATAAAAGACTATTGTTAAAAGGGACAGCAAGAACTGTAATTAAGGGTGAGCTAATCGCTTAAAGCTTAGAGTTTGTAAACGTCCGATAAAAATTTTTAATATTATAGTCTTGAAAAAGAACTTGAGGGAATGATATGGATGATTCAGAATGGAGTGAATTAATCATACAATTCAAAAAGTCATGAAAAATATTGAACCCATAACTTAAGAAATTTTCTACGAATACATTAATAAATGTTTAGAAACTGAAATTAACCTGGATTTTCAATGGAATAGTGAAAATACGGAAGTGACTATTAAGAAAAAATCGTCAGAAGGATTTGATATCATCGTTTCTTATATGAATAATGAATATGATTCTATTTATATAGGTACAGATATAGGTTGGCACGATGAGTTTGATGCATCCAAAGAAAGACTAGTATGGACAATGGGATTTGTAAGAGAATTGCTAACTAAAAATATGCGAATCATTGAACATCGATCAAATGATAAGCCTTATAAATGGTATGTACAAATTTATGAAAGTTCTGAATGGAAAGGTTTTCTAATAAAACATTGTGTGTTTTGGAACTTATTTGGGAAACGATCAGAAAAAGTATATTTCAATGATATTTTACCAACCAGAAATAATGGAAATAGTTGACAAATATAGAGATATTGAATTATTAAGGAATGAATATTTTAATTTCATTTCAATAATATTTCCTAGCGCTGATTTTAAAGAATGGTATTCAAAAGGATTCTGGAAAGATGAATGCAACCCAATCTCTTTAATTAAAGATGGCAAAATAATTTCAAACGTATCTGTTGCGGTAATGAATATTATTGTTGAAGGCAGAAATTTAAGAGGTATACAAATTGGCGCCGTTGGAACGCTTCCGGAATATTGCAATAAAGGGTTATCCCGTAAATTAATGGAATACGTACTTGATAAATATTCGAAAGAAACTGATATTTTTTTATTATTTGCAAACGAAACGGTTTTAGAATTTTACCCGAAGTTTGGTTTTAAAAAATTTGAAGAGAAAGTATTTGCCTTGCAATCAAATATTCCTGAACCTAAACCAGCTGCCAGGAAATTAAACATCCAAAATGAATCTGATTTTATTATGCTGCAGGATTTAATAAATAAACGGGTGGAAATAACAAAAATATTTGGTGCGAAGAATTACGGATTCATAACAATGTGGAACATTTTAAATATCTATCGCGAAAATTTATATCATCTTAAAGATGAAGATGCAATATTTATTATGAAGGAAAAGAACCGGCAGTTACATATTTATGAAATCATCTGCAGAAAGTATTTTGATTTAGATTCCACGCTGCCTAAAGTTATAGGATCAAGTGAGATAAATTCTGTAAAATTCTATTTCCCACCTGATCAGCTTAAATTTAAGTACGATGAAACTTTCAATGAAGATAACGGTTTGTTTATCCTTGGAAATTTTGATCTCAAAAATGAGTTGTATAAGTTTCCCGCAACTGCAATTACATAATTTTTTTACATGCTGCTGTTTAGCCCTTTCTTTTTTATTTTCATTAAAATTAAATGATTCATAACTTGCGCTGCAAAGAAATAAAGAAAACTATATTTGTTAAATGTTAAAAATAATTTCTAAACTAGCGTCTGCGCTTACTTGGATGGAAGCCAGATGGCAAACTGCCTGAGCTGGATAAATATGTTTTAATTGGTGCACCGCACACAAGTAACTGGGATTCTGTATATGGATTTTTAGGAGTGGGCGCTTTAGGATTAAGATTTAAGTGGATAGCGAAGCAATCTGTATTTCCCGGTCCACTGTCACCTCATATTAAAGTTTTTTGGTGGAATACCTATTGACAGAAGCGTCCGTTCATCTATAATAAAAAGAATGGTTGACCTGTTTAACAGCCGGGAAAAGTTTGTGCTTGGTATAATGCCCGAAGGAACAAGATCGAAAACAGAATTCTGGAAAACCGGTTTTTATTACATTGCAACAGGAGCTAATCTACCTATTGCATTTGCCTTTATGGATTATGGGAAAAAGAGAGTTGGGTATTGCTGATATCATCCTCCATCCAACAGGAAATATTGAGAATGATATGAAGGTGATAAATAACTTTTATAAAGATATGAAAGGAAAGCACCCGGAAAAACAGGGTAAAATTGAAGTGAAACCTGTTGAGTAGATTCGTAATACTGTTTCTGCAGAAAAAACACATTATTAGTTCAGAATTGATTTATCAGTTTGGAGAGCGAAAAAGCGATCATTTAACTGCATCCCCTTCCCTTTCAAAAATATCCACACTTTACATCAAATACTTACCTATTTTATAGGTTGATTTTTTAAAAATAATTAGGACTAAAATGATAACGTTTGAAGAAATTGGAATTGAGAAGAATATTTTAAAAGCAATTGAAGAACTCGGATTTCAAACACCAATGCCCGTTCAGGAAAAAGTAATTCCGCATCTTATCAGTGATGAAACAAGAGATATAATAGGGCTGGCACAAACTGGAACCGGAAAAACCGCTGCTTTCGGTCTGCCGTTAATTCAAAATACTAATACATCGAAAAAACAAACCCAGTACCTTATACTTGCTCCAACACGAGAACTTTGTCTTCAGATTGCCGATGACTTAATAAGTTTTGCAAAATATGGTGAAGATATTAAAATCGTTGCAGTTTTTGGTGGAGCCAGCATGGAAAGGCAGATATCTTTACTAAAAGCAGGTGCGCATATCATTTCGGCAACTCCCGGCAGATTGCTTGATTTAATCAACAGGAAAAAAGTTAATATTTCAAAAATTAAAACTGTTGTGCTCGATGAAGCAGATGAGATGTTAAATATGGGATTCAGGGAGGAACTTGAAGCCATTTTAAGCGAAACTCCTGCTGACAAAACTACACTGCTTTTTTCTGCTACTATGCCAAAGGAAGTCCGCAAAATTGCGGACAGGTTTATGAACAATCCTTTGGAAATTACAATTGGTAAACAAAATGTAGGTGCTGAAAATGTAAAACATTTGTGTTACATGGTTCACGCAAGGGAAAGGTACCTCGCATTAAAACGGGTTGTAGATTATCACCCAAATGTTTATGGAATTGTTTTTTGCCGTACCCGGAGAGAAACCCAGGAAGTAGCCGATAAACTTGTAAAAGACGGGTATAATGCTGATGCTCTTCACGGAGATCTAACACAGGCTCAGCGTGATGCAGTTATGAAAAAATTCCGTGTAAAACACTTAAAGCTTTTAGTTGCAACCGATGTTGCAGCACGCGGGTTAGATGTTGATGATTTGACACACATTATAAATTATAATCTTCCTGATGAAATGGGAATCTATACTCACCGCAGCGGGAGGACAGGGCGTGCGGGGAGAACCGGAACTTCTATTGTTATTGCTAATTTAAAGGAAAAGCATAAGATAAAAATTATTGAGAAAAAGATAGATAAACAGTTTACATATATGCCGGTTCCGTTAGGAAGAGAAATTTGCGAGAAGCAGCTTTTTCATCTTGTAGACAGAATGGAAAAAGTTGATGTTGACTATACACAAATTGATCCTTTCTTACCGGATATATACAAAAAACTTGAATGGCTCGATCGTGAAGAATTGATTAAAAAGTTTGTTTCAGTGGAGTTTAACAGGTTCCTCGATTATTATAAAAATGCACCCGATCTAAATAAACCTGATGATTCAAGACGTTCCGGCGGGAAGAAAACTGCAGTGGAAGGCTTTGCACGTTTCTTTATCAACCTTGGAAAGATGGACGATCTTAAACCTACTACTTTAATCGGGTTGATAAACGATGTTACCGGTGTTCGGGATATTAACATTGGCGAGATAGAAATCTTAAAAAACTTTTCTTTCTTTGAAATAGACGAGAATTTTTCCAAGGAACTTCTTATAGCATTTAAAGATAAAGAATTCAAAAAGAGAAAAATAGTTCTTGAAATTGCAGCAAGCAAAAAATCTACCAGTAATCGAAGAGACAGGAAGAGACCCGATAGAATTAAGTATGGTAGAAAATCAGAGCGAACTTTTAAGAAAAAAAGGAAAACAAAATAGTTATAAATCCTATCCTGAAAATTACTAACCTTTTTACAGTAGAATAAATTTATTTATTCAACTTTTTCTTAAATTCCTTTAATTAAAAAATATTTAACGGAGTTACAATGATCGGATTAGAAATTGGAAGAGTTTTACATATTCTTGGAGTTGTATTTTGGATTGGCGGAGTAGCATTTGTAGCAACAGTTTTACTTCCTGCAATTAAGAAATTTAAATCGGCAGAAGAAGCTATTGAATTTTTTGAAAAAGTAGAACACAAATTCCAAATTCAAGCAAGAATAACAACTTTGGTAACTGGCTTATCTGGCTTTTATATGATTTCCAAACTTAATGCATGGGGGTGGTTCTTAATTCTCTCTTACTGGTGGATGTGGGCAATGGTAATTGTCTGGCTCATCTTCACATTATTACTTTTTGTTATTGAACCCCTATTCCTTCAAAAGAAAATGTTAGAAAGAGTGAAAACTGATCCTGAAGGAGCATTTAAAAAAATACAAAAGATGCATTACCATTTACTCTGGCTTAGCTTATTAACAATTATTGGTGCAGTTGCAGGAAGCCACGGCTGGTTGTTTTTTTAGTTCACTTAAAATTAGTTTACAAAAAGTAGAGATTGTTGATGACGAAGAAAAAAACCTTCAAAGTTGCTGCTGTACAAGATTCACCCGTCTTCCTGAACAAAAAAGCAACTGTAGAAAAAGCATGCGAGCTTGTTGGCAAAGCAAGCGCAAAGGGTGCGAAGCTAATAGTTTTCCCGGAAGGATTTATTCCCGCATACCCCGATTGGGTTTGGGTTGTTCCGCCTTACAGGAAACCAATTCTTGATGAAATGTATTCGGAGCTTTTAGAGAACGCTGTTTCAATTCCCGATGATGCTACAAAAAACCTTGCTGCTGCAGCAAAGAAGAATAAAATTTTTATTGCCATAGGTGTTAACGAAAGAAACAGCGAAGCAAGCAATGCAAGTCTATTCAACACACTCCTTTATTTTGATGATAAGGGAAACATTATAGGTAAGCACCGTAAACTTATTCCAACCGGAGCAGAAAGATTAGTCTGGTCACAAGGTGATGGAAGCACGTTCAATAGTTTTGATACACCGTTTGGAAAACTTAGCGGGTTATTATGCTGGGAAAATTTTATGCCTCTTGCAAGAAATGCTGTTTATTCTTGGGGTACACAAATTCATGTTACTCCAACCTGGGACTCCAGTGAAGCGTGGCAAAATAGTATGAAGCATATAGCTCGTGAGGGTGGAATGTTTGTAATCAATAGCTGCCAGGCAATTCATATAAAAGATATTCCAAACAAGTATGAATTTAAAAAACTTTACCCTGAAGGAAAGGAATGGTTAAATCCTGGTAATAGTTGCATCATAAATCCAAAGGGACAGTTTATTGCAGAACCACTTAAAGCAAAGAAGAGTATTATTTATGCTGATATTGATTTAGATTTAATTGCATGTAGTAAATGGATATTTGATGTGACAGGTCACTATGCAAGACCTGATGTTTTTAAGTTCTCGATTAATCAAAAACCCAATGAGATGATAAGTAAGGAATAACAATCAACCTCATGCTGAATTCCGATAATCATTGTTATAATTCATTCCACACTGCACTATTATAAAGGATTTTATGATTGGCAAATTAAATTCTAAAATGGGTTTAGTGGTTATTCTTTTTGCAATCGTTTTTTACACATCAACAGCTCAAACAATTACCGGATCATATGCCAACACTCACGAGGTTTCTGTTTTTGATGGTTACGACTGGGTTGAAACCGAGGTTACTGATTCACTTATACTCACCGAATTAGAAAACGATAATCTTCAATTTGGATTTTTCCTGATTCATACAAATGGGCACACTTGCTCTATGGATGGAGTGGCAGCAAATGTTGATTCCGCGTTTGAATACATCGAAGTACTTGATGAAGAAAATGAATCAGGAGAATGTAAACTTCATATTGTTGTGACGAATTCAGAAATTATTTTAAAAGATATAGATAATGGATGCAGGTTAATGTATTGTGGAATACGTGGATATATAAATGGAATTACTTTTCGGAGGAATTAAAATTGGAACGATTTATACATTTAAACAAGAATTCCAAAAATATTAATTTTCAAAAGATCTCCTGATGAAAAATTATCTCAACCATAGTTTCAATCCTGATGATCCTGACTTGATTTCTGTGATTGATGAATTTCCTTTATGGTCGGCACCATTTGGTCTTTCACTTCTCGATACAATAAACCTTAAACCGGGCATCAATGCTTTAGATGTTGGCTGCGGAGTCGGTTTCCCTCTAATAGAGCTATCACAGCGGCTTGGCACTTCATGCAAAGTGTATGGAATTGATCCGTGGGAAAGTGCAATAGAACGAATAAACTTAAAAATTAACACTTATGATTTGAAAAATGTTATAGCAATAAAAGGAGTTGCAGAAGAGCTACCTTTTGATAATAATTTTTTTGATTTGGTTGTTTCTAATAACGGAATTAATAATGTTGCAGATTTGCGTAAATCGCTAAATGAATGTTCAAGGGTTTGTAAACCAGGCGCACAGTTTACGTTTACTGTCAACCTCGAAGACACAATGATTGAATTTTACGATCATTTTGAAGAAATTTTGATCAAAAATAAACTTGTTGAAGAAGTAAAAAAGATGAAGGAGCAGATTTACTTAAAACGAAAACCATTAGACAATATTAAAAAGTCTTTAAGTGAAACCGGGTTTGAAATAAAAAGCATTAAAAATGACAGTTTTGTTTTAAGATTTTTAGATGGAGCAACAATGTTTAATCATTCGCTTATTAAGTACTGGTTTTTAGATGGGTGGAAAAAGATATTGAAACTGGGTGATCTTCAAAATATATTTGAGCAATTGGAAAATAAACTTAATAGTGTCGCAAAAGAAAATGGTGAGATTATTTTATCTGTTCCTTTTGTTACACTTGATTGCAGAAAAACTTAGAACGAAATAAATGAATCAACTCTATGTAAAATCTGGAACGGAATGGAGAAAGTGGTTAACGAAAAACCACAATAAAGTAGTAGAAGTATGGCTTATCTTTTACAAAAAAGAAACAGGCAAACCTTCAATTGATTATGAAGCAGCAGTTGAAGAAGCACTCTGTTTTGGTTGGATAGACAGTCTTGTAAAGAAAATAGATGAAGAAAGATATGCACGTAAATTCACTCCGCGTAAAGATAAAAGTGTTTGGTCTGCATTTAATAAGGAGCGCGTTAAAAAAGTAATAAAAGAAGGAAGAATGACTGAGAATGGACTGAAAAAAATTAAAGCAGCTAAGAAATCCGGTAAATGGTATGAAGATGAGCAAGCGAATTATTTATTCACTATGCATCCCATGTTCAGTGAAGCATTGAAGATAAATAAAAAAGCAAAAGAGAATTTTGAAAAACTTTCTCCTTCACACAGGAAACACTATATGGGATGGATAGTAACTGCAAAGAGAGAAGATGCTATTAAAAGGAGAATCGAAGAATCTATTAAAATTTTGAAGCAAGGAAAGAAATTAGGATTGAAATAGATTCCAAAAATTATCTTCCAATTTTAACTGACCAATCTAACTTACCTAAACCTACTACTCAGCTGCTAAAAACATTTATAATTATAAAGTACCGCCAATTCCAAATTGAAATAATAATGATTCCTCTTCGGAAAAACCGAAAGTTGTTTGAATCGTAAAATCTTCTCTTAATGGTATGATAAAAATACCAAAGCCGTAACCATTGTGCCATTTTTCCGATTGCTCACCTGTTTGGAATATCCTTCCTGTATTAAAGAACCCGAGCAAACCAATCTGCATCGGAACCGGCGCATTATTAATACCAAGAAGGTTCATCCTTAACACTGATTGAAAAAACAACATTGATCCACCCGAAAAACGGTTACTCCTATATCCTTTAAGAAAAGTGTTTTGCCCGAGCGATAACTGTTTATAAAATGGAACTTCTCCATGGCTATCGCCGCCTCCCAATCTTAAACCAAGAGTAAGAGGAAGCAGGGTTTTAAAGGAAATAAAACCTTCGGCAAACAAGGAATACTTCCAATAATTTTTACCTCCTGAATTGGTAACTATACTATTATTAAAATTAGCAAAAAACCTTGTGCCCGAAGTAGGGAATGTTGAATGATTTCTAAAATCTACCTCAAGATTAAATGCAGCATCTACTAAATTTATTTTGCCGGTTCCAAAAATATTTCCTTCTTCAAAAATAGTTCCTTCTGTGTTCATTGCAGTTTCATTATTTTCATATTTAATCTTCAGCGATAAACTGCTCTTCTTCCAAAAATCAAATATTAATCCTGCTGAAATACCTTTTGAGTTATATCTTGTTTTATAAAAATTCTGATTAGAAGAATTTTCTGACTCATTTCCTGAACCATAAAAATATGTGAACCTTACCGGATCGCTGTAAAATCCGTCAAGCAATAAATCAAAATCACCAATAAATTGATGAAATCTACCTGAATATGTTAAGGAGATACTTTCCGACGTGGTTCCTGTAATTCTTAAACCATGTTTAGAACTGAATTCCTTTTTATTAAAACTGTGAAATGTAAAGTCCACACCCAAACTAAAAATCAAGCCATCATCAGAATTAAAATAGATATAAGGCAAAGGGAAATATGTGTTGTATTTAAATGCAGTTCGGTTATAGTTATAAAGTTCTTTATTGTTTGGAGAGGTTACTTCAGTTTCCGTTCCTCTTTCAATTTTACCTTTCTTACTTTTTTCATAAACCAGTGTGGAAGAGCCACTAGAGTTATCAGTAATAATATCATCGCCAGGTCCGCCTATAATTCTAATCTGGATAGATTCATCCGAATCACCTGAAAGATAAAAAACATCTTTACCGCCAAGCCCAAATAATCTAATATCATCAGTTTCATCAGGATAAAATGTTCTGGTATAAAGCAAATCCGTACCTTTTAAATTTTCATCAATAACATTATAAACATTAATATTAACTGTACCATCACTTTTTCTTACAGCTTCAAAGTATTCCTTCATATTTGAGCCAACAACATCAACTTCTGATGCAATCATTTGATAATATTCAAGCACGTATTTATCCAAATCTTTTATGCGGGCTTTTAGTTTTTTCTCAATTTCATCACCTGATATTTCAAACGATTCTTTTGGAAGGTTTCGCACAGCTTTTTCAATTATTTCATCACTTATTTCCCGCTGAACGAAATGGGTTGCATCCAGCCAATCTTGTTTAGATAAATTTGATGCAATAAATCTATCGAGGTGACGCCCCTGGAACATTAAACTTCTCAGCCCTGAAATTTCATAATTAAAATCTTCCCCACTTTCTTTTGCCCATTCTCTATCTGCAATCCAGGGCAGCACACCATCCCACCGCGAAAAAACATGATCTCTATCTCTAGGCATAGGTTTATAAATAGTTTTTTTGCCTGATTGAAATCCAACCCACTTCCAATTATCATCGTGCTTACCCCAATCTCCAACAAGAATATCGAAGGAACGTGCAACCGCAAAATTCTTTGTATCAACCGAGTTGTTATGATCATTATAAAGTACTCTGAAAAGTTTGTGGCTGCGTAAAATTTTATTTGCTCCCAGGAAACCGGTTTCACCTTTCTCTGGGTTGGCAGGATTTTCTTCCAGCATACCAAGCATATTTCCAAAATCAAGCTGGTAAGGACCAAGTTTTTTATCATCCGGGAGTCTGTATAATTTAGGATGCGCGTGAATAATTTCTAATTCATTTAATAAAATATCTGCAACTAAAGCGCCATAAGGATGTTGAGTGGTAGTTTGGTCTCTCACAATTTCTGCAACCAGAGTTTCTCTCAGTTCAAAATCTAAAGCTTTAACAGGATCCTTGTTTACAGATCTGAATGTGTATCTGATTCCGTTAGCTCCAATAAATTTTAGTGATTTGGTTTGCCTTCCCCCACCCCTTTTTAGCGGGATCAATCCACCGAAGGTTGTATCTAAATCTAGATATGGAACTTCAATTTCTGCAGTCCAATCATCTCTGTAATGATCGCCAACCAAAAATCTTTTAATACCACCTGCTTCATATTCAGGACCTGCAATAACCTTTGTTTTTTCAGTGTATTTTCTTTCCATTTTTTCTTTGGGTGGTTTCATATCTCGGCAGGGGCAATAACAATAATTTAATGGCGTACTTTCTTCAATATCTTCACATGCTGAAATAAGTAACGTCTGCTCGTTAGTACTAATATCTTCATTTATATTAAACGTATGAAGCTTTGATGTTACCTTCCCATTTGAATAATAAACAACTTCTATTATACCCGGTTCTCTTTCAGATAAAATTGTACCTTCGCCGCTGCCGGAAAATGAAGCTGTTTCTGGTGCTCCACTATTTATAAAATAGTTGCCTGCCATTTCAATTATCTGCTGATTTTTTTCATGCCCGCTTAAGTAAATAATTGATCTAAATTGTGTAATCATGTTTTGCAGGTGATTTCTGATTTCATCAAATCGTTCATTTGCAATATCTTTTTCATTTCCAATCGATTCACGGAAAGCCGGGTAAAAACTTCCGATAAAAGGGAGTGGTAAGAATAAACCGCTCGCTATATCTGTTAATGGAAAAATGTGTTTGTAAAAAGGAAGATGTCCTCCGTACTCTCCGTATGATACTATAGGATAATGCCCGGCAATTACTAAGTTTTTTGTAGGATTTTCATTTATGATATCCTCAATCTCTTCTTTAAAATCATCAGTTGTGGATATTTTACATTCACCAGTAGCGGGTGAGGGTTTATCGAATGGATGATTCCACCATTGTGTATTTATCGTAAGCAATATCAGGTGATCACCAAGATTGAAAGTTTTTGGTCCCGGGCAACCATCTTTTATTGCCCAGGAAACGTTTTTATAGTTTAATGATTTAACATATTTTTCTAATTTTTTAACTTCCTTCCATCCGTTATCTCCGGAATCACCCCAATCTCTATCACCCGGGATTATAATTATCTTACCATTTCCATTATTAAATTTTTCTAAGAATTTTTTAAAAGGATAATTAAAATCTGTAACATCTTCTCCCGGTTGCCCGGATACAAGATCGCCATTTACTATTATTGTATAAGGATCGTTATAACCAGATATAATTTTTTCAACGTTTGCATTAAATACATCGATATCAGAAATATCAACCAGGTTACCTGTTAAAAAAACTCTATGAAGGACTTCATTTTCCTGGGAAAAGCAAATTCCAGTGTAAATAGATAGAACTAAAACTATTAGTGAGAATTGTTTAAACATATATTATTGATATCAGCTAATGAACAAAAATTTAGTTTTACAATTAATCTGAATAGATAAATTAAATCGAACTTACTTTTAATAACGATTAATAAAAATAATTATTTACTTTGTTATAATATAATAATCTCTTAATTCGATTTGTTAGCTATCTTACTTTTCACATTTCATTATAACATTAATTACATTAATCTAATACAATAAAAAATATAATTTTATTAATTATTTAGAGAAACTATGACCAACAAATTTATTGAACCATTGAGCTCACTTGAGTCAGATCAAAAGCCGGCTTGGGGAAAAATGGGTGCGCAGCATTTGGTTGAACATTTAATTCTTGCCGTAAAAATGGGCAACGGAAAACTGAAATTAGATTGTATCAACCCACCCAAAAAATTGCCAACACTAAAAAAATTTTTAATGAGTAGCAGACCTATGCCAAAGGGATTTGTTAATCCTGCAATAGGATCTGATAATCTTCCACTTAATTTCTCATCTATTGATGAAGCCATAAATAAATTAAAAGAAGAGACTAAGGATTACTATCGTTTCTTTGAGGGAAATCCAGAAGCCAAAACTATGAATGTTACTTTCGGTATGTTGAACAAGACTGAATGGGACCAATTTCACAAAAAGCATTTCACACATCACCTGGAGCAATTCGGGCTGCTCTAATATCTATCACAGCACAAAATACTACCACTCATCCTTGCAATAATCTTTCTGAATAGTTACTATATATTCCGTCATAAATTTCTATTATTATTAAATAGTTTAATAAAATTTTTTATTATTGATCTTTCCGGCAGATAAATGGCTAATCAAAATTCCTCAAAAAAGGGCGATCCGCATATAGGAAGAACCATCCGTGATGATTTGCACAGCGTAAAAATTAAGGATGACTTTCGAGGTGAGTATAAAGATCTAAAAGAATACTTCCTTACCGATGAGCGCAAAGAAAAACTAAAAACAATGAGTGGCTTTAAAAAGTTTTTTGTTCTTCCCTGGTGGCTTCTTAAATCACTCTATTTTAAACTTACACCGTTTAGAAGATTACTATTAATTATGGGAATTGTCCTTCTAATAATTGGAGGGAAAACAGGTTACGATTCAGATAATAGTTCCTACACTTTAGATGTTACAGCATTATTAAGCGGTTTAATTTTCCTTTTTATTATCGCACTCGAGCTTAAGGATAAACTTCATGCAAAAACTGAATTGGAGGAAGGACGTGCTATTCAAATAGCTTTGATGCCTGACAGCCAACCAAAAGTCAGTGGATGGGACATTTGGCTTTATACCAAACCGGCTAATGATGTTGGAGGCGACTTGCTGGATATAATAAATTTACCAAAAAATAAATACGGTGTTTCAATTGGCGACGTAGCCGGTAAAGGATTAAGCGCTGCACTCCTTATGGCAAAATTACAAGCAACTGTAAGAGCGCTCGCACCGAATTTTCAATCATTATCGGAACTTGGAAAGAAGATAAATGAAATATTTTTCCGCGATAGTCTTCCTCAACTTTTTGCTTCTTTAATTTATATTGAACTTGAATCAGGTAAAAGTAATTTGAAGATTGTTAATGCGGGTCATCCACCACCTTTCTTAAATAAAGCAAATTCTTTAACTAAATTAGAGAAAGGTTCACCTGCTCTGGGAATAATTGCCAACCCGGAATTTAATGAAACGAGTTTTGAATTTTCACGTAACGATCTTCTTGTTGCATACTCCGACGGTGTTACGGAAGCACGTAACGAAATTGGACATTTTTTCGGTGAAGATGCTTTAAAGAAAGAACTTTCAAATATAAATGACATGGATAGCAAGCAAATAGGAGAAAAATTAATAAGAGCGGTAGATAACTTTGTTGGAAAAGCAAAAGTACACGATGATTTAACTATAGCAATATTAAAAAGAACCGGCTGAGACATATTGCATAATCTTGATTTATATTGAATTATCATTTAGGTTAATTATAGGAAAATAAGATTACGAGAGTAATCCTATAAAATGGGCATTTTCTTCATCCTGCATTAGTAATTGCAATAAATATAAGGTAATCAAAATGGAACTTCTGGATTTTATCTCTAAAGCTCCTGTAATCTGGTTCCTCATCGGATTAGCATTTTTGCTTCTCGAATTTATGCTTCCTGGATTAATTGTTCTCTTCTTCGGATTTGGTGCATGGGTAACAGCTATCTGCACATTAATATTTGATCTTGGACTTAACGCACAATTAATTGTTTTTATCGGCACATCGGTTTTATCATTAATTTTTTTAAGAAAATATTTTAAAAGAATATTTGTCGGCAAAGATGAAAAAGCAATTGATGAAATACTTGAAGAGTTCGTCGGGAAAACAGTAACAGCCGAATCCGATTTTGAAAAAGGGAGAAAAGGAAAAGTTACATTCAAAGGAGCAATATGGGAAGCTCTTTCTGTAACTGATACAAAAAAAGGTGACCAGTTAAAGATAGTTGGAAAAGATAGTATAGTGTTAAAAGTTGAACCACTGAATAAAAATTAGGAGGAGAGACTAATGGACGGATTATCTGTAGTATTAATTGCCCTAGCTGTATTTATAATTATAATTTTCCTAAAAACAATAAGAATAGTGCCCCAGCGGTCTGCATTTATTGTGGAGCGGTTAGGAAAATATAAAACAACATTTGATGCAGGTTTTCATATACTTATTCCTTTTATTGATAAGGTTTCATATAAACTTTCTCTTAAAGAGCAGGCTATTGATGTTGAATCGCAGCAATGTATTACACGTGATAATATTGCAGTTGAAGTTGATGGAATACTTTACCTACAGGTTATTGATCCCAAGAAGGCAGCGTATGGAATAGATAATTATCGATTTGCTTCTACACAAATTGCCCAAACAACAATGCGTAGTATTATTGGTAAGCTTGAACTTGACAGAACCTTTGAAGAACGCGAGACAATAAACGTTTCTATTTTAGAAGCTGTTGACATGGCAAGCGATCCCTGGGGCGTAAAAGTAACCCGTTACGAAGTAAAAAATATTGTTCCGCCGCAAAGCATTAAAGATGCGATGGAAAAACAGATGCGTGCGGTTAGAGAGAAACGAGCTGTAATTGCAGAATCTGAAGGAGAAAAGCAAGCAAAGATAAATGTTGCAGAGGGAGAAAAAGAGAAACTGATTAAAACTTCGGAAGGTGAAAAGCAGAAACGAATTAATGAAGCTGAAGGTCGGGCTGCTGAAATTGAAAAAGTTGCTAAGGCTACAGCACTGGGAATTCGTGAAATTTCTTCAGCAATAAATGAAGAAGGTGGTAAAGATGCGGTTAATTTGAGAATTGCAGAGCAATATTTATCTGAATTTGGCAAACTAGCAGATGAAAATAATACAATGATAATTCCATCTAACCTTACAGATATTGCAGGAGTTATTGCTACAGCAACTTCAGTTTTTGAAGGGTCGAAAAAGAGTAAGGTTCAGAAATAATTTGTGAATTGGTTTAAAAAAAGAAGCCCGATAGGGTGGCCCCTATCAGGCTTGGCTCTTATAATCTGAATGCTTGGGGGAGAACATTCAGAAGAACCGATGCTAATATATGAAGTAAATTTTAATAATTCAATACCTTTAATAGCAATATTTCATTTTTACTAAGACTATTTTTTTACAGTTAAATTACTTTACAAGTAGCATTTTTTTAGTCATTTCATAATCGCCGGAATTCATTTTATAAAGATATAACCCGCTAACAAGATTTCCGGCATTAAAATTAACTTCGTGAACACCTGCCGGTTTTAAATCACTAACAAGAGTTTCAATTTCATTTCCTAGCATATCATATACTTTTAGTGTTACATAACCAGCTTCGGGTAACTGGTAACTTAACGTAGTTGATGGATTAAATGGATTAGGGTAATTTTGATAAAGCAAAAATTCATCCGGCTCATAAATTTCATCCTGGGCTATTGTAATTGTCGAAGAATCGGTTACCAGTGCTATCCATGAACTCCTGTCCCCGTTATGCAGTCGAGTCCAGATAGGATAAATCTTACCTTCCCAGGCAGCAATGTTTGTGTAATCTCCAAAAAATACAGAACTAGTTGGAGTAAACGGAGACTCACTTACTTTGAAGTTTTCAAAAGTATTTCCTCCATCGGTAGATTTAACAACATAAACATCAGTAGCTAAGTTGGTTGTATTTCTTCTATCATAAAATACAAACCACAAATGCCCGGTTGATTGATCAATAGTTGACCAGACAAAAAACTGGTGCCTGGTAGTAATATCATCGTTTACTCTTGCAGCTGGGCTCCAGGTTGTTCCGCCATCAGTAGATTTTGATAAAAAGATATCTGTATCAGTACTGCCATTTCTCTGATCGGACCAGCAAGTATAAATATCTCCACTATATGGCGAATCGCTTATATCGCACATTGTTATTGGCATACCGTTAGCTCTATAAATACCAGGAATGTCATAAGCCCAACCGCCAGGAATATCGGAAATAAAAATATCCGTTCCCCAGGTTTCGCCGCCGTCTAGTCGATTTATCGAACACCAAACCAACCGGCCCTGCCCAGGTTACATAAATCTCACCATTCGGACCAACACAAGGTACAGCACCCTCGGTTGTATTATCATCGTCAATACAATCCCCACTAACATCACTTATTACAATTGGATCGCTCCACGATTCTCCTTCATCAGTTGATTTTGAAAATCTTATTCGCGAACTATCGCTTGGACTTGAACTACCGTATTGATCAAACTCTGTCCATGTTACATATATATTTCCCCTGATAGGCGATTGAGTAAGATCAACAGCAAGCCATTCTTTATCCTGAACCTGGGGCTGAACATTTTGCCCAATACCCACTCCATCATTCCAGGTTTGACCGTTATCGGTTGATTTTTGAACAACTATTCTATCAATCCACCAGCCTGTACCAGGATTTGAAAGATGAGCATAATAAAGATTACCAAGGCTATCGAATAAAACAACGGGATCACCCCAAACACCAAGTGATGAACTCATATCTGATTCACCCCAGGTATTCCCGCCATCAGTTGAGAAATAAAAGTTATTAATATTTGCTCCACCAGCCAGGATATTAGGATTTACTGGATTAATTGCTATACTAACCTCATTATGATTATCATTATTGGGATGATCAACCCTGATATTCTGATATTGCGAAAAAGATATTGATGAAAAAAAGAATGTAGTTAAAATGATAAGTGAATATATTTGTTTCATTTCTCACTCCAGCCGCTTATTATGAATTATTAACTCTTTAATTAGTAACTAAAAAGACGATTATTATCAAACTATAAATTTATTGCTTAATTAATTTGTTCTTTTCTCTCCCACCTTTTTTCATTGGATCATCCGGATAACCCAATTTTTTCCAATCCAGCAGGTGATCACCATTTTTGCCGTGACAGCTTGTACAACCAAGTGCATTATCGGCACTCATAACCATATGATTTATCGGCCAGTACATTTCGGTTTCAACAAATGCTACATTTCCGGAAAATTCAAGATTTATCTTTTCCATCCCCAGCGCCGAAGCTTTTTCCCAATCAAAGGTGTTCCAGTATCCATCTTCACCATAAAGTTTAGGAACAATAAGATAGTTATTCACTGCATCGTATGGTTGTTTGCCGCGCATTACCTTAAAAGGAGAAATTTTCGATTTACTATCTGAGATATTACCATTAAGCTGGTTAAGCATAACTAGTATGTTTGGCTCGAATACACTTCCCAGCTCGTAATATTCTGCAGTGCCGTTATACCAATAATGTTCCGGTTTTATATTCTTTCCCCAGGTAAACTCACCTTTCTTTTTGCTATAGGTTTCTTTACCGAACTGATCCTCCCCAGCTTCTCTATCTTCACCGGCTTTAGACCAATCCCACCAGATTTTTGTAGGTTCTGTTCTTGCGATGGTTGGAATGTGACAGGTTTCACAAGCAATTGACGAAAAATGTTTATTCAGTAATTCCTTTTCATGTGGATCTTCACCATGGCAATTTGAGCATGCAATTAATTCTTCACCTTCAGCCATAGAACCATGACTGCCTCCCGTAATATTGTGCTCGGATGTTTCGTGGCAATCAATACATTCAAAATCCAAACTGCCCATATGAACATCAATATCTTCGCTCGGTTCATAAAGTGACAGATCCATATCTCCATGCTTTACGCCGGTTCCGCCTCCTCCGTTGAAGTGGCAGCTTCCACAGTTTGCCTTTGTTGGTAATCCAACATTTTGTGCAACATATAAAAGATCAACTGTCTCATCCGGCAATCCTGCCCCGGTGGGTATCTTTTTATAAGTTCCTGTTTGGTCATGGCAAATAAGGCAGTCAACATTTTCTTCTGCTGCAAAATCAAAATTCTCATCTTTCCATCCATAACTAATATGGCAGCTTGTACACCTGGGCCAGTTTGATGGAACAGCGATGCAAAAATTATTTATTAGATTTTGTTTACCTCGGATAGTTGAGGCGTGGGTACTATCTCCTAAATTACTCCCCAGCCAATTCCAGTGGCGCGTTTTCATTATCTCTTCAGCAGCAGTATCGTGACACATTAAGCACTCCTCTGTAATTTCTTGCGGGGTTTCAAAAGGACCCGAAACATTTTCCGTATGATCTTGCGCTAATACTGAATTAGTTATAATTACTGCCATTATTAAAAGAAGAGTATATCTCATTTAGTTGCTCCTGCCAAAAATTTAGAATATTATTAAAATGCTATATTAAATTTAACTACTTTTAGGATTAAATTGATAGTTATCTAATATCGCGCTGGTAAATATTCTACAAGTTGTTATTTTTAATATTAAATAGTGTTTAATTTTTGCACTAGATAACTCTTGGCTTAATTAATGTTGCAACAGTTTAAGATTAGCAATATTTTTAGTGAAAGTATTTAGAAAATGTTCATGAAAACCAGGTTCTATTTATTAACGCTGTTCCTGTTTGTTACTTTCGGTACGCAGGCACAAATCCAAATGTCGGACTCGACATCAGCCAAACCATACATTCCTCCCCTCTTTTCAATCGCAAAAAAAAACAATCTTGCACTTAATAATAGTTTAATTAATGCTGATGCACTCACACCACATATTCGGGGATATGAATCAGAAAAAGCAAAAGGTTCCATCTTCGTAAATGAAGAAAGACAAATGAATGATGGAACTTACTGGAGAACAAATACCGATTTGAATTATGCAAGAATGTTAACGATAGCCGGCGGGGTACTTGCAGTAGATTTGATTGGCTACATTTACCAACGCAACGTGTGGGACACACAACCGACAACAAAATTTCATACAGTTAATTTTAAAAAAGATATGCAGTCCTGGCAGTTCATGGATAAGATCGGTCATTTTGTAGATGCGTATTTCGTAAGTGATCTTACTTCAAAACTTTACAGGTGGGCAGGAGTATCGGGAACAGGTTCAGTTTGGTACGGTGCACTAACAGGATTTTTATGGACACTTCAGATTGAAATTTCTGATGGTTTTATGGAAGAATGGGGATGGAGCTGGGGTGATTTCATCTTTAATACTTTGGGATCAGGATTTTTTGTACTTCAACAATATTTTTATGATGAACTGGGAGGAATTCAACCCAAGTTCAGTTGGCATAAATCCGATGCCTGGAAAGAAAACAGGTATTACAAAACTGTAACTGCACTAATAGAAGATTATGAAGGAATGACTTTTTGGCTGACAATTAATCCTCATCACTATTTTCCGGAATCTTGGAAGAAGAGCTACCCGGAATGGCTTGCGCCGCTGGGTATAGCTATTGGTTACGGTGCTAAAAATATAGCCCATAATATACGGGGCGGCTACAACGAAGTTTTTGTTGGACTGGATATTGATCTTAGAAAAATTCCTATCGGAGATGATTCAGGACTGTTTAAGTTTATAAAAAGTGAACTCAACTTTTTAAGAATGCCAATACCTGCAATTAGAGTTTCTCCTTCCGGTATCTGGTACGGCTTATATTTTTAGTAGATTCCTCACTCACCTATTTTATTCTGATAAGTTTAACTATTTTTATTATTAATAATTTGTAAAATATTCCAATTTAAGGAGGATTAAAAATTTGATGAGGATGAATTTTCTATTTCGGATATCTGCTTTCTTGGTAGTGGTTCTATTACTAACCGGGTGTCTTGCAACAGAATACAAAGAATACCGATTTAATCTTAATGAGGATGGAACAGGCACCGGATCAGTTATGTTTTATAATTTAATTTCTGTTGAGGATGATGAACAGGATGTTTCGTTTAAAGATTTTGGCGAGCTTGTTTCAGATTACGTTGAAGGGACAAGGTTTGAAGAGGATAATCCCGGTTACACAGTAACCAGCAAAGAAATATATGAAGAGAACGGTCAGTTGGTTGGTAAAGTCGAATTTACTTTTGAAGATATTGGAAACATCGGTTTTTATAAAGCAAAAGATTGTGATTGTGCACCGCTGTTATATTATATGGGTGATTTTGGTGAAACTTATTCCGAAAGTAACGGAAATTATTTAGGTGCGGAAGATGACTTCCCAATGATTGAGTGGGAATCAGGTTCTAAAAAGATCTATCTAAAAACTATTGTGCAGGAGGACCTAGAAAGCACACACAGTTTGCTTCCACTTTATAAAACGTGGAAAGAAACTAATTAGTCTATTTTTAAAGCAGGATTTTAGAGTCACGGTTCAATTATTAGCCGTGACTTTTTTTTATTAATCCACCAATAAAATTTTATTCTGCTTAATTTTAGCATCAAACAAAATAGATATTGAGAGTTGTTGAAAAGAACTAATTATTAAGGAATTATTATGAAAAAGATATTTCAAAAGGTTTAAAGTTTAATAAAAATTCAATTCGGGATTATATTTTTATTGCATTTGGTGCTGCAATAATGGCAATAGGCATAGGAGTTTTCCTGGTTGATGCGCGGGTAGTTCCTGGTGGGGTAAGTGGTTTATCAATGGCAGTTTACTATCTTACTGGCGGAGCAGTTCCTATCGGGCTTATGATTTGGGTCTTAAATATTCCTCTCTACATTTGGGGAGTTAAAGAACTTGGAACGCAGTTTGGGTTGAGAACTTTTTTTGGATTCACGCTTAATTCCTTTTTTATTGATTTTTTTAGAGGAGATGTACCGGGATCTAACTTTATCAAACTACAAGAATCCACTCCAATTTTTAACCTTCAGCAAAATGATTTTCTTTTCCTGATATTGATCGGGGCAGCCCTGCTTGGCTTAGGACTAGGTATAGTTTTTAAATTCCGCGGTTCAACTGCAGGCACAGATATTATTGCGGCAATAATGCAGAAGAAAATTGGGATTAAACCTGGAATGGCAATAATGATCATTGATTTTTTTGTTATCTGTATTGCGGGAGTAATAATTGAATTAAAAGATTTGGGTGGTGAAAGAGCAGCCATTACATTAACCCTTTATGCACTCTTCCTTTTATTTGTAGCCAGCAGATTGATTGATGTGATAATTGACGGATTTGATTATGCAAGAACGGCTTACATCATTTCTGATAAGAATAAAGAGATTGCTGAAGTTATTATGAACGACTTCAGTAGGGGTGCAACTGCTATTAAAACAAGAGGACTTTATAAAAATATTGAAAGAGAAATGATTTTTACAGTTGTTACTCTTAGGGAGCTTGGTAAACTTACTCATCTTATAAAAGAGATTGACCCCAATGCTTTTGTAACTGTTAACAATGTGCACGAAGTATTAGGAGAAGGATTCAGAAAACGAATATAGAAAGAGTAGTTTTAGACAAAAAACTTATAAAGCTATTAATTTCAAATCAATTTATTTAGTTGAAGTGATACTCCCTTTTTTGTAACTTCAAATAGAAAAAAGAATTACTCTAAAACAGAACTTCACCTTATGAAAAAGCTATTAGCTAGTTTAGCTTTGCTACTCTCAATTTTGCTTACTGCCTGCGGTGATAACACAAAAGACACACCTAAATCCGAACTGGATAACATTCTTCAAAAAGATACAATATTCGTACTTACAGGTTACAACGCCTATAGCTATTTTATTTACAAAGGTCAGCCAATGGGTTTTGAACATGATCTTGTACAAAAACTATCGGAGTATCTTGGCGTTACCCCTGCGTTTATTCTTGTGAATAATATCAACGATATGTTTACAATGTTAGATGAAAAGAAAGGCGATCTTATTGCTTTCAATTTAACAATTACAAAAGAACGGGCTGAAAGGATTTCATTTGTAAATTACTATAACACAACAAAGCAGGTACTTGTGCAGCGTAAGCCGGATAAATGGCGTAAGATGATGACTCATCAAATTGAAAAAGAATTAATTCGCGATCCAGTAGAGTTGATTGGAAAAACTGTTGTTGTACGAGGCGCATCATCTTACATACCAAGATTAAATAATTTATCGGAGGAGATTGGTGGAGATATTATCGTAGTTGAAGCCGATCCGGAACTTACAATTGAAGATTTAATTGAGCAGGTAGCAAATGGTGAAATTGATTATACAATTTCTGATGAAAATATTGCTCTGCTCAATGAGGCATCATACAAGAATATCGATGTAAAAACAGACATTTCCCTTTCACAACGAATTGCATGGGGTGTAAAAAAGAATTCAACTGAATTGCGAGATACAATTAATTACTGGTTGGATAGTATTAAGAGCACAGAGTACTTTGCTGTTATTTATAACAGGTATTACAAAAACAGGTATTCTTATAAAAGAAGAGTTGCAAGCGAGTACCTTTTGCTCAAAGGTGGAAAAATTTCTGGCTACGATGAGCAAATAAAAGAAAGCGCACAAAAGCTTAACTGGGACTGGAGATTGATTGCATCACAGATTTACCAAGAAAGCCAGTTTCAACCGAATGCAAAATCGTGGGCGGGAGCAGTTGGTATAATGCAGCTATTACCATCTACAGGAAAGATGTACGGCACCACAAATTTATACGATCCGTTATCAAATATTAAAGCCGGGACAAAGTTTTTACTTTCTCTTGAAAAATATTGGAGTGCATTTATTGAAGATTCAACTGAAAGGATAAAATTTGTGCTTGCATCTTATAATGTAGGGCGCGGGCACATAGATGATGCAAGAAGACTTGCAGTAAAATACGAAGCAAATTTTAATGTTTGGGATGATAATGTTGAGTTTTACCTTTTACAAAAATCAAAACCAAAATATTACAATGATGAAGTTGTAAGGAATGGTTACTGCCGTGGGATAGAAACCGTTAAATATGTTAAGGAAATTTTCGAACGGTATGAGCATTATAAAAAGTTTACTGAATAATAAAACGGCTCCCATAAAGGAGCCGTAAAACCAAGTAGTGTACCCAGCTTAAGAAATTAATTTAGCATTGAAATCATCATGTCCATCTCCTCAACTAATTGCTCATCAGTTCCGGGAAAACCAACACTTTTAAATCTTATGTTTCCTTCACCATCTATAATAAATTTAGTTGGGATACCGCTTACCTTAAACATTTCTATTACTTTATTCTCTTCATCCATAAGTACCTGGAAAGGATATTCATTTTTAAAAATAAATTCAGATGCGCTTTTATGTTTATCTTCAACTCTTTCCCAGCTGTTAACAAAAAGGAATTTAACATTTTCATTATCACTGTATTTTTCTACAGATATTTTCATACCGGGGAAGGATGCCCGACAGGGACCACACCATGTTGCCCAAAAATCTACAATAACAGTTTTACCCTTGTAATCAGAAAGCGAGATGATGTTTCCATCAAGATCATTTAAAGTAAAAGCAGGAGCAGGTTCGAGTATCATCTCTTTTTCAAGTTTTAATTTGAGTTTTTCTTTTGCTGCATCCTCAAATCTTGCTGCATACTTACCAAAACCTTTATCACTTCCTTTTTCATTAATGTAGGCTTCTTTTAAAAGGTCTTTCATGATAGCAGTACCGTGCCCTGCTTCAATAAATGTAGAAATTTCATCAATAGCTTTTCCGTAAACACCGTTCTCCACAAGTGTTTTTGAATAGAGCTCATTTACAGAACCGTCTTCACGTCTTGTTAAATCAACCGCTTCTTCCAGTGGGGACAACGAATTACTTTTTTCATCCATATTATATAAAATGTTTCCGTATGCAAATAGACTAAGACCAAGGTAATACTCTCTTTCTTCTTTCCATTCGCTATCAGAATAAAATTCAGGTTTCTCTCCTGATGGATATTTAACTTCCTGCCTGTTTTTTTCAACACCGAGTTTTGCAATCTCAAGCGCGGTTTCCATATCTGTTTTTTCGTCTATCATTCTTTTTGCAACCGAATAAAATCTGTAAGTACTAACTTTATTAGATTTGTTTGTTAAGAATTCGTAAGCTGATTTATAGTTTTTTGCATCTCTGTAGGAGTTTGTGATTAGATCATGCATATATTCTATGTATTCACTTCCAGGATGTTCATTTTCATATTTTTCTGCAAAAGCTATTTTAACATTCACATCTTCTATGTTTCTAAATTCCAGGTATTTTTGTATTTGAACATATTCGCTTTGCGGAAATTTTTCATTTATAATCTTTTCATAGAATTCCACCTTTTCGAAGTTGTTCAACTTAGAATACCAATCTGTAAGAAGTTTGTAATTCACTTCGCTTAATTCATTCCTTTTTTCCAGCGCTTCAAGTTCTGCCGTTATTATGGTTTCACTATCTTCTACTCTAACAACATTTACGGTTTCAAAATAGGGTTGTAAAAATTCTTTTTTAACCTGCGGGTTCGCTTTTAAATTCCTCTTCAAAAAAGTTATACGCTTTATCTCTATCCCTTTCTAAATCAATATAATAGGCGCCCCATTTATTGTGCGCCGCAGCTAATCCAGCTAAACTACCGGGCAATCTTTCTCCATCATTACCAGTTAAGAAAATTATGTAACCACTTTTATCATTGTTATCAACAACTTCCCCAGATTTAAATTTTAAAATAACACCTAAAGTATTTTCTTCAGTTGTTAATTTTCCCATTAGCATATTTCCATCTTTGTTTAGCGGTACATCAACCGTATTATTCAATTCGTTGCCGTATAAATAAGCTATGCATTTTACCTCGTCCATCCCTGAAAGGATAGTACTGTCCGGGTTGTATCTAATTGTTATTTCTTCTGCAGGATTTGGACTTGAAGGCGTGTAACCAAAGCTGCCAGAAAATTCTGGATGTTGGCTGCAAGAAATTAAAACAAAAAATAAAATTGCTAAAAAACTAATGATTACTGAACTCCTGAACATATTTTCTCCTAATATTTTTTTCAGATTAAAACCGCTAAGGAAAATATAGATTTAAATGCAATTTTTCACACAAAAGATGATGGGTGGAAAAATAATCAGTCGATAAGCTTGAAGCCGGTTCCGTGTACATTTATAATTTCCACGGAAGGATCAACTTTAATGTAGCTTCGGAGTTTAGTAATGAAGACATCCATACTGCGCGATGTAAAATAGTTCTCATTCTTCCAGATTTCCACTAGAGCAACCGATCTTGCTACAACTTCATTTTTATTTTGTGCAAGTAGTTTAAGAAGTTCTGATTCTTTAGAAGTTAATGGCTTTTTAATTTTCCCGTTACTTAACGTTCGTTTTTTATAATCGAAAACAAAGCTACCAAACTTAAACACCTTATCTTCATGGCTAAGTTGTCCAGCTGTGGTTGTACGTTTAAAAATATTATCAATCCTAAGCAATAATTCCTCACTGCTGAAAGGTTTAGTAATATAATCATCGCCGCCAATTTTTAATCCCTTTAACCTGTCTTCCAGCATAGATTTTGCGGTTAAAAATATAATGGGTGTTTGCTTATCAGTTTTACGAATATATTTAGCAAGTGTAAATCCATCAAGCTTAGGCATCATCACATCAAGTATCAACAGATCAAACGAACGTTCAGCATAAATATTTTTCCCGTCTTCACCATTTATACTGCGCGTAACGATGTAATCTTTAAGGGATAAATAATCCTTAAGTAGGGAGCCAAGATTTGGATCATCCTCAACCAACAGTATATTTTTCTTTCTTCTACTCATAAGGTAAAATTATTTTAAAAAAAGTTCCTTTGCCTTGTTCGCTTTCTACATTTATCGTTCCATTATGTGCTTCAACAATTTTTTTAACATAGCTCAATCCAATTCCATATCCTTTCACATCATGCCTATCACCCGTTGGCACTCGGTAGAATGAATCAAAAATTCTTTTTTGATGATATTTGGTAATACCCGGTCCGTTATCTTGCAACTGATATTTGAAGCCCTCCAGCACTAGAAGTAGTTTTAATTTTTATTTCCGGTTTTTCACCTGAATATTTTACTGCATTATCCAGAAGATTGTTAATAATATTTCTTATGTGCATCAGGTCGGCATTTATTACAGGTCTGTCAGAAACTAATTCTAATTTAATGACCGCTTTCTTATCTCCGTTGATAAGAAAGAACTTTTCTAATATTTCATTAATGATATTATGAACATTCACTAAAGATTTTGCAAGTTTAAATTGATCTTTTTCCAGCGCTGCGGTATTAAGTAATGATTCAACCATTTTGCCAAGCCGGGAAGTTTCTTCGCCAATTATCCTGGAATATTTTTTAACGGAATCTTTTTCCTTCATTAGTCCGGGCTCATTCAATGCTTCGCTGGCAAGAGAGATGGTAGAAATTGGAGTTTTAAATTCGTGTGTAATATTATTAATCAGATCGCTCTTTATTTCGGACAATCTTTTTTGGCGAAGCAAAATATTTACGGTTTTATAATAAAGAAAAATAATTACAGAAATTACTAGCAAGGAAATTAAAAGTATTGATGCAATTGTTCCAAGCAGGTAACTTGTTCTGCCGGGAAAATAGATTACCAAATATCCGGGTTCTGTAAAAACTTCGTGCGGAAATAACCTTGCCTTGTAGGGTGAATTTAAAAGAAATTCAGTTTCTTCGTTTTTATTTGCAAAAATAAATGTATCAGGTTCAGATGATTTTACAGCAAATTCAAATTCAGCCGAAATACTTTTACCATTTAGTGCATCTGATAAAAATGAATCAATTTCTGATTCATTTAACCTTTCAACAAGAGAAATATTCTCACTTAAGGTTAGCAGTTCAGTTACTACTTCGCTCACAACATTACTTTTTCTATCAAGCAGGGAATCGACCTGCCTTCTTATAACATATTGTTTTTTAATATTTATTTCATCTTGGTCCTTTTCATCATCTTCATCAATATCTTCTTCAAACGTAATAAATAAAGATGCTTCTGCACTATCTCCCGAACTGTTTACTTCAATATGTCTTTCTGGATGAGTTGAATAATTCCATACAAAATTATTCCTGTTATTGCCTTTTATTACTGTATGAGATAAAGAAGAATCGGATTTATATATTATAAGTTCATCTTCATCCAAAAACTTTTTTACTACAAAATCTTTAGTTTCTTCTTTTTCAATTCTAGTAACAGTCATTAACAAAGCTTCGGCAACATCCTTATCAAATTTTTCATTCGCGATGTCAATCGCATTTTTAATCCAGTAACCCTGAACAGCAATTAAACCAGCAAGTGCAATGCTCATAAGGATGATAATTATTTTCAGTTGATTCTCTTTCATAGAGTAAATTTAACTTTTAGACGGCTCTAAATCACGATAGTTAACATTTTTTAACATTTATTAACACCCTTTTAACAACATATTGAATTTATCTTTAATAAATTTGGGATGAAATAATCAAAATAAAAAGGAGAAATAGATGTCAATATTAAATGTCACAAAAACATACTTAACTTTTCTTCCAATCTTTTTCCTGTTTGGTATTCTTAGTTATGCACAGGATGAACTTAAAGATAAAGTAAAAAAGATTGAAGGTAATGTTGATAAAGTCACAATAACTGCCGGTGGAGAGGAATACTCGTTTGAAGGAGATGAAGCAAAAACTCTTTTTAAAAAGATGAAATCAAGTCTTTCTAAATCACATAGTTTTATGTGGCATAGTGATGATGATGAATTTGAGCATCACGATGGTAAAATAATTATGATTGATGAAGATGGGAATAAAAAAGTTATAAAAATTTCTGAAGAAGGTGACGAGGATATTGATATTTTTATTTCCAAAGATTTTGATATGGGTAAACACGATGGAATCGAAAAGAAAGTTAAAGTTGAAATTGAAGATGGTAAGAAGAAAGTAACCATTACCACCAAGGAAAATGGCGAGGAAAAAACAGAAGTTTACGAGGGAGAAGAAGCGGATGAATTCCTGGATAAGATGAAATCAGAACATGGAAACGAGATGCTGATAGAGATTGATGAAGATGGCGATCATAAAAAAGTGAAGAAAAATAATTATTGAAAAAGAATATGATGAAGACAAAGATGACGATTAAATAACTACTACCTCCTTAGAAGCGTCCCCTTTAAGGGGACGCTTTAATTACTGCCATACCAAAATACTTTTCCTGTTATAATTACCTTCCATTTTTCTTATCTTTAAGAAAATATTTAATAAAAATTATATAGCTATCAGCGGCAATGCCTGGAATCATCACTGAAAGAGCATAAATACCATTACGATCATAATCTTGAACGAAAGAAAAAATATTGGGCAGTATTTCTTCTTTCTTTAAGTTTGATTCTATTCCTATTCACTCTTACGGGGCTTACTTCCGAGATTTCCGAGCGGATAAATGAATTCCTTATAGAAAACCTTGGTTATACAAACAAGTGGAGCAATTATTTTGGACCTGAATGGTTTCTTCATATAAACAATGATATTTCTGCACTGGGTGGCGCCTCTATTCTATTTTGTTTCCTGATTATTGTAACTGGTTATTACATATTGAGAAAACAACGTAAACGACTGAACAAATTTCTATTTGTTGTTATCGGCGGTGGAATTTTTATGCAGGTTCTAAAAATAATTTTTGCAGAAACACTACCTTATGAACCAATAGAAATTCTTTCGACAACCTTTTCTGCCTATCCAAGTGGTCATACTATGATGGCTACAATTTTTTACTTTACACTTGCAGTATTTATAACCAGGTGGCAAAGAAATAAGAAACCAAGGCGCTTTACATTAATAGCAGTTTCTTCTCTTATCTTTTTAGTTGCAGTAAGCAGAATACTTAGCGGTACACATACATTTACTGAAGTTCTAGCCGGCTGGTCTGCCGGAATGGTATGGCTTAGCTGTTGCTGGATATTGGAAAGATATGTTAAAAAAAATCGAAGTATGGTTTAAAATGGAATCTGATTTAATTTCTCTCTTATTAGTTGGATTTTTATTAGTAATAATATTTGCAGGAATTATTTTTATAGCACGGAAACGTAAGTTTGGGTTCCAATCAACTGTTTTATTTGGTGCAACTCATGAATTTTATGATAAAGATAAGAAGGCAACTATAGAAATAATGGTTGAGCAAAAAGCAGGTAAAAAGATGGAAGAGCAAAGTTCAGGAGAACCGGTGAAAGAAAGGACTAATAACAATCCGTCACGGGGATCAAAATGTAAATAAATCCCAATTAACAAATTTCAAACTAACTTTTCAGAATACCGAGTTACAACTTGGCACCAAAATTCAATATCAGAATTTAAATGTTTGAAAAATTGCAGCTTGTGATTTGAAAATTCATTGTTATTTGCTGTTGGTAATTAAATTTCTTCTCTAATAAGTAAAATGTTTTATAAACTCACCCTTACTACCAATTTCGGTCATAGCTTCAATTCCAATTTCCAGGTGCATTTTAGAATATTTTTTTGTAATTGCTCTATCCGATTTTTCAGTCTTTACTCCTTCGGGAACCATTGGTCTATCAGAAACAAGTAAAAGTGCACCGCGTGGAATTTCATTTACCAAACCAACTATAAACAATGTGGCTGTTTCCATATCGATTGCGATTAAAGAAAGTGATTTTAGATATCTTTTAAATTTCTGATCCCACTCCCAAACACGCCTGTTGGTAGTATAAACAACTCCCGTTCGGTATTCCAGTTTTCGCTGAACAATTTTATTAGAGACAAATTTGTGCAGTTTAAATGAAGGCAAAGCCGGAACCTCAGGGCGTTTATAATCGTTGCTTGTTCCTTCACCCCTAATTGCGGCTGTAGGAAGAATAAAATGCCCAAGTTCAGTTGATCTTTTTAACCCGCCGCATTTTCCAAGAAACAATACTCCCTTTGGTTTTATAGCTGCAAGGAGATCCATAATTGTTGCAGCATTTGCAGAGCCCATTCCAAAATTTATTATTGATAATCCTTTAGAATTGGTTGCTGTCTGCATAGTTCTGCCAATTCCTTTAATATCGCATTTAAATTTTTCGGCAAACTTTTCTACATAATCGTTAAAGTTTGTAAGGAGAATATAATCTCCAAACTCCTTGAGCTCTGTGCCCGTATAACGGGGCAGCCAATTCCTGGCAATATCAAGTTTAGTTTTCATTTTATTGAAAATCCTTAAATAAATTTATAAGGCAAGATATAGAAGTAAAATCAAATTAAAAATGTTACTCCAGAGCATGATTTTGGCCAAATATTGTTGAATTTATTTTTACAGATTATGAACATGCTCTTTTATTGAAACTAAGAAGATGATTCTCTTTTAAATAATCATCACAAATGTCTTAATACATTTATTTTCTTAATTTCCCCGGCGATAATTAAAGTTTCATCTTCGGTAAAAACGTGATTGGGATTTGGGATAGCTTTTACTATAACTTCACTCTTCTTGCTAACTTTTATTGAAAGAACATCTACACCGTATTTATTACGAATATCGAGCTCACGGATTGATTTGCCAATAAAAGATTTTGGCGGAGATATTTCAACAATAGAATATCCTTCCATAAAGTGAATATGTTGTTCATCTTCCTTCATACTTATACTACTCGCGAGAGTTGAAGCAATTTCCATCCGGTCAATTTCTTTCTGGTAAGCATCCTGTATATCCTTACGCCAGATGTAACCAAGCAGACGGTGACTAAAAGTGTCAACAACCGGCAGCCCTTCTAAATTAAATTTACTCATTAAATCAAGTGCAAGCTGGCAGTTTGTTTCGGGCGGGAGTGATTCAAAATTAGTGTTTGCGATATCTGTAGCAATTAAAATATGGGTTAGTTCTTCCCTTTCATAAAAATGATCTTTGATATCATGAATAGAAATTATTCCCAATACTTTTCCGCTTCGGTCAACCACTGGATATTCAGGTGAAATTCCTTTAAGAACCTTGTTCATCAACTTTGCAAAATTTTCAGAACCGCCTATTGATTCAACTTCTTTCTTAAATACATCCTTCACATAAAGTGATTCCATTACGTTGGTTTCCATTCCTTCTTTAATGCCAATGTTTCTCATCAATAATTTTAAAGTATAAATAGATTCCCTTGATAATTTTGAAGAAAGAATTGTACTAATTATGCAAGTAACCATTAATGGAAGAATAATATTGTAATCGTTTGTTAATTCGAAGACGATAATAATAGCAGTAATAGGTGCACGAGTTGTACCTGCTACTAATCCACCCATTGCAACCAGGGCATAAGCGCCGGGAGATGCTGTTACATTCGGGAAAAAGGAATGAACGACATAACCGAAAAAGAAACCGAGCATGGCACCCATAAAAAGTGAAGGCGCAAAAATTCCACCCGATCCACCTGAACCAAGCGTTAAAGAAGTTGCTAGTATTTTAACAAACACTAACGCAAGTGCTAAATACCAGAACATATTTCCATAGAGTGCCTGATTAATGGTATCGTAACCAACGCCCATAATTTGTGGGAAGACTAAAGCTATAAGTCCAATTTGCAAACCACCAATTGCAGGTTTAATATATTCAGGGATTTTAATTTTATCATCCCAGATGGACTCAGAATAATAAAGGGCTTTTATAAATGCAAATGATGCGAAGCCAGCAAGGGCACCAAGTACAAAATAAAATCCTATTTCTTGTGGTGCAACCAGTTCATACTGCGGAACTATAAACGCAGCAAATTTACCTTCGAAGGAATGAGAAACAACAGTAGCCATAACAGATGCAATAACAATTGGAGAGAACTGTGCAATTGCAAAATCCATTAATATAATTTCTACCGCAAAAAGAGCACCTGCTATTGGCGCGTTAAAGGCTGCTGCTATTCCTGCCGCCGCGCCGCATCCAACAAGTGTTTTTAATCTTTTGCTCGGTACACGCAAAAACTGACCAACCATAGAACCTAAACTTGAACCAATTTGTATAATTGGTCCTTCCCTTCCCACCGAGCCGCCGGTTCCAATCGTAATTGATGAAGCGATAGCTTTTATTATAGCTACTCTTGGACGGATGCTTCCGCCTTTAAGCAGAATTGCCTGCATAACTTCGGGAACGCCGTGTCCTTTTGCTTCGGGAGCGAAGAAATAAATAATCGGTCCCACAATTAAACCGCCGATTGTTGGAATAATTAATACCCAGTACCAGGGAGTACTCATAATATTTTCGAGGAGTGTACCATCACCTGAAAAAGAGAGGTTGGAAATTTCGCGGATAAGTAATCTTATACCAATTGCAGCAAACCCTGCCAGCACACCTATAATAATCGCGGCAATTATCATAAATGTATGCTCTGTTAGTTTAAGCCGCTCAAAGTAAGCGGCTGTACGAAGAGAAATACTTGTTAAGGTTTTACTATAAAAAGTTTTATTCACATCAATTTATTTATTTAGCTTGCCTTAAAGATAGTATTAAGCTAAAAAGCATACAATACAATGCTACTCAGAATAATGATTGATTACTTTTACAATAGCATTATTACAAACAGTGCAAAATTGTTTATCACCCTTTGAGAACATTATACAATCGAGCATAGGACGGTATAATCCTATTGATGAATAACCTGCACCTTCGAAAACTCCAACCTGTCCACGGTACTTGCTTCCTTGTAGGTAACTATCAACCAATAGTGAATGTTCTTTATCTTTCTGTGCGTATTCTTTTTCTGCTTTTTCAATCTCAAGAAAGTGGAGCTTATTTCTTTTCATTTCAGCAATTTTATTATTCAGTTCACTTCGTTCACTTTGCCATTTAAGATCCATGGCATCATAATCAGCTTTTTCCCAGGGTGTTGGTATTTCAATTCCCGGTGTAAGAAATTTTTCCCATTTAACATTCTGCGGATCTATTAAGGAAGTTATGTTTGGTTCAACCGGTTCAACTCCTTGCGGATAAAAATCATTATATGCTGTACTCGATGTATAATATTCATCAGCTAATCCGGTAAATGAATGCCCGAACTCATGAATGAAAAGATAATTTTTGTACTGGTTACCTGATGTAAAAGTACAGTAGAGATTATAGATGCCTCCCCCGCCGTACCTGCTGTGGTTTACCATTATATAAAGTGCATCGTAAGGAACTTGTGCTGCAAGGTCTCTTACAGCTTTATTATCTTCGGTTAAAAGATATCTCTCGGAACCAAGCGAATTAAAAGTACAATTCATAACCGTGTTTTTGTAAATGCTAGCGCGTGGCTCATCAACCCCGCTGTCTTCAGATGGTTTGTACACTCCGTAAATATTAAACTTATCTTCGTAAAAGCTATAAGGCGGCTGGCTGAAAAAAACTTCTGTAAAATATTTAAGGTCATCTTCAAATTTTCTTTTATCATCAAGCGAATAACCTTCACCAAGTATTGCTATATCTACTCTTGAGTGGGGATCACTATTTGTATCCGATTCATAAACGACAACTGCGCGGTCTTTTATTTCATCTCTAATTATTGAAACATCTGCCGGGTCAATGTGGTCCGTAAAGATTTGGAACATTTGATTATTCCTGTCTCTTTTTTCAATTGAAAAGATGATCATATTTTTTGGAAACGGAATTAAAACTGTTTCGTGGTAAGTTCGCTTAATCCTGTCAATTGCGTATTCGCTTGTTTTATATTCGCCAAAGTAACTATCGAATCCCTTTGAGAAAATCAATTCACGGGATTCAGCATCATAAATCTTAACGTAATATCTTCCGTTGTTAAAATTATCCAGCAGGTTAACCCTGCTTCCAGCCCAAGTGCCGTATTGATAGACTTTATCAATAGTTATAAATTCCTCAATCGCATCTCCAATATGGAAATAGTCAATCCGCATTGTTTGATCAGTGAAAAACTCATCAAAATTTTCAAGCGATTGCGGTTGAAGTTGAGAAGCAAATAAAATAATAACTGTAAAAAAAAGTAATACCTGTTTCATTTTATCCTCTTTTATCTTTATAAGAAGTTGTTTTTTTCTACTCTAAAAATATTGAACAAATAACTTAATTACTCATCCAAAAATAGATAATTTTTCTGAATGCTTGATTCATGATACCTGATGCTGATTTTTTTAAACTGGGTGATTATCTTTAATGGGATTTTTCTATTGACTTCTTACTTCAGACTTCTGGTTTCTCATTTGTTTCTTCTGAAATTTTAGGTTTTTCTCATCCGAATCCCTTAAATTTGTTGATGTTTTTTTGAAACTTTTTGTAACACACCGAACCAAAGGAGATATTTATGGCTCGTAAGAATGTTTTAATAATGGGCGCAGCAGGACGCGATTTTCACAACTTTAATGTTTTTTTTAGAAATAACCGGCATTATAATGTAGTAGCATTTACAGCTACACAAATTCCTGATATTGATGGAAGAGTTTACCCTAAACAGCTTGCAGGTAAGCTTTATCCTAAAGGGATAAAAATTTATGACGAGAGCGAACTTGAAAATTTAATAAAAAAATTAAATGTGGATGAAGTAGTTTTTTCTTATTCCGATGTTCCATTTGATTATGTAATGACTAAAGCTTCCATCGTTAATGCTGCAGGTATTTCATTCCGATTGCTTGGTGCAGATGAGACCCAAGTAAAAAGTAAAAAACCTGTTATATCGGTTTTGGCTGTAAGAACAGGATGCGGTAAATCACAAACCTCACGAAGGATTGTGGAAGTACTTACTGAAGCGGGTAAAAAAGTAGTTGCTATACGTCATCCAATGCCTTACGGAAATCTCGTAAAACAAAAAGTACAACGATTTGCAGATTATTCAGATCTAAAAAAACACAATTGTACAATAGAAGAAATTGAGGAGTATGAACCTCATATATCACGCGGCGGAATTATTTACGCCGGCGTTGATTACGAAGCAATTTTACGAGAAGCTGAAAAAGAAGCTGATGTAATTTTGTGGGACGGTGGAAACAACGATTTCTCTTTTTACAAATCCGATGTAACCTTTACAGTTGTAGATCCACATAGACCGGGACACGAATTATACTACTATCCGGGCAACACTTCTTTAAGAATGGCTGATGCGGCTATCATCAACAAAATTGATACTGCAAATGCTGATGATGTTCTTGATGTAATAGAAAATATAAAATTAGTTAACCCGGATGCTACAATAATTGAAGCCGCTTCTCCAGTTACAGTTGATAAACCTAATGTTATTAGAGGCAAGAGAGTTCTTGTTGTTGAAGACGGACCAACTTTAACTCATGGCGAAATGCAGTATGGTGCAGGAACAGTTGCTGCGCAAAAACTAGGCGCAAAAGAAATTGTTGATCCAAGACCTTATACAGTGAGATCAATAACCGATACGTTTAAGAAATATCCTGATATTGGGGTACTTCTTCCTGCAATGGGCTATGGTGATGCGCAGATGAAAGATCTTGAAACTACAATCAACAAAACTAAGTGTGATTCTGTTGTGATTGGTACACCAATCGATCTAACTAGATACATTAAGATTAACAAACCTCATACAAGGGTTAAATACGATCTGCAGGAAATTGGTGCAGTTACTGTTGGAACAGTATTGAAAGAAAAGAAAATTATATAATATTTTATTCTTCTTTCCTTTTTATAAAGAGTTATTACACAAGTGGTAACTCTTTTTTTTATTTTGTTGATAATAACCTGATATTAAATTACTTTTATATTTATTAAATATGTAACAAAATATTTGTGAGTTTAACAATGAAAAATAAAACCATTTTTGCCATTTTGCTTGCTTTGATTTTCCAATTAACTTTAACAGCCCAGGATTATGATCTGCTTGCAAGCGCTGTTTACAATAAAGATATGATAAAAATAAATGAACTGCTTGGTGCCGGGGTTAATATAAATACAACTCCCGAAGATTATTCATCAACGGTACTTTTTATTGCCTGCAGTTATAGAGGATACGAAGAAATTGTATCACTTCTTATTTCGAGTGGAGCGGATGTTAACTTTAAAGGTAAAGACGGAAAAACACCGGTGATTTGGGCGGCTGGTAATTCTTTGCTATCAACACAGCTGCTGGTCGAAAACGGCGCAGATGTAAGAGCAAAAGCTGATGATGGCCTGAATGCTTTCATACAGGCAGTGTTAGGAGTTCTTTCCGGTAAGGTTTCAACTGAGATGCTGGCATATCTTAAATCGAATGGAGCTAATGTAAACTCAACCCTCTCCAGTGGATATGCTTCCGGCTGGTCGGCTCTCCTATTCGCAACAGTTAATGGAGATAAAGATCTTGTTGAATACTTAATCCTCAATGGCGCAAATGTAAATCATACTTCGGATGAAGGACAAACTGCTCTTGCTCTTGCACGGCAGGAAAAATACGAAGAAATAGTTAGGCTACTAATAAAACACGGTGCGCTGGATTAAGGAGTTATCTCTACCTGCTTAATTGTTGAGCTATTCATTTAATTTTACTTTAAGAGAGATCGAATGTTTATAGGTCATTTTGGTGTTGGGCTTGCCGCAAAGAAAGTGGCAACCAAGACTTCGCTTGGCACTTTATTTTTTGCATCCCAGTTTATAGATCTCCTCTGGCCATTGTTCCTCATCTTTGGAATTGAGCAAGTCAAAATCGATCCCGGCAATACTGCATTCACTCCATTCGATTTTGTACTTTACCCTTATTCACACAGTTTGATTGCAGTTCTCATTTGGGCTCTTATTTTTGGATCGATTTATTTCTTAATTAAAAAAGATTTAAAAACTTCAGTTTGGCTTGGTGTTCTCGTACTTAGCCATTGGATTCTTGATTTTATTACCCACCGCCCTGATCTTCCTTTACTTTTAGGAAGTAATTCTCCAATGGTGGGATTGGGAATATGGAATTCTATAGTTGCTACGATATTAATTGAAGGCGGAGTTTTTATTCTTGGTGTTTACCTCTTCATCAAAACAACAAAAGCAAGAAACAAAACCGGCATCTATTCTTTCTGGTCATTAATAATCTTTTTAATTATTATTTACATTATGAATCTGCTTGGTCCTCCGCCTGAATCTGTTGATGCAATTGGGTATGTTGGTTTATCTCAGTGGCTCATAATTGCCTGGGGATACTGGATTGGTAAAAACCGGATTGTAGCAAATTAATGCTTAGATATTGTCCAGTTAATCGATCTTTATAAGTGTTTTTCATCACTCTCACCGGTTTTTTCATTTTGAGATGCCTTTAAATTGTTATAAATTCTGCATCAAAACTTTAAGTGTTTAAGTAGTAGAAATTGATCTATATTCAATTGATCAAACCGATTAAGAACTGCACTTTTTATTATTGTGCTGAAAACATTCCGTGTCTGCTTAAAAAAAGCTAATATTCTTACAGATTGAGAAATATAGGAGTTAGAATAAAAACGAGAGAAAAATAAAATTTCCTGTAAAATAGCAACTACAAACGGAAACAAGATATTTAATTTATTTTTATCAATTAGAATTTTTGAAAACGAAGGAAAATTAATTTTATGGCTAAGGATGAGAACAGAAATCCTGAAATTGAAGAAATTGAAACCAGTGAATGGCTTTATTCGCTCGATTATGTTTTACAGCATGGCGGACCGGATAGAGTTGTGGAGCTTCTTCAACAGTTACAGATAAGAGCACACAAAGCGGGTGTGCATATTCCATTTTCTGCAAACACTCCGTATATAAATACTATTCCAAGAGAGCAGCAGCTGCCCTTCCCGGGAAACAGGGAAATTGAAAGAAGGATTAAAAGTTTAATCCGCTGGAATGCAATGGCAATGGTGGTAAATGCTAACAAACAGGAAGAAGGAATAGGCGGACACATTTCAACCTATGCAAGCGCAGCCACTCTTTATGAAATTGGATTTAATCATTTCTTTAAAGGAAAAGGAAAAGGTTATGATGGCGATCAGGTTTATTTCCAGGGGCATGCTTCACCAGGTATTTATGCACGGGCTTTTCTTGAAGGCAGAATTACTAAAGATCAAATGAAGGGCTTCCGCAGAGAACTTAATCCCAAGGGAGGGCTTTCCTCATATCCCCACCCATGGCTTATGCCGGATTTCTGGGAATTCCCAACTGTTTCGATGGGATTGGGACCAATTACGGCAATCTACCAGGCAAGATTTAACAGGTACCTTGAAGACAGAGGATTAAAGGAAGATAAGGGTGGAAAGGTTTGGGCATTTCTTGGAGATGGCGAAACTGATGAACCTGAAGCGCTAGGTGCAATTACTCTTGCTTCGCGTGAAAAGCTGGATAATTTAATTTTCGTTATTAACTGCAATCTTCAAAGATTGGATGGACCTGTACGCGGAAATGGTAAAATTATACAGGAACTGGAAGCAATATTCCGCGGTGCTGGATGGAATGTAATCAAACTAATTTGGGGTGATGATTGGGATCCGCTGCTTAAAAAGGATAAGGATGGAAAACTTATAAAAAGAATGGGGGAAGTTGTTGATGGGCAATATCAAAAATATATTGTTGAAAGCGGCGCTTACATTAGGGAACATTTTTTTGGAGTAGATGAAGATTTGTTGGCTATGGTTTCTGGAATTACTGATGAACAACTTAGAAAAATGAGAAGAGGTGGGCACGATCCAGAAAAAGTTTTTGCTGCTTTTAATGCCGCAGTAAATCATACAGGCGCACCCACTGTTATTCTTTCGAAAACAGTTAAAGGTTATGGTCTGGGAGAAAGCGGGGAAGGAAAAAATATCACTCATCAGCAGAAAAAATTAAATGAAGATGAAATGAAAGAATTCCGTGCAAGGTTTGGTATTCCTATTTCAGATGAACAAATTCATAATGATCCTTTTTACCAGCCGGATGAAAACAGTACAGAGATAAAATATCTTAAAGAAAGACGGAAGAAATTAGGCGGTTTTGTTCCTTCCAGAAAAACAGATTTAAAACCAATTAAAGCTCCTGATGAGTCTGTTTTTGAAGAATTCTATAAAGGAACTGAAGGAAGAGCAGTTTCCACAACGATGGTTTTTGTTAGAATGCTTGCAAAACTTCTTAAAGATAAAGAAATCGGGAAACTTATTGTTCCAATAGTTCCCGATGAAGCGCGCACTTTTGGCATGGAATCTCTTTTTAGGCAGGTTGGAATTTACGCGCATTCGGGGCAGCTATATGAACCGGTTGATGCCGATAGTCTTCTTTATTATAAGGAAGCTAAAAACGGACAAATACTTGAGGAAGGAATTACAGAAGCAGGTTCAATGTCTTCATTTATTGCGGCTGGAACAGCATACTCTACACACGGAATAAATATGATTCCGTTTTTCATTTATTACTCAATGTTTGGTTTGCAGCGTATTGGAGATCTTGCATGGGCAGCCGGAGATATTGGTGCAAAAGGATTTATGATTGGGGGTACAGCAGGAAGAACTACGCTTAACGGCGAAGGTTTGCAGCATCAGGATGGACATAGCCACTTGCTAGCTTATACTGTTCCAAATTTATGTGCTTACGATCCTGCATTTGCTTATGAACTCGCAGTTCTTGTCCGCGAAGGAATAAAACGCATGTATGAAGAACAGAGAAATGAATTCTTTTATATTACAGTTATGAATGAAAACTATGCTATGCCTCCAATGCCTGCAGGTGTAAAAGATGGAATTATTAAAGGAATGTATAAGTACAAAGCTTCACTAAAAAAGAGCTCGAAAAATAAAGCACAACTGTTTGGCAGCGGTACAATATTAAATGAAGTGTTGAAAGCGCAGGAAATTCTTGAGAACGATTACAATGTTTCAGCGGATGTGTGGAGTGTTACCAGCTATAAAGAATTACGCAGGGATGCACTTGATGTTGAAAGATGGAACATGCTTAATCCTACAAAGAAACAAAAAGTCTCATATATTTCACAAATACTTAAAGATGAAGAAGGCGTTTTTGTTGCAGCTTCGGATTATGTAAAAGCGTTACCCGATTCTATTGCAAAATGGATCCCGGGTACTTTAACTTCTCTTGGTACCGATGGATTTGGAAGAAGTGAATCTCGCGAAGCATTAAGAGATTTCTTTGAGGTTGATCATCGGCATATTGTGTTTGCAACTCTTGGAGCATTGGCAAAAGATGGCATGGTAAAAAATGAGTTTCTTGAGAAAGCAAAAAAACAATTAAATATTAAATCAGATAAACCCAATCCAATAGTTTCGTAAAGAAATAAGGTTCATAATGGCAACAGAATTTAAGTTACCTGAATTAGGTGAAAATATAGAATCAGCAGATGTAATTGTTGTTCTTGTAAAAGCAGGTGATACTATTGAAAAGGACCAGTCTGTAATTGAAATAGAAACTGATAAAGCTACTGTTGAAGTTCCATCGAATGTAACAGGAAAAATAACCGAAGTACTAGTTAATGAAGGTGAATCAGTTAAAGTTAATCAGGTTATTCTTAAGATAGATGAAACTGAAGGACAAAAGACGGTAGAAGAAGTTGTAGTAAATGAAAACAAAACCAAAAAACCAAAAGAAACAGTAGTTGAAGAAAAAGTTGATATCGGAAAAGGTAAAAGCGAGATAGTAGAAATTAAATTACCCGAACTAGGTGAAAATATTGAATCGGCAGATGTGATTGCTGTTCTTGTAAAGGCAGGTGATTTCATTCAAATAGACCAGGGAATTATTGAAATTGAAACAGATAAAGCAACCGTTGAAGTGCCCTCTTCTGTTGAAGGAGAAATTATTGAAGTACTAGCTAAGGTGAATGAATCTTCCAAAGTTGGAGATGTGCTGATAAAAGTTAAAACAACCACATCACCTGTTCCCAAAATTAAAGAGGCTATCCCCGAAACGGACACAGAAGAAGTTGAGAAGTTGGAAAAGAATACGGCTACTCCAAAAGGTGCAGTCGACAAATTGAAACCAGGTGAAGTAGATTCTCAACCAGAGGTGATAAAAGGCGCGGCACCTGCTGCTCCATCCGTGAGAAGGATTGCTCGTGAAATAGGTGTGGATATTAATGAAGTGAAAGGAACTGATCTTGGTGGAAGAATTTCCATGGATGATGTGAAAGCTCATTCAAAAAAACTTCACGAAGAGAGAAAAACGGATACAGGAATTGGAATAAAACAAAAAGCGCTACCTGATTTCAGTAAGTTCGGTGCAATTGAAAAAATGGCAATGACAAAAATTCGCAAAGTTACTGCTGAACACCTCAGTTATGCCTGGGCTACAATTCCACACGTTACTCAGCACGATAAAGCAGATATCACTCAACTGGAAAAATCCCGGAAGCAATATAATCCCGAAGTTGAAAAAGCTGGCGGTAAACTTACAATAACTTCAATCCTGCTAAAAATTATTGTTGCTGCACTTAAAGAATTTCCGCAGTTTAACAGCAGTATTGATATGGATTCGAAAGAGATTATTTATAAAAAATATTTTAACATTGGAGTTGCTGTTGATACGGAGCACGGATTAATGGTACCTGTAATAAAAAATGTTGATGAAAAGAATTTGATTGAACTATCAGTTGAAATGGGTGAGCTTGCCAAAAAAGCTAGAGAAAAGAAAGTTTCTCTCGAAGAATTACAGGGAGGTTGTTTTACAATTACAAATCTAGGAGGAATTGGTGGAACACTATTTACACCTGTTGTTAATTCACCGGAAGTTGCAATACTTGGTGTATCCCGCGGAAGTTATGAACCAATTTATATTGAAAAGAATGAATTTACACCAAGATTAATGTTACCACTTTCGCTTTCGTATGATCACAGGATTATTGATGGGGCAGATGCAGCCAGATTTTTACGGTTTATAGTTGAAGCATTGGAACAACCATTAAAAATATTGTAAGTAAAAGAAAATGAGTAAAAGAATAGGAATAATTGGGGCGGGTCCCGGTGGCTATGCTGCTGCGTTTCTTGCGGCTGATCTGGGAATGAATGTAACATTAATTGATAAAGAAGAAAATCCCGGGGGTGTTTGTTTGTACCGTGGATGTATTCCTTCGAAGGCATTACTTCATGTAGCAAAACTCATCAACGAAGCTGAGGAAGCAAAAAATTGGGGAATTGAATTCGGCAAACCCGAAATTGATCTTAGTCAGTTAAGAAATTGGAAAGATGGTGTAGTTAAAAAACTAACTGGGGGACTTGGTATATTATCAAAGCAAAGAAAAGTAAATTTTATCCGAGGCACAGCAAGCTTTGTAAATTCAACTACCTTAAAAGTTGATAAATACGATGACAAAATTGAAGATCTTACTTTTGAAAAGATAATAATTGCAACAGGATCCAGAGTTGCTACGATTCCATCTTTGGATATAAAAAGTAAGAGATTATTAAATTCAAAAACTGCACTCGAGCTTCTTGCAATTCCGAAAAGTTTGCTGGTAGTTGGCGGCGGTTATATTGGGCTGGAACTTGGTTCCGTTTACAATGCTTTGGGAAGTGAAGTTTCGGTAGTTGAAATGTTGAATAGTCTGCTTCCTGGAGCAGATAAAGATCTTGTCGCACATCTTTCTAAAAGAATTAAATCTTCCTTTAAGGATGTGATGTTAAATTCTAAAGTTTTTGAGATGAACGAAACTAAGAACGGATTAAAAGTAAAAATTGAAGATAAGCATGGAAAAGTTAAAGAGGATGAATACGAATATGTGTTAATGGCTGTTGGCAGAAAGCCTGTAACTGATGGTCTAAGTTTAGAGAACACAAAAGTCAAAGTAAACGAAAAAGGATGGATTGAAGTTGATGCTCAAATGAGAACTAGTGATAATAAAATATTTGCAATTGGTGATATTGTAGGTGAACCAATGCTTGCGCATAAAGCTTCGCATGAAGGCAGAGTTGCAGTTGAAGTTATTGCCGGACATAAAGTGGCATTTGAACCTATGGCAATTCCCGCAGTTGTTTTCACCGATCCTGAAATTGCGTGGGCAGGTTTAACTGAAACTCAGGCAAAAGAACAAAATATAAATATAGAAGTTGCAAAATTTCCATGGGCGGCATCCGGAAGAGCAACAACTTTGGATAGAAGTGATGGGGTAACAAAATTGATTATCGATCCTGATACTGAAAGAATATTAGGTGTAGGAATTTGTGGACCCGGTGCAGGGGAATTAATTGCAGAAGGTGTGCTTGCAATTGAAATGGGTGCAAATGTAACTGATCTAAAATTAACAATTCATCCCCATCCAACATTATCTGAAACAATAATGGAAGCTGCTGAAGTATTCTTTGGGCAAAGCACCCACATTTACAGACCTAAGAAAAAATAAATTCTTGCAGTTGTATAATCTTGCCAATTTCTTCAGACAGATTTGAATTGTTTTACTATCGAGAATTGATTTATAAACTTCCATCATCATTATATTAAGCTTTGTAGCTCTTTACTCCCACCTATCATTTTTTTAAATAAAAAGAATTATTTCATTTGTTTTATAGTTTTATATCAATATTTTTTCATTTGAAAATAGCAGATTACTATTCAAAATTCAAATTTATTACTACTTTAGTTTATGATTATTCGAACTGAATTGAAGAAGGTGTTTAGTCCAATTATTGCAGTAAATTTTTTACTTTATTTATTTATTATTCTAATATCTTCAAGCATAATTGCACAACAAACAGAAATAAAATTTGAGCATATTTCTTTGGAGCAGGGACTTTCACAAAGTATCATTAATACTATCATGAAGGACACCAAAGGATTTATGTGGATTGGTACAGAATCAGGATTAAATAAATATGATGGATATGAATTTGTAATCTATAAAAATAATCCTTTCGATTCTACTTCTATTTCAAACAACCAAATACAATCAACATTTGAAGATGAAGAAGGATTTATCTGGATAGGAACCGTAGGAGGAGGTTTAAATAAATTTAACAGGGAAACTGAAAATTTTACCTGCTACCGAGCTGATCCTCAAAATCCAAGAAGTATTAGCTCTGATTTTGTAAATTTTGCTTTTGAAGACCAAAGTAATAACATTTGGGTGTTTACAAATGCAGGTGGAGCAGATCTTCTTAATAAAGCAACTGAGGAGTTCGAGTACTTTGTGCATAATCCTGATGATCCCAATAGCATAAGTGCCAATAATATCAGGTGGGTGATTGAAGATTTATCAGGTAATATTTGGTTAGGGACAGAAAACGGATTGAATAAATTCAATCGTGAAGAGAAAAATTTTGAAAGGTTTCTTTCCGGCACAAACATTTCAACCATTTATGAATCGCAAAATGAACCCAGAATTTTTTGGCTAACTACAGGAAACATACAGGATTTAACTGCGGGTGAAGGATTAATACGGTTTGATAGTGAGGAAAATTCTTATACATATTATAAACATAACAAATCGTATCCAAATTCAATCAGCAGCAATATTGGCAATCAAATCCTTGAATCAGAAAACGGAAATTTTTGGATTGCTACATCAAACGGATTAAACAAGTTTAACCCCGCAATAGGCAATTTCAAAACGTACCTGCCAAACCCAATAAATAAGAGCGGAAGAAACAATGTAATTCTTGGTTTTGCTGAAGATATGTTCGGAATGATTTTGCTCGTTACTGGTGATCTCGTTGGCGGATACTTATTCAATCCGGAAACTGAAACTTTTACACATTTAATACACGACCCATCTAATCCTAACAGCATAAGTACTAATTTAATCACGCGTGCATATGAAGATACAACAGGTGTGCTCTGGATTGGAACCAATACAGGAGGATTGAATAAGATTGATCATTACGCAAAGAAGTTTAATTCTTATGTATATGATCCCAACAATCCAAATAGTTTAAATGCGCAGATAGTAAGAGGAATTCATCTAGATAAAATAGGGGAACTATGGATAGGGCTTGCAGGCGGAGGATTAAACAGGTTTAGCAGTGATAGAAAAAAAGTAATGCATTATACCAATGACCGGGATAATCCAAATAGTATTGCCGTAAATGACGTGTGGGCTGTCTATGAAGACAAAGAAGGGACTCTTTGGGTAGGAACATTTGGAGGCGGATTGGATAAGTTCGATAGGAAAAATGAAACTTTTACACACTATAAATTTGATTCTGATGATAATAACAGTATCAGTGGCGATTTTATTCGCGATATATATGAAGACAGCGAAGGAAGAATGTGGATATCTACAAACTTTGAAGGATTAAACCTGTTCGATAGAAAGACGGAGGCATTTTACAGAATACAAAATGATCCGGATAATCCAAACAGTCTGCCGGCTGGTCAACTCCGGACTGTTATTGAGGATAAAGCGGGTAATTTGTGGATCGGCTGTTTTGGTGGTGGATTGAGTAAACTTGTACTAAATCCGGATGATCAGAAGAAGGAACGCAGGGAAGTATTTGATACAGGTGGAAATATTTTTACAAACTACCAGCACGATCCAACCGATATAAACAGTTTAAGTAATAATTCAATCCAATCAATTTTTATTGATGATGGTGGAATTATCTGGATTGGAACTTTCGGTGGCGGGTTGAATAGATTTGATCCTGAAACTGAAATCTTTACACATTTTACAGATTGGAACAGTGATCTTCCAGACAACGTTATTTATTCTGTACTTGGTGATGAAAGTGGAAACATCTGGGTCAGTAGCAACAGAGGTATTACTAAATATGATCCTGTAAAGAATGTTTTTACAAATTATGATATGGATGACGGTTTACAAAGCAGAGAATTCAACGGGCAAGCTGAATTTTATAGCTCGAGCGGCGAAATGTTTTTTGGAGGGATTAATGGATTTAATTCATTCTTTCCAGATAGTTTAAAGAATAATCCTTATCCACCAAGAGTTGCAATCACCGGGTTTAAACTATTTAACACTACTGTTCCTATTGGAAATGATTCACCCCTGAAAAAGCATATCTCGGAAACTAAGGAAATTACACTTTCTCATTGGCAGAATGATATAACTTTTGAATTCGTTGCATTGCACTACAATAAACCGGAAAAAAATAAATATGCATACATGCTCGAAAATTATGATGAAAGTTGGATAAACACTAAAAACCAAAGATCAGCAACATATACAAATCTCGATCCTGGTGAATATATCTTTAAAGTTATTGCCTCAAATAATGATGGGGTTTGGAATTATGAAGGTGCAAGAATAAAACTGTTAATTACATCGCCTTGGTGGCAAACCGGTTGGGCTTACTTACTTTATTTCTTAGTAGGATTAGGACTCTTATACACACTTCATAAACTTCAGCACGAACGTGTAGTTAATAAGGAAAGGACCCGGACACAAATAACCGAAGCTGAACTTCGTGCTCAAACAGCAGAAGCAACAGCAAGAGCTGTACAAGCAGAGAATGCAAGGAAAACCCACGAACTCGAAGAAGCGCGTAAACTTCAGCTATCAATGCTGCCAAAGAATTTACCGAATATACCTAACCTGGATATTGCGGTTCATATGCAAACAGCAACGGAAGTTGGCGGCGATTACTACGATTTTTATAAAGATGAAAAAGATTCTCTTACAATTGTTGTTGGTGATGCTACTGGTCACGGCTTGAGAGCCGGAACAATGGTTTCAGTTATAAAGAGTTTATTTATTTCCAATGCTGCTGATACAAACGCCAAAATATTTTTCGAAAAATGTACACAAACTATTAAGCAGTTGCATCTTGGTAATTTATATATGGCTTTATCGTTTGTTAAAATCGAAAATGATGAGCTTGTTGCATCCTGTGCCGGAATGCCCCCAATTTACATTTACAGAAACGAAACTAAATCTGTTGAACCGATTGTACTTAAAGGTATGCCGCTTGGTGCTTTTGATAATTTTGAATACAAGGATATAAAAGTAAAACTGAATCATGGTGATACTATTCTGCTATTCAGCGATGGATTTGCAGAATTGTTTAATGATAAAAAAGAAATGTATGATTATGCTCGCGTCCAATCTACATTTAAACGGATAGGACATAATGATGCACAACAGATAATAGATGATTTAGTTAAAGAAGTGGATAAATGGCGGAATGGCAATTTACCAAATGATGATGTGACTTTTGTAATACTCAAAGTTAATAATTCTCTTTAAACTATTATTCCTTTATCAAGATGCGAATCAATAAAACTTGTTAAGATGGTATAATATTTTCTTCATCTCCTTTTCTATACAAAGGGAAGACTAAAATACATTTATTTTAATATTAAACATGTTTATATATTTGTTTTTATAATATAATATTTGAGGAAATAATTGAAAAAATATCTTAGTTATTTATTATTTGTAATTATTATCTCTGCTAGCTTTATCCAGTCACAAGATAAAGATTTTGGTTTGGGAATAATTTTGGGTGAACCAACAGGTGTATCTTTCAAATACTGGACAGGCAGCAACACTGCTTTCGACGGAGCTGTTGCCTGGTCATTCATTAATGGTGGGGCGCTTCATTTACATGCCGATTATATTTTGCACAGCTTTAATCTTATTCATGTAGAATCCGGGAGATTGCCGGTTTACTATGGCATTGGCGGAAGAATTAAATTCCTTGATGACGCAGGAATTGGTGTTAGAGTTCCTGTGGGATTAGCTTACCTATTTGATGATGCTCCAATTGATATTTTCCTGGAAGTTGTACCGATACTGGATTTAGCACCAAAAACTGATTTTAAAATTAACGCTGCAATTGGAGGAAGATACTTTTTCTATTGAGTTGCAGAAATATTTTTCAAATCAATCTAATTAATAAAAATGAGACACTATGTTTAAATTAAATATTTTTGTTATGATTCTAATATCATTACTTCTTACGGGATTTGTAATTGCCCAGGATGAAGAAAATGAGATGGAGGCGGGTCAAAAAGCATGGATGGAATATATGACCCCGGGCTCTATGCATGAAATGATGGCAGAAAGTGTAGGGGAGTGGAAAACGAAATCAACCTTTTGGATGACACCATCTGCAGAACCAATGGTTATGGAAGGCACGGCAACTTACGAAATGATCTTGGGAGGAAGATATTTGAAAACGGATCATACCGGAACTATGATGGGAATGCCATTCGAGGGAATAAATTTACAAGGATTTGATAACGCAACAGAAAAATTTACTTCAGTATGGTTCGATAACCTTGGAACAGGAATATCTGTTAGTACGGGAATTTATGATGCGGATAAAAACTCACTCTTTTTCACTGGCTCCATGATAGATCCTATTAGTGGTAAAGATATTGAGTACAAACAAATTGTAAAATTTATTGATGATAATCACCAGGTTTTTGAAATGTACACGGAATATGAGGGCAAGGAATACAAATCTATGGAAGTTGAAGCTACACGGTAAACCATTTGCATTTTGTTAACAATTTTTAAGCCGGACATAATCAGTCCGGCTTTTTAGTATAAGTGAATATTGTTTAGATTTGCATTTTATTATTAAATTGAAATTGTTAGTTATAATTTGAAAGACCAAATTAAAATAGGATCAACGTATAATTTTTATCCGGCGACCAGAGGTAGATGGAAGGATTATGAAAAACTTTTTGGAGAAAAAGGCGCGTGTGCAGGATGCTGGTGTATGTACTGGAGACTAAAAGCATCGGATTGGCAGAAACAAAAAGGAAATCACAATAAAAAAGCAATGAATAAAATAATCAACTCTGGTTTAATTCCTGGTTTACTTGCTTACACCGACAGTGAGCCGATTGGATGGTGTTCAATTGCACCTAGAGGAGAGTTTATCAGATTAGAAAATTCCAAAATTCTAAAACGGATTGATGATAAACCCGTCTGGTCGGTTGTATGTCTTTTTATCAAAAAAAATTATCGCAACCGTGGATTAAGTGTTCAACTATTAAAGGCAGCTAAAAAATATGTTAAAGAAGAAGGCGGCATAATTTTAGAGGGCTACCCGGTAGAACCGAAAAAAGATAAAATGCCGGATGCGTTTGCGTGGACTGGAATAGCTTCAGCATTCTTAAAGGCAGGTTTTAAAGAAGTAGTAAGACGATCAGAAACAAGACCCATTATGAGGGCATTCTTTTAGTAATTCAAATAGTTAAAATTGGAGAATATATAAATGGCAGATAAAATATTTGGAAAGTATCTTCTTTGCATAGGCGCTGGTTACGTTGGTGGACCAACAATGGCAATGATTGCCGCTAAGTGTCCGCAATACAAGGTGACAGTTGTTGATATTAATGAAGAAAAAATTAAGGCGTGGCAAACAGATAAGCTGCCTATTTATGAACCTGGGTTACTTGATGTTGTTAAGATAGCACGCGGCAGAAATTTATTCTTTTCAACAGATTTAGAAAAAAATATTAAAGAAGCTGAAATTATTTTCGTCTCTGTAAATACACCGACAAAAACTTTTGGTGAAGGAGCTGGTAAAAGCTCTGATCTTCAATACTGGGAAAAATGTGCCAGGGATATCCGCAGTGCTGCAGAATCGGATAAAATAATTGTAGAAAAAAGTACACTTCCCGTTAAAACTGCCATTGCTATGGAAAGAGTGCTTAGTGCAAACGATAAAGGATTAAAATTTGAAGTGGTCTCTAACCCGGAATTTCTTGCCGAAGGAACAGCAATTAAAGACCTGGAAAATCCTGACAGGGTATTAATTGGTTCAAAGGAAACAGCAAGTGGATTGAAAGCACGACAAGAAATTGTAGATATTTTTGCAAATTGGATTCCACAGGATAGATTAATTACAAGTAATTTAATGAGTGCAGAGTTATCCAAGCTTGTTGCTAATTCCTTCCTCGCCCAGAGAATTTCTTCCATCAACAGCATCTCTGCTCTTTGCGAGATTGTAGATGCAAATGTTCAAGAAGTTGCTTACGCAGTTGGCAAAGATAAACGTATAGGTAATAAATTTTTAAATGCAAGTGTTGGTTACGGTGGATCTTGCTTTAAAAAAGATATTCTAAACCTGGTTTACTTATGCGAAACTTTTGGTCTTTATGAAGTTGCTGCTTACTGGGAGAGCGTAGTTACAATGAATGATTACCAGGAAAACAGGTTTGTACAAAATATTAATAAGGCATTATTTAATACGGTTACAAATAAAAAAATTGCTCTGTTTGGATTTGCATTTAAAGCCAACACCAGCGATACAAGGGAATCTCCTGCATATTATGTAACAAGAAAATTATTGGAAGAGAAAGCTCACGTTGTTATCTCAGATCCACAGGCACTGGAAAATGCTAAAATCGATTTGAAGGACTGTAACAATTTAGTTGAATATGAAGTGGACCCTTACAAAGCTGCAAAAAGTGCACATGCAATAGCTATTCTTACAGAATGGGATTTATATAAAACCCTGGATTACAAAGCGATTTTTGCTGAGATGGAGAAGCCGGCTTTTATTTTTGATGGGAGAAATATTTTGGATCATAGAAAACTGTTTGAGATTGGCTTTAATGTTTATCCTTTAGGAATGCCTCACTTAATACATTTTGTAGAAGCATAAAATTAAACATTTTACCATAGTTTGATGACACACAAACCTGCCGGCAGGTCAGCATTCTATTTTCTGGCGGGATAAAAGTTCTAGCAAAGTTTACTAAAAGAAGAAATTGGAAGAATTCTAAAGTCTATTTATAGTTGATCAACCGGATCATCTCTTTTACAGCTTCATCTATTCCAACAAAAACTGCTCTTGCAATTACAGCATGCCCAATGCTTAATTCGTCAACATCATCTAGTTCTCTAAATATCTTGATGTTATTGTAATCTAAACCATGCCCGGCATTAACGCCTAAACCAAGTTTTTTTGCATGACTGATAGCACCACGGATTTTCTCAAGTTCATCAAACTGATCTTCTTCAGTTTCAGCATTTGCAAAAACGCCTGTATGAATTTCAATAAAATCACTTTCAATTTCTGCAGCGGCATCGATGTGTGCAATATCAGGTTCGATGAATAATGACACACCAATTCCTGCGTTATGTAGTTCGTTTATGGTTTGCTTTAGCAATGCTTCATTATCAATAACATTTATTCCTCCTTCGGTAGTTAGTTCCTGTCTTTTTTCAGGTACTATTGTAGCAAGTTCTGGTCCTACATCGCAAGCAATTTTTATGATCTCTTCCGTTGCAGCCATTTCAAAATCGAGTTTTGTAGCTACAAGCTCTCTTAGCAGTCTAACATCTCTTTCAGTTATGTGTCTTCTGTCTTCACGCAGATGAAAGACTATTCCATCAACTCCGGCTTGCTCAGCAATAAGTGCGCAAGTAACCGGATCAGGTTGTTCCTCTCCCCTTGCATTTCTCAATGTTGCTACGTGATCAATGTTTAAAGCAAATCTCATTTTTACCTCAGAATATTTTACTTAAAATATTAAAAAGTGAATCAAATCCCACACCATAATCCTCAACACGAAAACGAATTGTACAAATAAAATCAATTAAATACATAATCCCTATATGAACAATAACTCCGTAGAAAAAGGAATTCGTTCTTAAAGCAAGAATACCAAGAGCAATTCCGCCAATTATTGCACTAAAAGTTTCTGGTGCAGGCTTACCGTTATGTAAAATAACAAACGGCAGCATTTGCATTAGCACTGCATAATATCCAAACTTTTCTTTTAAACCAAAAAGCATAAAACCGCGCCATAAAAACTCCCACGAAAACATGTAAATAAGCATACCGGATTCATAAATTAAAAACTCTCCCCAGTTACTTCTTGTAGAAAGCAGATGCGGGTATTTTGCAACAAATTCAGAAGATGAAGATGCAAACCACACAAGTGGAAGCATCACAATTAAAAATATAAAAGAGAAACGGAGACCGGTTTTGTAATCACCAAAAGTCAAACCGTAATCTGTAAGGTTTTCCTTAAGAATAAATTTTATAACAACAACCGATAAAAGAAAATAGGTGAAGAAATCACCGATAAACCAGTAAAGATATTCAATAAGGAAAATATCGGGTAAGTTTTGATAGGTTGGGAAAAAGTTAACCCGAAAAAACCTCCTTGAAGTGAAATACCAGGAAACCGTTTGAAGCACAGCAACTGAAAGAAAGATTATTAAAACCTTCCTATCCATGTTCCTGATAATGTCTATAAGATTTTTAACCTCCTGCCGAATATTTAATCCTTTCTTCTTCATTACCTTTTAATATTTATTTTCCAGATCAACTTATTAAATATATCATCTTATTTTGTGATATCACAAAAATGTTTATAAAACAAGTAAAAATCGAAGATTTTGAAAGTTGACAAAGATCGATAAGAACACTATATTAGCACTCGCTATTTAAGAGTGCTAATAATTAATAATTAAGAAATAGGAGAAAAACTATGAGTAAAATAAACCTTAATCCGCTTGCAGATAGGGTTGTTATTCAACCTAAAGAAGCTGAAGAAAAGACAGCTGGCGGAATTATTTTGCCTGATACTGTAAAAGAAAAACCAGTTGAAGGTACCATTGTTGCAACTGGTCCTGGTAAAGTTGCTGATAGCGGCGAACTGGTAAAAATGACTGTTAAAGCTGGCGACAAGGTGTTATACGGAAAATACAGCGGCACTGAAGTAACACTTGGCGGCGAGGAATATTTAATAATGCGTGAGAGTGATATCTTCGCAATTATTCCTAAATAATTGAATTTAATTTGAAAATAAAATAAAGGTACGTAGATATGGCTAAATTAATTGAATATGACAGCGCAGCCCGCAGCGGAATTAAACGCGGTGTTGATAAACTTGCTAACGCTGTTAAAGTTACCCTGGGACCAAAGGGTAGAAATGTTATTCTTGAAAAAAAATTCGGAGCACCAACTGTAACTAAAGATGGTGTTACTGTTGCAAAAGAAATTGAACTTGAAGATCCTGTTGAAAACATGGGAGCCCAGATGGTTCGCGAAGTTGCTTCTAAAACAAGTGATGTTGCAGGCGACGGCACAACTACTGCTACAGTGCTTGCACAGGCAATTTACAGAGAAGGATTAAAGAACGTAACCGCAGGTGCCAATCCGATGGATCTTAAACGGGGAATAGATGTTGCAGTTACCAAAGTTGTTGATTATTTAAAATCAGTAACTAAAGATGTTGAAGGTAGAAATGAAATTGCACAGGTTGGTTCTATCTCTGCAAATAATGATAATTCTATTGGAGAGCTGATTGCAGATGCAATGGAAAAAGTTGGTAAGGACGGTGTAATTACTGTTGAGGAAGCCAAGGGTACTGAAACTTCTTTAGATGTTGTTGAAGGTATGCAGTTCGACCGCGGTTATCTTTCACCTTATTTTGTTACCGATACAGAATCGATGGAAGCTTCTCTTGAAGATCCATTAATTCTTATTCATGATAAAAAAATCTCTGCAATGAAAGATCTTTTACCTGTGCTCGAAAAAGTTGCTCAGCAGGGAAAATCGCTGTTGGTAATTGCAGAAGACCTAGAAGGTGAAGCTTTGGCTACACTTGTTGTTAACAAGATACGCGGTACGCTAAAAATTGCTGCAGTTAAAGCTCCGGGATTTGGCGATAGAAGAAAAGAAATGCTCGAAGATATTGCTGTATTAACCGGCGGTACTGTAATCTCTGAAGAAAGAGGATTCAAATTAGAGAATGCTACTATTTCTTATCTTGGAACGGCAAAGAAAGTTGTGATTGATAAGGATAACACAACTATAGTTGAAGGTGCAGGAAAGACTGAAGACATTAAAAAGAGAATAAACGAAATAAAAGCACAGATTGAAAAAACAACTTCTGATTACGATAAAGAAAAACTCCAGGAAAGATTAGCAAAACTTTCCGGCGGTGTTGCAGTGCTTAAAATAGGTGCTTCTACCGAAATAGAAATGAAAGAGAAAAAAGCCCGCGTTGAAGATGCACTTCATGCAACCCGTGCTGCAGTTGAAGAAGGAATAATTGCAGGCGGCGGCGTTGCTTTAGTAAGAGCTGTAAAGAAACTAGAGAAGCTGGAAGGTGCAAACCTAGATCAGACTACCGGAATCAAGATCGTTCAGAAAGCTCTTGAAGAACCATTGAGACAAATTGTTAATAACGCAGGTCTTGAAGGATCAGTTGTATTACAGAAAGTAATGGAAGGTAAAGATGACTTTGGATTTAATGCGGCTAGTGAAGAGTACGAAAATCTTATAAAGTCAGGTGTTATCGATCCTACTAAAGTTACAAGAACAGCTTTAGAAAATGCTGCTTCTGTTTCTTCACTTCTTATAACAACCGAAGCTGTTGTATTTGAGAAGAAAGAAAATGAACCCGCAATGCCTCCTATGCCAGGCGGCGGAATGGGTGATATGGGCGGAATGGGCGGAATGTATTAATAGTTCTCCTTCCCCAAAAATTAAAGGCGAGTATTTTAATACTCGCCTTTTTTATTTCACAACATTTATCTGCTTAAGATTTATTGAAGAAGATCATCTCCAAATTCCTAACAAACACTTTTTAATAACTTGTATTTCTATAGCACTGAAAATCCAAAATAAACATTAAAGTTAATTGCAGTATTTTTAATATCTATTTCATCGGATGAATCATCAAATGATTTTAATCCCAGAATATATCTTATATCAAAACCAAGCTCATGCATACCGACTAAAAAACCTACACCTCCTCCAAATGCTAAAGCAAAATCGGTCGATTGCACAAATTCACTCACATCCTCTGAAGCTGTTTGACCACCACCTTCACCTTCAATTTTGGCCGTACTATTAAAACTGAGAACAGGTCCTGCATAAATTGCAGGTCTGATAGTTGAACCCTGCACTGGTATAATTGCCTTTAAGAGAAGTGCAGCTTCAATATAGTCAAGTGCCAATGTAATATCTACATCCATCACCTTCATTGTTGCCCCCTTCATTGAATAATATACTTCTGGTTGAACAGCAAGTATATTGCCAAATTGAAACATAGCGAAAATACCCCCACCAAAACCAAACCTTGAATCTAGACTTTCACCCAAAAAAGTATCAGCATCATCACCTCCAACATTTGCCATATTAATACCAACTTTTGGCCCAATTTGTATATGCACCTGAGCATTTAATGGTGTGATTAAATAATGCTAGAACAACAATGAGGGATAATAAAAATAACTTTCTCATAATAACCTCGTAATTGTTAATAGAACATTTTCTAAGAACGACACTTGAAATGTTTGGATAACAGATTTAATGAAGAATATAAAAATCAGCAACAAGGAGTATTTCCTTCAACTAAATTTTAATTACTAAGTATAACTTGGAGCAATTTTAGGAAAGAAGCAAGAAAAATAAACTTAACGATTAGCTACTGTTTTTAATTGGCAAGCAATGAAATCTCGCGAAATGCTTTTATTATTTTAAACCATCCATTAGCATTGGTTTAAATGATGGTATTGATCCCTCTACAAATTTTACTACTGTTCATCTATATTCTTTTTACTGTCATTTCCGTTAACCTCGTTCTGTTCAGGTCCTATAATTTTCTTCTTCTTTTTTTCCAGTTGAGATAATTGCACTTTAAGTGTTACTTCTTTCTCTATTTCACTCTTAAGTTCTAAAAGTGATCTTGCAATGTTAGTTGCATGGCTGCTTATCCGTTTTAGTAGTTCAATCAGTTCTAAATGGATTTCGCTAGTCGCAACTGTTTCAGGAATATCACTTCTCAGTCTTTCAAAATGTGTGCGCCTTAAATCCATTTCCATCAATCTGTATTTCTTATATTTTTTCTCCATTCTCTTTGCATCTTTAAGGTTCACATCTTTGAACACTTCTATTGATCTAGCTATTTGTTTTATTGTTCTCAGATGGTAATCTTTTATTTCATCCTGTCCTTCTTTTGAAAATTCAACATTTAAATTCATTTTCTTCTCCGCAAGTGGAATAAGCCGTTTTTCTACTATATCACCAATATGTTCGAGTTCAGTAACGCTATGCATTATCTGAAATATTTCATCTGTACGTTCCTCGGCAAGACTTTCCTGGCTTATTTTCATTAGATATTTATTTATATGAACATTTAGAAAGTTTACCTCAGCTTCTTTATCCCGAATATCCTCGAGCACATCTTCATTATATTTAAAAAATGGCTGTAATATTTTATCCACCATCTCTTTAACGTTATTTGCCATATGAATTGTCTCAGCTTTAGCAAGACTTAAAGCCAATGTTGGAGTTGAAATTAAGCTTTCTTCAAGAAATTTTGTTTTAAATTCGCCCTCTTCCTCTGGTTCAGCTTTATCGGGAAGTAATTTATAAATGAATTTAGCAGCTTGAGTGGTAAACGGCAAAACAATAAGAGTAAGTGCAACATTAAAAATCGTATGTGCATTTGCAATTTGTCGCGGTACTACTTCTGCAAGATGTGCAGTGCCAGTTAAACCTGCCATGCCTGTTGGGGAAATCGATCTTATTATGTCAGCATAATAGGGAATCCACCAAACAAACAGTAGTACCCCAAACACCCTAAATAAAGTATGCGCAAGAGCAACTCGTTTTGCTTCCCTGTTTGTTTTTATACTTGCAAGAGCAGCAGTTATTGTTGTCCCTATGTTTGTACCAAGTATCAAAGGAATTGCAGCATCGAGAGTTATCAATCCCTGGCTACCCAAGACTATAATGATTCCGGTAAATGCACTGCTGCTTTGAATGATAGCAGTAAAAGCTGCTCCTATAATAATTCCTAAGACCGGGTTTTCCAACTCAAGCAGCAGGTTGATGAAAGGCTCATAAGTTCTTAAAGGTTCCATCGCGTTGGACATCACCCACATTCCGAAAAAGAGCAAACCAAAACCGAGAACTATCTCACCAATATTCCTTAACTTTTTTGATTTGAACAAAAACATCATTCCAAATCCGACCCCAATGATTATCAAAGCAAAATCAGTTAACTTAAATGCTATTAATTGCGCAGTAATCGTTGTTCCTATACCGGTGCCCAAGATAACTCCGAGAGACTGTGCAAAAGTCATCAATTGTGCTTGAACAAAACTTACAATCATTACCGTAGTTGCACTGCTGCTCTGGATTATCATTGTAACAAACGTTCCAACAGCTACTGCAACAAGCCGGTTGTTTGTAAGTGTTCCAAGTAAAGTACGCAATCTGCCACCGGCGGTTTTTTTCATTCCATCGCTCATCATTCCCATACCAAATAGGAAGAGACCCAGACCACCTACAAGTCCGCTTACTAAATAGAAAACCCAGCTTGTACTACGAGCATAAGCCCTGAAATAAATAATATCATTTTGATCACTTCCATTTTTTATTCTTGCCGCAAATTCATAATTACCACTTTTGGAACCAACGATACCATATGTTTCAGCGAAACCGTTTGTATCTGTAAAAACAACTATATCGGTTATATTTGTTCCTTTTGCTTTGGTAGGAGTTGATATAACAGAAAAGTAAACAGGCCATCCTTCCATAGGTACTTCATCATTATAAAGTACCTGCACTTTAAAGGGTTTATCTAATTTCTCACCGGCTGTTTGATGGTAAGATGTAGTAGTAGGTGAGTCTGTATCAGGATATACAGCGTTTATAAGAGTTACTTTGGAAGAATCGATTGCAGGAATGATTGCAGAATCTACTTCTTGTGCAAAAACTAAATTTGCATCAAGAATTAAGAACGACAATAAAATAATAAAGCTTATAGAAATGTTGCTAATTCGTAGCATTTTCATCAATCATATTTACATTTTCAATATTATAGACGTTTTACCAATTGAAATATAATCACTTATCGTGATATATTTTATTCAATATTTATATTAATTTAATAAAAGTATGATTGCAATCGATGAGAATTTATTATTTTAAATGCCACTCATTGTTACGAAGTGATTTAATTATCTCCTTTCCCCTGTGCCCAAAAATTGGATGGTTCACTTTGGAAAGTTCATCTGCAATTTTTAATGCAATTTTTGCGGTTGGTTTCTTGGATGATTTTGATTCCTCTAAAACTTTTATTGCGGATTTATAAATTGAATATTCCCAATCCCTACTAAAATGCTGCTCGATCATTGAATCATTATTTACGTAGCCGTATTGTTCGTTTGCACAATTAACTATTCCCATCCTGTTAGTAAGAAAATCGGGTATGTAGGTAATTCCTTTTTTAAGAAGAAGTTCTCCATCTCTTTCAATGTCCTCTAATTGGTTGTTCGCAGCACCGCAAATAATTTTAACTCTAATTTGATCTATGGTTTCAGGATTTAGGATTGCGCCGGTTGCATTAGGAGAAAAAATATCACATTCTTCAGAAAATATTGAGGTGTCATCTATGTTAACAAGTTTACATTCGACATTTTGTCCTTCGTATTTTTTCTTTGCTTCTGTTACGTTATCAGGATTTACATCACAACCAACAATTTTGCTTACTCCTTTTTCAAGTAAAAATTCTATGAGCGGAATTCCTACATGACCAAGACCCTGCACAGCAACCATTTTTCCCTGGAGAGAACCATTTTTAAGAAATTCGACAGCTGCTTCCATCCCCGATACTACTCCCCTAGCCGTTGGAATTGCTGGTACCCCGCTTCCACCAAGTTCTGGCGGAATGCAGGTTGTAAAGCGCGTACCGGAAAATACATCAATCATATCTTTTACATCGGTTCCTAAATCTTCAGCAGTAACATAACATCCTTTTAGGGAGGAGATAAATAAACCGTATTCTTTATAGATATGATGACGCACATCAGGATCGTTCCATTCATATGAAGGATTATGCATGATAACTCCTTTTCCACCACCCCACCATAAACCGGCAAGGGCATTTTTAAAAGTCATTCCGGCAGCTAATCTTAAACCATCTCGAAAATAATTTTCAATGATGTCATATTTCCAGAACCGAACCCCGCCAGCAGCCTGTCCGCGATTAGTTCGATGAACAAAAGCACCATGCAACATTTCATATTTACTGGAAACCTGAAAGAACATACCTTCGTGTTTAATAAAATCTCTGCTATCTTCAGAAAAATAATCTGCTATTGGTTGGAGAATTGGATGAGAAGCAACGAGTTTGTTTTGCTCATCATCATAAACAAAATAAAATCTAAATATATTATTATTAGATAGATATTTTATAAAGCCATTCGGACTTTGGGAAAGGAGATCAGTAGTTTTATTCATAAATTTTTAATATGACTACCTTATTTTTAAATTATTGTATTACATATCTCTGCTATCAGTTTCAATGGACAAAGTTTCAACGAAATTACTTTTATCGATTATTGCGGCACTTAATTTATTGCCTGAACAAGCCGAAGTATCCACAAAAAGTACATTACTTTTTTTATCAAAATATACTTCATCAACTCTTGTGTGCCCTACAATCTGAAGTTTTCCCAGGTTCATCAATTTATCTCTTGTCCACAAAATTCCATGTTCATTGTTTAAATCAGATTCTACAATACTTTTTAATTTTTCCATATTATCTAACGGTTTTTTACCCAGCTTCCTGGAATAATAAGCTGAGATGCCCGCATGAGAAATAAAGCAATCATCCAGATTTAAGATAAGCGGAGCTTTAATAATAAAATTAAGATGAAGATTCATTTCTTTATAACGATTACTGTAAGAATCCAATGTTGTTTCTGAACCATTATAAATCCAGGATCTTCCAAGAGGGCTTGAGGGATGCTTAATAAAATAGTAGAACATCAGATCGTGGTTACCGGCTGTAAAAGTTATTCGGTTTTTCTTTATGAAATTAATAACTTCAAAATTATTCTTGCCTCTATCTACCAAATCACCAACTGAACATATTGGAATTCCAGGATAGCTGCTTATAATTTCATTATAAAGTTTTTCCAGGGTAAAATAACATCCGTGGATATCACCAATTACGGCTATCATAAGCGGTTAGATATTAAAAATTTCGCTGGCATATTTTGTTAACTCATCTCTAAAATCAGGGTGTGAAATTTCTATAAGCGATCTGGATCTTTCTTTGATTGATTTACCAAAGAGTTGTGCAATACCATATTCAGTAACAACGTAGTGAACATCACCCCGCGAAGTAACAACGCCTGAGCCGGGTCTAAGTTGCGAAACAATACGGGAAGTTTTTCCATCCTTGGTAACAGAAGGAAGAGCGATAATCGGTTTACCCCCTTCTGAATGTGCTGCCCCGCGTATAAAATCCACCTGCCCGCCAATACCGCTGTACAATTTAGGTCCGAAAGAATCGGAACAAATCTGCCCGGAAAGATCAACTTCGATTGCAGAATTTATTGCAACCATCTTTTTATTTTTCGCAATAACAAAGGGATCATTTACATATTCCTGTGGATGAAACTCAATAACCGGGTTGTTATCAATAAAATCAAAAACTCTCTGTGTGCCGAGAACAAAACCTGCAATTATTTTACCAGGATGTAGAGTTTTTTCTTCTCCATTAATAATTCCCTCTTCAACCAGGTCAATTATGCCATCGGAAAACATCTCGGTATGAATGCCAAGGTTTTTCCGTTTCCTTGCATAACGCATAACCGAATCAGGAATAGCTCCTATGCCCATTTGCAGCGTAGCACCATCCTCAATTAAATCAGCAACATTCTTTCCTATTCTATCATAGATATCCAGTAATTCTTTACTTGCATTTGGATCAACCTGGGGCAGCTCCCGGATCTTTTCGGTATGTTCAACTATCTGATGAATTTTATTTATATGAATAAAGCTATCGCCTAAACTCCTGGGCATTTCGCTGTTACATTGGGCAATAATTATTTTTGATTTTTCAGCTGCTGTTTTAATTGTTCCAACATCTACACCATAACTGCAAAAACCATGTTCATCCGGAAGTGAAACATTAAGTAAAGCAACATCAACAGTAATGATTCCTTGTTTAAACAGAAGGGGAAGTTCCGATAGAAAAATGGGGATGAACTCAGCCCTACCTTCATTAACTGCTTTGCGTGTATTTGCGCCGATAAAAAATGCCTTATGCTTAAAGTGTTTTTCCATTCCCGGTTTAACATAAGGGAGGTCTCCAACTATAAGAATGTGATAAGCAGTAACATCTTTAAGTTTATCTTTTCTTCTAACCATTGCACGTACAAGTTCTGAAGGAACTGCACAACCTGGCTGAATAACTATGTTATCTCCGGACTTTATATTTCTAACAGCTTCATCTGAGGAGCAAAGTTTCTTTTTATAAAGATTTAAAATGTTAGTCGGAATATTTTTTAATTTATTTTCTTTTTCTGTATTCATCATCGGTTGCAATTAGATTATTAAGTTCTTTCTACTTAAATAAAACTGATAAGTGTTGTTTAATTCTTGTGATTACAATTAGTTAGTTAGAAAAAGCCGTAGCTTTTTATACTCAAGATTAAAAGTATGTGCAAGAGATTCGTTTACGCAGTCACCGCTATGAGTACAGACACCTTTTGATAATCCTTCGCTCTCCATAAGAGCTGCAGTTATTCCATTTTCTGTAATCGGATGTATATAATCCATAACGGAATTATTCAAACCGTAGCTAGCAGTTCTTGATACAACTGCAGGCATATTAGGAACACAGTAATGTATTACATCATGCATAATATAAACCGGATCGGATAGAGTAGTAACCCTGCTAGTTTCAATGCAACCACCCTGATCGATGGAAACATCAACAATTACGGCTCCCTTTTTCATATTCTTAACCATATCTTCACTAACAAGATGCGGAGTTTTTTCACCTTTTATTAATACAGCACCAATCAGCACATCTGCAAATTCAACACCACGGGAAATCGTATAGGGATTAGCCATTACAGTTGTTACTTGCTTGTGAAATTGGGATTCTACGTTCCTTAATCTATTCAAATCATTGTCAATTACAATAACCTGAGCGCCTCTTCCAAGGGCAGCTCTTGCTGCAGTAATTCCTACAACACCAGCCCCTAAAATAACAACAGCTGCAGGCGCAACGCCCGCTATTCCACCCATCAGAATTCCTCTTCCTCCCTCAGAATAGCTTTCGAGGTATCTTGAAGCAACCTGAATTGCAATCTGCCCCGCAATTTCACTCATAGAATGAAGAATTGGTAAACGCGAGTTTTCTTCAATAAGCTCTAGACCAATTGCTGTTATCTTCTTTTCCAAAAGTTTTTCAACAATTTTACGCCTTCCAACAGCAAGCTGGAGGAAGGAGAAAAGAATTTGATTTTCCTGGAGATAATCAATCTCTTGATCTGAAATAGGTGCAACTTTTGCAATTAGCTCTGCTCTGCCAAAAGCTTCTTCAGCACTATAAACAATTGTAGCGCCGGTTGCTATGTAATCCTGATCTGTAAAATGGCTGGCATCGCCGGCACCACTTTGAATGTAAACAGTATGACCTGCTCTTATTAGGGAATCTACTCCTGCCGGTGAAAGTACAACTCTTCTTTCTTCCCAAAGAGTTTCAGTTGGAATTCCAATTCTCATTTTCTTTACTTTTTTGATTTTAAAACTACCTAATACCATCTTGATTTTCAACTAGCAACCATTTTAATAAACGGGTGTTAGCGGTTTTTTCCCTTGTAAAACATTTATCACATTCCTTGCAGCTAGTTCTGCCATTCCGCTTCTCGCTTCTTCGGTGGCACTGCCAATATGAGGAAGCAATACTACATTATTCAGTTTTAAAAGCTCTTTGCTCATTGCTGGTTCTTGTTCATAAACATCAAATCCTGCACTGCGAATTTTATTTTTCTTTAACATTTTTATAAGAAACGATTCATCAATTATTTCTCCACGAGCTGTGTTTACAAGAATAGCAGTTGGTTTAACTAAGCTCAATCTTTCCTTGTTTAGAAAATGATGGGTTTTTTTATTTAGAGGAAGGTGAACAGAAATAAAATCTGATTTTCTTAGTAAAGTATTTAGAGTAACTTTCTTCGCACTATTATTATTTTCCAAATCATAATTTTTATGCGAATCAAAATAAATTATATTTGTTCCGAATGAATATGCACGAGCTGCAACTGCGCTTCCTATTCTTCCAGCACCAAGTATTCCAAATATTTTCCCTTTCATTTCTACACCAAGCAACATCTTCGGTTTCCAGCCCTTAAAATTTTGTAATCTTACAATCCTTTCTGCTTCATACAATCTTCTTGCACATGCAAGCGCCAGGGCTATTGTAAGATCCGCTGTAGATTCTGTTAAAACATTTGGTGTATTTGTTACAAATATCTTTTTACTTTTGGCATATTCAACATTTATATTATTGTACCCAACAGCATAGTTCGCAATAACTTTACAATTTGGCATTTGGTCTATTAAGTGAGAATCAATCTGATCCGTTAAAAGCGAGATTAAAGCATCACAATCTTTAGCTTTTTTTTGCAGAATATTTTTAGAAATGGGATGATCTTCTTTGTAGTAATCTAAATTTATCCTGTTCTTTTTCAACAGTTGGTAAGCAACTTCAGGAATATCTCTCGTGATAAATACTTTCATCCAATTAACTAAATAAAATTAAATAGATTAAGTTTGCTTTAAGCAAAAAGTAGTCTTACAATAAATAGCGCTCCTAAAATTCCAGCAATGTCCGCAATCAATCCAACCGGCAATGCGTGTCTTGTATTCCTGATATTTACAGCGCCAAAGTAAATTGCAAGAACATAAAAAGTTGTTTCTGTGCTTCCAAAAAAAGTAGAAACTAAAATCCCGATAAAGGAATCGGGACCATAAACAGCTAAGTTTTCTGCCATAATTCCAAGTGATCCGCTGCCGGATAATGGTCGCATCAGAGCCATAGGAAGAGCATCTGCTGGCATACCGATTAAATCTGTAATAGGGCTAAGAATATAAATCAGCCAATCCATCGCGCCACCGGCTCTAAAAATTCCAATTGCAACCAGCATTGCCACCAAATAAGGAATTATCTTAACAGCAATTTTAAATCCTTCTTTAGCTCCTTCTACGAACCTTTCATAAACCTTTACTTTTTTTAGAGCACCATAGCCAATAAATACCAAAATTAAAATCGGAATAGCCAGGGCTGAAATTATTTCTATAAAATTCTTAAAACTATCTGCAGAGATAAAAGAAAACATAGGCGCTAATGATGAATAAAGTCCGCTAATAATTATAATTGCTATTAGTGCAAGGATTAGAAAAGCTGAAAGAACAAATTTAATATTCTGCTTTATCCAAGCAGTAAACTTCCACGATTTTAAATAAAACTTTTCTATAATTTTTGCAGATGTAATGCCAGCAACAGTGGCACAAAGAGCCCCAAAAATTGAAGTGCCGATTATTATAGCTGGATTGGTACTTCCTGCTGCTGCCCTGACTGCAATTGCAGTTGCTGGAATTAAAGTTAACCCGGCAGTGTTAATTGCTAAAAACGTTACCATTGAATTTGTTGCAGTTCCTTTATTCGGATTTAGTTTATCCATTTCTTCCATTGCTTTAAGTCCAAACGGAGTTGCAGCATTACCAAGCCCAAGCATATTAGCAGAAATATTCATTATCATCGAACCCATTGCAGGATGATCGGTTGGTATATCGGGAAATAATCTTTTTGTGATGGGTTTTAACATATTTGCAATCAGCTTTATCAAACCGGCATCCTCAGCAACTTTCATTACTCCCAAGCCACAAAGCCATTATTCCAATTAATCCGAGAGCAATATTTACAGCAGTACCAGCATAATCAAGCGCTGCAGCTGTAACATCGTTCATTTTAGTAAATGTAATTTTTTCCAGGACTACTTCTGCAAGGAATTTATTTCCTTCCACCTGTTTACCAAGAACTATAGTTCCGATTATATCAGCTTCTTCACCACTGGCTTCAGCCATTTCCTTCCAGATTTCTGGCGAGTCATCTTGAATAGAGATATATAGTGAATGTTCTTTTTCACTTGCTGAATAAGACATTCTCGCCGGAATTGTAAAATCAGTATGATGATTAGTGTTATAGAATTTATTGAATCTTGAAGATGAAATGGAAAGAAGTGCTTCGTAAGTGCTGTCTTTAAATTCACCAGCGTCATCAGTAAAAAGAAGTGTTAACTCAAGCGGTTCATTATTCCGGTATTTATTATCTGCCTGGTTAATTATATCAGTTGTAAAAGCTGCACCAATCCCTAGTAATAATAATCCAAGCCAGACATAATTAAGCAAGTAGGTTCTCCTGGATTTTTATGAATATTAATTCTAAAAACAAAAGTTTAATATCCAATCTCCTCAAATGCTAGCAATTCCTCCGAATCTACAAACACAAGCTTACCAATTGAAGCGGTTCCATCATCCGGGAGAATTAATTTTCCAGAATACTTTTGAATATAAGTTTGTGTTATATTGTTTAAAACTTTTTTCTCTTCGACTTCCCTCAAATTCCCCGAAACCTGGATTGAAGATAACTCGTAAATAGATTCTTCCTTATCTTTAGTATTTTTTTGCTTTAATACCGTGAACCGTGAAAGCGAATCAAACTTTATACTTTTCAGCAACTCTTCGTCATCAATAAAAATAAAAATATTCTTATCCTGGTAAACAAAATTAGTTGCAAACTGAACGAACTTTGTCTTTTGAAGCAAAAGAGAGATCACACCTGCAGTTGCAGAGTTTAGTTCCTTTTCAACAAACTCAAGGTTGCGTATGGTAGTTATCTTCTTTTGCATTTTTATAGTTGCCTGTAATGATCCTCTAGAATTTGTTAGTTCTTTGTAGCATTAGAAAAATCAGAAATGCAGGTATTGTAATTTATTGAGAAACTACAACTTGAGCAATGATTAATATTATGTTTAAAATTATTTTTTCTCACACTATCTAGAAACAGTTTAACTTCCTGTTTTATTCGTCCCCCTTCTTTTTCACTAAGATTAACAATTACTGCTTTTGTAGGATGTTTAAGAAAAACAATTCTTAACTGGATACTACTAACATCTTTAAACAACCTTCTAACAATATATGCATAAAATTTTAGTTGAGTTATGTAGTTGTCGGCACGCACATTTATTTCATTTTCTTCAATATCATCAGTTTTATAATCTACTATTATTAACCTACCATCATCCAAAATCAGTTTATCAATAATCCCATATAGGAAACGATCGTCTTCATTTAGATAAGCTTCAAATTCGTTATAAAAATGTTTAAAGGAAATTAAATACTTAAATTCTTCGGATTGATAAAATTCAATTAAATAGTTAGCAATTTCTTTGTTTAATGAATCTTTTAGTTTTGCTAGCTCGTTGAAATATGATAATGACTTATCAAGTTCATCTTTTACAAAATAGTTCAGGTTAACTTGAGATATTTGCTTTTCGAGCGCAGAATGAATAATCATTCCTTTTACATCAGCATAACCGGAAGTAACTGGTTTTTCTTCCTCAAGAGAAATAATGATTATCTTCACCTTGTTTAAACTCATATGTTTTTCTTTTTTTCGATTTCTTTTGCCACTTGTTGTAACGGTTGAATAATTCAGAAAATCCAAGTTCATATATAAGTTTATATTTAACCGGGCATTGATGGAACACAGACAATTTAGTTGCGGAGATAATTTCTCCTTCAGGAATGTCTAAAATTGGTTTTGTACCAAATATTTTTTTATCATCTTTTTCTTCATCACTCAATCCTGTATATGTTAAAATCCTCAATATTATTTACAACAGGAATATTAATTTTAAGTTTCTTAGTTTCATTTTGATATTTATTCTCTTTCTTTATAAGAAATTCAAGCTCACCCTGCAATTCTATTTCATTAGAATCAATATTTCTCTGCAGACCATCCTCTAAAAGATGCATAAAAGAAGAAGCTTTAAATTTTTCAGTTGCTGATGAAGAAATGAAGAGGTAATCCTCCGCTCTTGTTGCTGCAACATAAAAAAGCCGTTTTATTTCAGCAATATTTTTTTTCTCTTCAACCAGGTTATGTGCATTTACTATTGGTGCTGCTTTGTATTCGCTAAAATAATCATCCTGTAAAGGCACTTTAGTTAGCAATCCATAATTTTTATTTACGGAAACTGATTTTGATTTTACCGTATCAATCACAGAGGTGTTATGGCAATTAAAAAGAAACACAGCAGAAAATTCCAAACCCTTTGCCTGGTGGATGGTTAGGATATTCACCTTCTCCTTATCTGCACTTAAACTTGCCTGTGCTTCGTCTTCACGACTGCTAATAGCATTTTCTAAAAAGTTTATATAATCATAAAGAGTTCTAAATCCCTGGTTCTCAAAATCAATTGTAATTTTTATTAACTTATTAATATTTGCAATTTCCTGCACACTAGCTTTTTTTGATGAAATGACCGGGATAAATTCTGATTCGCCTAAAATTTTTCTTAGTAGAAAAGATATTTCCATGCGATGACTTAACAAAAGGTTTTCTTCTAGCCTAGCAGCTATTGGGTTCCATGTAATGTTTTTCTTTTTTGCTTGATTAATTTTCTGCCAATAATTATTTCCTTCGAAAAAGGATAATTCATATAACATAGAATCTGAAACAGTAAAAAATGGTGAGCGCAAAACGCCAACTAGTGCAGTGTCATTTTCACTATCAAGGAGGAACGAAAAATAATTATATATATCATAAATAGCCTGCTGCTGGTAAAACCCTTTCCCTCTAATAATTGAATATGGTATTTTATACTTTGTAAATGATTTTTCCAGGCTTGTAAATGAACTTCTTTTCCGTACCAGTACTGCAATATCATTCCAGTTTTTATCTCTTTTCTTAAGTTCACCATTTACAAGCTGCAAAATTCTTTTGGCAACTAAATCAGCTTCAGCATTATCATCATCTACATCAGCCAATAGTATTTCCACTTTACCATCAAACTCACTTTCCCTGGCACAAATAAGAGAAGATGGCTGAACTTCATTATAAAGTAGTTTTGGATCTTTAAATATTTCCTTAAAAATATAATTTGTAAATAAACAAAGCTTCGGTGCCATCCTGAAACTATCAGGTAGCAGTAACTCAGAACTTTTTCCATATTCTTCAACTATATCAAGCTTTGTCCTTTTAAACACTTCCAGTTCCGCATCCCTGAACTGGTAGATACTCTGCTTCTCATCACCAACAACAAAGAGGTTTCCCTTTTTAAGATAATCTAAAATGGGAAGAAATATTTTATACTGGATTTCATTTGTATCCTGGTATTCATCCACCATTAAGTATTTATATTTCTCGGAAAGTGCTTCTTTTACATTATTCATTTTGCAAAATATTTTTTGTTTTAATTAAGATATCTTCGTAATCTAAAAATCCGTTTTCTCTTTTCTTCACTTCATACTCTGCCAGAGCATACTCAAAAGTGTTGATTAAATTTTTTCCATATTTTGCCAGCTCAGTTTCAACAAGCTGATGATCATCATCAACTACCAATTTTGAAATATCATTAAAGAATGTCTCAACAGTGATAATTGATTCCTGTAAACCTTCCCTTATTTTTTTAGATAAATAGCCCCATTCCTTTATTTCACCATTACTCTTAATTGTGAGGATTTTAAGTTCACTAACTAAGTTAAGCCGGGCTTTAATATCTATACTATCTGTATTCCTAGTTATATATTCCTTTACCATTAATGCAATTTCATTATCAGCATTTAGCTGGAGAACTTTTTCATTAATAATTCTAAGGTGCTTCCAAAATTTCTTTTCTTCCAGCATATAAATATTCTGTACCAGCTCAATAAACGAGTCGTGGAAAAATGCTGCAATTTCTGAATGAGAAGATTGATATATTTTATCATCCAGTTCAATTACATTTTTTCTTTTTTCAACCAGTTTAATTACTTCCCTTGCAAGTAGATGTTTTGATGAAAAGAGACGGAACAACGATTTGATTTGCTCATTATTTTCACTGCTTAATAGTTTTTTTATTGTTTCTTCAACAGCAAGTTCGAGCAGTTCGCCAGATGCCCGTGCATCAATTGGAATAAAGTTCGCATCCAGTTCTGCTTCCACCGGATATTCGCGCAATATATCCAGGCAAAACGAATGTATAGTTGATATGTTTGCCGAAACTAGTTGTCTTCTTATATTTCTTAATTTCTTTTTTAGAATATTATCTGAAGTTGATTTATACATTAGATCAATTTCTTCTGATATTTTTTTGTAGAGTTCGCCTGCTGCTTTTTCCGTAAATGTTATGGCTGCAATATTGTTTAGGGGAACATTAGCTTTTATTGCTATTTCCAGATATCTTTTTGCAAGCACATAAGTTTTACCGGAACCGGCATTTGCAGTTAAGGATACAGACCGTGAAATATCTAAAGCAACAGATTGATGAGGAGTAAGAGATTGTGTCTTCATCAGGTTTCAGGGTTGGTTTTTTCCTGGTGAAGCGGAATTATTAGTGCAAAAGTTGTACCTGCTGGAGAGGATTCAACAAGTTGTATATCCCCATTTAGACGCTGTAAAAATCTTTTTGTTAATTTTAAACCTAAGCCCATACCCTTTTTCTTAGTTGTAAAATTGGGTTTAAATATTTTACTCTTGTTTTCTTCATCAATTCCGTTTCCATTGTCTTTAAATTGAATCGAAACAACATTTTCTTTTTCTGAAATTTCAATATCTATTTTTGTAGCTTCTGCCTGGATTGAATTACGAATTAAGTTAATCACCATTCTTCTCAACTGTGATTTATCGGCTTCAACTATTAAAGTATCATCAGGAATTATCAATGAAAAATTAATATGTTCATCTGTAAACAGGTTAATTGTATCGTTTACTATTGGAACAAGTTCAATTACTTCAAAATTAATACTGGGCATTTTTGCAAAAGTAGAAAATTCCGAAGCGATAAGACTGAGATTATCAATTTGATTTAATACAGAATGAGCCAGTTTAACAAATAAACTTCCAAAGTCTTTCCTTTTATCCTTATGTGCTGCGACCATCTGTTGAATAGATAACTTCATAGGAGTTAACGGATTTTTTATTTCGTGGGCAACCTGTCGTGCCATCTCCTTCCATGCATTTTCTCTTTCCAGCTCTGCAATTTCAACCTGGTTCTTTTGGAGCTCACTGGTCATCGATTCAAAGCCGTCAAAAAGATCCTTCAGTTCTCCTTTTTCATTATTTTCAAGACGTACGCTTAAATCCCCCTGTGCCACCGATTCCGTGGCCTTGGTTAATCTTCGGATAGGTGCAGATATTTGGTTGGCAAAGACTGTACTGATTATAATGATGATTATAAGTGCAAAAGAATAAACTCCAAAAAGGAATACATCAACATTAACTGTTGAATAGCTTAACTTTATTTTATTGAATGCATCGTTTACTCCTATAATTAAGGGTCTTCCTTCAATAGTTACTTTCCTGTAATAAGCATCGTAAATAAAATTATTTATCGTTTCATTAGTTAGATATTCCCTGTAGCTTAAATAATTAAGATTGTAATGTGCTTTAGAATTTAACTTTTTGTTAAATAATCCAGTATTGTAAAACTCCTCTCTAGAGTTATAAAGTTGATGGGAAACTTCATAAATCGCAAAAGATATCCCCAGTTCTTTACCGGCGTTATCGAATGCTTTGATTAAATCTCTATCAATATGTTTTTGTTTTTGTGCTCTTACATGGTTTTCAAGATAATCAGATCGTTTGCTAAGTTCAGTGAAGATAGCTGCATCGCTCCTATTCTTACCTTCCTGTTGGTTATATACAGCTAAAATTACAATGGGCAGTACAGAAATTATGAGGAAGGCAATAAGCAATCTTGTTTTAAAAGTATACCTGATCCTAATAAACCGAAATATGAGCAGGATGACTAAAAGTAAAAGAATAAACAGACTGTGTAGTATAAAAATTTTAAAGAAGTTAAAAAGATTCCAGGTAAGTTTTTTCTCTTTAATTGATACAGCTATTACTCTCTCCGTATCATTCTTTTCTATTTTTAGAATATAGGTTATGTAGTTTTCACCATAAATGGAAAGATTTATCCAGCTATCATTAAAGCTAGATAACTCTGCATTAAATATTTGCTCTTTTTGTTCACGCGAAGGAAAAAGATCGCCGTAAACCTGAGTTACGTTTCCATCAACAAACTCAAAAATATTAACCAGGTTCAGATCGATAACAGAACCGAGAACCGCTCTATTAGATTCGAGAAAATCAGGGAAGTTTCCTGAACCGATCCCTTCTATATTGAAATCAGTTATAACTCCAATGTAGCCAGATACAATATCTCTCTGCATAACAGGAGCCAATCCAACGAATCGTTTTACATCTGAAAGATTATCATTTTGTAATTCTATAACGAGGAAGAGACTATCACTGTTACCATTGAAGTACTCAAAGATATCTACTTCCTCATCAATTCCAACAGAAAATTTCCCAAGTATTTCTTTGTTTCTATCAAAAAGCAGAACTGATGAATTTTTTGATTCTCTCTGAAGTGGGCTCTTACTCCAGATCATAAATGCCTGGGCATCATAATTCGTGCTGCTCTTATAAAATGATTCCACAACTTCATTATCCTTTAATGAATTTCTTAATGTCTCATCAATTAAAAACCGGAGAAGATTTTCATTCGCCCTGTTTACTTCTAGACCAATTGTGCTTAAAGTTCCTCTTTCAAGAATAAGGTTAAAATGATTTAATAACGTAATTGCAATAACTGAGGATATAAGGGTAGCATAAATTAGATTTTGAAATACATTTGAGTTCCTGTAAATAATCTGGTAAACAAGTATGAAGACGAAAAGGATGATAAGAAATATCATTAGATGAGTAATAAGCGGTTCTTTTTGAAGCTGAAAAAATATATAGCCCGCAGCCTGGATGATAATAAAAAGAAGCGCTAATCTTAATTTGAACTTCCCGCTGCCAAGAAAATTTAGAAATTCACCAATTAGTAGGATGAGTGCTATCATTGCCAGCAAGATTGCAAGTGTCATCATAAGAGTATTCAAATTCATTACAAGTGATGGCAAATTTGGTATAAGAGTTGGTTCCTTAAAGTACCGGATTGTGGAATCGAAAATAACACTTTTAACGGATGCGCTTAATCCTCTTATCATGTAAAAAAACAGGATACCAAAAACAGGGGTAATAATTACTTTAAAAAATTTGAATCTGCCGGATTTTGAACTCTTCAGGTAATCAACTACATATTGAATGGTAAAAAATCCAATGATCACCAGGAAAATATTTGTTACTAACAATTCTAATGGAGATTTTACAATCCCACCTGCAAAAATAGATGAGAAATATGCTGGCTCAATTAATGGACCTGAAAGAAAATTGGTTGGAAATCCAAGCCAGAAAAAGAGTAAACGCACTGCACCTAAATATGCAATTAATAAGGACTAACTTTAATAACCTGCTTTTTAGTTTTTTAAAATCGCCCTTAAAACCAACTGCTAATAATAAAAGAACAAGAACAACTAAAACCGATTGATACTTTGCAGCAGTTTTTCTTATTTCTGCAACGGATGAATTAAGAGTTGGCTTGAAAAAATTAACTTTGCCAATTTTATTATGATAATTATTCAGTAACGCAAATGAGTAATTTCGTCCATCTTTAGAAAATTGTGCATACGGTGAATAAAGAACTTCGAAGCGTGTATTAAATTTTTTCGATAACTCTTCCTTAAAACTTAAAGATGAGAAATATTTATTTTGAAGTGTGTAATGTTTTTCGAACGGCTGGCTAATCGCTAAATAAAAAATATCATTCCTGATACTTACCGTATCAATTACTGTTAGATATGTTATAAGTCCAGATGAATAAAAATGTACTTCGCTAAGAGGAAAATTAAGAGGAAATATATCATCTTGTTCTAACGCAATTAATTCATTCCAAGCAATTATTTTACCGTTTGGGGCAATTACTTCAACTGAATAGTTAACAAATTCCTCAGAATTTACTAAGGAAATTAATTCTCCATAAGCATATTTTTTATCTGATAATGTGTTAGCAAGACTTGATTTTAACCTGGTTTTAACACCAAGTAGCTTAGATTCCTTTTTCTTTAAATAAGTCGTAAACCGAATATTCAATTTCATGATTTTTTTCAATTAGCTGTTCCTCCCAATTTTGATTCTTGTTATCAATATATAGAGGTGTGAGGATCCCGATAATCAAAATCAGAAATAAAATAAAAAAGACGATAGCAAAATACTTCCTATCGCCTATAAAAAATTTAGTGAATTTGGCTAACATCAATTAATTGATATCTGAGTAATAAACCAGTTATCTCCAAGTTTGTTAAGTGTAACATAAACCTGTGCTGAATCTCGCTTTCCTCTACTCTCGTAATAATAAATACCGGTTGCATAAGAAACCGAGCCATCATTTTTTTGATGATCGAACTTAAAGGAGATTACTTTATAAATATTAAAAAAATCCTCCAAAACATAATATGCCTGGTTAGAGCTGTAATAGCCGGTAACACCATTTGAAAAACTTAAATAAGGTTTAGGGCTAAAATACCTGGCAATTTTTGAAACATCACTTTCTACAATTCCATTCTCAATTTCCTGGAAAATCACATTTTCGATATGGAAATTAGATTGAGAGTTTAACTTTTTATTTATGTTATAATCTTGAGAATAGAATTCAGCAGTGAATGTACCAACAAACATTAACGTAATATACAAAGTGTACATATTTCTTATTCATCACTTTGCTTAATTTAAGTATTTCTGCCGCCGAAATCTATATTGAATGATTCCGGCGGTTATTAAATTGCATTCTGCGTTTTTGCTGATAGAAATTACTAACTACCTGCTCCACTCTTTTGCTAGAGGATTACGGATTTCACTTGTTCCAGATCTCTTGAGCATAATTTCACCTTCAACTAATTGATAAGCCCAATCGAAAACCATCCGATCAGGTGTTATTGATGATATTCTAATCTTAGCAAAGTGATTATCCCATGTCCAAAAAACATATGTGTGTCCCACTATTGCTAGACGCATCCTTTGTAGGAGACCACCCTGTAGTAGGTGCAAATGGAATATCGTAAATATCGTAAGTTGGGCCAACATCCTGAATATCAGTGTCATCCCAAACATCTATGTAAAAATCACCCTGATAATTTTCAAAAAAGAAATCTACATCAATATCATCATATGCAACAACCGAATAGAATGAAAAAGAATAACCGGAATTATTTGGAAATCTCCTGTAATCAAAAATCGATTGGTTAAATCCTTCTGGTCTTGGAGTAGCATAAATAACATCCCGGCTCAGATCACTTTCATTTCCGTTATAGTCGTAAGCTGTAACAGCATAGTAGTATGTATCGCCATTTACAGCATCGTAATCGATAAAGAAATTATAAGCAGTTGAACCTATTGGATAATATTTGCCATCATAGGAATCGCTGTAGTAAATATTGTATCCGGAAAGATCGGATTCCCTGTTATCATTCCAGGTAAGATCAACCCTGTTGTCTCCATTAAGCATTACAACGCCTGTTGGAGGATTAGGCGGAGTGTAATCAGGTTCATGATAATTGTATGGATCGTAAATATCGCATGCCTGCAGTAATAAAATAGTTATAAGGGTTATTATTAAATATTAGCTTTTTCATTTGGATCACCTAACTTTTTAATTAAATCTAATCCAGAGAGCCAAATTAAATGCCAAGGTATTTTTATTTGAAAACGTTAAAAAAACGTAGATTTCAAATGAATTGCGTATATTTTAGTGGACACACGAGGAAATGAAGTAAGCAGGAATTCTTTTAATAAAATGAAACCAGTTATTCTATATGGAGATCATTTCATCATTGTAGAATAATTTTCCATTGTTTACAACCCCAACAGATTTTCCTGTAAGAAGTCTTTTATCGAATGGAGAATTTTTTGATTTAGATTTGAATTCTTTTTATATCAACCGTCCAAACAAGGTTTAAATCTAATATTGTAAAATTGGCTGGTTCACCAACTTCAAACTTGGGACAGGGATGTTACAAATTTTCCTGGGATTGATTGATAAGCTTTTCAATAACTTGTTCCAGGGTAAGAATTTTTTTGTGATATAGTTCTGATAATGCCAATCCAACTTCAGTTTCCAAACCTACAATACCATTTGGTGCATACTGAAATTCAGTTTCCTTTTCTTCAATCGCATGCGGTGCATGATCGCTTGCGATTGCATCAATAGTATCATCTTTCAATCCTTCTAACATTGCATCAACATCTTTCTGAGTTCTAAGCGGCGGACTCATTTTGGCATTTGCATCATAGCTTTTAACTGCATCATCAGTTAATGTAAAATGATGAGGGGTAACTTCTGCGGTAACAGGAAGACTTTTCTTTTTTGCCTGTCTAACCATTTCTACAGCAGTTGCAGTACTTATATGTGCAATATGAATTCTACCGCCAGTATATTCAGCCATTAAAATATCTCTTCCAACAATAATATCTTCTGATACTGCCGGAACCGGTGGCAAGCCAAGCATAGTTGAGTTAAGCCCTTCATTCATTGCGCCACCTGTAAGGGATTCATCTTCACAATGCTCAATTATAGGAACATTATACATACTTGAATATTCTAAAGCTCTGCGCAAAACGGACGCGCTTTTAATTGCAACTCCATCATCTGAAAATCCAACTACACCTGCTTCATAAAGCTCTGCCATAGGTGCAATTACTTCGCCTTCTCTTTTAAGAGTTGCTGCACCCACAGGATAAACATCAACGAGGTGAGCTGAAGCCTTTTCTTTTATAAAATTTACCACTTCTGCCGAGTCAATCACGGGTTCAGTATTAGGCATGCAAGCCACTGCTGTAAACCCACCATTGGCAGCACTGTTACAACCGGTTTCAACTGTTTCCTTATCCTCCCTGCCTGGCTCTCTTAAATGAACATGCATATCAAAAAATCCGGGTACAACATATTTGTTTTCCAAATCGAGTTCTTTTGATCCATCAAGATCTTCTTTACTTAATTTTCCAATATTTGAGATGAAACCATCAGTTAAAAGTATCGATATATTTTTTTCATCTATTTTCTGCCCAGGATGAAATAAGGTTACATTTTTTAAGGCTACTTTCATCAACAAAATCCTTAGTTAAGAGTTCCTAATAAATAAAGCACAGCCATGCGAACAGCCACACCGTTAGTAACCTGGTATAATATAATCTGGTTCGATCCATCAGCAACTTCGGAAGATAATTCAACTCCACGATTTATCGGACCAGGATGCAGTAACAAAATATCTTTACCGTTTTTATCCAATCTTTCCTGTGTAATTCCAAAATATTTTGCATACTCCCTTATGGATGGGAAATATTCCTTTGCTTTGCGTTCCAGTTGAATGCGCAAAACATTAAGTACATCATTTTCCTGGATAGCTTCATCAATGTTATGAATTACATCAACTCCTAATTCCTGCATATACCTCGGAATCATAGTTGAAGGTCCGCAAACTGAAACTTTTGCTCCCATGGTTATTAATCCGTAAATATTGGAAAGTGCAACCCTGCTATGGGCAACATCTCCAACAATACAAACTTTAAGTCCTTCCAGTTTCCCAATTTTTTGCCTAATTGAATACATATCCAAAAGTGCCTGAGTTGGATGTTCGTGGATGCCGTCGCCGGCATTTATAATATTTGCGTCGCAAATATTTGTTAGGAATAACGGTACACCAGCAGCCTCGTGCCTTGCAACAACCATATCTACTTTCATTGCTTCAATGTTTCGCATCGTATCTTTAAAAGTCTCACCTTTGCTTACACTGCTGCCTGAAATTGAAAAGTTTATTGTATCTGCTGAAAGTCTTTTTTCAGCAAGTTCAAATGAAATTCTAGTTCTAGTAGAACTTTCGTAAAACAGGTTTACAATTGTTTTTCCTTGCAGGGTAGGAACTTTTTTAATTGGTCTATCAAGAATTTCCCTAAATGTGTGTGCAGTATCCAGGATTAATTGAATATCTTCCTTTGGCACACCCTGCAATCCTAATAAATGTCTGTTGTTTAATGGCATAATAAATTTAATTATTCACTATTTATTTCAATAAGATAGATAGCATCTTCGCCATCAACCTCGTTCAATTTCACTTTAATTTCTTCATTATGTGAAGTTGGAATATTCTTACCAACATAATCGGCTCGTATAGGAAGCTCGCGATGCCCTCTATCAACAAGAATACAAAGTTGGATGGAAGATGGTCTTCCCATATCCATAAGTGCATTTAACGCCGATCGAACTGTTCTACCGGTATATAAAACATCATCAACTAAAATTATATCCTTTTCATTAAGATCGAAGGTAATGTTGGAAACAGATATTTCCGGCTGCTTAAGGCGGGTACGAAAATCATCACGGTATAAGGTTGCATCAAGAACACCAAGTGGGAGTTCAGCATTATCAATTTTTTTGATCTTTTCAGCAATCCTGTTTGCTAAAAATTCACCCCGTGTACGCATACCGATGATTGCAAGATTTTTTGAGCCCTTGTTTTTTTCAAGTATTTCGTGAGAAATTCTTGTTATGATTCTTTCAAGACCTTCCTGGTCTACTGGTTTTGATTTTATAAGCATATATAAAAAATCCTCTTTGGATTAAATCCGCAGAGGTTAATAATGTTGTTAAATTTTTTCATTGATTCCTTCTCCATCTCTCCGGATAGAATTAAAGGTTAATTAATAATTAAGTAAAGATAAATCTTATTTTATAAAATCCAAAATTTTTTCATCCAGGCATAAAAAAAGGGATCCCAGATGGGATCCCTAAATAAAAGTTCATTCAAGAGTTAATTATCTGGTATGAAATTCAACTCTTCTGTTATAGAACCTGCTAACAGCATCTTTTTCATTGAAGAGTAATACTCTCTTACCTTTACCAACAGTAGTTAATCTGCCAGCATCTACGCCTTTAGCAATGAGGTATTTTTTAACAGTCTCAGATCTTTGTAGAGAGAGCTTATCGTTATACTTATCAGAACCAATCTGATCTGTATGTCCCTGTACCTCAATACTAACATCTGTATGACCTAAAAGAACTTGTGCAGCATGGTCTAATATTGGGTAAGCTTCTGGTCTTAGTGTAGCTTTGTTGAAATCAAAGTTCACACCAATAAGAACCCATTTGTCTTCAACAATTGCTTTACCACAATGTCTTTTAACAATATCTTCAATTCTGTTATAATCAATTTCACAAGGTTCAGTTTGATATCTTTTAACGATATCTTCAATTTTATCATAATCAACTTCTGCAATACCTGTATAGAGTTGGCAATATTTTGAAAGTTCGCCTGTACCAAAGTAATATAATAAACCAATATCAGCATTAACCCAGGTATCGTTAGCGGTACCGCCAAAGAAGCTGTTTGCACCCCCACGGTTGCCATCTATTTTGCTATTACCCATGGTATGATAGACTCCCTCACCATGCAATCTCCAAAATTTACCCAGTCTAATGTCAACACCAGCGCCTATATTAAATTGCGCTCCTGTGTTGCTTTCACCATCTAACTCAGGATCTAATGCATTTTCAGGTTTGTTGAAGTTTACACCAGCGCCAGCTATAAGAAACATCGCAATTGGATCGCAAGGGTTGAAATAGTACATAAAATCAAGATCGGCGGTAATCATATCATTTTCAACTCTAGGATCAAGGGATGTACGGACATCATACTGAGCTGAAACATGGTTATAGGCGCCTTTTAATCTCCAGGCAACACTTTCCGAGAAATTTCTCTGGATAGAGATATGTCCACCATAGAATTCGCTTGATTTTAATTGAGCATCGTTTATAGATACATACATTGGATATGTAAATCCAAATCCAATTCCCCAGGCATCTGTAAAGACAAACCGATCCTGAGCAAAATTACTACTGGAAAGTAGCAATATCAGAGACAGTAATGTAATTGTTTTTTTCATAAGGTTTCCCTCGATTATTGTTGTAGAGTATTTGATTACTTAATTTATTCTAAAGTAAATTATTGGTTGTTCAAACTTACTTATTTATCTCAAAAAAAGATATTACATTTTATGAATAAAAACAACATTTTTAATATTTTAATGAAATTAATTTTTGCTGTGTAAATCGAGTTATATAAGTGCAAAAATCATTCCAGTACATTTTTTGCACCAATTAATTGATTTTCTCTAATAAAAGTTCATATTTGTAATGTATTTTTTTCAGAAATATAAAATTACTTTCGGGGTGTAGCGCAGCCCGGTTAGCGCGCTTCGTTCGGGACGAAGAGGTGTATAGCCAATCATATTCAAATTCCAACCTTTTTCATAAGCTGTTCAGTCAATTGTTAATCTAAAGAACACTTTTACACTCTTAAAGACAGAATGGGAGTGTGATTATGTTTCTATTCAAACGTGGTAAGTTTTATCAATCTAACTTTGATGATAATATTTTACCTGTTGAAGAAGTTGAGAATCTAATTGTTGATGAGTTTAAGTTATACCAAAACTTTCCAAATCCTTTCAACCCAAACACAACAATCAGATTTACAATTCCGCAAGACGAAAGACGAGAGACGCAAAACGTATGTTTAATAGTGATTGATGTGTTAGGAAGTGAAGTTGCAATTTTAGTTAAAGAATCTAAACCTGCTGGAAGTTATGAAGTTGAATTCAACGCATCTTCGCTTCCAAGTGGAGTTTACTTCTACCAATTAATGGCTGGTAATTTTGTTGAGACTGAGAAATTAGCACTTATACAGTAGTGAATGAAAATATTTGATTAGGCGACAGGACCTAATCGTCTACCACAATCACCTTTGCCGGTGATTTTGTTTGCTTTAGGATTTGATTGGATGTGCTGATCTTCTTCCATTTGTCTAATTATATGTTCCAGCTTTAGTTTTTCTGAATAACAATATGAGCAGGTGCATTTTAGATCTTTTAATTGGTTTAACCTATACAATGTTTCCGCATAGAGAAAGAACCAGTAATCTATTTCATCTGGTTTTATCTTTTTCTTAAATAAACGGGATTTAAACTCCTTCCTTCGCATACCATACAAATGTATGGCATTCATATTTTGATACCAAATTTCAATTAAAATGACGTGAGCATACTCTGACGGACTTATACGGGGATGATACGGATAGTAATAGATGGTTACATAATTAGTTTGCGGGGATTTTTATTACTTGCCAATCGTTAAGTTTATTTTTCTTGACTCTAATCTATTATTATCCCAAGTTAATGGTCAGTAATTATTATCTACACCTGCAGAGGAGATTGAGGAGCGGATTACGAACATTGCAGAATATTCTAAGTACAAACATTTTCCCTGAGGTTTAGAGCAATATATTAAATTGGTAACTACAGGGAGGTTGCTATGAAATTCTTATCTTTACTTTTTAATGCATTTCTTTTATTACAAATAACAACACTTTCACAGCAAGGTTGGGTTCAGCAGAATAGCGGAACATTTAACACTTTACGGGGTGTCAGCTGTACCGATTTTGATAACGGTACGGCTGTAGGAAGTGATGGAACAATCACAAGAACTACTAACGCTGGGGTAAACTGGATATTGCAGACAAGCGGAACAACAGAAACTTTGTATGGTGTCAGCTGTACCGACTCAGTTAACGGTACGGCTGTTGGAAGTAATGGAACAATCACAAGAACTACTAACGCTGGGGTAAACTGGATATTGCAGACAAGCGGAACAACAGAAACTTTGTATGGTGTCAGCTGTACCGATTCAGTTAACGGTACGGCTGTTGGAAGTAATGGAATAATTCTAAGAACTACTGATGGCGGAACAAACTGGACATCACAAACAAGTGGAACAACAGAAAATTTACGGGGCGTTTCTTTTACCGATGGAAATATCGGTACGGCTGTTGGAAGTAATGGAATAATTCTAAGAACTACTGATGGCGGAACAAACTGGACATCACAAACGAGTGGAACAACAGAAAATTTACGGGGCGTTTCTTTTACCGATGGAAATATCGGTACGGCTGTAGGTTTTGGAACAATACTGAGAACAACTGATGGCGGAACAAACTGGACACCACAAACAAGCGGCACAATAAATTCTTTGTTGAGTGTTTCGTTTACCGATGCAAATAATGGGAAAGCTGTTGGTTCGGGAATGAGAATACTGGGAACGACTAATGGCGGTACAACTTGGATATTAGAAGAAGACGGAGTAGCAAATTTATATGGTGTCAGCTTTCCCGATTCATCTACCGGGACGGCTGTGGGTGAAGATGGAATACTTCTGAGAACAACAAACGTCAGCGGAACATTTGATGAAGATGAAAAGATAAATGAAATACCAACTGATTATAACCTAAGTCGGAATTATCCTAATCCTTTCAACCCTTCAACTAAAATAAAATACTCAGTTCCGCAAACATCAAGTATTATAGTTAAAGTGTTTGATATACTCGGTAATGAAATGGAAACATTAGTTAACGAAGAAAAAAGTATTGGTACTTATGAGATAACTTGGTATGCAGAACAACTGCCAAGCGGCATCTATTTCTACAGATTACAAGCAGGTTCTTTTGTTGAGACTAAGAAGATGGTGTTGATGAAGTAAGAAAAGAATTATCAATTTATTAATAGCCCCTATCAATGAAAGTTGGTGGGGGCTTTCTTTTTATCAGTTAATTGAACCGATTATCAACTTTCTTTATACCTCTTGCTAATTTTCTAAGTCTCAATAAGTATACAACTACAGGGACTTATTAGTCAGAACATAAAACAAAGGAGATATAAAATGAAACTCGAAGTATTACTAAAAGCCAAATTAGTGTTTTCTTTATTATGTCTATTATTTGTTACTACTTTGGGTCAGGCTATTGCTCAGCCCAACTCTATTAAAGACATTACAAATTACAAATATGCTCTTATCAATTTACTCGATGGCATAAAATCAGAGAATGATGGGGTAAAAAGAAGTTCAATCTATTTTGTCGGTTATTACAGAATTGCTGAAGCTGAAGAAGCATTGATAGAGCAATTAAAAAAAGAGCAAAATCCAAGTAATAGAATATTGATAGCCTTAGTTTTATATGAGCTGAGAAGTGAAGATGGATTATTGGCAGTTAAGAATCTGGTAGTCAATGACAATAACCAAAAAGTTAGAAGGATGAGTACTCATATTTACAATGAATATTTAACCAATCATTTCCAAGGAGAGCTATACTTGGTTAATTAAAAATTGAATCAAGCATTATTGATAATGATTTGTTTCCCTAAAAACTAAGTTAGGGTAGTTCACATAACCTCTTTACCCCTGTCCTATCATAAAGCAGGGGGTTTTTATTACTTGCCAATCGTTCAATTTATTTTTCTTGCCGAAGCACTCTTAATATCTTAGTTTGCATATAACAAATAACAAAGGGAGAGAGTTATGGGCGTCTTGACCAAATGTTATATAATATTTTTAATCATCTTTTTTATCCTTCCTTTTTCATCTTTAAGCCAAAATTTTTGGCATCCAACTGGAATCCAGTCGGTGTAAACCTTCAGCAAATGAAAACCGATTCTTCTGGCAATATTTATGTTATATCCACAAGTAATTATGATGGGATAGTTCACAGGTCAACTGATGGTGGTTTAAGTTGGGACTCATTTACAGATGGAGTTGATATAACTTTTGATGGTAGTGGGTATTACTATAAAATAACCGGAGAACCTGACTACAGAGTATCAAGATCTATTGATGGAGGAATTAACTGGGTTGTGGTAGCTCCTCAATGGGGTAACAGTTTGCCAAGAATAGAAACAAACTCGAGAGGCGATATTTTATATGAGTGGAATCAGGAATTAAGATTCTCTACCGATTTCGGTAACACCTGGAATACCTTGTGGGTTACTAATGGAGAGGTAAAAATATTAAAAATAACAAAAGAGGATTACATATATATCTATAGTGATGGGTCTATTTAAATGAACACAAATTATGGGGAGACTTGGGAACCTTTGTTAGGAGTAGATGGCGGTTGGGATATAGATATAAACTCTGACAATCACTTATATGTGATGACTTGGTTTAATACAGTTTATAGATCAACAGATGATGGAGAAAATTGGGAGCAAGTTCTTCAAGTTAATAATACCATCTCAAATTTGTTTATTTCTACTTCAGACGATATATACGTATCTGAACAAAGCATCGGAATCCATAGGTCAACAGATAATGGCGCAAGTTGGAACTTAATCAATTCAGGTCTAATCAATTATTCTAATTATGGAATGACAGAAGATTTTGAAGGATACTTGTATGTGTCCACTTGGGGAGATGGCGTATTCAAAAGTATGGAGCCTGTTGTAACAGTTGAAGATAATAATATTGAATTATCTAATTATAAATTAAAGCAGAATTATCCTAATCCCTTCAACCCCATAACAACAATCAAATATCAAATTCCAGAATTAAGTTTTGTTACACTTAAAGTTTATGATGTGTTGGGAAGTGAGATTCAACTTTTATAAACGAAGAAAAACCAGCAGGTAGTTATGAAGTTGAGTTTAATGCTAAAGGATTATCAAGCGGGGTTTATTTTTACCAAATAAAAGCAGGAACTTTTATTGAAATTAAGAAGATGGTGTTAATGAAATAATTTTGTTACTCTAGTGTTACGTCTTATTAGCTAATCCCTTATTTTTGATAAGCTTAGGGAATTTTCCAATAATATAAAATAAAAAAGAAAAATATTATGATAAAGAAAATATTGAATATTCTAATCTTGACAGCTCTTACGATACAGATAAATGCACAGGATTTAACAGATAAAGAAAAAAAATCTGTCTTAAATGCTGTAGTACAGAATTTAGAAAAAATTTACCCTTTCCCAGAAGTAATTGAAAGAACTATACTTGGTTTAAGGACGCAAATTTCAGAAGGATTTTATGATAAATATAATACCCCAAATAGTTTTGCAACACACGTGACTAATAGTCTTGAAGAGTTTAGTAATGATAAACATCTTGATCTTATTTACAACCCCCAATTGGCAATAGCTTTACTTGAAGATGAGACATCTAACGACTATAGCTATACAGAAGATGAAGCAAAAATAGAAGTCTGGAATAACTATGGTTTTAAAGAATTGAGTATACTGGATGGTAACATTGGCTATCTAAATTTAAGTGTATTCTTTGCAACCGAATATGCTGGGAAAACAGCAGATATTTCAATGAATTATTTTTCTAACTGTAATGCATTAATTATAGATTTGCGTCAAAATGGTGGGGGATGGGGAGATATGGTAGACTTCCTACTTAGTTACTTTGTTGATAATACAGAGCCATTACTAATTAAATATAAGCCAATCCACATTAGACAGCTCATATTACTCTTCAGTGATACCCGCTTATGTTTCCGGTCAGAAGCTAGCAAACATCCCAATTTATATTTTAACATCTCCTGTAACAGCATCAGCAGCCGAAGGTTTCACTTCTAATATAAAATTTTTCAACAAGAACGTGACAGTAGTTGGTAAAAAAACATCAGGTGCTGAAAATCCGGTTGAGCATCTTGCGATTAATGAGGATTTTGTTTTACAAATTCCTAGCTGGAAAAGGATATTCTCCAGTAATCCTAACATTTGGGAGGGAGTAGGAATTGATCCTGATATTGAAGTTGAAGTTGAAGATGCAAAAAGAATCGCACATATAAAAGCGTTGGAAAAACTTATAGGAAGCACCCGTGATAGTGCTGCATTGGACAAATATCAATGGGCATTGGATGGTCTTAAAGCCAACTACAATAATGTTGACATAAAAAACTTTGAAAAGTATGCTGGTAATTATGGAAAAATCAAGATTACGAATCAAGGAAGCAAATTGTTTTGTCAGTATAAAGAAAGATCTGCTAAATTATTAGTTCCTATATCTGAAGATTACTTTATTGTTGAAGGAATTGATTATTACAGGATAAAATTTTACTCTGTCAAGAACAAAGAAATGTTAAAACAAATATTTTCTTATGGAACTATAAGGGAAATGTTTAAGATTGAATAATAGGAAATACGATAGTAACACTTATTAATAAAGAAAAACCAGTTGGCACTTATGAGTTAACCTGGTATGCAGAGAACTTACTAAGTGGTGTTTACTTCTATAGACTACAAGCAGGAGATTTTTTCGAAACTAAAAAGATGGTGTTAATAAAATAAGAAATTTTAGGAGGTAGAATGAGGATATTTAATAAGAAGTCTGATTTGCCAGATGTTGACAGACTTTTTCATAAAAAAAATTACACGAAATTGATCAAATTATTATTATCTGATAATTCAACAATAGTGGAAAAAGCTACAAATGCACTTAATGATCTTGCAATTGAAGAGCAAGCAATTCAGGAAAGAAAAGATCTTTGGAATAAAAACAATTATGCGCACCTGATAAAGAAATTAGATTCCGATAAGTTCGCTTCGTTTAAAATTCTCTTCATCCCCTGTTACAAACACTGGCTGATGAGAGGGAGTTCACTATTCAAAAAAAACAAGAAGAAAAAGATAAGATTGAAAAAATTGAAAAACTTTTCGAACAATTTAATTGTCAAGTTCCGGGTGTTCAATTATCCAAAAAATTAATTGAGTTGATGGATACTGATGAAGAAATTGAATATGGTGAACAACTTGGTATTGGTGAAAGTGCAACAAGAGATAGACAGAATGGTTATTTGTTAACAAATAAACGCATCATTTATTTTAATGATGGGCATATAACAACTAAAACAAATACTCTGGATTATGAATTGATAGTGAATATTAAAAAAGGTTTGGTGAATACCAAATTTTTAGACAAAAAGGGTGAATGCCTTCTTAAATTGCATATGGCTCAGGAAGACTTAATATCAAAGATTAAAAATAAAATATCTATCACAGATTAATACTTCTACAGACTTCAAGGAGGTTCATTTCTTGAAACTAAGAAGATGGTGTTGATTAAGTAGGATATATTGTTTCGCTGAGTGCTGAGCAAAGACTATCCAGGGTTCGATTCTTTATTTCTCTTTATAGTTGATTGAATTATAAGGATTTGTGGATTTCTCTTGCAATATTCCTACGGTAATCACTTCTAAAATCTCACTTTTAGCTAACTATTTTAATCGTGTTGATGAAATAGCGGACTAATATTAATTATTACTCATTCCCCTACCAATGAAAGTTGGTAGGGTTTTTATTTCCACATCTTAGGGCAGGGCAAAATCATTTCTTCAATATTCTCATTTTTTAATTGTAAAGGCAGTATATAATTATTAATTTTTCATCAGGAAATATATTACAAATCTAAAAATGATAGCGGGATTTGATTAATAAGTTAATAATTGTTGCAGCTGCATTCACTTTGTTTTTAACAGTGAATATCCACCCACAAGATCTTCCTCATCGGATGACAGAAGAAGAGGCGATTATATGGGAAAGTTATAACCATCCTGTTAATCCTCTTTTCTCCGATCCTCCGATGACGCCTGTACGAGGTATGGCTGAATGGGAAGAATTACAGGGAGTGATAATTACGTGGAGATCATTCTACACAATTCTGAAAGAGGTTGTAGATTATGCACAGGAGGAGGGTATAGTCTATATTATCTGCAGCGACTCAAATTTAGTAAAGGATTATTTAATTAACAGCGGCGTTCCGTTGCATAATCTTAAATATTTAATTACACCTTCCAACTCGATTTGGGTTAGGGATTACGGACCCTGGACCTCTTATTCAAATAGTGTCGGACACATTGAATATAATTGATTGGATCTACAACAGACCTCGTCCTCTTGATGATGTGATTCCAATATTCTTTGCCAATTACATAAATGTCCCAATATACCAAACAACAATATATCCATATAATTTAATACAAACTGGCGGTAATTTATTTATTGATGGACACGGTACTGCCTTCTCTTCAAACCTTATCATAGATGAGAATCCTACTAAATCAGAAGCTGAAATCGATACCATAATGAAGAAATTCTTGGGTATTGATCGATATATAAAGTTAACGAATTTACCTTATGATGTAATTCATCATATTGATATGCATATGAAACTATTGGATGAGGAAACTTTACTTGTTGGGGAATATCCGCCCGGAGTTGCAGACGGACCACAGATAGAAGCCAATTTAGAATACATTCTTCAAAATTACCAGACTTGCTTTGGAAGACCTTTTAATGTAGTCCGAATTCCAATGCCGCCCGATGCACTTGGTAGATTTCCGAATGCGGGAGGAGATTATAGAACATATACTAATTCAATTATAATTAATAAAACTATTATCATCCCTACATACGAATACCAGTACGATACTACAGCATATAGAATTTACCAGGAAGCAATGCCGGGATATAATATAGTTGGGATCAACTCTAATTCGATAATACCTTCGTTGGGCGCAATACATTGTATTGTTAAAGAGGTTGGTGCATTCGACCCTATTTTTATCTCACATCCCAAAATGGAACCTGTAGTTTCTGCATCCGGATTCCATTCAGATCAAGGCTGTGCTAAAAACAAAGTCTGGCATTTCCGCTGCAATTGTATACTGGACTGTCGATACAACTGCAAGCTTTGAACCGTTAATAATGGAGATTGCTACTGAAGACACTTTTGTTGCATATCTACCTCAGCAAGTAGATGGCACTGAAATATTTTACTATATCTCAGCAGCATCAAATAGCGGAAAGATGACCACAAAACCTTTACCTGCACCTGCAGGGTATTACAGTTTTATTGTTGAGAATAATATTACGATTGCAGATAATATCAACCAGCCGGAAGAATTTTATCTATCGCAAAACTATCCCAATCCATTTAACCCAACTACAAAAATAAATTATCAATTACCAGAATTAAGTTTTGTTACGCTTAAAGTTTACGATGTACTCGGAACTGAAATAGAAGCTCTTGTTGATGAAGAAAAACCTGTTGGTACTTATGAGTTATCCTGGAATGCAGAAGGGTTACCAAGCGGAGTATATTTCTACAGACTACAAGCAGGTTCATTTGTTGAAACTAAGAAGATGGTGTTGATGAAGTAAAGGGAAAAACATTTTTTATTCAAGCCCCTATCAATGAAAGTTGGTGGGGGTTTTATTACTTGCCAATCGTTAAGGTTTATTTTTCTTGACTCTGATAAAATATTATCCCAAGTTAATGGTCAGTAATTATATCTACACCTTCAGAGGAGGTTATGGAAACAAAAAAGACAAACAATTGTGCCGGGAAACTCAAAAGACTACTGTTGTTCTTATTTCTTTGGCCCTTAATTACGACCTTATCCAGTGCCCAAGATTTTAATCCCGACATTTTCTACCGCATCGTAGCCAAACACAGCGGTAAAGTACTTGATGTTGCCTTTAAAGATCAAGAGAATCAGGCCAATGTCATACAACATGACTGGCATGCCGGAGACAACCAGCGTTGGAAAATCGAAATCGTTGAGGAGTAATTACGTTTGAAAAGTAGGTTCTTTTGTTGAAACTAAGAAGATGGTATTGATGAAGTGAATGGAACAGATGAATAAACGGATGAGACTCTAACTCATTAATAATTAATGACTTACACGGATGTGACAAGTTGTCCCTTGACTTTGCCATTAAAAATGTTTTATTAGTATAAAGATTTTAAAAGGTAAGGTTAAATAAAATGATTTTGTTTGAGAAAGCCTGAAAGGTTTTATGGGAACTTACCTTCCCTGAATCTACCTTTTGGGCTTTTCTCGTTATTTGTTCTTTGAGAAGTGTTAAGTAAAGTGTTCAGTAAAATGTTAAGTGAAAAACTGAATGAATCCTGGACGATTACAAATTCCCGAAAACCTTTTTCCCTTAGATAATTGATTTTCTCTAATAAAAGTTCATATTTGTAATGTAATTTTTTCAGAAATATAAAATTACTTTCGGGGTGTAGCGCAGCCCGGTTAGCGCGCTTCGTTCGGGACGAAGAGGTCGGGAGTTCGAATCTCCCCACCCCGACTACTTTTTATTAGATTATTTCCCGTTTTCGAACACTTCTAAATTTTCAGTGCACAAAAACAGCACACTTTTTTCAAGAATACATTTTATATTTGTGCAATGAATAATCGAATTTCCAAAGTCGGTCTGACTAAAATTAAAAGAGCATCCGGTAATTACTATCGAATACGTTACAAATTGCCTGGAGATAAAAATCATACTTATGAAAATATCGGATACGTTTCGAAGAGGCAGGCAGAACTCATACAGGCTCAAAGGCAAATAGATTTTGTAAATGGAAAATTTAACATCCCAAATCAAAACAGAAAGCAAATAGCCTTACAAAGATTGATTGATGAATATTATTCCACCAGGACTAACTTAGGTGCAGGGACACTAAAGAAATACCGATCATATTCTAATCGCTTCATTGATTTCATATCAAATAACTTCTCAATATGTATAAACTATACTTCAACTATATAATTTCATTATGTTATTGAGTTTCTAAGCAAATCCAGACGGAACGAATATTATACGAATACTTGGTCTGATAAAAATTGCAGTGGCGCAAGAGCTTTGCTGCAGATGATATTTGAGTATGCAGTTAAACACCAATACATAAATGAAAATCCCATCCGGGAAATTCCACTAAATAAAGAAGCACTTGCGATAATAAAAAGAAGAGAATGCATCCACAGCAAATATATTTTCACAACTTCATATAAGTAAAAAATATCCGATCACAGACTATAAAAAGTTCTGGATAAAGCACAGAAAGATCTTAAAATACATTATCGAGTTCAAGACTTCAGGCACGCATTCGGTACTAAATTAGCTGTAAGTAATGTTTCGCTTTATAAAATTTCTAAATTGTTGGAATATACCGTTGAAGAAACGACTAGGCTTTGTGCAAACCTCCAATCTGAAGAACTGAAGGATGCAGTTGATTTAATAAGGTATTGACAAACTCGTTTCTCGAACTGCATAATTTCTGATCTGAACAACTTTTAATTTTGTATATCCGCCACTACCCACGCACTTATTTTAGCGGAAGGATTTGCTTTATGGTTACGCTAGTAATGAAAAATCCTAAGCAACACAATGATTACATATTTACTAATGTCTTTGATATTTATTGCATATTTAACAAAATTTGATAGTTAGGAATTCAGCATTATGAATGGAAAAAAAAATGCAACCTATTTCCCTCTCCTGTTAAATCTTAATAACTACCCCTGTTTAGTAGTTGGAGGTGGAAAAGTAGGATTAAGAAAAGTTAATTCACTTCTGGATTTTCAAGCTAAAGTAACCGTTATCTCTCCAAAAATTTGCGAACCGCTTTTAGAATTATATAATAAACGTAAAATAAAAGTAATTCGAAAAGTTTACTCAAAAGAATTTCTAAAAAATTTCAAAGTTGTTTTTTGCGCAACTGATAATCCTAAAATAAATATGATGGTTCGTAAGGATTGCACTGAAAAAAACATCCTGTTAAATGTTGTAGATATACCAGAACTGTGTGATTTTATTTTACCGGCAATTGTAAAACGGGGAGACTTAACAATATCTGTTTCTTCGCAGGGTGCTGCTCCTTTTTATGCAAAGGAGATTAAAAATAAATTGAATCATATTTTTCCCTCTTATTACCAAGATATAATTGAAATTGCTGGAGAATTCAGAAAACTAGTATTCAGTAATAAAAAGTTTAAATCAAGTAGAATTAAAAGAAAAAGCTTTTATGAATTTCTTTATGATAGACTGGAAGAAAGTTTTAACTAATGAAGGAAAGAAAAAAGCGAGTGAGTATATGCACAGTATTTTAAAAGATTTGTAAATATAAGAATGACTATGAATAATCGATCAGGTAAAGTATTCATTACAGGAGCCGGACCTGGTGATCCGGGACTTATAACTTTAAACGCATTGGAAAAATTACAACAAGCAGATGTTGTTGTATATGATAGATTAATTAGTAGTGAATTCTTATCCTTCTGCAATGAAGACTGTGAGAAATTGTTTGTTGGTAAAGAATCCGGGTACCACGCAATTGAGCAGGAAAAAATAACCGAGATATTAATTAACAAAGCAAAATCAGGTTTTAATGTTGTTCGATTAAAGGGGGGCAATCCGTTTGTTTTTGGCAGAGGATCCGAGGAAGCACTTGAACTTAAAAAAGCCGGAATTGAATTTGAAATAATTCCCGGTATAACATCAGGTCTTTCTGCGCCTGTTTATAGCGGAATACCAATTACTCAGCGCGGACTTATAACTCAATGTATATTTATAACTGCACACGAATGCCCCGATAAACCAGGTACGCAGGTAGAATGGGATAAGTTAGCAAAGCTGAAAAACACTTCGCTAATAATTTATATGGGCGCCTCCAGGATTGAAGCAATAAGTGAAAAACTTATGAAATATGGAATGGATCCTTCAACGCCGGTTGCTGCAATTGAAAATGGAACGCTGCCAAAGCAAAGAACATTAACCGCACGGCTTGATAATATTGCAAAAGATTTTAAACAACAAAATTTTCACGCTCCTGTAATTATTATGGTTAGTCCAACAGTTGCATTCAGGGAAAGTATTTCCTGGTATGAAAAGAAACCATTATTCAACAAGAGAATTGCTGTTGCCGGAGCGCAAGAACAATTTGATGATTTACATAATATGCTTTATGATCTTGGCGCTGAGATGTTTCCACTTAATGTATTGAAGATTCAATCAAGCAATCCGGAAATTAACTTAAAGAAATTATTTTCAGAAGATGATTTTGAATGGATATTGTTTACCAGTAAAAACGGAGTTAAATACTTTTGGAAATTACTGAAGAAAGAAAATTTAGATTCCAGGATATTTGGTAATAAAAAAATTGCAGCTGTGGGTTACGGGTTGGCAAAAACGATCAAATTCTTTGGGCTGAATCCTGATTATAGTTCTGAAGAATTTAACCCGGATTCCTTTCGCAACGATTTTCTAAAAAAATACGGATTCGCTGGTAAAAAACTTTTAAGAATTCTGGATGATTCACCTCTTGATAAAATATCTAACGAGCTAAATAATTTGGGTATTAAAACTCATTCAATAAAAGTCTTCGAAATTTTACCAAGTCAACCTAAGCCCGAACTAATTGCTGAGCTTCAAAAGCAATACCCAGATATATTTATATTTACTTGTCAATCAAGTATAGATAACTTTTTTAATGTCCTTGGATCAGAAACAGCTGCTGAAATACTAAACAATTGCGGATCAATTGTGGTTGACCCGGTTACGCCGGATGCCTTAATTGGTAGGAAAATCCGAAGTGAGAAAATATCGGCTAATTGTTCAATTAATAATATTCAAGAAATTGTTAACAAATTAATTTAACTTTCGAACATACTATTAAATAAATGGAAATCTTATGGATATCTTTTATGATCTGATCAGGTTTTTTCACGTTATCAGTTTTGTATTTATGTGTGTTCTCTTATTTAATCTTATTGTAGCTAATGAACGGGTCCTGCTTGGTATCACATTTAACTATAATGCTGACCGCCATATAGAGAAAATAATAAATAGCGGTGTTAATTGGTGTTATATCAATCAATTAACAGTCCTGATTACCGGGGTATTGTTATTGGTAATTGGAGATATTGGAATTAAAGCCCTGTGGGCAGATTGGATTGTTCTTTCTAAAACAATTATTTTGTTCATTTTGATGGGAACAATCTCTTACGTCCACTTCAAATTACAGCCCAAAATTGAATCATTTCTTACTGTTCTTAGTACTGGTTCCGAAGTACCCGATGACCTGCTTATTAAATTAAAACCATATCGTATCCTGCGCAAGTGGATGACTTCATTCTACCTTTTCCTGGTCATTGCAGCAATTGTTTTAGGAATACAGGTTTATGCTATTTTTAATCCACTTCTTACTATTATTTTAATTGGATTAGCAGGACTATTTTCAATAAAAGCTGACAAAATTCTTATCCGGTTTGGCTGGATTTAGGTATCGAACGGAATTACATACGTCTTTACTTCTTTAACTCCATCAATATCTTTTATAAGATTTTCGAAATTCCTGGAAAGTATTTTTTCAACAGATAAAGATGATTCGACACTTATTAAGACTGATCCATTTTTACATTTAACTGTAGCTTCAGGATATTTATTTACTATCGCCGAATAAGCTTTTGCGGCTATAAGCATATCTTTTAACTTCTTTTGGGATTCGGGTGTAGTTTGAAAGCAGGGACGTTTAGCAAGATTAAATAACATTTCAGCAGTATCATTTACTTCTAAACAATCAATATGCAAAACAATGTCATAAAGTTCGGCGCTTCTTGTATCTATTCCATAAAGGTACGTACTCCACTTGCCTCTTTCTTCATCAATTTTAGTTAATATCTCACGAGCTTTTTCTTTTGAAACATTATCACGTTTCATCACAATATTAATTCTGTATTCCAGATTGGCAGTAATCCTTACCTTTAAAATATTTGGAAGTCCTTTAGTAAAATAATGCCCTGCAAAACCATGATAAATAATATTATCTTTTTGAATATGTTCAAGGAATGCCTCGCGAATAAAAGCCATATATTTCTTCTTCCCATGTTTTAATCGGTCTAAAACAGAAGGCGCATCCTGGATTGCGTGAAAAATTTTTACTTCGGGTATATTGAAATCTTTTGAAGCTTTTAACAGTATTTCTCGCGAAATGCAATCATATCCTAATTTTTCAGATAGTTTTTGGGCAATCTCCATCCCTCTGCTGTAAGAACCCCTGGATATTGTAATTATACCCATATAAATCTCCTTATTATACTTTCGCCCATCTAATTATTCAGTATTCCTTGGTAATTAACTTACTTCCATTATTTGATTTTGAGTAGTAAAAATATTTTAAATAAATTAATAATATCATTCTACATTCAATTAATAGGTAGAGCAAAACTATAAAATTCCATCGACTATTAATCTGTTTGAGCAACACTTTTTGAATAAGCTCTGGAAGATGCAAGCATCTCTTTTAACTTTTTTTGAGATTCTGTTGTAGTTTGAAAGCAGGGACGCTTTGCAACATCGTATAAAAAATCAACTGCATCATCTACACCCAAACTATCAATTTGTAAAACAAGGTCATATAGTTCTGTGGCGTTTGTGTCTATTCCATACAAATACATGCTCCATTTCCTTCTCTCCACATCAATTCTATATATATTCTTTCGCGCCTTTTCTTCAGAAATATTTTCTCGTTCCATCACAACCTTAATTCTATAATCTATATTGGCAATAATTCTTACCTTAAGGAAATTTGGGATTTCCCTGGTAAAAAAATGACCTGCAAATCCATCATACACAACATTATCTTTTTGAATATATTCAAGAAAGGCTTCGCGGATAAAAGCAGTATATTTTCTTTTTCCATCTTTTACATGATCAAATACAGACGGAGCATCTTGAATTGCGTGCAGAAGTTTTACTTCAGGTATATTAAAATCTTTTGATGCTTTTAGGAGTATCTCTCTTGAAATACATTCATACCCTAATTTTTCGGATAATTTTTGAGCAATTTCCTTCCCTCTGCTATAAGAACCTCTGGAAATTGTAATGATTCCCATATGACCTCCTTATTTTTTATAGCTCTCTTTATCATCAAAAGTAAATAAACAGATACAGGTTGATGTTGAAAAAGAACTCAAATCCTTAGATTTAATATGAAATATTGGGTCTAGATTTGTCATTAGAAAGTTAACAATAAAGTGAAGATATTATAAAAGAATTATAAGAAAATAATTATCAATAGTAAGTAAAAAATTTTGAATTTAATAGAATATTTAACTTCTCTATCCAAAATGTGTTTAGTAATACTATGGGGAAACAAGAGCAAATTTTATTTAACTGATATTATTGATCCTTGTTTTTCCTCCAGATGCACAAAATAATTGTTAAACAACACACTGATTACAAACTTCCTAATCTCTTTGATATTTTTTTAATTATTAACCAATTTTAAGTGTTAGAATAATTGTATTATGATTAAGTCTAATCTTAATATCATATTCTCTCTTCTCGATAAACTATTAAAACTTATGCATCTGGATACAGGTGATACGGAAATCGTTCTCAGAAAAAACTTTTCTCTCAAGAAAATAAACACAAAAATAGCTAGTACTTCCTCAATTATTATTAATCAACAGATAGAAATTATAATAGAGGTGAAATCTAAATCATTCCTGTATAATGTTTCATACAATAGTATTCAATAATCTATAAGGGATTTGGTTAATGTTGAACAGCCAAAATAGAATTTCAATCTCTTTTTTCTTAATAATTCTATGTTCAATTTTAGTGATAGTTGTACCTCAGGTTTTTGCTTCTGAAACACTTAGTACATTAGAATCTAATACAGAACAGCCATGGTGGTTTTATCCTTTAATTCTGTTAGTACTTTCCTTTATCCTTGGTGTATTTGCAGTTCTTGCGGGTGTTGGAGGTGGTGTTCTTTATGTACCTATAGTTAGTGGTTTTCTACCTTTTCACCTGGATTTTGTAAGGGGAGCCGGATTGATTGTAGCACTTGCAGGTGCGCTCGCCGCAGGACCAGGGTTACTTAGAATAGGTATGGCCAATCTTCGACTCGCAATTCCTATGGCATTAATTGCATCAACTTGTGCAATTTTAGGTGCAATGATAGGGCTTGCCCTTCCGACTAATATTGTTCAAACTCTGCTTGGTGCTACAATCCTTGGTATAGTTGTACTGATGATTATTGCAAAGAAATCCGTCTTCCCTGATGTTCCCAAACCTGATGCTCTTTCTCAGGCATTACGAATAATGGGTGTTTACCATGAACCTACGCTTAACAAAGATATTAATTGGCAGATTCATAGAACTCCGTTGGGATTAGGATTATTTGTAATAATTGGAGTAATGGCTGGTATGTTTGGGCTTGGTGCAGGATGGGCAAATGTTCCGGTACTAAACCTTGTGATGGGTGCACCTATAAAGATTTCCGTTGCAACCAGTAAATTTCTTTTATCAATTACAGACACTTCAGCAGCTTGGGTTTATATGAACAATGGTGCAGTGCTCCCATTAATGGTTGTTCCTTCGGTTGTGGGAATCATGCTTGGTTCTTTTATTGGAGTAAGAATTCTAGCTATAACCAAACCTGCTCTGATAAGAAAATTAGTAATAATAGTTTTGGGAATTGCTGGTACTAAAGCACTATTAAAGGGATTAGGTATAGGATGAAATGGAGATTTAAATGGATATAAAAGGAGCAGAGGAACAACTTTTATACTCAAAAATCCTTAACACAGGGATGTTGATAGGACTAGCCGGACTTGCCATAACCTTTATTTTATATGCTTCAGGTATAATGGAACCTCTTATCCCATTGGAGAAAGTACAAACTTACTGGGTCCTATCGGTGCATGAATATCTTGAACTAAGTGGTATGCAAGCTGGCTGGGCGTGGTTCGGAAACATTGCAATTTGGAGACATGCTTAACTTTTTGCCAATAGCATTTTTATCATTACTAACAATAGTATGTTATACAGCTATTATTCCAGGATTAATACGCAAAAAAGATACTGCTTATGTTGTTATTGCTGTTCTTGAAATAATTGTTCTGGCTGTTGCCGCTTCAGGATTATTAGGTACGGGAGGACATTAGTAATAGCATACAAATCACTAGTAGTAATTTATATCTCGTTCACCTTCCACTTCTCATCAATCCATAAACCTATTATTTCTAACTCTTTATATTGTTGTCGGATAAGCTTGATGGACTTTTCAATTTGTAGGAATTGTTCCTCTTTAGATGTTGGATTTCCTGCACAATCATAATGTCCAACAACAGCAGCACCAATAGATTTATGCTTTTCAACTGATATTGAAAGTCTTGTAAGAATCGATTCTATTAAATTCACATCCTGCTCCTCAGCAAGGATACGATTTACTCCCGGTTCAGTAATTAAGTCAACATACTTAGTACTAAATCGCTTCTGCAAATATTTAATTACAGGCAATTGAATTCTTCCATCCATACAAGTTATGGCAGTACAAAATTTCATATTTTATTTAATATTGTTATTTATTTCACTTTATATAAAGTAGGCAGGTAATGCATTTTAATATTTTTATAAAGAAAAATCCGGTTTTTCAATAAGCTTGGAATAACCATAGAAACAGTTAAGCTATTTAATAAGTTCTCAAAGGTTATGTTCAAATTTAATATGTATGTAATTCAATCTTATTAACACTTTTACTCACCTTTGCAAGGAGTTATCTCTCTAACAATTTATTTTTTATTTCTCTTTGTAATCCTATTATTTATTTTCCTTTTGATGTTCATTTATTATGTTTCTTTCAACTTCGTGAAACAGATCAGATAATCTTACAATACCTACAATGTTTGACCCACTCTTAACTAGTAACGATAATAACTGTAAAACAATTATTTGATGAATCGCTTCAGTAATTGAAGCATTTTCATCTATACTTTCTGATACAGGGCTCATTGCATTTTTAACTTTTATTGTACTTGCCTGCTTACAAATGCTAACAAAATCATCCTGCCATAACCTTAGGTTATCTGTCATCGATGAGATGAATGCAGCACTTACACCAGCTCGAGTAAGTTTTTCAAAATCAATAATATTATTATATTTTGGTTCCAAAGCTCTAAGGAATGCTGCGTGACCCATTTTACCGACAATGTTATTATTATCGTCTACTACCAGTACGGCACGTATGGGTTGCATATCAGAAGATAATTTTTCCTGGCTTTTACGAATAGCTATGAGTGCATCATACAAGGAAGAATCCTGGTTGACGCTTGCATAGTTTTCAATTGGAATCATTATATCTTTAATTATTTTTATTTCCATAATTATCTCCTGAGTATTAAAAAATGTTTCTAGTACAATTCACTGTAGCGCTTTTCGCTTTTGTAATTTCTTTGTATGCGATTCATTTTTCAATCACATGGATTTTAGATGTTGTTACTCAAACAACTGATACAATTTTATTAAATATTTTCTTTTGATCCAAGTAAAAGTGGTAATTAGTCATCTCTTAATCGTTAAAGTTCACTTCAATTAATTCATCTTATGTACTTTGGTTACTCAATAATTAATTTAAAGTAATACTCATTCCCATTAGGGGCCAAAGAAGCAGGATAGTTAAACCTAAAACAATTAATAAAATAATACTTGCTGGAATTCCACATTTAAAAAACTCTCCTGAAGTAAACTGCTTAGAATCGTAAGCAATGGCATTCGGTGCAGCCCCAACTAGTAGTAGAAAAGGCATTCCCGCTACCACTAATGAGGCAAAAAGAATTACTTCGGAAGCCACGTTGAGATAAGGGGCGATAACCAGTGCAACAGGGAGAGTAATAGCAATTGCGGCAACATTCATTATGAAATTAGTCATTAGTAAGACTAATACTGAAATTGCCATAATGAAAATAAACCAGTGCGTATTCTGGAAAAATACAAGCCAATTAATAGCTAACCACTCTGCAGCTCCTGTTTCCCAGAGGCAGAAGCCAATGCTCATTGCTCCGGCAAAAAGCAATATAATGTTCCAGGGTAGCGCCTCAAGGTCATCCAGGTTAAGTATTTTGAATACGAAGAAAAGAATAGTTGAGACAAGAATAATTGCGGTTTTATTAATTGGTTCAAGAAAAGGTATAAAAGAAACCATCGACAATGTAATTACGCAACCACCAACTATAAATAACGCCAGCAATTCACGTCTGGTGACGGCTCCTAATTGTGTATTTAATTGTTTGGCTTTTTCCTTCAAGCCTGGAATTACCTTCTTCTCCGGCCTGAAGAATATCATAATGAATCCCCACAACAAAAAGACCATTATCCATCCAACAGGAAACATATAATAGGTAAGTTCAAAAAAGGAAACATTCTTACCCACAATATCATTATAGAAACTAAGAGCCACAGCACCTCGTGCTGCCCCTAAAAGTGTTATTATACTCCCAGCTCCAGCAATGTACGCCATCCCAATAAAAAGACCCTTACCAAATTTTGTCGGTTTATTTCCTTCCCCGTAAAGACTGTAAATGGCTAAAAGAAGCGGATATATTGTAGCGGCTACTGCCGTATGCGCCATAAAATGAGTAAGAACTGCAGTCAATAAAAAGCAGCCTAAATAAATCATACTTGTTTTTTCACCAACAATTGTCAGCATTTTGTAGGCCATGCGTTTTGTTAAGCCTGTTTTGGTAAAAACCAATCCGATCATTATTGAGGCAAAAATAAACAGAACTGATGGATCCATAAAATCGTTAAATGCTGATTTGGCTGGACGAATTAAAAACAGGACTTGTAGAACACCAATGGTTAAGCTCGTGATACCAATTGGTACTACTTCAAATAACCACCAGGTACCTGCAAGGAGGAATATACCTAAAGCACCTTTACCCTCTTTACTTAATGTAAAATGAGCGCCCATTGGATCTACAGCATCAGGCAAAGGAGGGGCATAATAAACTATTGCAAACAGTATTATTCCTAAAAGGAGGAAAAAAATTCGTTTCAATTCAAATGTAGATTCAGCAGAAACGTTTTTCAATTTGTCTCACCTCTAATAAAACTTTATTATTTTATAAATTTTAAAGTGAAATCAAGCAATCCACTCTATTCTTAAAAGTTATCCTGAACAAGAACTAATCTTATTGGATATCTCTCTAAAAACATCAGATAATCTTAGAATACCCACAATATCTTTGCCCCTGGTTATAAGAAGAGATTGATGGCGACCCATAACAAGTTGGTGAATAGCTTCATTTAAAGATGCATTTTCTTCAACAAATTCGCCTTCGGTGAGTGAATACATAAAATGTTTTACTCTTAGTTTGGTTGCCTTCTTGCAGATGTTGTCCAAAGCATTTTTCCAAAGGTGATGTTCTTTCAGCGTATACCTAAGATAGTCCTGGCTAAATCCAAATCGAGATAGTGATTGAGGATTATCAATTTTTATTATATTTTTTTTACCAGCCACGTTTTTTTAAGATATTATTTATCTCTGCCTGACTAATCTTGTCTCTTTGGTCAGTTACTAATTTGAAAGCCTTATTAATCATCTTAATTAATTCGTCAGTTTCTGTTGGTTTCATCAGGTAATCGAACGCCCCGTTCTTCATTCCTTCGATCGCTGTTTTTACTGTAGCATGACCGGTTAGCATTATAACTTGAGCAAGTTGTTCAATATTTTTAATCTCTTTTAGAGTTTCAACACCGCTTTTACCGGGCATTTGCACATCCAGAACTATAACATCAAAGTCATTCTCTTCAATAAGTTTTATCGCTTCATCTCCACTGAATGCTGTAGTTACTTTGTAATCTCTTATTTGAAGTCGTTCAGCAAGGGATTCAACAAAATCTTTTTCATCATCTACCAGAAGTACATTTATATTCATTTATCCATTTCCTCAAAATATTTTTATCCTTTTTAGCTTTCTTCTTATCTACATTCTCTTCATCAGCTTCAAGAATATCCTTCGCGGTATCGAATTCCCCTGCTTCTGCAAAGGTTGCAGCCATCATACTGCTTTCAAATTTTTGTTTGTAAGCTTTTTTAATCTTCTTCATAAGTGTATCAATTTCAACCGGTTTTTGAAGATATTCGAAAGCACCCAGCTTCCTGGCTTCCTTTTCATCCTTATCCGAACCATGACCTGTTAACATTATAACCTGTACGTTAGGGTAAGCACTTCTTATTCTTCTTAGCACTTCCATACCATCAATACCAGGCATTTTTAGATCCAATACCACTACGTCGGGCAGATCATCATCCATAAGTTTTAAAGCTTCCTCCCCATCTAAAGCAACATCAGATTTATGATCCCGCATCCTGATTCGTTCGGAAAGTGTTTCTACGAATTCTTTTTCGTCATCAACTAAAAGAATTTTTATTTTCTCCATACTAAGCCTCCCTCGCTTTAGTTGTTCTGTTTACTTTTTCTCTGCTTACATTCAACAATTTTTTCTCAATATTTTTGAAATATTAAAATATTAATTTTGTTGTGTCTTAAAATTCAGAATTATACTCTGAGTTGATTTATCAAATTCGGTGCCCCCCTCCAAGGAAGTAATAGCATCCTTCAAAATCAATAATTCTTCTGAAGGAGATACATCATTAAACAGATTACTTTTATCTACTATCTCACCTTCAAAACTTATATGTATGGAGTATTTCTCTCCATTTATAATCGGATGAATAATAACCTTCCCTCCATCAACAGTGCGGCTCAAGAAGTATGTTATGCAATTATAGATAGCCATCTGTAGCAGGATTGGGCTAGTATTCAAGTTACCTGCTTGATCAACCGGCTGATATTGCAGTTTCACATTCTTTATCCTTGCAAAGCGCTGAGTTAGAAATATAAGGTGCTCAATAAAATCATTTAGTTCTACTTGTGCTGTGTGGGTATCGGTTAGGTGTGAAAACTTATTAAGCTGGGTTGTTAATTTAACGCTGCGCTGTACTTGCTCCCGGATTCTTGGTAAAACTTTGAGAAATTTCTCCTGATGAGGAAATGAATCTGTTGAAGACATGGATATCAAATCTTCCATTAATCCTGAAATCTCTTTGATGCTTGCCAGGGCATTATTTATTTCGTGTGTTATCCCGGCAGTAATTTTTCCAATAAACGCAATTTCTTTCTCGTTCATTTCTCTCATACTATTTCTAAAATAATGAGAATATATTAGCTATAAATTTTGTACAGCTTCCTGAATTTTGCTGATTAAATTATTCAGATCGCAAGGTTTCATTAAATAATCAAATGCACCTAGTTTCATCCCCTCCATACCTTGTTCTGTTGAACCATATCCTGTAAGTAGTATGACCGGGATTTTAAGGTTCTGTGCCTTCATTCGTTGTAAGACTTCTATACCGCCCATACCAGGCATCATAACATCCAAAACGACAACTTGCGGCGGATTTACCTCAATCATCTGCAATGCGGTTTCTCCATCAGTTGCAGTTTGAGCCTGGATTCCTCTTATCTGTAATCTTTCCGCAATAGTTGTTACCAGCTCTTCCTCATCATCTACAATCAGCACACGATATTCATCCATTCTATCCCTTTAAACCTTTTTTAGTTTCTTTGGTAATAGTATTGTAAAAGTTGAGCCTACTCCTTCTGTACTTTTAACATTTATAGTTCCACCCATTTTTTTAACGATTCCATAAGTAATTGGAAGACCTAATCCTGTTCCATATCCTTTTTTTGTTGTAAAGAATGGTTCGAAAATATTACTCAAGTCTTGTTTGGACATACCGCAACCGTTATCCTTTATAGATACTCCTTCAATCTCATCATCATCCTCCCAGGTTTTAATTTTAATTATTCCCCCATCCTCAACAGCTGCAAAACCATTAGCTAATACATTTAGAAAAACCTGCTGAAGCTGAGCACGATCTGATGAGATTAGTGGTAGATCAGGATCAAATTTCGTTATAACTTTTATATTTCTATGAAGAGCTTCTTTCTCCAGGAATCCTATTACTTCTTGAAGAACTTCATTCAAACTAAGTTCCTCATATTCTACTTCCATTCGGCGAGCAAATCCTAAAAGGCGATGAGTTACAGTGCTGCAGCGGTTGACAGATTGAAGGATTGAATCGGTTAATTTGATGAATTTTAGTTTCTCTTTAAATTCAGATCCAAGATCAATTATATCTTTCATTAAACCTGCTTTTTGACATATAATAGCCAGCGGATTATTTATTTCATGAGCAACCCCGGCAGCAAGTCTTCCAATGGAGGAAAGTTTTTGAGAATGCTCTAATTCACGAAATGCCAGTTCACGTTTTTCATCGGCTTCTTTAATATGCTTAACCTGGATATCTGTTAATTTAAACACTAGTAAAACGATGATTAAAACACTTGCAAGAAAAATGAAAAATATTTCCGTTCTAAATGTAAACCAGGTTTTTAATATCAAGGAACTAGGTTTCACAACGACTAAAGTGTATTCTGGTTCGACAAACTTTGTATGGGCAATAAAAATTTCCCGTCCATGGTTATCAACTTCTTCGGAAAGATAAGTTCCGTATCCCCCCGGTGGAATAGAGAGTGAGCATTCTTCCAGTATATTTCCGTACATTCTTGAATTTGTTTGAAGGATACCTTCTTTGTTTAATAAAAACGCATCACTCTGCGGATCAAGTTCCATCGTAGCTATAATTGCATCAAACTTTTTTGTGTCTATCGTTGCACGCAAAATCCAGCACTGATCCTTCTCCGAAAGGTTTTGTATTGCTATGGCAATGTGTGGAAATTTTCTGTAACCCATAAAGACATCGCTTATGTGGCAACCTTTGATTAATACTGCGTGGAACCAACTTTGCTGAGAATAATCTTTTCCTAAAAAGGCATAAGGTCCTGCATAATTTACCACTTCACCTTCATTATTAATCAGTGCGAGATCTACAAAGCCCTCAAATTCTTTTTTTAATACTAGCAGAATATGATTCATAATTTTTTCATCTGCTAAATCCTCGCAAGAGTATGCAGAAGAAATAAATCTTATAGTAGAAAGACGCTCTTCAAGAAACAATTCGAATGAACGTTTTGTTTTGTTTGTTAGCACGTTTAAAGGATTAAAAATTTCAGCTTTTAAGCTTTTCTGATACTGGTAGTAATTTATGGTTGCCATAAGTGAAAGCGGAATGATCGTTACCAAGATCATAAGAATCATAATGTTTCTGCGGAGAGCACGATAACGTTCTGGTGAAGTTCCCTCATCGGGAAATCTTAAGATAGACTTTGCAACATATTCCCGGATTTTCTTAAATCGTGAACTTTCTTTTGGCGGTTTATCCACAAGTAACTACTCCAGTTTTGAACAAATTTTTGTAAATGTGTTCTATAACCTTTTAATTAGGTTATTACCTGATTCCAAAAATTATTTCTAATCTAATTTTTACAACTTAAAAAAGAATAAAGCAAAACTTTCAAATAAAGTCATCTTTTTCTCTCTTCCGTTTTGCCTTAAATAAACTAACGCAAGAGTTCTGTAAAACATATGTGCCAGTTTGGAATAAGGAGCGTACCAAAGTAAAAAGAAGATAAATACCATATGAACATAATAAATATTATATGCAAGAAACGGAACTTCTAACAATCTCATTGTTTGGGTTAGTAACCCGGTAAATGCAACCAAGAACACAAAAATGATCAGTAGCCAATCATTGTAAGTGTTAGAACCTTTATCACTTTTAGTATTTAGTCTCTTTACAGTAACAACAATGCAACCGATAACCAATGCAATACCGCTAAGATTACCTAAAATTTTAATTGGATGAAAAAGCGGAATGGGTGTTAAATCGAATAAAACGAGAGCACCCACTGCAAGCCCAGCAGTTGCCATGGCTCCAAAGAATCCATAAAAAATTAAAAGATGACCCCAAAATCTGGTTGAAGAATTTGAACAAGTATTAAAATTTTTATGGGAAACAATTTCAATCACTGTATCAAATAGTACTTTAATAAAACTTTTCTTTTTTTCCGCAGCAGTGATGGAATTTAAATTTTTCCAAAACCTTGATAAACCAATAGCTGCAAAAGAAAAAATTAGAATATTACCGCCAATAAAAAATGCTTCAAGAACTCCATGTGGAAGAAACCTTGCAAACTTTACAACACCTTCATTTAGTTGATCAAAATTTCCATCTAGATTATTATACAGAAGTCCAAACAAAATTATTGCAGGAATTAAAAGTAAAGGAATAAGGAATACCGGATTTTTTAATGCGGAACCCATAAATTTTGGAAATGCAAAAAAATCAATAATGTATGAACGAACTGCACCCAGTACATCACCGGGTTTAGCTCCTCTTGGGCAGTACGTACTGCAATCCGCACAACCGTGGCATAACCAAACATCAGGATCGGAAAGGAGACTTTCCTTTTGTCCCCAGCTGGCAGATATCATTTCCTTACGCGGGAATGCTTCCTGTTGCGGAGATAATGAGCAAACGACAGAACAGGATGCACATTGATAACATTTTTTTAATGTATCTCCACCATTTTTTTTCAAATAAGAAATAAATTCTACGTCGGGTTTAATTAAGGTTCTGTTTTCCACAAAATTTCCCTTTAATTTTTATTTTCTTGATCCTTAATTTTCATTGTTTTTTCACCAAATAAACTAAATTTTATCCAATCAAAACCAAACTTCAAAAGTTCATTATCATCATTCATCATTTTTATAAGACGATCCTCATCAATTTCAAATCGGTTCAAAAATGTAGTATTCTTTATAAACTCTTTAAAACGATCTAAATTATAACAAGCTAAAAAGAACATCTCAACTTTTTGGGGTGTTAAAACTTTACCCTGATCAAAAAAATCGTGGAACGCAATCTCTTTGAACATTTCTCCAAACTTATCGTATTCATTTACTCCCTGGTTATACATCCAGTTTGCAATTGTCCATTCCTTTCCATCCTCAAAACCTTTACACACCTCTTCATTCAGGATAAAATAAAATTTTTGATCTTCGGAATTTTCATTTTCTTTTGGCGATGCCTGTCCTACGGGATACATCCTGCAAGACCATGGTCTGTTTTCGTAAACTGTACAGCCCTTTTCAGAATCAACAAAAAAACAATGCTTTGTTTCAGTTTCAATCATTCGAAGTTGCACTGCGGGAAGCTGCTGCTTGCGGTCGGCAACCAACTGTGTATATTTATCTAAAAACTCCTGTGAGCTTATTCCCAAATGATTTTTTAATCTCAACACATCATAAGGAGTAAGAAAAATATTAACATCTGCACAGCACTGATTAAAACAGGAAACTCCCGGGTGGCAGGAAAATTTAAATTTAGCATCAGCGTCGAGTCTTGGAAACTGTTCCAGTATTGTTCTTTTTAGTGTATCTAGCTCATTCATTTTATTCTCCAATTCCATTAAAAATTCAAAGGGTTATCCTATCTTTTAGTGCGTTTTCAGACCAAACAGGGAGCGGCCCGGATTCTCCGTTTTCAGGATTGTAACGATGTCTGTAAGAAGATTTTACGCTAAAGTTTTTCATCATATGATTCCACCCGTTAACATAATAAGTACACGAATCATCAAAGCAAACATATTGAATATTCTCACCCCAGGATGATTCTGCAGGAGCCATCCAGGGAAGCATTTCCTTTTTACAATGAGGACAAATGGGTCTCTCTTTTTTATTTTGCATTTTTAAAACCTATATGATTAATGGTGCAATTACTAAAGCAATTACAGCCATTAATTTAATTAAAATATTTAACGATGGACCAGAAGTATCTTTAAAAGGATCACCAACAGTATCTCCAACAACAGCAGCTTTATGAGAATCTGAACCTTTACCACCGAATGCACCTGCTTCTATATGCTTCTTAGCATTATCCCAGGCACCGCCGGCATTAGCTTGAAATATTGCCATCAAAACACCTACTACTGTAACACCTGCCAGTAAACCACCAAGGGCTTCTTTGCTAACAAATCCGAATACTACTGGAGTTATAACTGCAATCAACCCGGGAGCAATCATTTTTTTAATTGCAGCGGTGGTTGCAATATCTACACATTTTGCATGATCGGCTTTTGCTTTTCCTTCCATCAAACCGGGAATCTCTCTAAATTGACGTCTTACCTCTTCAATCATGTCAAATGCTGCGTCGCCAACCGCCCTCATTGCCATAGAACTAAATAAAAATGGTAAAATACCACCAATAAATAATCCAGCCATTACATAAGGATTGCTTACATCAATTACAGAGATTTGTGCTTGTGATTGAAAAGCGCTGAATAAAGCAAGAGCTGTTAGTGCAGCAGAACCGATTGCAAACCCTTTACCAATAGCAGCAGTTGTATTTCCAACAGCATCAAGTTTATCAGTTCTTTCACGAACTTCCGGAGGCAGTTCACTCATCTCTGCCAATCCACCTGCATTATCGGCAATCGGACCATAAGCATCAACCGCTAACTGGATACCGGTTGTTGAAAGCATACCCAGGGCAGCAATTGCAATACCGTATAAACCGGCAAAGTAATAATGATAGAACAATTGCAATCGCAATATAAATAACCGGTAAAGCAGTAGATTTCATTCCAAGCGCTAAACCTGCAATGATGTTTGTAGCTGCACCTGTTTGTGATTGAGCTGCTATATTTTGTGCGGGTTTTCTTGATTCTGCTGTATAGTACTCGGTTGTTAAACCGATTGCTATCCCGGCTAACAGACCAACAATAGTTACTATAAATAATATTTGAGGCGGTTAGTGCCTTTAGTAAACCTGTAACATTTGTGGTTGGTTCTGCAGCCTCAGGAAGAAAATAACTAATAAGGGGATATGCAAGCAAAATCATTAATAGCGCCTGAACCAAAGGTTCCCAGGTTTAATGCTGCCTGCGGATTACCACCTTCTTTCGTTCTAACGGCAAAGGTGCCTATTATCGAACAGATGATTCCAAGTCCCGGCAAGAAAAAGTGGTAAGATAATTAAATTTATATTTTGATAAACTATTCCAAGTACCATAGTACCGACAATAGAACCTACAAAACTTTCAAATAGATCTGCACCCATCCCGGCAACATCACCAACGTTATCACCAACATTATCAGCAATTGTAGCTGGATTTCGCGGATCATCTTCCGGAATTCCTGCTTCTACTTTACCAACCAAGATCAGCTCCAACGTCTGCAGCTTTTGTATAAATTCCTCCTCCAACACGGGCAAAAAGTGCAATTGAAGAAGCACCAAAAGAAAATCCGGTTATAACATTAATCACTACAACAAAATTTGTAGTACCATCCGGATTTGTAAATAATCCAGAATAAATGGGAAGAAGAAGTCCTAATCCCAAAACTCCAAGTCCAACAACACACATTCCCATTACAGTTCCACCTGAAAAAGCAACTTGCAGGGCGCGATTCAAACTTTGTCTTGCAGCATTGGTTGTTCTTACATTTGCATTAGTCGCAACGCGCATTCCAAAAAACCCGGCTAAAGCAGAACTAAAAGCGCCAAGGACAAATGATATTGCAATAATCGGGCTGCTATCTGGTGAATTCCAGTTGGCATATGCTAATAATATAGCAACTACAAGAACAAAAACAGATAAGACTCTATATTCTCTTTTAAGGAATGCCATTGCACCATCCCGAACATAGCCGGATATCTCCACCATCCGTTCTGTACCGGGATCCTGACGACTAACCCATTTTGCTTTTATAAACGCAAAAATAAGAGCAACAATTCCTAAAGCAGGTATTATATAAATCCAGTTGGGCATATCACTTCTCCATTATAAGTTTTGCTAACAACGATCTTATATGATAAATAATATTTCCTGATCGTAAAAATTAAACAATAAAAAATCCTCAAAGTAATTCCAGATATTTCTCTATTAATACTATGAGGATTTTAATTTTTATGTCCGAATGTTAAATGCTCCCCCCTGATACAAATTGCAGGGGGGGAGTTTTATGAGTTTCACAATTATTATAAACTAAGGATTAACCACCCAACAACTCATGGTCTCCAGCCTCGGTATATATCCTTTCAACTGGGCGTTTAATCATTTCCCATTCACCTGTTTTAGGATCATATTTACAATTTGCAAATGCATCCCAATTTTCATTATCCATGCTAGGTTTATCAGCCCTGAAGTAATAACCAGGCCAGCGGGTTTCTTCACGGAACAACAGGGTTCTTACATGAGCTTCAGCTTGCCACATACGATGTACATTTTCCCAGCATCTCATCAAGTTCATGAAGATCTGGAGCTGCAAGTTTTTCTGAATCTTCTTTCAGTAATGCTAATAATTCCAGACCTTTTTCCAATAATTTTTCACTTGTTGTAAATCCAGTAGATACACCGCCTGCATATTCATCCATAATTTTCTGAAGTCTGAACATGAACATTTTTGGTATAATGTAATCAGGATTAACATCAGGTGTCACTGTTTTGCCACTGAACTCTGCATAAGTATCCAGAGGTTGTAGAATTTCTTTCTTCAATTCTTCTACAGCAGCCATATCAACATTAATATCAGGATTATCCAAGATAAATTTGATTGCGGCTTTAGCTGCAATTCTACCTTCTGCATGTGAACCAGAAGAGAATTTGTGACTGGAAGCACCAGAAGCATCACCAGCACAGAACAATCCGTTTACAGTTGACATACAATCATAACCCCAGTAATATTCATCAGGAGCGACATCTTTTGGACCGCTAACCCATGCACCAGAAGCGCCTGAATGTGAACCGATAAAGTAAGGTTCTGCAGCAGCAATTTCAGATGATTTTTCTTCAGGAGCAGTATTAGTAGCTGCCCACAAAATTGCCTGCGAAATAGTCATATCCAGGAAGTCTTCCCATGCTTCTGATTCCAATTCTTTCAGTTTTTTCTTAGCTGCTTTTTCATCACTTTCGGAAGCGGCAATTTTTTGAATTGCTTCTTCTGTACGCATAGAAATCGGACCTTTACCTTCTTGAACATCCAGCATCATCAACCAGTTACGCAAGTTTGCAGGAACCGGTTTTACCTTTCCATAAGGCTGCCAGTTTTCTAATTCTGGTCGGCGGGTTTCCATATAAGACTTCATCCAATGCATTTGTTGCCGGGCTTTGAATAATAAGAACCATGCACCAACAGGGCCATAAGCATCTTTAAAACGAACAGGAATAAAACGAACTTCCTGACAGGTCATTTCTGCGCCAGCTTTAAGAGTAAAATAAGCACTTGAGCCGGAGTTCCATGGTGGATACCATGCACGCCCAAGACCTTCACCTGATGAACGTGGTTTAAATACGTGAACTGCACCACCCATTGCAACCAATGTTGCTTTTGCTTTAAATATATAAAATTTGTCTTCACGTACGCTAAATCCAACTGCGCCAACACAACGTTCGCCATCCATAATTGGACCAACGATGAAAACACGTTCGTAAATATTATCCATACCAACAGCATTTTTTGCTGCTTCTGCAACAATAACTTTATAAGATTCACCATTGATCATTAACTGCCATCGTCCTTCATGCACATACGCACCTTTTTCATCTTTCCAGATTGGGAGTCCCCATTTTTCAAAAAGATGAACTGATGAATCAACGTGACGGGCAATATTATAAACCAGATCTTCACGTGTAATACCCATTAAGTCATTACGTACATAATCAACATAATCTTTCATAGTATTTTGACCATCTTTTAGACCAACATACTGGTTAATTGCTGAAAATCCCATTGCAACAGCACCACTACGGTCAACTGCAGCTTTATCAACAAGAGTTACTTTTAATCCATTTTTCTTTGCCCAGTATGCGGCTTCCACAGCAGCACCACAGGCAGCCATACCACCACCAACAATCAGAAGATCAGTGGTCACTTCGACAGTTTCGAAATTAGCCATGATAATTATCTCCTTATTCTTGGTTATTTAAATGTTGGAATTTTGTCTAGGCCAGCTGCTTCCGGTTCAGAATAAAGAGCAGGTCCGGCAAAATCATCATGTAATTGCAAATCCACCATCCGGTTCTGCTTCTCCTTCGGGGGTGGTACGAATTGGGAACTTGAACCGTTTTAAACTTCCATTACGGAATTTAACTGTCCACATAATACTATCTGTACTGCGCATAGGTGTTACTGTTGCACCTAGAGGAACAAAATCAGCATAACCACGAACTTCAACTGCTTGGGTTGGACAAATTTTGACACAGTTGTAACATTCCCAGCACATTTCAGGTTCACAGTTATATGCCTTCATTGTATCCTTATTAAGACCATCAAATCATTAGGACAAATGTATTGGCACGCTGTTTTATCAAGCGCCTTGCATCCATCGCACTTATCAGAAATTACATAACTTGGCATTATAATACCTCCTTATAGAAATTAATAAGAATTAGTAAGTTATTTTTTAACGTTAAAAGCAATATTTTATCTTTTGATATTACCATTAATTTTTTATTTTTTTACTTTAGCATCACCGGTTGCGTGTCCGTGCATTTTCACTTCAACTTTTTCGTCTTCCTTCAAACTGACCGTAATATTCCCGCAGTATGGAAAGAACTTCCGGACGACTAAATTCTGCAGGAACATCGCCACCTTCCGATAAAGATTTTCTTAATGCAGTACCGCTTAAGAATAATCTATCTTCTTTTGGATGAGGACAAGTTTTCATTGATGCCATTCCACCACATTTGTAACACCAGAATGTCCAATCTATTGGAAGCATTTTACATTCTAAAGCTCCATCCCATAGTTGGTGATATGAATCCTGTGCATCAAAAGGACCATAATAATTACCAACACCTGCGTGGTCGCGTCCAATAATCATATGTGTGCAACCAAAGTTCTGGCGGAAAACACCATGGAGCAAACCTTCCCTTGGACCAGCATAGCGCATATCGAGCGGATAACCGCCTGCTACAACTCGTTCTTTAAGGAAGTAGTTTTCAACTAAAGTATCGATACACTTAACACGAACATCTGCAGGAATATCTCCAGGTTTTAATCCACCAACCAATTGATGGATGTATAAACCATCGGAAACTTCAATTGCTATTTTTGCAAGGTATTCGTGCGAGCGGTGCATTGGATTTCTTAACTGCAAAGCGGCAATGGTTCTCCATCCCTTTTCTTCAAAGATTTTTCTACTTTCAGCAGGACGCTGGTAAATACCTTTGAACTCTTCCGGGAAATAACTTTCCGAAAGAACTTTAACCGGACCAGCTATATTCCAATCCAGTTGATTCATTACAACCTTTACACCAGGGTGTTCCGGATCATTAGTTGTAAACACATTTTTACATTCAAAGTCTTTATCAATTTGGTACTTCTCAGTTACTTTCATAGTACCCATTACTTCATTGGTTTCATCACTAACAAGAGTAATCTCTTCATCAATTGTTAATGCGTTAGCAACTTCAGTTGAAACTGAAAGAGTAATTGGAATGGGCCAGAATAAACCGTTTGTCATTTTCATATCGGCACAAACGCCTTTCCAATCATCATACCCCATAAAACCATCAAGAGGAGTAAAGCCACCTATACCAAGCATAATTAAATCGCCGGTTTCACGGGTGGTCATTCGTACTTTTTTCAGTTTATCCGCTTTTTTTAATTCCTCTTCTTTTTCCTTTCCGCTAAGAAGAAGAATTTTCAACTCATCGCTTCCGTGTGGTCGTATTAAATTAGATTCTGCCATGATATGCTCCTTAATTAAAAATTTTATGATTGTTTATAAACTCATAAAAATTTAGTTGATTAAGTTTTTTATTAATTATTCTTAAAGAAATGTTTAATTCGATTCTGTTTTTAATCATAATCTGCCTGTAGAAAGGTAGAAAAAATCCCCTATGAATGAGTCGTTTACCAAGGTATTGAAACCGATTTTTTCGTGATTTAAACAATTAATTACACAACTAAAATTATTGCTATGCCGAAGTAAAATCAACGCGAATTGAGATTTTGTACTCATTCTGTTGCTGTTTTTGCTACATTCCTTTGTATGGATTGAATCCCATCTCTGTTATCTCTTCAACAAAATCATTGAAGATACCGGGTATCTTATTGTATTCATCAAGTGAAAGATTAAATATCTGTACTCTCTCCGGTTCAAGAACTAATTGCTTTAATTTTTCCTGTACATTTTCCATCCTTTGTTCCGCAAGCTCACTTCCTTTTATGTAATGACATTGATAATCATCACCATGTTTACAGCCAATCATTATAATTCCATCAAATCCCATCGATAATGCATCAGCAATCCAAACAACGTTTACTGCACCTAAACATCGAACAGGAATAACACGAATATTCGGATCATACTGAAGCCGGTATTTGCCAACAATATCCAAAGATGGATAAGCATCATTTTCACACAGGAAAGCAAGTATTCTTGGTTTTTCTTCAAACTCATCTGGAATTTCAACTGCTTTAATCATTGAAGAGACCGATTGTATTGAATAATCCTTAAACGTAATAATTCTTTCAGGACATGCACCAAGACATATTCCGCATCTTCGGCATCTGTTTGGATTTGGTAATGGAGTTCCTTTTTCATCTTCATCCAATGATCCAAAAGGACATTCTTCCGTACAACGTTTACATTGAGTACAGCGCTGCATAAAGAAATCAGGGTAAGATTGATCTCCTGATCTTGGATGTACGGCAACTCCATTTTTTGCCGCATATAAAAGTTGAATAGCTTTTAAAGCAGCACCATAAGCATCATTTTTACTTTCCGCAATATCCATTGGAGATCTAACACAACCTGCTGCATAAATTCCTGTTCTTCTTGTTTCATAAGGGAAACAAATATAATGCGAATCTGGAAAACCATACTTAAGTGTTGGTAAATCGGTCCCCTGCCTGTAGGTAAGGTTTAATATTTTTGCACCAACCTCTGCAGATTCTGCTTCTTTTTTCCCATCAATAGTTTCTTCTTTTTCTGCAGGATTTCTATATCTCCAGTTTCTTTAGTTTCAATTTCACCCACAAAGGTTGTGGGAACCATTCCAGTTGCTAAAACAACAACATCAGATTTTATCTGAATTTTTTCACCCAAGAGTGTATCATCAACATCAATAATCATTTTACCATCCGTCAGATGAATACTTCACCTAACATCACCTTTTGTAAAAAATATATTATCTTCTTTCTGAACTTTTTTATAAAAAAACTCATGTTGTGCAGGAGTACGCATATCTTTATAAATAATATAAATCAATGCATCCGGATATTTTTCACGAATATATAATGCCTGCTTTAACGAAACCGAACAACAAATAGATGAACAGTAAGGAAGATGTTTTTCATCCCGCGAACCGGCACATTGAATAAAAGTAATACTCTCTATAGGTTTTCCGTTTAATGCACTATTTTCTTTTCCATTTTTAATGTACTCTTCTAATTGAATTCCAGTTATAACATTTTCAAATTTTCCATAACCAAGCTCACCAAGATTATTTGGATTATATTCTTTCCAGCCGGTAGCCTGAACAATTGCACCAATTTTTAACGATTCAGTTTGTACTTCATTATTAATTTTTAAAGTAACATTAAACTCACCAGGTTGACCTGAAATTTTTTCAATTAAACAAGATGTGATAACTTTTATATTTTTATTCGATTCTACTTCGGAAATCAATTCATCTATTCCTGGAGATTCCAGTTCGGTAAAAGGAGAATTATGAGGAGTAACTTTATGAAATTTACTTAACCAGCCGCCAAGTTGTTCTTCTTTTTCAGTTACAACAACTGATTTGCCCGCTTTAGCAGCAGCTAATGCTGAAGTCAATCCTGAAACACCTCCACCGACAACTAAAATTGTTTCATTTATTTCAGATCAAGCGGTTCAGGAGGTTCGCTGTTTCTTACTTTGGCAATTCCCATTCTAAGATAATCGGCAGCAAGCATTTGTGTATCTTCATCATTTGGTTTATGCGTCCAGGCAACATTTTCTCTTAAATTAACACGGTCAACTAAAACCTCTGAATCGAATTTAAATACATCTGTTAAAAATCTTTGCGAACATGCACCAATAACAACACGATTTAATTCTTCACTCTCAATATCTTTTTTAATTTCATCAATACCTTCTTCGCTGCAAAGCCATGAATTATTTTTACAAACCGGTACTTTATTTCTTCAGAAGCAACTTTAGCAAGTTGATCAATATTTAAAGCTTCACCAATTTCACAACCGGAGCATAAATAAACTCCAACTTTTGTATCTACTGCCATAATATTAATTCCCTTTAATTATTTGAATAGCTTTTAAAACAGAACCTGTTGCTTCCTGCACAACTGATGATACATCTTTTGGTTTTGTACTAACGCCGCAACTTATCATTCCATTACCATTCGATTTGAAAAATCCATTATCATCAATAAATGTTTTATCGACTGGTAAGTTTTTAGCTGTAGATTCCATACCAGTTGCAATACAACCATTTCAACAGCATTTTGCATCAGGTTTCCGGTTAAGGTATTTTCAGCTTCAACAATAAGTTTACCTGAAGAATCATCTTTAAATACTTTAGCTACTTTCCCTCTATGAAAATGAATCTTTTCATCTTCTTTAACTGAATTATAAAAATCTTCCAGTAAACCGTTTGCACGAATATCGATATAGTGAAAATGAATTTCAGCATCAGGATGTTGTTCCCTTATGTATTTTGCCTGTTTTAGTGAAGCCATGCAGCAAATTGAAGAACAATATTCAAGATGATTTTCATCTCTTGAACCTGCACATTGAACAAATGCAATACTATTAATTTTTTCATTTGTTGATGGTCTTAGTATTTCACCTTTTGTAGGACCATCGGGTGCTGCAAGTCTTTCCATCATTACATTTGTAATAACATCGGGATATTCTCCATAACCTAGTATATCCAATTTTTTCGCATCGTAAGGATCCCATCCGGTAGACCAAATAATTGATCTAGCTTCAATGGTCAACTTTTTTTCCTTTTTCGTTTAAATCGATAGCTTTATACTTGCACACTTCCACGCATTTGTTACAACTGCTTCCTTTACAGGCATTCATATCTATAACATATTTTTGAGGATAAGCATTTTCGTACGGAATAAATATTGCTGCAGTTTCATCCATTGAATAATTAAACTCATTTTTTCTTTTTTCAGGACAAACTTTTACACAATCGCCACAAACTGTGCATTGATTATTTACATATCGTGGATTTAATCTAATCTCTGCTTTATACTTTCCATCATTCTTTTAACAATTTGGTTACTTCTGCCATTGTTAAAAGATTTATAGTTGGATTAGTTCTCAAGCGGCGGAGATTTATTTCTAATCCACAACTTGGCGGACATAGCTTTGGAAAGTATTGATTGAATTGTGCTACCTTACCCCCGATATACGGATTCTTTTCAATCAGTATCACACTTAACCCTGTTTCAGCAGCTTCAACAGCAGCAGTTATTCCCGCTATTCCGCCGCCTACTATTAATAGTTCAGATGAAATTGAATTTTCTGTCATAATATTATTCCATGTTTAAATTGTAGCCTATTCAATATTTTTTTAACTCGCTTTTTTTTGATTAGCGTTCGTTCGTAATGCCTGGTTAACTGTTGCTTTAAGCCTGTGTATTAACGAACGAGAAAATTTATCTAACAATTGATATTCTTCCTCAGAAAATTGTGTATTTGTTTCATCAAGTAATTGCTGCCGAATTAATTCTATTTTTTCAGCCACGGGAGCAAAGACATCATCATTTTGTGCCTCGCTCCATACTTCGAAAATGTTAACTTCATCATCAATTATTTTTTCTGCGAATGATAAATCAGAAATGATATCATTTCTCTGGTTTTCTAAATAGATCTTTAAACCCTCTAAATTGAAAATCTTGATATCTTCAGAAATTCCTTTAGTATCAACATCACGTGGAATTGCCATGTCTATAATTAATTCCAGGCAATTTGTTTTGATTGTAAATTTTATTTATAAGATCTGAAGTAATTATAAATTCAGGTGAACCGGTACATGAAAAAAAACACTTTGATTTTGCAAGTGGTTCTTCAATTTGATTTAAAGTAAAGGCAGTTCCATTATACTTTTCAGCTAACTCTTCTGCTTTATAAAGTGTTCTGTTTACAAAATTAAGATTTGTAAAACCTGAATGGTACAGTTTTTCGGCAATAATTTTTGTGTTCTCGTTTACTCCAACAATGGTAATTTTATCTGATTTTTTTAAACTTTCCTTTATTACTTGATATGCAACGCCACTTAATGATTGTTTGCCGGAACCAATTTTTGTTTGAGTGCGAACACTTTTACCTGTTCTAAATGCAGCGTGAAACAATTTGTGTAAAATTTTGTCTGCTGTTTTTTCAGAGCAGGCAATACTATAAGAATCTTTTATCTGTCCTTGTATTTGATACTCTCCCAATACCACTGATTCGAGCCCTGAAACTATACGGAAAAGATGACTTGCGACCTTACTTTGATTATAAAGGTAAAATGATTCTATTTTACTCACTGCGTCAATCTGTTTCTTGTCAAAGTAAAAATCCTTTACGATGGCAAAAGGATCGGTATTTTGATTTAACACCAAATAAAATTCCAAACGGTTGCAAGTGGAAATAATAACAACACCTTCAACTTCGTTCCTCGATTTGAAATAATTAAGTGCACCGACGATCTCTTTTTTGTTTATCTGAAAAATTTCTCGTTCGGAAATCGAGGAAGTTTTATGATTTATTCCGACAACAAATAATTGAAAATTTTCATCCTTCATATTTAGCTCAATGTATTAACGTTTTCGTTACTTGTTTTCTTTGAATCAGCGTAACTATTAAATTTTTTATTTACTTCTTTATAAAAATTATTGCCTCCGCCGAGATAAGAAACATTTTTATAACCATAATTCATTAAATGTCGTGGCTGCTCCGTACGCCCGCGGTCCTTTTTCGCAAATGAGCATTATTGTTTGGTTTCAAATCGAACTCATCAAGTTTTTTTCTAAGTTCAGCAAGCGGAATATGTATTGCATTATGAGAAAATGCTGATGTATCAATTTCTACATCTTCTCTTAAATCGATGAACAATCCATCAAAAGATGAAAGCTTTTCAGGATTAACATTAAGTACTCCATCTTCCTCCGTGGTTTATTACCATACAACCCAAATAATTTAATGGAGAGATTGGAGATGAATGTGCGGGCATGTATCCATGTTCTAAATTTAACAGGTCATAAACAGTTTTATTATTTGTCAATAATTCTGAAACCACATCAACATACCTGTTGACTTCTCCTTCGCCAACCAACTGAATACCTAACAATTTTAAGTTTTCTTTTTCATAAATCAATTTTCCAAAAATATCTTTAGCTTCGGGATGATAATCAGGTCTGTCTGTCCAACAGCCTATTACACTTCCGATATTATAACCATGCTGCTTTCGCTTTTTTTTCTGTTAAACCTGTTGCGGAAACAACCATGTCAAACACTTTTAACGAAACAGTTCCTGCAGCGCCGTAAAAAGAATCATCCTTTCCTGCAATTGAATTGGCAGCAACTCTTCCCATCCTGTTAGATAAAGAACCAAGCGGAAAATAATCCGGTTTACCAGTAACTAAATTTTTTGTTTCAACACAATCTCCTGCTGCCCATATGTTTGGAATATTTGTTTTCATCTTTTTATCAACAATAATTCCACCAATTTTGCCAATCTTAACTCCCGTCGCTTTTGCAAGATGAACTTCAGGATTAACACCAAGGTTATAAAACAGGTAATCTGATTCTATTTTATTACCATTTGTTAAAGATGTTACTGGAAGTTTTTTCTCATCAGTTTCAATTTTTTCAACTTCGCTTGAAAGGTAGAATTTGCAACACCATTTTTTTCAATTTGATTTTCAATTACTCTTGATATTTCCGGATCAAGGAAATTTGATAATAAGTGAATTTTCTTTTTCAATTAAGATTGTCTCAATTCCCCAAGTGATCTTAAAGCTTCAGTAAGTTCGCAGCCAATAAATCCGCCGCCAACTATTACAGCTTTTTTAACCTTTCCCTTTTGCGCAGCTTCTCTAAAGTTTTTTGCATCATAATGCAGAGTGGAATGATGAAATTGTTGGTGATTGAGGAAAATCGAAATTTTGGTTCAACAATTTTAGAACCAGTGGCAATAATCAAGGCGTTGTATGGAAGAGTAACGGTTTTTTCAATCTCAGTGGTTTTACAAATAACTTCATATCTTTTTGTATTAATTTCTACCACTTCAGTCTTTGTTAATACGTTTACATTCTTTACATCCCTAAAATAATTTTCATCTCTTATAACGCCATAGCTTGTTTTCGCAAGTTCATTTAAATCATCTATCTCGCCGGATGCATAGAATGGTAAGCCGCAATTACCAAATGATACAAATGATTTTCGTTCAATTATAGTTATATGATAGTCTGAAGATAATCGACTTAATCGTGCAGCTGCTTTACAACCGGCAGCCATTCCACCGATAATGATTACATTATACATTTAAACATCTTATCTCACTATCTCTCTCCTTACGGAAAGAGCAATCTTATAAAAAATAGTTATCAGGAAGAATCCGATTGCCCAAACACCTAATGAAATCATTACTTCGGGAATTGTTGGCCAATAATCAGCAACTTCACTTAATGAAGTTGGTATAAATCCGGTTACAACCATTCCAAGTCCTTTATCAATCCATATTGAAGCAAAAATTGCGAGGCAAATATCCAAACAGTATTTTTTCATTTTTTCTGGCTGAAGGAAAAAATAAAAATATTAAAGCGGATAGAGCAAGAATTGTTGAAATCCACATCCACGGGACTAAATTCGTATTCCCATCCAAACCAACGAAAAGAAATTGGAAGTGATGAATGTGTTCGGGTATTCCGCTGTAATATGCTGTAAAGAATTCCATAAGGATGAAGAATATATTTGCAGCCATCGCATAAGTTATTATAATCGCCAGTTTCTGAATTGCTTCTTTTCCCGGATCAAACTTTGTTATTCTTTTTAATATTAAACACATAAGAATAAGTAATGCAGGACCTGATGAGAAAGCAGATGCAAGAAATCTTGGAGCTAAAACTGCAGTCATCCAGAAAGGTTTTGCTACAAGACCAGAATATAAAAATGCTGTTACGGTATGAATACTTATTGCCCAGGGAATTGAGAGAATAATAACAGGTTTAATCCATTTGGGAGGAGCTATAGATTTACGCTCTGAATCTAAAACTACCCTGCTGATAATGACATTAAGCAAAAGATAACCACCTAATGCAATTGTATCCCAAAACATTGGAGATTCGGGTGAAGGATATAAAAAAACATTTACTATCCTGAATGGCTGGCCCATATCTACAAAAATAAACAGCATACACATTACAACTGAAGATATTGCTAAAAACTCTCCAAGTATTGTAAGTTTTCCAAACGCCTTGAAATCATGCAAATAATATGGAAGGACAACCATAACACCAGAAGCAGCAACACCAACTAAAAAAGTAAATTGTGCAATATAAAATCCCCAGGTTACATTCCTGCTTAAACCTGTTATCCCTAATCCATAACTGGTTTGCTCTAAATAAAAGAAAAAGCCTAATAATAATTATTGCGGATAGAAAAAAAATCCACCGCCCAATAATTTTTAGTTCCTTTTAATACCTGCTCTAACAGATTTTAAAAACCTCACACGATATAATAGATTTCAGGTTCTGTTCCCAAACCTGGTTTGCGTCTGATTGAAAAATTTTCTTTTAATAATTTTCTAACATTTGATTTACGATCGTTTAAGATCACCAAAGAATAATGCTTTTTCAGTACAAGCTTCTACACAAGCCGGTAGAAGATCTTTTGCAATTCTTTCTTCACAGAAAGTACATTTCTCAACCACCCCTTTGTACGGGTAGGAAAGTCATCTGAAATTTCTTTAATATGAGTTCTTGGATCTCGCCAGTTAAAACTTCTTGAACCATAAGGACATGCAGCCATACAATACCTGCACCCAATGCATCTATGCCAATCCATCATAACTATACCATCATTTTCTCGTTTCCAGGTTGCTTTTGTTGGGCACACTTTTGTACAGGGAGGATTATCACAATGATTACATAACAACGGAACTTTTGAATGTTTTAATTCTTCCTTTAAATAATAATTTTCCTTATCGGGAAAAGCATGCTCATATTCTTCTTTCCATATCCATTTTATTTCATCTTTCTTATTTCCAAAATCGGGAACGTTATGTGTTTTATGGCAGGCATCTATACATAATTTGCAATCTTCTTTTGCCAAACATTTTTTAAGATCAATAACCATTGCATATCTTATTTTTGTATCACTTTCATCAAAAGTTACTTTGTTGGAATTGCTTTACCAAAAAGATCTGCATATTTACCTGCTGTAAGACCAAGTGCCCCTAACCCGGTTAGCTTTAAAAATTTCTTCTGTTTTTATCCATTATTCACTCTCTGTTTTTGGGGGTTCAACATGGCAATCCCAGCAATACGGTGTAACGCCCAAATAATCATGGCATTGATCACAAAATTCTGCTTTATTATAATGACAATTTGTACAGGTTTTAGTTAAACTCATTTCAAATTCTTTACCCGTTGGGTGATGTATAAATTCTGTTTCCTTCTCTTACCACTTCATCTCTCCATTCGTTTAACAAATCCATGTGTGATGCACGCATATATTCGGTACTTGCAACACATTCTTTCATGATCTTCATCCGTGGGTAGTATTATGTTTGGTTTATCGGATGACTTCCCGCTTGCAAGATCATACCATATAGGAGAGGTAAACAATCCTACAAAAATAATTATTCCTAAAAGTATTTTTCCTGAATCGTACATTGTTATATCCTTAAATCATCAGAATAAATTTTTCAACTCTCTTTTCCATTTAAAGGATCTCCACGCAGATCGGTGGTTCTTTCTTTTTCACCTTTTACAACTAAAGCATTACCAACTAATTCATGAATGCCGCCAACTTCAACTCCACCAACCCAATAATCCATTAACGGGGGCAGTGTTGCTTTATCAATTGCACATATGCAGCCAAGGAAATTCACATCATTTTTTTCTTTAACAAATTTTACCGCATTAGCCCTGGGGAGACCTCCTCTAAGCCTCATCTCCAGGTTTTCATCAGTTCCTATTCCTGCACCACTACCACAACAAAAGGTTTGTTCTTTTATAGTATTTTCGGGCATCTCGAAGAAATTGTTGCAAACATTATTAATGACGTAACGCGGTTCTTCAATAAGCCCCATAGCTCTTGCAGGATTACACGAATCGTGAAATGTAACTTTCCAGTGATCGTTGCGGCTTTTATCTAATTTTATTTTATTATTTTTTATCAAGTCAGCAGTAAACTCACAGATATGAACCATCTTTGTAGATTTTGCATTTTCAAATTTTGTCCCGGTTATAGGTGAAACCGGTTCTTTAAGAAAATCAGCAGGTCCGTTCATAGTATCCATATATTGATGGAGCACCCTCCACATATGACCGCATTCACCTCCTAAAATCCATTTAACACCAAGTCGTTTTGCTTCAGAATAAATTTTTGTGTTTAAGGATTTCATCAAATCGTGAGAAACAAATGAACCAAAGTTGCCGCCTTCGGAAGCAAATGTTGTCCAGGTATAATCCAAACCGAGTTCATGAAACAGAATAAGATAACCGAGCAATGTAAAATAATGGGGATCTCCAAAATAATCTGCGGATGGAGTAACGAAAAGTATTTCTGCGCCTTTTTTATTGATTGGGGCATCTACTTTAATGCCAATCAGCTCTTCTATTTCTTCAACTGCAAAATCGATGCTGTCTTTAAATCCATGCGGTTGAATGCCAAGATGATTACCGGTTCTAAAACTGTTAGCCACAGGGGTAATAACCCAATCAATATTAATTCCAATAAGGTTAAGAAGCTCGCGAACTAATATTGTTACTTCGGCTGTATCAATACCATAAGGACAAAAAACAGAACAGCGGCGGCATTGAGTACATTGATAAAAATAATAAAACCATTCTTTTATCACATCAATTGTAAGCTCGCGTGAACCGGCAAACTTGCCGAAAACTTTTCCAGCAGCAGTAAAATCATTTCTATAAACTGATCTTAAAAGTTCCGCCCTTAAGAACAGGCATATTTTTAGGATCGCCGGAACCGATAAAAAAATGGCACTTATCAGAACAAGCACCACAGCGAACACAAATATCCATAAAAACTTTTAGTGACCGGAATTTATCCAGTCTTTCCTTTAAACCTTCCAGAATAATCTGTTTCCAGTTTTCTGGTAACTTCCAATCAGCATCGGTGGGCTGCCATTCCCGTGGATTTGGCAGTTGCAAGTACTTCACGTTTTTAGGAATGCCGCTGTAATTATAAACTCCACGTTTAATTTCAACAGTGGGATCCATCCAACTTTTACGCACTGGTTTATAATTAATATTTATTTGCTATTTCTTCAGGTTTTAATTTTGATTCAGACATCCTTATTCCTTCTCTAGTGGTATTCCGGCAGCTTTCATTTTATCTCTGAATTCATCTTCATATTCTTCATAAGTATGAATTCTTACAGGATAATCCCATGGATTTACATGTCTTTTCATACGATTATTATTTGCTAAATTTCTTGTTGGTGAAAGGAAAACGCCGGGCATATGTAACAGTTTACTAAATGGGAAGTATATTAATAGTACACATACAAGAAACAAATGAATAAAAAACATTATCCCAATCCCTTCGGGAACAACAGGTTGAAAGCTGAACAGACCTATTGCTAATTCTTTTATACCAACAATATCAACTTTGGTAAAGTATCGCATTAAAATTCCGGTTATTGCAATACTTAGAAGAAGAAAAAGCGGGAAATAATCTGAGGCCAAAGAAAAATATTTTAGTTTGGGGTCAATTATTCTTCGTCAAAAAAAGAAATGATAGTGCAACTAAAATTACTACGTTTGTAATATAAATTATCGGAACCCCTATCTGAAAAAATCCATCCAGATTTTGTAAGAATGGTACAAAAACAGGAATGGGTTCAGTGAAATATCTAAAGTGTCTTAAAAAAATTATTAAAAACGACCAGTGGAATGCTAAAGCACCTACCCATAAGTATTTACTGCTGCCATATACTAACGTAGGTCCATTTCTTAATTCTGCCTTCGTATTTCTGAATAAAGAACGAAATAGAAATACTTCCAAAATCATTCTTCCGATAACACCTAAGGTAGAATGGGGGCTTTCCAGTTTGCTATTTTTTATCCAGGGAAGAGATTTTTGCTGACCTGCAACTGTTGGGATACGAAATGGTACCGGCGATCTTGCCCATTTTATTACCTGGAATATAATTCCTAACAGAAAAATTGTAATTGCACTGTAAGGAATAATAACACCAAAAACGTATTCCAGATTGGCAACTTCAACACCAACTATAGCTAAAACTATTATTATAATAAGTGCAAAAAGTGAAAAAAGAATATTCATTAAATCTATCTCCTTCTAGAAGGATATTCATAATAATTATTATGAATAGAATTAGGAGTAATTACATCTCTATATTTCAATAAAAAAATTGATCGTGCTCTTTGATTAAATATCAGTGACCGGATTTACTGCTTTTTGTAATTTAAATCTTGCTTCGTTCATACGAATCTGAAAAACTTTTTCCCTGGACTCCATGTATAAATCAAATGCAATAAGTGCTACTCTATCAATTTCAGATTCGAGTTCTGCAAATTCATCAAATAATTTTTGTTGATTAATCTCCTTGCTAAGTTCTTCTCTTATCATTTTTTTCAGAAGAAAAATAAATCCAACTGCTTCTGAAGGTGAAAAATCCTGGATGGCTCTCATCTTAATTATATCGGTTAATAACAGAGTTATTTTATCAAAATCTCTACTACCAACAATCTCATCAAAGATGCTTGCGGCATTAGTTAGAAATAATATTGCCAACCGGGTTACTAAATTGATTTTTTTCCAGGTTAAAGAAATTTGAAGACTCAGTGGAGTAGGAATCAAGTATTAGCTTGATCCACTTACTAACTATTGATGATTTATATTTTAAGCAGTGATTCGTAAAGCATACGAATTAAAAAATTGTATTAAAAATCAGGACAATTAATTTTATTGTACAAGTTTTCTGTGTGCTCTGTAAATATTAGAAGCTTGAAAACTGTAATTAATTTACAGAGCTGCAGAAAATCAGAATAAATAAGAAAACTATTTTATACACATCCTGTTGGTTTTGTTAAACCAGCAACTTTACAAGCTCCTTTTGCAGGTCCAGATGGATATAAAGTGTAAATCTGGTTCAGTGTAAAGCCAGTTCCCTTACAAAGTTTTCTAATCATTGGAGCAATACCAAATTGTTTATAATAATCGCGCAGGTAATGCACAATTTTCCAATGATCTTCTGTCATTTCCTCTACATCTTCAGTTGTAGCTAAAGCTTTAGCAACTTCTTCATTCCAAGATTCCGGTTCCTGAATGAATCCATCTTCATCCACTTCAATTTTGATTTCTCCATATTCAAAGAATGGCATAATCTTAATCCTTTATTTGGTTTTTAAGTTGATTATTTAAAATTGTTTATAATTATTATCTCATTTCAATATATCCACAAGGGCAATTCTCAGCACATTTTTTGCAACCATTGCAAAAATCCATTTTGAATTTATACTCATCATATTTTTGAAGAGGTTTTACTATCGCTTGATCCTGGCAATAACTCCAACAAGTACCACAATCAAAGCACGAAGCACAACTCATGCATCGCATTGCTTCGTTTACAACCTGTTCTTCTGTTAAAGTAGAAGTTATTTCCATGCCCAATTCTTTTAATCTATCTTCGGCTGGAATTTCAAACGCTTCGTTTCTTGCTTTACTTTCATAATAACTCAATACCATTTTATCATGAGTAATTACAGGTTTTTCTTCAACAGGTTCTGGTTCAATGTTGCGAAAACGGTTATGAATAGTTTCTGCTGCTTTTCTTCCCTGGAAGATTGCAATTGTTGCCAGTCCAAGTTCTATATTATCGCCACCAGCAAATGTATTGGGTTCTTTAGTCTGACCGTTTTCATCAGTTTTTATCCAGTCTTTTCCTTCATGAAGATTTTCTAAACCTGCAAACTCCGGCTCCTGGCTTATTGCAGCAATTACAGTTGAAGTATCGATATAAAAGAAATCATCAGCAATTGGAACAGGTCTTCTTCTGCCTGAATCATCAGGTTCACCTAATTCCATTTTCTGGCATTTCATTTTTGTAATTAGCTCACCATCTTTTTCAAATTCAATTGGAGCAGCTAAAAATTCAAGTTTAACTCCTTCTTCTTCAGCACCTACAATTTCTTCTTCAATCGCAGGCATTTCATTTCTTGTTCTTCGGTAAACAACTGTAACTTCGGCACCCAGCCTTCTTGAAATACGTGCAGCATCAATTGCAGTATCGCCGCCGCCAACTACAAGAACCTTCTCTCCAACTTCAATTTTTTCGCCGGAGTTAACTTTATTTAAGAATTCAGTTCCGGTAAATACATTTGTAGCATCTTCATTTGGGATACCAAGAAGTTTCCCTTTGTGAGCACCAATTCCAACAAATATTGCATTGTAGTTTTTCTGCAAATCTTCGTAAGGAGTATCTTTACCAATTATATGATTGCATTTAATCTCAACTCCAAATTCCTCTATCCTGCCGATTTCCTTATCGAGTATTTCAGTTGGAAGCCTGTAATCCGGAATTCCATATCTTAACATTCCACCCGGTTTACTAAAAGCTTCAAATACCGTTACTTTATAACCTCGTCTTGCAAGCTGGTAAGCGCAGGAAAGCCCAGCAGGACCCGCACCTATAACTGCAATTTTTTCAGGATGTGTTTCTTCTGATAATCTTTTAAATTGAAAGTTGTTTTCTAGATGCATAATCACCAAGAAACCGCTCAATATTATTTATTCCGACCGCACCTTCCTTCTCAATCCTGTTACAATCGTCTTCACAGGGATGAGGACAAACTCTACCGCAAACTGATGGGAATGGACTTGTCTCAGTCAGTATATTCCATGCTTGTTCAAATGATTCGTGATTCGTCCTTCCTGCACCTTCAGTTTGGCTGATGGTAGTTATAATTTCTCTTATTTTATTTCCACTTGGACAATTATTTTTACACGGAGGTGTTTTATCTACATATACCGGGCGTAGTGGTGAAGATTCCACAGATGAACCACCGGCACCTGAACCCCGCAATCCCCCTAAACCTTTTTTCTTTTTCTTTACAACTTTCGCCATCTAAGTGCTCCTTAATACTTTATTATGCGGATAGCTTTTAAATTGATTTAAATAAACATCATCCGGCGTATGGATACATTCCTTTTTTAACATCTTCCAATTGAGCTAATATCTCATTATGTTTTTGTTCATCAGTCATCAGATAACCAAGTAAATAGCGAGCCACAAAACTGTTGCTGTTTTTTCTTGATTCCTCTGCTAATCTTATTGTTTCTTTTTCTAACTCAATGTGATTTTCAATCATACCCCAAACCTCACTTAATTCCTCAGGTTGTAATTGAATAGCTTCTTTTTCAAAACTATCAATAATTAGTTGCTGAACTTTTTTATGCATCGCTGAATCCTGTTTGATAATTTCCATTACCTGGCGAACGAGAGGATTTTTTGTCATTCCAATAATATCTGAAGTTGATTTTACCGAGGCGTCTTCTATTTTTTGCCATTTCTTCAAAGTAGCAACTAAGTTTTCATTTAGCTCTTTTTGTTTTGCCATTTTCTTACCCTTCAATTAATATTTTAGTTTTTTTTAATTGTTTATAATTTCCAGCACTTGTAATCATTCCTTTTACCCATTCCGGGGTAGCTAAAGCATGAATGTGAATATAACTTGCAAAAACATTTTTGTAAGTCAACCCGTCACGTTTATTAAAACACCCAACCCCGCGAGAAATTGAAAGAGAGCTTTTAATATCAGTGTTGTATTCATAAATATTTGAATAATGGAATTCGTGCCCTTTTATAAAAGTTCCTTTTTCATAAAACGGATTATCATTATCAACAGTAGCTTCGCAATAGCCATGACCCTGGGGTTTATCGTGCATTCTTATCTTAATAGGAAGAATACCGGAGAGTTCATAATTCATTCCTTTCCATTCAACCTCTTCTGCCAGGTACATCAATCCACCACATTCAGCGTAGATAGGCAAACCATCTTCTGCCAATTGTTTTAAGGAAAGTATCATCTCATGGTTAAGTGTAAGGTTGGTTAAGTTTGTTTCAGGAAATCCACCACCTATATAAAGAGCATCCAAATTTTCTAAATCGTTATTATGAATTGCAGAGATAGGAATTAATTCTGCACCCGCTGCACTGAGGCTCTCTAAATTTTCAGGATAATAAAAAGAGAATGATTGATCTTTAAAGTAACCTATTTTAACTTTCTCTTTATCAAGATGGAAATTCATCGCCGTAAGCTTCAGGTTCTTCATCTTCAAGTAGAGGTGCACTGTCAGCTAATTTTTAATATTTTTGATATATCAACATTATTCTTCAATAACTTTTCTTAAGTCTTCAAGAATTACAGATTTTTGCTCAAATTCTTCCGGTGTTATTAATCCTAGATGCCTTGATGGTAAAACATAATTTTCCGGAAGTTTTGGTATCATTCCTAAAACCGGAATTCCCGTTATCTCTTCGATAGCTTCTTTAGCAATTTTTCCATGTCTTTCTCCGGCAACATTGTTAAGAATAACTCCTGCAATATTTAAATCCGGATCAAGTTTAATTGAACCAAGAATTGCATGCTGCTGCAGTTCTGGTAACTTTAGAAATGTTTTGAACAATTATAACAGGAGCTTGAAGTAACTTTGCAAGTTCAGCTGTACTATGAGTACCTTGATTATCAGCACCATCAAAGAGCCCCCTGTTTCCTTCAATAATACTGATTTCATTATCAACAGCATTTTTAAGGAAGGAGTTTTTAACAGTTGGAAAGCCCATCAAATAGGTATCCAGGTTCCTGGCTGGTTTACCGGAAGCCAAACTAAGCCAGGCAGAATCAATGTAATCAGGTCCTTTTTTAAAGCCGGAAATCTTCATTCCCTTTTGCTTTAAATAAGCGAGCAGCCCGCAGGATACCATCGTCTTACCAGAATCACCTGCTAAGCCGCTGATCACTATTCTTGGATAACTATTAGTCCGCATATATTCTACCAAAAATCAGTTTTACAAAAGGCAACTAATTTTCAGCACCTTCCTTATGAGGGATCTCTATAAAGCTGCCACCGAAATAAGTATAGACGCATCTTTCGGATTCTACCAATTCTCTGATAGCAAGCTTCGCTAATTTTTTATCACATTTATCGCCAAACATTTCCAGCACTGCTTTAGTTAAATCAGTCGCCTTCCATTTTTTTTGACCCATACTATCCTTTACCAGCTTATACATTGCATCGGCAACTTCTTCTACTTTTACTTGCTCAGCCATTTCTTTCTCCTTTAATGAGTTAATTGTGCAGATCGTTTAAATGTTAAACCTGCATGTTTAAAGTCATCAATATGTTCTTTTTGGAATTCTATTCCGGTCATCTCGAAGAATCGCGGCCATCCAATTCGGTTTACCCATTCACCCATTCTTTCGTAAGGTTTAGCATTTGCTGCCCATATTTCCACCAGGTTTTTAACAGCATCAACAACTTCCGGCCATCTTGGTGGATTATTAGGTATAAACGGAATTGCTAATTTTGAAAACATAGGTTCACTTCTTGCATTAGAAACCTTTCCACCAACCCAGATTGAAACACCATCATTTAAAGGATCATTTAATGGCATTGCAGGGCATACTGTATAACAGTTAGCACAGAACATACAGCGCTCTTCTATAACTTCAACCGATGGTTTGCCATCGTAGGTAGAAGGTTTAATTGCTGCAGTCGGGCAGGATGAAACTACCATAGGAATTTCACACATTGAATTTAACTTGCTAAGATTAGTTTTCGGTGGACGTCTATGAATTCCTAATATTGCAATATCAGAGCAATGCACTGCACCGCACATATTTAAGCAGCAAGCCAAAGCAACACGCAGTTTAGCGGGCAGCTTTGTTTCGGTAAAATATTCAATTAAGTTCATCCATCACCGATTTTACAATACCGGATGCATCAGTTGCAGCTGAATGGCAATGAACCCATCCCTGTGTATGAACAATGTTTGATATTGAATTACCAACTCCGCCAACAGGATGTCCGAGTGCTTGTAATTCTTTAATTAAAGGATCGATTTTTGATTCATCAGTTAACAGGAATTCTACATTATTACGGCTTGTAAATCGTAAATAACCATCACAATATTTATCTGCTAAGTCAGCATATAAGTCTTATCTTATCTATACCAATTAAACGAGGAGAGCTTGCGCGGACTGAATATAACTTTGCATCCGTTTCTGAAACATGAACCAGCACACCTGGTTTTAAGATTTCATGATACTTCCATTTACCGTAATTTTCCTTAATAATTGGAGGTAAGAATTTTTCATAATGTGGAGGACCTATATCGGTAATTCTGTTCTTTCTATCTACTGCCATTTTTTTATTCCTTATTTTGTATTCTTTAAAAACTTTTCAATTAGTTAATTGATATTATAAGTTATTTTTCTTCTTCAGATTCTTCTTCGCCATCCTCTTCAAAATATTCTTCATAAAATACGTATGGATTCTCCCTTGGATGAGCAACCATTTGAGGAACCGGTTCAACACCAATTGCTTCAAGGAAATTACCAAGTCCAACTCTTTGAATAAATTCACCAACTCTTTCTCTATTCTTTCCTTCTTCTCCCCAAACCTCATGGATTGCATCAACCAGTTCAATAAGTTCTGTGTAAGGTTCTTCTAATTTTATAAACGGAACGAGAACTGAGGAAAGTAGCGCACCTTCAACAATAGGCGCCTTAGAACCAATTAGAATTGTTGCGCCTTTATCTTTACCGGGGCGAAGTGCTTTTGGCATAACATTTATACAGTGCATGCATTTTCTGCAAGCTTTATTATCAATAGTTAATTTTTCACCATCCCATTCCATGCATTTTGCAGGGCAATTACCAACAACATCTCTCTGAATGTTCATTCCAGATTTTGCATATTCTGTAACAGCTTTAGTATCCATTCTGATTGCATCACGCCATGTTCCGATTATTGACATATCAGCTCTTGCAATGGATGCAACGCAATCGTTAGGACAACCAGACATTTTAAATTTCCATTTATATGGAAAAGCCGGTCTGTGAAGTTCATCCTGATAATGCATTGTTAAAAAGTATGTTAATTTCATTGTGTCATAGCAAGCCCATTCACACCTGGATTCTCCGCAACAGCAGCTTGGTGTTCTCACATCAGATCCAGAACCACCAAGATCGAAATCCTAACTTCTGTCAAATCGCTAAATGTTGGCTCTAATTCATCTGTTTTGGTTCCAAGAAATATAATATCACCAGTAGAACCGTGCATATTAGTTAAACCCGAACCATGTTCTTCCCAGATATCACACAATTTTCTTAAAGCATCTGAAGTATAAAACCACCCAGCTGGTTGATTAATACGCAGTGTATGAAAATGTGAAATGTTTGGAAAGTCTTCTGGTAAGTCAGAATATCTTCCAATAACTCCCCCGCCATATCCGAGAACTCCAACTATACCTCCGTGTTTCCAGTGTCCGATTTTTTCTTCATATGAACGTTCGAGTTGACCCAATAAATCCTTTGCCATCGGACTTTTTTCAGCCTCTTTTTTAATTTCCTTTACGAAACTAGGCCATGGACCTTTTTCAAGTTCATCTAAGTTTGGTGTTTTGCCGTTTCCTTTAGCCATGTTTGCTCCTTTAATTTTTAGACTTACTTATCTGGTTATTGTTTAATTTCATTTATTTTATTTAATATTTTAAATATTACTAGTTTGATACTTGTTACTATATAAATGGAATAAAGTTTGGTTTGCATGTATAAACAAAATCAATAAAACGATGCAGTGCAAACTTTCATAATTTTTGGAGATTGTTATTCCAGACTGGGAAATTTCGCCAAGGTTTTGGTTTTAACTCCCCAACCTTTTATATCAATCCCAATAAATAACTCTAAGGAGAGTACTAATACAAAAAGACCTATCCATAGCAAAAACTCATCTTTACTAACAGAAGATCTTTTCTTTGAGTTCATAATCTATCCACTTCTGTAAATATATTCTATAAGTAGACTGATTAAACGTAATTAAGCAGGCAGGTAAAATCAATAAGAAATTAAGTTTTGTATTCTATGTGTTGTATACTAAAAGAAATTAATTTGAGGCGGAAGGAGGAGAAGTGATGATAGCTTGTACACTTGCCTTGCAACATTGTACAATGATATTATTATAACACGCTACGATTAACAAGTTTGCTTTCCAGTTTTAAATATTTTTTAGACTAATAAATTCAATTCATAAAAAAAGTATAGAATATATTAAACTATTTATTAATGAATATTTTTTCTTAGAGTTTTAACTGCAACAAAAGAATGTGATGTTAACAATCACCTTTATATCATCATCACGTAAAATTTTGACTAACAAATTTTATTGAAATTGAAATAAATTATAGTTTTTTTTAATGTATTCCCAATAAATGACCAATAATTTTGTTAAGTTTTATAACTTATAATTTAATAATTTTATATATGAACATGGAAACTACTTCGACTTCTGTAGATGTCCTTTTTGTAACAGTTTAAGAATAATTAAACATGGTCGGACTTCCACAGATAATCAGCGTTACCGATGCCGTAATTGCCAGAAGACATGGGTTCAAAACAAAATAGAAAATAAGATCCCGGATTTTGGTGCGTTAACAGAAGCATATTTAGGTGGTTTATCCTACCGTGATCTCCGTTCAATCTATCCAAACTCACCATCCAGAATAAACCAAATAATCAGGAAATATTTATTAGACTGTGCAAACTGGGAAGAATATCTTGATGCATGTTCACCGAAACATGAATCACGATTAATTCATTTAGTCGGTACAAAATTTAACTGTACATCAAAGGATAGCGGCGAGAATTGTATGTTCCTTGGAATGGCTATTGATGCCCTATCTACCGTAGTACTTGGTTTTGAAATTGGCAAGAAAGAATCGAAGGATGTATGGGTTCGCTTGTTGGACAGAATTAATTGCAGAGGAATTATTTGTCCGGATTTTATGTCTTACGGTTCAAAGTTTATTGAAGACGCAATAAAAATTGTGTTTCCTTTTGCATCTACCTATCATAATTTTACAAGAGCTTATTATGATAAGAATTTGAAAAAACAATTGTACCATTCAATAGATAACAGAAAGTTAATCTTAGAAGCAATAAATGCTTATGAAACGAATCATTCATACCATCTTCATGATTATCTTGTAATTTTTAAAGATAAAAGAATGAAGAATATTGTTCTTTCTTCCCAGGATCATTTTACTAATCGGCTGAAAGAAAGAATTGCCATGAAATTCCAAACTCGCTTTGAAGGATTGCTCTCTGCATTTCACAAAAGGTTTGAAAAATTTCATATGCTAAAATATGATCCTTTCCCTATCATTAACGGCTGGATTGCGTGGTGGATGCTTGCGCCCCTTCCCATTGGCTTTAGCCGGCTTTCCTTGTACCTCCAACATCCTCACGAAACACACTTTACAAATTTTAATTGCGGCACACTGCCCAAATCATTAGATCTTCCACTGGATAGTGAAGAGATGAGAACATTTGTAATAGAGCTTGCCGTTAGGTCGTTACACATTCCTATAAAATAACTATCCCAATTTATCAATGTCGCAGTTCACTGTTGTTGTCAGCTATTAGCTATACAACATCTAGAATACAAAACTTATTTTGTAATTGATTTTACTCTATGACATAATTACTTTTTATCAATTCTTTACCACTAACATATTTATTTTAAAGGTAAATAATTATTGACGAAGAAATTAATATTGTAAAATCATTTTAGAGTCGGTATGGTAGAAACAAAAAACATAGCTTCAGTAATACACCTTGAAAAAGCCGATTTAACTTTGATGGACATAGAAGCAATCGTCTTTTATGCCCAACATAACCTTGTATTGGGCTCAGGGTTTGGCAACGCAATTGCTGATGCGCGGAGGCAGTTCAATACAGGAAGAATTAAAAACATATGGAACTATTTCTACTGGTGAAGCAGTTATCACATCCGCCGGGGAATTGAAATCGAATTATATTATCCATGCTGTTGGTCCGCGGTTTCGGGAAACTGATATTGAGGAAAAATTAATCGCAACCATGCAGAACGTTCTTAAAATTGCAGAGGAAAAGAAGATACGCGAGATTGGTTTCCCCCCTATGGGAACTGGTTTTTATGGCATTCCCTTAGATGTATCTGCTCAAGTTATGTCTGAAGTATTAAAAAAACATTTAGCTGGAGAAACTGTTTTAGAAAAAGTCGTGATTTGTGTTGTGGATCAACGGGAATACAATGCTTTTCAAAAGGTTTTGGAACTAAAAGGAAGAATTAAAGGAATAAAATATGAGTGAATCATTATATTTTTCTGAACATACGCTGCAAGAAGTTGCTTTAGTTATAATGGCAATAGTTTACACTTTACGAATTAGGTGGCTGTTTAGTTTTAAAAGCGGGTCGCGAAAGACAAGCTCCAACAGGTGCACCCGATACAACTCCCCGAAAAGGAATTATTTATTCGTGGGCTGCTGTTGCTATGCCATGGACAATGGAAAGCACCCGCACTAAATGATTTTTTTATATGCAATTTATAATTTTCCATATTGGAGTTACACTTGCAATTCTACTTTCATTTATTATTCCTTATGCACCATCTTTACTGGCAAATAATCCATTTATTGTTATAATTTTTCAAATTTTTATTGGGGCTGCTTTTTTATTGGTTGTTATCGGCTTATCCGCCGTATAACAAATGTATATGTAAGGGCAATCAGTTCACCTGATGATTACTTTTCATTTATTTTATTAACAGTCTGGTTTGGATTTGCTTTTTTTGCCGTACCAAATCAATACCAACAAGGTGAAGGTGTTCTCTTAACTTATTTTATTCTAACAGCGTTCTTTCTTATTTATGTTCCATTTAGTAAGATCTCACATTATTTATATTATCCTTTTGCAAGATATTGGTTTGGAAAAACTATGGGACACCGCGGAGTCTTCCCAATCCGACATGTAGTTAAAAAGGGAGGAGTTGAATATGGAAACTAATAATCGCTCTCACAAAGCAGAAAAAGTAATTGAACGGATGGGCAAAAAGTTAAACCGCCAAATGGCTACTTCCCTTGCTGGTTGTGTTCATTGTGGAATGTGCATTGAATCCTGCCATTATGTTCTTACCAATCCTGGTGATCCAACATATGCTCCTGTTTATAAAGCTGATCAGATACGAAAAATTTTTAAACGACATTATGATTGGACAGGTCGTGTTTTTCCATGGTGGGTTAAATCCAAAAGTCTGTTTACCGATGAAGATTTGGAAGAACTGAAAGATGTTGTTTTTGGTAAATGTACAAATTGCCGTCGCTGTTCAATCAATTGTCCAATGGGCGTAGATTTTGCAACATTTAACAGGATGGCTCGTGGACTGCTTGTTTCAGTGGGAGTAATGCCCGAAGGTGTTGCTTTGGTCAGTAAAGACCAATGGGAAATCGGAAACCAGATGGGAGTTTTAAAGGAAGATTATCTTGAAACTCTTGAATGGATGGAAGAGGAACTACAGAGTGAATTCAATGATCCTGAAATTAAAATACCCATTGATAAGAAAAACTGCGATGTGGTTTATTCAATTAATCCACGTGAAGTAAAATATGATCCTCGCACTATTGCCGATGCTGCTAAAATTTTTCACTTTGCTGGTGAAAACTGGACGATGCCAAGTGAGGGTTGGGACATGACCAATTTTGGACTTTTCTCTGGTGATGATGAACTTGGTGGTTCAGTTGCACGACGTTTATTTGAAAAGACTGAAGAACTTGGTGGAAAAAAACTTGTAATATCGGAATGTGGACATGGCTATCGTTCCACAAGATGCGAAGGACAAAACTGGGGAGGAATTGATGTTCCTTTTGAAATGGAAAGTTCAGTTGATACCATGCTTCGATATATTAAAGAAGGAAGAATAAAAGTTGATAAAACCCGTAATACGGAATTAGTAACTTTTCATGATTCTTGTAATAATGCAAGAAGTTGCGGTTTGTATGAAGAACCACGTGAACTTCTTAATCTGGTGTGTTCTAATTTCCAGGAAATGTATCCCAACAGAGCTGAAAATTATTGCTGCACAGGTGGTGGCGGTGCCATGTCAATGTCGGAATATACTAACCGCAGATTAAAATCTGCAAAGGTTAAAGCTGATCAACTTAAAGAAACTGGTGCATCAGTAGTTATAACTTCATGCCATAACTGTGTAGATGGTTTAACTGATTTAATAAGACATTACAAACTGGGTATGCAGGTTACACAGCTTGTAAACCTGGTTGCTAACGCACTTGTTGTTGAAGAAAAAGTTGCAGTGCCTGCTGTTGAAGTTCCTGAATTAATAGCCGAAGAAGAATTTGCAGGTCGCAAGATTCTAGTTACAGATGATGAGCCTGATTTTATAACATATATTTCAACTATTCTTGAAGATAACGGTGCTACAGTATTAAAAGCTTATGATGGCGAACAAGCAATTGAACTTGCCAGGAAAGAAAAACCCGATTTGATGACACTTGATATTTCTATGCCTGGGAAATCTGGCGTAGAAGTATTTGATCACTTCAGAGAAGATAATGAGCTAAAATCAATTCCAATTTGTATTATTACAGGAAAACCTGAACTAAGAAAACTTATATATGAACGTCCGGATTTTCCACCGGAAGGTTATATAGATAAACCTATCACAGAGGAAGGATTAATTTTAAACATACGAAAGATCCTTGAAGTCGGTCATCATGAAAAAGACGCAAAAGTAGAAAAGTCTTAGAGAAATAATTTTATGGATGACATATATAAAAAATATTTCGATTCCATACCCAGCTATCTTACAATTCAGGATAGAAACCTTACGCCTTCTTGATGCAAATAAAAAATTCAGAGATGAATTTGGAGAAATTGACGGACGTTACTGCTACCAGGTTTATAAAAATCGTTCTGAAAAATGCGAAGTCTGCCCGGTTGAGCGGACATTCCACGATGGCCTACCTCATCATAGTGAAGAACATGTTAAAAATATTGATGGTAAAGAAGTTTCGGTAATTGTTTACACCTCTCCAATTTATGATGATGATGGCAATATTATCTCGGTTATGGAAATGTCTACTGATATAACTGAAGTAAAGCAATTACAGAATCAACTTAAAGAGAGCCAACAAAAATACCAGCTTCTATTTGAAGAAGTACCTTGCTTCATTTCAATACAGGATAGAGATCTTAGAATAGTTGAAGCCAATCGGATGCACAAAGAAGCATTCGGAACATCTTACGGAAGCATGTGTTACGAAGTTTATAAACACCGCAGCAGTAAATGTGAACCATGTATTATTCAACAAACTTTTGAAGATGGAGAAGTTCGCACTCACGAAGAAGTTGTAACTTCCCGGGATAATAAACGAATGAATGTTATGGTGTTTACCGCTCCAATCAGAGATATATGATGGCAATATTGATAAAGTAATTGAAATGAGTGCAGACATAACGCCGATTCGGCAACTGCAGGATAAACTGACTTCGGTTGGATTATTGATTGGAACAATTTCGCATGGCATTAAAGGGCTGCTAAATGGATTAGATGGAGGAATTTATCTTGTTAACACAGGTTTAAAGAAAAATGATCGTGAAAGAATTGATCAGGGTTGGGAAATTGCTTCAAGAAATATAAGGCGTATAAGAAGCATGGTAATGGATATACTTTATTATGCAAAAGATCGAGAACCCGATTGGGAGAACTTTGAGATCAAGGAACTAACTGATGAGATATGTGAAAACTTCAGCCATCGTGCTGAAAGACTTGGTATAGAATATAAATGTGTTATCCCAGAGGAAATAGGTCAATTCGAAGCTGATAAAAATGCAGTTAAATCTTTAATAATAAATTTGCTTAGACAATTCTCTTGATGCCTGCAGAATTGATAAGAAAAAAGATCATCACAGTATTACATTGGAAATTAAAAGGAGAGCCGGAGAACGTTATTTTCGAAGTTTCGGATAATGGAATTGGGATGGATCGAGAAACCCGCGAAAAAGCTTTGAGTATGTTCTTTTCATCAAAAGGTTCCGGAGGAACAGGATTAGGTCTCTTTATTGCAAACAAAATTGCTGAATCGCATGGCGGAAAGATTAACATTGAATCTGAAGCGGATAAAGGAAGCAAATTTATTGTTACTATGATGAGGAGCCGTCCAATAGAAGCCTTAACGGAGAATCAAAAAAGCGAATAGCGCAGTACTTATAGATTTAGTAACTCTTTAACTTTCTTCAACAAAGCATCCCTATCTATAGGCTTTTCAAAAAATCCCTCAGGCGGATGAACCTGTTTGCGTGATTCAATGAATCTTTTTATATCGGCCGAAACTCCTGTAACAATTAATACAGGAATGTTTTTAGTACCCTCATTATTCTGCAAATCACGTAAAGCTTTAACCCCAGATTCTTCCGGCATTGACACATCTAAAGTAATAATATCCGGTTTTTCTTCTATTGCTTTTTGTACACCCTCTTTTCCATCAACTGCTGAAATGGTGCTGAAACCATTATCCTTAAAAAATGTTGAGAGATAGGTTGTTACATCTTCCTCGTCATCAATTATTAGTATCTTTTTTAACTCGGCCATTATTTCACCTTATATATAATTTTAATAAAATGATTTTGAACGTAATCATTTTAATTCTCTATTTAAGTTCCCATTCAATAAATGGTTTTTCGATATCGACCATTGCGTTAACTATTAGTTCCACAAGTCCGCCGTAAATTATACCGCACTTATCAAATGCGTTAAAATAAGTTAAACCGTCTCTAAAAGTTCCTTTACAATTTGAGCAAGGAGAGCAAACATACTTGTAAATTGAAGGATCAATTTTATCCTGGAAAGCATCAAGTATCTGTTTAAACTTCATCCTGAAAGAAAGACCATTTCTCCAATCCGGAAAATTTTTACCCTGCATAATTGCAAAACCGCTTCCACCTCCGCAGCAATAGTTGTGAACTCCGTGTGGTTCCATTTCTACAAACTGTGGGCACAATTCCCTAACAATTCTCCGCTGCGGTTCAACAATTCCCATTGCTCTAACAGCGTTACAAGGATCATGCAATGTAACAGGAAAATCATTTTTCATTGGATCGAATTTAATCTTACCGCTAAATACTATTTCTTCAAGAACTGGATACGCACTTTCCCTAGGAATAATATTGTCATCAACTAAAATTCTATCTGCAACAGGCATCAAAGCTTTATGAGCATGACCACATTCACCCATAACTATTCTGTTTACGTTAAGTTTTTTTGCAATTCTTATGTGTTCAAGCGCAACTCTGGCGAGTTGTGCATCATCATACCATAAACCATAATTTACAGAATCATATCCACCCATCTCAGAAGATAATGTCCAGTTAATTCCTGCTTTTTCGAATATAATTGCAAACGCCATTATATTTTCAGGCCAGGCAAGGAATTCACCAAAATTATGAATCAGAAGAATATCAGCACCTTCTTTATCTAGCGGCATCTTAATATCCATACCAGTCAACTCTTTAAGATCTTCTTCAATAAATTCAACTATATCTAGCATAGCAGTTGGGTTTGCCCCGGTGGAAGAACCTGTCTTTAGCTGTTTAACTGAACCAGAGTTATGAAGTTCTTCAACATTGAGCCCTAATTCCTGGCTCAATAGTTTTCTAATTTCGCGGGTGATAAGTCCGTTATCAACTCCGATAGGACATGCCTGCGCACAACGTCTGCAAAGTGTACAGCGATAGGATAACTCCGCAAGCCGTGCAATGGTTTCCCAGGTTAAATCAATATCGGAACCTGTAATTTTATTATATAATTTTCCACTCGGCTTTAGATATTTATTAATGATCCGTCTTAAAATTTCACCGCGGAAAATCGGTCTGTAAATTTCTTCCCTGCCGCTCGCAATATAAACAGGGCATTCATCTGAACAGGATTGGCATTTAACACAATTCTCCATCGAGAGAAGCAGGGGTTGAAGTAAGATCCAATTGTCTTCCTTACTAAGTAATTTTTTTAATCCTGAAAGAAACTTAGCAACCAGTTCTTCTTTTTCTTCTTCAGTTTCGGGTTTCGGAAGTTCCATTGCCGATAATCCATCGAGAGAATGTTCAATTCTGTTTTTCTGATCATCGGTTAACTCTTTAATCGGCTCATCAACCCAATCTTCATAAGGAAAGGGCAGTTTTATATATTCAGCTGGATTTAGATATGTTACCTGATCTTTAATTTTTGTAAAATCTTTAATCGATTTCATTTTATCCTCTTTCATTTTCCCTCCTTCTCTGGCAAAGTAGTTGCAACTTCTGCCCACGTTTTACCCGCCTGAATATGGGGGGCAGACCAGCTTACACCGAAATTCAATGCTTCCTTCACTTTCTTTTCAAGCTTCCCGCCTTTTACATTTGGTTCATCTTCCCATCGTACATTATGGTATAAAAAATATTTTGCAAAAAGGTGCATCATTCTTGTAATCGGGAAATATAAAAGAAACAGGGAAATAAGAATTACGTGCGCAGTGAACAGAGCATCGGGGATAGCAATAAAATTAAATGTTAAAATGTTCAATACAAATTCTTTGCTCATAATAAATGAAGGATTAGAAAAAATAAGAGTAAGAAAAACACTTATGACTAAAATCAAAATGAAAAACAGGTTTATAAATTCCATCGGCGTATTGTAGAACTTGAACTTATTGTCAGTCATTCTGTGAATCAACAAACCTATAGTTCCAATAAAAGTCAATGCAAGACCTGCATAGCCTGATATATTAATTAAGTTATACAATAATTTATCACTCCAACTCTGAATCACATTTAAATTAATTACAGAAAAAATATCCAGGATTGCAGATAAAAATATAAGAGCTGTTGTACCTGTTATTAAATACAAACCAAAGTGAAACGGAAATGAAAAAACCCATAATTTTTTATTATGATGATAAACTCCTTTTAAAAAAATTATCTCTTCAAGCATTGCCCAAAGTTCTGCAAGGTGGTTTTTTTGCGTTTTTTGTTTTCCACCACTCTGCTTCTTCATAATACGAACCTCCGTATTTACTTCGCTTAGGTTCATGAGCAACAGGATAAAGTTCCCATCTTACATGTATGGGTGCACTTGCATATTTAAATATTTTCGAAATAACTAAAAGAAAAAATATCAGGATTGAAAAATAAGTGAGTAAATAAAGTGCGATCATAATCTAAACTCCCGACAATATTGAGGGTATCGCGAAACGCGATACATTATTAAAATGAATTTCCTAATAAGGAATATTTGAAAACGATTCTACTTTTTAACATCGCGTATTACTTGTGTAAAAACTTAAATGCTTGCTATTGTAAATTATATGGATTGACAAATAAAATCAATTACTTTTAAGTTAATGTAATCGAAATGTGGTTAAAGAAGTGAGAAATAAATGTTTTCAACCTACATAAGAAATATCTTTTAAATTCATTTTAAAATAACTTGTTTTGAATATAGCAACACACGGAAACCAATTAATCAAATTTATGCTGATAGATTAATTTTCAATTCTGTTTTAAGCTTCAATTCAATTAGATTTACATAAGTATTATTTCTTTCTTTCACATTTATGGATGAAAAACATGGATGGAATAATTTACCTGGATAATGCAGCAACAACCTACCCAAAGCCCCCTGAAGTTTACGATTTTATGAATGAGTTTTACAAAAAGAACGGCGTAAATCCGGGTCGATCCGGTTATGACATGTCATTAGAAACTGAAGAAATCGTTAATACAACACGAAAAAAACTTACTAAATTTTTTAACGGAACTGATCCGGATCATTTAACATTCAGTTATAATGCCAGCGATTCCTTGAATATGATTATAAGTGGTATGCTTAATCCCGGTGATCATGTTATTACAAGCAATGTTGAACACAATTCTGTTTTACGCCCATTGTATCATAAAAAACATGCCGGCGAAATCGAAGTAACCTACATTCCTTTTGATGAAAGAGGATACATTAATCCAGATGATGTTAAAACAGCTTTCAGGAAAAATACAAAGCTGGTTATACTTAACCATGGATCAAATGTTATAGGAACAATCCAACCGGTGGGTGAAGTTGGAAAGATTTGCCGCGAAGCTGGAATTTATTTTGCAATTGATGCAAGTCAAACAGCCGGCGCAATTAATATTGATGTGAAAGAAATGAATATTGATGTAGTTGCTTTTACAGGTCATAAATGTTTAATGGGTCCAACCGGAATCGGCGGATCTTATATTGGTGAAGATGTTAAGATTAAAGGAACACGCTTTGGTGGAACCGGTGTACGCTCTGCATATCCTTTTCACCTCGAAGAATTTCCTTACAGGATGGAATGCGGCACACTGAACATTGTTGGAATTGCAGGATTACTTGCTGGACAGAAGTGGATAGAAAAAGAAGGTATGGAAAATCTACATAACAAAGAGATGAAGTTTTGGGATAAACTTCGTAAAGGTTTACAGGAGATTGATAAAGTAAAGATGTATTGTGCTGATAGTATAGAAAACCACAACGCTGTTCTAAGTTTTAATATTGAAGGCTGGGATGCTGGCAATGTAGGAACTATGCTTGATGTTGATCATAATATTGCATGCCGCACAGGATTGCAATGTGCGCCGCTTGTTCATGTTCAATTAGGAACTGATAAAATTCATGGCACAGTTACGATTAAGCATTGGCGCCTTTAACACCGAAGAACATATTGATAAAGCAATTGAAGCAGTTAAACAGATTGCTTCCTTTGAAAGAAAAAATGTAAATAATAAAGACAAGCTGAGACAAATTTAATCTCCTGATGAAATATGACGAATGATGTTGGAAACGATGAAGTATTTTTGAAGAGATGTTTTGAACTAGCTGCAAAAGGAGCAGGAACTGTTTCTCCTAATCCGCTGGTTGGAACAGTAATTGTAAAAAACGGTAAAGTGATTGGGGAAGGATATCATAAAAAATATGGGGAACCACATGCAGAAGTTGATGCCTTTAACAATTCAACCGAAGATGTAAAAGGCGCAACATTATACTGCAATCTTGAACCTTGCTGCCATACAAATAAACAAACTCCTCCCTGTGTTCCACTAATTATTAATAAAAAAATATTACGAGTTGTCATCAGCAATCTTGATCCTAATCCGGAAGTGAGCGGCGAAGGAATAAAACAATTAAGAGATGCAGGAATTGAAGTTATAACTGATCTGCTGAAAAATGAAGGAGAAGAACTAAATAAATTTTACTTCAATTATGTTAAAAAGAAAATTCCATATATCACTTTAAAAGTTGCTCAATCTATAGATGGAAAAATCAGCAAATCAAATAATGAACAATCCTGGTTAACCGGGAGAAGAATCTAATCCTCTTGTTCATCAACAAAGAGCAGTTTATGATGCAGTTTTAGTTGGCGCAAATACTGTTGCTGTTGATAATCCACTGCTTAACTGTTAGAAATGTTGAAGGAAGAAATCCAAAGAGAATTATTTTAGATGGCAAGCTTAGTATAGATTTAAATGCTAAAGTTCTCATTGTGAAGATGTTGAAAAAACTTTTATAATAACAAGTGAAGATTCTGATAACGAAAAGATCAATAAGATTATTGAGAAAGGTGCGAAAGTATTTCAATTTAAAACTGATAAGGCTCAATTAGAATTAAAAGACATTTTAATAAAGCTTGGTGAAGAAAAAATCACATCACTTTTTGTTGAAGGTGGAAGTGATATTTTTTCGCAATTTATTGATGAAAATACTTATGATGAAATTATCATTCTTCAGGCACCAATAACTCTTGGAGAAGGAGTAATGGTATTTCAATCTCCTCATTAGGTCATCTTAATAAAATAAGTTCTGAGAAATTGGGTGAAGATCTGAAAATAGTCTATAAAAAAGGTGAATAATTAATTTTTGCATACCGTATATGTTACAAAATAATTAAGTTTGTAAAATGTTTACAGGAATAATTGAAGAAATAGGCAAAATTTCAAGCATTAACCCAATTGCAGGGGGAATGCGGATTAAGATTTCTACAAGCAAAATACTTGATGATATTTCTGTTAATGATTCGGTTTGCGTTAGCGGCGTTTGCCTCACAGCTATTAAAGTAGAGGATGATGGATTTTGGGTTGATGCAGTTGGCGCAACTCTGGATAAAACCACTTTTGCAAAAATGCAGCTTTCAACTCCTGTAAATTTAGAACGATCTTTAAAATTAAACGATAGATTGGGAGGACATTTTGTGCAGGGGCATGCTAACGGAATAGGAACAATACTGGAAATAAACAAACTTGGTGAAAATTACTTTCTTAAAATAAATGTTGATGAATCTCTTCAAAAATATCTTGTTGAAGAGGGATCAATTACAATTGATGGAATTAGTTTAACAATTGCAGAACTTGATGATTCTAAAGTGGGAATTTCTATCATCCCCCATACCTGGAAGAACACTGCAATTCAATTTAAAAAAATTGGAGATAAAGTTAATATAGAAACCGATGTGCTAGCAAAGTACATTGAAAAACTGCTTGGAAAGAATGGAACAGATAATACCACGAACATAACTGAAAACTGGTTAAAGGAGTTAGGTTACTGATGGAAAATAATAATGGTGAATTTAAGTTCAACACAATAAACGAAGCGGTTAAAGATATTAAAAACGGCAAGATGGTTATTGTTGTTGATGATCCCGACAGGGAAAACGAAGGTGATTTTGTAATGGCTGCCGAGCTTGTTACGCCGGAACATGTAAATTTTATTACAAAGGAAGCGCGCGGAATACTTTGTCTTCCAATTATCCGGGATAAGGCAGAAGCGCTGGGTTTTGATCTAATGGTGAAAAATAATACTTCACTGCACCGTACACCTTTTGGCGTATCAATTGATTACAGGCATGGAACAACAACAGGCGTATCCGCAAGCGATAGAGCAATTACAATCAATAAATCTATTGATGAAACTTCTACAGCAAGTGATTTTGCCAAACCTGGACATATTTTTCCTCTAATTGCAAGAAGGGGAGGTGTTTTAAAAAGAGCTGGACACACCGAAGCAGTTGTTGATCTTGTTAAACTTGCAGGATTAAAACCTGCAGGAATACTCTGCGAAATTACTGATGAAGATGGAACGATGGCAAGACTTCCACGGCTTATTGAAATTGCTAAAAAGTTTAATATGAAAATAGTTACCATTGCAGATTTAATTGAGTACAGGCAGTCCCGTGAAAAACTTGTAAAGCGTAAAGTTGCTGTTGATCTTCCGTCTAAATTTGGCGGATTTAAGCTGCATCTTTACGAAAATATTTTAGATCCGCAGGATAACCCGATGGCTTTGGTTAAAGGAGACCTGGTTAGTGATGAACCGGTTCTTGTAAGAGTTCATTCGGAATGTTTAACGGGAGATGTTTTTGGTTCCAAAAGATGTGATTGCGGCGACCAGCTTTCCACAGCACTGCAAATGGTTGAACGTGAAGGAAGAGGGGTGATCTTATATATGAGGCAAGAAGGAAGAGGAATAGGATTGGTAAACAAGTTAATGGCTTATCAGTTACAGGAACAAGGAAAAGATACTGTTGAAGCAAATGAAGCGCTTGGTTTTAAACCTGATTTGAGAGATTACGGAACAGGCGCGCAGATATTAAAAGATCTTGGGTTAAAGAAAATTAAGTTGCTGACTAACAATCCTAAAAAAATTATTGGCTTAAAAGGGTACGACCTGGAAATTGTTGAGCGCATACCGATTGAAATTCCGCCCAACGAAGTGAACCATGACTACCTTAAAACAAAAAAGGAACGTTTAGGGCATTTACTTAATAACAAAGAAACAATTTTAAAATAGATTTTACTAAGGAGATATTATGACAAAAATTATTGAAGGTAAATTAACCGCAAAAGAAAAAAAGTTTGGCGTGGTTATCAGCAGGTTTAACGAACTGATTTCTTCACAACTTCTTTCGGGTGCGCAAGATTGCCTTACGAGGCACGAATGCAAAGCGGAAGATATAACCGCTGTGTGGGTTCCCGGTTCCTTTGAAATACCACTGGCTGCAAAAAAGATGGCAAGCTCTAAAAAGTACGATGCTGTTATTTGTTTGGGAGCGGTTATACGCGGCGGCACACCTCATTTCGATTACATTTCTGCAGAAGTATCCAAAGGTGTTGCACACGTAGGATTGGAAGCTGGTTTACCGGTTATTTTTGGTATCATTACAGCTGATACAATTGAACAGGCTTTGGAACGCGCAGGTACAAAAGCCGGCAATAAAGGATGGGATGCTGCGCTAAGCGCAATTGAGATGGTAAATTTGATTGGAAAGATTTAGTTATATTTTTTCCTCAAGTATTCTAAGTATTCACAGAGTCCTCATAAGTGCGGTGAATACAAAACTCTCAGTAAAGTTTATTAATTCTTTAAGTTTTATAACCCCCTGCGGTTACTGAACAACCACGCTTAATGAATAATCGGATACAACGTAACCGGAAGAAAATTATTAGAGGAGACTGCCGAATTTTCAAAAGACACCAAAAACGTCTGGCAAAAAAGTCATGCTCATCCAGATGACTTATTTTGGAGGCAGTTATTTATCAATGTTGCTAAGAGCGGGAACACACTTTCAGGACAAATACAACCACCAGTAAAAGGATTGATGAATCAGGATCAACTTGCTGATTATCTGCAGGTTACAAAAAAAACTATTCAGAATTGGACAGCGAATAGAATCATACCATTTGAAAAGATTCCAAGTACAGGATTAGTCCGTTACAGAAAAAACGAGATTGACATCGCTCTAAAATCAGAAGATAGCTCGCGAAGAAAAAAGTAAAAGTAGTTGAATGAACCAATTCATCTTTGTATTTTGTTCAAGCTGTCAGTGCACAAAAACAGCACACTTTGTAGAGGAACCCCCGTAATTTTTGGGGGATTTGACGGAAGTGTAAAATTGGAATAGGTTTGAAATCATTAAAAAAACGGCATTTCTCAACGTACTAAGATAGTCGAGAGGGTTTTCGAATCTCCCCACCCCGACTGTTTTTCAGATTAATACATATTAAGAATCAGAGGACAATTTAAAGTATTATTTCCATAATCCTTTTTATTAAAATCCTACTCCTGCTCCAACACTTACAAATGGATCCCATTTCTTATAAGGTGAATTCTTATCATTTATTACATCCACTAAAAATTCTGCAAAAACCCAAACATTTGGGCTGATCCTTTGTGAAATACCTCCACCGAGTAATAGAAATGGAACCCAGACTCTTTCACTTAACCATTGATTGTTTGGAAGATCAAACCCTGTAATCTGGTCGAAGCTTGTATAAACAAATTCACCATGCAAATAGAATTGCGGCGTAAGCCGATAACGTGTAAATAAGCTGCCACCAAAGTTATGAGATGAAAAGCTGGGATCAATATTATTATAATTGATAAAGGAATAGCGTAGTTTTCCGCCCAAAGAAAACTTCGGCGTAACTTTATATCCTACAAGCGGCTGTACACTTAAATAAGTGTAATTGTTCCAAAAACTAAAACCAACACTACCACCAAAATACCAGCGGTTTTGCGCATTTGGTTTCAAAGGATTACTAGCTGCATCATTATTGACTGCAGTTTCTCTACCGATACTGTAAATACTTGTTGCACTAACCAGGAATAATAACACTACAAAGATTTTTTTCATTTTCTCCTCCAGTTTTTTATGGATAGTAGATATATTATTAATTATAAAAATTCTATTTCAGTATTTGATAGAAAATAAGTAGTTCATCTAAATCGAAAATAGTTAAATGAAAATATTACTGCAATAATCTTTTTTAATTTTTTTCAGGGAAAAATCCAAAAAAAAATCATTGTGCAGAACTTATAACTTTCCGTAATTTTACAGTTAAATTAAACAATAGTTTATAAGAAAAACCTGTTATGAGGAATTTGTACATAATAGCGTTTGTATTTATATACATCTTTTCGGGTGTCTCACCTGCGCAGGAATTTTCTGATTCCATTGTTGTTAAAAAACCTGATGTTGATTTAACTATGAAAGAAGTAGAAAAAGATGTTAAACTTTTCTCTTTAGGTTTTACATATCATTACGGATTTGCAATTCCCATGCAAAAGAAGTAGTCAACATAAAAGGAACTAACCCTGTAGGATACGAATTAAATTTTAGCTGGCTGCTTAACACCAAAGAAACCTGGGATGACTGCCATTGTTACCCGCGTCTGGGTTTGTTTCTTTCCTATTATGATTTTGATATAACTGAAGTTTTTGGTTACGGTTATGTTGCCGGAATGCATTTTACACATTTCTTCGGACTGCCTTCAACATTTAATTTTTTAGTTCACGGGAAAGCAGGGTTATCATACTTAACAAAACCTTACGATAAAGAAACTCACCCGAAAACATGTCATATTCTACTCATCTTAACTATTTGCTTTCAGCCGGTGGAGGGATAAGGTTCGAAATAAGTAAAAAGGTAGAAGCTCAATTCCTTGTTAGTTGGAATCATAATTCGAATGCTGCGTTAACGGAACCGAATGGTGGAATAAATTATCCCGCACTAAGTTTGGGTTTGGGTTACACATTTAATCCAATTGAAATTAAACCAAGAACTCATCCCGATCCTTATCCTAAGGCTGAAAAAAAGGTACGATGGGATATAGGTTTGTTCTGGGGAATTTCCGCAATGCCTTTTCCTGATCCGACACAGGTTCCCATGTTTGGAATAAATGTAATAAGAAGCTGGCAGGTTATGAGGTTTGGAGCTGTTACTGCTGGAGCTGAGCTTGAGATGAACGGACGAGCAAGATTAAGAGTTCAGAGAGGAACTATTGAAGATATAAGCCCCTGGAGAGGTTCGCTGCAAGGCGGCTGGGAGTTTTTAATGGGAAAAACCATTTTCAGTGTTCAGACTAGGATTATATGTTTACAGACCTTATAAAAATAAGGATGATATTTACCAGCGCTACGGATTGGTACACAGAATATTTGATAATTTCTTTGTTGGTATTAACATGAAATCTTACCGTAATTATGCAGATCATCTTGATTTAAGGCTTACTTATAGTTTTTAATTATTAAACCCTTAATTTTGCTTACTAAATCAGGATCAATTTTTAAATTATAATTGAATAAAAACCGGAGCCAATTATGTTAAAGAACAAAAGCTTTTTGAAACTATTAGATTTTACCCCCGAAGAAATAAATTATTTATTGAATCTCTCTAAAGAACTTAAAGGCTGCAAAAAAAGCAGGTAACGAAAAACAAAAGTTAAAAGGAAAAAATATTGCTTTAATATTTGAGAAAAGTTCTACAAGAACACGCTGTGCTTTTGAAGTTGCTGCTTTTGACCAAGGAGCGAATGTTACTTATCTTGGTCCTTCAGGTTCTCAGATCGGGCATAAAGAATCAATGAAAGATACTGCAAGAGTTTTAGGAAGAATGTATGATGGAATTGAGTACCGCGGATTCGGACAGAAAATTGTTGAAGAACTTGCAGAGTTTTCGGGAGTACCTGTATGGAATGGTTTAACAGATGAGTATCATCCCACACAAGTTCTTGCAGATTTTATGACAATGATTGAACACAGCAAGAAAAAATTATCTGATATCTCATTTTGCTATTTAGGTGATGCAAGAAACAATATGGGAAATTCATTACTTGTGGGCGGAGCAAAATTGGGAATGGATGTAAGGCTGTGCGCACCGAAAAATAATCTGCCAGATAACGAATTAGTAAATCACTGTAAGAAAATTGCTAAAGAAACAGGAGCTAAAATCACACTAACTGAAAATGTTAAGAAGGAGTAAAAGGAGTTGATTTTCTTTACACAGATGTTTGGGTTTCAATGGGTGAAGCGAAAGAAGTGTGGGAAGAAAGAATTAAGCTTTTAAAACCGTATCAAATAAATAAAAAAGTAATTAAACTTACTGGAAATCCTAATGTTAAATTTCTTCATTGTCTTCCTGCTTTCATAACCGCGATACAAAAGTTGGAGAAGAGATTTATCAGAAATACGGATTAGATGGAATGGAAGTAACTGAAGATGTTTTTGAATCTGAATCACTCAATAGTTTTTGATGAAGCAGAGAACAGGCTTCACACAATTAAAGCAGTTATGGTTGCTACGTTAGCAAAATGAATGGAACTCGTTCCGCTAAAGCAGGACTCGTTTTATCATAACTAATAATTTTTTGAAAATATATATTGTACAACTACCAAAAAACTAACCGGTATTTTGCGCAAGCTGCAGATGATATAAAAGATATTGTAAATGAGGAACTTATTTCATTTGGTGCGGAGAAGACTTCACAAGCATATTCTGGGATACATTTTACCGCGAATACAAAAGTGCTTTATACAATTAATTTTCAATCACGTCTCATAAACCGTGTCCTGGCGCCCTTGGTTTCATTCAATTGTAGTTCGGATGACCAGCTATACAAAGGGGCTTTGCAAGTTAGTTGGGAAGATTTCCTTGATCCTTCTAAAACATTTGCTGTATTTGCATCAGTAAATAATAGTTATATCCAACATTCCAAATTTGCCTCTCTTCGTTTAAAAGATGCGATAGTTGATTACTTAAGGGACCTTACAGGCAGCCGTCCTTCAATCGATACAAGAGAACCGAATATATGGCTTAATCTTCATATTGAAAATAACGAAGCTACAATTAGTTTGGATACATCAGGTGGCTCTCTGCATCGCCGTGGTTACCGTAAAAAAAGTGTTCGAGCGCCAATGGTTGAGACTTTAGCTGCCTCCATCATTAATTATTCTGGGTGGGATGGTAAATCAGCTTTGTATGATCCTTTTTGCGGCTCGGGTACTTTGCTTTGTGAAGCATATATGCTTGCATCCAAAACTCCCGCATCTATTTTTCGTAACAATTTTGGGTTTGAAAGACTTCCTGATTTTAATCTTTCTCTTTGGAAGAAGATTAAAGAAGATGCATTAGAAAAAATAAACCCGGTTAAAAAAGGCGCCATTGCTGGAAGTGATATTTCTGCGGATGCCGTAGAAGCATCAATCACGAACTGTAAAGTGATTGATAAAGAAAATGTAATTAAAATTGAAAACTATGATGTTTTTAACATTGATAAAATTGATGGGACTACTATAATTTGTAATCCGCCTTATGGAATAAGGATAGGGAAGACCGATGACCTTAGTGATTTCTATAAGAGATTTGGTGATTTTCTAAAACAGCGTTGTAAAAATTCAACAGCATTTATTTACTTTGGTGATAGAAAGTTTATTAAAAACGTCGGGTTAAAACCATCCTGGAAAAAGCTACTTTCAAACGGTGGGCTTGATGGAAGGCTTGTAAAATATGAGTTGTATTAAAAGTTTTAAACGTTAGTAATTCTTCATTAAAAAAAATTAATTATTATGGAAGGTAATAAATAGTGTAGGTGATTTTTCAGTTTATTAGCTAAAACGCCTGGTTTAAACTAAAATAAATACCACTTGTGTTTTTACCAAATCCAACATCCGCCCTCAAGTCTATTAATTCGATCTCATCAATTCTGAATCTAAATCCGAACCCGTAAGAAAATTTAAACTTATTCAATTCAAACTTTGAAATACTACCGGCAACATCTCCCATACCAACAAATCCCACCAACCCTAACCTCCACCATACCCTTATCCGATATTCAAGTTGAGTTGCAAGGTAGTGCCTGTCTCTATATCGTCCAGTAAAGAAACCTCTCATTATATTCTCTCCGCCAAGAGAAGGTACATCATAAAAGGGAGAAGAACCGGATATAAAATTATAAAAAATCTGGAATGCTAAAATCTGATTACCAGATATTTTTTGAAATCTTCTCAGGTCTATTATTGTTTTTGTGTATCCAAAATCACTGCCAATTTCCCTGGTAAAGAAAGTTGAATATAATTCGTAAAAACCACCAGTCTCAGGATAGAATATATTATTCCTGGAATCGTAACTTACAACAAAACCTAAACCTGAAGTTAATCCTCCTCCCCCGCCATAAACCATGCCGGATTGCAAATAAGGATTCTCCCTTACATCAACAACATTATAGTTTCGAATTTCATACACAACGCCAGCATTTAAGTTATGAGAAATTTGTCTTTGAAATTTGATCAATGCTAAACTGCTTCTTGCTTCATAGTTAGGATTATCTATTTCCGCAGTATTATTTCCCGCACTATAAAATTTATCAATCACTTTAGAATAGTTTAAATAAGCAGAGATATAATATTTATCATCATCAAAATATATTTCCGGTTTTGAAGAAAAACTATATTGTGTATTAAGAGTATAATAACCATATACTTCAATTTTTGATGGCTTTGAATTCAAACTATCAGAAAAGCGGAACGATAATATTCCAAGCGCGCCGAGAGCAAGATTTGATTCGGGAGAGTAGAAAATAATTGGGGCAGCAAACCAATTTAAATCATCAGTTTCAACAGAATCTTTCTCCTGTGCGCTTAGATAAATTGGCAGCATCATAAATGAAATAATTAGGATAATTATATGCCTGGTTTTCATTCTAAACATTAAAATCTGCTCTAATTAGATTTTTATCTTACTTTAATATATTAAAATTGAGCACAATATCTTCCATTGCTCTTTAAGTAAATCAGCTCATAATACACTCAAATATTTTGCTTGCATTACAACTTTGCGCGAGAACATTTCTCGCAAATTCGCGAAGCCGCTAAGTTAACCTGCATAAGCAATCTTTAACTTTTTTTGATCTAATGAGCGAGCAAGTGCAAAATCCTCTTCAGTTACCCTTTCTTCATCACCATAATAATTATGTTCAACGCTGTCTTTTTGCAAACCTGCCAGCACTGCAGTTGAAGAAAGAACCTGCAGGTTTTCGGTTATAAGATTTGTAGAATCGTCTGCATCCACTTTTCCTGTAACAAGATAAGGACCCATAGAAAGAGTAAGCTCTGCAACACGGTTATAAACACGCGGAAAGATAACGGCTTCAAAAGTTCCTGTAAGATCTTCAAGCGAAAGGAACTTCATTATCTCACCCTGTTTTGTTTTTATTCTTTTTGATGTCATATACCATCCAATCATCTTTACTCTTCTTCCTTTGTTACGCAGCATATCTTTTGCAAGTACAATCCCCGGTTTATCAATCCACTCTTTAAAAAAGTAAAGAGGATGACGTGTAACCATATAATTAAATGCTTCATATTCTTCTTTGCATATTCCTGCAAGCGAATAGTTCTCGTTGGTTTTTACTTCTTCTTCCAGCTTGAATGTTTCGCTCATAAAAAGATCATTATAGCTTTCCTCAATAATTTTTCTGCGGTGAAGATAAACATCCAAAAGCCGCATAAGAGTTGGGCGGGTTTGCCGGAGACACCCCATTGCACCGCACTTTATAAGCATTGCGGTTTCCTCATAAGCAAGTTTTGTGCGCACAAGAAAATCTGCCAGCGAAATGTATTTGCCGTTTTGTTTTCTTTCTTCACTTATTCTATCGATTGCATTATAAGAAAGATTTTTAATTGCTTTTAAACCTATGCGGATTGATCTTCCCTTTCCCACATATTCTTTTTCGCTTTCATTAATTGATGGAAGTTCTATCTTCAAACCTAAACGTTTTGCTTCCTGAACATAAACTGCAGCGGAATAAAATCCACCGCCGTTGTTTAGCACGCTTGCCATAAACTCAGCAGGATAATGCGCTTTAAGAAACGCAACCTGGTAAGAAAGCAAAGCAAACGATGCGCTATGTGCTTTACAGAAAGAATAACCTGCAAACGATTCAATCTGCCGCCAGAGTTCTTTTGCCTGGTAATCGGTTAATCCTTTTTCTTTTGCAGAAGAAAAAAAATTATCAACTATTGTTTGCATTGCTTTGTGCGAGCGCATTTTTCCGCTCATTGCTCTGCGCAGAAGATCGGCTTCCTCCAAACTTAATCCTGCAATGTGATGAGCAACTTTAATTACATCCTCCTGGTAGATCATTACACCGTAAGTTTCGCCAAGATAAATTTCCATTTCGGGCACAAGATATATTCTGCGTGAAGGATCTTTGTGGCGCGCGATGAACTCCTGCATCATTCCGCTTTCTGCAACGCCCGGACGAATAACAGAGCTTGCAGCAGTGAGCATTTCAAAAGTTTCAACATCAAGCCGGCGCAGCAGCGAACGCATTCCCGGCGACTCGATATAAAAACAGCCGATGGTCTTTCCCGTGCGTATAAGTTCCTTTGTTACAGGATCGTTAAAGAGCATATCAAAATCGAAGATATCAAAATTGATATTGCCCGTATTTTTTGGAATGGGCGGATAAAGCGTGTGTATGCGCACTTCCTCCCGCCACTCGGGTGGAATTTGATATTCTAATGAATCTTTTGTTTTTAAGCTATTTTCAAACATATTATAGTGAACATTTGCACACTATAATATAGAATTTTAAAATTTAAATGCAAGGAGGGGAATTAAATTCCAATAATTAAAAAACAAATATCAAACAAAATTCAATACTCAAAAATTACAATCTCAAGAGATAGAATATTCTGACTACTCTATTCTTTCTCCTGAATTCTGCTCTACCCTATTGCCTTTAAATGAAAAAATATTTTATTGTAGATAATAAATTTATTAACAAAGGAGGAAGGAGAAATGCAAACGGATGATGTAGTAAACTGGACTTGCCAATATTGTAGTGAGGAAAATGAACTCTGGATTGATTTTACAATAGAAGACAAACAGGATTTTATTGAAGATTGTGAAACTTGCTGCCGCCCGAACCGCATAATTATTACACACGACAAAGAGGATAAAGAACAGGTTACTGTAGAATCACGATTGACGGATGAATGAACTTAAGGTTTGTATAAAGAAGGATAAGCAGGATTAAAATGTGGAATGCGATTCTGTTGCAGGTCAATAATTATTAACATCCCGCCGTGTGAAAGGGTGAGGGCGATCCTTTCATTGGGTACGGCATAAATAGTTTCCGCTCATCTTCCTGCTCATCCTAAATTAGAAATATCAAAAAATAAAACTCAAAGAACAAACTATTTATTGATTAAAATATTTAGTCCATTATCATTCTCAAAAACGAAGAGCTTTCATCATCATCATCATTGTCTGATTTCTTCTCAGGTTCCTTCTTTTCCATTCTTTGCTTTGCCCAGCTATAACGCGATGCTTCGGCAGTAAAGCTGCTTTCAGCTAATTCATCTTCTTCTACATTATCAAGCTGTGTATCTGGGCTTTGCACACGAATAATTGTAGGAACTTCCAGGTCCTGCTTATCAACACTATCATTATCCATAAAATTAAAACCGCCTCTAAAACTAAGCTGTTCACTGGATTTCTTAAGTTCAGATTTGTGAGCAGGAGTTATAAATGTTTTCCGTCCGCTATCGAACCCAGTTGCAATAACAGTATAAGAAACATAATCGTTCATCTCCTCTTTACGAACACAACCAAAAATAACGTTTGCTTCATCACCGGCAGCTTCAAAAATAACATTGTTGCCTTCATTAATTTCCTGCATAGTAAGATTACTTGAACCGGTTACATTCAGCAGTACACTTTTAGCCCCTTTAATATTAATACCTTCGAGCAGAGGACTTGATATTGCTTTTTGTGCTGCTTCAATTGCACGATTCTCACCGCTGGCAATTCCACAGCCCATCAATGCTTCCCCGCTTTGGTTCATTACAGCGCGGACATCTGCAAAGTCAACATTAATCAAACCTTCAACTGTAATTATATCTGCAATTCCACGTGTAGCTTCATATAATACTTCGTTTGGTTTATCGAACGCAGCAAAAGCATTAACGCTTCCATCTAAAATACTCAGCAGTCTTTCGTTAGGAATTACAATCAAGCTATCAACATGCTGTCTTAATTCTTGTATTCCCTGTTCGGCGTTTAGCATTCTTTTTTTACCTTCCCACCTGAAAGGTTTTGTAACAATGCCAACCACCAATGCACCAATACTTTGTGCAACTGAAGCGATGATCGGAGCGCCGCCTGTACCTGTACCGCCGCCCATTCCTGCGGTAACAAAAACCATATCACTGCCAGAAAGTAAGTCAGCAAGTTTTTCCCGGTCTTCCTCCACTGCTTTTCTGCCAATGTTAGGATCCGCACCAGCACCAAGCCCACGTGTAATTGAAGTTCCGCACTGTAGTTTGTGCGTTGCCTTGCTGCTTTCTAACACCTGTGCATCGGTATTAAGTGCAACATATTCAACTCCAGTAAGCCCTCTGGCTATCATACTATCAATAGCATTACAACCGCCGCCACCAACTCCTACAACTTTAAGAACTGCTGATAATGGCTGCTCACTATCAAGAGTGGCAAATTTGGACATGTTTCCTCCTTGTTTAGATTTATTATAATTCATCAAAAAATTCCTGAACTCTTTTAACGAGTAATTTTACTTTATTTCTTGCATCTCTTTTTCTTTTTAAAAGCGATTGAAACTCACTAGATTTTCCACCCGGGATTCCTCTTATAAGCCCTGCTACAGTTGCAAATTCCGGGCTTTCAATTTCATTTGAAAGACCTTCACCCAGGTCTCGCGGCAGACCAATCCTTGTGGGTAAACCGAAAACTTCCTCCGCCAATTCTGTTGTTCCACTTAGTAAAGAACCACCACCGGTTAAAACAATGCCAGCTTTAATTTTATTTTTATAACCAGCGCTTCGTAATTCATTATCTACAATTGAAAAGAGTTCTTTCATCCGAAGACTAATTATTTGGGTTAATAAACTAATCGGGATTTTTGTATTGCCTCTTGCGCCAATACCTTTTATAAGTATTTCATCATCTTTTATAATTGCAGATTCAGTTGCATAACCATATTCCTTTTTCAGATTTTCAGCTTCTTCTGTTATAACACCAAGCGATTCTCTTATATCGTTGGTTACTTGATTCCCGGCAATGCCAATAACCTTTGTATGCTTAATTGCTTTTTTATGAAATACAGCTATATCTGTTGTACCGCCGCCTACATCAATTAGAGCAACTCCCAAATCCTTTTCACTTTCTTCAAGCACTGAAGTGCTGGATGCAATCGGTTGAAGTATATAATCCTTAACTTTTAAGCCAGCTCTTTCAACAGATTTTTTAATATTTTGAATTGCCGGTATTGATGCCAGCACAACATGATTACTGGCTTCTAACCTGGAGCCAGACATACCAATCGGTTTTTCAATTCCCGGCTGATGATCAACAGAAAATTCTTCCGGGATTATGTGAAGAATTTGCCTGTCCGATGGAATTCGTATCGTCCTAACATCAGCTTCAAGCCGATCGAGATCATCTTTTGTAATTTCTTTTTCCTTACTGCTTATTGTTACGTAGTTCCTGTGCCTTATACTTGTAATATGTTCACCGGCAACACCAACATTTACATAATTAATATTTAATCCTGCACGGTTGCTGGCAATAGACATTGCCGATTTAATTGCTTCCGCAGTTTTTCCAATATTTGCAACCAATCCTTTATGTAATCCGTCTGAATGTGCAACACCAAATCCAAGAACATCAAAGCGTTCTGTTCCTTCAGATTTTTCTGCTATAACTGCACAAACTTTTGTTGTGCCAAGATCTAATCCCGCAATAATTTCTTTTTTCATTTGGCTATAATTTTAAATTTTTGTCAGATGGAACTCGCATAAAATCAAATTATTCATTGTAAAAACTTTTATATGCTCATTTCATCCGGTTATTTCTGGTTTTATTTTCTTTCCGATAAAAATTTTATCTCGATAACGAAGATCGATGTATTCGCTCTCTTTAAATAAGTTATTTTCCTCATTCATTTTTTCCCATAGAGCCTGCAGATAAACAATTTTTTTTGCTTCATTCCCACGTCCGAATATTACTGAACAATCTAAACCGCTAAAGCTTAGTATGATATCTCTTCCATATCTCAGGTTTATTTCATCTAAATTTTTGTAGATATTTTCATCAGTAATTTTTATCGCATCTATTATTTTATATGCCTGTACCAGCTCTTCATTCTCAGGATTGCCGTTACCCGTTTCATCACTATTTGTTTTTAGATGTGAAATAACCGGTAGTTCAGAAAAAGAAGTGTTTTTGAGCAGCGGAACCAGTTTGTAATCTTCTGTAATAAGTCCGGGATTTTCCTCACTTAGTAATACGGCTTTTAATTCTTTTTCACTAATGTTCACTATTATTTTATTAATGCCATCAAATTTTACATCTGCTTTAACAATGTAAGGATGCTCTTCGAACCTTGCTTTTACATCAGGCAGAATTAAATCATTAAGTTTTGTTGAGTCACTTAGTTCAGTAAAGCGTAAATAATCTTCTGCAGGTAGAAGTGAGTTACTGTTTACCTCAATCAATTCGTAAATATCTTTTTCATCTGCCTCGTCACCAAAGATGTTCAGATAGAGAATGCCTCCTGCTAAAACAAGAAACATCACCAAGCCGAATATTTTACTGATTGTATCTTTCATATTTTATTTTGCTTTCAACAACTCAACAAATTTTTCTCCGTACTTCCATATATCGCCAGCACCCATCGTAACAATAATATCTCCATCTTCTTTCAACTTCATAAGTTTAGCAGGTACAGAATTTTTATCCTCAACGTAATGAACATTCTTGTGCCCGAATTTTTTAGTAATATCTGCGATAAGTTTTCCAGTTACGCCTTCAATCGGTTTTTCTCTTGCAGGATAAACATCGGTACAAATAAATACATCTGAATTAAGAAACGATCTGCCAAACTCCTGGTAAAAATCCTGCGTTCTTGAATAAAGATGCGGCTGAAAAACAGCAACAAGTCTTCTGTTCCAACCTGCTCTAATTCCTTCTAAAGTAGCAGTTGTTTCGGTTGGATGATGCGCATAATCATCAATCACAAGTACTTCCTTATCATACTTTGTTTCAAATCTTCTGTAAACTCCCGAAAATTTTTCCAGTGCCTTTTTAATTATTTGAAAATCAATGCCCAGCTCCATTCCAATAGTAACCGCAACAAGCGAGTTTTGAACATAATGAACACCTGGCATATTTAATTTTATTCTTCCCAGGTTTTTACCTTTATAAATAACAGTGTATTCACTTGTAAAACCATCATGCTCAATATCAGTTGCCCTTATATCTGCCTGTGCGCTTAAACCGTAAGTAAAAATCGTTTTATTAATTTGCGGCATAATATCCTGCAGTGCAGGTTCATCAAGACAAAGAACAACAAAACCATAAAACGGCACTTTGTTTACGAATTCAATAAAGGCAGTTTTTAAATCATCAAGATCTTTGTAAGTATCAAGATGTTCACTTTCCAAAGTTGTTAAAGCAGCAATTGTTGGTGTAAGTTTTAAGAATGTTCTGTCAAACTCATCAGCTTCAACAACAATAAATTCACCATTACCAAGTCTTGCATTAGTTCCACCTAACCCGCTAAGCTTACCTCCTACAATTATAGTTGGATCAATCCCACCATCAGTTAAAGTTAATCCAACCATAGAAGTTGTAGTTGTTTTACCATGAGTTCCTGCAATACCAATACCATATTTCATACGCATGGTTTCGGCAAGCATTTCCGCTCTTTTAATTATAGGAATATTTCTATCCACAGCTGCCATTACTTCAGGATTATCAGTTGTAACAGCAGATGAATAAACAAGCACATCTGCATCTTTCACATTTTCCACTGAATGCCCTTCATATACCTTAGCACCAAGATCACTGAGCCGTTCAGTAACTTCAGAGAGTGCAGCATCGGAACCGGAAATTTCAAATCCCTGGTTTATAAGTATCTCTGCAATACCACTCATTCCAATTCCGCCAATACCAACAAAATGTACTTTTTTAATATTACTGAACACTGTTGTTCTCTGTTAATGATTTAAGTTCTTCAAACCTTTTTAAAAGTTCATCCTGGTTTTCATAATCAGAAAGCCGCACAAGGATGGGTCTTATCCTTGAAATAATTTTTATTCTAACATTTTTAAATTCTTTTGTATTAACAGTTCTTCTCTGCCTCGTAAATTTTATATACTTTATCTGATCGATTCTAAAGCTTCTTGTTTTGAACCTGTCAATAAATGATATGCCGTCATCAACTATCTTAATGTGCTTATTCCTGAAAAGATTATAGAGCAATGAGAGCATCGAGATAATCACAATAATTGCAAGGAAATAGAGTAACGGATCCTTTGTAATAAGCTTGAAAGAATTCTCTACGAACTCACCGCGAATAATTATATAAAGAACCGACACGATGAAATAAATTATAGTCGATCGATAATAGAACGACATATTGTATTTAAAAACCGTTCTTTTGATTTTCCATATTGTCACTCATTTAACCTCCGCAAATCTTATCGCACTTTTAGCAATAACTTTTGCCGCATCCGGTTTTGCCAGAACCAAAGCACGTTTTTTTAGCTCAGCCAGTTTTTCTTCCGAATTTATCATACCACTAACTTCATCATATATTCTTGAATCAATCTCTTTATCTTCAACAAGAATTGCTGCGCCTTCATCCGATAGAGACTTTGCATTATAGTACTGGTGGTTCTCAGCAACATTTGGTGAAGGAACAAGTATAGATGGAATTCCCAAAACAAGAATTTCTGCAATAGTTGTTGCGCCAGCTCTTGCGAGTATTAAATCGGATATTGAATAAGCGTAATTCATATCTTCAATAAAATCAAATACTTTTATACTTTTTGAATTAAAATGTTTATAATCTTCATAATAATTTTTTCCTGTCTGCCATATAACCTGTAAACCTTCATCACTAAGTTTATTAACTACATTCCCTGCAGCTTTATTAATTGATTTTGCACCGAGGCTTCCTCCCAAAATCAATAGAGTTTTTTTTTCTGCGGAAAAACCAAAACTTGCTAGTGCATCAACTTTATCAATTGTGCCAAGGTCTTTCCTAACAGGATTTCCAGTCGTTAATAATATGTTTTTCTTTTTAAGATATTTTTTTGAATTCTCAAAACTTATATGAATTTCATCCGCATGTTTTTCTAACAGTCTTGTAGTAACTCCCGGATAACTGTTCTGTTCCAGCAGGATAATCTTTGCACCAAGAACAGATGCTCCCCAAACTACAGGACCTGCAACATAACCACCAGAACCAATCGCCACGCTGGGATTGAATCTTGCATTTATAAGCAACGACTGTAGAGCGGAAACAAATAATCTTAATGGAAAGAGTATGTTTTCCATTGTAAATTTTCTTGAAAATCCTTTTACCCAAATTGATTTAAAACTATAACCCAGTTTGGGAATAGTCTTTCCTTCAATTCTATCTTTAGTTCCAACAAACAATATTTCTGATTCGGGTTTCATCTCTCTAATTTGTTCGGCAACAGCAATTGCGGGAAACAGGTGCCCGCCAGTTCCTCCCCCGGCAAATAAAAATTTATAACGTGTTTTTTCATTGCTCATATCTCCACCTGATTCAGCGGTAATTCATTTTTTAATACTTCTTCATCACTTTTATTTGTTGCCTCGTTCGAGAGCGCAATGTTTATTAATATTCCAACTGAAATACACAAAAACAAAAGCGAGGTTCCACCATAACTTATAAAAGGTAATGGTAGACCGGTTGTAGGCAGTAAACCTGTGGTTACAGCAATATTAACAAAAGCATAGGTAACAACGGATAGAGTAATACCAAATGCCAGAATCTGCCCAAATCTGTCTTTAGTTTTTTTAGCAACCATAATTCCGGCAATGAACAAAGTAAAAAAACTAAGGAGTACGAGTACGGCTCCAATAAATCCAAGTTCTTCGCCAAGAATTGCAAAGATAAAATCTCCATAAGCTTCCGGTAAGAAAAGGTTGTTTTGCATACTGTTACCTACACCAATGCCTGTAACTCCTCCGCTGCCAAGACTGTAAAGCGCCTGCTTAACCTGTAAATTTATATCGCCGCCGCTTTGTATGCTGGAAACAAAAGAAAAAATCCTTTCCCTGGAATGAGGGTAAATTAATGCAGCAAGCCCTCCAGCAGTTATAACACCAATTAGCGAAACAAATATGTGTTTTAATCTTGCGCCGCCTACGTACATAATTGTTAACGAGATCAAGATTAAAAGGATACCGTTGCTAAAGTTTGGCTGGATCAAAATTAAGCCTGAAATGAGTATAACCCAGATAAACAGGTACATAAAACCATGCCTGAAATTCTCTATCAGGTTAGTTTTGTCTTCCAATAAAAAAGCAAGATGAATTATTAAAACGAGCTTCGCAATATCTGCCGGCTGCAGCGAAATAAATCCCAAGATCTATCCATCTTCCGGCACCCTTTATACTTGGAGCAATTATTAAAGTGATGACTAAAACAACAGCAATTGCAATCAAGGCACCTTTGCTAAATCCTTTATAAAATTCGTATGGTATAAAACAGAACAGGATCATAAACAAAATGCCTAAACCCACTTTGAATAAATGAGAATTAAACAAATGAAACACACTTTCAAATTTGAACACACTATAAGTGCTGCTTGCGCTCATTACAATAACCAGCCCAAGTAAGCATTAAGGCTATAGCATTAAAAAATATTATTAAAGCTAGTTTTTTCACTATATGTTATTCACTTCTTCCTTAAAAGCTTTTCCACGATGCTCGTAATTATCGAACATATCGAAACTTGCACATGCAGGAGAAAGTAAAACTACCTCTCCTTCTCTTGCTTCATTAATTGCTGATGTAATTACGTCCTTCATTGTATTTTTAATTTCAACTTTAACAGATGAATGAAAAAAATTAAAAATTTTATCTGCGGATGAACCAATGGCATAAATCTTAACTACTTTTTCAATAACAAGCTGTTTAATCTGCTCGTAATCGTTACCTTTATCCTGCCCGCCGAGAATTAGAAAAATTGGCTCATCAAAACTTCGCAAAGCATACCAAACCGAATCAACATTTGTGGCTTTAGAATCGTTTATAAATTTTACACCATCGATTTCTCTTACTAATTCCAGTCTGTGCTCTACACTTTCAAAGGTTTGCAGAGCTTTAACAATTTTATCATTATCCAAATCATTAATTTTTGCTGCAATAATTACAGCCATGGCATTCGCTAAATTGTGTTCACCTCTAATATTTATATCGGATCTCTTACACCTGAATTTTTCCATTCCGTCTAATCTGAATATCACATCTTCTTCCTCAACGTAGCAACCATTACTTTGATTTTCATCTGGCGAAAAGAAAAAAGATTGGCTTTTATGATCTTCCAGATATTTAAGTACAGCTTCGTTACCGCTGTTTAGGATTAGATAATCATTTTCATCCTGGTTTTTATAAACCTGCTGTTTCGAAGCAGCATACTTTTCCAGCTTATCATCATACCTATTAAGATGATCTGGAGTTATGTTTAAAATCATTGCAACTTCAGGTTTAAACTTATCGATCAAATCCAATTGAAAACTTGAAACTTCCAAAGCAACGAAATCGTTTTCTTCAACATTCAGCGCTATTTCCGAAAATGCCAATCCAATATTTCCTGCAACGTGTGTTTTAAATCCGCAATTATTAAAAACATGTCCGCACAAACTGGTTGTTGTAGTTTTACCGTTAGTTCCAGTTATTGCAATAATTTTTCCTATGCAAAATTCATAAGCCAGTTCTACTTCACTCATTAATTTTATATTTTTTTCTCTTGCACTATTAAGTACAGCAGCACCCGCCGGCACACCGGGGCTAACAATCATGGTTTCGCAATCATATACTTTTTCAGAATGTGTATCGGTTTCATAATTTATTCCGGATTCCATCAAAATATTTATTGATCCGGACAATTCATTCTCTTTGCCCGCATCACTTACAAAAGGAATACCTCCATTTTTTTTAATAAGTCTTGCAGCACCTACTCCACTTCTTCCGGCGCCTATAACAGTAATATTTTTACCTTTTAATTCCATTAGCGAACCTTAAACGATACCAGGCTTACTATTGCCAGGACAATAGCGATTATATAAAACCTTACAACTATTTTTGGCTCAGGAAGTCCTTTCATTTCAAAATGATGATGAAGAGGAGCCATTTTAAATACTCTTCTACCCTCACCATATTTTTTCTTTGTATACTTGAAATAAACTCTTTGAATGATTACTGAAATTATTTCCATAAAGAATACTCCACCCAGGATTGGGATCAACAATTCTTTTTTTATCAACACAGCTAAAATTCCAAAAGCTCCACCAAGCGCAAGCGAACCTGTATCACCCATAAATACTTGTGCGGGATAAGAGTTATACCATAAAAATCCTAGTGATGCGCCAACCAGAGCAGCAACGAAGACAGTGAGCTCGCCTGCACCCGGTAGGTAAATTATATTCAGGTAATTTGAAAAGATAGCATTTCCGCTAATGTAACTAAGTATCGCAAGGGCAATCATCACTATAGCCATAACACCAATTGCCAGTCCGTCTAAGCCATCAGTCAAATTAACAGCATTTGATGTTGCCGTAACTATAAAAACAACCGAAGGAATATATAAGTAAGAAAGGTCAAGGTTTACATTTTTAAGGAAAGGAACTGTTGTTAATGTATTGATGCCATCAAATTCAGGGGAGAAATAAATTACTGAACCAACTGCAACGCCTATCAAAACCTGACCGAGTAATTTATAGCGAGCAATTAGACCATTCGGAAATTTTTTAACTACTTTTAAATAATCATCCAAGAAACCAACACCGCTCAACCATACGGTTCCAGCAAGAATAAGAATAATATAAGTGCTGTTTAGATCGGCCCATAGCAAAACTGGAATAACAACCGAAATAATTATAAATATCCCGCCCATAGTTGGCGTTCCTGCTTTAGACCAGTGAAATTTCGGTCCGTCTTCTTTTTTAGCTTCTCCAATTTGGTTTTTGGTAAGAAGCTTTATGACCTTTGGTCCCAGGTAAAATGCCAAAAACATACCAGTGATTGCCGCAACTGCAGCTCTGAAAGTTAGGAACCGAAAAATATCGAATCCCGGGGGTGCATAAATTTTATTTATGTATTCAAACAGGTAATAAAGCATTAACAGTTACTATTTTTTAATGCAACAACAAATTCTTCCATTAACATTCCTCTTGAACCCTTAACAAGGATGACAGAGTTATTGAAATCTTTTTTTATGATGAAATTCATTAACGATTTTCTTGTTTTGAAATGTTTTTTATTAGTTCCTTTAACTTTTAGACTATCGTTGAGATGTTTCATTGCAGGACCAATAGTAAAGAGTTCATCAATTTTGTTTATTCTAATTACTGATGATAAATTTTTGTGTAATTCAATTTTGTTTTTACCAAGCTCGAGCATATCACCAAGAACCAGTATCTTTTTGTCGAACAATCTTATTTTACCAACAAGTTCAATTGCTCCCTTTGTTGAATCAGGATTTGCGTTATATGTATCATCAATTAGAACAAAGTTTTTATATTGTATTACATTAAGCCGCTGCGGAGTTGCTTTAATTTTTGTAGTTCCGGATAATATTTGCGATTTTGTTAATCCTAATTCGAAAGCCACAGCCACAGCGGCTATGTAATTGTTTGCGCTTTGTTTTCCATAAAAATTAAATATCTCTGTAAGCTTTTTATTTTTACACTTAATCTCGATGACCGGTTTTCCATCAGGCGTATATTTTTTAATCTTCGCTTTAAGGTCCGTCCTGCCTGAAAAACTATAAGTAACCTGGTTTTTACTTTTACTTGCAAAATGTTTGATTACCGGGTCATCATAATTGATAAAAATTTTGCCATTATTTTTTATCGTTTCGTCAAACAGTGCAGATTTTTCTTTCCAAACACCTGCGCGATTTTTTAAATACTCTAAATGTGAATCTCCAATATTCAATATCATTCCATAATCAGGTTTAAGAATACTAGCAGTGTACTTTATTTCATCAAAATGATTTGTACCCAACTCAGCAACCAGCACATCATGCTTGTTTGTTGTGCTTAAAACTGTTAACGGCACACCAATATGGTTGTTATTATTTGAGTATGTTTTGTTCACTTTATATTTTTCTTCAAGTATTGTTGCCAGCATATCCTTGGTTGTTGTTTTACCTGAACTTCCTGTTATTCCTATTATTTTTGTTGATAATTTCTTTCTCCAAATTTTTGCAATATTTCCAAGCGCTTTGGTTGTATTTGCTACAGTAATTATTGGCACATTTAAAAAATCATAACTTCTGTACTTATCAGCATTAATTATAACTGCCGAAGCGCCGTTTGAAACTGCTTTGTTAACAAACTTGTGTCCGTCAAAATTTTTTCCTTTTATTGCAATAAATAACGAGTTTTTTTTTATGCTCCTTGAATCAACTGAAACATGAAAAACCGGTTTAAGATTATCCGGATTATAAATAACTGCTGACGGCAGATTGAAAACATCTTCAATATTTAACCTTATGCTTTTCAATTATGTAAATACTTTTCGGCAACTTCTCTATCAGAAAAATGAGACCGCACACCTTTAACCTCTTGGTAGTCCTCGTGTCCTTTACCTGCAATTAGTACAACAGAATTTTTCTTACCATTAACAATAGCTTCCTTAATTGCCTCTTCCCTGTTTTCAATCACTTTGTAATTATCCTTCTCTATGCTTGATCTTATCTCTTCAATAATTGAAAAAGGATCTTCATCTCTTGGGTTATCAGAAGTTATAATTACTTTATCACTTAACTCAGTTGCTATCTTTCCCATAAGCGGACGCTTTTGTTTATCACGGTTTCCACCGCAGCCAAAAACAGTGTAAACAGTTTGATCTTCACTTTTTAAATTTTGTATTGCAAGCAGAGCTTTTTCAAGTCCATCGGGTGTATGAGAATAATCAATTATTATTTTCCGGCTGCCGTTATTAATAACTTCAAATCTTCCCGGAACCTGCGTAGTAAGTTTAATACCAGTTTGCGCATCTTCAGGTTTAATGCCCGAAAGAACTGAAATCGCAAAAGCCGCACAAGCGTTATTGGCATTGAAGTCGCCAACCAGCATAGTTTCTATACTATAACTGCTGCCCTTGTGCGAAATTATAAAAGAAGTTCCATCAAGATTATAGCTGATGTTTTCTATCCTAAAATCAGCATCGGAAACTGAACCATACCTGTATTTTATTGCAACACAGTCCTTCATAACATCAACGCTATGGAGTTCGTCTGAATTATAGAGAGCGATGGAACCTTCCGATAAAGAATCGAACAATAGTTTTTTTGCTTCAAGATATTTTTCAAAACTCTGGTGAAAATCTAAATGCTCGGCTGTGAGATTTGTAAACACAGCAGAGTTAAAATCAATATTGTAAACCCTGTTTAGTGCAAGTGAGTGTGAAGAAACTTCCATCACGATATACTTGCAGCCAGCTAATTGCATTTCGCTTAAAAGTTTGTTAATCTCATTAGATTCGGGAGTGGTGAGTTTTGAGCTTATTTTTTCATCCCCGACATAATTATTAATTGTTCCTATCAAACCTGTTTTGAAACCTGCTTGCTCTAGAATACTCTTTACAAAGTAAGAAGTGGTTGTTTTTCCGTTTGTACCTGTAATCCCAATCACATTCATTTTTTTTGATGGTTCGCCATAGAAATAATTTGATGCTTCTGCCATTGCAATTCTTGAATCTTTAACTAAAATTTTAATTGCATCATAAGCTTTGAATAATCCTTCAGGAACAGCTTCATCATCATCAATAATAATTGCTGAAGCGCCGCTGTTCAAAGCGTTTTGGATAAAATTGTGTCCATCTACTTTAAAACCTTTTATAGCCATAAAAAGAGAGTTCTTCATAACTTTTCTTGAATCGAATTCAATTCCAGCAAGATCTGTATCCGGTATGCTGCCGGTTACCTGGATAGAGCTGATTTTATTTAATAGTTCTGATAGTTTCATCAATAAACGTTTGCCCCGGTTACTGATGATTCAGAGCAATTCACAATGCAATCCTTTTTAGTTTTTATAATTGTGCCCGGCACTATACTTTGTTTTGTAACCACGCCTGAACCATTAATCTTATAGTTGAGACCCAGCATGTTTAAGATCACCAGCGCATCTTTAATCGTTCTTCCCCTGAGATCTGGCATAACATTTTTATTTATCTCCTTAGAATAATTAACCTGGATTGGCTTAATTTCGTTAGTCGGGTTGTTATTTTTAACAAATACCGATTCAATATTTTCATTGTTATTTTTTTCAATCGATTCTGTTTGCGGTAGTTTTTTAATCTCGTTAAAATATTGCGGATCAGTTTGGATAATTCTTTCTGCAACATTTTTGAAAATCGGTGCGGCAACCTTGCTACCGTATTTTTCTAATTCAGGTTCATTAACAATGATAAGACAAACAACTTTTGGATCTTCCACCGGAAAAAATCCAATGAAAGATGAATTATACCTACCTGCTATATACTTACCGTTCTCAACTATCTTTGCAGTACCCGTTTTACCCCCAACGGAAATATTTTTAATCATTGCATTCTTTCCTGTACCATTCTCAACAACCCCTGCGAGTATGTTTCTCACCCTTAGCGAAGTCTCTTCTGAAATTACCCTGCGAACTGTAACAGGTAATGATTGGTTAATTAGCGTTCCGTTTTTATCAACTTGTTTTTTTAGAATTTGAGGTTCGTATAAAACTCCACCGTTTATTACTGAACAGAAAGCTGTAGCAAGCTGCAAAGGAGTTACAGAAAGTCCGTATCCAAACGACATGTATGTTCTGGTGAGCTTAGACCAGTTGAGGGGAGACCGAAGATTGCCTTTAACTTCACCAGGAAGAGAAAGTGAGGTGTATGTACCAAACCCGAAATCTCTAAGGTATTTGTAGTAAGTTTCTGCATCCAGTTCCTGAATTAGTTTGGAAATACCAATATTGCTGGATTCTTCCATAACACCCTTTACAGTTAAATATTGATGCTTGTGTGTATCATATATATAGCTGTTTCTGAATTTATATTTTCCATTTTCAACATTAACAAGATCGCTTTCTCTACATGTGCCCTCTTCCAGCAAAGCAGCAAGAGTTATGGATTTAAAAGTTGAACCTGGTTCGTAGGTATCAGTAATTACCCTGTTTTTTCTCTGGAAATCATTGTACTTCCAGTAAAAATTAGGATCAAAATCTTCAGCATTTGCAATAGCTAAAATTTTCCCGGTCTTCGGATCCATAATAATTCCAGAAGCTGATTTCCCTTTATATGTCTTCAGCCCTTTATTCAATTCTTCGGCAAGAATGCTTTGGTATGTTTTATCGATTGTTAGGAAAAAATTATCGCCCGGTATGGCTGACTTGGTTTCTTCATCGGCAACCGTTATCATATCACCGATGGCATTTCTTTCTACAAGCCGTGTTCCGTTTTCACCTTTAAGGTTTTCTTCAAATGCTTTTTCAATTCCATTGGCTCCAACATATTCATGATTAACATAACCTAAAACGTGTGCGCCTATAACACCGTACTGGTAAATTCTTGTTGGATCTTCCCTGTAAAATAGCGCTGCCAGTTTATAGTTTAATAGATTTAACGCTAATTCGCGTTTGGCTTTTTTCTCAAGGCAAACAGTTTTTCCGGATTGGTCCATTATTTTAAGATAGTGTTTCTCACTTTTTCCAAATGCTTTAGAAAATTTTTCAGCAACTTCCTTTTTCTTTTTATCCGGAAGCATTCTCAGATCAATGTAGAAGGAAACATCATCACGGTTGTAAGCAAGAAGCAGATTATTACGATCGTATATTAATCCTCTATCCGCTTGTATTGATTCGATTTTTGTTTGCTGTCTTTCGGCATAATACTTCAGCTCTTCACTATTTATTATCTGGATATCAGCTAATTTGAAAACCAAAAGAGCGAGAAAGAGAAACACGCAAATCAATACAACAAGTGCGCGGGAGTTAATCATATTTTTCTTTTAATAATTTTGATAGTTCCTCAATTTTATCTTTGCTTACCGTTATCTTAATTCCAGGTTTACTATTTTTCACCATTCCCAAATCGTTTTTAGCTGAACTTGTAATTACATCTTCAGCAGCCACCATTTGATAATTAGCAACAAGGTTAACTTTTTTAGTTCTTTCCGATTTTAATATTTTCTGACGTTCAACCTTTGTGCGTACAGATTCTTCGTACTTTAATCTTAATCCTACACTAATTAATACAAGCGCCGTAACTACTAAAAACAAAAACATCACGATTACAATTAAAGGTTTAGCGCTTTTCTTCATATTCTTTCGGCAACTCGTAGTTTTGCACTGCGTGCACGTTTGTTAAAATGTATTTCTTCATCAGAAGGGATAACGGGTTTTCGTGTTATAATTTTTAATATTTGGTCCTTGTTACAACTGCAAACGGGAATATCTTTAGGACAAACACATTTAAAATTTTCATACTTAAAAAATTCTTTAACTACCCGGTCTTCCAGCGAATGATAACTTATAACCACTATGTGTCCACCTTTTTTAAGAACTTTAATAGAATTATTTAAAAATGATTTCAGCGTATCAAGCTCGCTGTTAACATAAATTCTTAATGCCTGGAAAATCCTTGATAACGATTTTCTTAAATACCTTTCCGGTACAAGTTCTGAAACCAGTTCTTTTAATTCGCCGGTGGTATTTATTTTTTTAATCTTTCTCAATTCACAAATTTTCCTGGCTATCAGTTTCGATTTTCTTTCTTCACCGTACTCATAAAGAATTCTTGCTAATTCAATCTCATCAAATTTGTTTACAATATCAGCAGCAGACATTTTTAAATTTTTATCAAAGCGCATATCGAGTTTAGTATCTGCGCTGTAAGAAAATCCTGCTTCCGAATTATCTAACTGGAACGAAGAAACTCCGAGGTCAACCAACATGCCATCAAAGAACTCTATAGATTCAATCTTAGCAATAACATCAACAAGCGAGTAATTAAAGTTGTATAGTTTTGCTCTTTTATCTGCTTCAAATTTTTTCTTAGAATAACTAAACGCGTTTTCATCAAGATCAGTTGAAACAAGTGTACCTCGAGGACCCAGCCGTTTTAATATCTCTTCTGAATGACCGCCAAATCCAAGTGTTCCATCAAAATAAGACCCTGCTTCATTCGTTATTAAAAAATCAATGCTCTCCTGCAGCAATACTGGTTTGTGATGGCTTTCCATCATTCCTTCATTACTTTTGCTGCAATCTGCTCATAAGTTTCAGTTGATTGGTTTATATAATCTTCGTAAACAGACGGGTTCCACACTTCAATTTTTTTGAGTGCACCAAGTATCAAAACTTCTTTTTCAATTTTGGCATACTCGATTAGCGAATGCGGTATGAGAATACGGGACTGAGAATCCATTGTATCCTCGGAAGCGTACTGCGAAAACATTCTTATGAACTTTGCGTCATCAGGATTAAAGGGATTGAGCTTTATTAATCTTTCCTCCATATGCTGCCATTCATCCAGCGGATAGATATCGATACAGGTAGCAGTACCCTTTGTTGTTACAAATGTTTCATTGGCTTCGGGAGAAATATGCTTCCGTAATTTAGCCGGAATACTTATTCTTCCTTTGGAATCTATTGAATATGTATATTGTCCTCTAAACATCTCTTTCTCAATTATTTGGTAACTTTCACCACAATTCCCCACTACACTCCAAAATAATGGAAATTCTCAGCCAAAGTCAAGAAAAATCTATTAAAATCTCCACAAAAAATAGTTTTATTTAAGTGTGGAAATAATGAGGAGAAACTAATTCTGCAGCTATTTTTTAATTTGGAGAAGTTTTAGAACAAATGGTATGATGAATGACTTAAAAATTAACTAAAGAAGATAAAACAAAATCATGCTTTTACTCAAATTATATTACTCTATATTTATTGATTTTTTTAGGGGATTTTATTGCTTGCCAATTGTCAAGAATAGTTGCTTCGGTCAAATAATAATTGCAAGTTTGTAAAAGTTAATCTTTCCCCAAGGGGAATGAATGAGATTGCAGTCCTCTTATCTTCTTTCCAGAATATAGTCTTCCCCAGTGAGTAAAGAGTATTACTTCAATTTTAAAGGAATGAGAAGATGTTTTAAAATTACTTTTAAGCGCTCTATTATTTGCTGGAATATTGTCTGCCCAGGAAAATAATGAAGACATAATAATTAAACCTGAGCTGGAACATTATTTAAATGATACTACTCTTATTGAAATTTTTTCCTCTATATCCAAAGAGCATAAAACTTTTTTAGACATACCTCCCTTACCTATATTTGATGAATTAACTGATTTGGATAATGAAAATGTCGACCAGGTATTAGAATCAATCAGTGAATTCAACGATCTTGTTAATAATGGTCAAAAAATACTTGGGTCAGTTGAAAAATCAGTTAAATCATCTAAGGATTACGATACTTGTAAAACATTTATGAATATTACAGAGTGTATTTTTTTCAGAGATAAAGGAGAATATTCAATAACAATAAAACAGAATATTAATCCAACATCATATTATAGATACGGTATGTATTTATCCGGAGTTTTCGATGGTGTAAATTATGGCAGTATGTATTTGCTTCAAGATCAATATAAAGATTTTGAGGGAAAGGGGTTTTCTTTGCTATTTTATCAATCTCCTTCTCCTCCTGAATGTGCTAATCAGCTATGGCATACTCACGAAATGCTTGTATTTGATGATGAAAGCACAATATATACTCCCTGGGGTACAAGTAGTAACCGGGAGATGGTTTTTATGACCACACATTATATGTGGGATTATGTTGTAGACTATAATCGTCCAACAAGTTTAAATAAAATGAGTTTAAAAGGTAACATACTAACTTTGTCAATTTCTGCTTGGAGTTTTAATAAAGAGGCATTATACCCCTTTTGGTTAGCAACTTGGGATTTTGAATCACATTCAGGAACCTGGGTGCACATTGATGAAAATGGTATTGTCCAGAATACAGGTCCGATGTAAGGAATTGATATTCTAAAATCTATTAGCTAATTAACATAGTAATTTCCACATACTACTGCACCCATGCTTCAAAGCTACCCTTGGTTGGCTCCATTCTCCCAACTTATTCCGACTTATTTACAGCATATCTTTAAAAACTATAATACAAACCTGCACCCGGTCCTAAAGGTAAACCAAGTAACAACCAGAGAACAAGCAACGCCGTCCACAGGAAAAAGAACACAAATGTATATGGAATCATTGTCGCGATTATAGTGCCTATCCCTGTTTTGCTTTCATACTTCTGGAAAAATGCAATAATAAGAGCAAAGAAACTCATCATTGGGGAAATTATATTTGTTATACTATCGCCAATTCTATAAACTACCTGTGTGAGCTCCGGAGAGTAACCCAAAAGCATAAACATAGGAATAAAAATTGGAGCCATTAAAGCCCACTTGGCAGAAGCGCTTCCCATCAGCATGTTTATTGCGGCGGATAATATTATAAATAAAATCATCAGCGGTATAACGCCAAGCCCTGAAGAGGATAAAACATTTGCACCCTGTACAGCAAAAATCACCCCTAGGTTTGTCCACTTAAAATAAGCAACAAATTGTGCGGCAAAGAAAACAAGGACAAGATAGAGACCAAGTGTTTTCATAGCATTGCCCATTCCCGTTACAACATCGCCGTCATTTTTGTATTTACCGGAACCAATTCCGTAAGCAATTCCTCCTAATCCCGCTACAATCAGCAGCATTGCCACAACCCCCTTAATTAAAGGAGAGTTTAATATGCTACCGTCTTCCCCTCTCAAAAATCCTTCTTGTGGAATAACTCCGAACAGGGTAATTATAAGAATAACTACCAAAATAATTAGACTATACAGCAGTCCTTTTTTTTCAGCAGAAGAAAGTTTTTCAATTTTTTCCTGCGGAACATCTCCTTCATACTTGCCAAGCCTTGGTTCAACAATTTTTTCAGTTACCCATGTTCCTGCAGTAGATATTATGAATGTAGAAACAACCATAAAGTAATAGTTGGCAGTTGGATTAACGGTGTAAGAAGCATCTATTATCCTGGCAGCTTCTTCAGAAAGTCCTGCAAGCAGTGGATCAACTGTTCCTAATAATAAGTTCGCACTAAAGCCGCCTGAAACCCCTGCAAATGCGGCAGCCATTCCCGCCAGTGGATGGCGTCCGACAGATAAAAATATTATTCCCGCCAATGGAATTAATAATACGTAGCCAACATCGCTCGCCGTGTTTGATATAACACCAGCAAAAACAATAATAAAAGTTAGCAGATGTTTTGGAGCAGATAAAACCAATAAGCGAATAACTGCACCAATCAGCCCACTGCTCTCTGCAATTCCTATCCCAAGCATGGCAACGAGTACGATTCCAAGCGGGGCAAAGCTTGTAAAATTTGTAACCATTTCCAGCAGAATTCTTCTCAATCCTTCTACTGTAAGCAGGTTAACCGGTTCAATTATTTCTTTTGTTCCCGGATGAATCGCCTGCCAGCCGAAAAAATCGGCAAGACCCGAAAGAATTAACACCGAAACTGCAAAGATGGCAAAAAGTGTTGCCGGGTGAGGCAATGCGTTACCAGCTTTTTCGGTAAAGTTTAAAAATTTATTAAATAGTGAATTCTTTATTGCTTTTTGATTTTCCATTTTGTTGATTTCTAATTATGAATTTTTTGGCTGTTATAAATATAAGAAAAAGTAGTGATGAGCATCCGGGACCATGTAATCGTGAATAATAAAAAAGCCCTGAAAATCGGATGATTAACAGGGCTACAGTTTTATAGTAGAAACTGACTACTCTTAAGAAAACAGATGGTTACTAATTTGAACCCACTTCTTGATAAATTTCGTCTGAATGCTCTCCAGTGAAATATTTGTTGTAAGCATCATTATATTCTTTCCTTACTTCTTTTGTTGACCAGGCTTCCATAAACAATTCATTGCTACGCTCGTTGGCTGCAAGAACATCTTCCCAGCTTTTTACCTCATATATTGTAATAAAATCTCTGTTATTGTTACCCCACCAATGACGAACAACCATATAACTTAATATTAGTTCGTTTCTATCCAACACAGTAGTGTTATACAATTGAGTTAAAGAATCAAACTCTGCAATAGAACCTTCGTTTGATAATGACAGTTCAGCATTGTTCATTACAACTACATTTCCTGCAGTTTGTGCAAACATTAAAGTGCTGGATACCAAAAGAAAAAAGAAAACAAGTATTGACATATTTTTGCTAATTCGATACATAATATCTCCATTTGAATGAAAAAAATAATTGGGTTAGAGTGGTTTGTTAATTCGGAAATCTAACAGATTCTAATATTGTCATATTATTGCTAAAAAGCAAATTATGTTAATACACACAAAAATGTATGATGAAAAACTTATTTTTTTACCCCTAATAAGATTACCAAATAATAAAGCCCAGAAAATCGGACGATTAACCGGGCTAAAGTTTGAGAAGGCTAGACCCTCGTCGAACGACCTTTACATTATTGGGCAATGTTATAGTCGTCAATGCAATGTTAATGAAAATAAGTAACACTTTCAACTATGTAGAACAGTGATCGGGGGTGTTTTTGTCTGTGAGATTCTGTTATTTCGTTTATTATCTAGTGAGATAAAATAATTTTCTAAAATTGATTATTACCGAATCAACAGTGTAGTTAACCGTTTATATTATTTTTATTGAATTTAATCAAATATTATCTTCAATTTAAATGTTAGTAATAATTCTCTACTACCTTCAGGGCGAGGTTGTGGAACGGACACGAACATTCCAGAATATTCTTACCATAATAATTTCCCCCTGAGGTTTAAGTTAAAATATATTCCATTCATTTTGGAGGTGTTATGAAAAAGTTATTTTTATTATCTCTCGTCGTTTTTCTAACAGTATTTATCTCACCATTAAATGCCCAGGTTCAACTTGGTCTGCAGGCTGGAACCAATCTTGGGGATGTTTCACTGGATCCGGCACCTGAGGGTGTTACAACTGGTATGCGAGCAGGAATATATGTTTGGCGGTATATTGTTTTACAGTTTTTCACCGATATTCGGTTTACAAGTCGAGCCGGCATATGTTCAGAAGGGTGCAACAGTTGATGTATCCTTGACAGAACAAGGGATGACTATGAAACAAGAAGGGACTCTTTCTGGAGACTACCTTGATATTCCCGTGCTGGTAAAAGCATCGTTTGGAGATGGACCGGTAAAACCATATTTATTAGCGGGTGCTTCTGTAGCATTTTTACTCGGTGATGCAAAAATAGAGATAGATAAAGCTACAATAAACGGGGTGGATGTTACCAACGAAATTCCCAGTGAGGAAAGGGAAGATATAGTGGAAACAAAAAGCACTGATTTGATATTGAACTTTGGTGCTGGAGTATTGGTTCCTGCAGGGCAGGTAAATATTTTTGTTGAAGGGCAGTATAATTTAGGACTTACAGATGTGAATGATGATCCGAATGATGATATGAAAATTAAAACTACAGGTATTCAGATTAAGGCAGGAGTATTGTTTCCTCTATAGCATTTAACTGAAATAACTGGTAAGTAAAAAATGACTATTGTTGAAAAACTGAAAGATAAAAAATATTTATTTCTAATAGTTATCTGTTTGGTTATTTATAAGTTGTAATGAAGATCCTCCGGTTGCAACTTCGGATGAACCGCTTGGTTATACAAGCGTTGGAACACCGGCGCAATCCTTAACAGAGTTTGAAAGTGTTCTGGAAAGAATAAGAACTGATTTAAAAATTCCCGGATTTTCTGCAGCAATAACTAAAAACAGAAAAATAGTTTGGGCTAAAGGATTTGGACTTTCAAACAAAGAAAGAGGAATTAATGCAACGCCCGAAACAGTATATCACCTGGCTTCTCTCACCAAACCCTTTGCTGCAACTATTATTATGCAGCTTATCGAAGAAAACAAACTAACTCTTGAAACTCCAATATCAGATTACGGAATAGAATTAGGTACACAAGAAGTTATACGAGTGAAACATTTATTGTCACATACATCCGAAGGAGTTCCCGGTTCACATTATAATTATAGCGGAAATAGGTACGCTTATCTCGATGCAGTAATTTCTGGTGCTTCGGGTAAAACTTTTTGCGAATTATTAAACGAAAAAATAATATTACCTCTCAATTTGAATCTGACAGCACCTTATCCTTTCTCTCCCGATAATTGTTTACAAAATAATCAGGTTCTTGGACAACTGGCTCAAGGATATACTCCGAATGGTCAATAGCCCAATGTTCTATCCTACATATTTTGGTTCATCTGCCGGATTGGTTTCAAATGTCCTAGATATGTCTAAATTTTCAATTGCATTCGATAATGATTTACTATTAACTGCAGAATCAAAGGAATTAATGTTCACTCCAACTATTTCGAATAGCGGAAGTGAATTACCCTATGGTATGGGCTGGTTCGTGGATAATAACGAAACTGAAAAGATAATCTGGCATTACGGGTACTGGGACGCAATCTCCACGCTTATAATGAAAATTCCAGAAAGAGAACTGTCCTTTGTTATTTTAGCTAACACCGATAGATTAAGTTCAGCCTCTCAAGGTATAGGGAGTGATGAAGATGTTAATCATTCAGTTGTTGCACAAGAATTTTTAAATGCATTTGTCTATGGAAACGCTCAATTACCGGATTCGCTTATTTTCTAAGGATGATGGTGTTGATGAAATGAAATTCGATACGTCTGACATCAACTCAGATGCCAATATTTGTTTTATATATAGTTATACTTTAGTGATTACTTGATTGATTAAAAAATAAAATAACCCTCCTTAAAGCACATCTAAAAAATTCACACCAGCAGTTGATATGCTGAATTGATTGATATATGTTTAAATAATATTTCATTCAATTTATGTGGCATATAAATGAAAAAATTATGCTGGCTCTTATTTATTCTTCCCCTGCTCCTTATTGGTTGTTCATCAGACAAATTTGAAACAAGTGATTTACATATTATTACAAATTATAAGACTTTATCAGAGAGTGTAGTAGCAGGTGGTTCATTTTTAAGTATGAGTTATGTTGCTTCGTATGATAAACAAACAGATAGTTTTTTTATTGAGGTAAGAAGTATAGATTTTGTAGAAAATTTGATAATAGAAAATCCAATTTATTATAATGGAAGTACAAGTATAAATTTGGAAGCATCTCTACCAGAAGCCGATGATTTTAATGACCAAGTTTTTAAAATCTTTTTAGACCGTAATGTATTTAAATCTATAGTTGAAAATGGCTATTATATATCTTTCAGAGTTGTAACTCCTGTAATAGGTAATAATACTTTTTACATTAATAAATCTGTAAAAGAAAACGAAGATTTATTAGAGCTTTTTAATAACATTAAAGAGTAGAGGATTTAAAAAAAGCGGTAGAAAAGCTAAATAACTAAGATGAAACTAACTGCTCCTGCTGCTGCATTAAAGAATTATTAGGGCATTCTGATTTTTCTACTACACAGATATATACCCATTTGGAAAGTAAGAGTTTGAAGGATGCTGATAATGTATTGAATTAAATTGGAATAAAATCAGTTTTGCTTTTTTGACAATTTTTTTGTGTTTTATATGGTAAGAAATCTAAGTTTAATATTTTAAGCTGGTTTTGGATATGTATAGACTCAAGTATCTTTTTAGCTTTTATTTAATTACGCTTATTCTCACTTGTTCTGAAGAACCCATCTCTTCAATTCCAAATCAGCAAATTCAGATTGACCAAGTTAAACTGAATAGTGCCTTCGACGCTGCAAGAAATTTAGGAAGAGTTAAATGCTTGTTAGTTTCCTGCCAAGATTCCTTCTATAAAGCTGAGTTCTTTTTACCAGGAGCAGAGACAGAACATCATGATGTTATGTCAGTTACTAAGAGCGTTACTTCCCTCCTTATTGGAATTGCGATAGATAAAGGTTTCATAACTTCGGTTGATGAATCGATTGATAGTTATATCCGACCATTAGTTAATGACTTAGACTCTGCTAAAGGTCAAATAACAATAAGGCAGCTCCTTACAATGTCTTGCGGTTTAGAATGGTCGGAGATTCCAGGTCCATCAGAATTCGTGCAATGGTACTACTCCCCTGACAAGTTGCTGTATATATTAAACAAACCATTCGTTTCAACACCTGGCGAATCGTTCAATTATAGTGATGGCGCTGCACACCTTACCTCTGTTGTATTAAGTCAGGCTACTAATATGACGGCAAATGAATTTGCCCAGCAGTATCTTTTTACTCCATTAGGAATTGGTGAAAGAAACTGGACTACGGATAATCGTGGATTTAATTACGGAGGAGTTCGATTATTTTTATATCCTGACGATATGCTGAGGATAGGTAAATTGGTTTTAAATAACGGAAATTGGGAGAACGAACAGATAGTGTCGAGCGGATGGTTAAATGAATCTACTCAATATCAAATAACAACAAATAATATTATACCATACGGCAGTAGCTATGGATACTATTGGTGGAGAGCAAACGCTAATAATTATGATTTCTTTTATGCAAACGGACACGGAGGTCAATTTATTTTTGTTGTTCCAGAAATCAATCTTGTTATGGTCGCTACTACAAATTGGTCAGGATTGAATGACCAACAAGCAGGAACGCTGTGGTATAATCTTATGAATATTATTGTTAACGAGGCTCTAGCTTCATTTACCAAATTATAATCATACGAAGTATTTCTTGAAGACTGGTAAAGGAGGGCTCTTAAACTTTCCTTTATTTCTGAAAACCCCCTACTCAACTCACGATTTCTGAAAGAACTAATGGGGAGGGTACTTTGATATAGGTTGGAATATTTTTTAATAAAAAACCCCCGCCTATGTTATTAAGCAGGGGTTGTCAAATCGGAAATAAAATTCTCTTATTCGGTTAACTCCTAACGTGTTCTTTTCCCAGCCCTTATATCTTTACAGGCTCCACATAGTTTTTTATTACTCTTTCCTTTTACTTTCTTTCCCCTTTTAATAGATTTACCTGCAGTGCATACCCCATAAATATGATATACTTTTCCTGTTTTGGAACTGTATGGTGAAACTTGGTGTGGCATAATATTTTCTCCTTATTTTGTTAAAAGATAGTTAATTAATTGTGCTTTACTTCATCAACACCATCTTCTTAGTTTCAACAAAAGAACCAGCTTGAAGTCTGTAGAAATATATACCACTGGGTAGTTGTTCGGCATTCCAAGTTAACTCATAAGTGCCAATATGTTTTTCTTCATTAACTAATGTTTCTATTTCATTGCCGAGAATGTCAAATACTTTAATAACTATTTTTGATGTTTGGGGAATCGAATATCTTACCTCCGTTGTTGGATTGAATGGGTTCGGGTAGTTTTGTGATAAATAAAATGAAGTAATCTCATTGGTATTTTTTTGAACAGAAACCAATTGACCAAACTCCTCACCATTTATCATAGCATAAGTAATTTCGCTAATCACTTCAACTGCAACGATGTTTTCAAAGTAATCATAACGATAGATTTCGCCAAGTCCTTCAGCATATTTGTTTCTGTAGAAAACTGGATGGACGTGAAGAGAGAAATGTTTTCTAAGTCTGTCTCCACCAAAAAACTCGATTGTATCAACCAAAGTGCATTCAAGCATATGCCCGTAGCCATTAAATATCGTGTCCCCAGCCATCATTCCCAGACTATCTATTAAATACTCTTCATTGAGATGCCATTTATACTCATAAACACATCCTGTAGAACTATCAACTCTTAGGTAATTATATGGGTTAAAAAAGCCATACCTTGTGTCAAAAACTTTTTTATAAATAAGTCCATTTGAAACTAATGTATCTTTTATTACTTCTCTATTGACATAATATGTCGTGTCCTCATTATTGAATCCTGAATAGACAGTTATTTTATATTGCCAAAAGTTGCCGATGTGTAAGGGATATAAATCCAAGAATGATGACTGAGATAGTAGTTGTGAAGTGAGAGAAAGAAATATAATTATAATTAAATAATACTTTCTCATTACTACCCTTTTTTATTATTCTAAACGTAAGAAAATATTAACCGGAAGGCAAGAAAAATAAACTTAACGATTGGCAAGTAATAAAAACCCCCGCCTATATTATTAAGCAGGGGTTTAACAAACTAAAATTAAATTAAAATTACTCATTAATTATGGACGGATACGGATGAGCAATAAGCATTGAATCAAAGCTTGGCTTAGTTTCAGCTGCTTTGTTTCACTAGTGTACTCTATTGCTTCTTCTCTTGTTCGATAAATTTCAAACATCTTAATAGTATTAGTTACGTGGAATAAATTCTCATCCAGCTTCACAGAATCAATTAACATTATTTTTCCACCTTTTTCTTTCATCCTCTTTTGTGCAACTACAAGTGACCCAATGAAAGAGGAGTCAATAAACTCACACTGGCTAATATCAACAAATAACTTCCTTATACCAATGATTATTTGTTCTTCTATAATCGACTTAAGTATCTTTGCCTCGTTTAATGGTGGCACGAGTGAGATTTACGACAACAATCCTCACTCCTTTTACAGTTAATAGTTCAAAATCTTCTGACATAGTAGTTACCCCATATATCTTTGTTAATAATCCATTTCAGTTTAAGACAGTTACAATTATATCCTTTGATGTAACTGTAGCCTTAGCATCAATTGGATTTACTCCATCATTAGACAAACTATATACCATCTTCAATTTGATGTAAAAATCAATCAAATACACCAAAATTGTGACTCATCATTGGAAAATTTATCAAAATTATACGTTTCAATCGATTATATCCTTCTCTCAAAGAAACAAGGATTTGATAATTTCTAATTGATTCATTCTTAAAATTTGCTCGAGATTGTATGCGGGCTTTTCACTTGCAACCCACTCCCTTGTTTTAAGGTGTGTATCACCCTTAACAGATTGAAAAATCTCGTCAACATTCAATCAGCCCTCTAACTTCAATTCTAAGCAAAAAAACAACCTACTCAATTAACGATTTTTATAAGTTAATCCCAGGGTAATGATAATGGTTAGGTAGCGGGTACAAAAAAAAAAATGACAACTTGAGATGGTCATAATTTTATTTCATATCTTGACTTTGTCACCAAGTTTATTTTATTATTGCATAGGATTCAAAAAGGTAAGACTACATAATGAAATTTACTTGAGAAAGCCTGAGAGGTCTTATGGGAACTTACCTTCCCTGAATCCATTTCTTGCGCTTTTCTCGTTTTTGTTCTTAAAGTAGTGTTAAGTAAAGTGTTCAGTAA
>CAVXUA010000008.1:322500-527886 GCA_963764825.1 uncultured Ignavibacteriales bacterium | reverse complement strand
TACTCAATTGGGGTTGTTACATCAACATCAATTTCAGGCGAATATTCATAAGTCCCGTTCGGATCTAGCTGCTTTAACCTATAAGAATAACTTCCTGCAGCAACATCTGCATCAACAATGAGTAAGATTTAGTTTCAGTAGTTGTTCCAAATCCGGAACGAAACCAACTCTATCAAATTCACCATCTTTAGCTTTACGCTGGATTTCGAAGCCCTGGTTGTTTATCTCGTGGCTGTAACCCAGTTTAGGTTAACATTACTATTGTTAGCAGATGCAGTAAAAGAAGTTAGTTCAACAGGAACTAACTATCTTCCCCAAACGATAAAATTATCAAGAACCCACGACCATTCCCATCCTGGCTGGACACCTCTAACTCTTACACTTACATTTGATTGACCGCCAAGGAACCTGTAACCTATTACTTCATGGGTGCTACGAATATCAGTTCCTACTTGGTCCCAAACTCCTGTCCAGGTACTTCCACCATCAGTACATTACCTCAACGTGCGCTTCATCTTGTGCATCGAATACGTTCCAGTCATTATCAAATTCAATCCATACAGCATCTGTGTATGTAGATAAATCGAGAATAGGAACTATAGTCGCAGTTGATAAGAATGTTGTGCCGCTTCCACATTCATCTGAATCAGCTGTAAGTATGCCGCCTGATGATGTTGCAGGTAATGTATAACTGTTTGGGAAATGGTGAAAACAGGATCTCCCAATCACAATTACCACCCTGATTTGTTATAGTCCATTGTCCATATTCCGCTTTCAAAATCATCAAAGAAAATTGTATCAATTACAATATTCGGATCAGGTATTGTTGTAAAGCTCCATACAGGTCCGTTAACACCGCAAGTATCATTCTGCTCAATAACACGCCACTGGTAAACAGTGCTGTAGTTAAGTGGAGCGGGAATTGCCCAAGAACTTACGAGGGAGTTTGAATGAACAAGCTGCATGTTCCAGCTTCGCCAAACCATAATTCATTTTCCTTTGCGCCTGCACCGTTCGTCCATGATACCTGTGCAAGACTAATTGGTACATCAATAGTACCATTTGCAGGAGCTGGATTTGTAGGAGGATCTACCGGGCAAGGAGGACCGAATGTAACAACGCTCATCCATCCCTGGTAGTTACTGTTCTGTTATCAGCCCAATATGGGTAAGCAACATTGTTATGTGCCGCAATACCTATGTAATCTCCTGCGTATCCACCAGCTAAGACCTGAAATTGGTTTTGGTCTGAAATTTTCATCACTTATCCTAAAATTATCCCAGGTGCTGCCACCGTTTACTGAAGTAGCCATCCAAACACCTGCACTGTCGTTAGTTGTTTCGCGACTGTCATAAAATATTATCATAGCCTGTCCGGTAGTCTGATCAACAGTCATCCAAGGATAATACTGGTCTTTGCCGTTATTTAACGGATCATCATTAACTCTAACAGGTGAAGACCAGGTTGCACCACCGTCTGTTGATTTGATTAACGACAATATCAGGGTCACTTCCTGCGGGCGCTACGTTTATCTGCGGCCAGCATAATATAAATTGTACCATTATTTGTTCCACCGGATCTGTCAACTGCCATTGACGGGGAATGAAGACAACTCTGATTCGATGTTGGTTGTAAATTACCTCTAATACCAAAATTAACTGCAGAATAAATTCTTGCGGAAGACCATGTAACGCCACCATCAGTTGATTTTGAAAATCCGATTGCATCTTCGCCACCGGGCCATCGCATCATAAATTGCATAAGCTGCGTAAACATCACCGTTAGGTGCAGTTTGCACATTTACACCCTGGCTATGGCTACCAGGATTTAAGCTGCCGCTAAGGATTAATTGAAGATGAAGACCAGGTTTGAACCGAACATTGCTGACCATCTTATCACAACATCATTATCGTTAACTCCGCCAAAATCTGTCCACGAGACATATAAGTCTATTCTCATAAGGACTGCCACCATTTTTTATCAATCATCATATGGTTTTTATCAGCTAAGACTTCCAGGATTTGGAGCAACTGTATGTGTCGTCCAATTTGTGCCACTATTAGTTGAAACTGCAATTCCTTGTCCACCAGGATTAGTAATATAATTTTCATAAAAATTTCCATTTACTCCTATTACAGAAGCAGGATCTCCTGAATTAGCTTCCAAAAGGAGGATTATCAAAACCCACCCAATTTGCAGCACCATCTAGGGACCAGTAAACACCTGTTCCCCATATTGTTGAAAAGGGCCAATTTGTAGCATTTGCAGAAGCAAAAATTATATTCTCATCCAGCGGATGAACATCAATACTTAACTCCGATTGGGTTGTATTAGAACCGGGCCATGGTCGTAAAGTTTGGCTCAACCGTAGCGTCGGCACCAAATAAAAACCGGGGTTCATAAGTTTTCTCTTCCCATTTATAACTGGGATCAATATTTCCTGAGACCGGATGGATCAAGGCGAACCAGCGACCAGATCTTGTCATTATCTGGTTCATCCTGTGCAACAACATTGGAAAAGAAAAAACAGAACAATAGTGTTAATGCAAAGAAAACTGTTAGAATGTTTTTCATTACATATCCTCTCATATTTTTGTTAATTGATTTAGTTAGGTTCTTAATTTCTAATTAAAATATTCTTCTTAGCTTGAAATTAATAATTTGATAAGTGATACGATTGGCAGGAGTTCAGAAATGAAATCACTTGCAGCCGTTCATCGTTATCTTTTTAATCATTAAAGAACAAAAGTTATAAAATTATTTTTAAATATTAGCAATAAAGTTTAATAAATATTCTAAGATTGATACCTAAATACTTACTACTTTTTTTGGATAGTTATAATAATTAATAGTCTCTCAACCAACTTCAGGAATGATCAATCCGAAATAGATATCAATAATCATACTATTTTTTAACAACCTTGCTCTGTTGTTATTGTTCAGAAAATCGCTCAATTTTAAACTTTCTAACAGAGATATTTTGGTTCATCTGTAATTTTTACAGCCCTAAAAGTTTAAGTGCCGATCACTTCCAAAATTGGATGGCACATAGGTAAGATGTAGAATGTATTTTGTATGCGTACAATAATTAATCTAATTGTAATATTTTTACATGCTTAGATTCATCCCAAATAAAATTTAAATTTATTTCTATAATTCATTTAACTATTTTGCTCCTGCATATTTTAATTTATTTTTCACATATTTTTCAGAATGGTTATAATAGCTGCAATTGTGTTTCTAATATTACTGAACGGAATTTTAGCACTTTCCTTAAAAAGGATAAACTCGCAATCCCCCATAGAGTCAAACCAAAATCGCATTTCGATTATTATAGCACTTAAAAATGAAGAAGAAAATATAGAAACTCTGCTTTCTTCACTCAACAAGATTGATTATCCCGCAGAATTATTTGAGGTGATTTTTATCGATGATAACTCAATTGATAATACTTTCGAATCTATTGCTGAGAAGATTAAAGAGTTTGATAGTTTTAGCGTATACAAAGTGCAAAGTGAAAACAAATCCGGCAAGCGCAATGCACTAGAACTGGGAATTAGCAATTCAGTAAATCCGTATATTTTAATTACCGATGCTGATTGTGAACCAGAAAAGGATTGGTTGAAGGTATATTCAAATAAATTTACAGAAGACTTTGATTTTTTATTTGGAATTGCTCCTTTCTTCCGGGAAAAATCTTTGGTTAATAAAATTTCCTGCTTTGAAAATCTAAGAAACTCGATGCTCTCAATCTTTGCAGCAAATATTGGTTTGCCTTACTCAGCTGCTGCAAGAAATTTTGGATTCAAAAAAACTTCATTTGAAAAAGTTGGTGGCTATTCAAAAACAATCGATACTTTAAGCGGGGATGATGATCTCCTTCTGCGGGAAGCTTTTAATAACAAACTTAAGATCGGAACAGTTACAGCAAAAGGTTCGTTTGTTTTTTCTAAAACGAAAAAGACTTTTAAAGATTACTTTCAACAACGCGCAAGACACACTCAAACTTCTTTTCATTACCTAGTATAAGCAGCAATTACTGCTCGGTCTATGGCATCTATTTAATTTATTAGTGCTATTTTCTCCAATATTGTTTTTCCTTAATATATACTTCCTGTTGCTTCTGCCTGTAAAACTTTTTATCGATCTGCTTATTGTTATTATTTAACCAGGAAAAATTCAGCTACAAATTTTCTTTTACAGAAGTATTCTACCTGCAAATTTTTTACGAACTGTTTCTCATAATTCATTTCTTTAATGCAAAGTTCGGTAAGCTAGAATGGAAGTGATTAAAACTGCGCCTCCTGCCTGGCTTGATAAAGCTCACCCTAATTATGAACGATGGAAACGTGCAAGAGAAATTTCTGAAGAGCGTGGTAAGTTTGTTGAATCTGTTTTATCAAATGAAATTATACCAACCGGCTTGCGTATACTCGATCTTGGTTCGGGCGAAGGGGGAACAGCTAAAATACTTTCTGAAAATAATGAGCTTATAAGTTTTGATATCAACATGAATAGATTGCTGCAACAAGAAAATAATCAATATCAAAAAATTCTTGGTGATTCAGAAAATCTTCCTTTTAACCTATCTTCATTTGATGTAATCATTCTACAGGATGTAATCGAACATCTTCAGAGTAAAAAAGATACAATTGATTCGCTTCATTCATTGCTGAAGAAAAATGGGATTATCTATTTAAGCACACCAAATAAAATATCGATCTTTAATGTTATTGCTGATCCTCATTGGGGTGTTCCTTTCATTTCACTTTTAAAGAGAGAGAGTATTCGAAAATACTTTTTATCTATCTTCCGCAAAACTGAAGCAGCCAGGAAAGATACTGCAGAATTATTTTCACTTAAAAACTTATTGAGTTTAATTGAAGATAAGTTTGAAGTAAGAATATTTACTTATCAATCAGTTAAAGAACTTTTTAATGGGCATAAAGGAATTGTCTGGAGCAACTTTCATTTAAAGCTAGTTGCAGCTGTAAACAAATTTAAAATTGGAAGATTGATAACCTTGATGGCAAACGATAAGCCAGGATTAATAAATAACTTTTTTACTCCGACTTTTTATATCACTTTGAAGAAAAAGAATTAAAAGAATAATAATTCAACATCTTTTGATTTGACCAATAATTGGTATATTTTATTTTAACACAGTTCAAATTTTAAATGCGATGACAAATAACCAGTTAGCCCAAAAAGCTGTGGAAGCAAAATCGAAAGCGTTACCAACTTATTCAAATTTTTATGTTGGAGCAGCTTTACTAACCGAGGATGGGGAAGTTTACACAGGTGGTAATATTGAAACGAGCTCATACAGTTTAACAATCTGTGCTGAACGGGTTGCAATTTTTAAAGCAATCTCTGAAGGAGAGCGAATGTTTAAAGCAATTGCAGTTGCAGGCGATACCGATGACTTCATTTCTCCCTGCGGTGCCTGCCGGCAAGTTATAAGCGACCTTTGTGGAAATATTGATATTATAATGGTCAATAAAGAAAATGAGTTAAAGGTGAGTAAAACTTCAGAGCTGCTGCCGCTCGCTTTTGGTGATAAAGATTTAAAGTAAATATTTTCTAAAACACATATTAAATTTTCTCTATGGTTGAATTTCCACACGCAATGCCTAAAGATACTGGTTGGATAGAAGTTATTACCGGATGCATGTTCAGCGGTAAAACAGAAGAACTTATTCGCAGGTTAAGAAGGGCAGAAATTGCAAAGCAAAAAGTAAAAATATTTAAACCGCTAATTGATACTCGTTACTCTGATGAATCAATTGTATCACACAACGAGCAGTCACTCCCATCAATTTTAATAAAAGATATTAAAGAAGTTTTGGATCAATCGGATGATGCACAAGTTGTAGCAATTGATGAAGCTCAATTTTTTTCTGAAGATATTACGAACGTTTGCAACCAACTCGCATTGAAAGGTAAAAGAGTTATTGTTGCGGGGTTAGATCAGGATTTTCGCGGTGTTCCTTTCGAGCCAATGCCGCAGCTTCTAGCTATTGCAGAATATATCACCAAGCAGCTTGCAATTTGTGTGGAGTGCGGTAACCCTGCAGATAAAACCCAAAGAAAAACAGCTTCATCAGAAAGAGTGATTGTTGGTGCGGCAGATATTTACGAAGCTCGCTGCAGGCAGTGCCATTACATCCCCGAAGAATCTTAAGGATTAAAAATGGATTTAAATTCGATCGTAAGAGGTTTTGTAGGAATTCTTGTTTTAGTCGGTATCGCCTTCCTCCTATCAAACAATAAAAAGAAAATAGACTGGAAACTTGTAGGAACAGGTCTTGGTCTACAATTTGTTTTCGCAGTATTTATTCTCCGCAGCGAAGAACTTAGGAGTTTCTTTTTCATTCTTGGCTGGCCAAAAGATTTCTTCGGATGGATAAGCGGATTTTTTGTTGTGGTTTTAAACTTTACAATGGCAGGCGCACAGTTTGTTTTTGGTGATCTTGCAAAACTTCCCGGAAGTGAAGGATCTATGGGTTCATTTTTTGCCTTCCAGGTTCTTCCTACAATTATTTTCTTCGCATGCTTGATGTCAATTCTTTATTACCTCGGTTTCATGCAAATGATCGTTAGGGGTATGGCATGGGTTATGGCAAGATTTTTAGGAACGAGCGGCGCAGAATCTCTCTCCTGTTCCGCAAATATTTTTGTGGGGCAAACCGAAGCTCCATTAATGATAAAACCATATTTAAAGGAGATGACTAAAAGTGAAATCCTTACCATTATGGTAGGGGGTATGGCAACAATTGCAGGCGGAGTGATGGCTGCATATATCCAGATACTTGGAAGTGCATACTCAATTAAACATGGAGTGCCGCTTATCGAAGCCCAGCAGTTTTTTGCCACACAGCTTCTGGGTGCAAGTATAATGGCGGCTCCTGCCGCAATTGTTATTTCAAAAATTCTTTTTCCGGAAACCGGAGAACCTAAAACAAAAGGTACAGTAAAAGTTGATGTTGAAAAGGATGCCTCAAACATTATTGAAGCTGCCGCTAACGGTGCAGCTGCAGGGCTTAAGCTGGCTTTGAATGTTGGTGCAATGCTGCTGGCTTTTATTGCTCTTATCGCCCTGGTAAATTATTTATTGAGTGGATTTGGAGACCTGGTAAACTGGAACGAATCACTTAAAGCAAACTATGGTCAGCCGTTAAGCTTTGAGTTACTGTTAGGCTGGATATTTCAATTTATTGCTTTTAGTATTGGCGTACCTTGGGAAGATGCACTTAGATTCGGAAGCCTGCTTGGTACTAAAATAGTTATTAACGAATTTGTTGCCTACTCTGAAATGGGAACGATGATTGAAGCCGGAAAAATCTTAAATGAAAAAACTATCCTGATGGCAACCTATGCTTTATGCGGTTTTGCAAACTTCAGCTCCATTGCAATACAGATTGGGGGACTTGGACCTCTTGCCCCGAATAAAAAATCAGATATTGCTGGTTTAGGAATAAAGGCTGTTATTGGCGGTGTAATGGCAACGTTAATGACGGCTACATTAGCAGGATTATTGTTTATAAAATAAACTTGGTACTTGATATAACTTTACTAAAATATTATGCAAGTTGATCTTTCATTCAAATATAAAACCCTGATAGATCATTTAAATAGTGAAAAACCTTTTGAACCAGATTTTGCATTAGTTCTTGGAAGCGGGCTTGGCGGATTTACAAATTCTTTAAATGTTATAAAATCATTTCCTACTAAAGATCTTCCCGGCTATCCTGAGTCAACTGTTGAAGGACATTCAGGGATAATTCACTTTGCTGAATCTGAAAATAAAAAACTTCTCCTCTTCCAGGGAAGAATACATTTTTACGAAGGTTACAAATTAAGTGAATGCATTCTCCCCTCTTTCATCGCCTATAAACTAAAATGCAGAAAAATACTATTAACAAATGCTGCCGGTGGAATTAACAGGCAATTTAAACCGGGCGATCTTATGATGGCAGCTTCGTTCAACGGAATTGAAATAAAAAAAGAGTTAACCGGGCTGATTGGAGTTCCTTCAGAAAAGATTCATAATGAGTTCTTAAATTTTCCTCCTTCAGAGATGAACACGATTATTAGAAAATCAGCAGTTGAAGAGAAGATAGATCTTAAAGAAGGTGTTTACTGGTATTCAAAAGGGCCAAGTTATGAAACACCTGCCGAGATTGAAATGATGTGCGAATTTGGCGGTGATGCGGTAGGAATGTCCACTGTTCCTGAAGCTGTTTTTGCTACGTCGATGGGAATGAAAGCAGCATCAATTTCCTGCATCACGAATTATGCGGCTGGAATATCTAAACAAAAACTTACCCACGAGGAAGTTACAGAAACAGCAAATCGAGTTGAAGATAAATTCAGTCGGCTGGTTAAAAGAATTATAAAATCAATTTAAATTAAAACCTGTAGATTATCTGTTGTATCACTTATTTGCTGGTTCAGAAAAAATGTTTCTGAAATTCCATCACTCCTAAAACGCACTATATTTTAATGATTTAGCAGATTTTATATATGCCAATTCAATTGACTTTGTGAACCTTTACCCCTAATTTTGTGATTCATTTTAATTTCAAACTAACACAGAAATTTATACTAAAGTATGAAAGAATTCAGGTTTAGACTTATAATTATTGTTGGAGCTATCGCGCTCGCAATCTACCTTTTATGGCCTACCTATGTAGATTATCAGTATGGAAAAGAGATAGAAGAGACACTAAAGATAAAGAAAGATGAAATCACTTCCAGCCAGCCGGAGCTTACAGATACCCAGGTTGAAAAAATGCTTCAGGTTGTTGAAGACAGCTTGTTAACTGATAATCCGGATATAAGTAAAACAAGGGAAAAGCGAATTAAGCTTGGACTTGATTTACAGGGCGGTATGAGAGTTGTTCTCGAAGTTAATACAGGTAAACTAATTGAGAAACTTGCTAAAAACCCGGACGAAGTTTTCAAATCGCTGCTTGCAGAAGCTGAGGAAGAAGCTGCACTTTCCAACGAAGCTGTTGTAGATATTATTGCGCTGAAATTCCAGGAAAAAGGAATACGGCTAAGCCGTTACTTCGGCACAATTAGGCAGGATGATGATGAAATTCTTGCCGGTTTAAAAGAGGATGCAGAAGATGCAGTTACTCGTGCAATGGAAATTATAAGGAACAGGATTGATCAGTACGGCGTTTCCGAACCTTCAATCCAGAGGCAGGGGAGCCGCAGAATAATTGTGGAACTTCCCGGTGTTGCAAGAGAAGAAGAAGCTAAACAGCTGTTGCAGGGTACTGCACTACTGGAATTCAGGATTGTACGAGATGCCGATTTTGCTTTTGCAATTATGCAAAAAGTAGATGAGGTACTTGCTGGAAATATTATACAGCCCGATACAAGCGAAACTGTTTCCGAGGTTACAGATGCGAGCATAGTTGAAGGAGATACAACTATTGTTGCGGCTGAAGATTCAATCCCGCCTGAAGAACTTACCGAGGAAGAATTCAAACAACAGCATCCTTTCTTTTCAGTTGCGCTTTTAGATCCGCAGGGAAGAAGTGCTGATGCTTATGTAAGGGGTGATGAAAGAAATAAGCTTGAGTTTATGCTTAGCAGACCTGAAGTTCAGAATGTGATACCAAATAATGTGGAGTTCGTATTTCATGCAAAATCATTGCCCGGGCAGGATGGGCAGGAAATTTATATAATGTATATGGTTAACAAAGCTCCCGAGTTAACCGGTGGAGTTATAACTGATGCGGTCGCAACTATCGATCCGAATACTTCGGCACCCATTGTAAATATGACTATGAATTCTGAAGGTGCAACTGAATGGGCAAGAATTACGGGAGCAAATGTAGGCAAACGAATTGCGATTATGCTAGATGGAGCTATATTCTCAGCGCCCAACGTGCAAAATAAAATTCCCGGAGGTCGTTCACAAATTACAGGTATGGCAGATCTTAACGAAGCAAAACTGCTTGAGATAGTATTAAAGGCAGGTGCCCTTCCCGCTCCTGTAGATATTATTGAAGAAAGAACTGTCGGACCATCACTGGGGCAGGATTCTGTTAACAGCGGGTTACTTTCGGTGATAATTGGTTATATACTTGTTGGTATATTTATGATGTTCTACTATCGCCGCACAGGTACAATAGCCGCAGCTGTACTTTCTTTCACAATACTTTTTATACTTGGTGTACTTGCAGGATTTAACGCTACTCTTACTCTACCCGGTATTGCAGGTATAATTTTAACAATTGGTATGGCAGTGGATGCTAACGTGCTTATCTTCGAGAGAATCAGGGAAGAAATGGCTACTGGTAAAACTATTAAGGCATCCATCGACAGCGGTTTTTCAAGAGCTTACTCAGCTATTATAGATTCAAACATTACAACATTCTTTACAGGTATTATACTTTTCCAGTTTGGTACAGGTCCAATTCAGGGTTTTGCTTTAACATTAATGATAGGTATTGCAGCTAGTTTATTCAGTGCGTTGGTTGTTGCAAGATTAATCTTCGATATGATGGTAGCAAAGGGTATAAAAGTAACTGTAGGATAATTTAAACGCTTCAAGGAGTTCACTTATAAAATGCGAATATTCGAAAATTTAAATTTTGATTTCTTAGGAAAACGAAAAATAGCTTATGCAATTTCTGCTGCGCTATTTGCACTTGGAATTCTTGGTGTTATTGGAGGAGGATTTCATTTTGGTGTAGATTTTAAAGGCGGCAGCGAGATTGTACTTCAATTTGAAAACCCGGTGGATATTACGAAGGTAAGAGAAGATGTGGCTGATATAGGATTGGGGAATATTGAAGTGGTTACTTTTGGCGGAGAAACCGGTTTGATGATCAGAACTGAAGAACAGGTTATTCCTGCAAATATTTTCCCAGTAGTTGTTAATAGAATTGAACTGGCAATTGATAAAGTTTACCAGGATGTTCCGCGGCAGGTAGTTGATTCCACAGCCAGCTCGCTTACTTATTCATTCGAAAATGCTGATACAACCAACCATGTGGTTGATGCACTATTCGCAGCAGGTTTTCAATCGGGCAGAGTATCCGAAGAACCGGATAATACCCAGATGATCGTTCGGGTAGGAATTGCGGACTGGATTGAGGAGAACCTGAGAGATAAAGAATCCGATAACCCGTTTATCGTTCTTAAAGAAGATAGGGTTGGTCCTAAGATTGGTGAAGAATTAAAACGAGATGCTTTGCTTGCAATAATATTTGCTCTTATAGCAATCCTATTCTACCTAGGATTCAGATTTAAATTTATTTTTGCTTTTGGAGCTGTTGCAGCTCTCTTCCACGATGTACTTATTACCCTAGGCTTATTTGCCGCATTGTACGGTTTAATTCCAGGATTGAATTTAGAAATTGATTTGACTATTGTTGCAGCGTTTTTAACACTTATCGGTTATTCAATAAACGATACAGTTGTGAACTTTGACAGGATCAGGGAAAATATTAAGATTCACAAAACCAGACCTATAGAGGATATTATTAATACAAGCATCAGCCAGACGATGAGCAGAACAATTTTAACAAGTGGTACAACTTTATTAGCAGTGCTGGTGCTACTGATTTTTGGTGGCGAGGTACTTAAAGCGTTCGCATTTACACTTATTTTCGGTACAATTATCGGTACATATTCTTCAATATTTGTTGCAAGTACCCTTGTTTATGAATATGCAACAAAGTATAAGAAAAAATTAGAGTTTTAAGTTTTTTATTTCCTTCAATTATATAAGAAGTCGATAGCTTCTACTATCGGCTTTTTTACTTTTAAATTGATAATATGATATTCCTCTCTACTGGATTTGTAGGCAAATCTGATCTTCATTACCAGTTCTACTTTGTTACCCTGCCATAATTCAAATTTCCAAGTGATGTATAAAGAATTAACGAATCATTATCTAATTTTTGAATTTTAAACTCTAACGATCCCTTTATGTTGCGTGGTTCAGGTGCAACGAGAAATTCGATAAACAAAGAATCGTTATTTACATTGTACGTTCCTTCAACCAGTTCTTTATTTACATTTCTTGCCAATCCTGTAACAACACCATCTGTAGAAAACTCAACAACATTACTGTTCTTATCTTTCCAATTACCTATAATTTCAGTCTCATAATCGGAACCGCAGCTTGCAAAGAACGCAATTGCAATTAAGGGAATTAAAACTTTCGCTAAAATATTTATTTTCAATTTAAATCCTCTGGATAATTTTTAGATTTATATTTTAATACTAAAGATAAAGAAAAATCAAAAGTTAATTGGGGAGTGTATTTATTGATTAAAATGATAATGGAAGAAATATAGAACTATTTCACTTTCACAATTACCATCGTGATATCATCTATTTTGCTCACTTAAGTTATTATAGAATAATGATTTAATTTTTTCGGGTAACAATAGAGTAACAAAAACTGGATGCTATTATAAATGGGAAGTGATATAAAAAGAAAATAAGAATGCTTTCTTCTAATATCTAATGAAATTATTACATATTGAATGGTTTCTTGACCTGCTGATTAAGAGTCAAATTCACGACTCTGTAAGTTATTGTTTTTCAAGCAGTTAGAAATCACTGACGTAGTTCTTGACGTAGAGAATGAAAATTAAGCTATAATAAAAATCCCCACCTAGTTATTAAGCAGGGGTTGGGGGAAATAGTTGATTAAAAATTATTCATTAAAGTTTATTCGTTTGCCAACAAGATTAACATTTCCATTAAGTGAATTTAAGTTAAGATTTCCATATGCGTTTATATCTATGTCACCTTCAAAAGTAATTACTAATTTATCTTCACCCGATATATGCATTTCATTACCTGCGCCTTCTGTCCTAATTGCTATTCCTTTTCCCTTTATAATTGATAGAGTTGACGTATTAGTTTCTCCAAAAGATATCCCCTCCCCAAATTTTGTCTCTCCAATCTGAACTTGTGAATCCATTCTTTCTAAAATTAAGCCATTACCATATCTTGTTTTTCCAATTTTAATTTTAGACTTATCTTTCGTCAAACTAATCTGATCCTCCTTAGGACGTAATTTAATTTGAAAATCCTTTCTAGTAGAAATCTCTATTCCATTATCATCAATATTTTTGATTGCGATTCCTTTATCTTTTCCAATTCCGATACTGCCAGTATTAATTTCTTGAAGAAATACACCGGTTACAGGTGTTGTTACCCCACCTGTATTTGTTGCACTCCCGTCCCCCAGTACAATTTTCGATTTGTCTCTTACTAATTCAATTCTATTCTTATCGTGTGAGAGATTAATATGAAAATCCTCATCCTTACCCAACTCAAGCTTAGCTTCTTCCTTAGTAATATGAATTCTCGCTTTTTGTGGTGAAACCCCCATCATAATCTCAGTATCTTCACTCGTCAATAATTTTACTTCTTTTTTAGTGAGATGAAACGAAACTTGACTACCTGGTCTTGCCACCCGTACTATTAATTCAACATCACCATTCTTTTGTCTCCTGTTCCTGATGTCATCATTAACATATATCCACCTATTTCCTAATCGAACTATCACCATTAACCATTTGTATAGAATATCTTCACTCCCATATATATCTCAGAATCTCCCTTATATATCGTTCCACCATTTTTATCTAAGCGTAATTCCGCCTTTGTTAACTTCTCGATAAATGACTCTAAGTTTGCTAAGTTGTCTTTATTTTGCTTTAAGGAGTTGTGAAGTTCATCAACTCGAGACGCCAAGGCTGTGGCATTTAACTCGAGCCTCACGATCCAGAAAATACAGATACCTATAATTATTATAGGCAAACTAATAGCTAACAAATGTTTTTTGTCTTTCAAACTCATTTTTATCTCCAATATAATTTTAAATTATCTTTCTCCGGCATAAACATTAAAACTACCCCCCATAATAATTGCCCCGCACTTTGTTTTATCACCCACCCTGGCTATTCTTTGCTCATCACTATATACTTTAACATCTTTATCTCCAACTATTTCTGTGATGCCGTGTCTTAAACATAAAACGTGATCGCCAACCCTGGCAACAGGTTTCCCGTGTGCAAAAACGTGATCCTCAGTTGCAAGAACATATCCACCGTGATCTATACAGGCATCAGCAGTAGCAAGAGCACCTTTGTCTGCGTGTTGATCGCAGAGAAGATTTGGAAAATCAATACTTAATGTGATTGTACTTTCATCGCAATTAGGAAAGAAAGTATCTTTAGTAATTACTTTACTAAATGTCCCTTCCCGTATTCCTTTATTTAGCTCATAAGGTGTAATATAAGTTAAGTTATTTAAATTGGTGGCGCAGGGTATTGGCCAGCCCACTCCTTCTACTTGATTTTGTGAGGAAGAAAACACTATAAATGGTGGAGTATATCCAACCATATATTTTGAGACAATTTCATCTGGCCACTTATTAGGATCGGAAAACTTAACTGTTTTATTTTCTGATGGTCCAATTATTACACTTCCGGTTCCCGGATCATAGGAGTACTTAGTGAGAGGTCCCCCTGTAATAATATCACCCCATCCTGAGAATTTAATATTTTCTATTTTATCTGGATATATTTCATTATTCACCGATTTAATTGTATGACTATGTAAGTATCCTTTTCTTTGTATTACATCAACTAAATAGTCTGAAGTCCAATAAGCTTTCAATTGCATATCTATATCATAATTTAGTTCAAATACGTCTGGTAGATGACCCCGTCCTTTTAATTCATAGTTGATTGTAATCTTTTTGCAAAATTTTAATGAAACGATTAAGTGCTTTGGATCCTTAGCACTAGTTCCCCCTTTCAAGTACAGATCTCCCATCAACCTCAATATTTCTTTTGAGGCAGTATTTATTCTTTCTGAGTTTGTGATAAGATCATCGTCGAGGCTAGAAATTTCATTTGATAATTTCTGAATCTTTTGTAGAATTGGCGAAAGTGAATTAATTAATTCTTGCTGTTGTTCTATTAGGCGTTCAGTAGCAGGATCATAACTTTGGATGGACTCCTTATTTTCATTTTGGCGCGCAATCTCTTCGGCGGTTTTATCCATCTCTTCTTCGAGCTCAATAATTTCTTTCATAAGTTGATCCTGTTTTAAAGGATCCTGACAATTTTCGTAATCTAGGAATAACTTCTTTACTTTCTTAAGCATTTCATTCAATACGCTTTGGTCCTGGGCAAGGATATTTCCAGTAAAAAAGAAAAGAATAGTGACCACTAAAATGAAGAACCTTCTGCACATATCTACTCCTTAGAAATTGGTAAACTAAAATTAAAACTTATTGGAGTTGAAGACAATAATTCGTTAATAATTGGCAATTAATAATATCTTACACATCAAAACCACTAACATATAAACCAATTCACATGTCACGTCTCCATATTCAAGCCATACGACAGTTTTACCCTAACGCACACTGTTATAATCAAACGCCAACCCGAAACTTTCGCTACGACTCCGTATGACCTCCATACACCTTTTGTATGTTTTTGCTACACTCAACATCAAACAACAAAACCTCCCAATTAATAATGCATTTAAATCTTTTTTCGGCATGCACATTGCTACAATTTCCTTTGTGACTTTTCCTTGATTGGATCCAACAAAAGATCTAATATTCAATTGACAATAAATCAAGATATATGAATCAGAAACGGAATCAGATGTGGGTAGCTCGTATAAAATTAATGGGAAGTCTGCTGATTAAGATACAGATTCACGACTCTGTAAGTTATTGTTTTTCAAGCAGTTAAAAATCACTGACGTAGTTCTTGACGTAGAGAATGAAAATTAAGCTATAATAAAAACCGCCGCCTAGTTATTAAGCAGGGGTTGGGAATGTAAACAGTAATTATTGACTAAAGGGTGAGGAGTGTTCGTGTACAATCTTCCACCCTTCTTCGGTATTTATAAATACTAAAGTAACTCGCCCCTTTCCTTGAACTCTGTTATTGTCCTTTATGAATGAGTAGTTATTGTAAAAAGTGGTTATCGCTATATCTCTAAAGAGGTCAACATTTATATCTTCAAGCTCGAAACGTGCATCACTCATTGACAAGAAATGTTCTGTCTCAGATTTATTTGTGCTATTAACATCCTGTCGTTCTGCGATTCTAGGACCAAACTTTGAAAACTTGGGGTTATCATAATGAGTTGCACGTAGTGCATCCAAATCACCTGCAACCGCGTCAGCCCAGATTTTCTTGATAACTTCGCGCAGCTCTTTATTCACATTGGACGAATCAATTGATTCATCAGTTGATTGACATCCCAGAGCCATAATTATGACACACTGCATTGCAAATAATATTTTTTTCAACTCTTTAAAGCTTCCTCTACAGATGAATATTGTTCAAAGACATTTTCCAATTTAATTTTCCTAAATATTTCATTGATTTTTTCTGAAACTGCGGCAAATTTAAACTGTCCACCTAAATTGGTGGTAGTTGTATGTCCATATATTAATATTCCAATGCCCCAACTTGTTATAAACTGGACATCACTCAAATCGATAACAATTTTCTTTTTTTTGTTTTCTATTGCATTTTCAATTGCTTTGTGAAAATCATTTGCTGAATAACCAAGCATCATTTCACCTTTGAGCTTAATTACAACCCCTTTTTCAGTTTCACTTATTTTAACTTCCATTGCTAACTCCAATCATTTTACTTAACAATTTATTTATTATTTAACTTTTATTACAACGAAAGTGACATCATCATCCTGAGGTTGATCTCCTCCCCATTCATTGTTAACTTTCGTAAATTCTTTAACAACTTGATCCGGGTTTAAGCTAGACATTCCAGCCAATAATTCTCTTCCTTTGTCCCAACCAAACAATTCTTTCCTTGCATTCATTCTTTCCGCGAACCCATCGCTCATTGACACTATAATATCACCAGATGAAAGATTGATAATATGTTGCTCATAAATTAAGTCTGGAAATGCACCTAGGGGAGGCCCATTAGATTCATATTCTACCACTTGATTTCCCTTGCTTTGATAATGCAAAATTGGGGGCATCCCGGCACCTGATAAGTGAAGTTGGTTGTTAATAAATCTAAGAAAGCTAAGTGACATATACATTGGCTGCAACTGCATTGAAATAAGAGTGTTGTTGAATTGTTTAATAAGCCCGGATAAATCAGGTGCAGATGCAAGGTTTTGGAAAAGTCCCTTCGCTGCAGTTACCATCATGCCAGCATCTAAACCATGCCCAGTTGCATCACCAATAACTGCCGTTAATGTTTTATCATCTGATTTGTAAAAATCGTAATAATCGCCACCAACTTCTGTAGCAGTTTTCATATAAACGGCAATATCTATGTTGGGCAAACAAGGAATATTTTTGGGGAGCATTGAAAGCTGAAGTCTTCGAGCTTGTTCTAGTTCTTCTGTTTTTCGTTTATTTTCTGCTTCAAGTATCCTTCTTTCCTCATTTTCCTTTCTACGATTTATTTCAAGCTTCCTAATTCCATAAAGAGCACCAATAAAAAGCAATCCGTAAATTCCGTATGCCCACCAGGTAGACCACCATGGAGGTGAAATATAAATTTGGACCGAAGCAAAATTATCGCACCATATACCGTCTTGATTACAGGCTTTCACTTTAAAAGTATAATCACCGGGATCGAGGTTTGTGAAAGTAACTTCCCGTTTTGCTCCGAGGTTAATCCAGTTCTTGTTGAATCCTTCCAGTTTGTAAGCGTACTCGCACTTTATGTTTTGATCAAAACTAAGGGCAGCAAACTCAAACGAAATAATATCATCCTTATAACTAAGCTCAATAATATCTTTTGCTGATATCGTACGATCAATTATTTGTTCTCCATCATTTTCATCAGAATATCTGGTAAATTTTGTTAATACAATTGGTGGTACAAAATTACTTTCTTTTACACTATCAGGATGAAAAACAACAAATCCATCATTATTTCCAAAATACATTTTACCTGTTATTGTATCGTGAAAGGAGATTACATTTTCCATCAAACTGAAGTTCCTGATTTTATAATTTTCATAATTAAATTTCGTGATTCCAGAATTTGTAGATATCCACAAATTTCCATTCTCATCTTCACGTATTCTCTGAATAATATCGTTGGGGAAGCCATCTTTTATACCAAAATGAGTGAATAATTCTGAATTTCTATCAAGTTTGTTTAAACCACCTCCATAGGTCCCAACCCAAATATTTCCATTTTTATCTTCATGAACCGAATTTGTAAAGTTAATACTGAGACTATTAGGATTGTTTATAGCCTGTGTGTAGCTTTTAAATTTTTCTGTTCGCGGATTGAACCTAATTACTCCACCGGATCGTGTGCATATCCATAATTCACCTGATCTATCCTCAATAAAATTTAAAACTGAGTTACCCGGATCATCTGCATCATCAAAATAATTCGTGAACTCTACATCGCGAAGATTTTCCGTTGAGTAGAGATCTTCCAAACTTACTTTTGAAATTCCACCACCCCAGGCTGAAAACCATAAATTATCTTCATCATCTAAAAGTAAGTTAACTGCGCCAGACTTGTTACTTTTATTTTGAAAGTTTAGCGAATTAAGATTTTCAGGACCATTCTTATATTCTACAATCGCATCAGTTCTCGGATTGATTCTCACAAGGGAATAATCTACAACAGCCCAGATTGATCCATTATAATCCTCAACCAAGGACCACACATTTCCTTGTTTGATCTTAAGATGCTCAAAATAGTTTTTAAAACTCACGATTCCATTTTCATCAACTTCCATCACCCTTAAACCTGCAACTGTACCAATCCAAACTTTTCCTGTTCGATCAGTCAAAATAGAATACGTATACAAAGCCGCTGGCAGATTAGGATCTTCGTCATTATGATAGAAATGCTCAAATAGAGAATCGTCCTTGTAAATTTTTTCTATGCCGTCCCATGTTGCAGCCCAAATATTCCCGGCATTATCTTCACACAATCCCTGGTTTCCATCAGCTCTAATACCTTCCTTATTTAATACATACTTTTTTATTTTATTTGAGGTTGGGTTCAATTGAAATACTATACTGTGAGCACCAAACCATAATACCCCGTTTTGATCTTCTAACATTTCGTGAATATGTTCGTTTTTAAACTCAGTAGCGAAAGTTTCAAAATATGAACTTGGCATCAATTTGTTTTCTTTCCTGTTATATATTAAAATCCCAGCCCGGGACAATATCCATACGTTCTTTTTTCTATCTTCATATATACTTGCTATTGATGAGGAATGCAGGGAGTTATGGTCTTTTCCATCATTCAGATAGCGTTCAAATACAATTGAATTAAACCTGGATACATCATACTTTCCATCTGCTGTTTTAGGTATAGAATTAAGGTTTATTCGATTTAATCCTGCATGGTCCGTTCCTATCCAAAGATCATTAAAGCTATCTTGAAAAAGGGCCTGTACATTATCTCCGCTTATAGAATTTGTATTCATTGAATCATATTTAAGATTATAGAACTTCTGCAATTTGATATCAAGTAAATTTAATCCACCTCCATCAGTTCCAATCCAAAGATAATTGTTGTTGTTCCTATCAATAAGCAATGTCTCTATATCGTCATTATCACTAATGCTAAATTCATTTTCAGGATCGTGAGTAAAGCGAACAAACGAGTCAGAGTGACGTTGATAAAGATTTAATCCGTTAGGAGTCCCAACCCAAATATTTCCCTCTTTATCTTCTGTTAAGAAGCTAATTTCCGGACTACTGAGGCTGGTAGTATCCCAGATATTATTTTTATAGACTATAAATTCGTAGCCATCGTAACGGTTTAATCCATCATCTGTTCCAATCCATAAAAATCCATATTGGTCTTCAATTATACAGTGAACATGCCTGGTAGAAAGTCCTTCTTCAAAGGAAATATTCTCAATCATTATTGAATCAGATTGTGAGTATAATCTTTGGTTAAATATGGTAAAGGTAACCAGGAGAAAAAATAGTGGATATTTTAAATAATAATGTTTCTGCAAATCTTATTTATAGTATTTAGTTTACATTAAGAAGATTACCCGCAACTGAAAAAGATGAGTTTGATAATATCAAATTATTGCTAATTGTGCAATAATATGTGCTTGCATATAAAGTTAATAGAATGGAATGTCTGCAACCAAAACCCCCGCCTAGTTGTTAAGCAGGGGCAGGGAAAGAGTTGATCAGCAATTAGAATTAAATCTAAGAGACTTGGTGTTTTTTGTTAATCAATTTGTATTGTTGTAAATACTCCAATTGTTTGGTGGGGGATTGGTGAGTTGCTTAAGATAACTTATTAGTTGCTATTTAACGATTAATCTTTGATTGTTTGTGCTAATAAATTTAACTTTCTATAACAAATAATAAGAGAGGCCCAAATGAAACGATTCTCAGGATTGTTCACAGTGTTTCTCGTCTTATTCACTCTAGTCAGCAATTCTCGCAGTCAGGAATCCTCACCTATTGATATTACAGTTGATCGCGAGGGCGTACTTCTTAGAGGTAAATTCCACGTTGTTGAAGAAACGGGAACTTTTCCCACTGTGATTTTGTTGCCAGGATTTCCTGGTGGCGAAGTAGATGTTTTGGGTATTGGTAGTAAACTTGCTCAAGCTGGAATAAACGCATTAACTTTCAACTATAGTGGTATCTATAAAAGCCAAGGTGAATTTAATATTGAAAACACTCAGAAAGATATTTGGGAGGTGTTCCAATTCATTCACAAAACAGAAAGTATTCATAAGTACAAAATAGATACAACTCGTATCTATATAGGTGGATTTAGTTACGGTGGCGGTATGGCTCTTACCTTTGCTGCAAACCATCCGGAAATCACTAATGTATTCTCTATTGCTGGAAATGATCATGGGGAGTTCTTTAGAGAGTATGCTCGTAATCCGGAGATGAAACAAATGATAGACGAAATGTTTGAGGAACTAACCTATCCAAATGGCCCTGTAAGATTTGCAATTGGTGGAACAGCAAAAGAAATTTCTGAAATGAAAATTATTGAATTAAATCCAACATATGATTTAAGAAAAAGTGCACCGCTGCTGGTTGATAAAAACATTTTGCTTATTGGTGGATGGGAAGATGTAAATGTTTCTATTGACCATATATTATTACCACTTTACCGTTCTCTAAAAAAGGAAAAAATAGAGAATGTTGAGTTTATTGTTTACCATACAACTCATTCCTTTTCAAACGCTAGGGATAAATTAGCTGAAGATATTATTGAATGGGTAGAAAGGAACTGATATTTAGGAGGTATTATTATGTTATCATTTTCACTTAAAGAATTCTTGCTAGTATTAGAAAGCTATAATCTTGACATCTGGCCGCTTCAAATTATAGCTTATGTTCTTATACTTTTAGTTTTATTTATTTCATTAAAACCAACAAAATATTCTGTAAAAATTGTATTAGTAGTTTTATCATTTTTCTGGCTTTTTACTGGAATTGTCTTTTGTTTTATCTACTGGGCACCTTCTCATATATTCGGCTATATCTTTGGATTCTGCTGCACTGTCCAAGGATTACTAATTCTTTATAGTGTAATCAAATCTGATATAACAATAAGTTCGCCAGACAAATTGTATAGACTTATTGGGTTATTGTTTGTTCTCTATGCGGTTATTGGATATCAAGTTCTTGGTTATTATTTAGATCACAACTACCCAAAATTTTTCGCTGTTGGTTTGGTTCCGTGCCCAACAACAATATTTACACTTGGGATATTCTTAATAATTAATAAAAGCATTCCGATCAAATATTTTATAATACCATTAATGATCTCCTTAGGAGGATTTCTAGCAGCATATAATGGTATATATGAAGACATTGGACTTGTAATAGTTGGAATATTAGTAACGATTCTAATAGTAAAAAGAGAGAAGATAAAAATCACATAGTAAACACTTCAAATAAACAAACAGATTATGGAAGCATTAAAATGTAAGATCAAGATTTCATTATTGTGGATATCATTTGCCGTATCTACATCTGCTGCAATGATAATTTGGTTTATAGAGCCGGGCATCTTAGAGCAAATAATGACGACTGGGAAAATGCTTAGTGAAAAATTAAGTGCGGGAAATATAATATTTTTTGCACTCTGGTGGGTTGTTCCCTTAAGTATGGCTTTCCTGACACAGATATTAAAACATTCCTTAAATAGCTGGATAAACTTAATTCTAGGGATACTCTTTGCCTTATTTACTATTTATTATTTCATTAGTCATCTGATTACAGGATGGTTTACTGTTGCAAACTTATTAATTTTGATTTTTTTATTTGTTGTCTCAATCCTAATTGCTTGGTATGGGTGGAAACTTCCAAAGGAGGAAGTTTAAATCACTGATGAACACGAGCGTATAACCCACTCAATAAAAAACCCCCGCCTAAAGATTTAAGTGGGGGGTTGAAATGAGTAAGTGGGTCTAGTTGCTAAAACGATTCTTTTAAATATTGTTACCTTTCCTCAAGGGTAACTATTCCAATATCAGTTATTTGGTTGGCTAAAACATTAACGCCGGTTATTGTTGTATCCCTGTAAATTAAAGTGTCTGCAGGAGTTATATGAACATTGTAATTTCCTTCCGGTAAAGCCATTAGCTTAAATAAACCGGTAAGATCTGTAAATGTTGATGCAGTATCTATTCCTACCAAAGTCCAAATCGTCGGATCAGCATCTAATGGTAACACTTGTCCAGCAATCGCCCCCGATATGACAACCGGAACAACTCTTATGGTTGGTTTAAGTTTATATTGTCCGTTTCCAGTAATGATAATTGATTTATCAACATTGAAATCTAAGTACAGCTCATATAGTTTTCCATCCTCAATTTCAAATGAATGATTCAATTTTATTCCTGTTTGGGCTCCACTCGGAATAGTTAAAGGATATTTTACACCGTTATCCACAACATAATTACAATCTTCAACGATTAAACGAATTTGAGTATATTTACCTGCGGATAAAGAGGTATCCCCAAGCACTGCGCTTGCACCATTCTGTAACAGCAAAAGATCAAAATACCTTAAAGAATCATTAATTACATCCCAGCTTCCTGCAGTAGTATCAGTACCAGCATCGTGTACTTCTACCCGCGATATGCAAATAACAACTGAGTCTAATGTTGATGGTGAATCAATTAAAGTCAGCCTTATTGAACCTACACCCCCATTAGGTGTGGGTTCAGTTGTGTTGTTTTCAGAACATTGCCATAAGGATATTAATAACATAAATAAAATTGAATAAGATAGTATTCTCATTTTCTAGTTCCTTAGAGTTAATATTTAATTAAACGAATTAATGAAAAATTAAAATTGCAGGGTGTAATAATCTACTTGATAGGCAAATAATATACCATTCAATTTATTAATACTCTACTTTTAAATTTTAGAATCAATGTTGACATCAGTACCAAATTATCAGTAATAAAAGGTTTTCTCTTTCCTTTCTGAATTAATTAATTTTGTCAATATTGACTCATTGCGAGAATTATCCGTCATATTTTTCAGATAATATCAAATAAAAACCCCTGCTTATCTTATAAGCGGAGGCTCAGATATGAAAATGTAGGCAGCAATTCCTTTGTGAAAAAATATATAACTTTCATATTACAATACTTAATATTTATTAAAGGGAGACTAAATTGAAAAAATGTTTTTTGCTTTTCAGCACATTAGTTATTATTTCATCATCAAGTTTATTTTCACAAGATAAGGGTTTTGGATTAGGGATAATTGTAGGTGAACCAACCGGTATTAGTGGTAAACTTTGGCTAGGAGGAGAAATTGCTTTGAATATGGCTGCTGCCTGGTCGTTTAAGGGAAGTGGTTCTATGTTGTTACAGGCGGATTATGTTTGGCACAAATTCAATTTAATTAGTGTCTCAAGTGGAAAGTTACCTCTTTATTTTGGTATCGGTGGCAGAATTATATTTGGAAGTAATGATACTTACTTTGGTGCAAGAATTCCTGTAGGGCTTGACTATATGTTTTCAGGAACACCTATTGATATATTTGTAGAGGTCGTACCTATATTGGATTTGTCTCCATCAACTGACTTTGATATTGGCGGTGGTTTGGGTATAAGATTTTGGTTTTAATAATAATGATTGAACAACTAATTATTATATAAATCGAGGTAGCACTATGAAAACTATAATGATAATATTTGTTATAGCCTTAGCCCAAATTGTTTTTGGGCAGGAATTAACAACATCCTATAATACAGGTGATGCAGATATGGACAGTCATTTAACTGAAATAAATGAAAGCGCATCATCAGATTACGAAGCATTTAAGGATAAGTTGTCAGAAAATTCCGAAATTACAGATGAGGAAATTGACAGAGATATTAATGAAGAAAATATGGAACCTGCAGAAGTATATTATGCGGGGGTGCTATCATCAGCATCGGGAAGGCCAGTATCTGAAGTGGTTGGTTTGTATAAGGGAAAAAAGGGATGGGGGGCGGTAGCTCAAGAGTTAGGCATCAAGCCTGGTTCCGAAGAATTTCACGAGCTTAAGGCCAACACTGTGAAAAAAGTTGGAAAAGACAAGGAAAAGAAAAATAAGGGCGATAAGACCAAGAAGAAATCAAAGGATAAAAAATAAACTAGTATAAACTTGGGGTGGATATTATTCACCTTTGGAAAATCTATTTTCAAGTAATAAGAAATGGTTTAACCGAGTTGATAATGTTTCTTATGTAATACTGGCTGACAATGAATGGTTTAACTGAGTAAAAAAAATGAAACGTGGGTTTATTACTAATCAAAATCCAAGTAATCATCTTCAGGGAGCCGCAGACCTTCATCTTCAAAACGCTGCATTACTCTTTTTATGAATTTGTGTTTAAGATTTTTCATAAAAATTTTGGTTGCTTTTGTATAGTCATTGCTAAGACTATCTTTATAAGTAAAAACTTTAGTTAAAACAACCCTATTTGAATCGTTTATTCCACCGCCAGATTTAATAGTTGCAGCTAGGATTTTAATTTCATCTGCTGTGAAGTATTTTTCATAAACATCAGATATTAAATTAAAGAAATCGCCTTTGGGTGAAACTGCATCTTCAATGAATTTAACCGTTTCATCCTTTATAATTCTTTTCATTTGTAAATTAAATTCAGGATACTCTTTGCCAAAAATAATCATAGCTGAATCAACACCAAGTGTAATGAATGCTGATATTTTTTCTGAACTACCGGAAGCATCCAAAAATTCGAGTATTGCAGATTGCATAGGACTAAGGGAAGTGTCCTTTTGTGAATAAGTGAACGTATGTGAGAAAAAGTGGAGAAGAATAACAAGGATTATTAATTTCATTATTTGAACCCTTATGAAAATTCTTAAATACAAGTTAGCAAATAAATGATTAAGCAAGCAAGAGCAATACCGATTTTTAATAAATCCGGAGGGTTTATCAGATGCGAATAATTGTGAGTTGAGGAAGACGAAAGTAGCGTGGATGGAGAGACGAATCAGTTATGAATGACTTAATCTTAAAAAAATATTTGCTTACGTTCTGCCTCAAAGCAGAACTAAGTGAGCAATTATTTTTGATAGCAAGTAATAAAAAGATTATTCCTATCTGATAATCACTGCACTTTCACAATTACCATAGTGATATCATCATTAACTTCGGCTTTACCCCGGAAAGTGCTTAAGGAATGCAATATTTCTTCCATTATTTCTGTGGAGCGGTGTGTAGATTTATTCTTAAGAATTGTAGTTAGTTTATCTTCACCAAAAAGTTCATTTGATTCATTCATTGCTTCGGTTACGCCGTCTGTAAAGAAAGCATATATCTGCCCCGGATTTAGTTTCAGTTTTTCTTCAACAAGCGAGCGCTCAAAGATATCACCCTTTTCCAAACCTACTCCAATCCCCTGTGTACGGTAAGATTCCACTGTTCCGTTGCTGGCAGTTAGTATCGGCATATGTCCTGCACGACAGAATTTAACTATTCCTTCATCAAGATCGAATAACGCAAGAGTCATAGTAATAAACCAATTACGTTCAATCTCATCATACATACGTTTGTTTACATCAACGAGTATTTCTTTAGGTGTTTTACCGCCTGTGCAGTAAAGCTTTATCATTGTTTGCAGCTTGGTCATATAAAGTGATGCAGAAAGTCCCTTACCGGAAACATCACCAACTACCACAAAGAGTTTTGTAGCGGATCCATTTACAGGAAGTAGATCAAAATAATCGCCGCCAACCTGCATTGCCGGAATCATCTCGCCACAGATATCCAGGTTTCCTATTTCAGGAATGCAAGCCGGAAGTAATCCCTGTTGTATTTTTCTAGCAAGATCAAGATCTCTTTCAATCTTCTTCTTTTCAATTTCAGTTTCATACAGCCGGGAATTTTCAATAGATACAGCTGCCTGGTTAGCTGCAGCCCATAAGAGTTCAAGATCCTTTCCTGCAAACCGGGAACCGGAATGCTTCAAGCCAAACAGAAGCAATCCAACCGGCTTCGATTTTACTATCATAGGAATGATGGTGTGAATTCCCTCCTCAATCAATCTTTCAGCTTTTTCATCCGGCAGTACAGATTTAAAATCAGTTTGTTCAATTGACGGGAATTTTGTAATGAGTGATTTTTCTTTTAAAAACTGTTGTATCTTCGAGTCGCTAATCACACATTCTTTATTGCTCATTCCCACAGCTTCAACCAATTTAAATTCATGTTTACTATCACTTGTTAAAATACCGAATTTGTCAATTTTAAGTGCATCAACAAAAGTCTTCTTCATTAATTCCAGAATGTTGTCTAAACCAACTACCGTAGCGAGTTCATTACTAAGATTGATAAGAACTTTTTGTTGAGCGAATTGTTCAGGATAAAATCTTTTCGTAAGAAAATCCTGGAATTTATTTTTTGTGGATTGAAATACAAGTGCGAAAATGACAAAAAATACTCCTGCAACAATCCCCTGATTTTCAACTCCAAGAAATGAACTGATGCTTTGCCCGGCAACATAAATTACTAAAAAGTATATGGCAGCAACCGTTACCGTCGCTGTGCCGTAAATAATGGTGTTCTTAACAACTACACTAACATCCATCAATTGATATTTAAAAATAGAATAAGCAAATATAAGAGGTACAATTGCTATCAATATTATTGGAGTGTAATATTCAGGTGAATTGAACATTGTATCTGCAATTGCAGGTGCTATTTGAGCAGAATATAATCCGATTGCAAGCCCAAAAGCTACTGCAATCAACATTAACAAAACTGGTTTCTTTTTTTCTTTAGATTTAACTCTTCTATACTGAATTATAAGTGCGATCCATGCACAGTAATATTTGCAAATATTGCAAAATAACCAAGTGACTCAATTCCTTGAATCAAAATCATTTGCCCGATTATACCATTTAAAGCTAATGCGGCAGATAGAATAGCCAAAACTGATATGAAAGCAGGTAATATGATTATTATTTTTTTTACCCATTTCTTCTCGGCAAATTTAAGTTGAGTTGGAAAGTTCCAGAAGAAATAATTTAGAATAAAGGGAAGATAGCTAAGTCCAATTAGCGTTAAACAGCCGATCAATACAGACAGGAATCCAAAATCGTTGAAGAACTTAAAATAATCTAAAAGTGTGTGCATTGAGGCTAGAACCGTAAGTACACCGATAAAGTAGAAAAGTTTATGAATCCTTCCATCCGGTTTTGCAGTGAGAACAATAAAACCTATCAGGATCCAGAAGAGAGAACTTAATGAACTAGCAAGATTGCCAAATTGAACAAGCTTCTTTACATAAACTTTAGTGTTTAAAATATTACCCGCTCGCACAACTTTGTAATCCGCATAATCACCGCTGGAAAATCCGTTTAATATCTGTTGTGCCTGAAAAGTCCCATAAAGAACTTTACCATCTATTTCCAGAAGCTGATCGCCATTTCTAATTCCTGCATTCCATGTTACTCCATCAACTTTAACCACATCAAAGTAGATTGCAACACTATCAGAACTCACCTTTTTAGGGATCCATAAACATTCATCATTGCTTGTTACCCTCACTACCAGGACAAAGTAAAGCTGAACTAAAGCCGATGCAATTAGTAAAAGGGATACGACCGCGATTATCTTTGTCCTGTACTTGAGAAATATGTTTTTAATACTATTCATAATCAGTTAAACTGCTTTAAGCACTAACATTGTAATATCATCGGATTGTGTAACGCCGGTAGCAAATTTTTGAACTTCTGTTTTAATTCTATTCATTATTTCTTTAGCCGTTTCATCTTTAAAAGATAAAGCTATTCTCTCCAGTCTTTCATCAGAAAACTCTTCCCGATCTTTATTCATCGCTTCCGAAACTCCATCGGTGAACATTATTATCACATCATCTTTTTTAAGCTCGATCTCTTCAGAGATGTAAGGAATATCCGTCTTCATCACTCCGAGTATCATTCCCCCTTTTTCAAGTTTATCAATCTTACTGTTTCTTATGTGGAGCGGAGGATTATGTCCGGCATTTACATAAGTAAAGGTATTCTTTTTGATATTAACAATACCCCAGAAAAAGGTTATAAATCTGCCATCTGTTGTGTTTCCTGAAATTAAATCATTTATCAACCCTGTTGCTTCATCAATCTTCATCCCCTGTTTACAAATAACCTGTAAGAACGCCTGTATGTTAGCCATCATAAGTGAAGCAGGAACACCCTTACCGGAAACGTCTGCAATTGCAATGCAAAAATTATCTTCATCAAGCGGGATAACATCGTAATAATCGCCGCCAACCTGTTTTGAAGAAATATTAAGTGCAGCTATATCAAAGTTATCGAAACGTGGAATATTAAGAGGCAAAAGGTTGCGCTGTATATCACGAGCAAGATCCAATTCTTCTTCCAGTTTACGTTTTTCAAGTTCTTCAAGAAATAATCTTTTATTTTCAAGTGAAATTATTGCAAGACTTCCAACAGAAAAAATAAATTCGATATCAGTTTCATTGTACGGTTGGTTGTTAACACTTTTGCCGAGAAGAATCAGTCCTTTTGTCTTTCCCTGTATCTCCATAGAAACAATAAGTTCAACTCCGAGATCATAAATTTTGGTATAGTCCTTTTCCAATCGCTCTTTGCCAATGGAGTTATCAGAAAATGTCAAATCATAATCGTTTAGATTTTTCAAAAGCTCATCTTTGTTAAATTTACTTTCGAGTACATCAATCCCTGTTTCGTTAAAGGTTACTACAGCATATTTAGAAACAAGGAACTGCCCAATAACAGAAAATATAAGCAGCTTTGCAACTTTTGTTGATTCAGAGAACATTCCGAATTCTTTACTCAGTTCAAAAAGTGAGCTCAACCGGTGAAGACGTGAATCCAGTATTCGGTTTACTTTTTTTAATTCGCCAAACACAACAGAGTTTTGAATAGCTGTTGCAGATATATTAAGAATAGTTCCTAAAAATTCCAGGTCATCATTCGTATAATCACTTTTATTAAGTTTTTCACCAAGGCAAACAATTCCAACACAATCATCAGATGAACTTATCTTTTGTACCGCTTTTAAATTTGCCTTATTCATAAATGCTTTTAATTCATCTTTAGAGGTGCAATCAGGATTTGCATTTAAATCCGGGAAAAGCTTAAGTACATTTTCCGAAACTCCTTTTGAATGCTTAAGTACTATCTTACCATTTTCACTAAGCGCTATCAATCCCCTTGTTGCCAGAAATTTGCCTAGACAGGTAAGCATGACGTTATTAAGTATAAAATTCAGGTCGATGCTTGAATTAATTATACTGCTGAATTCTACGAGAGCGGTAAGGTTTCGCTTTAGCTTAAAATTATTTGAATCACTCATTTACTTTGCGATTCATTAATATTTTTAGATAGAAGCACCTGATTATATTTACCAGGGATAGAAATATATTTTACTTCATCCATTAATGTTTTCATAAGGTACATACCAAGTCCGCCTACTTTTCTTTCATCGTAATACTTACGTAAATCCGGATCGGGAACAATATCCGGATCAAAAGAATTTCCGAAATCGATTATAAGAATTGTAAATTTTTTATGATTGTATTTCAACTCTATTTTAATTTCACCATCGGGTAAAGAACGGTAAGCATGTTTTATAATATTGGTACACGCTTCATCAACTGCAAGCATAATATTCTCGATAGTTTCCTTCTTAATGCCTGCACTGAACGCATTACGGCTTATAAAATCTCTAATATCTGAAAGATTTTCTGTCTTACTTTTTACAATAAGCTCTTTATTATTTGTAGTTTCGTTATTCAATTCGAACTCTCTTTAAACTTGTTTATTGCTTCATTTTCAGTTTTAAAGATCTCGTAAAGCAGCGGAAAACCGAGCAGATCGAATATGTTAAAAACCTTGTCGCTCATAGTTGATAGTTTTATATCGCCATTATTTTCCCTTATCTTTTCTATGTAAGCCATAAAAACTCCAAGCCCTGCACTGCTTATGTAAGCCAGCTCTTCAAAATTCACAACAATTTTAAATCTTTTATTATCAATCAGTTGAGTGAAATTATCTTCAAGAGCAGGAGCAGTATGTGCATCAAGGTAACCCTTAAGATTTATAACACTTACGTTCTCTTTTTCTATAATTGCGGTGCTGAATTCTGCCATTCTTTCTCTCCATTTAATTTTAATTTTTTTTGTTTCCACTTTAATATAACCAAAGTTATATCATCATATTGCGAATGATCTTTAGAAAATAAAGTCACTTCTTTAATTACTCTTTTCGCCAGTTCGTTTGCACTTGTTTCATTGTTTTCAACCAATAACTTGGTAAAATACTCTTCGCCAAAGTCATCAAGTGAATCGTTCTTCGCTTCAGTTATTCCATCAGTATAAAGCACTATCGTATCGTTTTCAATAAGATCAACATTCATTTCATCAAGGGTTTGTTCAAAGTAATCCGTGTCGCTTAAACCAAGCCCAAGTCCCGATGGTTTAATCTGTTCCACTAATTCTTTTCTTAAAAGCAGCACCGGGCAATGCCCAGCTCTTGCTAAAAAGAGTTTTTCTTTTTCAAGATCTATTAAACCATAAGCGGCACTTACAAATGTTTTGCTATCCAGTGCGTTTATTAGAATCTGGTTTGCTTTTATGAGTATTTCTTTTGGCTGTTCTATTGTTTTCGACAGCGACTCAAAAATTCCTTTTACTTCTGCCATTATAAATGCCGCTGAAATTCCCTTACCGGAAACATCGGCAATTACAAAACCAAGTTTTGTTTCGCTGATTGGAAAGAAATCATAGTAATCTCCACCAACTTCAAATGCAGGTATAAATACAGAAGAGATTTCAAGCCCTTTGTAATCAGGATTTTTTTCCGGTAGAATTTTTTTCTGTATTTCGCGTGCAACATCAAGCTCTTTTTCAAGCCTCTCTTTTTCTATCGATTCTTCAAGCAGGTGCGAATTTTCTATTGAAACAGAAGCATATTCTGAAAAAGTAGTTATCGCTTTTTTATCTTCATCATTAAAAATTCGATCTTCTATTCTTGCAGCCACTAAAATTCCTTTAATTTCTCCACGAGTTTTAAGGGGTGAAACTGCAATCCGGTTAAAGTTCTTCTCTGTTTTTACGCTGCTATCATTTTTTTTAAGCTGGTAGAATTTTGTTTCGCCGGAAGTTTGCCAACTGCTTTTACTTAATATGAATTTGTTAATTATCCCGGAATCTACAAAACCAATGTTTTTATTTGCGATAGAGATAAACTCATCATCATCTTTATTCTTCCAGATAATCCAGGATGCATCTGCATGACTTACTCTTAAGGTGATATCGGTAACCGTTTCTGCGAGATCGTTAAAATCAAGTACTTGCGTTATCAGTTTACTAAAATATTGCAGGGAAGAAACCTCTTCTGCTTTCCTGTCATAGGCTTCGGCTGTAGGAAGATGAAACAGGGTTGTGAAGAAGAGCATAGTAAAATAGATCGCTCCGTAAAGCATTGTAATGGAGGCAAGCTGTTTAAGGGCAGGAGAAAATGTACCCAACATCTGGCTGTGGATGTTAGTGCCCGTATTGCTGCTAAAGTTTACAATAAAGAGTACGGTTATAACTATTGATAAAATTAAAAGATAGACTTTTTCTTTTTTAACAAGAAATGCTATCCAGGAAATCTTAACAGAATTAAAAAGTATAAGTAAAACTGAAAGTATAAAGAATGTATCGCTGATAAATGAGAACTCTTTTGAATCTGAAAAATGTGCCGAGACTGAAGCAAGAAAAATAAAAGCCAGCATTGTGTTAAAGTAAACTTTAAGATTTTTACTCTGCCCAAAAAAGTGAAGCTGTCTTAAAGCCAATATAATGTATGCTATAAAACTGATGACTAAAAGGATGTACAGAACAGAAACAAAATTATAAACCAATCCCGGGTTGTTCAGCCGTTCATTAACATTATCGAAGATCACGGACATAATAATATCAGCAAAGCTGATTATAAAAAAGATGAATGCGTTCATAATTCCAACGTTCATAATGAAGGAGAGCGGGGCAAAATCTTTTTTATAAAAATAATTATATATGGAAAGTACTAGAAAAATAATAGTAAGAAAGATAAGAAGATCGAGAATTACGATTAAAGCAATAGAATCGGAATTACCAAAAAACACTTTAAACAGGAAAAGTGTGAGAGCAGAAAGCAGGAAAAACTGGAACTGCGAGTTCTTAAATATATTTACAGATATGGCGCTCATTTACTCCTTGTTAATTTATGCAATTCCAGATAAAATTAAAGCCAGGTTAATTTGAAATTTCAAAATCATTTTATGTAAACCGAGAAGGAAAATAAGCTATTTCTTAAGATATGTAAAGAAATCCGGTATAAACGGAATATTATTAGGATGGCTGCAAATATAAAAAGAGAAATATATTTGAAAAATGATTTTGGATGGTAAAAAAGCCGCCCGGATGGAGCGGCTCTCGGGAGTATGGATCAGCAAAAAATTTTATTTATTATTTTCTTTTCTTTCTTCTCTAAATTCGTGTCTCCACTCCTTCATATCCTCGCGGAAATGATTTAATTCTTCGCGCAGCATTTTCATCTGCTCCTTCATCATTTCTTCATCGTAATAAGGAAATGCATCATCAAATTCAAACCTGAATTTGTTAGCCATGGAATCATTAAAATATTCGAATTGCTTCCAGTTGTAAGAGTTGATTGAATCAATTAAAATTTCGTGCGAATTGAGAAGTGAGTCTAAATTATAATTTTCGTAATTATATTCATACGTTTGAAGTGAGTCATCTTCATAATATTCTATTCTAAAACCTTGCTGTAAATGTTCAATCTCTGGAATATGGACAGTTATTTGATCAAAGTTCTTAGTTGCTACTCTAATAATTTCATTTATGCTGTCAAGATCAGGAATATCAAATTCAGGGATTTCGAAACGAGAGAGATTCACACGGCAATTATTGGAATCGATAATAATGTGGAACATCTCTTCCCGCTCTAATCTTTTTTCTAATCTGTTGAATGTTGAATCATAACGAATATTTATTTCAACCTTAGCCAGTTTTTCATTAGTCTCTTTAAGGTGAATCTGCACTTCCTTTAAGTGATCTTCATATTCTTCAAAATCAAATTCAAATCTTTCAGAAAAGATTGAATCCGGTGTAAGGAAAATATAATTATGTTCGGGTGTTTCCTTAAGCAGGTTAACAGCGTTTACAATCTGCACACGGTCTTCGTTCGAAAAACCTGTGGGAACAACTTTATAATATTCTTCTTTGTTTAAATCTTCAGCAAGTACAAGCAGATCAGCAAAAATTGCTTCCCGGTAATTCCATAAATTAGGATTTATCGCAACGGTATTATTCTCATTAACCAGTACCTGCGATTCCAAAGCTTTTGCATAACCGCCAATAATCGAATCAACTTTCATCCGCTGTTTTTCATCAAGCTTTAATGCCTGAATGAATTTCTTATAGTTATTTTCTTCTTCGTAAGCGGCGGTTTTAATCTCAAAATATTCTTTACCTGTTTCATCATACCCAAGGTGAAGATATTGTTTACGTGAATTATCGAGTGGGAGTTCTTTATTAAAGGCAAAGTTGAAAATATCTTCGTTATTAAGATCGGCAGCAAATAATAACGGCTGCAGGTTTTCTTTATAGAATCCTGCAATGGTGGATTTCTGCTCGTCCCATAAATTATTTATAAACTCAGGGTTGAATTTTAAGACAACCATCAAAATAATTGTAGCTGCAGCCAAACCAATTGCCGGGTACCATCTCTTTATTTTATAAGAAGATGATTTGCGGTTTTCAAGCTCTGCCATTAGCCGTGTTTCAAAGAAAGGTGACTCCGGAATCCGCTTTACAGATGAGGTTAATTCTTTTAATCTTTTAAGTTCTTCAAGATGCTTCTGCAGTTCTAATGAAGATATTATCTTCTTCTCTAACTTTTCAATTTCTTCCGGCGAAAGTTCACCATCTATGTAACTTGATAATAATTTCAGATCTTCTCTATTCTCTTTCATCATCTCAATTCCGATTCCATTGGCTTTAAAATGCTACGCAAACCTTCTCTTGCCCTAAATATTCTCGATTTAACTGTTCCCATTTCGCATCGTAATGTTTCTGAAATTTCCTGGTAACTGAATCCTTCAATATCTTTAAGAAGAAGCGGGACTCGCAACTTTGCTGGTAATTCTGATATTGCATTCATAACAATGTTCGATACATCTTTGTTTTCAACATCAATTCCTCTCCCGGTTTCTCCCGCAGCTTCTTTAATTGGAATAAATATCTTACGCACATTTATTTTTCTAAGGTGATCTTTACATTTATTAACTGTAATCCTGTAGAGCCAGGTTGTAAATTGGGATTCAAACCTGAAATGTTTAAGGTTTTTATATACTGTAATAAATACTTCCTGTGCAATGTCATCTACAGAACTGCTGTTGCTAATTGTTAAATAAATTATATTTCTAACTTTTTCCTTATGCCTTTTAACCAACAACTGAAATACGGAACTATCGCCATCAATAAATCTCTTTATTAGAGAAAAATCATCATCTAATTCCAGTATTTGGGGTTGCTGCAAATCTTTATTTTTATTTTTTGAATTCATTTTTTAGACGGTAAAAGGGTTTAATTGTTCCATTACAAATTTACAATATAGTTTAACTAGGTGATATAATTAACTGCTGACCATTACTTGCAAAAGTAGAGACGTCTTCTTAAATTGAATCGAAAATTTTAAGGAGTAATATATGAAAATCAAAACCACTGAAAAATACGAAGCAGTTGTACTCGAATTAAAGGGAAATGTGATGGGTGGCGATGACACTAAAGAATTTAACGAGGTTTTACACAAATTGATTGGTGGTGGAAAAACAAGAGTTGTATTAGATTTGGGCGGTGTAAAATTTATGAATAGTTCTGGCTTGGGAATGCTGATTGGCGGACTTACAACCATGAAAAAAGCCGAAGGACACCTGAAACTCGCCAACGTAACCGAAAAAATTGAGAGCTTGCTGATAATTACCAAGCTGATAAAAATATTTGAGAGTTTTGATTCTGTTGATGATGCAGTTAAATCTTTTTAAGACTAATTTTTTATAAATTTTTTATCACTTAAACTCCGGGTTTAGTTGCCCGGAGTTTTTATTTTGCCTTAAATATAAATCATTCCTATAAATTTATCTTTTAATTATACAGGTTATTAAAATGAGCGTTACAGTTTTAGTTGGCAGCCAGTGGGGTGACGAAGGTAAAGGAAAAATTGTTGATATCCTTAGTGAAAAATATGATGTGGTTACAAGATACCAGGGTGGTGCAAATGCAGGGCATACTGTTGAAATAGGAGACAAACAATATATTCTTCATCTTATTCCATCAGGAATTTTAAGAGAAAATGTAATATGTGTTATCGGTAACGGTGTTGTGATTGATCCGGTTGCATTACTGGATGAAATAAAATTGCTGGAAGAAAATGGGATAAGTGTAAAAGGACGCTTATTCATAAGCCACAATGCTCACCTTATAATGCCATATCACAAACTGCTCGATTCAATTAAAGAAAAAGCAGAACAAAAAATAGGTTCTACCGGCAGAGGAATAGGACCCTGCTACACAGATAAGTTTGCGAGAAAAGGAATAAGGATTGTTGATTTGCTGAACGGGAAAGTACTGGAAGAAAAAATCAGATTAAACCTTGAAGAAAAAAACACTCTCCTAAAAAATGTTTATGATCATGAAGGACTGGATGCAGATAAAATTGTTAAAGAATATTTACAATTTGATGAAGCAATTGATAGTTACATTACAGACGTGCCTGCATATCTTAGCAAGGTAATTGCGGAAGGTAAATCTGTTTTGCTGGAAGGGGCACAGGGAGCTTTACTTGATATTGATTTTGGAACATACCCTTTTGTTACCTCTTCGAGTCCTACATCGGGTGGCGCTTGCACAGGAACAGGAATTCCACCTACAAAGATAGATTCGGTTTTTGGAATTGTAAAAGCTTATACAACAAGGGTTGGTAATGGTCCTTTTCCATCAGAGCTTGAAGATGCTGACGGTGAAAAATTGAGGAAAGATGGCGCTGAATTTGGCGCAACCACTGGAAGACCTCGCAGATGCGGTTGGTTCGATGCTTTCCTTATAAAGTACTCTGCAATGATAAATGGTATTGGTTCTGTTGCTATTACCAAACTTGATGTGCTAAGTAATTTTGATAAAATTAAAGTGTGCGTTGGTTACCGGCTTGATGGCAAAACATTAAAATCTTTCCCAACTGATGTTGAGAGATTAGAAAAGGTAATCCCAATTTACGAAGAACTTGATGGCTGGAATGAAGATATAACCGAATGCAAATCATATTCCGATTTACCAACAAAGTCAAAAGTGTATCTCAATTTTATAGCAACACAGGCAGGAATCAAATTAAAGATAATCTCTGTTGGACCGAAAAGAAGACAAACATTTTTTGTAAATTCTTAGATTCTCCTGGAATCTAACCTTTTTGGCTAATCACACGCCACGGTAAAAAGGACTGGATTTTGATATCCAAAAAGAGCGATTTTACCATATAGAAATTTTTAAAACATTACCCTGATAATAGCGTTATGAAAATGTCTGGCGGACCTGCCTCGATAAATTTAAAGATTCTACTGATTGTAATTGCTTTAATAATTGCAGCAGGAACATTATACTACACACAAAACCTTGTTAATAAACTTCAGGAAAAAGAACGTGAAATTGTTGAACTTTACGCTAGGGGAATAGAATATGTTGCGAATTCATCAAACCCAAATGAAGATATAACTTTCCTCTTTGATAATATTATAAAACCGATTGATTTCCCGCTTGTTTTATCAGATGCAGATGATAATGTAAACATTTACAACCGAACAGATTTAAGAAATATTGAAATCGATTCCACGCTTACCGAAGAGGAGTTTAACGAGTTCATATCTGAAAAAATAATGGAAATGGATGCACAACACTCCCCTATTTTTGTAACTTATGAAGACACTCTTGTTCTTACAAAAATTCATTACGGCGATTCTGAACTTATCAAGCGGCTGCGTTACTATCCTTATATTCAGATAATTATTGCTGCTTTATTTATTGTTATCGGTTATGTTGGATTCAGCAGTATTAAAAGAAGTGAGCAGAGTAACATTTGGGTAGGAATGGCTAAGGAAACCGCACACCAATTCGGAACACCGATTTCTAGTTTAATGGGATGGTTGGAAATGTTAAAAATTAATTATAAAGATCCTGATAAAGTACTGGATATAAGCGAAGAAATAAATGACGATGTTGAAAAACTTAACAAGATAACATACAGGTTTTCCAAAATCGGTTCTAAGCCGGAACTAAAAAGCATGATTGTTTATGAAGATTTGAAAAAGGTAACTGATTATTTTGAAAGACGCCTTCCTCAAACAGGTAAGTCAGTTAATTTATCAATTGAAGGAGATAAAAAAGTCTGCGCAGCGCTTAATCCTGAACTGTTTGATTGGGTGATTGAAAACCTGATTAAAAATGCTCTTGATGCAATTGATACCAAAGAAGGGTCTATTAAAATTGTAGTTGAAACCGTGCGCAAAAATGTTGAGATTGAGGTGAGCGACAGCGGGAAAGGAATCGATTTGAAAAGGAGAAAAGATGTTTTCAGACCTGGTTACAGCACAAAAAAACGTGGCTGGGGTCTTGGATTAAGTCTTTCCAAGCGAATTATTGAAGGTTATCACGGTGGAAAAATCTTTGTTAAAAGTTCCATCCAGGGAGAAGGTACAGTTTTCAAAGTTGTACTAAAGAAATGCTAAAAATACTTCGATAATCTCATCTTTACTCTTTATTATCTCTTCCTTAATTTCTGAGGAAACATCTATTTCGTTCTCTTCCTGCTTTATTTCTTCTATAAGACAAAATTACATAACCAAATTTACAGGTAATTATTACCTGTGAGTTGCATATTCATCTTTATTTTATATTTTTCTATTCAATTCTGGCAAGAACAATATGGCACCAAAGTTGTTATTTATGCTGCGAAATAGTTTAAGCATAGCATCCCTCCAAAGATGACACACAAAACTGTCGGGTTACGCCCTCACAACTCGACAGTTTTTCCTCTTTTAAAGCGAACCAAAATTTTTCATTTTTTCAAACGCATATAAAACTTCTTTCTTTTCAATTCCTGCATCAATTACCAGGTTTCCAATATCTTTTTGAAGGATAAACTTAATCTTGTTCCCGCTCCCCTTTTTATCGAGACGCACTAGTTCAAAAACCTTGTTATTGTTTTTTTTAACGGCCGGTAATTTATAACAGAAAGAAATTATAAATATATTTACAGGTAATTGTTACTGATGGGTTGAATAAACAGCTTTATTTTATATTTTTTTATTCATTCTTACAACATCAAAATGGCACCAAAATTGTTATTTATGCTGCGAAATAGTTTAAGCATAGCATCCCTCCAAAGATGACACACAAAACTGTCGGGTTACGCCCTCACAAACTCGGCAGTTTTTCCTCTTTTAAACCGAACTGAAATCTTTCAATTTATCAATCGCGTAAGAAATTTCTTTCTTCTCAATTTCTGCATCAATTACCAGGTTTCCAATATCTTTTAGAAGAACAAACATTATTCTGTTCCCTATCCTCTTTTTATCGAGATGCATAAGTTCAAAAACTTTGTTGTTGTTTACTCTTTTTATAACGGATGGTAATTTATAAAGAGAAAGAAATTTTAAATAGCTCTCCAGTTTGTCATCATTAAAGAATTTTAATTTGTGTGATAGAAATAAAGCAGCTACAATTCCTCCAACCACCGCTTCGCCATGTTTCATTTTGTAGCTTGAATGACTTTCAAAAGCATGCGCAAAAGTATGACCGAAATTTAAAATTTTTCTTAACCCGGTTTCCTTTTCATCCTGCGAAACAACACCGGCTTTAATTAATACCGATTCCGAAATTACTTTATTTAAAACTTTACCATTTAATAGTAAAAGTTTTTCAAAATTTTGTTGAAGATAGTTGTAAAAATCCTTTATTAGATAAAAACGCATATTTAATTGTTTCACCGGCTCCGGATTTAATTCTGCTGCAGGTAATGTTTGAAGGAAATCGGTATCAATTATAACAATTTGCGGCTGATAAAAAGAGCCGATAAGGTTTTTCCGGTTATAAAAGTTTACCCCGGTTTTTCCTCCAATTGAGCTATCAACTGAAGCAAGAAGCGTGGTTGGGAACATGCACAATTGAATACCTCTCATATAATTTGCAGCACAATATCCGGCAACATCCCCGGTTATTCCTCCCCCCACGGAAATGAGCAATGTATCTCTTCCAAATTCATTATCAGCAAGAGCAGTATAAATCTTTTTCAAAGTTGTAAGAGATTTAGAACGCTCACTTGCTTTTAGTATAAAAATGCTGCTCCTGTTTGCCCATCTATTAACTAATCTTTTAACTTCTCTTCCATAGATCTTTTCAACGTTTTCATCAATAACAACAAAAACATTTCTATACAGTTTATGCTTTTCAAGAAGTTCCGGTAAGGAATGAAGAATATGCGAACCAATAAAAACAGGATAAGCAAAGCTTTTGCTTTTTACATTAATTCTTTTCAATTAAAACTCTCTTTTCATTTAATGATCATTTTCAATTATCCGCGCAAGTTTATCCACAGTTTTCCCTACAGCTTCGGCATCGGTATCTATATAATAATCTGCTTGCTCATAATATTCTTTCCTAGCAGTCATTAGCGATTCAATTCTTTCCAGGAATTGTTCTTTGGTTGGAATCTCTTCTCCTTCAAATAAAAGTGCGGGGCGATTTCTTTTATAAACTAATCTTCTATAAGCAATTTCAGGAGAATGAATGAAGATAAATTAATCTCCCAGTTTCTTTTAAAAGCTTAAGGTTTTTGCTGTTTGCAATTGTTCCGCCGCCCAAAGCAACTATTAAATGATTTTTTTTTGATATCGCTTTAAGCATTTCCGATTCTTTTTTCCGAAAATATTCTTCGCCTTGGGTTTCAAATATTTCAGTTATCTTCATAGCTTCTTCTTCTTCAATAGCTTTATCAAGATCCAGGAAATTCCATCCTAACGTGTTTGCAAGGATAGGACCAATTGTGCTTTTTCCAGCAGCCATAAAACCGGTTAAATAATAAATTTTTTTTCTCATAACAATAATACTTTTCACGGGAAAATTAAGGTATTAGCCATCAAAAAAAAATTTAGTTTTGGAAAGTATTCAGCAAGGAAGGAAGTTATTATTAAAAATGAAAAACACCGCCAAGTGAAAACGTAACGCCATCAACATTTACTTTTGTTTCAAAAGCATCATCCTGTAACTGAATTTCTTCTCCCTGGTATATTACGCTGGTCTTATTATACTTACTTGTTACGTTGTATTGAGGATCCCTGAACTTCATCTCAAATCTTATTGAGAAAAAATCTAATGGCATATAATCCATTGATGCGGAAACGTGAATGCCAATTGCAAACTGTCTATGCTGACTGATAAATCAACATCACTGAAATTTCCGTGTAAATTCTCCGTGGTAATAACCCATTCCCCCGCCCATCATAAAAATAAACTGCTCCGTGGAAAACGGGAAAAGATAATGAGCTGTTAATTCAACATGGAATAACCCTAAAACCATCTTCAACTTCAAACACAACAATCCTGTTACCAAAAAATACTGTGAGATTTGGACCCAGCGCACTCTTTTGCATATACTCAAGATTTAAACCAAGAACAAACCATTCATTAAATTTATATCGAATATCCAGCGATGGATTAATTATATCCTCAACCACAAACGGTTTGTTTCTTATAACAATATCGGAAGAATTGGGATTTAAAAATATATCTGCCGATGTGGTGTAAACAGCATTTATGCTAATGCCAAAATTATTTTCGTGGAATTGTGAATAGAGAGGTGCTGAAAATAAAATAATGGCACCGAAAATATTAACAACTTTAATCTTCAAAAAGATGATTGAACCTCTGGCAATTTATTAACAAATAAAAATGCTTATTATTATTTAAAAATAAAAACCCCCGATCAATACCTAAATTAAGTGTTTAACCAGGGGCAAATAATTTATTCACGATTTCTAAAGATCAATAAGCATAAAATATGTGCGGCTGATCAACAATATCAGAATTCTCCTTAAGAATTGTAAGCCACTGGTTTACAAAAGCATTCTTTTTGGCTTGCAGAAGATTGTTTCGCAGAGTTCCGCTCTGCAGGTTATATGCGGCAGAATCAAATTCTGTCTTTTCAGTTAGAAAAATTAAATAAAATCCTTTTATACCTCTAACCGGCTTTGAAAGCTGGTTTTTCTCTAAAGAAAATGCTGCATCTATAAATGCATAATCTTTTCCAATATTTGGGATGCTTGTTTGATAATTAAACCTGTTTGTATTGCCAACTGAAACTCGCTGATCGAGTGAAGGAATTTTGTTCAGATCGCCGCCACTTTTTTTAGACAGTTCACCAGCAAGACGTTCTGCTTCTTCAAATTTCTTTTGAGTTCCTGCAAGCTGCTTTAGCTGCATCTTAACTTCCTCATAGTCTCTATATCCTTCAGGGATGCTTTCAGAAATCTGAACGACAACAAATCCTTGCTGTACTTTAAATACTTCACTTACGGTATTTACACTATTTTCAAAAGCAAATTGTACTAATCTTTTATTAACACCCAAACCAGAAATTGAAGGACTGTTTTCCTGGAAAGGCGGCGTTTCAGAAATTGTATAACCAAGCAGCTCGGCTTCCTGGTCGAAATTGTTTTTCTCTGCAAGATATGAAAAATCATTTGCAGCATTATAAGTTTCATCTCTTGTTGCAGCAGATTGTACAACAGGGTTTATAATTTGCTCTACAACATATTTTGAATTTGATTGACCGGTTACTTTAATTATATGGTAACCAAATGTTGTTTTTATCGGTTTTTGAACTTCATTTAAATTGCCGCTGAAGCAAGCTTCATCAAATTCTTTAACCATTGCACCTTTGCCAAACCATCCAAGATCGCCACCCCTCGCAGCGCTTCCGGGATCACCAGAATTTTCCACGGCTAACGAACTAAAATTAGCTCCGCTAATTAATTCGTTGTAAATTCTGTTTGCTTCATCAAGGTTTGCCTGGTCGTTCTCTTTACTGTTTATAAGAATGTGAGAAGCCCTTACCATCTTATCGGATGAAGGAACTACGTCTATCAGGCGATATAGTGCAAAGCCGTTAGGAGAAGGAACAGGTCCAATTATATCTCCATTTTTAGCATTTGTTATTTGATCTACAGCTGCTGTAGAAAAAGCTGAGATACCGACAGTATCTAAAGAGTAAGGTTGAGTAGAATAGATTTCAACAAAAGATTTGAAATCGGAAGTGTCTGTTGTAACAATTTCTCTAACATTTTCCAGGTTACGTCTTACAAGATTTGTATCAGCTGCCGATGGCTGATTTATAAAAAGAACAAATCGAAATTTTCTCTGTGAATTAATTTTATAACGATCCAGGTTTTCCTCATAATAATTTTTCATATCTTCTTCAGTTACAACCACTGAAGAATCGGAAAACATTGAAACGGGGAAAAGAGCGTAATCTGCAGTAGCAAAAATATTTTGCTCATTAAATTTTCTTAATAATTCATCTTCATTCACTGTTACTGAAGCAAGCAGCAAACTTTGCAGTTTTTCAGTTAAACGCTGCTGCCTAACCTGTTCCTCAACCTGGATTAGAATTTCTGTATTCTGCGGATCGAAAAGTGCTTGTTCGTAAAGCTGCCTGTTAAAAGTTCCTGTAGAGTCTATAAAATTCTGTTTCAGAAATTCGGGCGGGTTATTGCCTAAAATAATATCTTTAATTTCTTCATCGGAAACTGTTACACCAAGCCGTTCAATTTCCTGTTCAAGAAGTTTTTGGTTAATAAGTGATTCCCAAACCTGTTCTCTAAACTGATCCCACTGATCATCGGCTATATCCTGACCGGTTTGCTGTTTCTGTTGTTCTCTTTGCTGATCAAGTACGAATTGAAATTCGCGGTAGGAAATATCTACACCGTTAATTGAACCAACATCATTAGTTCTGCCGCCAAGTGCTTCAAGTACGTTCGAATCGGATATAACCATAAACAAAACGAATAACGCACCAACCGTTATAATAAAAGCTGGAGCTAAGCTCCGCATTTTGGCCATCATAGCCATAGTCTTAATTACTCCACTTTTTAATGAAAAAATACAGATAACAAACATAGACACACCCCGTCTAAAAATCAATGAATTTGTACTTATATCAGCACAGAAAACTTTTAAATAAGATTAGTGCTGTTTAGGTACAGATAGAGAATATATAACCAATAGACGCAATTATTAACTATTTATGGAGAAGAAGAAAGTTGACTTTCATCTGGTTCAGGTATATTTTAGTTTTCATTAATTCAATCAGAGGGAATTATTTTACTTGGAAAACATCGAATTTCTAAAAAACGTACCAATATTTTCAGAGCTGGATGACGACACACTCATTAAACTATCTCAGTTAGGCACTTTAAAATCGTTTGAAAAGGATTCAATAATCTTGTCGGAGCAGGATGCCGGTTCCGCGCTGTTTGTCATGGTATCCGGAAAAGTTAAAGTAGCCAGGGTTAGTAATGATGATAAAAATAAGGAAGTCATTTTAACCTTGCTCAATCCATCTGATTTTTTTGGGGAGATGGCTTTGTTAGATGGATTAGCCCGCTCAGCAACAGTTACATCAATTGAAGACTCTCAGGTATTTATAATTCAAAGAAATGATTTTTTGGATTTGATTCAACAACATCCCGAAGTATCCATTGCATTGCTCCAAGAACTAACCCAAAGATTAAGAGCTGCTGGAATGAAAATAAAAGCCCTTTCTCTTAAAGATGCCGAAGGAAAAGTAGCCACAGTGCTTTTACAGTTAGCTGATGATATGGGAAAAATAAAACAGGGCGTGGTGGAAATCGAAAAGTTGCCATACCAGCACGAGTTAGCAAATATGGCTGGCACCTCGCGCGAGACTATTTCGAGGACTTTACATACCTTTGCTAAAAAGGGTTTAGTGGAACTCGAAGGAGCGAAATTAAGAATTATTAGCTACGAAAAGTTTAAAGATCTTTATAGCTGATTCTTATGAGCGGAAAAACAGACCTACATACTCACACAAACCATTCCGATGGATATTTTAGCCCAACAGAACTCATCAAGAAAGCCGCTGAAAAGGAAATCGAAATTATTAGCATTACAGATCATGATAGTGTTAATGGTTTAAGAGAAGCAAAAAAAGTCGCATCTGATCTTAATGTAATGGTAATTCCCGGTGTGGAAATAAGTTCTGACATAAGAGATACAGAAGTGCACTTACTTGGTTATTTTTTCGATCCGGAGAATGAAGAGCTTGAGCACTATCTTAATTTCTTCAGAGAAGAAAGAGTTAAGCGTGCCAACCGTATTGTTGAAAAGCTTAACATACTTGGTCTTCCCTTGTTGATGGAAGATGTTTTAAAACAAGCAGCTAATTCCGCTATCGGCAGACCACATATTGCACAAGCATTACTTGCAAAGAACCTTGTTAAATCCTACTACGAAGCATTTTATAAATACCTAGGTAACCATGCACCGGCTTACGAAAGGAAAGTACATCTTTCACCACAAAGTGCATTTAAAATAATTTCTGACGCCGGCGGATTATCATTCATCGCACATCCGGGAAATATGCCCGAAATTCTAATTAAGGAATTAATTGATGCGGGAGTGGATGGAATTGAAGTTGTACATCCTTCCCATTCGAAAGATAAAGTAAGATTTTATAAAGGAATAGTAAACGAATACTTCCTGCTTGAATCAGGAGGTTCCGATTTTCACGGAGGGAAAAGAGATGATGAAGCAAACTTTGGAAAATTTTTTACCACTCCAAAATATGTAGATGCAATGCAAAGCAGGCTGTTAAGAATAGACTAATAAGAAATTTGCCGGGCTAATCTTTTTCGATATACCGCTTTTTTATACTTTTTGTACTGATAATTTTTTTTATGTTACCATCAGCCGGGAAATCCATATTTATTCACAAACCAAAGAGAGCGAATAGGAAGTTTATACTGTTTCCGTAAACCAAAGGTTATATAATGAATTACAAAATAGCATTCTTATTCGTCCTTCTATCTGCGGTAATAGCCTACCCACAGCAATTTACAAACTGGAAAAACTATACCGATATGAAAGAGGTTAGAAATGTTCACGCTTTTTCCAATGGTGTTTGGGCAGCTACGGGCGGCGGAGCATTTATGTTTTCCGGCAGCAGCAGCACGTTTACAACGCTTAACAAAGCCGAAGGATTACAAGGAATTTTTCTTACCACAGTTACTGCTGACAAATTGGGTAATGTTTGGTTTGGAAGTGCAAACGGGATAATAGATATTTTTAATCCGGAAGAGAACTCTTTCAATGTAATCCTGGATATTTTTAATTCTAATCATATTAATAAAAGTATTAACGATCTTATACTTTCCGGCGATACAATAATTGTTTCTTCCGATTTCGGAGTTTCTTTAATTGATACTAAGAATCTTCTTTTCTTTGATACATTTTTTAAATTCGGTGATTTTCCCACTAACACCAAAGTAAACAGCACAGTAAAGCTTAACTTAATATACGTCTGCACTGATGAAGGCGTTGCAATACAAAAGCAAAATGCAGTTAACCTTTCTGCTCCGGAATCGTGGAACGTTTACAGGGAAGCAAGCGGTTTACCATCAAATAAAACTTTAGAAGCAGGAAAGTTTTTATCAGATATTATTGTAAGTACCGATAATGGTTTTGCAAAACTATCCGATACATCTTGGGTTTCGTTTCTTCCGCAATTTAACGGGAAAATTATTTCAGATTTTGTAATAACAGGAGATTCGCTTTTTATACTAGCTGAAAATAAAGTTTATTTGTTCAATAATAACCAGCTAAACGAACTATATACATCGCCCAACGAAACATTTTCTCTCTCATACAACAGCATCTTCGGAATAACAATTGCAGGCTCACAGGGGGTAATATATTTGGATGCATCGCTAACCGAAAATATAATAGTTCCGAATGGTCCTGCAGCTAATAAATTTCCAAGCACAAGCGTAAGTGAAGATGGAGTTTTCTGGTCTGCAAGTGGTATAAATGGACTTGGTGTTGGATTTTACAAGTTTGATAGAACCACCTGGACAAATTACAACAGAAGTAACACAAGCGTGTTACCAACTAATGATTTTAATTATACCTACGCAGCGCCCGATAATACTGTTTTTCTTGGTACCTGGGGAAGAGGGTTTGTTACCGTAAAAGATGATGTAATAAAAGTTTTTAACAGGCAGAATACAGGAATGCAGGGGATACCTGCAGCTCCTGATTTTATTGTGATAACAGGTTTTGGAACAGACTCCAGAAACAATAAATGGGTATTAAATTATTGGTCAGGTAACCGGAAAACATTAAGTATGATAACGGCGGATAGTACCTGGCATCATTTTACCAATCCTGCTGAAGCTAATATTAGTTTGGAAGGTTATAATGATTTAGCAATAGATCCATCCGATACTAAATTTTACCACTTGACTAATTCATCCAACAAAGGATTATATTATTTTAACGAAAATAAAACCTACGAAGATGAATCTGATGACCGCTCAGGATTTATCTCAACTGCAGATGGTTTAAACGGAAGCGATATAAGTACTGTTGTTGTTGATAGAAGAGGAGATGTCTGGATAGGAACTAATGCAGGAGTAAATGTACTTTCGAATACCGGCGCAATTCCCTCCTCAAATGATCCGTCTCTACGATTGTCGTCTGTCTTTTCATTAAGAGAGCAATCAATAAATGCAATTGCAATAGATCCTTTAAATCAAAAATGGGTTGGTACAAATGAAGGCTTACTCCTTGTAAACTCAGATGGTTCAAGATTGTTGGCAACTCTTACTGCAAGTAACAGTGCACTACTATCAGATAAAATTCAAAGTATTTCTATTGATGAAAATGCAGGCATTGTTTATGTTGGTACTGAAGAAGGACTAACCTCATTTGAAACCCCATTCATCAAACCTCAAGAAAGTTTTGATAAGCTTTTCGTTTATCCTAATCCATTTATAATTAAAGATAACAATAAACTTTTAACCATCGATGGATTGATAAGGGATACAGATATAAAAATATTAAACGTTTCTGGTAACCTTGTTGTAGAATTTTCTTCACCAGGTGGAAGAACCGCTCAGTGGGATGGAACTGATGATAACGGAAAACTGGTAAGCAGCGGTATTTACTTAGTAGTTGCATTTGATGTAGATGGAAATAATATTCTTGCCGGTAAGGTTGCTGTAATAAGGAAATAAATTGATAAAATCCTGCCATTCTATCAAACTCTAACTTAATGATAGAGCTTGCAAATATATCGCTTCAATTTAGTGGAAAATATTTATTTAAAGATGTTAATCTTCGAATAAATTCTTCCGACAGGATCTCACTGGTTGGATCAAACGGAAGCGGCAAAACATCGTTATTAAAAATTCTAATTGGAGAACTTGAACCAGAAACCGGTAAAGTACAAAAGCAAAAGCGCATTACAATCGGTTTTCTTCCGCAGGATAATGTCGTTCACTTAGGTAAAACACTTCTTGAGGAAGCTTCCACTGCTTTAGCTGATATAAATTACCTTCAAAATAAATCGCGCGAGATACTAAATCTACTTTCTTTAAAAGAAGTAAATGATGAAGAACATGAAGATTTAGTTCATCAATTAGGCGATGTACAATTAAGATTAGAAGAGCTCGATTCTTACACCGCTTCATCAAGAGTTGAAAAAATTCTTACCGGGCTTGGTTTTACTGAAAAAGATTTTAACCGGCTAACCGATGAATTTTCAGGTGGATGGCAAATGAGGATTGCACTTGCAAAAATACTTATAGCTCAAAACGATATTCTTTTAATGGATGAACCCACAAATCACCTCGATATTGATTCACTTGAATGGTTAATCTCATATTTAAATAAATACGATGGCGCACTTGTGATAGTATCACACGACAGGCATTTCATTAACGGCGTTACTAATAAAACTCTGGAAATTTTCAGCAACAAGTTGAGCTTTTTTAATGGTATTTATGATGCATACATGAAATTTAAGGAAGAGAGAGATGTGCTGCTTGTTCACCAAAGGCAGCTTCAAGTGAAAAAAATAAAGGAGACTCAAAAATTTATTGATCGATTCAGGTACAAATCTACCAAAGCAAAGCAGGTGCAAAGCAGGATAAAGCAACTGGAAAACACGGAATTGATTGAACTGCCAGAGAGCGAAAAAGAGATAACGCTTAATTTTCCGGTACCACCATCAAGCGGGAAAGTCAATATTGAATTAAAATCAGTTTATAAATCTTATGGTGATATTTCTGTTTTTAACGGAATCGATTATAAAATTGACAGAGGAGATAAAATTGCATTTGTTGGACCAAACGGGGCAGGTAAAAGTACACTTGCCAATATTATTGCCGGTAAAGTTGAAATAAACAGTGGTGATAAAATTGTTGGACACAACACTTTAATTATAAACTACTCACAGGATATTGCTGATAATTTAAACCCCGATTTGGATGTCACTGGAATCCGTTTATGGAATTGCGCAAGAAAAAACTTTGGGACAGCTAAGATCTCTGCTAGGTTCTTTTCTGTTTACAGGAGATGATGTTTTTAAGAAAGTGGGGGTTCTTTCCGGGGGCGAAAAAAGCAGGTTGGCTTTAGCTAAAATTCTTCTTACAAAATCTAATCTTATTGTTCTTGATGAACCAACAAACCATCTCGATTTTTCATCAAAAAGTGTTCTACAAAAAGCACTGATCAACTTTCCCGGTTCGCTGATTCTTGTTTCGCACGATATCGATTTCCTTCTGCCCATTGTTAATATTGTAACAGAAATTAGAAAAGGGAAAGTACAAACCTACCCCGGCGGTATAGAATATTATCTTTCAAAACGTGAAGAGTTGATTGCAGCCGAACAAAACACGAACGCTGTTTCAGGATTAAATACTAAAACAAAATCAAGAAAAGATCTAAAAAGATTAGAAGCAGAAGAGCGCCAAAAAAAACACGAATTAACAAAAGACTTGAGAAAGAATATAAGTGAAATAGAAGAATTAATAAGTGATTATGAAATTAAAGAAAAGGAACTGGAATCTCAGCTAGCTAATCCCGCTACATATAACGATTCCTGGTAAAGCAAGAGAGTTAGAACCATGAAATTTATCAAAGTAAAAGATGATCTTGCTGAGTCGATGAAAAAATGGGAAACATTATCAAAACAACTTGCCGAAATTGAACAACAATTTGGTTAAACGCTCGCTCCAAGGAACTCTTCAACCAATTTTATTCCACCGTAAATTGCTGCATCATCACCAAGTTTTGATTCTGAAATTTCCAATCCCATTAAAGCTTCATCCAGTACATGCAATTCGAGGGCTTCTTTAATCTGGGGAACCATAAAGTAACCAAGCGCTTCAACTAATCCGCCGCCAACTACAATTGTATCCAGATTAAGCAAATTTGTTACACTTGCCAGAACGCCGCCAATCACATTACAAGCATCAATAATATGCCCTGGTCACCACTTCATCATCATCTTTTACTGCTTTAGCCAGACTTTTACTTTTAATTATCTCGCCAGCTTCGATCAATTTTGTAAGTGTACATTCTTTACCATTTTTTACATCATTAATAATCTTATTAGTTATTGCTGTTCTGCTTGCAATTGTTTCAAAGCATCCCCTCTTTCCGCATCCGCAAACCGCTCCATCGTTTTTTACGAGGATGTGCCCAATCTCCCCGGCAACATAATTAGAACCGCGGTATAACTTTCCGTTCAATACAAGTCCTCCGCCGATTCCCGTTCCAACAAATATAGCAAGAAGGTTTTTAGAGGATTCATCAACCTCATAATATTTAATACCAAGTGCAGCCAGATTAACATCATTTTCAAGTAGAACAGGATAACTAATTTCATTCTCCAACAACTTTTTTATATTAAAATTTTTCAACCCCAGATTTGGTGCTAAGTAAATAGTTCCTTTATAAGGATTCACAGAACCTGCCATTCCAAGGCAGACTGCCTTAATATTTTCTTTACCAACCCCGGAAGATTTGATTACATCTTTAATAATTTTTGCAATACTCTTTATATAATCTCTTTCAGTTGATTGCGAATCAGTTGACTGCTTTACCCTTGCTATTATTCCATCAGAAGAATTTATAACACAGGCAAGCTGCTTTGTTCCACCCATATCTATGCTTACAATGTAATCATTAGGCATTGTTATTTTCCTACTAAGATTTATTTTTCAATTAATATAATTTGTATTATTAAACTATGAAGTTTTAATTAGTAAATCAAAATGATTCTAACTTAATTTTAATTACTGGGAAGTTTAACCTTTCGGCATTGCAGTAAAGAGTTTCATCTAAAATTATTTTAATGAGATAAAGTAAAACCCTTAAAAAGATTCGGGCAAAATTACCTGAAGGATATTAATATCCTTAAAAAGATTGCTGATGAAGTTAATTCCGCAACCTGGTGATAATATTCTTGAAATAGGTCCCGGGCAGGGTGCTTTAACTGCTGAACTCTTAAAAAGGATTGACCAGATTACTGCTGTAGAAATAGATAATCGGGTAATTGAAAACTTAACGGAAAAATTTCCACAACTAGAAATTGTGGAGGGTGATTTTCTATCAATCGATTTAAATGAGTTTACAGCTGAAAATAAAAAGGAACTAAGAGTTGCAGGAAACATTCCTTACAATCTTACTTCCCCTATCCTTTTTAAATTAATTGAAAAGAATGAATTAGTTAATGATGCTGTGCTTATGGTTCAATATGAAGTTGCTAAAAGAATGACCGCACAAAAAGGAATCAAGGATTATGGAATACTTGCAGTGCTCTTAAAATATTTTACTGAAACGAAAATCTGCTTTAAAGTTTCTCCAAATGTATTTTATCCTAAACCAAAAGTATTTTCTGCTGTTGTGCATATCATTTTTAAAAAACCAGATTTGACAAAAGAAGAACAAAAATTGTTTATTAAGATTGTTAAAGCTGCCTTTGGCAAAAGACGAAAAACTTTAAAAAATTCCTTAAGTAATAGTATATTTAATCAATTCGATTTTTCAGATTCCGGCATTGACCTTTCGCTGAGAGCTGAGCAATTGGACGTGAAGGATTTTGTTACACTTACTAAATTTGCTGTAATCCAGTCCGGCCAAACTGGTTCAACGGCTTAAGTTTCAAGTTATTTCCTCTTTTAATGAATAAAGTGAAAAGCTACATAAAGCACCTTAAAGCATTCGATGTTGTAGTAGTGATATTTTATCTTATCCTCACCCTTTTGCATATCATATTCCACAACAAAATAGAAACATGGGGAACCTGGGTAGCTATTAACATTGCTACTATTTTTCTTAGCTTTTTGCTTGCTTATATGGAATCGCGGCACGACAATGCTTTCTGGAATGGCTTACATTACTGGTATGTTGTTCCTATCACACTGCTCACCTTCAAGCAGTTATACTACATGGTAAACCCTATCAGGGTGATTGATTACGATTATATATTTATTGAAATAGACCGATGGATTTTTAGAACCGACCCAACTCATCTGCTGCACCATCTAGCGAACCCGCCATTAACAGAACTGCTGCAAATAATTTATGGGATGTTTTACCTGCTTCCTATACTATTGGGATTATTCCTTCTTAGAAAAAAAAGATTTGTGGCAATGGATTTTGCAGTTTTCACAATTGTTTACGGCTTCTTATTATCATATCTCGGTTATTTTACTTTGCCGGGTATAGGCCCAAGATTTACTTTGCATGATTTCAACACAATAAATGAACAGTTGCCGGGAATCTTCTTTACAAATTTTTTAAGGGAACTTGTTAATGCTGGTGAATCGATTCCCTCCGGGACCCTGAATCCTGCTGATGTGGTTCAGAGAGATATTTTTCCCAGCGGGCACACTATGATAACGCTTATTGTTATTTTTCTTTCCGTAAGATTAAAAAGCAGATCGAGATACTTTTTTGTACCAGTAGGTTCACTCCTTATTTTCTCCACCGTTTACCTGTGGTATCATTATGTGATTGATCTTGTAGGGGGTTTGGCTTTCATGATGTTTGCAGTCTGGTCAGCAAAATATATTTTTAATTGGTGGCGGAGAAAAATAGGTAAGCCTGAATTTGAATATGGGAAATATTAGCTTAATGCTAAAGAAATAATTGATTGGAATGATAGAAAAGAAAAAGAAAGTAAGACGAATTTTTGAAGGTATAGCTCACCGTTATGATTTTCTTAATCATCTTTTAAGCTTAGGATTAGATTTTTATTGGAGGAAGAGAGCCCTTGCACTTACAAAAATGAATGGTGAATCTATTCTGCTGGATATTGCATGCGGAACAGGTGACTTTGCAATTGCAGCAAAAAAATATGGTGTGAATAAAATATTCGGTGCAGATTATTCGATGAATATGCTTAAACTTTTTAAAAAGAAAAGCAGCTGGGTAGATGGCAAAGTTGTACAGATAGTTGCGGAAAATATTCCGTTTCAAGATGATTCTGTAACTAACATTACCGTGGCTTTTGGTGTAAGAAATTTCTACGATATACCGCTCGGTTTCAACTCCTTTTACAGGGTGCTTAAGCAGGGCGGCAAAGCAACTGTACTTGAGTTTAGAATGCCTTCTAACAAAATATTTAAAAGATTGTACAAATTCTATTTTAAGAAAATACTTCCCGTTGTTGGCGGTACTATTTCAGGTGATAAAGAAGCTTACAGTTATTTACCCGATTCCGTTGAAGAGTTTGATGAAAAAATTGTTCTCCCGGATCTACTTAAAAAAGCAGGGTTTAAGGAAATAAAAGTGCATCCGCTAACCTTAGGTATTGTTCAGGTAGTTATAGCAGTTAAGTGATCAGGGAATGTTATAAGCAATTAAATCATATGTGACAAATTTTGATGAATCATCCAGGCTTACTTCCCCGTTTAAGATAGTATTTACCACAATTGCATTGCCCTCCATCTTAATAATTCCAATTTTATCCGCAACCCACGAAAAAGCAGTAAATTTTTGCGAAGGTTCTTCAGGATCCAGCCTGAATTCTATATCATACTTAATTTTTTTTGCTTTAACATTCATATCTCCGCTAACTAAATGCAGCAGAACATATTCTTCTTTAACATAACTCGCTGTAATTCTGTAAGGTGCGTATGTAATTCCGGGTTGTAAAGTAATCGTAACTTTAAACACCTGCCAGAAACTTCCCTCTGCAAGCAGTATCAGTAAAGTTTGCATTTCAGATGTTACAGTCATCCGGTTGCGTAAAGTATCAGGCAGTGCCGCAATAAATCCGCTTGTATCAATAAAATAAAACACACCGATTTCGCTTTTTCTGAAGTTAGATATCCTCTCTACAATATCAGTTCCCATCTTAACAGAATCTTTTTGGAATTTGTAGGAAGTACCATTATTTAATGTATCACCATTATACAAGACATAACGTGTACCTGTTTTTAAAATTCCAGTTGAATCTGTTTCAGTAATTGTGAACAGATAATTAGTACCATCGCTATTTGGGAAGTAATCAGGAGCTTGTACTAATGGTGGTGCAGTAGGTTCCTTACTTGTGCAGGAAAAAAGAAAAAGTAAAACTGCAACTGTTATAACTATATTTTTGAAGATTCTTAGCATCAAAATTTAAATAGAGAGTAAATACTTTTTTAATTGATCGAAAGCTTTAAAGCGATGACTGATACTATTTTTAATTTCAGGATCGAGTTCTGCCATAGTTTTGGAATGACCATCAGGAACAAACAATGGATCGTAGCCAAAGCCGTTTGTACCGCGAGCTTTACTAATTATTTTTCCATTAACTTTTCCCATAGCGGTGTATGTTTCTTCTCCTGAATAATAAACAGCACTGCAAACAAATTTTGCCCTGTGAGGTCCTGGTATACTGCTTAGATTTTCTAAGAGCTTAACGTTATTTGCTGCGTCATCAGAATCAATTCCTGCATACCGCGCAGAAAAGATACCAGGCTCACCATTAAGCTGTTCAACAACTAATCCTGAATCATCTGCAATTGTTGGAAGTTTATAATTATTAAAAACTTCGATTGCTTTTATTTTTGCATTCTCTTCAAATGAATCTCCGTTCTCTTCTATTTCACCAAAGAAGTCAACATCATGCAGCGAAACTATTTGAATATTCAATTCACTTAAAATTTTTCTTACTTCAGAAATTTTACCTTCATTGCTGGATGCAAAAATTATTTTTTTCATCACAATCTCGAAAGCATTTGTTTAAGTTCTGATTTGCCTTCTGCAACAATTTTTTCCTGATCATAGAGCAGCGATTCCTTATCTTTTACGAGCCATTGTCCATCAACCATTACAGATTCTACATTATTTGGATTTGCTGAATAAACAATATCAGAATAAATACTTTTTTCATCTTCTGAAACCGAGTTATTATATGAATTAAGATTTAAAAGAACTAAGTCTGCTTTTTTACCAACCTCGATGCTTCCAATTTTATCGTCAAGATGAAGCGCTTTTGCACCTTCAATGTTAGCAAGACGGAAAACTGAACGTGCATCCATAATCTCAGGTCCGTGAATATGTTTTTGTATTAATGCTGCGTGACGCATTTCAGTGAAAATGCTTATGTTATTGTTACAAGGTGCTCCATCAGCGCCAAGAGAAACAGGGATCCCATCCTTTAAATAATCCGGGATAGGAGCAATGCCGGAGCCCAATTTTAAGTTAGCCGAGGGGCAATGTGCAACTCTTGTTTGTCTCTGTTTAAGTATTGATTTTTCATTATCATTTAGATGAATACAGTGTGCAAGAATTGTATGATCATCAAGCACTCCAATCGAATCAAAATATTCAACATTCCCTTTGTTGAATCTTTTTCTTACTTCTTCAACTTCTGTTTTGTTTTCCGAAGCGTGCGTGTGATATAAGCTACGGGGAAAATCTTTCATTATCTCTTTTGTTTCTTTCAAAAGTTCTTCGCTACACGAAAGTACAAATCTAGGTGCAAAACCGTAAAATATTTTATTATTATTGGTAAGATGGTATTTCTTTGCAAGTTTATAAGTTTCATTGATCTCGTTATTAGTTTCTCCTTTAAAACCGGGGTAAAGTTCATTTTCATCTATCAAGCATTTTCCCGGAAAACGCACGCATACCTGAATTTATTAGTTCTTCAAAAACAATTTCCTGGAAACGCAAAGTACCCATATCCAGGATAGTTGTTGTTCCACCGAGAAGAAGTTCATTAATACCAACTTTACAGATGTGCTTAAAGAATTTTCACTATGAGCATTTTCAAAAGGAAAAATCTTCTTCTGCAGCCAATCAAGTAAAAGCAGGTCATCTGCCAAACCGCGGAAAAGTGTTTGGCAAAGATGAACATGAGTTTGAACAAATCCCGGGATTAAAGTAAATTCAGGAAAGTGATGAATTTCACCATCATAATCATCTAAATTTATATTTTTCTGTTGAAATAATACATGAAATTTTGTTCCCTTCAATTTCAAGCGCATGGTCGGATAGTATAGAGTTCTTGTCATCAACGGTAACTATTTGCTTTGGGATGATTACTTTTTTCTCAGCCATCTGTGTTATCCATATCATCGTAAATTGAATCCATCACATCAAAAGCATAACGCAAATGTGGAATCACAATCGATCCTCCAACGATAAGTGCAACATTCAATGTTTCGTATAGTTCTTCCCTTGTTGCACCTTCCTGGATTGAGCGATCAATATGATAAAAAATACAATCGTTGCAGCGCATAACCATTGATGCCGATAACCCCATAAGTTCTTTTATTTTTGCTGTTAATGCACCGTTTACATAAGCTTTATTATCGAGAGCAAAAAATTTATTAAAATCTCTGAATCCTGAATTAAGAATTTTATCATTCATATCCGTACGGTATTTACGTGTTTCGGATGTACTTTTTTTCATAACTCCTACCTTAACATTTATAAGTTAAATTTATTTTTCTCCGGATCGTAAGATACTTCCAGTTCATTAACATCAAAATCATCTTCTTCATTTTCCCAATCATATTTTTTTGCTGGAGGATCAATTCTTCCTAAAAATATATGCAGCAATCAATCCTGTAACGGCTCCAAACAAGTGCGATTCCCACGAAATTCCTTTCATTCCGGGAAGTACACCCCATACAAGCCCTCCGTACAAAAATGTTATGATTAAAGCTAAAGCGATTGACTTATTATCTTTTCGAAATATACCACTAAAGAACAAAAAACTCACGAATCCGTATATCAATCCGCTTGCACCTATGTGGTAGACCTGCCGGGCAAGTAACCATACTAACAATCCTGTTAAAATATAAACGAATATGAAAAGAAAGAAGGAAGCTTTGGGATAAAAGAAAAAAATAATCCAGCCTAAAACGATGAGTGGAAAAGTATTTGAAATTAAGTGAGAAAAATCACCATGAATTAGCGGCGCTGTAACTATTCCAAGCAATCCAAAACCATCCCTCGGTAAAATTCCCATTCCGCTTAGTCTAAGATTGAATAAATAAGCGGATAGATGAATAACCCAAAGAATAGCAGGAAATATTAGCGGTACCACAAAATTTTTTACAATGTTTTTCTTCTCCACTAAATTTTTACCTGATTTTGTTATTATTTTGTGATAAATTTCTCATAAAAGTATTATACTTTTCTAACTAAAATTCTATATTTATTTACTTACCAAATATAAATGATATGAGCCGGAATAATCTAAATAAAATGCAGTTACTGATTTTTGCACTTTTCATCTCTTTTACTTTACCACTTCAACAAGCAGTTGCTGGTGCATGGCCGCAAAAGAAAGGAACAGGTTATTACAAACTTGATTTCAGGTATATGGGCAGCGATAAAACTTATAGTTCGGATGGTCTAAAAGTCCCCATTCCTAAATTGACTGATATGACGATAGGGATGTTTGGTTCATATGGAATTACAGATAAGCTAACCGGGTTTATTGGATTTGCTGCATTTAAATCTGTCAAACTCGATACCGTTCCTTCTGCACTTAATTTTGATAATGAAGTTTCAGGTTTTGGGGATATAAACGCCGGATTAAAATACGGACTTGGTAAAATTGGCAACACATATTTTAGTGCAAAAATTATATTAGGATTGCCAACTGGCAAATCAGATATTGATAGCAGTTTATGGCTTGGAAGCGGTGATTTTAACCAGGCTATTTGGTTTTGAAATTGGTCATTCATTCTACCCGGCAGCTTTTTATATAAATGGCGGACTTAGTTATAATAACCGCAATGAAGGTTTTTCCGATGAATTTGTTTATTCGATTGAAGGTGGTTATAAAATTATTAAAAACCTTAGCTTGATATTAAGATTCCACGGACAAATCTCCATGAAAAATGGTGATTCAAATGTAACAGGCGGATTGTACACTTACGAAAACAACCAACAATTTATTGCTTACAGTGCTGAACTGGTTTATAAGTTTGCAGAAAACTTTGGAGTGAAAGGTTATTACGAAAGCGGCGGAAAAGGTAAAAATATAATATCAACTCCCGTAATAAGCGCAGGGCTCTTTTTTACACATTAAAAAAAGCCAGCTATAATTTTTAGCTGGCTCACTAAAAATACGAACTACTTATTCTGAATTAAGCTGGTTTAAAGTTCCTTTTATCCTTTCTTTCTGATTTTCCGGAGCCATACTGAGAGCTTTAGAGTAGTTTTCTATTGCCAATTCATTTTCTCCCTTGTTCATATAAGCTTCGCCCAGGCTATCGTAAACATTCCAGGAATCAGGATTCATTTCAACATTCTTTTTGAAGATTTCAATCGCCTCATCCATTTTCCCGGCAAACAGAAATTGGTAACCAAGTGTATTTATATCGTTTTCAATAGCATCAACAAATGCTTCTTCTTTTAATTGATTAGCTTCATCGCTTTTACCAAGTTCATCAAGTAAAACAGCTTTAGTAAATGTGTTGGTTACATTTTTATTTATTTGGATTGATCTATCTGCCCACTCAACTCCCTGCTCAAGCATTACTCCATTTTGATAGCAATAATTTGCTGCCTGATTCCATCCCTGCCAGAAAAATCCTGGTAATGAAGTTAGCTGAATATTGATATCTTCTATAACCATCTTATGAAGATCAACTTCAATTGTAAACGGGATTTGCAATTTTTCCCAATTTAGTTGAACGGTTGCTGAGTTTGGTGATACATAGCTAAAAGAATACATTAACCATTCCTGGTGATCAGCAATTTCAGGGTTAACTGTAAACCGCATGAAGATCATTTTCTTCAACATAAAAAAAACTTCCCCACGCACGGTAATCTTTATTTAAAATGATTGTCCATTCTTTTTCAGTGGGAATCATGTGCAAACCATAAATGCCTGCAGGTACATTTTTGCCATGCAATTTTAACCGTATGCGAAAATGTGATGGTTGTATTCTCATTAGCTCCTGCTCTCCATACCTGGTCATAGGGAACCAACGCACCCCAAATAGCTCTGCCGTTCACGCCGGGTCTGTGATAATCAATTGTAATCTCAGCTATACCAATTTTTTGAAGAACTGTAGCATGCTGGCTAATTCTTGGCAGAGTAATACCCTGCTGAGCGATTAAAGAAATTGAAAAGAGGAACATCAGCAAAGCTGTCCCCCACAACTGATGGATTCTGTTATACATTTTTACCTCCGAAATATATTAATGATTATATCGGGATGAATTTAAGAAAGGAATTTATTGAAAAATCTTTTTTATGATTAGCGGAAGAATGAATTGATGTGATGTAATTACTAAGGGTAACTAATAAATCTGGATTTTATTTGTTATAATCAATAATGCTCTGCTGTATCCGGCTTATTAAGCTGTGAGGTGCGATTCTACCACAGTGTCCATTTCCAAATGTATCGGGTATGCATAAACGAAAACACCATGCGGACCTATTATGGGTAAGCGGGCATCCTAAATAGGTGTATTCTTTAAGTCCCTCTCTGGTTTTTATTTTCTTTTTAATTAATGTCATTTCGATTCTTTAATTACCATTCTAAATCTACATTCAAATTTATCCAAGCTATTGATAAATATCAATTATTGGATATCTTTATTAATTTAAATACTGAAAATGAGCAGCTCACTCTCTGGGATCAAAATTCATATTTTTCTCACTGATCCAAAGATTAGAACTGGGATTTAAGTTCTGAAACTAGATTGTATTATCTCTTTAAGGACAAAGAGTGGATTGTAAATTTTAGAGGTAATAGAGGTTATTTTTATGAACATATTCCTACTTAATCAGCACGGTCTTCTTAGCTTCAATAAAATTTAACTTTAATGTGCTGGCTTTTTGAAAATCCTTTTATCTTCATTTTGCATCCTTCTCATCAGGATCGAATATTTTCAACACAACTCTATGATGTTCTTTACCCCCGACAGCACTTAATAAAGCTCGCATTGCATTAACAGTATTTCCCTGTTTCCCAATCACTTTGCCAATATCGGTTTTATCAACTTTTAACGTAAGTTCTATTGTATTTTCATCAGGAGTGGTTTCTTCAACAATTACTTTGTCAGGATGATCGACAAGTTGTTTAGCAATATATTCTATGAATTCTTTCATTAGAGTGCTCACTACTTATTTAGGAATAAATCACTTCTTGAATTATAGAAATAAGATTAAAGGAAAGCAACTAATAGTTAATGATTGGCAAGTAATAAAAAAGCCCCAAACCTGCAACTGCCGTCGGGCTTTAGGTAAATTCCGGAAGGCTTTATCTAAAACACCTTTTATAAATATTCATTTTTAATCGTTCCAACTCTTTTACAGCAAAAGGATAAAACTCTTTAGCTGTAACTCTTTGGCTGGCTTCATCAAAAACAACACAAAGTTTATATTCAACTTCGTAACTAACCTTATCAACTGATTCTACAGTAGCATCCTTACTACCTACTGTTTTGGTAACATATTTAATTCTCTTTTCAATCATTTTCCCTTTTGTTTGCGGATCTTTCATTTTAGGATTCTTTAGTTTCAAGCTATCAATAGGTACTTTTGTTTTCTCCCGGTTTTGTCATAATTTTGTTGTTTACCTGTTTCCCCGGGTTCTATATAGAGTGAGCCCGTTGCGGCATCATATTCTTCTTTCGAAACCTTCTTATCACCTAAATAATAAACCGGAACTTTTTTAGTTATGGTTTGTCCTGCTTTGTAATTATCATACAAAACATAATAGTCTTCGGTTTTTTCCTCATCATAAACCCATGTAACATACAGCTCCTCTTTGCTGGTTTTAACTTCTTGCGGAGCCATCCAGCGATTATCTTCATTTTTTGTATCAACGGTATCAACATTAATTGCTCTTAATGGATCTTCAGGAAGGTCTTCTATAGCAACTAATTCATTTGCTCCCCTAATGATTGATGTTGGTTTTCCTAAAATTCCCTCTACTTCATCATAGGTCATCCCAACAGTAACCTCTGATGGTTCCTGCTCCTCCTCCTTTTCCTTTTCGCCGCAAGCAAAAATTAGCAATGCGATTGTAATTATGAATATTGAATTGATTAATTTCATGACTAACACAGCCTCCTTTTATGTTTAAGAATTCTTACTTTTAAACTATAATTAAATTTAATCTTAATTATTTCAAAAGCAAATTTACTTAAAAAAATTTATTTAACCGGATCGAATATAGGACTTTCCAATTTTGGATACTTTGCTTTTTGATAAGGAATTTCCCCCTGATCTTTTAATTTTAAACGATACAGCGCATAATTGTAATCATTTTCTTGATATTCTTTAATCAATTCATACTCATAATCATTAAGTACGTTTTCACAAAACGAATTTTGTAATGAATCAGCTGCATTGCACCAATAATTCCAATGTAAATAAACACCATCCTTATATTGATGAAATAATACCTGATTTACATAGCTTTTTTCATCTGTTGCAAGAGAAATTTGCGCTGCATTTTTACCCCACAGATGAAACATATTAGGGTTGTGAGTTAATACAATTGAGTTTTCAGGCAAAAGTCCTAGCAAACTCTTTTGCATAACAGATGATCGGCTCTTGCACCCCAGGCTTCCTGTGTTTCTGCACGAACTTGTGGTAGGAATTTTAGAAACGACATTATTATAATAATTGCAAATATCGGGTTAAGATATGATTTTAATGATAAATTATTTTTCAAAAATTCCTGTAACTGATAGACTCCTAATCCTGCCAGGATAACTAACGGAACGTAGGATACTAAGGAATATCTGACATCAGCTCCGTAACCATAACTTCCTGCATAGAAGAATAAGAAGATTCCCCAAAAACATAAGAACCAAATAACTAACAGTAACTTTTCTTTAATAAATGATTTTGAAAAAAGCTAGTTAGAAATAAAAGTGTGAACAAAATCGGGAACTTTATATTATCAATATAAAACAACGAGTTAACTGTAAAATTATGTGCGAAGTATTCAAAACTGAATTTTGCAGCCGGTAGTTCCCCAGCTATCACCGCTGGTTACAAATAGGTGAATTATATATGCAAAAGAAAGAGCTAAAAATAATAATCCGGCATTATAAATTCTAATACTTTTGAATTCAGATGGTTTGTAGATGATTATGCTTAGCAAAGCTACAAGAATTAATAAAATGGATTCCTGCCTGAATTGTATTGCAAAACTTGCCAATACAACCACTAAGAAATAATGACCTGTTAGAATTTTCCTTTAAAAATATTATTAAGGAAAATATGAACATTGCACCAAATAGTGCAGATGAAGGTTCCGCCGCCGTAGTGTTAAACCATAATAAGTTTTGCGGTATCAAAGCATACATTAAGGCAGAGAAAATTCCTATTGTATAGTTTTTAAAAAGAAGAAATGCAATAAGAAAAACGATTATAATAGATAAGCCCAAAAGTAAATTGTTAAAAATAAATGATGCAGTTTCGCTAACACCGAATATTCGATAAACTATGCTAAGTAAGTAAGGATATGCATAAGGCTGCTTATTATAAAAACCATTCTGGCAATTATAAACCCCATAAACAGTACTCCCATCAATACAGAGCTGGGCTTTCTGAAGAGTTGCCAAGTTTTGACCAATATTTTCATAAATATCTTCATCATAATAAATTCTATGTGTTTGAGGTGCAACAAAGCTTGTTATTAAAACTCCGCTAATAGTAATACCGAGTAAAAGATATATGATTTTTCGGGGAATAGTAAGAATTAGATTTTTTAGAAATGGAAATATTAAAATGAACCCGACAATAATTAGGATGAAATTTATTTCTAAGAAATAAAATTGTGAATCAATTAATATTCTTTTTATCTCAGAAAGATTGAATAACAAAAAACACAAAACTATTAATACTAAGTAAACAACATACCCTGCAGTTAAGCATTGTCAATAAGAGTTTAGATTTTGAGTTGCTTTTTATCATATAATAATACTAATATTTTATCTATATGAATCCGGTTAACAATAATAGTTTACTGAGTTACAATAAAATCACCTATTACTAAATACTTTATACCAGTTGTTAAAAATGTTTTAATTGCATCTTTTGGAGAACAAACAAGAGGTTCTCCGTGAATATTAAAACTAGTATTTAATACAACTCCCTTACCAGTTAAAATTTTAATCTCTTTTAACAACTTTGCATACTTAGAATTATTATTTTTGCCAAGAATCTGCGGGCGGCACGATCCATCAATATTTATTACTGCAATTAAATCCTGCCTGAATTCTTCACGAACTTCATATGCCATTGTCATAAAATAATTTGGTTTGCCGTTAAAATCTTCCAATAAAACCGGTGCATCTTCCTCTAATAAGCTTGGACAAAATGGTTGATACCAAACTCGTTTTTTTAACTTAAGATTTAACTCATCTTTTATATTCGGATTATTCGGTAACGCTAAAATACTCCTGGAACCGAGAGCACGAGGTCCATATTCCATCCTATCCTGAAACCACAGAATAATATTTCCTTGTGCAATAAGTTCAGCAGTTTCTTTTTCAAGATTAAGAGGGTCTTTATAATTTAAATTTGCCTGCTTCAACTCTTTTTCTATTTCCTCGTTAGAGTATTCCAATCCAAATGCAATTGAATCAAATTTATAATTAGTAACTTTATTTAGTTGATAATTGCGATACATTGCTGCCCCAAGTGCTAAACCGCCGTCTCCCATATGAGGGAAGACAAAACATTCCTCACATTCCGGTAAGTTTCTTATCTTCATATTCACTTTAACATTTGATGCAACTCCACCTGAAAGCGCAATTCTATTTATGCCTGTTTCCTTAATTATATTCTGTATCAATTTTATAATATAATGTTCCAACGTTTTCTGAGCCATGTTGGCAAACTGTTCGGAGGGATATTTCCATAAAATCTTTTTTAGCTCCTTGTACATTTTTAAGCTGTTATATTTTGCTTTGATATTTAAGCCTTCTACAGCGAAAAAATTTAGCATAGGGATTTTCTTTATCAGAAATGGGATAAGCATAATCTGCCAGAGCCATAACTTTTCCTTCATCTTCAAGCTCACGCATATTCATTAAATTTGTAACGTGCTCAAAAAATATCCCAAAGGAATCCTTTGCTGAAATTGTTGAGATGTTTTTAAGTTTTTTATCTTTGAAAATGTTAACAGTGCCCGAAACCCCATCTCCGAGACCATCAAGAGTAATTACCAAACATTCATTAAAACCGCTGCAAAAAGCTGCAGCTGCAACATGACTGATATGATGATCAACAATACTAAGACGGTAATTATTAAAACCAATTTTATTCAATTCCTTTTGGATTATTTTTTTACTTACAGATGTTGTTATCCAATTCGGTTTTAATTCAGTTAGCTTATATTTGAATTTTTTCTTCTGAAAATTCAAGAAAGTTAAATCTTTTTTTCTTCTGCGTATTAAATAATATTCTTCTTTAGTTGAGGGAGCAATCCGCGCAAGTGTTTTTGCAGGATCAGAGGTTGAAATTGCAATTTCAGAAATATCTGAGTGTTTTATTTTTAAATAGTCTAAGCAGGCTTGAATTGATTTATAAGGAAAATTTATTTCTAATTTTCTTCTTGTTAATCTTTCTTCATTAATGGCAACTAAAATTTCATTCTCTTTAATAATTGCTGCCCCCGAATCATGACCATCCCAAATTCCCAGAATATACATCTACTCTCCTCTTCTAGCTCTGGTAAAGAATAAATATTTAACAAAAGAATAAACATAACGGAATGAAACTCTTCTTAGATTTAATGTTCGATTCTCCAAAGATTCTTCTTCCTTCGTGTGAAGGAACTTCAGCCATGCGATATCCCAGTTTCAGAGTTTTGATAATCATTTCCTGTTCGATGGTAGTAATCCTTTCCTTCAAATCCAATTTTCTAAGTACTTCAGTTCGAATTGCACGAAAACCATTCTGGCTTTCACTCAACTTGAAATTTAAACTTCCAGTTTATGCAAGCAGTAATAAAAGAGCTTCCCATCAACCTAAAAGTTTCATCAAAAGTGCCATGCAATTCATCCGAACCACCAAGAAGTCTTGAAGCGGAAACATGATCTGCTTTACCTTCAAGAATTGGTTCAACCAATTTGGGAATATCCTCAGCTATATGAGATCCATCAGCATCAATAAAAACAGTTATCTCGTTTCTTATATGTTCAATTGATCCGCAAATTGCATTTCCTTTACCAATTGGGGGTATATCTATTACTCTTGCACCGGCAGACTTTGCATACTCAGCAGTTTTATCAACAGAATTACCATCAATAACAAGTACATCATCTGAATATTTTAGAACAGATTTGACTATGTCAGCTATAGTCCTTTCCTCATTTTTGGCAGGAATTACTATAGAGATTTTATTTGGATCAATTATCATTAATAATTCATTTCAATAATTAGAAAATAAGTTGTGATTTATAAAATCAATTTTTATGAATTTTCCATCAATAAAATTGAACTTAAAAATATTTATTATTTATTGGCTTAGCAAACATTAAGTTACATTCAATTACTTGAATCAAATTAAGCTTCCTAATATACTTTGATAAGCTTCACATGGAGTCCAGCAGTTAGGGCAACTCTTTTCGTTTATTTGTTCACGGAGTTCTTTTACAATCTTTTCTTTTAATAATTTGCTCAAGTTAAATTCAAAATCTCGAATATTTCCAATTTTTTTATCCCAAATGCTGCAAGGAAAAACGTTACCATATGGATCAAGAAAAACTGATGAAGCTAATGATTTACAATCTATCGGGGTTTCGCCCGTCATAATATATTTTTTTGCGTAGTTAAGGTATTTATTCTCAAGATTATTAATTGGATTAAATATTTTCTTCTTTCTTAATCGAAATGCTTCCACCTCTTCTATAAACTTTTCTTTATCACTATTTACTCCAATATCAAAATCGTCATTGTTGTAGTAGTGACCCGATGTATGTGCAATATTCATATGAAAATCTTCATACTTTACTTGCGGAAATTCTTTTTGAACAGCTAAAACTGTTTCGTGAAATTTACCCAAGTTTAGTTTTGAAAGAGTAAAACCAAAGAAAATTTTAAAGTTATTATTTTCAAATTCTCTTAACTCATTATAAGCTTTCATTACTGCTGTCCAGTTATCTTCAACACCGCGGACATAATCATGAAGTTCCGGAGGACCATCAATGCTTAGAGTAATTGTAAATTTCTTTGGTTTAGGTTTTAACTTTAGTATTTCCTTAATTCTATCAACTGTTAATTCAGTAATGATGCTATTTGTAGGAATATGAAGATGGTACAAATTCTTACAAGACTGTAAAATTATATCTATGATCTGTACAATATCTTTTCTTAGAAATACTTCACCGCCTGTAACATCAATCCAGGAAAATTTATTAGAGTATTCAAAAAAATTCTTTATCTCATCAACATTTAGCTCATTTGTACTTTTTATTTTCCAGATATCGCAACTAAGACATTTGGAGTTGCATTTATATGTTAAACAAAAGTTAAGCTTATAAGGAAATTTCACATCTTTAAAGTTTGATACCAATATTTGCTTAGTAAGAATTAATTCATCTTTCATCGATATCTTTCAGAATATTTTGATTTTTAGTTAAATTTATAAATAGGATAATTCACTCTATATTTTAACGATAAAAAAATACTTTACAAAAACTATTGAAAATTTGTATTTTTCAAATTTATTGGCTTCTAAATATCATTCACCCGGTTATAATTTGACAATTAGATTCATATCAAGATTTGCCGGCATAAATGCCGTCGTATTTCAACAAAAAAAAATACAAATTTTGTGGACAATTTAGTTGGAAAAAATTATATTTAACAGTATGTTTAATCATAAGGTGGAAATTCATAGGAGCAAAGTTTTAATTAGATTTTTAAATAACAGTAAATAAATTAATCAATTAAATTTCTCAATAAGAAGAGGAAATAGAATATGAAAAAGATAGGTTACTTTTTAATTGTTGCCTTCCTAGCATTAGGCATTTATAATTGCGATGAAGATACCGCCCCTGTTGCGACCACTACAGTAGCAACAACAACAACAGTAGCAACAACAGTCGCTACAAATGCTACAATAACAGGTATAGGTTCTTTACCAGCTGGAGTTGCGGGAGGTATAGGAAATACACGTGTTGCTCTTTATATCAGTCCGTTGATGATTGGGAATGCCGATGTAACTTTCGCTTTGTTGCCTGCGATGCCAGCGGCAATTATACATTATCTAATGTAGTACCAGGAGTTTATTATATGGATGCCTGGAAGGATAATAATAACAATACGTTTTGGGGTGATATCAGGCGATTATATTTGGTGGATTTATGGAAGTGGAGCGTATCCTAACCTACCACTTTCTCCGTTACAATTTACTGCCGGGACAAACTCTAAAGATTTTGCAAATATTTCTTGTTCCCTAATTACTATTATTAAATATTTTATTGACTAATCCTCTCATTTCTTTGAGAGGATTAGTTTTTTAAACAATTCTCACAGTTTCAGTTTTCATTTATTCGCAAAATACTTCACCTTTGACAGCAATTTTATTTTTACTATTATTCTCTGATCTTTAGGAGGAATTACCTGGAAACCTAACTGCTTATATAATTCAAGCACATTCCAATATGTATGCTCCTCATATATTTTCCCATCCTTAACTCTTGATAATGCAAATCCTGAAATATTAATGCTTTTTCCTGTAGTGGGCATTCTACCGAGTGGACCTGTATTTGTTCCTTTTTGTGTCCAGAAAGAATAAATAATATCATCTTTTACAAAAAATGAATCTATTGTAAGTTTAAAATCGGGAATGAGCGTGAGTTGGATTTAATATTGTACATAAGAACATCAATTCCTTTTAACCCCATAGGGAAACTAAGGAGAATAAAGAACATAAGTAGAATCTAAGATCTCGTTTGCAGTTTCTGAATCTGCATCATTGTACATCACCTCCACTTTATCACAAAGTGATTTGGCTTCTTCTTCAGTTATAATATTATCTTGTGATTGGCAGCTTAAGCCAGTAAAAAGCAAAATAAAAATGATTGGGGCAATTATTATATTTCTCACGATTTCTTCCTTATAATTTTAAATGAATAATTTATATTACTATCAATTTATTTTAAAATACCATCAATGTAAACTTACATACAGTTGAACTAAACTCATTATCTAACCTGAACTAATTTCTCATTTTCTTTTTCATTACCAGCATCGTTTCGCAAGCGAATAAACCGATAGAGCAAAGAAGTAAAGCAAGTAGAAAAATTTTTTCAGTTCAGTCCTCCTTTTATAAAAGTTTAGCAAGTGAGTGCATAGTTTATTTTTTATGTAAAAAATTTAAGGGAATAAACTTAATAATCGTTTAGTTGTAAACATTCAGTGCAATTACGTTATTTGCTCTTAATTTTTATCATTCAATACTTGAATCTTTCAAACATTTTTATAGATTGGGGATACAACCACAAGGAGAAACGGCTATGAAAGATAATTATTTATGCCCGCATTGCAGAGGTCATCTTAATACCGGTGACTATATAATTTTTTCTTCAAGAACTTCCAAAGGAGGATTGGGATTAATTCTTCTACATCCAGCACTGGGAGAATATTCTATTACAACGCATCCACAATTTGAATTTGAAATGGGTGAAAAACTTCAGTTTTACTGTCCGCTTTGTAATAAAGAAATAGCTTCAGATTTACATGAAAATCTTGCTAAAATATTTTTGATTGATGAAAGTGGAAATGAATTTCATATAGTATTCTCAAAGGTTGCCGGCGAGAAAAGCACATTTAAAATTATAGGTGATAATGTAGAAGTCTTTGGAGAACATTCAGAGAATTACCTGGATTTACTTGGAATGAGGTAGTTCGCTATCAAATCGAAATTAAAATTCATTTAATTCTGGTGGAAGAAATTCGAATCAGGGAATTTGTTCTGATCCTAAGTTTTCAGTTTCAAATATCTTCCAGGTATCGCCCAGTTTTTTCATATGATGAATTCCTTCAGCTCTCATATTAACAAAGCCGGTACCTTGAACTGCTCGTGTAGTTTGGATATAATAAACTTTAGCTTCATCTCCATTTATTTCAACTACCTCAACTTCTTCAAGAACATATTCTAAATCATAATTGCTAAAAATAAATTCCATTGCCTGAATGGTATGATCTTCGCTGAGTGCTATTCTCGTGAATAGTTGCCAGAACGCGTTCTACATCCTCTGCTGTCGTGGCATCAATATTTTCATAAATTACTGTAAGGATCTCTTCGGCGATTTTTTCATCAATATCCTCCTGCTTTTTAATCACAGTTTCTCTTCTCGGAGTATTATCCTCTAACTCGTTGTTTTTTACTGTTGATGTTTCAGATACATGGCTAATTTCTCTCTTTTTCTTTTCACATGCCCGATAAGAATAAGAGTACCACTGATATTAGAATAATTGCTTTGTTAAAGTTTTTCATAATTGCTGTTACCTGGAATTTTATTCTACTGATAATATTTTTTCTAATTGTTCCTCATTTGCTTTTAATAAACCAGTTGGCAGCAATCTTGGAGTTAAAGTTTTCCAGTCTTCATTTTTAATAAAAACTTCCTTGAAAATAGGAAGCGCATTTTCCAGGTCACCATTATTAACAAGTGTTACTGCATGCCAGTATTTCATTTCCTCATTATCAGGAAACATTTCTTCGGCTGCTATATATTCCTTCATTGCCAATTCCATATCACCATGCTCAACCGCAACATCACCATTGTTCATATGTTCATATGCGCGATGTACTTTTAACAATCGTTTCAATTCTTCAATCGGTTCAAGGTTATCATCAACTCTTAAATCAATTAACCTGTCCTCCCACAAATTGCCGGTTGCTTCGCCGCGTACAATTAAAAGGCAAGCAGATTGTTTTCCTCTTATATCACCTCCTGCATTCTCTCCTGCTTCAAGGGTAGCAACCAATCTTTCAGCAAGTGATCCTGTAGATTTTTCGAATGCTTCAGACATAGCAGACCAAACTTTGTCATTAAGCATAAGGTTTGCTTGCACTGAATAATTTTCACCAATTATATGACCCGCACCATATATACAATTCTTGCCTGTGTAAGCTTTTACATTTCCATTTACGTCCAGCACTGCAAGCTGCCGTAAATCTCTTCCTTCATCTTCTCCAATTAATTTATCTAAAACATCATCAGCATTCATACCCTGTTTCATCAATTCAATTCCATCAGGACCAAAAGCAGGATTAACAAAAGACTGGGTAGCTACAACTCCCACACCTGCCTCACCCCACGCTACAATTGTACCAACAGAAAACCAGTGCGACTGAACTGCAACACCCATTTCTCCGGTAACCGGATCTCTTGCAACTATAGAATATGTATGTGCAAACGGATTTTCAGAATAAAATAGCTGGGCAGAACTAATTTCTGAAAGTAAAATAAATATTAATACAAACAGATTTATAAAGCTTTTTTTCATGGCAATCACTTTTCTTATTAAATGGAATGTTAAGATAACCAACAATTAAATTTTCTCAAATATCAATTGCTGCTGTACAACTGTAAAGCTTGTTATTAGCTGAATATAAAATTATTTTTGAACATAAATGAAAGCTGTAATGGAAAGAAAAATAAATTTTATCTGCAACCGGGAAGAAATATCTACTTCTCTCCATCCTGGTATCACACTTCTGGACTTTTTGCGAAAGAACCTCCTGCTAACAGGTACAAAAGAGGGCTGCCGCGAAGGGGATTGCGGCGCCTGTACTGTACTTGTAGGAAGTTTAACCAGTAAAGGAATTGAATATAGATCAGTTAACTCCTGCCTTCTGCCAATTAATGATGTTTTCGGAAAGCACGTTGTAACTATTGAAGGATTAAATAAAGATAAACTTTCCCCGGTTCAATCATCATTTGTTGAAGAAGGTGCAAGCCAATGCGGATTCTGCACTCCCGGGTTTATTATATCGCTAACCGGTTATTTGATATCACAGAAAAACTACAATGAAAACGATGCTGTTTATTCTATGGATGGAAATATTTGCCGATGTACGGGTCATAGTTCAATAATTCGTGCAGCACAAATCTCGCTGGAAAAAATTCAATCACAAAAAGCTTCCTCAAAAAATCATTTAAGAAATTTGATAGAAGCAGGTGTTTTACCTGAGTATTTCAGTAAGATCAAACCGAAGTTAGAGAAATTACAAAAGAGTATAAAAGTAAGCAGGAGGATAAACGAAAACGCTAAACATCTAATTTCCGGTGGCACTGATCTTTACGTTCAGAAGTGGGAAGAAATCTATAAATCGAAAGTAAATTTTCTTTCAACAGAAGAAATCCCGGCATCAATAAAAGAGAAAAATGGGAAATGCACTATTGGCGCAGGCGTTTCAGTAAGTGATCTTATCGAATCTCCAGTAATTAATAATCACTTCCCTGAGATGAAAAAGTATTTACTATTGTTTGGCTCTCTTCCAATAAGAAACAGGGCAACTGTAGGAGGAAATATTGTAAATGCTTCACCGATTGCAGATATCACAAGTATCTTACTGGCTTTGGATGCTGAACTTCGTATAAAAAACGGAAAAAATTTTCGCCAGGTGGAATTAAAAAAATTTTACCTGGGTTATAAAAAGTTAAACCTGAAGCCATCTGAATTAGTATATGAAATCAGTTTTAAATTACCAAGTGGTAAATTCTATTTTAACTTTGAGAAAGTTTCAAAAAGAACCTACCTCGATATTGCAAGTGTAGATTCATCTATCTACATGGAAATCAACTCAAACATAATTGAAAAAGTAAGCTTATCTGCTGGTGGAGTAGCACCCATTCCACTTCACTTAAAAAAGGTTTGTAAATTCCTTAAAGGTAAAGAGATTGATGCAGCGACGATAACCGATGTGTGCAAAATTGCAGAATCAGAAATTTCTCCAATCAGCGATGTAAGAGGTTCAGCCGAATATAAAAAACTCCTTTTGAGGCAGTTAATCTTTACCCACTTCATAAAAATATTCCCAGATAGAATTAATATTGGGATGATAGAATGATGAATATAGATATCATAAATCATGTAAAAGGTGAGTCTCAATTTGTTGATGACATTATGACTCCTGATAATTTATTATACGCTTCAGTTGCATATTCAAAAATTGCGCATGGAAAAATTTTAAAATTAGATATAAGCAATTCCAAGCAAATAAAGGGTGTTAAAGCCATATTTACTGCAGAGGACATTCCTGGCAAAAACCAGATTGGCGGAATAATAGAAGATGAAGAGTTGCTTTCCTCCAAAAAAGTAGAATTTATTGGGCAACCGCTAGCCTTAGTAATTGCTGAAGAAAAAAGTGTTGTCAATAAAGCAATAAATAAAATAAAAATTGATTACAAAGAACTACCTGCAATTACGGATTCCGCGTGAAGCATATAAAAAGGGTCGACTTATGATTCCTCCACGTACCTTTTCACTTGGTGATACAGAAAATAATTGGGATGATTGTGAACTTATAATTGAGGGTAAAGCTAGAATCGGGTGCACAGGAACATCTTTACTTAGAAACACAGGGCGCGTTTGCATATCCAACTGAAGGGGGCGGGATTAAAATAATATCGTCAACACAATCTCCCACTGCAGTTCAAAAAATTGCAGCCAGAGTTCTTAATCTTCCCATGAACAAAATTGAGGTTGATGTGTTAAGAATTGGTGGTGGATTTGGCGGGAAGGAAGATCAGGCAACTTGCTGGGCGATTTTAGCTGCATTCGGTTCCTACAAAACAAACCGACCTGTTAAGCTTATTCTTAACAGGCAAGAAGATATACGCTTAACGGGCAAACGGCATCCTTACTCTTCAGATTATAAAATTGGATTGAACAAGGCGGGAAAAATTCTATGTTACGAAGTTACGTTTTTCCAGAACGCCGGGGCTGCTGCCGATCTTTCGCCTGCAATTATGGAACGAACATTGTTTCATAGTACAAACAGTTATTACATACCCAATGTTAAAGCAACTTGCATAAGCTGCAAGACAAACCTTCCTCCCAATACTGCGTTCCGCGGCTTTGGCGGACCACAGGGTATGTTTGTTATTGAATCGGCTATTTATAAAGCAGCAGAAAAGATGGGAGTTGAGCCAGCAAAAATTCAGAAGATAAATTTATTGGATGAAGAGAATGAATTTCCTTACGGACAGCTTGCTGAAAACTGTACCGCAAGAACCGCCTGGAAGAATGCTGAACAAAAATATGAATTTGGGAAAGCATCCCGCGAAGTGAAAAAATTTAACAAAGAAAATGATCTCTATAAAAAGGGAATTGCTTTTATGCCGATCTGTTTTGGTATATCGTTTACTAATACTTCGATGAACCAGGCAAGTGCTTTAGTGCATGTTTACATGGATGGAAGTATAAGTTTAAGCACTGCGGCTGTTGAAATGGGACAAGGAGTTAATGAAAAACTAAGACAGGTAGCTGCCCAAACCTTTTCAGTTAGTATCGATCGTGTTAAAACAGAAACAACTAACACAACAAGAATTGCAAATACATCGCCTACTGCCGCAAGCAGTGCTGCAGATCTTAACGGCAAAGCAACAGAGCAAGCTTGCCGTAATGTTTTGGCTAATCTAAAAGGTATTGCTGTTGATATCCTGAACGCATCATCATCGCAGCATCTGGAGTTGAAAGATGAAAGTATATATTTGGATGGGGAACAAACCGGGTTAAAGTGGGAAGGATTAATAAGAACTGCTAACCTTAACCGGGTAAGTTTATCTTCGCATGCATTTTATGCGACACCAGGAATTTTCTTTGATAAAAGTATAGAAAAAGGGAACCCATTTGCTTATCACGTTTACGGTACTGCAATAATCGAAGCAACTTTGGATTGCCTTAGAGGAACTTATAAAATTGATTCGGTTAAGGCAGTTCACGATTTTGGAAAATCATTTAATCCTGTAATAGACCGAGGGCAGGCAGAAGGAGCTATTGTGCAAGGACTTGGTTGGATGACTATAGAAGAGGTGATGCATGATGACAAAGGCAGACTTCTTTCAGATTCATTATCCACTTACAAGGTACCGGATATTTATTTTACACCAAGGATTGAAGTTGAATTTCTAGAGAATTCAGAGAATCCAATGGGAATATTCAAATCGAAAGCAATTGGTGAACCACCTCTTATGTATGGAATTGGTGGTTACTTTGCAATACTAAATGCTATGAAAGCTTTCAGACCGGGTTATGAATTTAATATTCCCGCTCCAATCACTCCAGAAAGAGTGTTACTTTCACTTTATCCTGAAAAATAATTTCTTTTTATATGACAATTTCTGATCCGGTTGCACTTATAATACTTTTTGGTGTTGGCATCATCGCCGGTTTTATAAATGTAACTGCCGGCGGAGGTTCAACTTTAACTTTGCCAGTATTGATATTCCTCGGGTTGGAATCTTCACTTGCAAATGGCACGAACCGGGTAGCAATTCTTCTTCAAAATATTTCTGCAGTTTATTCATTTAAACTTGAAAAATACAACGAGTTTAAAACCAGCATTAAATTTGCAATACTTACCTTACCTGGTGCCCTGCTAGGTGCGCTTCTGGCAGTTAATCTGGATGATGCAATCTTCCAGAAAATACTTGGAATAATAATGATTGGGATTATCATTTCCATGTTGTTTCCACAAAAAAATGTTACAAGTAAAAACGAAACTGGTAAAATCTCTTTACCAGTTTACATATCAATGTTCGGCATTGGGTTTTACGGCGGGTTTATACAAGTAGGTGTTGGGTTTCTTTTAATGGCATCGTTGAGGTATTTGATGAAGTTAAATCTTGTGCTTGTAAATATGCACAAAGTTTTTATCGTGCTTATTTATACAATTCCCGCATTAGTAATTTTTATTGCAACCGATAACATCAACTGGATTTTTGGATTATGCCTTGCTGCAGGAAATGTCCTTGGCGGATGGTGGGGTGCTAAGTTTTCAGTTAAAAAAGGCGAAGGTTTTATTAAGGTAGTTTTGGCAGTTGCAGTATTTATAATGGCAATAAAACTTATCGGTATATTTTAAGCCAGCTCTACCGCAAGGAATTTTCCTGTAATAGACTTATTATTTTCAATAATTTTTTCAGGTACACCTTCTGCTACAATACAGCCACCGTATTCTCCGCCACCGGGTCCTAAATCTATTATCCAGTCTGCCGTTTTAATCACATCCATATTGTGCTCAACAATAACAACCGTATTACCTTTATCAACAAGTTTATTCAGCACATCAAGTAATATTCTTACATCCTCAAAATGAAGACCTGTAGTGGGTTCATCAAGCACATAAAGAGTTTTCCCAGTGCTAATTTTACTCAGCTCTGTTGCAAGCTTAACTCTTTGTGCTTCACCCCCTGAGAGCGTTGTAGCTTGCTGACCGAGTTTTATATAACCCAAACCAACATCGTGGATTGCCTGTATCTTACGTTTTATCCTGGGCAGATCCTCAAAAAATTCAAGCGCTTCATCAACTCTCATTTCGAGTACATCTGCGATTGATTTTGTTTTATAAAGAACTTCGAGGGTTTCCCGGTTGTATCTTCTTGCTTTGCAGGAATCACAATGCACATGAACATCGGGCAAAAAATTCATTTCAATTTTTCTTAAACCATCGCCGTTACATTCTTCGCATCTTCCACCTGCAACATTAAAACTAAATCTTCCTGTTTTATATCCTCTTATTTTAGATTCTGGAAGCTGTGCAAAGAGATCTCTTATAAATGTAAACAGACCTGTGTAGGTTGCAGGATTCGATCGCGGAGTTCTTCCTATCGGAGATTGATCAATCTCGATTATCTTATCAATATTTTCTAAACCTTCAATTGATTTATACTTTAGAGGTACAGATTTGGATTTATAAATCCTGTTCATCAATATTTTTACAAGAGTTTCATTTAGTACTGATGATTTGCCGGAACCACTTACTCCGGTAAGCAAAGTTAGAGTTCCTAGAGGAATTCTCAAATCAATATTTTGAAGATTATTACCGGAAGCACCTATCAACTCAATGTTTTTTCCATTCCCCGTTCGCCTGATTTTGGGTACTTTTATTTTTTCCCTGCTTTTAAGATAAGATAAGGTTATCGAATCAAATCCATTATCAGAATTCATAAGTTTTTCAGTGATACCATTTAAAACAACCTCGCCGCCATGCTCGCCCGCACCTGGGCCAAGGTCAATCATATAGTCGGAGCTCACAATTGTTTCCCTGTCATGTTCAACAACAATTATGGTGTTACCAAGGTCTCTCAATTTTTTCAGGGAGTTTATCAGTTTAATATTATCATTTTGATGAAGACCTATTGAAGGTTCATCGAGTACATAGAGCACTCCTGAAAGCTGGGTACCTATTTGTGTTGCCAATCTTATTCGCTGAGATTCGCCTCCGGATAAAGTACGTGCAGAACGGTTTAGTGTTAAATAATCCAATCCTACATTTAACAAAAAGTGTAAACGTTCATTAATTTCTTTTAAAATTGGCTTTGCTATTAGTGCATCCCTTCCTTTTAATTTCAGCTTACTGAAAAACTCAGCTGCTCTCTGGATAGACAACCCGGTTATTTCGCTGATGTTCTTACCCTGGAATTTTACGGAAAGAGATTCTTTTTTCAATCTTCCGCCGTTACAAGTTGAGCAGGTATTTGTATTCATATATGCTTCAACCCATTCTCTAACTTTATTGGAAGAAGTTGAATCATAATAGTTTTGAAGATATTTGTAAATTCCTGAGAACCTGTGCTGGTACTTAATCGGTTTACCTCCGCCGTATGAATATGAAAAAGATATTTTATCACTGCTTCCTTTTAGAATCACGTTTATATGTTCCTTGTGCAGTTTGTTGAGAGGTGTTTCAAAATCAAAATTATATTTTTTAGCAACAGCTTCTAATTGCGTGAAGAACCAGATTGAGCGGGGTTTGCCCAATGGTGCCAATCCTTCTTCATTTATTGATTTGTTCAAATCAGGTAAAATAAGATTGGAATCAAGTTCTTTTTTTTCACCGAGTCCTTCGCAATCGGAACAAGAACCATAAGGCGAGTTAAAGGAAAATGAATTTGGTGCAAGTTCACGGTAACTGATTCCGCAATCAAGACAAGCTAAGTGGCGGCTGAAAACATTATCATTTTTTCCATCATTTACAATTACAATTCCGTCTCCATAATTAAGTGCAACGCTCAACCGATTCTGTAATCCTGCTCCTTGAAGTTTCCCTAACATTCAACCGGTCAACAACAATTTCTATATTATGAATTTTATATCTGTCAACCTGGAATCCCTTTATAATTTCCTTCACTTCCTCATCAACTCTTACTCTTAAAAATCCATCTGATAATATCTCTTCAAATAATTCCCTGTAATGTCCTTTCCTTCCTTTTACAACAGGCGAAAGGATTGATACTTTTTTCCCTTTAAGTTGATTTAGAATAGAATCTATTATTTGGGAAGTTGACTGTTTCTTAACAGGTTTTCCGCAGTTGTAACAATGCGGCATTCCAATCCTGGCATAAAGAAGGCGAAGGTAATCGTAAATTTCTGTAACAGTTCCAACTGTCGAACGTGGGTTACCTGATGTGGATTTTTGCTCAATGGAAATTGCCGGGCTTAGTCCTTCAATAAGATCAACTTCCGGTTTTTCCAGCATATCCAAAAACTGCCGGGCATAAGCAGAAAGTGATTCAATGTAACGCCGCTGTCCTTCGGCATAAATTGTATCGAATGCAAGCGAGGATTTTCCCGAACCGGATAAACCGGTAATAACTGTAAATGAGTCACGCGGAATCTCAAGATCAATATTCTTAAGGTTGTGCTCGCGGGCGCCCTTTATTATTATTGAATCTTTTTCCAATCTTTGTAACGTTAAATATTTAAATAACTATATTACTTATAGAAGTTATGATAGTCAATTAAAATCGAACTGCACTCACTTACTATTTCATTATGCATTATCCTGATCAAATAAAAACAATTGAAAAATTCAACCAAAAGAGCAACAAGGAAAAAGGTTCTGATTTTATTGGCCGGGTTTATCCTGTAGAACAGGAAAATGAAATGGTTGAAACACTTAATAAAGTAAAAAAGAAATATTATGATGCCACTCATCATTGCTATGCTTATAAATTGCTGAATGGGAAAATTAAATACTCGGATGATGGCGAACCTGGAGGCTCAGCAGGAATTAGGATACTTAAAGCAATAGAACATTTTGACCTTATTAACCAGTTGGTGGTTGTTACAAGATACTTCGGCGGAACAAAACTTGGTGTTGGTCATCTTGGCAAAGCATATTACAGGGCAGCTTTTGATGTATTGGAACAATCTAAGATAGTCATTAAAACTTTGTATTATATGATAAATATCACTTCTGCTTTCGATAAAATTAGCCATTTACACAGAATAATTAAGCAGCACAATTCAAAAATTGAAAATTCAGCTTACCATGAAAATGTGAAGTTAAAATGCTTCATACAACCTTCCAAACTTGATATTATTACAGCAGAACTTAACGAGGTGGGAAAGGGAGAAATCATTATAACAAATACTGAAGAGAGTATTTACTTATAGCCATTTAACATTTGTTGATAATTGTTAGAAAAAATTATTCGCTACCCCTTGATAAAAATATCGTTATTAGCGATATTTGATACAAACAATATTTATCAATAAGGAACGGGGAATTCTATGAGTAATGATAGTACAGCTGAAAGGTTGGCAAATCTAACATTTAGTTTGCTAGCCAACTGCCAGGAAAAAGAAGTTCGCCTCGCAGAAGTACACAATTTAACCCAAGCAGAGTTCAGATGCCTTCGTTTATTCGGCAGAGATGAAAATCTTAACAATAAACACATTGCAGAGCGAATGAAACTGAGCCCAAGCAGGTTAACAAGAATAATTGACGGGCTTGTTAAAAAAGAATACATCAACAGGGAGATTGATCCTAACGACAGGCGAAATATGAGGGTTAACCTTTCTAAAAGAGGGAAACAGTTGGTTCAACAGTTGAACAAAGCATACGTCAATATCCATAATGAAATTTTGCAAGATATCGATGTATCGCAGCACGAAGCACTTATTACTGCAATGGATCACCTACTCTCAGCTCTCGAAAATTGGTTGAAGAGACCTGATTAGTTCTACTGGGTAGTAGTAGTTGTGCCCGGTTACTAAATTTTAAACTTTGCCGTAAGACTGTTTGCAGGATTAACTTCAATCCTGTATGAGGTGAGGAATAGCATACTATCAACGATTTAAGAATCGTACATAGTTAATTTTTTATTCCCAATCCCATTCCATCTCCAATTGGAAGAATAGTAGATTTAAGATTTGGCTGGTTAATAAAGATTTTATTAAACTGCTTTATATGTTTTGTAGATTCTTTAAACTTTGCAGGTACACGGCTAGCTGCAGCATAACCCTGCCATAATAAATTATCTACTATAATAACCCCACCTTTTTTCAGAAGTACTATTGCATAATCAAACAACCGTTTATAATCTTCTTTATCGGCATCTAAAAATATAAAATCATATTTCTTTTTTAAGCGGGGCATAATATTTAAAGCATCGCCTTCAATCAATTTAATCTTCTCCCCTAATTCGGCTCGTTCTATAAATCCTTTAGCAAGGGCAATATTATCATCACTTAATTCAATAGTGTGGAGAACGGATTTCTTTTTCAAATTTCGTGCAATTCTAATTGCAGTGTAGGCAATAGCAGTTCCTATCTCAAGGCATCGCTTTGGATCGTTCATCATTATCAACTGTTCAATAAACTCCGCTCCCTGCCAATAAAGAATTGGAACCTTTTGCTCTTTTGCAAACTCCTCCATTTCTTTAAGCAGTTCATCACTCTCTTTTCTAAATGAAGAGATATACTTATGCTGTGCAGGATAGAATATTTTATTCATCTTATTAAACCAAAAATTTCTTTTATATGTAAAATAGGAATTTTACTAAAAAGATTGGGTAAAAATCTTAACATTTAAAGATTAAGTAATTGTTGAGATGAGGAAAATGTTCTGTTAGAAAATTAAAAGATTACCTTAATAGGATTAAATTTCTGCTGTACTTTCTTCCATTAAGATCTATAAGGAAGTAATATGCCCCGCTAGCAGCATTTATACCTCTGCTAGATTTACCATACCAATCATAGTGGTTTACCCCTTCCTGGGTTAGAATAGAATATGTCTCAACCTGCTGACCCGTGGGATCTATAATTTTAATTTTTAACAATTCATTACCAGAAGATTTAATTGCTAACCTTGTAAACGTTTGCCGGGCAGGTATAAATGGATTCGGGTAAGGTTCGCTTATGATAAAATCTGTAAATGTTCTTTCAAGATTTAGATTGAGATTAATATTCAGCTGCCCATAGAAAAACTTATAAGTATCGTTTACAGGATCTCTGAAGCTGGTTCCGTTAAAATCTTTATATGTGATGAAAAAATTTATTAAATCTCCATCGAGGAAAAACGGCAACTTAAATTCATACCCCTGCGTAAGATCAAATTCCATTGGTACATCAGTAAAATTCTCTCCATCAGTTGAATAATGAAACGCAACAGTCTGAGGATCAATATTATCTGGCTGCAAAATAATTTTATGTAAAGTAAATGTACCTTGTGTTTCCTGAAGATTAGGAAATTGAACAGCATCTAGTGCAGAAAGTAATCCATATCCTCTTTCATAATCGGGTGTATTACTATTATCAGCAGTTTCAAAAAGAATATTTCTAACCTGTGAATTTAAAAGATGCGGATGAGCAGAAAGAAGCAAAGCTGCTATACCACTGGCTATGGGAGCGGCAACCGAAGTACCGTTTCTGTAGCCATAGCCGCTATAATTTCCGGCTATAGCAACATAAACGCTTACACCCTGCGTAACCAGATCGGGTTTAATCCTACCATCAAATGAGGGACCACGGCTGCTAAATAGAGCAACCTCATTACTATTGTTCACAGCTCCAATGCCTAAAGTATTAAACCCATCAGACGGCGCAATAATGTGATACCAGGGTAACTGAGCTTCATTCCCGGCTGATGTTACTGTAACAACTCCCCTTCGGTATGCTAGCTCAGCTGCACGAGTTACTATTGTAGTCTTACCATCCATATCACTGTAAGTATAAGAAAATGTTGATGGATCAAATATGCTGTAACCCAGCGAACTGCTTGTTATATCAACACCATAACCCTCCATCCACTCAAGCGCTGCTGCGTAATTATCTTCTTCAACGTGAGTTTCACTTCTGATATCTTCCGTCTTTGATAGTATAAAATCGGAACCAAATGCAGCTCCAATAAGCGAACTATCCTTTTGCCCGGCAATGATAGAAAGCACGAGTGTTCCATGATTATGCTGGTTAGTTACATCATTCGTATCGTTTGCCGTTGTAGAATCTTTAAAAACAAAATCGTATTCTGCAACAACATTTATATTAATGAGTGATTCATGATTCTTCCAATCAAATCCTGAATCGAGCAAACCAATTAATATACCTTCTCCCGTAATCCCTTTGGAATGAACAGCCGGAACATCAGAAAGCTGAAGTTGATCAAATGAAGGACCATAATCATTTATTGATGAAATAGAACTGTTTTTAAATAGATTTCCATTAACTGCCGAGGGTGAACTGAAAATAAGGATTTTTACTCTTTCTGCTTTTTTTATAATACCCATCTTCTCAATCAACTGCAATTGTTCAGCAGTAAGGAATGCAGAAACCGCATTGAACCATTTAAGCTTATTCTCAATTTTGATGTTAAGTAGTTCAAGTTCATTTACATATTCTTCATTTATCGGCAGATCCTCAAAGGTAATAAAATTCTCTTCCCCCATATTTTTAATTCTTCTTTCAATACTTTTTTCAGTTAAGTAGCTTAAAGCGCTTTTGTATTGAAGACTTGATTTTTCAATCCTTTCAGTTTCTGTAATTACTTTGTCTTTAAAATAGATGAGATATTTTGTTTGTGAAAATGAGAGAAAGAGAGGAAGAGTAATAAAAATGAGAATATATTTTTTCATTTTCTCGTTTATTGTTAGATTGATATAGCTATATATAAATTCAACGAATAGTATAAAAGCTAAAAAACAGGTGATGAAAAATTAATCCATACCTTTAAAAATTCTTCTGGTTCTTATTGCTGAAAGAAATCCTAGCGGACCCGGTGCAGATTTTTCATTATCCATAGACCAGTATATAAAAAGTGCTCTCCCAATAATCATTTCATCAGATATAAAACCAAGGTAGCGACTGTCCATGCTAACATCAAGGTTGTCGCCAATAACAAAAAAATGATCGTTTTGAATAACATATTCCTGAATCGGTTTGGCGTTTAAGGTAATAACCGTTCCTTCATCTCTCAATACTCTTTCGCCATAATCCATAACGATGATTTGTTTTACTTTTTCCAGGTTACGCGAATTAACCCCAATCGTATCTCCCTTTTTTGGTATGATGATGGGTCCATAATTATCGCGGTTCCATTTTGCGCCTTCAGGGAAAATATTATCTTCAACAATACCACGCCTTCTTACATTTTCATTGGAAAACTTGAGAGTGGATGGAAGCGAGAGCTCTTTATTATTTACAAATACTTTTTTATTTATAAACTGGAGTGTATCCCCCGGACATGCAACAATTCTCTTAATAAATTGATTAGATGTAATTGTTGAATCATCTAGGAAAGTTTCCGGATAATTAAAAACCACCAGCTCATTTATTTCCGGTTCCCAAGTTTCCAGTAAAGTTATGTGTGGAATTTTGATATTTGTAAAAGGGATTTTTGCCGGTGTAGAAAATTTATAAGCAATTTTATTAACAATAATAAAATCACCGGCAAGCAGAGTGTTTTCCATCGATGATGTGGGAATTTGGAAAGCTTCTAAAAAAAAAGTTTTTAAAAATATTGCTGTAACAATAAGTATTACAACAAGCCGAAAAATTTTTACAATTTTTTTGATGTGGTAAATCCTAGTTTATACAAAAATACGTTATTCCTCAATTTGAAGCACGGCTAAAAATGCTTCTTGTGGAATTTCAACATTTCCAACCTGTTTCATTCTTCTCTTGCCCTCCTTCTGTTTCTCAAGCAGCTTCCTTTTCCTGGTAATATCGCCGCCGTAACATTTTGCAAGTACATTTTTTCTTAAAGCTTTAACAACAGATCTCGAAATAACCTTAGACCCGATTGATGCCTGGATTGCGATTTCGAACATTTGTCTAGGGATTAGCTCTTTTAATTTACTGCAAACTTTCCTTCCCCAATCGTACGATTTATCCCTGTGAACAATAATAGAAAGAGCATCAACCGCTTCACCATTAATAAGAATATCGAGTTTAACCAGGTCTGCTTTTTTATAACCTGCATATTCATAATCGAAAGAAGCGTAACCACGGCTGGTTGATTTTAGCTTATCGTAAAAATCAAAAATTATTTCAGATAAAGGAAACTCATATTCTAAATCGGCTCGTGTTGGATCGATGTAAGTTGTGTTTTTATAAGTCCCCCGTTTATCCATCGCCAGTTTCATAATATTACCAACATATTCACTTGGAGTAACAATTTGCGCTTTTATATATGGTTCTTCAACATACTCAATTTCACCCACAGGAGGCATCTCTGCAGGATTATCAACAATTATTTTTTTATTTTTTTTGTTGTATACATAATACTCAACATTGGGCAAAGTAGTAATTATCGATTGATCATATTCTCTCAGCAATCTTTCCTGAACAATTTCCATATGAAGCAAACCGAGGAAACCACATCTAAATCCAAAACCGAGGGCGACTGAAGTTTCTGGCTGATAAATTAAAGCGGAATCATTTAAACGAAATTTATCAAGTGCATCTCTAAGGTCTTCAAAATCTTCAGAGTTGGTAGGATAAAGACCGCTGTACACCATTGGCTTTACTTCTTTGTAACCGGGTAGGGGTTCAGCCGCCCCGTCTTTAGAATGGGTAACAGTATCACCAACTTTAGCATTTTTAACTTCCTTAATTCCAGAAATAAGATAACCAACATCTCCAGCAGAAAGTTTGCTAGTTTTTACTTTCTTTAATCCGAGCACACCTATTTCTTCAGCAATCATAATTTTATCGGTCGCAAAATATATTATTTTATCCTGTATGTTAAGGGTGCCGTTAAAGATTCTAACATAGGCAATAGCCCCACGGTAAGGATCAAAAATTGAATCGAAGATTAGCGCTTGCAATGGGGCTTCTGGATCACCTTTTGGTGGCGGGATTTTTTCAACAACTGCTTCCAGCAGCTCTTCAATTCCTTTATTAGCTTTTGCGCTGACTTTCAATATCTCTTCTTCACTGCATCCAACCAGGTCTATAATTTGATGAGCTACTTTATCCACTTCTGCACTCGGCAGATCAATTTTATTTATTACAGGAATTATTTCAAGCCCGGCATCTATTGCCAAGTAAAGATTGCTGATCGTCTGGGCTTCCACTCCCTGTGCAGCATCTACAACAAGCAGTGCACCTTCGCAAGCTGTTAATGAACGGGAAACTTCATAGCTAAAATCAACATGTCCAGGAGTATCAATCAGGTTAAGAATATAATCGTTACCATCCAGCGCTTTATGAAGCATACGGATAGCGTGAGATTTTATTGTTATCCCTCTTTCTCTTTCAAGATCTAAATCATCAAGTACCTGGTCTTTAGCTTCACGCGCGGTAATGGCGCCGGTTTTTTCCAGCATCCTGTCTGCAATAGTAGATTTACCATGATCTATATGCGCAATTATGCAAAAGTTTCTTATTCGTTTCATCATTTTCTTTTAATTGATGTGCAAATATAAGGAGGGAGTCTCTCTTTATAAAGGTTATGCATTCATGCAGGCAAATAATGGATTTCTTCCATTTTAGAAATAGTATCTACAATTATTCCTTCTCTTAAAGCATTTTCCGATACAGTCATCTCGCTCAGATTGAAAGTTTCGAATACCTCGCAAAGAATTAGCATGCCGGCCGGAATAATATCAGCTCTCTTAATTTCCATTCCTTCAATAAACAAACGGTCAACGGGTGATTTGCATTTTAGGACTTCTGCTGTTAAATCGAAAAGTTCCTTTGCAGAAAAAGTAAAACCGTTAAGTGATTTATTAAACTTGTTGAATCGTTTAAAATGGATTATTGCGGCTGCGGCTATAACCGTTCCCGAAGTACCAACTGCAAAATCAAATTTATGTTCAGTATGCAGGTTTGCACAGGCATTCAATTTATCACGGATATATTTCCTGCACATTTCTATTGCGTTATCTTCAAGAATATAATCAGGAAAAAACATTTTACTTAATCTTACAGCACCAACCTTTATACTTTCAGCAAATTCAGATTCACCTTTTTCACCCAGCAGGAATTCCGTACTGCCGCCTCCAATATCAACACAAAGAATCCGTTTCTTCTTAACATCAATAACATTCTGAATACCAAGATAAATTAATTCTGCTTCATCCTTTCCTTTAATTGCTTCTACAGAGATTCCCGTGCTTTCATGAACTCTTTCGATAAACTCATTTTTATTTTTTGCTTCCCTTACAGCGCTGGTAGCAATAGCTCGTATTTCTGCATTATAGAAACGTGCTATCTTTCCAAACTCAATTAAAATATCAATTGCCTTTTCCATTTCACCTTCTGAAATTATACTAAATCCATTTTTACTATGAGAGCCCAGGCGAATAACTTCTCTCTCCCTGTCAATAATTTTAAATGCGCCGTTTCGTCTTACTTCAACAATTATAAGGTGAAACGAGTTGGTACCCATATCTATTGCGGCAATACATTTTTTCATTTTTCACTTTCATTTTTATTCAGAATTAAATCGCAAAGATGATAAACATCATCAACAGCTACGTCATCAATTAATTCTGATTTTCTTATAAAATATTTATTTGCTCCTATCGGTGCCCAGTTAAATGGATTTGTTGGTCCAAATATAGAAATTTGCGGTGTTTCGGTTGTACCTGCTACATGCATAATTCCCGTATCATTTGAAATAAAGAGATCGGATTTTGAAATTAATGCTGCAACTTCCGGAATTGAGTGATTAAGAAATAAACCGAATGGTACATCAGAGTTTTTCTTTACGAAGTTTATTTCTTCTTTATCTGCTCTGCTGCCGGTTAAATAAACTTCCACCGGGAAATTTTCTTTTAATTTTTTAACAAGGTTTACATACTTAATTAACGACCACCTGTGAGAAGGAATACCTGCACCAACGTGCAGCCCAACTAAAGGTTTTTTACCATTTGCATTAAGTTCAGAGATAAATTTATCAGCAGTTTTTTCATCATTTCCATTAAAAGTAATTTCAGACCTGTAATTTTTTGTGTTTATTCCAAAAGGTCGTGCAATGTCTAAACTCCGTTCTGAAACATTTGAATCAGGATGGGCTCGCCAATCAAGATCAACTCTTCTATCAAAAAAGAAGACGGTATCATTCTTCATTCCGTTTAAACACTTAGCACCTATCCTGCACTTTGCATTTGCAATTCTTGCAAGAAAATTACTTATAGAAGAAATTGTAACAATAACCGGCACTATTACAATATCGTATTCTTCCCTGAGCAATCTCCATGTTTTTAATAAATAGAACGGATTAAAAAGTTTTTTCTTATCATAAACAAAAATTCTATCAATAAATTTATTATTAACCATCCCCGGATAGTTTAAAGGACTTCCTACAAGTGTTATCTTTGAATCAGGATAGGTTTCTTTTATTGCGCGAAAAAGTGAAACTCCTGCAAGTAAATCACCAAGTTTATTATGCTGGCGAATGATAAGAATTTTTCCGGGAGTTCCTAAATCTTTACTTTTATTCTCCTTAACAGAAAGGAATTTTTCTAATACTGCGCAGATTGTTTTAGATATGAGTGAATCACTTCTCATTTTGATTAAATCTTATTTTCCTCGTTATCCTCCTCAGGTGGAATCTCCTTGAAATCTGCTTCTTCTACATCTTTGTATTTTTTTTTAACATCCTTCTGTTCGTTTTTTAGGTCATCAATGGTTGGTTTGGAAGATGACGAGAAATATTTCATCAATAATCTTACAAACCGGAATACAAAAAAAACCAATATTGAAATGATTAATATTTGAAATATTTTTATTATATCGTCCTCCTTGGTTCAGGATTAAAATATTCTGTAAAGCCCCGGTCTTCTCTGAAAATCTGTTTAAACAACTCACTAAAATCTTCTTCATTGTTTACAAAATCGAGCTCCGAGGAATTTACAATGAGCAATGGAGTACTGTTGTACCTGAAAAAGAAATGGTTGTAAGCTTCGCTTAGTTCTTCAATATAATTCCTGGAGAGTGCTCTTTCTATTTTACGGTTTCTCTTTTTAATATTGAACATTAACCGATCAGTGCCGGATTGGAGAAACACAACAAGATCGGGTTTTCTAAGAGTTCTTTCGAGGAGAGGGTAAATATTTTCGTAAAGTTTTAATTCATCACTTCCTAGGTTTAAGTAAGCAAATATTCTATCTTTTTCAAAAATATAATCACAAACCAGGTGCTCTGTAAAAAGATCTTCCTGTGCCAATTCCTGCTGCTGCTTAAACCTGTTAATTAAAAAAAACATTTGAGTTTGAAAAGCATAACGGGCTCTATCTGCATAAAATTTTTCGAGGAAAGGATTGGTTTCAAACTGCTCAGCAATAAATTTTGCATTAAGGCGGTCTTTTATCTTATTTGCAAGACTGGTTTTACCAGCACCGATAACACCTTCAATGGCAATATATTTTACTTCGTCTGTTATTTTTAATTGAATCGCTCATTTAACAAAAATGCTTTGTGGAATTTTACTAATTATATTTTTTTCCAACTCAGTTTTACAAATATCACAAATTTTTTCGTTTATTTCAGGATGAATAAAATCAGGGGCAATTTCGCACATATGGGACTAACACAAAATCTCTTTCAACTATCCCTTTGTGAGGAATTGTTAATTGTAGGATTGTTATAAATCAAATCGTTATAAAAAAGAATATCGAGATCTATTTCCCGCGGACCCCAGCGAATGGAATTTTTCCGCCCCATTTCTGATTCTATTTGTTTAAGAAAATTAAAGAGCGCTAGCTGGTTCATAAAGTGTTTTTACAAGAATAACCAGGTTAATAAAATTTTCCTGTTCAGTATTACCAAATGGTTTCGATTCATAAAGTGATGATATTTTTTCAACTTCGCATCCTAGTTCCACGTCAATCTTCTTAATTGCAGTTTCAATAAAATGCAGCCGGTTTCCAAGATTTGATCCGATTCCTATGTATGTGCGGTTCTCTATTTTTTTACCTCGTGGTTAAAATATTTTAATAATTACAAATACTTATCGTTCTTTTATTACTTCTGCTTCAACACAATCTACAACGCCGCCAATGGGCGGGTTATTTTTTCTAACCCTTACTGCAACCTTTACAGCCTTCTCAAATTTATCTAATAGTCCATCAGTTATTTTTGTTGCCAGCGATTCAATTAAAAAATGTTTTTTTTCGACAATCAATTCATTGATATATGAATATACCTGGTAGTAATCAATCGTTTTTTTAAGATCATCTTCAGCTGCAGCTTCAGAAAAATCAGTGTAAAGATCAACATCTGCTTCAAATTTAGCTCCAACACTTTGCTCCGCAGAACTAACACCATGATAGCCGTAAAAAGTTGCTCTTTTAATTCGTATTACATTTACCATTTTAACTTTTACAAAATATATTTCTTAATAAAATACACATTTATCTTCAATTTAGTTATTCCCCTTTGATTATTCCATTAAACTTAAAAATTGTTCCTTTCCTCAATTTAAAAAGATTTTTCAAATTAGCCCAAAAAACACCACCTAAAACCATCGCTGAGCCAACAAAATAGCTAGTGGATAGCTCCTCATTGTAAATTATATAGCCAAGTATAAGTGCAACTATTGGGGTTATAAATGCAATTAAGGAAATGATTACAACATTAATTCTCTTTAGCAGCCAGTAAAAAGATGTGAAAGTAATCACACTTCCAAAAAATGCAAGATAGATTATTGAAAGTACTGCATTTTCATCAAATTTTAACTTGTAGAAGATCTTCAAAGAAAAATCCAATAAGCAGCATAGAAATTCCTGCAATTAACATTGGAACAAAGTTCATTGATAAGGGATGAAGATGATGACCGAATTTTTTTATAGAAACTGCAATCCATGCCTGCATAGTTCCGCTAAGTACACAGGCAAACATTCCAAGCAGGTAATCTGTAAAATTCATTTCAAACGAATCTGAAAAAATTACTACGATTCCTGAAAACCCTAAAATAGTGCCAATAATTTTATACGCACCAATTGATTCAGAAGGCATGCGCATAGATGAAAATATAAGCACGAAGAAAGGATAAACTGCAAATAGAACAGAAGCCATTCCTGAAGGAACAAACTGCTCAGCCCAGTAAACCAACCCGAAGGGAATTACGAAAGAGAAAAATCCCATTAGTAAATAGAGACGGATTGAAACACTGTCTTTCTGGATGGAAACAGTTTTTATTTTCATCAAAATTAAAATGAAAAACCGAAGCAAGTGAAAACCTCATTCCGGCAGAAAAGAGTGGTGTAAGTGATTCTAAACCAAACCTAATCGCAAGCCATGTAGACCCCCAAATAAAACAGAGTAGAATATAAACCAATACTATTTTCAAACCACTACTCATTCATTTTCTTTCATTGCTATCACTGCTAATGCCCTGCCGGATTCATTTCCCCATCTTCTGTAAGAATGAAAGATTGATGAAAACTCAAAAGTGCAAAGTTGTGAAATCTGTATTTGCGATTCCTTTACTCCGCAATTAATCAGCATCCTGTAATTAGCTCCCGCAAGATCGAGAAAATATCTTCCATCTTTATTATAGAAATCCTTTTCATTAAACTGTTCGGCAACCTCTTCACTCACCTCGTAATTTACCTGGGAAATTGAAGGAGCGATGTAACAATACAAATCTGCAGGATTAGAATTGAACTGATCGGTTAATTTTATAACTGTTTTTTCCAATATTCTTTTACTTGTTCCTCTCCAACCGGAATGAACTCCGCAAATTATTTTTCTCTTTCTATCATAAATAAAGATTGCAGGACAATCAGCTGTGCTTATTGCTAATCCAAGATTATTTTTAGTTGTAATCAAAGCATCACTCTCGCCACAATTTCCATCGTTCTCAACCACTAGTAATTTTATCTTCATGAACCTGCTTTTGGTATGCAACAGTATTGCTGGTTAATCCAAGCTGCTTAAAAAACTGTGTGCGGTTCTTATCAACATTTTCTTTCTTATCACCAACAGTGTAGGACATATTAAAATGATAAAGATCATTTTTTTTACCTCCTGCTTTGGTAGTAAATCCAAATGATATTTCAGGGAATTTCTTAAAAATATACGGTTTTAAAATCAACATAATTTCTATCTAGAAAGGGATGACACTATAAATTGAGACTGTAGCCGTTAAGTGGTATATTAGCGCTTTATTTCAAACTTTAATTAAGGCAAATATATTGAAAATATTAGTAACTAATGATGATGGAATTGATTCTGCGGGAATAGCGGCATTAGTTAAATCTTTGAAAGAAATAGCAGAAGTTATAGTTGTTGCTCCGCATACAGAGCAGAGTGCTGTTGGGCATGGTATAACAATGAAAACACCTCTAAGAGTTATTGAGTATTATAAAAACGGTGACTTTTTTGGTTACGCAGTGGAAGGAACTCCTGCAGATTGCGTTAAGATGGGAATGAGAAATATTATGAATGAATCTCCCGACCTGGTAATTTCGGGAATAAATCATGGTTCAAATACAGCAATTAATATTATTTATTCCGGAACTGTTTCCGGTGCCAGGGAAGCAGCAATAATGGATGTACCTTCTATTGCAATTTCTGTTGCAAAACATGATGTTAAAGACTTTAGCAATGCGACAAAAGTTGCAAAAATGATGGCACTAAAAGTAGAGAAACACGGATTGCCAAAAGGAACTCTGTTAAATATTAATGTTCCTGATCTTCCTGAAGAAGAGATTGCCGGGATGGTAGTTACAAAGCAGGGTAAATCAAAGTGGGATGATATTTATGAAAAGCGTATCGATCCTTATGGAAAAAATTATTATTGGCTTACCGGAAAGATGTATGAGCTTGATAGTGAAATAGATTTTGACCAGGCAGCAGTTAAACAAAACTATATTTCAGTCACACCGATTCATTTCGATCTTACTGATTTTGAAACTTTTGATGAAATGAAGAAATGGGAAATTGAAAAATTATACGATGAAAAACGTAAGTAATATTTATCAGAACAGATGCTTTTACCTCTAAAATGTTTGAGGGAGAACTAATATACTGATGTTCGGTTATGAAGAAATTGGATTAAATTCTGCTTATCCTTCATTTTCCTTGTAACGGCGTTACTTCTCCTGGCTGGCTTACTCATATTATGTTTATAGGTTTACAATTCCACTCATCAGCAAACCTAAAAAATTTCTGCTAGTAAGTTTAAGAACTCTTGCACTTCTTACAATTATAATTGTTTTTTTTGAACCGGTTATATCTTTCAAAAATAAAATAATACTCGAACCAGTTAATCTTATTTTTATCGATAATTCAAGTTCAATTAAATATTGAAGATGGTACGAACCGCCCTGAAACTATAAAAAATATTGCTGCTGATTTTTCTTCAAATGAGCTTATTGGTAAAAGTGAGTTTTTCCTCTTCGGAAATGATGTGCGGGGAATAAACAATGATAGCTTAGCCAAAATTGATTTTACCGATGGAGCAACCAATATCTACTGAAGTTTTTAACACACTGGATGATGACGAGACTAATTATGCCTCTATTGTAATAATTTCAGATGGTGTATATACAGAAGGTTCTAATCCAACTTACAAAGCAACGAATTTACCGCTACCTGTATTCACAATTGGAATTGGCGATACAACCCGCCGCAATGATGTTGAAGTAAGCAAAGTGCTTTTTAATGAAATTGTTTATGCAGAAACTCCAACTTCAATTATTGCTGCAATTCAGAATAAAGGATTTGAAGGAGAAACTGTAAGTGTTTCATTACTCGAAAATAATCAAAAAATCGAAGAGCAAACTATTGTTTTAAGCCAGTCCGGCATTCAAAATGTGAGTTTTAATTATACGCCTAAAACAAGCGGTGAGAAAAAACTATCGGTTTTAATTACTAATCTTAGTGATGAATTTACTTATGCGAACAATAAAAAAATATTTTATATGAATGTTCTTTCAAACAAGATAAAGGTTATGATACTATCGAGCAGTCCTTCAACCGATTTATCCTTTATAAAAAACGCACTTAAAAGTGATGAGAATCTTACTGTAAATTCTTTAACTCAAATTTCTTCTGATAAGTTTGTTGAGGATATTAATTTCAGTCTGGTTGATAGTGCAGACCTACTTTTCCTGGTTGGTTTTCCGGGAGAAAATACAACGAATGAACTTCTAAATATTGTACAAAAAAATATTTCTGAAGAAAAGAAACCCTACTTCATTTCATTTTCATCTCAAACCAACATTGAAAAAATAACGCAGATGCAATCAGAACTTCCATTTTCATTTAACCAACACATTAAGAAGTTACCGGGAAGTGCAGCCAGAAATTCTTTTGGCTGAAAAAAATAATCCCCTGCTAAAACACTGAACGACCCGAAGTAGCAACAAACTGGAATAATCTCCCGCCGGTATTACAGCCCTCAATTAACTTCACCTCAAAACCAGGGAGTAAAATACTTTCAACAATTAAGGTAAATAATAATGCAATTAATATTCCTTTAATAGTTACACGGAATTTTAACGGTAAAAGATCAGTTGCTGTTTTAGCCGGAAATATTTGGAAATGGAAACTGCAAACAGCAAGAAAAAAATTAAACTTGTTTGATAGTTTTATATTGAATTGCGTAAAATGGCTTAACACAACTGAAGAGCAGGATAGGATTTCGGTTAAAACATCAAAAAGAAATTACTCACCTGGTGAACAGATAGAATTCTTAGCACGGGTTTCAGATGAATCCTTAAACCCTGTTGATGATGCAGATATAAAAGTGAACATAACTTCTTCCCAAAATAATTATGAAGTTGATATGCTGAATGCAGGGAAAGGTTTATATGAAGGTACTCTTTTGCTTAACGAAACCGGTGATTTTGTTTTTCAGGCAGAAATTTTCCGCGAAGGATTGCTCCTCGGAAAAGATGAGGGCACTTTTAATGTTGGGGAGATAGAGATTGAACTGATAAATCCTGTGATGAATTATGGACTTTTAAAATTGTTAGCTAGCGAAACAGACGGCGATTATTACACGCCGGAAAAATATGAAGAGCTTTTTAACCGGCTTGCTGAGATAACCAAAACCACTTCCAAAGAAAAAATAGTAACCTCGGATGTAATGCTCTGGTCGGATGAATGGCTTCTTGTGGTTGCAATCTTACTTTTTTCACTTGAGTGGTTTTTGCGGAAAAGAATGGGAATGCTTTAATTATCAAAATTGTATTTTTCATCTTTTATAAGAAACAATGAAAAACACACATAAACCAGTTCTTCGATTTTTTCCTGCCGCGTTATTGCACCGGCTGCGGTAAAAAACTTGCTTATTATGAGAAACTAGTATGCCCAAGCTGCCTGAATACAATTCTAAAAGCTGATACATGAAATAATTGAAGCTGAATATTACAGGAAATTCAAAAGTGATACAATCATAGAAGGTTTTTCCTCACTTTATATTTTCGAAAAAGATAAAACATTCCAGGATGTAATTCATTCAATTAAGTATAATAAAAAATTTCTTGCAGGAGTTTTATTAGGAAGACTATTAGCTGAATCTTTAGAAGATAAAATAAATACCTGGAAAATTGATTTAATACTCCCGGTTCCATTCATCATCTAAAAAATGCAGAACGAGGATATAACCAATCGGAATATATTGCCAAAGGAATTAGTAAAAGATTAGGGATAAGAATGCAAAACAATGTAATCCGTCGAATACGTTACACACAATCTCAAACTACTATGACGCTAAAAGAACGCGAACAAAATATTGCATAAAGCTTTTAAAGTAAAACATAAGAAAACAGATTACAGGGTAAAAACCTATTGCTTGTTGATGATGTTATAACAACCGGGGCAACAGTAAAAGAGTGCGGTAAAGTTTTAAAGGATAACGGGGCTAAATTGATTTATGCATGCTCAACAGCAATTGCAGAGTAAGACAAGCTACATTTTTTCCGGTGCATCTACTCCAAGAATTACTAAGCCGTTTTTAATAACACTTTTTGTTGCAACTGCCAATGCAAGCCTGGCTTCCGCTAGTTCCTTTTCAGCTTCCAAGAATTCTGCAAAATGTATAAAATTTATGAAACGCTGCCGCCAGAGTTTCCAGATAAGTGCATACTCTGTTCGGTTCATAGTTAAGAGCGCTGTAAAGGACTTCATCTTCAAACTGGTGAAGTTTTTTTATTAACTGCTGTTCTTCAACCGTTGTAAGGAGTTGTAGGTTTTTACCTGATGCTTCAAGTTTTTCTTCTTTTACATTTTTCAAGATTGAACAAATCCGCGCATGTGCATATTGAAATAAAAAACAGGGTTTTCATCAGATTGTTTTTTTGCAAGGGAAAGATCAAAATTCATATGAGAAGAAATGCCCCTCATATTGAAAAAATAACGTACAACATCTCTTCCAACTTCATCAACCAGCTCATCCAGCGTAATGTAATTTGCTTTCCTGGTAGACATTTTAACTACTTCTCCACCTTCAACTAATGTTACAAACTGGTGAATTAATACTTTTACTTTTTCAGTATCATAACCAAGTGCTTTCAAACCTGCAAGCACATCGGGGTAAGTTGCAGTATGATCAGAACCAAACAGATCAACAATTAAGATCATACCCTCTTTCGAATTTATTAATGTGATAAGCTATATCGGGCAAACGGTAGGTTGGTTCGCCAGTGGATTTTATGATCACTTTATCCTGATCAATACCCAGCTCAGAAAATTTAAGCCATTTAGCTCCTTCTTTTTCATAAGATAAATTTTTCTTTTCAAATTCAGATAAAAGTTTATCAATTCTTCCATCATCATAAAGTGATTTTTCATTAAAGTAAGTTTTAAAATGAATTTTTAACTTTTTAAGACTTTCTTTTATATCGTTAAAAATTATTGCTTCTGCATGATCTTTGAAATACTCCCTCTGCAGGTTCATCTTTAAGACTATCACTTTTCTCATCCAATAATATTTTTGCAGCTTCAATTATATATTCCCCCTGGTAATTATCTGCCGGGAAATCGATCTTCTCGCCCAGAAGTTCAAGGTAACGCAGTTTTACAGAGTCTCCTAAAATCCTCATTTGTCTTCCTGCATCATTAAAATAATATTCTCTTTCAACTTCGTATCCAATCCATTCCAGAAGGTTTGCAACCGTATCACCAATCACCGCTCCCCTTCCGTGTCCAACAGTTAAAGGCCCGGTTGGATTAGCCGAGACAAACTCAACGTTTGCTCTCTTCCCTTTATATTTTTCCGATCTTCCAAATTTATCTCCCTTTTTCAGGATTCTATTTACTATCTGCGCAACATATTTGCAGAAAAAAAGAAGTTAATAAAACCGGGTCCGGCTATTTCTACCTTCTCAATTATTTCTTCATCTGCTTTAAGATTTGAAATTATCTCTTCAGCAATTTGTCTTGGATTCTTCTTTAGTTTCTTTGTTAGCAGCATTGCTGCATTGCAGGAAAGATCGCCATGAGCTTCAACTTTTGGAATATCGAAACTGATATCTACATCTTTTAAGTATGATAATTTTTCTGCAGTTTCAGTAAAGATTTTATTTAGATAGATTTTCAAGTTTTCATTCCTGAAGATTAATTTGAATACAAATATATAATTTTAGATGATTGGAAGATAGAAAGATATCTAAAGAAGTCTGTATAAAACTTTTACTTGGCCCACTACTGTCCAAAACAATTTTAGGTTTGAGTAAATATTCATCAATTGATAGAAAATTAAATATTTTACTAAATCACTGAACTCAACCCCCTTTAGTTGATTGTTCGGAAATTGCATCCTCAACTTTATCGGTGGGTGCGTCTCCCCAAAGTTTTTCTAAGCTATAAAATTCGCGTGCATCCTTTTTAAAAATGTGAACAACAACATCAACATAATCGAGCAAAACCCAGGTTAATCCAAGGTATCCTTCGCGATGCCAGCACTTTATCCCTTTGTCCCTAAGATCTTTATCAATTTCATCTGCAACAGCTTTAACCTGCACTTCAGAATCAGCTGAACAGATAATAAAATAATCTGCAAATGAAGCAAGGTTGCGCAAATCCATTATCAGAACATCATAACCTTTTTTATTAAAAATAAGCTCAGTTATTTGATCGGCAAATTCTCTGGATTCCAAGTTAACTCCTTTAATTATAGTTCAATTTTTTATAGTCTTTCCCGATAACCAACGTTACATCAAGGAAATATTCTTTATTTACTCTGCTGGATTATATTATTTTTATCGATCGCCAGAGCGGACGCAATTTCTAAAGCTTTTTTCATGTTTCCTGTCCTGTCGATTAACAGAGAGTGATCAACATCAAAAGATCTATAATTGCCAATGTTAACAACATCGAAATTACCGGCTCTTAAATAATCAGTAAATTTTTCTGCAACGCCATTAACTCCGCAGCCGTTAAGAACTTCCAGCTGAATCGGCTTTTTGTTTACATCCAAAATTCTCTTTATCGTCATTATTATTGCTTAAATAATCTGCTTTAGTAACTATGGAATATGATAAAAAAATGATAACTACTGAGAGTAAAAGAATAGTAATATTTAAAAAAACGTTTGTCGTTTTACTGATTGGAAAATTATCAGATGATTTGTTTTGTGATTGGGATTTAATATTCACTAATATTCTTTAAAAATATCCTTTCGAAATAAATAATTATTGCCAACTAATCTTAATATTTTTCCCCGTCGTCATTGAAACTATTATTAAACCCGGAGTTCATAAAAGGGCTGAAACCCCCATAGAACGGACTGTAGTAACCATAACCGTATGGCATACTCCTGTATTGAAGGTGAACAGAAAAATCCTTCCAGGGACGATAATTAATTGAGGCATTACTTATATACAACCCGGAAATATCCTTCTGAAAAGCTTCACCAAATGTGCTATAAGGCGAATGGACAAGACTAACATCCAATTGAACATTCATGTTATCCATCAAACTGTAAAACATACTGTTTGTGTAAACTCCGAGAGCCAAACCCTGGCTGCCAAACGAAGAATACTGCATGCTAAACGAATGTCTCATTGTAAAATCACTAGTGTTAAGGAATCCAAACAGGTAATTTGGAGTATTGTTTGTGATACCATCCTTCACACTTGTGGTTTGTATTCCGGTTTCTTTGTACTGCCCCAAAAGTGTGGCGACACAAATCAGGAAAATAATTAATGTTAGCTTTTTCATTATAATTCTTCCAAAATTTTAATCATTATATCAATTTCGCTTCTTAAAATCAATAGTGCAAATTTTCTGAATAAACGATACTCCAATATACCTATTACAAATTCTTAGATTCAACATAAAATCCTGTTCCTCAACCAGGATGGCATTAATTATAATTTTAGGATTTTGTAAGATTTTCGTAGCATACAGTAGTAAAAATAATAATTATTTTATTCCGGGATGATTGATGAAAATACTCGTTATCGATAATTATGATTCATTTACTTACAATCTTGTGCAGCTTTTGGGTAAGGAGAAAAACGAGTTGATAGTAAAAAGAAATGATGAAATAACCCTGGATTTTATTGATGATTTAAATCCGGAAAAGATCCTTATTTCACCGGGTCCCGGCAGACCTGAAAAATCAGGAATTAGTCTGGAAGTGATAAAAATCTTTAAAGAAAAAATTCCAATTCTTGGTGTTTGCCTTGGATACCAGGCAATTGCTTATGCGTTTGGCTCACAAATAGTAACGGCTAAGGAATTGATGCATGGTAAAGTTTCAAAGATTAATCATGATGGTAAGACTATTTTCCGAAATATAGAGCAAAAATTTGAAGCGATGAGATACCACTCACTTGTTGTAGCAAAAGATTCTCTCCCAAAAGAGATTGAGATTTCCGCAGAAACAGAAGATGGAACAATCATGGGTTTAAGACACAGCCAATTTCCGCTAGAAGGGATACAGTTTCATCCCGAATCTATATTAACAACTGAAGGTGAAAAAATTCTTCTTAATTGGCTGCAGCTTTAAGAATTATTTTACCTTCACAATCATTTCAATTTCTACAGCTGAATTTATTGGCAGCTCACTTACACCAACAGCGCTGCGTGTGTGGATTCCTGCATCACCAAATACATTTCCCAGAAATTCAGATGCACCGTTTGCAACTTTTGGTTGATCAGTAAAACCATTTGCACTGTTACAAAAACAGTAACTTTAATAATCTGCTCTATTTTATTTAAATCTCCTATCACTCCTTTTATTGCACTTAATCCATTTAAAGCACAAATAACTGATGCCTTTTGTCCATCTTCAAGAGTAAGATCAGTTCCAACTTTACCAGCATATTTCAATTCTCCGCCAACTATGGGAACCTGCCCGGAAGTATAATACCAATTCTCCCGATTGAATTGCTGGAATATATGCTGCAAGAGGTTTTGCAATTTCAGGTAAAGTGTAACCCAGTTCTTTAATTTTTTCTTCAATCATTTTATCTCCAGTTTGAACTATATTTTAAGATTATTTAATTAAATTTGCACTCATTAAGAAAAGTACTCGAATAAACTTATAGAAAGTGATAATAAAGGAATTTAAATGAGCGATGCTAAATTTAACGAATTCGTTGAGATTGTAAAACGATTAAGAAAAGAATGCCCATGGGACAGCAAGCAAACAAATGAATCAATAAAAGCAGCTACTATTGAAGAAGCTTACGAAGTTGTTGAAGCAATTGAGAAAAAGGATTTTGAAGAATTGAAAAACGAATTGGCGATCTGCTTCTTCATGTAGTTTTTCATACAATTATTGCAGGAGAGACAACTAACGTTACGATGGATGATGTAATCTCAGCCATCCAGGAAAAATTAATAAGAAGACACCCGCACGTTTTTAGTGATGTAGAAGTTGCAGATTCAGAGGAAGTAAAGAAAAACTGGGAAACAATAAAGTTAGAGGAAGGAAGAGATTCTTTACTGGAGGGAGTGCCTGAAATGCTGCCTGCTTTACAACGTGCACACCGTTTACAGGAAAAAGCTTCAAAGATTGGATTCGATTGGGAGAGAAAAGAAGATGTCTGGAAAAAGGTAATCGAAGAGATTGAAGAGATGCATGAGTCAGAATTAAATGGATCTTACGAACAACTGGAGACGGAAATTGGTGATGTGTTTTTTGCGCTGGTAAATTATGCAAGGTTCCTGGATGTAAACCCAGAAAACGCTTTGAGAAGAACAAATAAGAAGTTTATTGACAGGTTTAATTATATAGAGAAGAAAATTTCTGAATCGGGGAGAAAATTAGTTGATTCAAATCTTGAAGAAATGGATAAATACTGGGATGAAAGCAAAGAAAAGTTTAAAGCTTAAACGTTATTGTTATTAAACTTTTCGTATGCATCAATTATATCTTTAACCAGTTTGTGTCTTACAACATCACCCTTATCGAAATAAGCAAAAGCTACACCTTCAACCTTAGATAGAATTTGCTGAGCTTGTACAAGTCCGCTGACTTGCTTTGCCGGCAGGTCAATCTGGGTTATATCGCCAGTAATAATAGCTTTAGAGTTTGCCCCAAGACGTGTTAAAAACATTTTCATCTGCATATCTGTAGCATTCTGCGCTTCATCTAAAATAACATAAGCGTTATTAAGAGTTCTGCCACGCATGTAAGCCAATGGAACAATTTCAATTATTCTTTTTTCTATATTGCTGCGGAGTTTTTCAGAGGGAATCATATCATCAAGCGCATCGTAAAGAGGTCTTAAATAAGGATCTATTTTTTCCCTGAAATCTCCAGGAAGAAATCCAAGAGATTCACCTGCTTCTACTGCTGGTCTGGCAAGTATAAGTTTTTTTACCAAACCTTTCTTAAGTGCAGCAACTGCAAGCGCAACCGCAAGATATGTTTTCCCTGTACCAGCTGGACCTATGGCAAAACAGATATCATTTTTGCGCGCCGCATCGATATATTTTACTTGCCCCGGAGTGCGGGCTTTAATTACATCTTGCTTAGTGTAAAGTACAATCGATTCGAATTCTTCTTCATCAACAATCGCTTTTCCTTCAGCAGTTAAATTTAGTATGGTTTCTACATCACCGGATTCTAGTTTACCACTAGTGTTTAAAACGTAAACCATTTCCTTAAAGATCTTTTCTATAAGATCAACTTCTTCGGCAACACCTTTAAGAATAACATTATCGCCGCGAACGGTTATGGATGCGTTGAACCTATTTTCAACAACTTTAAGGTTCGAATCACTCATACCCAGCAGGTCGAGCATTTCAACATTATCCAATACTATTTTCTTTTCTAATGCAGTCATCATTCTAATTTAGAAATAAAAAAACCCTCATCAATTTAAGACAAGGGTTTTTTAGTGATTTACAATCTGTTTTCAACCATGAAATTCTATTGAATTGGAGCAGGCTTGTAATTTCTTCTTAGCTTTTCGTACTTTGATTTTTCTTCCTGGCTAAGTGGTGGAACTTTAAAGACCTGGTTTGGATAAATTAAATCAGGATCTTTAATCTGCTCTCTGTTTGCTTTGTAAATAACCGGCCATGCAAATGGATTACCATAGTGTTCTTGTTTCTTTGCAATGCCCCAAAGGTGATCGCCTCTAACAACTGTGTAAGAGATCACATCAGGTTTCTCAATCCAGTTATCTAAAGCTTGCTGCATCTGGTTATGAACTTTGTCGAAGAATTCTGGCAGAGCACTTATTTTGTTCATCTTAAGTGCATCAAGATCTGCTTGCCTATCGGCTTTTGGTCCTTCTTTTCTTCTAATTTTACCATCAAGTTCGTTAACAGCTTTTCTGAAGTTATCAACGTCCTGCCTTGTAGCTCCAACAATTGCATAAAGCTCATCAATACATTCTTCGGGATCCTGAAGACCTGAAAGTGTGGCATTCAGGTTATCTAGATCTGCATTTAAAGCTTCTATTTCACCAGTAAGAGCTAGTTTTTTACCGGCTAGACGGCTCATTTCAGCTTCCCATTCCTCAGAAGTCATCTCTTCATCCTGGGCAAAGCCAGAGAGAGATAAGAGAAGAACAAGGGAAAGAATTCCTACTAAATATTTAGCTAATTTCATTTAATTATCTCCTAATCTTAGAAATTTTTAAAAATCCAATTAAAATTATTTAGGCAATTTATCAAGATTAGCCCTTGTTTCTTCCTTTTGTTTATTGCACTCAGCTAGGCTACGGTTAATATCCTGAATTTGTGACTCAAGCTGGCTTCTTTCATCTTTTAGCCTGTTAGCTTCAGCTTCCAGAGATTTTACTTCATCTCTAAGCGAATACAGCTCGGCTAATTGAGCTTCGCTAACCCCACCGCACCCGGCAATCATTGCACTGCTGATAAATATTGCAACTGCAACTATGGGGGCTCTAAAATTTTTTAGTACGCTCATATGTTACCTCCGATTTATAAATTATTGTAAATTAAATTATGGCAAAAAGCAGAAATACATTATAAAAATGTATGAATTTAGTTTGCTATCTCCTTTTAAGAATGGTAAGTAAAAACCAATTCTAGTACCGTTATATAATTAAATATAGAACAATTTCCAAATTAACAATTACTAATACTACCTAAATTAGTCTTCGTTCAACAAAGCTGGTAAATCCGCTTCCTGCAATTATAAGGTGATCGAAAACCTGGATATCAATAATTTTCCCCCCCTCCACTATTTTTTTGGTGATGGCAATATCTTCGTTGCTTGGCTCAGGGTTGCCACTTGGATGATTGTGAATTAAAATAATACTAGCAGATGAACATTCTATCGCAACCTTAAATACCTCGCGCGGATGAACAATGCTGGAATTTAAACTGCCGGTTGAAATGGTTTCCTGCTTAATAATTTTATTTGCAGAATTAAGACATACAACAATAAACTTTTCTTTTAGCTCATCTCTAAGCATGGGGATGAACAAATTTGCTACATCTTCAGGAGAGGTTATTTTAGATTCGGAAAACCATTTAGATTGCGCAAGTACACGCCGGCTGATTTCGAAAGCTGCAAGCAATGTTGCTGCTTTATCGTTTCCAATCCCAGCATTCTTTTTTAACGATTCCAAAGTTTTTGAAGCAAGAACGGCAAGGTTTCCTTCTTGCTTTATAAGATCGTGTGCTACGCTTAGTACAGATTTTCCTTTAGTGCCTGTGCGCAAAATAATTGCAACAAGTTCTGCATCTGTAAGGTTTTGTGCACCCCTAAAGAGTAATTTTTCCCTTGGTCTGTCATCCAGAGGAAGGTCTTTAACTCCTACTATAACTTTTCCTTTCTTAATTAATTACCAGATCGGAATTTATCTACAAGTTGGAAAACTCCATCTTTGTACCGCACAATATTTAAAAACCTGTTTATGCGCGACTCGCTAAAAGCTAAATTATTATGGTATCCTGTAGAGGTTAACCCGGAAATCATTTTATTACGAATGTTTATTCTGTTGTTATTAATATTGCGCATTACGGTGAGTAAATACTTTGCATGTATCATAACCGTATAACACATTACGGTTAATATCCTTCCCGGTTATATTTGCAAATCTTTCATTAAAGATTTGAAAATCATCACTGTCATACTCAATAAAATAATCTGATGAAAAGGTAATTTTGTTGCTAAGTTCGGTGGAAGTTTCAAAACCTTTTGCAATTAACCAATCCTGGTTACCATAAATAGTTAAGTTCAGTTCGTGCTGCACTAACTGTGAAAGAATAGCCGGGGCATCAATTTTATCAGCAAGCGGGATATAAATTCCTTCCAATTCGGCTATGTCTGCCGCAATCCTGGAAACTGGATCTTCTAATAGAAAACTTTTACTGCTGTAGGTTTCACGTGCTAAAATTTGTCCGCCAAGTCTTTCAAATTCATTTGCAAAAGTAGCAGCAAGCAAAGGTGAATAACCTTCAATAGCATTAAGTATGGAGATATTTCTTTTGTTCTCTACAAAGTAAATATACTGAGCCATTATCCTTCCACGCTTGGAGAAAGATGGGTTTGCCTGGAAAAAATTGTCACTTATCGATGTTAAATCATCATCTGTAGCTGTGGGAGAAATTATTGGAATATTTACATCAGTAAATTCATTTAAAGTAGCCCTAACCTCGTTGCTAAAAATAGGACCAAGGATTACCTTTATTGCGGAGTTGTTTTCAAATTCATTTTTTATCCTTTTAATTTCATCCGAATCATTTTTTGTATCGCGCACCACCAACCCAATTTTATCTTCCCGCCCCAGGTTAAATTCAGATAAAGCAAATTTAATTCCTTCCAGAATTTCCAGGGATTCAATTGAAGTAATTTGCCCGGTAGAGCTGCGCTGCAAAGGTAATATAACACCAATAAGTATTGCAGATGAATTGGGAGCGGTTTGATCAGGCAGAGAACCATAATAATCTACAGCTTCAGAATATTCTTCGGAAAAAGAATAGTTTTTTATCAGTTCCGATAATGATTTTTTAGCATTTAGCACATCGCCTTCTTTATAAAATGCTTTGCCTAAATTCAGCAGTAGATATGGCTTTACAATGATGCTTGTGTAGGATTCATAAAGTTGTTCTATCTGCGTTGAGTTAAGGTAATAATACGCAATTTTTTCTCCGATACTTTTTGCACTATCCCTATAATTTTCAGAGCCAGTTCTTCCAATCAGGAATGCCAACTCCCGCAAAGCACCATAATAATCTTCTTGCTGAAGATTAAGTTTACCATACGTCATCCTCATCTCATCAGTATAGCTGCTGGAAGGATAGCGTTCTAAAAACTTTGTTATTAAACTTTCTGCTTCGTCGTATCTTTCCTGCTCAAGGTAAATCTTGCTGCTAAAAAAATAGGACGCTGTTGTTCTACTATTAAGTTCGTAGTCACTAATAATTTTGTTAAAGATTGACTGGGCTTGATAATAACTATTTGCATTGTAAAGGTTTACAGCAAGATTAAATTGTCTCTTTATTTCATCTTCTTTTAAATCCTGTGAAAATGAAACGGGTAAAAAAATAAATGAAAACGTAATAACCAGGGACAAAATTTTATACATCGGAAATTGAATTTTTAGTTAGAAGATTTTGTGCATTATTTTTTCCAGCAACCGCAGTTTTGTTTTTCGGGTCAAGCTTAACTGCAGAATCGAAAAAAGTTACTGCTTCATTGAATTTACCGTTATGAAGATATACTTCAGCCAGCAGTGTGTAATCTTCTGAAGAAATATTTTCACTCAACTCTATCAATTTTGAAAAATATTTTTCAGCTTTTTTATAATCGTTATTCTTAAAATAAATCTTTCCTGCCCAGGCAAAAATAGTGGGCTCTTTAGAATTAAATCTTACAGCTTTTTCCACTGATTTTATCGGCATGATTAATCATATCCTGGTTATAATAAACCTGCGCATAGATAACATGCAATTCCCAAAAATCTGAAAATAAAACTTCAGCTCTTTTTGCATAACGTAAAGCGCTATCAAACTCTTTAAGTTCAATCTCAATTTTTGCAAGATAAAGATTTGCTTCCTGTATAATTTCCGGCTGCTCATCCGAAATTATAAATCTAAGAAAATTAATTTTTGCTAATTCAAAATCCTTCAACATAAAATAAGCATATCCCGTAAAGTAAAATACTATAGGTTCTTCTTCTAAAGAAATGAAGCTTAAAATCTCAATTGCTTTTTCCCATTTAGCATTCCTGATTAGGAACTGCCCGTAATAAAGCTTTACATCTTTATCATCCGGTTGAAGATTTGAAATGTTTTCAAAAAGATCTATGGCAGAGTTCAATTTGCCAAGGTTTTCATAAATTTCTGCGAGCCGAAAGTATGGTTCTGTAAAATTAGGATAGTCGTTAATTAACAGAAGGTAAACCTGAATTGCATAGAGAGGTTTGTTTTGTGTTTCAAAATCTCTGGCGGTCTTTAATTTATACTGAGCTCTGTAATCAATCTGCAATTATTTTACTCCCACTCAATAGTAGCAGGCGGTTTAGAGCTAACATCGTAAACAACCCTGTTAACTCCTTTTACTTTATTAATTATTTTATTCGAAACATCAGCCAGGAAATCGTGGTCAAATGTGTACCAATCGGCAGTCATACCATCAACTGAAGTAACCGCACGAAGTGCAAGTACGTTTTCGTAAGTTCTTGCATCACCCATAACACCAACAGAGTTTACAGGTAACAAAATTGCAAATGCCTGCCAGATATTTTTATAAATACTTTCTTCTTTAATTGAAGTTATAAAAATATCATCTGCTTCCCTAAGAATTTCAAGTTTTTCTTCAGATACTTCACCTAAAATTCTTACTGCCAAACCTGGACCCGGAAATGGGTGTCTTACAATAAACTCTTCCGGAATATTTAATTGCCTGCCAACTTTTCTAACTTCATCTTTGAACAGTTCACGGAACGGTTCAATTAAATTCAGGTTCATCTTTTCTGGCAATCCGCCAACGTTGTGGTGAGTTTTAATAGTAACCGAAGCACCCTTTACAGGCATCGATTCTATAACATCAGGATAAAGAGTTCCCTGCACTAAAAATTTTGCGTTCTCTATCTTTTTAGCTTCTTCTTCAAAAACTTCTATAAATGTATTGCCAATTATTTTTCTTTTTTGTTCAGGTTCACTTACACCTTTAAGATTTTTTAGAAACTTTTCAGATGCATTAACATGAATATGTTCAAGGTTTAGTTTTTCATCGAACAGCTCTCCAACCTTTTCACTTTCATTTTTTCTCATTAACCCGGTATCGATGTGAATGCAGATAAGATTTTTATCAATTGATTTTTTAACCAGCACTGCTGCAACAGTAGAATCGACCCCGCCGCTGAGAGCGCAAATTGCTTTGGCATCTCCTATTTCATTTTTAATACTTTCAATCTTTTCACCTATAAAGTTCTCAGCAGTCCAGTCTGCTCTGCAGTTGCATATATCAAAAAGAAAATTATTTATTATTTTTTTACCTTCTTCGGTGTGCACAACTTCGGGATGAAACTGTAATCCATAGATTCTTTTTAACATCATTTGAAATTGCACAAATAGGCGAATGATCTGATTCGCCGATAACTTTAAAGCCGGGTGGAATTTCTGTAAGATAATCGCCATGGCTCATCCAAACAACTGAAGCATCATTTATACTGTTGAGGATATCTGAATCATCAAGAGTTCTTAGAACTGCTTTACCATATTCACGATCGACAGCAGATTCAACTTTGCCCCCAAAATTTATGCAGATGAGCTGCAAACCATAACAAATTCCAAGTACAGGAATTTTAAGATTAAGAATCTCTTTATCTATTTCCGGGGCTCCTAAATCATAAACACTTAAAGGTCCGCCGGAAAAAATAATTCCCTTCGGTTTTATCTCTTTAATCTTATCTACAGAAATTGTGTGGGGATGAATTTCGGAATAAACGTTTGCTTCCCTTATCCTCCGCGTAATTAGCTGAGTAAACTGAGAACCAAAATCGATGATTAGTATTGTTTCTCTGTTATGCATTTAAGGCTTTAATCAAAAAATTATTCAGAAAATAAAACCCGTTGCCTGAAGGACTCTCCGAAGGGATACCTTCGGTACTTCGGAAAAACGGGTTTTATAAAACAATTTAGTTTACTAAATAAAACTACTGTCCAATTACTTCCTTATATGCTCCGCTATCAAGAAGATCGGCAATTTCTGATTGATCAGTAATTTCAATTTTTATCATCCAGCCTTCGCCGTAAGGATCGGTGTTTATTTTTTCAGGATTATCGGCAAGTAGACATTTAATTTCAGTTACTTTTCCTGAAAGCGGACCATATAAATCGCTGACTGTTTTTACTGCTTCAATAGTACCGAATGGATCGCCTTTGGTTAATTGTTCAATATCGGGATCAATATCAACAAATACAACGTCACCAAGCTCTCCCTGGGCAAAATCGGTTATTCCTATTTTTGCAATATTTCCTTCTACCAAAATCCATTCATGGTCTGCAGTATATTTTAATTCTTCTGGAATATTCATATAACCCTCACTAATAGATAAAATAATTTTTTAATTTTTGTATTCGAATTTTTCTAAAAAACTTGTGTCAAATTTTCCACTTAAAAACCTTTTATCCTGCAAAACCTGCAGATGAAACGGAATTGTAGTTTTAATTCCTTCAATCGCAAATTCTTCCAACGCTCTTACTCCTCTTGCAATTGCATGGTCCCTGTTTTTTCCCCATACTATTAGTTTAGCAATTAAAGAATCGTAATAAGGAGGGATTGAATAAGAATGATAAATATTAGAATCAATTCTTACTCCAAAACCGCCGGGAAAATGAAGCGAGGTAATTGTACCAGGAGAAGGTCTGAAATCGTGTGCAGGATCTTCAGCATTAATTCTAAATTCGAAAGCATGCCCACGCGGTTTTTCCGGCAAAGTTTCAATTTTTTGCCCTGCAGCAATAAGAATTTGCTGGCGTATCAAATCTACATCGTAAACCATTTCTGTAACCGGATGCTCAACCTGGATACGTGTATTCATTTCCATAAAATAGAATTTTCTATTCTTATCGAGTAAAAACTCAATTGTGCCCGCACCTTCATAGTTAACCGACTTTGCACCAAGAACTGCAGCATCGCCCATCCTGTTTCTTAGTTCTTCATCTATTGCTGGCGAAGGTGATTCTTCTATAAGTTTTTGGTGTCTTCGCTGAATGGAACAATCTCTTTCGCCATAATGATAAACATTTCCAAAACTATCGCCGAGAACTTGAATTTCAACGTGTCTCGGGTTTTCAATAAATTTTTCTATATAAACATCAGGATTTCCGAACCCGGCTTCAGCTTCTGCCTGGGCCATTTGAAAAGCTTTTTCAAATTCTTTTTCATCCCAAACAATTCTCATTCCCTTCCCGCCGCCGCCTGCAGTAGGTTTTATAATTACGGGAAGACCAATTTCTCGTGCAAGGTCAACACCTTCTTCCTTACTGTTAATGCAGCCGTCACTCCCGGGAATAACAGGAACGCCATTGTTCTTCATTGTATCTTTAGCAAAAGATTTATCACCCATTTCATTAATCATTTGGGGTGATGGACCAATAAACTTAATACCTGATTCGCCACAAATCTCTGAGAAGTTTGCATTTTCTGCAAGAAATCCATAACCGGGATGAATTGCATCAGCTCCTGTAACCTGGGCAGCAGAAATAATTGAAGGAATTTTTAGGTAACTGTCTTTACTAAACGGGGGTCCTATGCAAACAGCTTCGTCTGCAAAGGTTACATGAAGAGAATCTTCATCTGCTTCAGAATAAACTGCAACAGTTTTAATTCCTAATTCTTTGCATGAACGGATAACTCGAAGGGCAATTTCGCCTCTGTTGGCGATCAAAATTTTGTTGAACAATTATTTCTCTTCTAAATTACTTCAGTATCAACTGGTTTCTATTAAAAACAATGGTTGATTATATTCAACTGGCTTACCATTTTCAACTAACATTTTACTAATCTTACCGCTTACATCCGATTCAATTTCATTCATAAGTTTCATTGCTTCCACAATACAAAGAACAGTACCGGGCGATACCAGATCACCTACTTCTGCATAATTATCGGCATCTGGTGCAGGAGCCCTGTAAAATGTTCCCACAATCGGTGATCTTATTTCGTGAAGATTAGCAGGAATAGTCTCTTCAACTTTTTCAGGTTTTTCTTCAACTTTAACTTCTGTCTGCGCTGTTTGAGTGGAAACTTGCGACTCGGCAACAACCTGGGCTTGCCTAATCTTTTTGGCAATCTTTACCCTGATTCCATTCTCTTCAATTTCCAGATCAGTAATACCGCTGGTATCAACAATTTTAACGAGTCTTTTAATTAAATTTAAATCCATATTAAATCCTCAAATTAAGATTTTACTCTTTCTGAATATTCCCCGGTTCGCGTATCAACTTTAAGAAGTTCATCAGCTTCTATAAATAAGGGTACATTTATAGTAACTCCCGGTTTCCAGTTTTGCTGGTTTTACCGCTCCGGTTGCAGTATCTCCTTTAAAGCCGGGTTCAGTTTCAACAACTTTCAAATTTATGAAGGTTGGAATTTCCACCGATATTATTTCAGATCCATTGAAAAGAATTTCAACATCTACACCTTCTTTAAGAAAATTAACTCCATCACCAAACAAATTACCAGGTACATTTATCTGGTCATAAGTTTCATTATCCATGCATACCAGGAAGTCGCTATCCCTGTAAAGATACTGGTAGGTTTTTCTTTCAACTCGAACGATTTCAACTTTTTCGCCAGCTCTGAAATGTATTATCCAGCACTTTACCGGTTTTAAGACTTTTAAGTGTGCTTCTTACAAAAGCGCCACCTTTACCTGGTTTTACATGCTGGAATCCAACGATAGTGTAAAGATCGCTTTTAAATTGGATAATTAAGCCATTTCTAAAATCTGATGTGTCAGCCATAAAATCTTAAGTCTAAATATTGAATAAGTGATCAAAAAAAATAGATATATGAGTTCTGAAAGTCAAGAAAACCTGATATGAAGTTGATTATCAGGAAAAACTAAAAAGCCATGCAATTACATGATGGTTACTGGAAAAATTTATCTTTAAAATTCTTAATTAACCAGTGCCAGGTATTGACCAATTTCTCTTCCTGCTAAAGAAGTTGAATACTTCTCTCTAATTGTTTCAAACAGGGTTTTTGCTTCTTCCTTATTACCTGCTTTTAGGAAATTAATTCCTGCATTTAAGCAAATATTCAGGATTTTGTGCATTCACTTCAGTAACACCAGCAGCTTCTAAATAAAGATCGGCAGCTTCTTCATAATTATTTTTGGAAGCATAATAACCTGCTCTTCCGGATATTGCAGCAGCTTTGAAATAATCGATACTGCCACTATAATCTTCATAGTATTTTAAAGCTTCTTCGTAGTTGCCTAAAAAGGAATAGCTGTTGGCAAGAAATATTTTTGCAGATTCACCGTTCTCTGTTCCGCCGTACTCTTCTACTATTGTCTTTAACCCGATTATATTTGTACCCTGCTGTCCTTCAATTGCCTGAAGGTAAGCTCCCTGGTCATAAAGTATCATTGTTCTGGATAATTCAACGCCAGCAATTTCATTATCATTTCTTTTCTGGTTAACATAAAAGTAAGCTAAAGCAACTGCTACAACAACAACTGCACCATAAGTAAATATTTTGTTGGTGTGTTCTTCGTAAAACGATTGGGCTTTATAAACAAACGATACAAGCTTATCTTCTTTAATCTCTTTCCTAGAGAGTTTTTTCTTCTTCGTGATCATTAATTAATTCCTCATTTCTTATCTAATATTAGAATTGAAAAGACTTGCAAAAATAACAAATATTTTCACAATCTTATAAATAAAATTGTACGCCCAGGAGGACTCGAACCTCCAACCTCCGGAACCGGAATCCGACGTTCTATCCAGTTGAACTATGGGCGCATTTATAGACCAATTCTTATATGATTTGAGTAAATCCAGGCTTTATTGTAAATATAAACCTCTACCCTGTAAGCACCTTTCTCTTTTACCTTAAATTCGGCGGTTTTCGCTTCTACTGATTTAACTATTTCACCATTCCTCAAAAACCTGATTTCTGCTGTTTGATCCGGAAGAGTAGCTTTTAGTGAAATTTTATCAGTTAATGGTATCGAATCACCCATTTGAACTGTTTTTCCTTCAACTTCAGCAAAAAACCGGAAACCTTTGGAATCTGCATGATAATCGTTAGCGAAAAAGCAATTACCTTTTTCTAATGCAGAATATAAAGCTTTTTTAGCAGTTTTCAATATTTTTATCTGAGTTATCTCGTACTAGTTCTTCTTTAAGCAGAATATGTGTACGAATTGCTTTAAATAAGTACTTTGTATGGAAAAATCTCTACTTCAAAAAAGCCAAACAAATTTTGCTTATGTGCATGTGCATCACTCCCGCCGATACCAACAACTCTTCGCTTCAAATTTAATTCATCCCAAACTTTAAGAGTTTCATCAGGTGGTGAAACAATAGATCTGAGCGGATGTAAGAAATGATTGATACTTATTCTTCTCTGTTAGATTTTCCATCCATTCGGACATATGATTCCAGATTTCAATTCCGTAAAATCATCTGTATTCCCATTCATTCCCACGGATAAGGCGGATGCTCTTTCATATTATTACGGTCTTCATGAGGATGAGCAATAAAACCGATTCCGCCTGCTTCTCTTAACTTTTTTAACATAATTCTTTGCAGTCATCCTGGTTGAATAAGTTTCATTAATGCCCAAAGCCAGGTAATGGTTTTTATTCTCTTTATCATTTATCTCGCATCCAACTAGACAAAAAGTATTATCATACCACTTTTCATAACCTTCTTCCAGTGCGCGCAGTGTATTATGATCGGTAAGTATAATAAAATCCAAACCGACTTCATTTGCAAAATTTGCAATATCAGGTACTTCCCCGGAGCCATCCGAAAAAGTTGAATGCATATGTATTGAACCAACGTATTCGATCATATCATTAATAATTTATGCAACTAAAGTTAAGGAAGAATAATCTATTTAGGAATGGCGAAATTCAGTATAATATTAGTGAATATGAAGTTATTAACCCATATTACCGAATTGCTAATAACTATGATCAATCAAGTTGTTTCAAGCGTTGTGTACTTAGTAGAATGTTCAACTGTAAGATCGCTAATTTTATTAATAAGGATGTTTATTCTTTCATCATTATTATCATCAAATTCCTCAAACGCTTCATCGGAGATGAATGTATATTGCTCCTGGAAGTGATTTGGTTTCCCCTTAACTTCATAAACAGAATAGTCTTCTAATCCTTCTGCTTGAAGTAAATTTTTAAGTTCTCTAATCGTACTGAAGTATTCATCTTTTCTACCTGCAGATAATTCGTATTGAATTGAAAAGATTACTTTAGACATGTTTTCTCCACATTATTATTCAACTAAATTTATTTGAAATTGACCTTTAAAAACTTCTATCACAGGTCCTGTTAATGATACATTTGAAAATTCATCATTTCTAACATTAAAATTTACAAATAATTTATCTTTACTTCTTGGTAAAATTGTAACAGGCGGCTTAATTCCATCAGTTTCGTGGCATATGATTGCTGCTGCAACCGAGCCAGTTCCGCAAGCAAGTGTTTCACTTTCTACTCCTCGCTCATAAGTTCTAATATGAATTTCTTCATTTTCTATCTTAACAAAGTTTACATTTGTTCCACCGGGGGCAAATTCTGGAAGATATCTTATTTCCTTACCAATTGTTTCAACTGGAATTTCATCTAGATCCTCCATCTTTATTACAATGTGCGGAGAACCAGTATTAATAAAATGTGCTGTTATATCCTTTCCGGCTGCTTTTAATTGAATATTTTTTCTTAAATCATTAGGTGGATTAAGATTAAACCGAATCATTCCATCTTCTAATATTTCGCCGGAGTATTCAGAATTGTTGGATAAAAATCTTGCAGATTTATATTTTATCCTTTTCGTATTTAAAGCAAATTTAATTGCACATCTTGCACCATTGCCGCAAAGACTTCCTGTGGAACCATCTGCATTGTAATAATTCATAACAAAATCATATTGTTCAGAGAAAGAAATTAATATAACTCCATCTGCTCCAATTCCGTTATGCCGGTCGCAAAGTTTCTGTATCGTTTTCTCAGAAAACAAAAATTCGGGATTATCATCACGCATCAATTAAGATGAAATCATTCCCTGCACCACTCATTTTTGTAAAGGATATATTTTTCATTTCAGGTAATACAATTTAGTTTAATGTGTATAGCTTTTCAATCGAATTGAATAGAGGAAGATAAATTATTTGTTATCAAATAAAATTGGAAGTGAAGAAAATTGAGCCGCAAAAATTATACGGCTCCAATTTAAACTCTGATTAGCCCGAAATGTTTTGCATCAATGCAGCAACCTGCTGCGCCTGCTTTGAGTTATACTCAAACGCTAGTTTTTTATGGTTTACAATATCTATAATAGTACCTATTAAACACAGTCCGCCGGTAAAAAAATACAACAGACCCATGCCTATCTGGTCTACTACAAATCTTTGAATTCCGGCAATTCCCAACAAGCCTATTACAGCAAAAATAAGCATGTTGGTAGGATCTTTTCTTCTGGACATATAAGACATTGCAAACTGCTGTGCTTTCTCGTCACTCATATCTTTAATAAGCTCCTGAATATAAGCCATTTCTTCGCCCTCAAGCCCGGGCATTAATTGAAAAACGTTTGCCATAATTGCTCCAATTCATTTTGATTAATGAAATTATTCTTGTAGTTAAAACAATAAGTGCAAAAATCCCCAGTGGATGTACACTTAGGGAGTTTGTAATTTCTCCATGCAAAACATAGGAAACTGATCTTCCAAGCCCGCAACCAGGACAAAAATCAATACCCATTGCAGAAAAAGGACAGATAGTAAAATGAGTAGTTTCAGTAGGTACTGTTAAAGCTAGAAAGATAATGGCTGCCATCCATATTAGTGCTTCAATACCAACAACTTTACCAGCAGCAGATAAAAAATTAAAATTCCTGCCTGCAAATGTGATTCCATCTTCATTAGAGGATTTTTCTTTCATCCTGATTGGTAAATCCTTCCTGTTGTTAAAATAAAACTTAGTTAATTGATGTCTATAAATCAATTATTGAATGATAGATGGTACAATAAAACCGGTAAACCACAAAAATAAAGAGGTAAAAATATCATCAATCTATACGAAAAGTTAAATTTTACTTATAATTAAATAGTAATAAGTCATCAAAAAAACTTTAATATGAAAACAAATCAAGAGATTATATTGAACAGCCTGGATAATATTAATTTAATAGAATCATGAAGTATAAACCTGATAATAACAACCCACCTATATTTGAGAAGACGCGATTGGTCAGTCAAACATCATAAAATTGCTAAGCAAATCTCATTAATTATAAAATTTCTTTGTTAAATGGTTTACAATTTTTATCTTAAGCTGAAGTTAATTTACGATTATATTTATGGTCAAGATTTTAACATACTTCATTTTCCGCTATTCAATTTTCATTTCTCTAATTTATCCCAGGAGGTCATATGCATAAAAACAAGATACTTTTTTTCTTTTTGGTTTTGGCTTCTTTATTTATTATTCCAAACCAAATTTTTGCACAAGGTGTAACAACAGCATCGATGAATGGAATTGTTCAGGATGCTGACGGTAATCCATTACCGAGTGCAAACGTAATAGCAGTTCACATACCAACTGGCACTCAATACGGGGCTTCTACAAGAATCAATGGATTATTTAACCTACTTAATGTTAGGGTAGGTGGTCCTTATACCGTAACCGTTTCATTTGTTGGTTATAATCCTCAAGTACAGGAAGATGTATTCTTGAACTTGGGTCAAAATTTCAGACTTGAGTTTACATTGGAAAGCGAAGCTGTTACCATTGGGGAGGTTGTAGTAACTGCTGAACAGGATGCAGTTTTAAATAGTAACAGAACAGGGGCAGCTACCTATATTGATATTGATCAGATCCAGTCTTTACCAACCATCAAAAGAAGTATTAGGGATCTTACAAGGTTAGATCCCCGAAGCGACGGTAATTATAGCTTTGGCGGGAAGAACTGGTTGTATAATAACATCTCTATTGACGGCTCTTATTTTAATAACGCATTTGGCCTGGATGATCCTGCCCCCGGTGGTCAAACCAATTCAGAGCCGATTCCTTTCGACGCAGTCGACCAGGTTCAGGTATCAATTGCTCCTTACGATGTCCGGCAGGGTGGATTTACCGGAGCTGGTATTAATACCGTAACAAAAAGCGGGACAAATAAACTCCGCGGATCGTTGTATACTTTTTATAGAAATGAGTCACTTCTCGGCAATAAAGTTAGTGGGAACGATGTAATTGCCAATCCCGATCTCTCATTTTATCAATCTGGTTTTTCTGTTGGTGGTCCTTTAGTTCAAAACAAACTATTCTTCTTCATAAATGGAGAGATCGAACGCAGAGAAGATCCGGGGACGAATTTTATAGCCGACGCTGATGGAAATTTGACATTTGGAGAATCCAGGGTGAGGGCAGACATAATGAATCAGATCAGAACAAGAATGATGGAAGTTTATGGTTATGATACGGGACCTTATGAGAATTTTATTCATGAAACGTCAAATGAAAAAATCATTGTTAAGCTGGATTGGAATATTAACGAAAATAATAACCTATCTCTTAGATATAATAGGCTGGATGCTAGAAGGGATTTGCCACCTCATCCATTTGTGCTAAGCACTGGTGGGCGCGGACCAAATGAAACCAGTTTACCTTTTAGAAATTCAGGCTACGAGATAAATAATAGGTTGAACTCATTTGCCTTAGAGTTAAACTCGAGAGGCGAAAATTTTGCAAACCGGTTCTTTGCTAGTTATAACAGGTTTCGTGATAATAGAAATCCGTTCAGCGAACCATTCCCCACTATTCAGATAAATGTTGAGGGAGTTAATTATACAACATTAGGTCATGAACCATTTTCAATTCATAATATTTTAGACCAGGATGTTTTCCAGGTTACTGACAACTTTAGTTATTTTCTTGGTAATCATGTAGTTACAGTGGGAGCTAACTTCGAATATTTTAATTTCTTTAACGCCTTTAACATATTCAGGCATGGCGTATTTTTTCTGCCCGATTTTCTGGATTTTCTCGGCGGTGCGCAATTCTCATCATTGGAAGATTTCTTTGCACGTACAAATCCTGACAGCGCAAATTTCTACGATTTTAGATCTGTCGTTACACCAAGCACCGTGCCGTTCAAAGGCGAAAACATTGAAGTTGGACAACTCTCTTTCTATGCCCAGGACGAATTTCTTGTTTCACCGGTTTTTAACTTAACGTTTGGGTTAAGAGTTGATCTACCAATGTACATTACGAAACCGGTAGACAACCCGTTTTCAAGAGAATTGACATTACTTGATGAAAATGATCAGCCCGAGACAGTTGATCAGAGTAAACTTCCAGGTGTTCAGCCGCTATTTTCGCCAAGGGCTGGATTTAATTGGGATGTAACGGGTGATCGTTCTACCCAGATACGTGGCGGTACAGGTATATTTACAGGGCGTTTGCCATTTGTATGGGTAGGAAACGTTATTTCTAATCCTGGTAATAATCCTAATCTCTATCCAAATGTAACCGACCAGGTTGAAACATCTGATGATGCTATACTCCAAACATCCTTCGATTTAAATGGTATGGTTGAAGACTTTAAATGGCCGCAAGTTTGGAATACAAACATTGCTGTTGATCAGCAACTTGGTGGTGGATTCCTGGGAACACTTGAATTTGTTTATGGGAAGGATATTAACTCAATTTATTTAAGAAATGCTGATCTTGCTCCTCCCCTCCGATACCTTGAAGATGGACGTCCTTTCTTTGGCGGAGATTCGGCAAATGGCAATGGTGCACATGAATTAAATCCTGACGGCAAAGCTGGCGTATATGTTATTGATAATTCAAGTGAAGGATATAATTTCAGTATCACAGCTCAATTACGCAAAAACTTTGATTTCGGATTACGCACCAGCTTAGCTTATACATATTTAGAAGCTAAAAACTTATTAAAATCTACCGAGATTGCTAGTGTATTGTGGCAGGAAAACCCAACAAAGGGTGATCCTAATAAACCAGTTTTAAGTCCTTCTGAATTCGGTAACAGGCATAGAATAACCGGTGGTGCAACATACACTCATGTGTGGTCTGATAACTATGCAACTCATTTCGGATTGTTCTTTGAAGTTGCCGAAGGAAATCGCTTTGCCGGTGCAGGCGGCAACAGGTATTCATATATATATGCAGGAGATGTTAATGGTGACGGTTATAGCAACGACTTGATCTACATCCCCAGAGATCAAAGCGAAATCACTTTTATGCCTTATATTGATGGGAGCGGAAATACGGTTTCAGCTGAAGACCAATGGAATGCTTTCAATACCTTTATACAGCAGGATGATTATTTGAATGAACACAGAGGTGAAATTGCTGATAGATTTGGTGGAGTAAACCCCTGGTTTTTCAATGTGGATTTTAGACTGCTCCAGGATTTTTCATTCTTTATCAGCGGTACCAAGCACACGTTCCAATTAAGTCTGGATATTTTGAATGTACCCAATTTAATCAACACAGATTGGGGTGTTAGGAGTGTTGCCACTTCGTCTGCTACAATACCATTAGAGCTGGTTGACTTTGATGTAAACGGTGAACCTACATTCAATTATAAGAGTAATCTCACAGAAACGTTTGCTGATGATCCCGGGTTGAATTCCCGTTGGCAAATGCAGTTGGGTATAAGATATTTCTTCTAATAGCCGGATATTTTTTTCCTTTAAAACCCCCGCAATTTAGCGGGGGTTTTTTACATCTGCTAATGATGCATTGAATAAACAAGATTAAAAATCAATATTTTATATGTTGTTATGAAACTTCAGAATAAATTATTAGCAGTAATTTGGGATTATGATGGTACTATAGCAGATACAAGGCAAAAGAATTATAATGTATCCAAAAAAATTGTCTCGAAAATTCTAAAAACAGATCCCACTAAAATTCCAGCATTAAGCTCACTAAATAATTATCATCAAGCTCATGTTAAATCAACTAATTGGCGTGAATTTTATGCATCCAGTTTTAACCTGCAAGATGAAGAAATAGATGAAGCAGGAAAATTATGGACTGAATACCAGCTTAAAGACGATACTGAAATACCAATAATAGATGGTATAAAGGATGCTGTTATAGCATTAAACAATATACCGCAGGGGATTGTATCACAAAATTCAAAAAGTATAATTACTAATTGTTTAATAGAAAACAACTTACTCACTTATTTTGATGAAATAATTGGATATGAACAGGTTGATTTGAAGCGGCAGAAACCATATCCGGATGGTTTGCTGATGTGTTTAGAACGATTAACAAATTTCAAATCAGGATATGTTTTATATATCGGAGATCACGAAACAGATGTGAAGTGTGCATTAAATGCAAATAATATTTTAAGCAAGAACAAAGCAGGAATTAAAATCATAAGCGTTGGTGCCTTTTATTGTTTTAAAGTGGATACGTCGAACTGGAGTTATCTGCCGGATTATGAAATCAAAAAAGCTGAGATGATTCTGAATATCATAGAGAATTTTCAAATTAGTAAAAAGTGAAATTAAGCAGGATAACGTTAACAAATAAAAATGAGGACAGCTTTTAAACCGTCCTCTTTTTTTTGAAAAATTTACAATTCAATAATTGTTGCTGACTTGTCACGCGTTGTTCGAGCAAAGCGAGAACGAAGACTGAGTGGAGGTGGCGGGAGTCGAACCCGCGTCCGAAATTAAGATCCAAAAAACGTCTACACACATAGCCGGTTTTTAATTTAACTTAAAGCTACCAAACTGGCAAGCATCACTTTAAGCGTGCCCGTAACCGCCGACGCGGATTCGCCTTCCCTTGCCGGGTAAGAGGGTCAGCTATCATACCTAACGGCGTTCTTCCAAACCCCAGTATGAGAGAGAATGGAGAACGGCTGCGTTAATTTACGCAGCTAGAGCGTAATCGTATTCGCTAATTATTTTTTTTCCCGCCGTTTAACGTGTCTGCAGGAAAACACGATGCGCAGTTTAATGTCTCTTTAATCCCGTCGAAGCCAATTTCACCCCCTTAAAAGAAGATGGAAAAGATAAAACAGAATAAAATAAAAATTATTTTTCCCATTTTACATCATGATTACCTGAGACTCTATTTTCAAAACGTGCAAGAACAAAGAACAGGTCGCTTAACCTGTTTAAGAATATAAGAATATTATCATCAATTTCAACACTATTTTTTAATGATACAACAGCTCTTTCCGCCCTTCTTGCAACTGTGCGACAAATATGAAGGTTTGCAGAACTTTTAGAGCCACCGGGAAGAATAAAATTTTTCAATTCTTCCAGTTTTGCATCATATTTATCAATCTCTTTCTCTATTCTACTATAAAATTCTGATGGAGTTCCATCACCTTCCTGCTTTTTTTCTTCCGGTGTAGCAAGATCAGCACCAACCGTAAATAACTGGTTCTGGATTTTTAGAAGAAGAGCTTTTACATCTTTATCAACAGTTTCAGTAATAGCAAGACCAACAAATGAATTTAGTTCATCAACAATTCCGTATGCTTCTATACGCGGGGAATTTTTAGGAACTCTTTTACCACCATAGAGTCCCGTTTCTCCCTCGTCTCCATTTCCGGTATAGATTTTCATTTTATAAATGGTAAGGGATCTACTTTAACAGGTATAGTTTTGCTCGTACTATTTTTTGCATTAAGCTTTGTTTCGCTATCAAGGAATTGCTTTTTAATATAAGCTAAACCAATATATTCATTAAGCCTAGTTGAATTAATACTTGAAGTTACAATACCTGCTTCATTACCTTTTTCATCAACCAGAGTTATCCGCTCATCATCTTTAACCGGTTCGGAAAAGGTAACACCGGATATTTGCCTTTGCACTTTATCGTATGCATCCAACCGACCAATAACTTCCTGCCCAATAAAACATCCTTTCTTAAGATCAACAAGATCAATTAGCCCTGCTTCGTGCGGATTATAATTGTCATTCAATTCATTTGGGGCAACGGGAATTCCCTGCTCTATTCTATAAGAATTATATGCATCCTCACCAATCAAAGTAAAATCGTAAGCTCCTTTATTTTCAAGCATATAGTCAACCAGCTTTTTACTATTTTCATAATCGCCCAGCATCCAGAATTTGTTTCCTCCCATTTCATCTACAAGTTTAACAAGGAAGAATAAAATATTTTCAGTATGAACAATCCGGAATGTATTCGGTTCAATATCATTAACAATATTTCCGGTAACCAAAGTTATAAATGAATCTGCCTGCGGACCGCAAAGCTCCAGCAAACTATATTTAACATTTGCATCATTAACCTCTACATCATCAGTGATAACATATTTTCTTATCCAGCTCATTACATTAGGTTTACTTTTTCTGTCGCAAACAAGTAATTGGTAATCCTCAAAGTTTAATAGAGCACCAACCCTATTATTCTTCCTTTTTCTGTTGTGAAGACTGTTTTTATAACTCCTTCTTTTGGTAAATCCTTAACTGAGTTTGTAGTGATGCGGTGAAGAAAATCCAGTACATCTTTACCTTTCAATTCAATCAAACCTAAATGAGATATATTTCTCAATCCAACACCGCTGTATAGGGCTTCCAGCTCTTTCTCTACATCAGTATATAGTTTTATAAACTTATGATCATTTTCTGTAACTGATGCATAGCCTTTCGATTCGAAATGTTCGATAAGAGCATCTTTGTTATCTATTGCTTCAAGCATTTAATTCTCCTTAATGGGAATTCCTATTTCTACAAAATTATTATTTCACTAGTTATAAATAAAGCTGAAATTTTTGTTATCTCCAAACAAATAGGCTGTATCATAGTAGCGAGAACTTTATCATCAGCAAATGGTTAAAATTGAAAAGCAAAAATATAAAAATATTCCTTAATAAGGCCGGGTTTGTCTTCGGTTCCTGGTATTTACATAAACGCTATCTTCCGGCTGCCAAGTAAACGCAACAGAATCGCGCGAAAATACCCTGTCTTCAAGGTCATAAAAAATGAATTCGTAATAATCAGGGAATTTATCGTTGTTAACATTCGCAATTGTCCGTTTAAAATTTATCCCTTCGTAAGTCATCATTAAGTGAGGTTCTGATCTTAAGCCATCAATTAAAAAATAATTATAATCTATATGACCAATACCTCTTCCGTAATGGAAATTTACTCTGATGTACGGTGTGTTTTTTAATTCCCATTTATATAAACCAAGGTTATTAAATCCGCCGTGCGAAGGAATGGGCGATTCCCATACAACCTGGAGGTTACCTGCATTACATTCAAACAAAGTAAGGTAAAAGAAAGCTGTCCCCAGCTCAGTGCTATCCAAATCAATAAAACTCTGATCGTAACCAACAATGTTTTTAGTTTCAATCAACCTTTCGCCCTGTCTTGATTTGGCTATAACTGCAAATAGAATACTTTGAATCTTGATTGTAGTTTATAACTGCCGGATTCGGCACATCGAACGTTAGAGTTTTATCGAAGTTAACAAGGTATGAGCCCTCAGGATAAGTCTCCAGTACAAATTCATTTATTGCCAGTGCATCACAGGGTGTTCTATTGCCAGCTTGTTTTTTTTGCTGCTCAAGATTATAACGCTGTATCTTTGCATCTTTTTCCGGAGAGTACGCAACTCTTTCATCACTTCCCGTAGAAACCTGATCAACCTCTCCACTATCAGTACAGGAAAATAAAAATATAGCTGAGAAAATGATGAGTAGATATTTAACTGAGTTCTTCACAAAAATTTTTGCTGACAATCTAAAACGATGATAAGGCAATAATTATGCCGCAAAACGTTAATCCATCAGGATTTATTTGATATGTAAACTGTAAAAAAAGTTAATAAAACTTTTTAAATGCAGTATAGAAAAAAGATATTCTTAAAAATAAATTTTTCAATCTTAGAATAGGACAAAAATTATTTTGCATAACTCATCTAAGAAATACGCTGAACTTAAAATGCCAAGTTGAAAATGATTAAGATCGAAATGCTCGTTTGGCGAATGCAGGTTTTCGCTATTCAATCCCAGACCCATAAGTACAGGCGGTGCTTTTAATTTATCGGCAAACACAACCACAATTGGAATTGATCCTCCTTCGCGCATAAAAACAGTTTTCTTGCCGAATGCTTTAGACATAGCTTTGGCAGCAGCAATTGTAGATTTATCATTTAAAGGAGAGATCATAGGTTGAGCGCCATGTAAATCAGTTACTTTAACTTTTACAGATTTAGGTGCGATACTTTTTATATACTTTGAAAAAAGCTTTGCTATCTTTTTGGGGTCCTGGTTGGGAACAAGTCGCATACTAATTTTAGCTTTTACTTTTGAAGGGAGAACAGTTTTTGCGCCATCTCCAGTAAAACCTCCTATAATACCGTTACAATCAAGCGAGGGTCTCACCCATACTCTTTCCAGAGTAGTATAGCCCTCTTCACCCTGCAAATGAGTTACGCCTAACTCCTGTGCAAATTTCCGATCAGAATGTGGAAGCAATTTAAAGTTTGCTTGTTCCTTTTTTGAAAGTTTTAAAACATCATCGTAGAATCCGGGTATTTTAATTTTGCCGTTTTTATCCTGAAGTTTGCTTATCATATTAGCAAGAACATTAATTGGATTTGCAACAGAGCCACCAAAAGAGCCGGAATGGAGATCTCTATTCGGGCCTGTAACTTCAACTTCCATATAGCAAATCCCTCTTAACCCATAAGTAAGAGTTGGCATACCTGGAGCAAATAAAGCGGTATCCGAAATTAAAACAGTATCGCATTCAAGCATCTTTTTATTTTTGTTTACAAACTCACTCAAGCTTGCACTCCCTATCTCTTCTTCACCTTCAATTAAAATTTTTACATTAACCGGAAGTTTACCAACAGTTTTAAAATAAGCTTCGAGACTTTTTATATGAACATACATTTGCCCTTTGTCATCGGTAGCGCCTCTTGCATAAATTTTACCGTTTTTTATAGTTGGCTGGAAAGGAGGAGAATTCCACAATTCGATAGGGTCAACCGGCTGAACGTCATAATGCCCGTAAATGAGCACGGTTGGTTTGCCGGGAGCACCAAGCCATTCGCCGTAAACAATTGGATGACCTTTGGTTTTATGTATTTTAACTTTTTTAAGTCCTGCCTGTGTTAACGAATTCTTAACATATTCTGCAGCTTTATTCATTTCATTTTTAAATTCGGGAAGAGTACTGATACTGGAAATTCTTAAAAAATCCTTCAGCTCTTTAACGTACCTTTCCCTATTATTATTTATGTAGTTAACAACATTTTCCAACGCTAACTCCTTATACTTATTTTAGTTTATACCTGAAAATTATAGGAATATAATTATTAAAGTTACTAATTGTTTGTGAATCAAGCTTAACGAGAGCATCATCCGGAGGAATAAAATATTCTCTCCATGGATCATCAACCATGTAGATATTGCTATCATTATCAAACGTAATCGATTCAAATGACCCCACATAATCAATTTCCGGATATCCGGGAATGGTTGGTTTTAATTTCCAACTGGTTGTATCAATGATCTCTAAGTCTTCACTTAGTTCAATCCTAAATAATCTTCTATTATTTCTATCAACCCCCCACAAATTAAAATTGTTATCGGCATATAATCCTCCGATTGAATGAATACCTAACTCTTTGGTACTAATTTTTTTTAAAATTGTCAGATTATCTTTATCAACTACGTAAATGATTGTGCTATCAGCAAATTCCTTATCTTTTACTAATCCTTCCAAACCAAGATAGAGGTAGTTTGAATCGACCCCTAAACCTTCGTAACCAATATTCCATTGAGTATATTTATATAATTCTGATTCAGGTTGAATATTGAGTTTCCTAATTTTTTCAATGGAATTATTAAAAGGATCATTATTAATAAAAGAGACTTTATAGATGCCTACAAAATCATTATAATTATCTTCATTGCCTTCAATAGATAAATAAATATTGCCTGTAAATTTATCAAAAGTTATCTCCTCAAAATCAAGTTTTGGGAAATCATGAAAATACCACAAAACCTCTTCACCAAAACAGATTGAAGTAAAACTGAAAGAATTATCATTAGTTATTTTCATCCTGTGAATTTTGCCAATATCATCTGCTAAAAGAAAAAAGTTTTCGTTATCATTGTTAGAGCCAATATACGTTATACCCGAAGTTTGCTCTGTATGATAACCGTTACCAGTTAACCATCTCGGGTACAAATGGTCTTTAGGAATTTGAGCAATACGACTTAGTTTGTCAGACTGGCAACTAAATGTGAGCAACAGAATAGTAAAAAAAAGTATAAATTTCTGCATTCAATAAATTTTGACAGATTCAAATAAGTATTACCAAATATAGTAAATTCTTTTAATAATATTAATTAAGTTAATTGTAATCTTGTTAAACTATAAAGCTCTGGTTATTTTTAATCAATGATTATTCACAGGTATATATTACGCAACCATATTGCGCCGTTTATCTATTCAGCAGCTACAATGATGGGTGTATTACTGCTTCAATTTTTAATGAAGTTTGCAGACCGGCTTGTTGGAAAAGGATTGGACATCTGGCTGATCATTCAATTAGTTGCTTACAACCTTTCTTGGATGCTCGTTCTCGTGATTCCAATGGCAACACTTGTAGCAGCTTTGATGACATATGGAAGTTTGTCTCAAAATAATGAAGTGACTATAATAAAATCTTCCGGGGCATCGCTTTACAGGATGATGTCTGCATCATTTATAGCAAGTATTATTGTGGCTTATTTGCTTTTCCTTTTCAATAACGAAATTCTTCCGGATACCAACTACCAGGCAAAAATTTTAATGTCAGACATCACCAGAAAAAAACCTACTCTTTCATTAGAGTCAGGATTCTTTTCGCAGGAAGTTTCAAACTACGCAATTTTAGTTAGAAAAATAGACGAACAAAAAAACGAACTTAACCAGGTAACAATTTATGATTACACCGATCCTGCAAAAATAAATGTTGTTACTGCAGAAAAAGGAATTATATTTTTTTCATACGACCAGAAAAACCTGATAATGGATTTAAGAAACGGTGAAATTCATGAATCAGATGTAAAAGAGACGGGATTGTACAGGAAGCTTGTTTTTGAGAAACACAGAATTACAATGGATGCCGCACAATTTACTTTCAACCAATCGCAGGGAGGTTTAAGAGGCGAAAGAGAATTAAGAGTGGAAAAAATGCGAGCAATTGTTGACAGTATAAAATTAAACAGGAAAAAATATTTTGCAGGATTGGAAGCGGAAGCAAATAAATATTTCTTTATTAACAAAGCATCTACTACAGTTTATGAAGGAGTAGAAAAATATTTCTCTACAGACACATCATCCACTACAGTTTATTATACTGTAAACACACCCCAAACTGATGCACTTATTTATGTTAGGATACAGGATAGAATTAAAACCGCAAAGAATATTATAATTTCTAACATGAAACGGATTGAATGGGCCAACAGGGAAATAGAGAAATATGAAGTTGAGATCTATAAAAAATATGCAATTCCTGATGCCTGCATAGTGTTTATGTTAATTGGTGCACCACTTGGTATAATGGTTAAAAAAGGTGGTTTTGGAGTTGCCGCAAGTATAAGCTTATTCTTCTTTCTTGTTTACTGGGCTTTTCTAATAGGCGGCGAAAAGCTTGCAGAGAGAGGTGTGTTCTCTCCGGTTATTGGAATGTGGGCAGCAAATATTGTACTGGGAATAATTGGGATTTTTCTTTTGATAAGAACGAACCGAGAAACTGTTACTATCCAATTTACATTTCTTAAAAAACTTGTGCCAAAAAGAATGAAATACAGCAGTGGCGAATATGAAAATTCTTGATAAGTACCTGGCAAGACAGTTTTTGCAAACGATATTTTTCGGGTTGATCGGTTTTACTGCGCTCTTTGTTGTAATAGATGCGATGGAAAACCTTGATGACTTTCTTGATCAAGATGTGCCACCGCTTAAAATTTTGCACTACTATGCAGTATTTGCACCGGAAATTATAAAGCTGATAACACCGGTTTCTGTATTATTTGCAGCACTTTTTACTGCCGGTAAAATAGCAGTACTTAGTGAGCTTACTGCAATGAGGGCAAGCGGAGTAAGCTTGTACAGGTTTATGGCTCCATTTGTAGTAACAGCCATGGTAATAAGTGCGTTCTCTGTTTACTTTGGAGGATACCTTGTGCCGATGGCAAATAAAACAAAAATTAACATCGCACAGGTTTATCTAAAAAAAGGATTATCATTTACCGGAAGCAACATCTACTTCCAGGATTCCGAAAGCAGGATAATTAGTATCTCGTTTTTTGATGCCGGAACAAACAAGGCAAATAGGGTAAGCATACAGGATTTTGATGTAGATGATCCAACCAGGATGACTGGAAGAATTGATGCGCAGAAATTAAGTTACGATACTTTATCGGCTCAATGGATTGCACTGCAGGGAGTTGAAAGAATATTTATAGATGAAAAGGAAACAGCAAGTTTTTTTGATTCACTAACTGTAAGCAATCTTAACTTTAAACCAATCGATCTTACCAAGAAGCAGCAAAAAGTACAGGAGATGAACCTAGATGAATTATCGGAACTAATTGATTCGCAGAAACGTGCAGGAAACGATCCTACAACAACCTTAATAGAATATCATTCCAGGTATGCCTTTGCAGTAGCAAACTTAATCATTGTTCTTTTCGGGCTACCGATAGCTGTAAGCAGAAGGAAAAGCGGATTAGCCGGACAGGTAGGATTAAATATTTTGATCACGTTTATCTACCTGGTATTTATGAAAGTGAGCCAGGCATTTGGAAAAAATGGTGTTTTGGATCCGATGATAACTGCGTGGTTTGCAAACATAGTATTTCTTGCAGGAGCGTTGATTACTCTGCCAAGGATGAAACACTAATCGAATTAAAAATTCCCATTTTGAACTAACAGAAACTGATAGCCGGAAGACGTAGCTGTAATCAGTTAACCTTTTCTTTACCCTTCGGAGGTACAAAACCAAAATGCTGATTTGGAGGAGTTTCAACTTTAATTTCACCAAACCGCGCTTCAAACTTTATCCAGATTATCCTTTAAAGCTTTCAAACAGCATCTTAGCATGCTGAGGCGTAGTAATAATACGGGCGTGCACTTTTGCCTTTGGCACGCCCGGTACAATTCGTGTAAAATCAATTATAAATTCTGCCGGCGAATGGGTAATGATAGCAAGATTTGAATAAATACCCTCGGCTTCTTTTTCACCAAGTTCAATATTAATTTGCTGCCCTTGCGGCTGTTTTTTCTGATCCATTCTAACCTGCTTAATTTATTTATTTTATTACTATCTTAATTGGTCTGCTTTATCGAACGCATTGGCAGCTTCATCCTGCATACCAAGTACGGAATAAACTTTGCCAAGAATTTCCCACATCTGTCCGTTCGTAGGATCTAATTCTACAACTCTTTTAAGATAAGGAAGTGCCAAGTCATATTTTTGTATATAATCTTCACTAATTACTCCCTGCTCTTCAGCATCAAGGTTAATCTGTGTGCCCCACTTAACATAATTAACACCAAGATTATAAATCGCATTTTCATATTCAGAATCAATTTCAAGCGCTTTGGTAAATTGCTCTTCTGCTTCTTCATACCTATTTGCATTAAGTAATAACACTCCGTAATTGTACCTGAAATACTGATTGCCAGGATCCTGTTCTACGCTTGCTTTAAAAGCATCCATTGCAACATCAATTTTATTTGCACCAACATATGATTCAGAAAGCGAGACTAATATGCTTTTATTTTCAGGATAAAGTTTTCTTCCTTCTTCAAGCACATCTATTGCATTATTATAATGAGCTACAGCATCAATGCTGTCTTGCAGATTTTTGCTATTCATGAAATCAATATTCTTATTAGCACCAAGAGTATAATAAACTTCGCCCAGGTACTGGTATCCATCTTCTGATTTATCCATTTCAATTAATTTATTTAATGGATCGATTGCTTCTTCAGTCTTACCGGAACTCAAGTAAACGAAAGCAAGGTTACGGTAGTTATCAGCCGAATCCGGTACAATTAAAGCAGCATCTTTAAAAAATTTAATCGATCTATCATAAAATATTGTTGAGCTGTCCGAATCAGTCAACATTATTTCCTCTCTGGAAGTTACTTACGCCTTTATTAAAATTGTTAGCCCAGTGAAATGCTTTCTGGTCTCCAATCTTTGTTGCAAATTTATCGCTGATTGAAAGAGAATTATCAAATGAAGCGACCATCTTTTCCATCTCACCCAATTCGCCGTATACATGACCCATTAAAAAATATCCTTCGTCACTTTTCGGATTTTTCTCCACATCCTTCTGAAGCATATCCAAGGCTTTATCAAAATTTTTCTGCTCAATATAAAGCTTAGCACTGGTTAGTTCTGTGGATGAGCATTGAAAACCGGTAAAAACCATTCCAATAATAAAAGATATTACAATTAAAAGTTTTGAATGTTGCATGTTTACTCCATCATTTTTAATCAATTAAGGAATTCAAATTTACCATATTACCCCCCGATAATCAAGGATATGAACCATTGTTCAACTCATAATACAGATCAATTAAACTGAAATTTCGTATTGCCTCAATCAGCTTAAGGAAGCTTTCCTAAATTGCTTTTGCTGGCAGAATAGAATATTTTTCAACTTAAAATCTGAGGAAATAGTGACTATTGAAGAAGCTGTAAAATCGCTGCCAAAAGTGCTTTTGCACGATCATCTGGATGGTGGATTAAGACCACAAACTATAATCGATTTAGCTAACGAGCAGGGATACAAGAAACTTCCTACTCAGGATGCTGATGAACTTGCAAAATGGTTTCACCAGGGGGTTTCTGCTGGAAGCTTAGTTGAATTTTTAAAAGGTTTTGAACATACCTGCGGTGTAATGCAAACCAGGGAGGCATTGGAAAGAGTTGCATATGAGATGTTAGAAGATATGAAAAATGATGGCGTTTGTTACATCGAAACACGATTCGCGCCTGTTTTCCATACAGAGAAAGGATTGCATCTTGATGATACGGTTAAAGCGGTGCTGGCAGGATTGGAACGGGGAAAGAAAGATTTTGGTGTTGGTTATGGTTTGATTTTATGCGGAATGAGGAATATGAAAGACACCCTGGAAATGGCGGAGCTCGCAGTTAATTTCCGGTATGAAGGCGTAGTAGGTTTTGATCTTGCAGGTGAGGAAGGTGGGTATCCTCCTAAAAATCATATTGATGCTTTCCAGTCTATCCAACGTGCTAATTTTAACATAACAATCCATGCCGGCGAAGCATTTGGGAAAGAATCTATCTGGCAGGCAATACAATGGTGCGGGGCTCATAGAATTGGGCATGCTACTCATCTTAAAGATGACATAACTTTAGATAAAGATGGGAACGTTATTGCCTTTGGCGAGCTTGCTCAATACGTACTTGATAAAAGAATTCCTTTGGAAATTTGTTTGTTGAGTAACGTTCACACAGGAGCGGTAGATAAAATTGAAAATCATCCTTTTGGAATTCTCTTTAAAGAAAAATTTCGTGTTACAATTAATACCGATGACCGGCTGATGAGTAATACAACATTGTCAAATGAATTTTTAGTTGCAATTGAACACTTTAATATTAACCTTGAAGATATTGAAAAGATAACCATCAATTCAATGAAATCGGCATTTATTCCATACAGCGAACGGCTTGATTATATATATAAAGTTATAAAACCGGGATACCAAAAGATTCGGGAAAAGTTACTTTCGCTAAAAAACTTATCGGAGAATGATGAAAAAGAAGCTATTCACAAATTATAATTTAGAGCTTGATAAGAATGAAAGAAAACTGCTTAGTTCATTTTGCAAACAGGCACTTAAACAATTAGAAGGAAATCAAGAATACTTTGGAGAAACAAAAGCATTTAATTCTATCCTTGGATAAATTGAACTCTGAATGAAGAGATAATAAAATTAACTAAAGATGAAAAAACACGGCTAACGCATCAACTTGAAGGAAAATATAAAACATCTTCAAAAAGAGATGACCAGCAGTTGGTTTATTAAAAAGTGGATGGTAAAATCTTTATACAAACAATATAATAACTTGTACGAAAATCACTTAAAGGGATAAATAAGTTTTGGAAAATGTAAAACATAAAATTAAAGCTCCTGTTGGAACACAACTAACTTGTAAAGGATGGATTCAGGAAGCAGCAATGCGAATGCTGATGAACAACCTGGATCCTGAAGTAGCAGAAAATCCTGATGAACTTATTGTTTATGGGGAAGCGGAAAAGCTGCACGAAACTGGGAATGTTATGAAGCTATTATAAAATCACTGCAAGAGTTGGAGAACGATGAAACACTTCTTGTGCAATCAGGTAAACCGGTAGCAGTATTTAAAACTTATCCGAATGCACCGCGTGTTTTAATTTCTAATGCAATGCTGGTTCCAAAATGGGCAACTTGGGATGAGTTTAGAAGGTTAGAAGGTTTGGGACTTAACAATGTTCGGGCAAATGACCGCAGGTAGTTGGATTTACATAGGCAGCCAGGGAATTTTGCAAGGTACGTATGAAACTTTTGCGGAGTGTGCAAGAAAATATTTTAATGGTACTTTAAAGGGCAAGCTCGTTCTAACCGCAGGACTTGGCGGAATGGGCGGCGCACAACCGCTTTCAGCAACTATGAACGGAGCAGCATTTCTTGGAGTTGAAGTAGATAGAGCACGGGCTCAGAAAAGAGTAGACACAGGTTACCTTGATTACCTTACAGATAATCTTGATGAAGCACTTGAAAAAGTTATGAAAGCTAAAAAAAATGGCGAAGCACTTTCAGTTGCAATAATTGGTAATGCCGGGGAAATTCTTCCACAAATTTTAGAAAAAAATATTATCCCTGATATTTTAACTGATCAGACTTCTGCACACGATACTTTAAATGGTTATGTTCCTATGGGAATGAGCTTTGAAGATGCGTTAATTCTTAGAAAAGAAAATCCTGATCAATATATTAAACAGGCACAGCAAACAATTGTTAAACATGTTCAAGCTATGCTTGAATTCCAAAAACGCGGAGCAAAAACTTTTGATTATGGAAATAACATCCGCGGGGAAGCAAAAGATAACGGGGTTGAAAATGCTTTCGATATTCCCGGTTTTGTACCCGAATTTATAAGACCTCTTTTTTGTGATGGCAAAGGTCCATTCCGCTGGGCTGCTTTATCCGGAGATCCTGAAGACATCTACACAACTGATGAAGCAATTAAAAAAACTTTCCCTGAAAATACCGCACTTTGCAACTGGATTGATTTAGCACAAAAGAAAGTGCATTTCCAGGGATTACCATCCCGAATTTGCTGGCTTGGATACGGCGAGAGAGCAAAGATGGGAAAAATATTTAATGATCTTGTTGCTTCAGGTAAAATAAAAGCACCAATTGTTATTGGAAGAGATCATCTTGATTGCGGTTCTGTGGCATCACCTAACCGTGAAACCGAAGGAATGAAAGACGGAAGTGACGCTATAGCAGATTGGCCAATTTTAAATGCACTTTTAAATGCTGTTGGCGGTGCAAGCTGGGTTTCGGTTCATCATGGCGGCGGAGTTGGAATTGGCAATTCAATACATGCAGGAATGGTTATAGTTGCAGACGGAACAAAAGAAGCTGAGGAAAGACTTGAAAGAGTTCTAACTTATGATCCGGGAATGGGCATTGCACGCCATTCTGATGCGGGTTATGAGCAGGCGATAAACAACGCTAAGAATTGGGGTGTTAAAATTCCTATGCTTAAATAAAATATTTATAACGGATTTTATTATGAATATATTTATTAAACCAAACTTTTTTGTTGTCGTTCTTACCTTACTGCTTTCCTCAAGCATCACTTTTGCACAAAGCGAAGATGAAATTAATGAGGGTGATTGCACTTATAATGGCTTTACGCTTTACGGTAAAATCCAGTTTGTAGAATCCTTTCCTGATATTACGGTTAAGGTTGTTGAATCATTCCCGGATCTTGAAGTAAAAATTGTAGATTCATTTCCGGATGATTGCGGAGAATGGCAAATTGTAGATTCCTTTCCCGATTTAAAAGTAAAAATTGTTGAGTCTTTCCCGGATATAAAAATAAAGTTTGTTGAATCTTTTCCCGGTTTACCTTAATTAATTTTCAAACCGGTTATTACAGCAATTAAATTGTAAGAGGTATAAAATGAAAGCTAAAATTCTTATTGCAGATAAATTTCCTGATAAATATCTGGATGAACTAAAAAATTTAGATGTTGAAGTTGAAAACTCGCCAAAACTTGGTGAGAAGGATCTTGAAACAGCAGCTAAAGATGCAACGATCCTAGTTGTTCGTTCAACAATTGTAAATGAAACCACAATTAACAATGCTGCCAATCTAAAGGTTATTATCCGTGCTGGTGCAGGAGTGAATAACATCGCTATTCCCGCAGCAAGTGCAAAAGGAGTTAGCGTGGCTAACTGCCCCGGTAAAAATTCTGTTGCAGTTGCAGAGCTTGCGATTGGTCTGATGGTTTCGCTTGATAGAAAAATTCCTGATAATGTTAACGACTTTAAAAATGGAAAGTGGAACAAAGCAGAATACTCTAAAGCTGATGGGCTTAAAGGAAAAACTCTTGGTGTTGTTGGAGTTGGAAATATAGGAAAAGAAGTTGCTAAAAGAGCAACCGCTTTTGATATGAAAGTTTATGGTTATGATATTGTTAGATTGGATGATGTACAGCTTGAATATGTTGATACGATTAATGAAATCTTACCAAAGTGCGATGTAATTTCAATTCACCTTCCTGCTAATGAAAAGACAAAAGGTATTTTCAATAAAGAGCTATTTAGTTTAATGAAACCAAATACTTTTCTGATTAATACTTCCCGCGCAGGAGTTATAAACGAAGAAGCAATGCTTGAATCAATTAAAGAAAAGAATTTGCACGTAGCACTAGATGTTTTTAACGATGAACCGGAAGGAAAAACCGGCGAGGTATCTTCTTCACTTAGTTCTAATCCAAATGTTTATGTTACTCATCATATCGGTGCTTCTACAACGCAGGCACAAAATGCCGTTGCAGAAGAAACAATTAATATAATTAAGCATTTTGTTGATGGCGGAGTTGTAGATAATTGTGTGAATAAAAGTGATCTGGCTAGCTAATTCTAACAAACGATTTATATTTTTTCAAGTTTGATATTAAAAAGGGGCCTTTAATGAGTCCCTTTTTTTATACAAACTTCACATCAATCATATCCTTTATTATTCCGTGATAGTAAGGTAAGCTAACAACCTGGCGTATTCCTTCCTGATCATGTTCATCAAGATTATAAATTACAGAAGGTAGGTTCTCCTTGATAAAGGATTTGGTTTCATCAGAAAAGCTGCCAGGAATTTTTATATCCTGCCGATTTAGGTTTTTTATAGCTTCAGAAAACTTGTCGGAATATTTTTTAAGATTTATATCATCCCCTGATGCTAACACATAATTAACAAATGGTGCGGAGATTAACTCAATAATTTCTTCTGCGAAGCTTATTCCCTTTTCATACTTTCCATCTTTAAAATTTTTATCCCCGCTAAAAATATGATTTGAAGATTTCAATTCATCATCATTTAATGCGATATTCATTTTAAAATCGAGTTCATAATTTTCTTTGAAAAATATAAGCCCGATTATTGCTTCTACTGTTGAAATATCGCCTGCTAACTTAAACTCATTAATTATTTCTTCTTCTGAATTATAGTAGATATAGGAATTGCAGAGAGATTCTTCAAAGGAAATACCAAAAGATGAAGAAATAAAAAAATCTTTGTTAGTGATAATATCCGAAACAGGCATAAGGGCAATTGCTGATGAGTTTTTCCTTACCTCCATTGAAAGCGCAGCAGATTCCTTAAAAGATATTAAATTTTTATCTTCCCCAGGCAAATTGTTAAAGAGGATTTTTGAAAAGACATTATCAGGGAAAAAAATTTTCATCAAACTAATAAGAAAAAAGCCCCGGCTGAAGCGGGGCTGATTCTAATCTTTATGATTTTTTAGATTTTATCCTGGCTGCCTTACCAGAAAGATTACGTAAGTAAAAGAGTTTGGCTCTTCTTACATCACCTTGTTTAAGCAAATCTATCTTTGCAATCTTTGGTGAGTTTAAACGGAATATTCTTTCTACTCCAACACCGCTGGATATTTTCCGCACAGTAAAAGTTTTATTTAAACCAGCTCCACGAATGCTTATTACATCACCTTCGAAGGGCTGTACTCTTTCCTTATCACCCTCTATTACTCGCACATGAACTTTTACATGATCACCCGGGTTAAAGTTGGGCAGATCAGTTTTAATTTGATCTTGTACTATGTTATTTAGGTCTTCCATCATTATCTCCGCTATTTATTAAACTCGCGCCATTTTTCAGTTAAAATATTTGATTGTTTTTCTTTCCACTTTTTAATTTCTTTATCATTACCGGAAAGCAAAATTTCAGGTACCTTCATTCCCCTGTATTCTGCAGGTCTTGTATAATGCGGTGCTTCAACTATTTCACCATCCTGGAATGAATCATCTAAAGCAGCTTCACTATCGTTTAATACTCCCGGTATAAGTCTTACAATTGCATCAACAATAATTAGCGCAGGAAGCTCGCCGCCTGTTAAAACAAAGTTGCCAATTGATATTTCGATAGTTGCAAACTTTTCTCTAACCCTGTCATCAATCTCTTTATAATGCCCTGCAATAATTAATATATTTTTTGCAAGCGAGAACCTGTTTGCCTGTTTCTGATCGAAAATTTTTCCTTTTGGAGTAGTAAATATTATATGATCATATTTACGCTGTTCCTATCAACCCTTCTATACATTCAAAAAATGGTTCCGGTTTAAGGATCATTCCGGGTCCGCCGCCAAAAGGTTTATCATCAATCTGCTTATGCTTATCGTGAGCATAATCGCGCAAATTGTACACCACAATTTCGACTTTCTTCTTTTCCCGGGCTCTTTTTAGTATGCTGGTATTAAGGGGACTTTCTAAAAGATCAGGGACTGCAGATATTATATCAATCCTAATCATCGCTTAAATTATAATCTTCCTTAATGACCATTATCTTTTTCCCGGGATCGAAGCTTTCAATAATTTCAAGAACAACGGGTAATAAAATTTCGTTTCCTTTATCACCCTTTATACTCATCACATCGTTTGCAGGCATTTTTAAAACATCGGTTATTTCACCAAGCAGTTTATCGTTTTTAAATACCTTGCTGCCTATCAAATCGTTAATAAAAAAATGATCCTCAGGTAATTTTAGAAAGTCTTTATCATCAACAAAAACATCTCTGCCAATTAAAACCTGAGAATCTCTCTGGTCTATCAAAATTTAAAAATTTAATCGAAAAAGAGTTTCTGTATTCCTTCACATTTTCCACAGTAAAGATTTTTTTATCACCCCAAAAGTCTATATAGACTTTTTGCAATTTTTCAAATCTTTCCTGAAGATCCGGAATACGATTCTACTCTAACAAAACCATCTTTCCCAATAAGAGAAACAATCCTGGCAATTAAATAAAAATCTTTGCCCAATATTTATACAAAGCCAGCTTAGTCTAAAATTTCCAATATTGCCCGTTTACCCTCCTTAGCAGCAATAGCTGTTAAGAGAGTGCGCATTGCCTGTGCTGTTTTCCCCTGCTTACCAATAACCTTTCCCACATCATCGGACTGAACTTTTAGCGAGAAAACAATTTTTTTCTCCTCCGGGACGTTTTCCTCTACCTCTACGCTATCCGGATTATCCACTAAGTGCCTCGCAATGAATTCGATGAATTCTTTCATTGGTGGAGCCTCCTATTTTAGAGCCGGGAGCATTTAGAATTAACGTACAAAAAAACAGCTGAAAGGATAGATAAAAAATCTATTCTTTTTCTGCCTCTTTTTCTTCAGAAGCTGCGCCCTTTACTTCTGTTGTACCTTCTTCAGTAATCGCCTTTTCTTCCGGCTTAGATTCCTCTTTGGAATCTACCTCTTCAACAACAGTTTCCGCAGATTTTTCTTCAACTACTGTTTCCGTAGGTTTTCTCTTCAACAACTGTTTCCAGCAGGTTTTTCTGCAACAACTGTTTCTGAATTTTTGTCTTCAGCTGCTTGTTTCTTTGATTTCTTTTTAACTGTTTTCTTTTTAGAACTGGCTTCTTTTAATTTTTTCCAGTTCTCCATTTCGGCTTCAACCTTTTCAGCATCAAGTCCTTTTTTCCCAAGTTCTCTTTTAAGGGTTATTCCCTGCTGCCTTAACAGACTTTTAACAGTGTTAGTAGGTTGTGCGCCATTATCCAGCCAATAGAGCACCCTGTCTTCCTTTATCTCAATAGTATGAGGATCTGTTAAAGGATTATAAAGCCCAACAGCTTCTAAAAATTTACCGTCGCGCGGTGATCTTGTATCGGCTGCTACCACTTTATAGATGGGCTGCTTTTTCTTTCCCATTCTTCTTAATCTTAGCTTAACTGCCAATTAATTATCCTCCATGGTTTTTTCATTATTCAATTAAATCTTAAATTATTTAATGATGATTTTGAGAAACCTTTTTTAGACATCTTACTCATCATCTTCCGCATATCCGAAAATTGTTTTACTAAACGGTTAACATCCTGTATAGATGTTCCACTGCCACGGGCAATTCTTTTACGCCTGTTGCCGTTTAATATTTTAGGACTGTGCCTTTCAACTCTGGTCATCGAGTTAATTATTGCTTCAACTTTAACCAATGCATCATCACTAAGTTCTGCATTTTTCAGTTGATTACCCAGCCCCGGAATCATCCCAAGCAGGGATGACAACGAACCCATTTTCTTAATAACTTTAATTTGCTTAAGAAAATCATTAAAATCAAATTTATTTTTACGAAGTTTCTCTTCCAGCTCCTCGGCTTCGCTCTCATCAAAGCTATTTTGTGCCTTTTCAACCAGCGAAACCACATCACCTTTACCCAAAATACGCGATGCCATTCTATCCGGGAAAAAACCCTCCATTTCATCAAGTTTTTCTCCATTACTAACGAATTTAATCGGTTTTCCAACAACAGACCTGATGGAAAGAGCTGCTCCACCCCTTGCATCGCCATCTAATTTTGTGAGAACAATACCATCAAAATTCACAATTTCATCAAATGCTTTGGCAGAATTTACTGCATCCTGCCCTGTCATGGAATCAACAACAAAAAGTGTTTCTTCGGGAGAAACTATAGTTTTTATATCTGAAACTTCGTTCATCATTTCATCATCAACATGCAAACGACCGGCAGTATCAAGAATAATCGTATTCAGGTTTTGTCTCTTTTGCATAATGCAATAGCTTGCTTTGCTACATTCCTGGCATTTTTTTCTTCAATAGAAAAAACCGGAACATTAATTTTTTCTCCAAGAAGTTTAAGCTGTTCAATGGCAGCAGGACGATAAACATCAGCAGCTACAAGTAAACATTTTCGCGAATTATTTGTAAGCTTTTTTGCTAAGCTTGGCACAAAATGTAGTTTTACCGGAACCCTGCAAACCAACAACCATAATAGTTGTAATTCCGGATGCACTTATTTTTATTTCTGTATGAGCTCCTCCAAGCAACTGAGTTAACTCATCATTAATTATTTTTGTTATAAGCTGTCCGGGTGTTATAGAAGCAATTACTTCTTCACCTAAAGCTTTTACCGAAACTTTTTCAATGAACTCTTTAGCGACCTTATAATTAACATCAGCATCCAGCAGAATACGGCGTATTTCTCTAAGAGAATCGGAAATATTCTTTTCGGTTAACTTACCCTGACCGCGTACCTTTTTAAGTGCAGTCTCTATTTTAAGAGATAAATCTTCAAACATTAATTAAATCCGGTAAAGAATCTTACGAACTAGCCTTAAGGGCATTAGCGCCAGATACGATCTCCAGTATTTCTTTAGTAATTGCAGCTTGTCGTTCTTTGTTATACGTTAAATTCAGACTTCTAATCATTTCCTGTGCATTTGTTGTTGCATTATCCATTGCAGTCATTCTTGCACCTAATTCTGCTGCGTTCGATTCCAGGAGACTCCTCCAAACCTGGGCTTTCAAGTGTTTTGGGATAAGATAATTAAAGATGGAACCTGAATCGGGTTCAAATATATAATTTGGTTGTTGAACCTGTTTTTCTTCCGATGAACTTAAAACGGGTATAGGAAGAAATTGTTGAACTTGTATTTTCTGTCTTATCATCGAGATAAACTCGTTATAAATAATAACAACTTTATCATAAGTCTCTTTGCTGAATTCAGAAACTAAGTTATCGCTGATCTTTAACGCTGAAGAATAATCAAGCGAAGAAAATAATCCAATATCTTTCTCAATCACATTATAGTTTCTTCTGCTAAAATAATCGGCGCTTTTTTTACCCACACAATAAACAAATGCATTTAGTCCTTCCGCATTTATTTCTTCATCAATATACCTGGCAGCTTCTTTAATAATATTATTATTAAATGCGCCGCATAATCCTCTATCAGCAGTAACAACTACCACCGCAATATTCTTTAGCTCTCTCTGGATAAAGAATGGATTAGTAGCCATATCCTCTTCGGTAGCCAGATTAGAGAGCATTTCAGAAATTCTATTCACATAAGGTCTGGCATTTACAATCCTGGTTTGCGCCCTCCTCAGTTTTGCCGCCGAAACCATTTTCATTGCTTTGGTAATCTTCTGTGTATTCTTTACACCGACGATCCTTCTTTTTATGTCTTTTAACGTTGCCATAAATTACTTACAAACTATTCCGCGCTTTTCTTAAATATTCCTAAAAAGTCATCCGCTGCTTTTTTCATCTTCTCTTCAAGTTCCGCTGATAATTGTTTTTCTTTTTTGATTGAGTCAAAAATATCGTTGTATTTAACTTCTATAAATTCGAGTACTTCTTTTTCAAATCTTTTAATATCTGCAACCGGTATATCATCCATATAACCATTTGTACCGAGGTAAATACTTACTACCATTCTTTCAACCGGGATTGGAGCATACTGACCTTGTTTTAAAAGTTCAACTAATCTTGCACCCTTTGCCAGAGTTTTTAAAGTGGATTGATCTAAATCCGAACCGAATTTTGCAAAAGCTTCCAGTTCCCTGTATTGTGCAAGATCGAGTTTCAACGTTCCCGCAACTTTTTTCATCGCTTTAATCTGTGCATTACCACCAACTCTTGATACAGAAATACCTACGTTAATTGCAGGTCTAACTCCTGCATTAAACAAGTTCGATTCAAGATATATCTGTCCATCAGTAATAGAAATAACATTAGTAGGAATGTATGCAGAAACATCACCTTGCTGTGTTTCGATAATTGGTAAAGCGGTAAGAGATCCGCCGCCCAAATCATCGCTTAATTTTGAAGCTCTTTCCAACAACCTTGAGTGCAAATAGAAAACGTCACCAGGAAAAGCTTCTCTTCCAGGAGGTCTTCTAAGAAGTAAAGAAAGTTCCCTGTAAGCAGCAGCTTGTTTAGAAAGATCATCATAAATTACAAGCGAGTGCCTACCATTATCGCGATAATATTCACCAAGGGTTGCGCCTGAATATGGTGCAATAAACTGAAGCGGTGCAGGTTCCCAGGAAGCGGCAACAATAACCGTTGTATATTCCATAGCGCCTTGCTCTGCAAGTTTTGCAACAACTTGTGCTACGGTCGAACTCTTCTGTCCAATTGCAACATAGACGCAGTAAACCGGCTGAACGCCCAGCTCTTTAGCTTCATCAGAATGAGTATATTTCTGGTTGATGATTGCATCGATAGCCACAGCTGTTTTACCTGTTTGCCTATCACCAATTATAAGCTCTCTCTGTCCTCTTCCTATCGGTATCATAGCATCAACAGCGGCAATACCGGTTTGTATCGGCTCCTTTACAGGCTGCCTTTGAATAACACCAAGGGCTTTTCGTTCGATGGGTAAATATTTATCTGTGTTAATGGCGCCTTTGCCGTCAATCGGCTGACCGAGCGGATTTACAACTCTTCCTAATAATTCTTCACCTACAGGAATGGAAGCAACTCGTTTTGTTCTTTTTACGGTATCGCCTTCTTTAACTAGTGAACTTTCGCCAAAAAGAACACATCCGACACTATCTTCATCAAGGTTTAAAACCATACCGATTACATCATTCGGAAATTCAACCAACTCACTTGCCATAACTTTACTTAACCCGTAAACACGTGCAATTCCATCTCCAACCTGCAGAACTGTTCCTACATCATAAACATCAACTTCGCTTTCAAAACCCGATAGTTGTTTCCTTAATATTGCCGATATTTCATCCGGTCTTACTTCAGCCATTTTAATATCCTTTAAATTCTTCTGATTAATTTTTTGATATGTTGCCGAACAATAACTGGTTTTTCAACAAACCCAGTTGATGCTTAAGCGATGCATCAAAAAGTGTATCGCCCGCTTTGGCAACAAAACCACCAATCAAGTCTTCATCAATCGTAAAAGTGAGTCGGACTTTTTTATTTAAAGTTTTTTCAAGATTTTCTATAAGTACTTTTTTCTGTTCATTAGAAAATTCAAATACTGTTTTAACAGAAACCTGCACTTCTCCAACGTGCTCATCCCTTAATTCTAAAAACCTGGATGCAATTGTACACAACAGGCTTTCTCTTTTCTTCTCGATTACAAAATCTATAAACTTAAATGTATCTTGATTAAAAACATCTTTAAAGATTTCTTTTAATATAGATGATTTAACTTCGGGTTTTATAACCGGACTTTCCAGAGCAGATTGCAGTTTAGGATTATCCTTTAAAGTATTTGAAAGAAGAATCATATCCGCAGTTATTGCTTCCAGCTTATTCTTTTCAACAGAATCTTCCAGAAGTGAGGTTGCATACCTATGTGAAACTTTAAAATCAGTCATAGTTTAATTCTTCATTACATCTTTCAAGTAACTATCAACTATATGCTTGTTCTTATCCACATCAAGATTTTGTTTCATAATCTTTTCTGCTGCAGTAACAGCAATTTTTGCAACCTGGTCTTTCAACTCTTCAAAAGCTGATTCTTTCCTCCTATCAATTTCTTCAGCAGCATCTTCAATTATTTTCTTAGCCTGCTCTTTGCTCTCCTTTAACATCTGTTCTTTGAGATTTTCCGCATAAGTACGGCTCTGCTCAATAATTTTTTTCGATTCTTCTTCAGCTTTTGCCAGGTTTGCCTGATTTTCATCAAGAATTCTTTGTGCATCTTCTTTTGCTTTTTCTGCTTTTTCCAGGGAATCTTTTATATCCTTTTCTCTCTGGTCTAAAGCAGAAAGAATAGGTTTCCAGGCAACTTTTTTCAGAATAAATAAGAGGATAAGAAAAGTTACAATTGTCCAGATTATCAATCCAGGATTAACATCCAACAAAGAACCGTTACCGCTTCCAGATGCTAATACTCCAATTAGAATATTTGCGAGCATATTAATATCCTTATCTAATTAATAACAATGGTAATGTTATACCACTATTTATGCTTTTATTGCTAGAAGAATACAAATAACCAAACCAAAGAAAGCAACGCCTTCAATAAGTGCTGCAGCAATAATCATCGAAGTTCTTATTGCACCAGCAGCTTCCGGCTGCCTTCCACTTGCATCCATTGCAGAACTTGCAAGTTTACCAATTCCAAGCCCGGCACCAATTACTACTAAACCCGCACCCAAACCTGCTGCTAACCAAGCTAAATCCATTTATTTATCTCCTTTAATTTATTGTTATTATTAATGTTCCTGATGTACAGCCATCCCTATAAACAAAGAAGTAAGGATGGTAAAAATATATGCTTGAATTAATGCTACTAATATTTCCAACAAGTAAATAAAAACTGCGAAAATTATAGCTCCAGGAGCAACGAACACGGTGCCCATAAAGAAAATCAAACCAAGCAAGGATAAAATTACAAAGTGACCTGCAATCATATTTGCAAAAAGTCGTATGCAGAGTGCAAATGGTTTTGTAAATAATCCTAAAATCTCTACCGGTATCATAAGAACCAGCAGAACAGGAGGAATACCGTGAGGTATTAATCCCTTAAAATAACCAAAAAATCCATTTTGCCTTATACCACCAATTTGAATCATAAAGAACGAGCAAATAGCTAGTGAAGCGGTAACACCAATGTTACTTGTAAATGTTGCAGACCATGGTAATAGCCCTAAAAAATTACCAAATAGTATAAAGAAAAAAAGTGTTAACAAATAAGGAACAAACCTTTCATAACCTTTACCAATGGTGGTTCTTGCTATCTCATCTCTTACAAAAATTATAAATACTTCAAAGAAATTTGCAATTCCTTTCGGTATCAGTGATTTTTTATATTTTCGGGAGACCAAAGTGAATATCAGCAATATTAATATTGCTGTAATCCACATAAAAATAACATGCTTTGTTGGGGTAAAATCAATTCCTAATAAAGTGGGAAACTGAGGAATGTGAAGAGTAAAAAGCGGTTCAAAATCCAACTCCTTGGCATCCATCACATGATGGAGTATCCACCCACTATCACTTTCACCCGAATTTTTTAATGAATCAGCTGCAACTTTTACTGTATTAACCGCAGAACTCAATGGCATATGACTCTGTTATCTTTCTCTGAGATTTAGGTAAATTATTTCGATTACTACGTAAAAAAAGTAAGAAAATAAGACCGAAAATATAAAGGTAATCTCATTTATTTCCAAGAAAACCAGCATAACAATTAACAGAATAAGGAGTAAACTTAGACGAAGCAGAAGTCCGCCATACAAAGATGCGAGGAATTTTTTATCGGAACGGTTAATTCCCCAAAAGAGGAACCCCAAGCCCATCAGGAAATTAAAATAAGCAAGTAAATCCCCAAGCAGAATGGATTTAAATAGAAACTGATCCCGGGATTCATTCAAAGAGAGAATGGTTAAAATAATCAGGCTGAGCAGTCCAATCGAGAGGCCGAAAATCAATATTTTTTTTGCAGAAATCATTTACCGGATTTTAGAACACTTTTAATAAAAGTGTATAATCCAGCAAAAATACCTAAAAAAGCAAAGACAATAGTTAAAATTGGTGATAAATCAAACTTACCGTCTAGCCAGATACCTAAAAAAACCATTGCTGTAACAGTAAGTGCCAGTTGCATTCCAAGGCCCACGTAGGGTCCTACTTCACGATAGATCTTGGATATATTTTTTAACTTATCCGGGTTTTTTTTCATCTTTTAGAATTGATGTATTTGGGCTGCTCATACCTTTAAAATCTCCCATATTACTCTTTCCATCAAACTTAGCACCAGCTTCAACTACCAGTATCTTGGTAAATATATCACCTTTAAGATTAGCTTTAGATTCTAAAACTAATTTTTCTTTCGCATTTACAGATCCGACTACCTTTCCGCCAATAGCAATTATACCTGCATTTATCTGACCGTTTACATCACCGTGCTCTCCAACAGTAACGTTTCCCTCGGTAATTACGTCTCCCACGATAGTACCATCAACTCTTATGCTGCCCCCACTGGTAATTTTCCCCTCTAATTTTACACCACTACTAATTATTGTAATGTCTTCTGTGCTTCCATTAAATTGTTTGTCCTTCAAAACTAATTCTCCTTATTTAATAATTTAATAAAATTGTTTTCGGATCAATTGCCTGTCCGTCTCTCCATATTTCAAAATGAAGATGCGGACCTGAGCTGTGTGTTCCGCTGTTTCCACTTAAAGCAATAAGCTCTCCCTGTTCAACAATATCTCTTTCTCTTTTTAAGACTGATGAACAGTGTTTGTATGTTGTAATATAGTTATTACTATGGGAAATAATAACAACGTAACCAAAATTTGGTGTATAATCAGAAAAAACAATAAGCCCACCCGCGGATGCATAAACAGGGGCTCCTTCTTTAACCACAATATCAATTCCCATATGTCCTTTGCCGGCATCATACTTCCGGCTGATAAAACCTTCGGAGGGTTTAATAAGAGATATCGATTCGGTTTGAATTATAGATTCTGAATTAATAATCTTATAAAATATTTTTAAAAGATTTCCTTCAACCCAGTTTCCGTGATCACTTACTAAAGAATCCTGTGGTATTGTTACTGAATCTACATAAGAAGAATCTCCCAGGATTAGCGCATGCTTTAGATTTTCATTAGTTGATTTTAAACTCTGTAATTCCTTTACCAGGAACTGAATTTGTTGATCCAGTTGGTCCACTTTCTTCAGTTGAGTACTATGAAGACCATATTTATGCGGAAGTAAAAGACCACCGAATCCGGTAAAAATCAAAAGGTAATAACCAACAATAGCTCCAACAATCGAATATATTATAAAAAAAGTTATTATGCTTGCCAGGGTAAATTTTCTTGTCTTCGTTGAATGGGAAGTATCATCGGGTATGATTACTACTGAAAAGCTTTTTATATGTTTAAAATATTTTAATAAAGACATTACAGATCATCCGGATTAATAAAATTCTGAATTATAAAGTTAATTGAACTACTGCAACAAATCTACAAATTTTATTCTACCCTCTCTTAATAGAACCGGATTTTTACCCGTTAATTTGATTAATGTAGATGCTGCGCTGGATAGTTTATTTTTCGTATAAAAGATGGCTTTAACTTCAGACTCAAATTCATCTTTAATTTTTGAGTGGTTTGTAAGTGGTTTTTGATTACTTTTATTAACGCTGGTAGAAATTAGCGGTGTTTTTAATTGATTAAGAAGATCCGTGCAAAAAAAGTTTCCAGGTATTCTGAATGCAGCAGTTTTTCCGTTTAATTTTCTGCTGGTTTTATTATTCAATTTTAAAATTACAGAAACAGGCGCCGGCCAAATTTTGTTTAGGAAATCCTGGTGTAATTTGTCTTCTAATTCAACGTAGTTTAGTAAAGTTTCTAAGTTGTTTATTAACAGAATGAACTGCTTTTTTTCGGTTCTGCTTTTTAGTTTATTAATTTTATCAACTACAGTTTTAATAAACGGGTTGCCACCCACACCGTAAATTGTATCTGTTGGGTAAATAAAAATTTCCCCTTGGGAATATAATTCGGCAGCTAACTTAACAGCTTTAACCGGATCATCATCTATATTTACTAAAATGTTGTTAACCATCGGAAGTTAATTGCTTTTTAATTTTTTCTATTACCATTTCCGGCAGAAGCTTATATCCACAATCAAATGTTTCTATGGGGCATTTCCGGTAGCCATGAATTCCACATGGTTTGCAATCAAGATTACTAAAACTGATGGTCTTGCTCTGTTCATTGTATGGATAAAACCCAAAACCGGGAACGGTGGAACAAAAAATTGTTAAAACAGGAATATCCGCACACATTCCTAAATGCGTTGGAGCGCTATCGTTGGAAATTAATAATTTCACATGTTTTAGTAATTCCATGGATTCTATAAAAGAAAAATTTCCAGATAGATTTAAAACTTTGTCGTCAAAACTGCTTTTAATTTGTTCACACAAATCTTTATCAGCTTCACCTCCAATTAAAATTATAGTGTAATCATCTTCTGTTAAATAGTTTATTACCTCTTTATAATGTTCTGCGGGATATACCTTAGTTTGCCAAACAGAGCCAGGTGCAACGGCAATAATTTTTTCTGTTTTAATTTCATTTTTTACAAAATGATCTATTCTACTTTTAATCTCTTCGGATACAACAATTTCAGGCAGGATCTTCCATTCCTCGGTTTTGTAGTTTTCACTAATAAGCGAAAGATTCCTTTTAACTTCATGATCTGATAAATTATACTTAGCAATATGCCGGTAAGCAAACTTAAGAGCGCTGTTATCAAAACCATATGATTCTCTAACATTCAATTCTAAAGTTATCAACGCGCTTCTTAGCGAACGGTGGGGTGAATATACTGCATCATAATTATTTATTTTTAATTTCCTGGAAAATTTATAGAAAGCAAATAAAGATTTATGCTTACCTTTCTTATCAAGTTCAATTACAGAGTTAATGTAAGGCGAAGCTTCAAAAATTATTTTTGTTGATGGAATGCAAATAACATCTATTAAATCATTTCCGTTTCTCTTCTTCAATTGCTGAATCATTGGGAGAGTAAGAATTGCATCGCCGGGAAATGCAGTTTGTATAACTAATATTTTTTTTAGGTGATGATTCAATGTTTCCACCTTTTATGCATCCAGAGCCACTGTTCGGGGTATTCTCTTATAAACGATTCGAGATATGAAGTATGACGCTGACTTAGCTCAATAATTTTTTCTTCATCGTCTTCAGGCAAATTATCTTTGCTTATTTCGTGCATTACGATTTTGTAACTAGAATCTTTTTGCCTTACAGGAATTCCGCAAAGAATTGGTGCACCGGTTTTTAATGCCAACACTGCCGGGCCAACATGAACTGAAACTTTTCTTCCGAAAAACTCAACTTTAATACTCTCTTGCGGACCTCTTTGATCTGCAACCATAGCAACAATTTTCTTTTCTTTAAGTGTCTGGTATGTTTTTCTGATGGACAAACCAAGCGAAACGATGTCATTGTTCCATCTGGTTCTAACATTGTTCATCCAATCAGAAACATAAGGGTTTCGCTGAGGTTTAACTACAACCGAGAACGGAAGATTAAGTTGCAAAGCCACAGAAGCAGCAACATATTCCCAGTTACCAAAGTGAGCTGCTAGCAGGATTACTCCCTTCTCTTCTTTGAATTTTGTTTCAATCAGATCCTTATTCGGACAGTTAACTGCAGCTTCTAATTCCTGCCTGCTAATTTTTGATAAGTAAAGAATTTCAATGAATGCAGTTAAAAAACTTTTGTAAGTATTGAATGCAATGCTTTGGATTTTCTTCTCATCATATTCAGGGAATGCGTTTGTTAGGTTATCGAATACGGTTTTCTTCCTGATTGGGATGAAATAATAAAAAATGACTGCAAGCAAACCGGAGAGTTTCCGCGAGGTGTTCAATCCCAATAACCGGAAGGCTAAACTAAACAGTAAAAATAATAAATATTCGATTCGATTTTTCATTTCAATTATCTCTTAAGAGTGCACAAAGATAAGTAAAGAATGGCAAAATAATTAAATGGAACTATTACACAAGGGTTATGCAAATAAAAAGCCCTGCAAGCAGGGCTAAATAATCAAATTTTAATAAAGTTAAACCAAAAACTTATCTTATAGTAATCCGCCTTTGCCAGTAAGGATCATTAAGTTCTCCGCGTTTAGTAGAATGGATTAATTGGTAATCTGAGAACCCGGTTATATCACCAAATATAAAATAAATTCCACCTTCAATATCATTATAGTTCCATTTCTCGTAAGGCCTTGTTTGCGGTTCATTTGGATATCGTTCTATTTCATTTGGTTCGCCATGCATAATATAAATTCTTCCCCGGTCGGTCTTCCACCCCTTTTTACCCATTGCAGCATACTTAGCATTACTTTCCTTAACTCTCTGTATATAAGCAAGGTATGAATAATTTTCTGAAACGAGTGGATCATTTGTACGCGCTTCCCAAAAATTAAATATAAATTCTCTCTTTCCTTCTAAATTAGTAAGCAATTCATATTGATCTATTTCAGATTGTAGAGCAATGTATTTTGCTTTACTATACAGGTCGTCTATTTCTTCTTCGGACATCACACCGAATGCAGTACTGAGCACACTGGAAGTCTGCTGAGTGAATGTATCTGCATAAACAACACCCGGATTATACACAAAGAACTTTTTAGAGGATGATACACCATGTTTTGCAGCACTGTCAATTAAAGTACATACTAGTGTGTAAGTATCGGTAGGAAGTTTATAAGCATGCACTGAACCAACCTCGACACGCGAATCTACCTTTCGGTCAATCTGTTTGCTTTTATTTATTACTAGCTGCTCCCTGCTGTTAAAAACTAATTGATCCAGTCTTAGACTATCACTGCCAGACTCATCTGAAAGATTGTATAACTCTGTATAATAAAACAATACTGGTTGGTTTTCGCCAAATATTGCAGCGGGCATAGGTGTTACTTCGTAAGTATTTTTGTAGAAGATTGAGGATTCGTTTGTACTTTGCGGAATTATATTGGAAGCTAATTGCAAATCGCTCATTGAGGTAGTAACTCGTAAATAAGGATTTACCCTTAAATAACCATCTATTGTTTTCGTCTTTAACGAATCTTGCGCATCAGCACCGCTTAATTTACAGTGATAAACACCTTCCCCAATAACAAAACCAATAGCTCCAATAAGACTTTTATTAAGATCGCTGGTATCACGGATAATGTTGGGTACCAACCAATTGTTATTAACGACAAACTCCCCGGTTGCAGAATCGGTTATTGATATATGCAAGATTCCATAGATATAGTCAGCAGAATCGGTATTAACAACAGTTAAAGATGCCTGGTTAAATGAATAATAGAACTCTACATAATTTGTAGTAGTATCATAACCAAACTGGGCATAATCAAATTCAAAATCTACTTTATTCTGACTAAAGAGTGGAAAGACAATTAAAAAAGATAAGAGTAGTAATAGAGGTTTCATATAAACGCCAAATTTTTATATAAAAAAAATAAAAAAGCGCCTACTGAAAATCGATAGGCGCTTAATCTCTAATATCAGGCTTTTTACTGGAAAGCCATTTTTATAGTAAACACATGATTAGAACTTGGGAATTCTTTTACTTCTCTAAAAGCATAATCAAACACGAATCCGAAATCTCCACCAAGATCATATGCGATACCTGCCCCGGCAGTAAAGCCATATATGGAGCTATTATCGAACTCGGTCCCGGATCCAACAGTAAGATTATAACCGCCCCTTAAGAAGAATGTGCTCATAAATCCGTATTCCAAACCAAAATTGAACTGATCCTCAAGAGAGTTATTTGCTATAAAAGCTGATCCAAGTGTCAGGTTATTCTGTTCATTTATGTTATAATCATATGATAAACTCAATTGAAAATAACTTGGGATTTGAAACCCTTCTGAAACAATTTCAAAACTGCCATTTGGTGAACCAGGATTTGAGCCGGGAATACCTGATCTCTGCTGCAATTCTGGACCAGAATATTGCATATTTGGACCAATATTCATCAAAGCAGCGCCTAAAGATAGTTGCTGATCGAATCTATATTGAACACCAAAATCTATAGCAAGCCCATTTGCGGTAGTGTTTTGGATCGATTCACTAATAAGTTTGAAGCTGGTTCCGATCGAAATTCTATCAGTAATAAGCTTTGAATAAGTTAAACCAAGTGTGAGAAATGATGGTGAATATGTTCTTCCATCTCCGTCTGGAAACTCAGCAGTGGTTATTGGAATATCGCCAAAATCAAATGTTTTAAATGTTAAAGCTATGGAACCGAAATCTCCTAAATTGGTTGATGCACCAAAATACGATACATTTATATCGGCAATGTAATTCATATAACTGAATATTGCCTCTGCACCCTGTAGAATATCGAGACCAGCAGGATTATAGTAAACGGATTCGAGACCAGTAAGGTTGGATCCGAATGCGCCTCCTGTGGCTATTCCTCTTGCTCCAACAGGTATCAACAATTGCTCAGCACCAGTTGTACCCTTCCTTGCTACATCACCTGCATAAAGAGACGCGGCAAATATTGAGAGTATAATTAAAGTAAATAATTTCTTCATTTTCTAAAGCTCCTTATTAATTTCAAAATTTATCGGGCGAGACAGTATCCCGCCCAATAATCATTAAAATTTCTGTATCTGTTTCTCTGGCATAATTATCGAAAATTTAAGCACCTTTTCACCAAATTTAGGTGATGATACAATTGCCAAATAAAGTCCGGATGCAACTCTCAGACCCGATTCATTCTGTAAATCCCACCTCAAAAACGGAGAGGTAGGTACTGATTTATCATCTTGAGTCAGAGTTCTTAACAATTGTCCGGAAAGTGAGTAAACCTTAACAGTTATTTCTTCCGGCAAATTAGAGAAAGTTACAAACGGTTCATCTGAAGGACTATTTGTATAGCTGGTTGCTACATTAAATCCATACAAAGGATTTGGGTAAACATTAACCTTCTTAAAGAGTTCACGCTCTTCATCGTCGGATAAAATGCCACCACGGGTTGTTTGGAATTGGTAGACATCAGCTTCGGTATAGGGATATACCGCTAAAGGAATAGTCAATATATCGCCATCAGTGTAGAAAGAAGTTTCATTTAATCTTTCAAGTCCAACTACATACATTGCATTGAACCAGTTGGCACTGAAAATAGCTCTTTGTTCTTCAGTAACACCTTGTGCATCAGCAGGCATATCCGGTCCGTTAATTAAAGCTGCCCAAACAGTTTCAGTACCACCAGATGTTGTAAAATCACCTCCGGTTAGTTCAATATGTCCACCGTTTGGATCGTATGGAAGATCGAATATTACTATTACTTCGCCATTTGCTCTTAACGTTGTATCTGGATCCCATAAACCATCAGGATTTCCTAAAGGATAGGTTGAGGTAATTCGTCTTTCAACAAAACCAACAGCTAACTGATGCTGTTCTCCATACCTGTCATCAACAACCCAGGCAGTGAATGGAACATCAACAAAACCATTTGGTCTGTCGTTAGTTTGATCCCAGTTACCTATTACACCTTTACCCGTAGTATCAGATGATGTTAGTGCGTGGGCAAAGGAATAGTTGTTTGATGCTGGTATTCCAGTATATCCATTAATATATCTATATGCTTTTCCAACACCGTTTGCTCCAAACCTTAATTCTACTCTTCTTAGATTATTTGCGAAAGTATATTCCCCAACTTTTTCATTGAATGTTGGAACTTTTGCTCCTTGAGGAATATCAGTTCCGACATACCAGATGCCTGTTACTGAAGCAGAATCGAATTCGGAATACCAAACAGCATTGTCGGGAGTATATACCACTTCATCAATAGTAGCAATTTGCTCTTCTATTTTTGTGATAAACCCTTCTGTTACTTCCTGATCAATTAAAGATGATCCGAACAGATATTCTGTTGCAGAATCTTTAAGAACTGTACTGGTTGTAATATTTTCAAGTTTCCAGAATGTTGCATAATCAGCAGAATTACCATCTATCTGGAATGTAACTTCATAGGTATCTCCGGTTAATGCTGATTTGTCAACAACATCGTAGGTGACTTGTCCAAGTGAAGCGCCGGCTATCTGATCCGACCCACCTATTGGTACAGGTGGATTGTATAGATCTTCGCCTAGTACTACGGTAATTATTTTTGGTATATTTTCTACTTCTCCCACAAATCCTGCTGCGGATAAATAGTAGTCTCCCTCATCACCAAAATTAGCATTTTCATCCATTGGTAACAGTGCATCATAATTAAGAGCGTAGGAAGTAAATGAAAAATAATAAGGCACTCCCTTAACAAGATTACTGCCATCGAATGGATCACTTGTAACTCTAACCCTGATACGTCCTGTTACCGGATCCGAATACACTTGGACATCTAATTTGTTTGTGGAGTCTGCCTCGGAGAACAGTAATTCTCTACCACCGGTTTCTTGGTTTTCCTTAAAAATATCCTGTATAAAATTATCTGCCTGGAAAGTTGTATGGAGTTTTATGTTTTGTATGCCTTCAACAGTTTCCTGTGTCGAGTTGGTTCTGTATGCTGATACATTAATTCCATGGAATCTATTATCCCAGGCTTCTGTCTGATCAAGAAACCCAACCTGCTCGCTTACAGGCATTAAAAAGTCTATAAAATCAGGACCAGAAACAACTTCAACTTGAAGAGTTTGTGGTGGTGTAGGAGCCCTGAAATTACCATCAAATACAAACTGTGCGCCGTCATCAATTCCACGGGCAACAGTAATCGAATTTAATCTGTCAGACCCCTGACCGATAACATATGCAACTACAATTTCAAGATCTTCTTCACCTTCAATCAACTGAAATGGTCCAACATTGGTCATTTGTCGTTGATCAGTAACACCAGTATTAAGCCAGCCAGAATTTGTTACCGGGTCACCGGAATACCAGAAGTTTATATCTATGCTTGGATCAGTGCATGGTATACCAAATACCCCTCCCCACGCGTCAACGCAAGGATCAAAATCTTCACCTAATCTTAACTTGCCAAGCATATAATGTCTTGCTTCAAATTCATCGTTCGGATCACCCCGAAGCGGATCAGATTGGATGTAATGAACGAATGATGAGACGTCCAGGTTTCTAGCTCCGGGGAATTCCCTAATACCAAGATTCTGTCCTCTAAAACTGTAAGCTGTATCCAAAGGTGTATCAACCCCCTCTGTATACTGTCCGTCACCATCGTTATCAACAAAGGTTTCTCCTGGAATGAAAGCTTTAGGACCTGAGAAAAAATCAATCATATAACATGGTATTTGACTTCCATATTCTGGATCGCTATCATCTCCATTATACGTGAACCCTGCATTGCGAGGAACATCCACACCAACTAAATCATCCATATGCTCTCCTCCAAGATCAGGATCTGCCCAGGCGCCAAAGTAAACACTATCAAGCACACTGGCTACCGAGCCAACATTTCGTATCCGATACCGTATAAATATCATGTTGCCGAGTGCACCTTTAGATGCAAATCCAAATATAGTCTGACGTATCTCAACACCTTGTGGATTAACACCGGCAAACCTGGTTCTTTGAGCACCCGGTTGTCCATCATTGTATACGCACCATGCGGTTTCATCTCCTAGCAAATCGGGCATATCTTCATCAGGATCCCATTTACCATTTCCATTTAAATCAACTGGATTGTATTGACCATCACCATCTCCATCGTAGAAATCCGCCTCAAATTTGTCAACTGCAGTTTTCCAATCTTGCCAGCTTTGCACCAAATGGTTCATCTTCTCTATTAACAACATATATAACTGCATCAGGATCATTCGGACCGCTTGCAATAGTTCCGGGTGTCATATTTTCAACAAGTGAAGCCGATGCTTGTGCAAATGCCCAAAGGTTTCCATTGGTAAGTCCACTCAGGAAAAAACCACTTGAAAAAATAACGGAGCCATTACCAAATCTTCCAAGTGTACCATCTGGTGGGATGTTAACATCTGCAATAGTGCCAACTCTGTTAATTGGAATATTAAGATTATTAATATTGAATCTGTAAGCATCACCTTGTTTACCCGATGTTGTGGTTTTATTTAAGGTGTATTGCTTATTACTTCTATTTCCTTTTTTATCTCCTTCAATAAAACCCAGAAACAGCAACGCAATTGCTGCTATTAAGAAGATAAATTTAGGATAATATAAGGTCTTATTTTTTCTCATTTTAACTACCCTATTTAATAACTAAAATCATAATTTAATTTACTATTAAAGACCAAGATTAACCTTAAGTCCAAGTCTAATTAAACGAGGGATACCGAAATTACCTGGGTCTCTCTCAAGCGATTCATAATCTTGCCTATACCCTTCGCCGTTTGATTCAATAGCTGCTATACCTTCTTCTGTGTTGAGGAATCCTGTGGTATAGAGGATCACCAGTTGATCTCCACACTGTAGTTGCATTTTCACTGCCCAGAACATTTTGAATCCACAGGTATGGAGTAACTAAAAGTCCGCCAACTCCAAAAGATTTTTCAACTTTCAGATCTATTCTAAAACTACCGGGGGCATTCCGGGAATTAACATAACCAGTAGTACTTGGTCCACCGTTGTTTCCTGATAAAATATCGAAGAAATCAAGAGGAGTATAAGGTCTTCCGGAAGCGAATGAGATTAAAGCATTCACACCGGTCATTTCCAATATACCAAGTTCACCTTCCGGCACATAAAAATCTATAGTTGCTACACCAGTATGTGTTTGATCGAAATCAAGAGGTGCAATCACTTTCGGGGCTTCATTATCCAAGCTTCTGAAAACAGCAGTTTGGCTAGAGTTAGTTGATGAACCTGTTCCTTCTGCAATTGAAAATGTATATTGCAATGAAAAGCTAAAATAATTTAATCTGGCTACATCAAGTGAAAATGCCAGCCCTTTGGTGGTACCAAAGTCAGAATTAGCAGGGTGGATATAACTCCTTAGTTCACCTTCAGGAATTCTCTGGAAGAAACTCTGTTGCCTGTTAACCAAACCTTTTATATTCTTGTAAAACAAAGTAATGTTCATTGCAGCATTGTCACCAAGTAACTGTCTGAATCCAACTTCATACGAAGACCGTTTCTTCAGAAATGATAGAACCATCCTGAACATATTGCGGATCAAATGACTAATAAACTGATCTAAATCAAAAGGTGTAAAGTACAGATCAGTTAACTGTGGAATTTGAATAAATCTACCATACTGAGCATGGAAAACAGTAGTTTCCGTAACAGGAAATCCTAATCCTATACGAGGAGAAAATTCCAGTTCAGCTTCTTTTTCAACAAAATCACCCGGATCAAAATCGTTAGGATCGCTTCCTCCGGCGAATGGTAAAAGTACATTATTCCCATCAACTACAATTGGATCTCTCAAAATATCAGTTCTAGTATCAAAATAATCCATTCTCAAACCAATATTCAATACAAGATCTTCTAGTTCATACCGATCCTGTATATATGCATATGCAAAAAATGGTTCTTTTGGTGCAAATTCATCACCACTACTGGTTTTTTCTTGACCTCTTATATCAAATCCAAAAACTGTTGGTTGCTGAACTTCAAATAAAGAATCCAATCCTACTTCTGTAAGAGTAGTATGATCACCAACAGCTAGTTGAACAGGGTTAATTGTATAATTTCTTATAAGGTTAAAATTGGCACCTCCACCAATTTCAAACAGATGATTATCAATCTGCGACGTAAAAGTTGCATCCGCATTTAATTGATCATTTTCCTGGCGCTGATAGAAGTTATTTATTCTTCCATAGTCCCAGAATACATTATTCTCATCTTTTTGAATCCTTTGACCATCCCTGGTCAGTGTAGCTCCAAATAAGTTGGCAAACGTTACGCTATCACCATAAGCAAAAAGATCATCTCCAAAGTGAGGATCAAATTGGTTGAACTGATCTCTCTTAACACCAACGTTCAAGTTCCAGAACGAAGTTGGGCTTACAGTTTGGGAGATTCTTGCGCTAAACGAGTAGTTCCTTTGCTCTCTTGAAGGATTAAACTCAGCATTATTTTTTGCATAAGAGTGTACGTATACTCGGTAATCTCTAAAGTTCACATTTGCGCCGAGATTAATTCTAAAATCTCCAACATTGTGAGTTGTTCTACCGGTAAATCTCCAGATACCTGAACTCATATGTTCTCTAGCAGAAACAGTTTTTCCGATTGATTCAAAAGTTCTGTCAATCGCCAGTGGATTATTATCCTGGAACCATCCTCTTTCACTAGATAAGAACATAGTATGATCTGCATTTCCAGGGATAATTGGACCACTTACATTTAAAGTGTATTGATTAAAACCATAATTATCGGTGAATTGAGAAGAAATAACATCAGCAAATACATTGTAATTAGATTGACCGGATTTTGTTGTAATATTAACAATACCGGATTGAGCTTGCCCGTATTTTGCCTCATAACCACCAACCTGGAATGAAACCTGGTCAATAGCGTCATCACTTACCTGAGAGCGATTGGCTCCGTTGAATACGTTAGTTTGTGGCACTCCATCAACAATGTAAAGAACCTCTGAGCCTCTGCCACCTCTAACATTAACTTCTGCGTTACCGTCAACACCACCACTGCCTTCCTGTATTACCACTCCAGATTGAAGACCAACTATATTTGTCACTCCTTTAACAGGTAAACGAGCAATTTGATCTGAATCGATTACTTTAACAGTATTTGTAGCTTTTTCTTCAAACATTTTTTTACCCTCAACAACAATATCTGGCAGGGTAAAATCGGTAGATAACTCAATATTTAATTCATAAGTAATGTTGGCAACAATTCTAACTTCCTGAATCGTTTTAGCTGCATAACCAACATAACTAACTTTTACATCGTATGTACCGGGAGTAATATTAAGTATAAAATAGTTGCCTTCGATGTCAGTTGCGGCACCAAGGTTTGTGCTTAACAATATAATATTAGCACCAATTAGTGGTTCCTGTGTATCAGCATCAATAATTTTTCCACTCATTTTACCCACTCCCGATTGGGCATAAGCAACGGATGCTAAACTAAAAAATGTAAGGACCACTATAGATATTGTAAAGAATTTTTTCATCGCTTCTCCACACAATTATTTACTAAATTCTTTTCTTAATTAAATGTTCTGCAAGTTTCAACAATCTATTAAACAAACTTAATTCTAAAAAAAACGGGCGAATTAACCAATGTGATAATTGGATAACCCACCCGTTCCAATTAGATTATAATTTTATTTCAATAGCATCATTTTTTTGGATGATGTAAAATTACCTGCACTAAGTGTATAAACATACAATCCTGAAGAAAGTTTTGATGCATCGAAGTTAACATCGTATGCACCGGCTTCCTGGGTTGTATTAACTAATGTAGCAACTTCATTTCCCAACACATCGTACACTTTAATTGTTACATTGCTTCTTTCGGCAAGGGTATAATTAATTTGTGTACTTGGGTTAAATGGGTTAGGATAGTTTTGCTCTAAATTAAAATTGTTAACAATTACTGGATCTTCGTCTGCGCTAACAAGTAATATCTCAGTCGAGAAATGATAATATTGAGCTGAAACGGCAACAGGTTGTCCTGCAGTATTAACCGTGCTTCCAGGAATTGAATCGCCCTGAATTACAATATGCACTGTAATAGCAGCATCATCTAATGTTGCAGTTGGACTAACATCAACAATACTAGGATATCTCCAATCTAACCGTGGTGCATCCGGTGTAAATTTCTCGGGGACACTCCAAACGTTTCCGCCATCCTCACTGTACATAAAATATCCATCAGTATATGAAGTTGTATCAGGACTTGGGTAAACATCTTCAGAGGCAACAGTAAATGCCATGAACAGATAGTCATTCATTTGAGACCGACCTAGAACCGGACGACAAATAGGAACCATTACATCGTTAGTTCCGAGTATAGGGGCATAAGGAACATTATTACTATCAGCAATTACAACTGCTGTACCGCCATTTAAATGTGGTCCCCATAACATAATATTACTTGGAAGACCCGGGAAAAAATTACCTGATGAGAATATCTGCTGACAGGTTTCCCAAGCAACAACAGGATCTTCACCATAAAAATTAACGGCTACGCCTCTAATAGCGCCCATTGTAGTATCAGCACCATGGTCTCTAGCCCAAACTAGTGTTGGAGCAGTCCAGGTCATACCAGCATCTGTAGATTCGATATAATAAACATCACCATCCTGTGAATTTGTTGGTTGACCGTTATAAGCTAAACCAACTTTTCCGCCATCAGAAACTGCAAAAGAATATTGCTCTGCCTGCTCACCATCAATGTCATACCATCCCAAAAAGGAAGGTACAGATGGATCCAATACGTTTACGAAGAAACTATCAGGACCATTTTGAGAAGCAGCCATAATAACTTTGCCATCTACAACTGTATGCCTCGGCCATATTGCATCACCATCAGTAGGCTGAACACCAGGATCATGATTAGTAAAATTATATTCAAATGGACTGTTATCAATCATAATAGTTGCATGTGTTGTAGTAAATACTGCATTATGATTGGTAATAACAGCTGAGCCAGAAGCATCACCATAAATTGCTGGGAATCCGCATCTTGTAGTAGTAGGAACAGGACCTAACTCAAACCAGCTAACTCCAGCATCAGTGCTACCAAAGTACAAACAAGTTCTATCGCCCCATGTTACAGTTTCCTGGGAGTTTGTGAACGCTGCATGTAAGAAATCCGGGTTATTAAGATCTACCCATACTTGCTGTGTAGAACCATTGGATTGAAGATCGTAACCAGTTGCTCTATCTGTGATATTATGCACATCCCAGGTAAATTGGCTTGTCTGAACAGGACCAAATACCTGTGTACCATTAACCTCAATTATTTCAATTCCACTCATATCTGGTGTCTCATCACCAGAAATAACTAAGTCTGGTTTTGTCTGGTTAAGAATATCAGTCTGCGCATGTAATGCGCAAAATCCAAACAATAATAAGACCATAGTTAGAGTTGTAAATTTGTTGAGCATACTACTCTCCTTTTTTTAATTATGAAAGATGAATTAAGTTGGTTAAAAATCTTTATTAAATCTTTAATTATACTACCCGAGGATTTAACTTCGTTGTTAAATTATGTTAAATTTTAAACACTTTATCAAATTAACACTCACTTAGTTTTATGTCAAGTTTTCAAGCAACTAAATATTTGCTACAGAGAATTAACGTTTTTTTGGAAAAATGTCAATAGATATAAAAATCCGTTAAAATTTAATATAAACCGAATAATTAGCTTGCTAACCGTTTATTTATAATTTTCAATTTTTATTATCCAAAACGGTAAGCAATTAAACACTTCTCTCTTTTCTTAAATAAATAATTAGCAATCGTAAATGTGTTCAATTAAAACTAAACCTGGGCATTTAATTTTTCAACTATATTAGTTTTTGGAACAGCACCAATTATTGTATCCTTCAATTCACCGTCTTTAAAAAGCAATAATGTAGGAATGCTTCTTACACCATATTTAATTGAAGTTTGCTGATTCGAATCCACATCCAGTTTTCCAATTTTAGCTTTTCCATCATATTCTGTTGCCAGTTCTTCCACAATAGGCGCAATCATTTTACATGGCCCGCACCAAACTGCCCAAAAATCTATAAGTACCGGTAAATCTGAATTTATAACTTCAGTTTCAAAATTGTCATCTGTTATTTCTATTAGTCCCATTATTATTCCTTGAGTTATTCTTTAAAAAATGTTCAATTTTTAATTTTGCCCCACATAACTTACAATGTCTTCCCCGCCGTCAGCATTTATTATTCCGCCGCTAATCCATTCCCCTCCATCTTTACAAAGGAGCGAGATTACTTTCGCAACATCTGAAGTGGTTGTTAACCTTTTTTTGGGATTCTTCTTTAAAGCAATATCAACCATTTCTGAGCTGCCAGGTATTTTTCTAAGAGCAGGCGTGTCAGTTACACCAGCCATAATCGCATTTACCGAAATATCCATTGGTCCAAGTTCAACCGATAATTGTCTTACATGAGATTCAAGAGCAGCTTTAGCTGCAGATACTGCACCATAATATGGAATTGATGAGCGCCCGCCTGAACTGGTCATCGCAAAAACTCTTCCCTGTTTTGCAAGCAGGTTATTCAGAAAAAGTTCCTGCACCCAGTAAACTAAAGAGTGAGCCATCACATCAAGTGTCATTTCCATTTGTGCATGTGTTATACCTTGCTCTTCTTCTTTAGGAATAAATGGCCTTAAAGCCCCAAAAGCTAATGAATGCATAGTTACTTTAATAAGAGGTTCCCCATTTAGTTTATTCTTAATTTCATTAACTATTTCGCCTCTCTTAAACCTATCGGCAGCATTTACATTAAAGAATAAAGCTTCGCTTCCATTTTTATTTATCTGGCTAATAATTTTTTCAACATTGTGCATTGTCGCCTGTCTATCGAGATGCACACCAATTATGTTGTAACCATCTGCAGAAAGTTTCACCGCGGTTGCTTCGCCGAAGCCTGATGAAGCACCTAAAATTACAGCCCAGTATTTTGTATTGTTATTTTTACTCATTCGTATTACATGTTTTTAACTATCATCGCAAGCAATTATACAAAATAGGTAAAAGTGAAACAAATCTATTAAGCTATTGACTTTTACCAGGAATATTATTTATAATAATTATCTCTATTTCAAAATCATTGAGAATTCAGGCGGAGAGATCCATCACCAAGTAATGTAGTTACTTCTTTGATAAGATCCTCGGATACCTTTACCCTGAACTCCTTTAAATGCATACAATGAACCGCGTGAACCATTTTTGCCTAGTGAAAGAAAGACAGGAGTGTTACCTTTGTTATTTTCCAAGAATGGGTTTTAGTAAGGAAATTTTATCGGCAGACACAACATCTTTATTAATATTAATATTTATACTTTTGGAAAGTTCTACTCTTGCTCTATCCAACGGAAAAAGTTTATTAACATGAATTTTTACAGCATCGCCGCTGCTTTCTAACTTCCCAATAACTAAAACTGATTCTTCTTCTTCAACATACCCCCCATCATTTGCATATATTTTTGAAAACATTATACATTCACAAGAACCTGAAAAATCATCAATGGTAAAGAATGCCATATTCTTACCAGATTTATCAATCTTTTTTCTAACACCTGTTATTACGCCGCAAACTTTAACAACATCTTCTTCATTTATATTTTTGTCTTTGCCAATATGAAAATTTGTAAAAGAATTATATTCAACATCATACTTATGTAAAGGATGACCTGAAATGTAAAAACCAACCGCTTCTCTTTCTTTTCCAAGTCTTTCCTTTTCACTCCAAGGTTTAATATCCTGAAGTTCCGGTTCCGTTATTTCTAAATCTTCTATCCCACCAAATAAGGAATTCTCATTAGAAAAAACCGAGTGTTGCATTTTGCCACCAAACTCAAGAGCTTTTTCTACCGCATTATACAGTGCAGCGCGATTGGTATCCATAGAATCGAACGAACCGGCAGTCACTAAGCCTTCAAGAGTTCTTTTGTTTACTAACCTTGTATCCACGTTTATACAAAAATCAAAAATGCTGGTGAAATTCCTTTCAAGTTTTTTGCGTGCTTTAATAATTACCTCAACAGCATTTTTACCAACATTTTTAATTGCTATCATTCCAAATCCTATCCTGCCATCAGTAACATCAAAATTAACAGAAGCATTGTTAACATCTGGCGGAAGCACCTTAATATTTAAGCGGCGGCAATCTTCCAAAAAGTTTGAAACTTTATCGGTGTTCTCAAACTCGTTGGTTAGGTTAGCAGCAAGAAATTCCGAGGGATAATAAGCTTTAAGGTAAGCTGTTTGATAGGCAATATAACTATATGCAACAGCATGACTTTTATTAAAACCGTAGTTAGCAAATTTATCTATTGAGATAAAAATTTCGCTGGCTATTTTTTTACTAATTCCCTTAGCATCTGCACCCTCAATAAATTTTGCCTTTTGCTCCTTCATTGCAAGAAGATCTTTTTTACCCATTGCACGACGAAGGATATCAGCTTCAGCAAGACTCATTCCACCAATTTTGTTTGCAATCTGTATTACCTGTTCCTGGTAAACTATAATTCCGTATGTTTCTTTTAGTATCTCCTCTAAAATTGGATGAAGATATTTAACCTGCTTTCTTCCAAATTTCCTGTCAATAAATTGATCAATAAATTCCATAGGTCCCGGGCGGTACAATGCATTCATTGCAGCAAGATCACTTAAGCTTGTTGGATTAAGTTTTTTAAGATACTCGCGCATCGGGGGAGATTCAAACTGGAATATTCCTGTGGTTTGTCCTTTTGCAAAAAGCTGGTAAGAATTTTCATCATCCAGAGGAATTTCATCAATATCAATTTCTACATTATGATTTTTCTTAATAAGCGAAAGTGTATCACGAATGATTGTTAAAGTTCGTAATCCTAAGAAATCCATTTTAAGCAGTCCTGCTTGCTCAATATCTTTCATGTTATACTGAGTAACAATATCGTTCTGTGCTACAGCATTTGCTAGAGGAACATAATCGCTAACATCACCCGGTGTAATAACCACCCCTGCGGCATGCTTCGACGCATTCCTGTTCATCCCTTCAAGAACTTTTGCATGTTTTATAAGTTCCTGTATTTCAGGTTCTTTCGAAGTTTTCACCCATTTAAGTTCAGGCACTTCCTTAAGTGCTTGTTCAATTGAAAACACTTTACCAAACTTTGAAGGAATGAATTTGGTAATATTATTAACTGTTGGTATTGGGATTTTTAAGACTCTCGCAACATCTCTTATAACAGCTTTTGATGAAAGACGATTAAAAGTAATTATCTGGGTTACACACTCTTCGCCGTATTTTTCTTTAACATAATCTATCACATCACCACGCTGATCATCGGCAAAATCAACATCTATATCGGGCATCGATTTTCTAGCTGGATTTAAGAACCTCTCGAAGAGAAGGTTATACTTAAGAGGATTTATAGTTGTTATACCAAGTGCATAAGCTACTATGCTTCCAGCAACACTTCCTCTTCCTGGTCCTACAGGAATATTTTTACTTTTAGCAGCATTAATAAAATCCTGAACAACGAGAAAGTAACCGGAAAAACCCATGCTCTTTATTGTATTGATCTCAAAATTAAATCTTTCTTCAACCTCACCTGTAAGCTCAAGCTTTTTATTTTTTAGCCCTTCTCGTGCCAGCAATTCGAAATAATCATCAATAGTTTTTGCTGATGAATCATCCGGAATTGGAAACTCAGGGAAATGATGTCCTTCAAAATCTAATTGCAAATCAATTTTAGAATCAATTTCTAAAGTATTTTCAACGGCTCCATCATAATCTTTAAATAGATCAATCATTTCTTTTGCAGATTTAAAATAAACCTGGTCTGTTCCGTATCTTAAATCTCTGTAATTGGCGCCATTTTTATCACCAAGCAATAACAAAATGTTATGCGCAATTGAATGATCTTTTTCTATGTAGTGACAATCATTTGTAGCAACTAATTTAATCCCTAATTCCTTAGAAATCTTTGGCATCATTTCCAGGATTGGTTTATCAATCGGCATTCCATGATCCTGGATTTCCAGGTAAAAATCATCTTCAAAAATCTCTTTATAAACTTTCGCAACCTGTTTTGCCTTATCGTAATTTCCATCAACAAGATGAGCGGAAACCACACCGCTGGCACAAGCAGATGTGACCACAAGTCCAGCACTATAAAGCTTTAATAATTCCAGGTCAATTCTTGGTTTGTAATAAAATCCTTCGGTGTGACCAAGTGTAGATAATTTAGATAGGTTTTTAAATCCTTTTTTGTTTTTTGCTAGAAGTATAAGATGGTTATATTTTTTTTTCTTCCTACTGATTCCGTTCCCATCTGTCTTACCTCTATCCTTCCGGCTTCCATCGTCAACAATGTATGCTTCCATGCCGATAATAGGTTTAACACCAGCTTTTGTTGCTTTCTTGTAAAACTCACCAACTCCATACAATACACCATGATCAGTCAAAGCAACTGAACTCATGTTGTTCTTCTTTGCAGCCGCAATAAGTCCGTCAATAGTGCATGCGCCATCCTGAAGACTGTAATGGCTATGGTTATGAAGATGAATAAAATCTGTCATAGTATATAAATATTAAGTACCCAAAACAGGTGAAAAAAAATAGCAGAAAGAATTGAATATTTTCTAGCCGAAGTTTACTCAATTGGAAATAGAAATGTCAAATCAGGGATTATTTTTTTGGATACCTAACGCCCTGTATGACCAAATCCGCCTTCACCTCTGGTTGTGTTGTTTAGTTCTTTAACTTCGGTAAGCTGTGCAGTGTAAACCCTTGAAACTATTAGCTGAGCAATTCTTTCGCCGGGCTTAATAACAAATTCCTTCTTGCCAAAATTTATTAATATTATTTTTATTTCGCCCCTGTAATCAGAGTCAATAGTACCAGGTGAATTAAGAATTCCAATACTGTGTTTCGCAGCCAATCCACTTCTTGGTCTAACCTGTATTTCGAATCCAGTAGGAATTTCTACAGATAAGTTTGTAGGAACTAGTTCAACCTCGCCCGGTTTTAAAATTAATTGTTCTTCAATTCCTGCATGTACATCCATTCCAGCACTTCCACTTGTTGAATAAGATGGAAGAGGGATATCCGCCAGGTTTTTCTTTAATCTTTTAAACTTGATGATAATCGGTTCAGCCATAAATAATTACTTCTTTCCTTTTCTACTTTCTGCAAGTTTTTGTTTAATCACTTTAATTTCATTTCTATCCATAGCAACAAAATATAAATATGAAAGAAAACCGATCGATATTATTCCTTTTAATAATAGAGTTAAGCTATCATTATAAATTAAGATATAATAACAGATCGCAACAAACAATATTCCTGCAAAAACTTTTGCAATACGTGCATACTCGTATTTTACATTATAAAACTTTTGTGTTACTACAAAATAGCCAATAGCCATTACTAAATAGCTTGCAAATGTAGCAATTGCAGCTCCTGTAATTCCTAAAGGAGGAATGAGAGCAAAATTTACTGCAATGCTTGTTGCAGCCCCTAAACCCGTAACCAGCGGTACATATAGGCTCTTTTCTTCAATATAAATTCCTGCAGAAAAAATCATATGCATACCGTTTATTAAAAAGGATAGAAGAATTATGGGCACAATATATAATCCACCCCAGTAAAGTGAACCAATAAGTGAGTAGCCCGCAATTTGTATTCTTGCAAGATCGGTTATGAAGAGTGAAAGCACCACAAGTATTATACTACCTATTATAGTAAAGTATGTAAGAACTTTTGCAAACATTTCTTTTGCATTTGGTTCATTTGCGTTATGCAGAAAGAACGGCTGCCAGGCATACTGAAACATATTTACGAAGAGCATCATAAAAATGCCAAGCTTGTAATTTGCTTTGTAAACTCCAACAGTTTTTAAATTTGTAAGTTTTTCAAGTATTGGTACATCAATAACCTGTACAACCATAACCGAAAGCCCTGCGGGTAAAAAAGGCAATCCAAATTTGAATAAGCGCTTAAACAATTTTGTGTTAAATCTGAATCTGAAATGCCTGGCTATTGTTGGCAACAAAAGAATAAGGGCAGCAAGCGAAGCAAGTAAATTGCTAATTATGATTGCTTCAATTCCCCACCCTAATACCAAAATAAAATAGAGATTAAGAATTATATTTACACAGATTTGTAAAATCTTAAAGAGCGAAAATTTCTTTGCATGCCTGTCTAATCTTAATTTTAGATACGGAATAACAGCATTCGAATCGAGAAAAATTACACCTGCAGCTATGTAAACCAGGTAATGATATTCTGCAGGGATTCCCAGCACATTAGTAATTGAATTTTTATTCAGGATGATAAAAAAGCTTAGAACCAGTGAAGTAACAAAAACAGAAATGTATGGAGTTGAAAAATTATCTTTATCATCTCCAATTTCTTTAACAGCCGCAAACTTCAAGTAGGCAGAATCCATGCCATAGATGTAAACAATATTTAAGATTGCTATGTAAGCATAAATTATCTGAATTATTCCGTAATCAGAAGGCAGAAAAATGTTTGTAAAAAATGGGACAAGGATAAAATTAAGAAACCGCCCAACCATTGTGCTTACACCGTAAACTGCAGTATCTACTGTAAGCTGCTTTAATTTTTCAAACATCAGAATCCTTTAAAGCTGGTTTTATACGATTACATAAAGTAAAATATTCTTCCATTCATTCATCATTAAAATGAATTTGAATTGTATCAATAAAAAATTTTGGTGGACGAGTAATTTTTTTTGTTTCCTTTTTTATAAAAACCAGCTCTACATATCCTTCCGCAATCAGCACATCTCTTTCAACACTTTTTATTTTATGATCTATATGCACTTTCAATTTGGGAAGTTTTTCAACTTTAGTTTCTATTTCTAAAAGCTCATCGTAGAAAGCAGGGTTCTTATATTTTACAAAAGCTTCAGAGACAGGCATATGGTAACTGTTTTCTTCAATTTGTTTATAAGTTAAACCATGTTCCCGCATCATTTCAGCTCTTCCAACTTCAAAGTACTCAAGGTAATTTCCATAATAAGCGTATTGCATCTGGTCAGTTTCAGCATAACGCACACGTAAATTAGTTTTATGGATTAACATAAATTCAATAAAGCTTTTTTAATTTTAATGAATAAAAAATCCCGATATATCGGGATTTAAATTTTGTTTACATTTTAAGTGAATACGAAATGAAATCTCACTAGTTATCAATCATTCACTAAAAGCTCCCATATTACCAAATTTTTCCAAACGGTTTTCAATAAGTTTTTCCGGTTTTATTTTAACTAATTGCGCCAGTTCTTCTTTTAGTGCATCTTTAAGAATTTTAGCTGCAGCTTCGTGTTCTATATGTGCGCCTCCAAGCGGTTCAGGAATTATCCTATCAATTATCTTTTGTTCAAGCAAATCTGGAGCGGTAAGTTTTAATGCTTCGGCTGCCTGTTCTTTAAAATCCCAGCTTCTCCACAAAATACTTGAACAGGATTCAGGGCTTATAACCGAGTACCAGCAATTTTCAAGCATCAGGATTCTATCGCCAATACCAATACCAAGAGCGCCTCCGCTTGCACCTTCACCAATTATAACAACAACTATAGGAACTTTAAGCTTACTCATTTCAAAAAGATTTTTTGCAATTGCTTCTGCCTGCCCGCGCTCTTCGGCTTCCAGACCGGGGTATGCACCAGGTGTATCCAGCATTGTTATAACAGGTTTATTAAACTTTTCTGCCAGCTTCATTAATCGAAGGGCTTTGCGGTAGCCTTCGGGATTTGCCATTCCAAAATTGCGGTACACATTCGATTTTGTGTCTCTTCCCTTTTGATGCCCGATCAGCATAACTTTATACTCATCCAGGTTTGCAAAGCCACCCACAATCGCTTTATCATCACCAAAATGCCTGTCGCCGTGCAGCTCAACAAAATCAGTAGTCATAAGGTCAATAAAATCCAAAGTATAAGGTCTGTCAGGATGCCTCGCAAGCTGCACACGCTGCCACCTGGTTAAATCCTTATAAAGTTCTTCTTTTAGCTGGGCAACTTTTCCTTCAATTCTTGCAATCTCTTTATCAATATTCAGTCCACTGGAAGATTTTCGCATCTCTACAAGTTTTTCTTCTAGTTCAAAAATTGGTTTTTCAAAATCTAAAATAGTTTTACCCATTACTTATCTTTTTTACTCCACATTTTATTTAATGTTTTACCAAGTATTTCCAGTATCCAGCCAAATATTCTGGTTTTTTGCATAGTAAATATCCAGTTTATCATTGGCTTCATTTTCTTCATCCTCAATGTACCAAAATCCTGTTAAACCTGTTTTACCAATGAACATACCTGAGTTATTGTTTGCTGATTTTGGACCTACAAAGCTACGTTTTCCTATTAAAACAGAGGGGATACCAAGAATAAAGTTTTTAAAAGCAGATTCCTTTTTACTTAGCTTTGATGAGAAATATATAAAAGGATAAATCAAAAACAAAACCGGAACTGCCAGCAAAAAATCGAAAAGATATTTAATAGTTTTTAACCGGGGATTGGAAATATTATAGTGTAATTCAATTAAGGGAATATCATCCAGCATTGAAACAGAAGTTTTACCAACGGCATAACTTAGATCATCTCCGCTTATCTTAAACTCCACACTATTATAAGGACTTGCTGATACAAGCGACATCATTTCGCCGTAGGGTAAATCATGTGATGAAAAGATAACTTCATTAATTTGTTTTTCCTTAATTACCTTTCCAAAATTTTGCAAGCTTCCTGCAACTTCAAATCCTTCCAGCTTTTTACCTACATCAGAATGTGACTTTCCGATAAATCCTATAAAATTATAAATATCCTTTTTCTGGGCTTTTAATTTTTTTGCTATCTCTACTGCGTGATCATCAATTCCTACAACGAGTGTTCGCTTATTAATTGTGCCGTCTAACTTTACTCCAACTTTAAAGAAGAGTTTTAAAACCACTCTCCACATTGTTAAAATAATGAAGAGCAGTAAGTAGGATAATACCACAACCGCACGGCTGTACGCATATTCCTTAAAGAAAAATGTTATTGAGGTAAGAATGATAAAACTTAAAATAATTGCACCAAAATTCCTTAGAACAGAAAACATTCTCTTTTATAAACACCAATTAATGATGCTACGATAATATGAACCAGCGCAGGGATTGTATAAATAACCAGGTAATCAGGTTTATTGAAGCCCTCCCACGTTAGTCATTCCCATATATATTTTTTCTGCAATGAATAAAGAGATATTGAAGAAAATAAAATCAAGGAAAATAGAAAAGAAGATAAGCTTACGTTTACCCAGAAATGCAAACAATTTTCTAAATCCAATTGCCGATCTTAAAATAATTTCAACAAGGAATGAACTGGAAAAATGTTTTTTTACAAACAGGTGCATCGCATTGTAAAAAACTTTTGTTTCATCCATACTGCTTCGCTTTGTGCTTTCTCCCTTGTAATGTATTACCTGCGTAGTGTGTACATAAAATACTTTGTATCCAGCTTTTTGTATCCTGTAACAGAGATCAAGATCTTCACCATACATAAAAAACTGTTCATCAAAACCACCAACTTTTTCATAAACTTCTCTTTTCAGCATCATAAATGAACCTGAAATTGCGTCAACTTCGTAAGTCTGGTTTTCATCTAAATAAGTAAGATTGTAACGTGCAAACATTTTACTGTTAGGGAAAAGGTTACTCAAACCGGTAACTTTACAGAAGGATGTCCATGGTCCCGGAAAACTTCGTCTGCAAGCCAGTTGAAGTGATCCATCGGGATTGAGAATTTTACAGCCTGCTAAACCTGCATCATTTTGTTCTTCCAAAAATTCAATCATCTTCTTAACGTGTATCTTCACTTATAACCGCATCCGGATTTATTAAAAGAAGATATTTACCTTTAGCTATCTTTAACGCCTGGTTATTTGCTTTACCAAAGCCAAGGTTGGTTTTGTTTTCAATTAATTTAACTAGAAGGAAATTTTGATTTTAGCAGTTCAACACTTCCGTCATCAGATGCATTATCCACAACTATTATTTCGCTGGAAAGATTTTGTGAAGCTTTATCAATTGAGTGAAGTAAATTCTGAAGAAACTCTTTTACATTATAGTTTACTATTATTATCGAAAGATCCAATTCATCACCTATTTAAGAATACCAAACATACTTCTTATTCTAAGTTTCCAAACTCTTATAACTGCTTCGCGTACAATTTTTTTAGACATCTTTGAAGTTCCTTTAACACGATCAACAAAAGTGATAGGAATCTCTTTAATCTTAAATCCTTTTTTCCATGCTTTAAATGTCATCTCAATCTGGAATGCATAACCATTTGATTTTATTTTATCAAGATCTATTGCTTCAAGAACTTTTCTTCTAAAACATTTATAACCGCCGGTTGCATCGTTAATATGCAGCCCGGTAATTATTTTTGTATAAATATTTGCAGAGTAGCTTAATATTAACCTGCGCATTGGCCAGTTAACAACATTTACCCCGTCTAATATACCTGCTGCCAAGGACGAGATCGTAGTTTTTAATTTCATTTAAAAAATTTACTATCTCTTTTGGGTCGTGGGAAAAATCAGCATCCATTTCAAAAATATAATCGAAGCTATGTTCAAGTGCATATTTAAAACCTGCTAAGTAAGCAGTCCCCAGTCCCATTTTATAATCCCGCTTTATAAGATGGATCTTTATTGTTACTTTGCATCAGCTTTTCAATATAAGCTGCAGTGCCGTCGGGCGAATTGTCATCAACTACAAGAATTTCAATACCTTCATCTTTAGAAAGAACTTCCGGGATGAGTTTAGGTATGTTTTCCATTTCGTTAAAGGTTGGAATAATTACAAGAGATTTTTTTTCTGCCATAGTTCGATTGAGTATTTTAATTTAAGACCAGATTAACTATAATGCCCTTTTCCGAATAAAACAACGTACATTGTTCTCATCAATATTTTAAAGTCCATTCTAATCGACATGTTTTCAATATAGAAAAGATCATATCTTAATTTAACTTTAACGTCTTCAATATTTTCATCATACTTATGTTTAACCTGCGCCCAGCCGGTAATACCGGGTCTTACTTTTAATCTTCTTTTATAATACGGAATTTCTTCAGATAATTTTTCAACAAAGAACGGTCGTTCCGGTCTCGGTCCAACCAAACTCATTTCTCCCTTTAAGTACGTTGTACATTTGTGGGATTTCATCAATCCTTAATCTTCTCATAACTTTACCCACTCTTGTAACGCGCGGATCGTTTTTCTGAGACCAAACAGGACCTGTATGCTTTTCTGCATCTTCAAACATCGATCTGAACTTAAGCATCCTGAAGGAAGAGCCATTAACACCGCTTCTTTCCTGCCCGAAAAAAACAGGACCTTTGCTATCAAGTCTTAATTGCAATTGCAGTGATTAAACTTATTGGAAGAGTGATAATAAGGATAGTAAAAGAAACCAGCATATCAATGATTCGTTTAAGTTTTTTCTCCCATTCGGGCATAAGCTCCGGCATAATATCGATAAGTGGGATACCGTAAATCTGCGAAGTACGAGCTTGCCCGCTAAGTATTTCATAAAGATCGGGAACTATTTTAAGCCCGATCCCTTTATATTCCAGCTTTGAGATAACTTCCACAAGAAGATCGTGATCCTCTTTTTCCAGATGCAATTATCACTTCAGTTGAATGAGATTTAATAACAATATCCGAAAGCTGATCAATTGAACCCCGGACTTTAATATTTTTATAGGATTTCCCAACATTTTCCGGATTAACCGCAATGTAAGCTTCAATATCAAGACCCAACGCAGGATGCTCAAGAATCTGGTCGTGCACTTCGTTAGCTTTAGGATTGAAGCCAACAATAACCGCACATTTTCTGCCGATACCTTTTATAAGAAGTGTACGCTGCAAACTACGGATGAACAACCTGCCGAAACTTGTTGATGCGAACAGAAGTGCCCAGTAAATAAATATTAATATCCTGCTGCTTGATTCTACTCCATGTACATAATCATCAAGGTAGATAAGAAAGAATAGAATAAATATGCCAACGAAAGTAGATTTGAAGAGAGTTGATATCTCATCGAAACGTGAAGAGGCAAACCAGGTTCGGTACATTCCTACGAAAGTAAAAACCACCAACCAGTAAACATAAACAACCACCATCGGCAAAAGCACTTCCGGCATCACTAAAAGTTTAAACCAACCTGTTTCTACCCTTAAGTAAAAGAAAGACACCCATGCAAGGTTGATGGTGATGAAATCAGCAAGGAGAATAATTATTTTTTCAGTTTTTTTGTTCATTTACTACAATTGAGATCCTATGGTTTTTACTTATCTTCTTCTAAAAATTCTTAGTTACATATATCTTTAATACCCAAAGTTAATACAACATTACTAGCTTTATGTTTCTAAAATATTCACTACTCTAAATCACAAAATATTAATAGTGATAAACTTTTTTAAACCAACTAATAAATTTTGGAATTCCAACATTAATGGTAGTTTTAGGTTTATAGTTAAAAGCTTTTTTAAATTCAGTTATATCTGCCCAAGTTTTGACCACATCGCCAGGCTGCATTGGTAAGAAATTGATATTTGCTTTAATCCCAATTGATTTTTCTATTTCCCTTATAAAATCGAGTAATTTAACAGGATTATTATTTCCTAAATTGTACAACTTATACGGGGCAATAGAGGAAGAAGCTTCCGGGAGTTCACAATTCCATTGATAATTCTTTTCAGGAGGCTTATTCATAACTTGCATCACGCCGTCAACAACATCACCCACATAAGTAAAATCTCTTTCCATCTCACCATTGTTAAATACATTGATTGGTTTACCTTCATATATTGACTGCGTAAAAATAAAATAAGACATATCAGGTCTTCCCCATTCACCATAAACAGTAAAAAAACGCAAACCTGTTGTTGGGATATCAAATAAATAACTGTAAGAGTGAGCCATTAATTCATTCGCCTTTTTAGTTGCTGCATATAAACTAACGGGGTGATCTACGTTCGCATTAGTTGAATAAGGCATCGATTCGTTTAAACCATAAACTGAAGAACTACTTGCAAAAACTAGATGTTCTATTTCATAATGTCTGCAATTTTCCAATATATTTAAAAAACCGGAAATATTACTATCTGTATATGCGTAAGGATTTACTAAAGAAAATCTTACACCTGTTTGTGCTGCAAGATTTAAAACTATTTTAATATTATTATCTGAAAATAATTTTTTAATATATTCTTTATTATTTAAATCAATTTTAATAAACCTAAAGGAATCAAATATTACACTATTTACATATTGATTATACTTAATCTTTTTTTTAGAAATTCCTAATTCTCTTAATCTGCCAATCTTTAACTCTACCTCGGAATAATTATTAATATTATCTAGACCAATAACATCATATCCTCTTAAAAGTAATTCCTTAACAAGATGGTAGCCGATAAATCCGGCTGCACCTGTCACTAATATTTGCTTATTCATTTTAAATTTATTCTAGGTTTAATTAAATTTTTATTAATAATATTTTAAAGATTACAAATTCTATCTGTTTACAAGAATTAAATTAAAATAAATTTTATTTAGCGTGTTTTGCTAATAATTCTTGATATAATTCATGATTTTTCTCTACCATGGCATATATTGAAAAATCGTCTTTGATATTATTCATTCCATAACTTCCAAAATTTTTAGATTTAGTAATATTTGATGCCAGATCAATTATTTTTTCAGTTAACATTTCGAGATTTAATGGTTCTATCAAGTATCCGTTTTTGCCATTTTCTATCACTTCATTCGCTCCGTCAAGATCAAATGAAATAACAGGCTTTCCCATTAACATTGATTGGGTAAAAACCCTTGGCAGACCTTCCAATAAAGCTGTGTGCACAACAATATCAATTAATGAAATTATAGAAGGCATTTCATCTGGCGGAATTAGCCCTGTAAAAATAATTTTATCATTTAATCTTTTTTTGTCAATAAATCTTAATAATTCGTCTTTATTTTCACCATCACCAACGAACAATAATTTAACATTAGGAATATGCTCGCACACATTTTCAAATGCTTGAAGTAAATAGATATGACCTTTTATTATTGATAAACGTGCAATTTTACCAATCACAATATCCTCATCAGTTAAACCAAATTTATCTTTTATTTTATGATTATTAGACGAATCAAAATTTTTAAAATTTTCTATGTTAAAACCACTTCTTATCATAACAAATTTTTCTCTTGGTGCAATTTTATCTTTTACCATTTCATTAACAATTGTATAAGTCACAGAAACAATTATATTGCAAAATAGTGACGCAAATTTTTCAATACTCTTATAAAGTGTTCGAATAAACCAGTTTTGAAAACGGTGATATGGTTTTGCATGATTATGATGAATTATGATGGGAGTTTTTGCCAACCAAGCTGCAATTCGACCAACTACACCAGCCTTCGAACTGTGAGTATGAACAATTTCATAATTATTTTTTTTTATAAAATGATATAATTGAAAAATTACTATTATATCACTAAAAGGTGAAATATCTCGTTTAAGACTATTAAAAGTAAATACTGGTATATTTAAATTTTTACATATACTATACATGCTACCTTCAGAGCTGATATTAGGACCCGTAATTATATCAACATCATAGCCCTTCTTAATTAAACCATCTACAGTAAATATTGTATTCTCAGTTGCTCCACCTACACTAAACAGAGTAATAATATGTAAAACTTTCTTCCCTGTATCGTTATTTTTCAAATTTATACCTGCAAAGTTCATTAAAATAATCTATTAATTTAATAGCATTTTTTTGTAATGAATATCTTTCTTCAACAAACCTTCTCCCATTTATTCCCATTTTTAAAATTAATTCTTTATTCTCTTTTAGTAATCTGATGTATTTTACCCATTCTTCTGTACTATTTGCTTGAAAACCATTATCACCATTAATAATTATATCTCTGTTAACTCCCACAGGTGAGCCAATAACTGGAATACCACAAGATAAATATTGAATTAATTTAAAACCACATTTACCCTTTTCCCAGGGATTGTTAGGTAACGGCATTATTCCAACATCAAATTTCGATATTTCTTCTACCTCGGTATTTTCATCCCACTTGATATGCCTTATTGACACACCGTTTATCTTAATATTATTAGCTCCAATTAAACAAATTCGTATATTTTTGTCTTGTGATGCTTCTTTTAATGCATCTTCTATTAGATTCAGATATTTAGCCGTACCAGGTGAACCTATCCAACCGATAGTGAAACAATCATCTTTAATTGGTTTGGAATTTTTAAATTTATTTATATCAACCACAGTAGGAAATAATTTAATATTTCCATTATTCAATTTTGATCTTTCCAGCAAATAATTATTACCTGCTAGAACCATGTCTGCGTATTTCATCACTGAATCTATTTTATTTTTTAATAAACTTCTAATAAACAAACTTTTACTTTGATCATATCGATGGAAAAAAGCATCATCATAATCGGCAACTATCTTGATATGCCCACTTACCAAAATATTTTCAAATACTGATGGTATCCACGGGAGCACTTCTTGTTGAAGCCATATTAAATCAAATTTTTTTTTGTTTAGGAGTTGAATTATTCTCTTAAAATATCCTTGAATAATTTCAGTGACAGGTAAAGGCGTTTTATCATATAAATATTTGATATAATTGTTACTTAGAAGTGGTTTTACTGTAACTTCCCATCTTTGGGCATTAAGGTATGGAATATATTGATAAAAACGATAACGGCTGCTCGCTGCTTGAGGTTCATATCTTGGTAAAATAAGTATCTTCATAATTGTTCTAAATCTCCAATACAAGTTAACTTAAGCCGTCTGAAGTGATACATTAACATTAAACTGATTTACTTTTCCAGCACTTCCATTGTGATATTAAGTAAGTGTCAGCTTCCCAAATTTATTCATTTTATAGTGTGAAAATCCTTTAATCATCATACGCATTTTCTCTTTTCTTTTACTCTCAAAACAAACAATTTTTAAAGTCTCCATAAACAACCGGAGGAAATTGTACGTACTAAACAATGGAAATTTGTATTTGTATTTTCTTAACACATAAAAACGATTCCGAGTTCTATAATACAATCTTAATGGAGAATGGTTAGTTACAGCAACTTTCCGAAATAAAAATCTACGCTTAACAATAGTACCGAGATTATGTTTAAGGATGGCTTCGTTCAATCTGATAACTTTATAGCCACGATCATTCAATCTTAGACAATATTCGATATCCACATAATCGATAAATAATTCATCAATGAAACGTCCAACCTGTTTGTATGAATTAAGATTTAATAGATTCCCTGAAGTTGCAATATTTGATACCTTAGTTATTTTTTTACTAGGTGGTTTTTTATATCCTTTATTGTCCTGAAATGGAGATAAAATTCCGATGGATGAGTAATCATTTTCCGCCAAAAAACTAATCATTGTTTCAATCATCCCAGCAGTTGCTTTACTGTCCTGATCAAATGTAAATAGAAACTTAAAGCCATCTTTAATTGCTTCTTCCGCTCCTATGTTTAGAGCTTTTGCTATACCTAAATTTTCACCATGAAAAATATATTTAGAATTGTTAAAAGCTTTAATGGTTTCAATAATCTTGTTATTGCACACTTCAGAATTGTCAACCACGTATAGCTTAGAAAGCTGGCTAATATATGATTGAATATTTGCTATTACATTCTGTTCAGGATTATATAAAACAACTAAGCCGGCAATATCTGAGTGTCTACTCTTCATTCTATTGAATATCAATAAATTGATAAAAGATTGTCATAAATATCTTGGTACTGTTCAAATGAAATATTAATGCTAAATTCTTTATCAGCAAGTCTCAGGCACCGATGGTATACATCTTTATCATTTAATAATTCTTGTAGTTCAGATATTGCACTTTCATAATCATTATCTTTAATAATAACTCCCACATTATATTTTTTTATAATTTGCTCGGTATCTCCAATTCCTTCACGCAAAATAACTGGTAAACCTGCTGATAAATATTCAGCAAATTTTATTGGGGATGAAACACGGCTCACAATATCCTGTTTTCTTAATATTACTCCAAAAGTTGCCTCAATTAATTCAGCTTTTACATTGCAGAAATCAACTTTTTTCACAATCAACCTTTCAGCAAGTTTTAAGTCTTCTGGAGGATTAGTTAAAAATACCTCGGGTTCATACGAGAGAAATTTTAAAATGAGTTGAGGGAATTTGGTTAAGAATAAGTGAGAAAACCTTATAAAAATCATCAATCCCTTGCCAATCAGCTGAAGAACCAGAATATACACAAATAGTTTTATTGGTAACTTTTTTTTTCTCTATAACATTATTTGTACTATCTAAATTTAATTGTATCCTGTTTGGGATCACTCTGATTTTTTGTATAACATTTATATTACTTGTTCCAAATTGCTCAGCTAAATGTGATTTGAATGCGTTTGATACAACAACTATTTGATCGCATTTAGTTATTATCATTTTTTCTATGATTCTTAATAATCTTTCCTTAAGACTTCCTCTTGTTAATCCGTTTCTAAATATCAGTTCATCAATATATAATCCCCTATTATCATAAATTACTCTAATTGAACGATTAAAGAAAATTTTAACAATTACTGATAGAAAGGCAGGCTTAAAACTCCGTGCATGTAACAGCTTTATGTTATACTTTCTAATAACTGAATATAAAACTTTACATCTCTTCCATGTAGTATCGAGCCAATGAGGAAAGAGCCCTTTTGCTTCGATATTTACGGGGAGAAATTTAATTTTTGAATCATACTTCTTAATTATTAAATCAATCTCTGAACTTTCCTCTTTAACTAATTTAGTTTCTTCGAAGGAAAGTACGAATGGTTTGTACTTAGAAAAATCCAAGTTATTTAAAGGGGAAATCCTTGTGATTGCAGAATTGGATTTCTCAGGCTACTATCTGCAATGAATAAAATGTTTTTTGTCATAAAAATGAAGACAATATCGGTTCAAAACTTTAAAATATTGAGCTGTAAAAATCTAAATATGTAATTTCAGCTTTTTTAATTATTTTTTTATAAATCTTTGTACTTACCGTAGTGAAAAGATACAATAGCTAATAAAATCATTAATATATATGAATAACCATTATTCGGAAAGATGTTCCCTGAAAGGTGACTGAACTCTCCACCTGTTAAAAATCCATGTATAAAGTACCCTATAAATGCTATCTTTATATAATAAAACAACTTTGAATGAGCTATTCTATCATCGCGTGACAATAACGAAATCTTTTTAAAAACAGTAATAAAAAGAAAAATAAAAGCCAGTAGTGCGGGAATCCCATAATCGACTGCGATATAAAGAATAATCTGATGTGGAGTAAGAAAAGTCTGAGTTGGAGCTATGCTAAATTTTTCCCAAGCATAGTGGTAACCAACACCACCCAGTCCTAATGGATAACTAATTATTCCTTCTATCCCAACTCGCCAGACTTCTAGTCTATAGAGAGCACTTTGGTCCATAAGAAATCTAGCTTGTTCTCCTCCTCCTATAAATCGATTAACATATAAAATCAGTAAATCAATGAAATATAGAGCACTCATTGCCCCTGTAAAAATGAAACCTATTACAATTTTACGATTCTCCTTTTTCCAGAAGAGCAGAAACAAATAAACCGCTAAGACAACAAATGTTCCCCGATTTAGTGTAAGTACTGATAGAACTGAAAGAATAATGAAATTCAACCAAAGCAGGAGCTTTTGATATTTGAAGTCATCCGATTTTAGAGCGTAAAAATATAAGGGGAATACCAATGCAGCATGCATTCCAAACAAATTGGTATTATGATAGCCAAACCCAATTATATTTCTTGATAAGTATAAATTAATTAAGCTTGATCCAATTTCTCTAATTTCAATAAATGCAACGATTCCAGCAGCGGAAGCAGTTAAAGTAACGGCAATAATTAGTTTCTGTGTAAAGTTTGGAACTTTCGATAGAAAATATATTATTATAAAATAGAAAGTAACTGGTTGAACAATCCCAGTATAATAAAGGAGAATTCGTTTAGAATGATTGATAGGAAAATATGAAGCGGCAATCAAAGAGAAAACAGATAACACGACAAAAACGATCAGTATTTTGTCCTGAAGTAAGAGACTTCTTTTTATATAGGCATTGTAGGAATAAAGAAAATGATTTAAGGATGCAATTAACAGGATGAGGTGAATTACCATATCGGGGGTTATTAAAAAATCTCCCAGGGCAACATGAACAAATGAATAATGTTGTATTAACGGTGAAATGGTTATATAAATGAGCAGGGAATATTCCAGTTTGTTTATTAGGATAAACAGCAAGACAGGAAGTAAAGGGAATAAAATAGCAAAATAAAGAAATGCGTTGGGTCTAAGAATAATTAAATACAGTTAAAAGCAGTACAAATACTAGAATGTATGTTAGCATTGTGTGTATCGGTCTTAGCTCTCCATTTTTATTAATTATTGTTGCTATCATATTAATTGTTTTTTGTTGCCATATAGTATTTTGAAATCATACTTTTTATCTCTAGGAATTTTTCCTTATTTATCCAAAAACTAATTACTATGTAGGATGCTATTCCCAATATTATCAAAATGGTTAATGTTATGATATCATTAAATTTATCTTCAATTAAATACAGTGCGCATAAAAGTACAAGTATCATACCGGCAACAGATAAAATAGTTAACTTAAATGAACTTAAAAACTTCACTATGGATAAATTTATAAGTTTAAAAGGAATCATAAATACAGGTAAAATCATTACCGCATTAGTAATTAGGTAACTGATAGCGACACCTGTAATTCCCCAGTTTAATCCGATAATAAAACCTAATAGTGTAAGAGTAGATGCAAATAAACTCCACCTAAACATCCAGTCAGTTCTACCTTTAACTTGATAAATATTGCCAACGGTGGAAACGACAGATTGTAGTGCCCCTACTGGTGCTAAAATAATAATTATATGAGCAACAAGCGCAGTGTCCCAGTTCGAACCAAAAAAAGCTCCCGTTAATTTAAAACTCACTAGTGCTAAACCTGCCATCATTGGAAAAGTAATTATTGCGATTGAGTTTGTAATACGAACATACGCTTCACAAAGTTTACTGTTTTCTTGCTGTATTTTTGAAAATGCTGGAAAAATAACCCGTGAAATAACAACAGTAATATTCCGCAGCGGGTATAACATTATACGATAAGCTAGATAATAGTGTCCCAGCTCATGATCACCTAAAAACTTTCCAATTAAGAAATAATCCCCATTTCTAGCAAAGTAATTTATTAGATTAAAACCCACTAAATTCGAACTATACGCTCTTATTTTTTTCAACTCTGAAAATTTGATGGATAGTCTAGGTTTCCAATTTGAAAAAATCCATATAAGTAGAGCATTTAGACTTGTGTTTGATATTACTTGCCAAACAAGACTCCATACGCCAAAACCATTAAGAGCAAGATATACAGCAACCAAGAAAGCAAACGCAGAGGAAAATAATTCTATCAATGATAGTTTCTGGAAGGATAGCTCTTTTTCTAGAAGAGCTTTTTGCTGAACCGAGAAGCCAGCTATAATAAAAGAAAATGAGAGGAGTTTTAACACTGACTCAATTCTCTCTGAATTAAAAAATCCAGCTATTAAGGAAGAAGTAAAATAGATTATTATAAAAATCAGTATCCCGAAGACAACGTTGACCCAGAAAAGACTACATTTCAAATCATTCGTGGGCTTTTCTTCTTTAATTATTGCGGAACTTGTCCCGAGATCTTTGAAGATATCCAGGAAACCGATTACTATCATAGCCATTGCCATCAAACCAAAATCATCTGGAGACAAAGCTCCAACAAGAATAATTGTTGCGATGTATTGCAATCCCTGCTGACTAATTCTGGATATGGTGGACCACTTTAAACCCCGCAGAGTATCTACAAATAATGTATCACTCAATATAGATTCTTCTTCATTGTAAGTTTTTTACAGTTCATTTACTTTCCTTAGTAGGCATGTTGTTGCTTCTGCGGAAATAAGATATTATCCATTGACAATAGAGATCAATCTATCATAAATCCTAAATAATTTTTGAGTTTCAATTTCCAAATTAAACTCCTCAACCACTTTTTTGCGGGCATTTTTTCCAATATTTTCTGGGCAATTTTCTAATTTTAGTAATGTATCCGAATACGATTCCACATCCTTTTCTTTAACCAGCAAACCATTAACATCATTTGTTATTAATTCAGGTATTCCAGAATGATACGTACTGATAACCGGAAGCCCCGTAGCCATTGCTTCCATAATGACAGTTGGTATTCCTTCCTTGTCTCCTTCCTCACTGGTAACACTATGGTGAAGAAATACATCAGCTTCCCGGAATAATTCTTTAACGCCCTTTTCATTTACCAAACCAACAAATTGAACATACTTGTCTATTCCTAGATTTCGACATAGATTTTGCATTGATTGTCTCAAAGATCCATCTCCAGCTAATAGTAACCTAGCTTTTGGATATTGTTTTAAAAATTTTTGAAATGCCTTGATTGTATATTTATGTCCTTTTTTTTCTACAAAATTCGAAACTTGTAAAAACTTAATTACTTCACTATTTAAAAGTTTCTTTTTAAAGAATCTCTCTCAACAAATTTGAAACTCTCTACTGGGATACCACATCTTACAACTGAAACATTCTTTTCATTGCAACCGAGTTCAACCAAATCTCTTTTCATATTTTCTGAAATAGCAATAATATTCGCATAGACAAACAATCTTTTTAAATTATCAACATATTTATTCATACTTAATAGTAGGGATGCATCATAGCCGTGGAATGTTACAAGCAGAGGTATCCGATTCATTTTTGCCAGATTAACAATCTCTAATCCAGAAGGGCCAAAATGGGCGTGAATCAGTTTTACATGGTATTTAATTAATTTTTCTGAAAAATATTTTGATTGTCTTGCTGAAATGTGAGGATTAATAGATAGTAATGTGTGACTCCCAAATAATTTATTAAAATAACGTGACTTTTTAATCCGAACAAAATTTCTTCTTTTCAAAAAAAGATGTTTGTATGGAAATTTATCTCGATTCTCAACTCTATCAGAACATATTACTAAAGGATCAAATTTTTCTTCAGCGCTTTTTAACTGCCTGTATATGAAAGTCATTGAGGGTGCCAGATAATGCTGAAGATAAATTGCTATTGGAATTTTGCTCATTGTAACACAGCAGTTGCTAACCGATATCTTTCCAACGGAATAAATTCTTTCTAATAAATATAAATTTTTCCGATTGCTGCCAATTTTGATTTTCTCTGATAAGTATGAAAAAGAAAGCAGTAATAAAAACACTAAATGTGATAATTAAAGTGATTATTGTTCTGGGTGGGTAACTTTTCTGTTCAGGTGGAATTGCATCATCAATAACCTGTAGAGTTGGAATATCCTTCTTTTCTTCTATCTTTGCTTGCTCAAATATGGGCAGAACAAATTCCAGGATCGCAGAATTAATTTCTACCTCTCTCAATATCCGAAAATAATTTATTGCTTTCTCAGGAAGAGTTTCTAGTGAAGGAATAATGCCAGACGGCTCACCATGTTTTTTTAACTCTCCAAGTGTTCTCTCAATTTCCTTAATTTCAAACTGCATATTCGTAACATCAATTGACTGCTCTCCCTTTATATTTTCCAGTATTGACTTCTGAATTCTTTTCGTTATTAATTCAGTCTCAATAGATGAATAGGCTTCAACCATACCTTTAAATTGCTCTTCAGGCTGAATTATACCAGTTTCCGATTGATAAACCATGAGTGAATCTTCGGAACCTCTAAGATTCTCCCTTATTTCCACTATCCTATCCTGAAGAAATATTCGGTTATTTCTTGACTTTTCCGTTCGAATTTTAATTAGCGTATTATTTAATTCATCAATAATAAAGTTAGTTATGTTAGCAGCTAGCTCTGGTGAATTTATTCTAACTTCTAGTGAGAATGCACCAAAGTCAGTTTCATTAGCAGATATATTACTCTCTAGTGTTTCGAGTGCTTTCTTTTTATAATCCTTTGATCCGAGAGTTAACTCATAAACCTCATAAAGATTAAACTTATCTATCACTTTCTGTAGATTAGTACGACTATAAATAATTGTAGTGTACAAACCCATTTCTGGACTTGAAGTCGCTCCAAGATCGAATGGTAAGTTAACATCAAGGTTTCCAATTAATGAGGCAATTCCACCCATTGATGTATCTTCGGCTGGAATAATAAGTGCTTCAGCATCAAATTGCTCCTCAATAAGAAAATATATTGCAAGGTAAGTAACTATCATGGTGGGTAACAACAATAAAATCAGGAATTTCTTCCACTTAATGAGTATTACCAAATAATCTAAAAGATCAATTTTTTTATCTTCAGCTTTAGTCATTTTCAACAAGACAAATAATGATGATTAATGATGATTAATTTAACGAACATTCCCCTTTTGTTTCCATTAATTCAATTTTTTCTCTTAAACTTTTCTAACTTCTGGTACAAATTTAATATAAAAATTTTTATTTGACATTATTGATATTTTTTCTATATTTGTGCGTCAATAAAGTAAACATTAACTGTAAGGATTACAATTATAGACGATTTGCTACGGTATAAAAAGAACATTTATATTATTCATTTTTTATTACCAGAGTAGCAAATTTGTGCCGATTTAGGGACATTCTCTGGTCGGTTTTTTTAGTTTAAACGGAACATTTAATGGAGGTGTTACTACTAAATTATTGATACTTTGTTTAGGCAACGATATCCATTAACTAAAGGAGGAAGACGGAGATGAAAGAAATAATAGCAAAAATAGAAAACCCTCTGTCTGATTTAATCAGCGATGAAATATACGAATTGTTGGAAGCCCACGGGCTAATTGATGAAAAAGCTGTTAGAGATTACCAGATTCGTAAAAAATTTAAACAACTTCGCGCTACCAAGGTAAGTGCCGGAGATGCAATAGATACTATTAGGGAAGACTACCCGTATCTGCAGTTCGATACGATTCGTAAGATAGTTTACCAGATAAGCAAGTAAGTACTTGACAAATATTTCTTATCAGGTTATATTACAATTGACTCTTTCAAGGGGTTCTCCCCTGCCCTTTGATGAATCAGAGTCGAGCCCAGTGGTCCCCCATCGCTGGGCTTTATTATTTCATCACAGGAGTTTTTATGGCAAAGAAAGTTAAGAAAAGACAGGTAAAACAGACTAAAAAAGTCAGAGTTTCCCCCTTCAATATTTACTGGGAAAAGAAGAACTATCACTTTTTAGCGCTTGGTATTGTAGTTATCATTATTGGCTTTTATTTGATGTCTGTTGGAGCATGGAATAGTTTTTCTTCACTCGTAATCGCCCCCATCTTACTTGTTGCAGGGTATGTCCTAATTTTCCCTCTCTCTATTTTTTACAGGAAGAAAGATAAAAAGGAATTAACGCAGGATAGAAACGTTGCTGCTGGCAAAAGTTAAAGGGAACCTGGTTTCTACCCAGAAAAATCCTCACCTTGTAGGGCATAAATTATTGCTCGTTCATCCAATCGATCTGGAAAATAAATTTATTGGTAAAAAAGATGTAGTTGCTATCGATATTGTTGATGCAGGTATTGGCGATACTGTGCTGCTGGTGCAGGAAGGAAAAGCTGTTCAACAAATCCTTGGACACAGGAAAGCGCCAGTACACTCCGTTATTGTTGCGGTAGTAGATTCAATAGAATTTTCTGCCGGGGAAAAAGAAAAAAAATAAATTTACTGCTGTGACTAAATTAAATTTAGATCAATTAACAGATCTCTACTCACTTCTTTCGGTAGAAGGAATCGGTCCCGGTAAAATACGCAATCTCCTTTCAAAGTTCAGATCAACTAACAGAATACTTTCCGCAAATTATAATTCACTTATTGAGGTGGAAGGAATAAGCATAAACCTTGCCCACCGAATTCAAAAGATCAATCACCAGCGGTTAAAAATAATAGATAGCGTTGAAGAAGAACTTGAAAAATTAGGAAAACTTGGAGGAAGAATAGTAACTGTTTGGGATGAAGAATTTCCATCACTATTAAAGAAAATTTTTGATCCGCCTTTAATGCTCCAAATTAAAGGTGAGATTCTTAAAGAAAGATGGTTATTCAATTGCCATGGTTGGAACAAGGCAGCCCACAAACTATGGGAAAATACAGGCGGAAAAATTTGCAGCAGATCTTACACGGCAAAATATTACTACAGTAAGCGGCATGGCACGAGGTATTGATTCTATAACACATTCAGTCAGTCTGAAAAACGGGGGAAGAACCATAGCTGTAATCGGATCGGGGTTGGATGTAATTTACCCGCCGGAAAATAAAAAACTGTTTGAGCAAATTGCAGAGAGCGGGGCTGTTTTAAGTGAGTTTCCGCTGGGTACAAAACCTGATGCACCAAATTTTCCTAAACGAAACAGGCTTATTTCCGGTTTGAGTTTAGGATGCATAATTATTGAAACCGGAATTGCAGGCGGTGCTATGCAGACAGCATCTTTTGCACTTGATCAAAATAGGGAAGTTTTTGCATTGCCCGGTAATGTTGGAGTCAAGCAATCTGATGGTACAAACCTTCTTATTCAAAAAGGTGAGGCAGAGTTAGTAAGATCTGCTGAAGATGTTTTAATTGAATTGGAATTAAGCTTAAACCGGTGCTTGGTAAAAATATTCCAAAGCAGCAGGTTGATCTTACTTTGTTTGAAGAAAAAATATTAAATATCCTGAATTCTGAAGCAATACAAATCGATAAAATTGCTATGGAAGCAAAGCTATCCACATCAGACTGTCTTGTTCATTTGCTATCGCTTGAATTTAAAGGAATGATTAAACAGTTGCCGGGGAAGATGTTTGCATTACTTTAATTTTATAAACATTCAAACATAAATAATAAATATTCTTGTATTTCATGAAAATGATTAAAATATTTAGAGAAAATTATAGATTTTTGCGTTCTTTTTATTCCGAAAAAAAATTTAATGCCATTCGGGGTCAAATAATGAGTAATTTATTACCTAAAAATGGAGTGGGCGCCGAACTGGGAGTATTTAAAGGACAGTTTTCACCATATCTCCTAAAGTATACAAATGCGAATAGATTACACTTAATCGATCCCTGGTTTTTCCTTACAGCCCAGTGGAGCTGGGCAATTGGTAACAAGGACACCGTGCATGCTGTAAGAAAAATACTTAAAAAATGGCAAAAGGAAATCGAAGAAAGGAAAATATTTGTCCATATAGGAGATGATCGCGAGGTTCTTAAAACATTTCCCAACGGCTATTTTGATTGGATCTATCTCGACTCATCGCATCAGTATGAACATACTGTAGAAGAACTAATTATTTTAAAGGAAAAAGTTAAATCTACCGGTATTATTGCAGGAGATGACTGGCGACCAGATCCGAAGCACAGGCATCATGGAGTATACAGAGCAGTTACTGAATTCAAAAAGTTACACGGATACTCAATTATATACTCGGATGAACAGAATAGACAATGGGCAATGGTAAAGAATTAGTTCGGAAAGCATTGTTAATACCTCTTCTTTCCTTTCCAAAACATTCTTAATCTATCTTTAAGATTTTTTTCCTGCCCGTTTTCAGATGGAAAGTAAAATTGTTTCTGCTTAAGATTCTTCCGGAAGATAATCTTCTTCAATAAAGTTATTATCAAGCTCGTGCGGATAGTTATAGCTTTTGCCATATCCAAGTTCCTTCATCAGTTTTGTGGGTGCATTTCTTAAATGCAATGGAACAGGATAAAGAGGATGAGACTTTACAATTTCTTCAGCTTTCTTAATTCCCATATAGGATGAATTGCTCTTAGGAGAAGATGCCAGGTAAGTTACACATTGCGCTAGAATAATCCTTGCTTCCGGCATACCGATTTTATCTACTGCTCCGAATGTTGCTTCTGCAAGTACAAGCGCATTTGGCGAAGCATTTCCAATATCCTCTGAAGCAAGTATTACCATTCGTCGTGCAATAAAGAGCGGATCTTCTCCTCCTTCAAGCATTCGCGCCATCCAATATAAAGCTGCATCCGGATCGCTACCACGAATGCTTTTAATGAAAGCGGATATTACATTATAATGCTCTTCACCAGCTTTATCATACATTACATTTTTTTGTTGAACAATATTTTCAAGAACTTCCTTGGATAAGTTTATTTCTTCTTTATCGATCTCCTGTATAACAGCTGATTCAAAAATGCTTAACATTATTCTGGCATCGCCGCCTGATAAGTATAGAAGAAAATCTTCATCAAGTTCTTTTATTTCTAATTGAGATATAAACTCATCATTTTTAATTGCATTGTGAAGGATAGCCGTCAGATCGTTTGCAGTTAATTCATTTAAAACATAAACCCTCGCACGGGAGCGGAGTGCAGGAATAACTTCGAAGGAAGGATTTTCGGTTGTAGCACCTATTAAATTAATTATCCCCGATTCAACTGAGTGGAGCAATGCATCCTGCTGCGCTTTATTGAATCGATGAATCTCATCAATAAAAAGAATTGTATTTTTTTTTATAAGTTCGTTCCTGGATGCAATTTCAATTATGCTTCGAACATCCTTAACCCCCGATGATACAGCGCTTATCTGGTGAAATTCTGCGTTGGTTTCTTCTGCAATTATTCGTGCAAGGGTTGTCTTCCCGGTTCCGGGAGGTCCCCATAAAATAAATGATGAAATGGTGTCGTTATCAATCATCAACCTAATGGGTTTCCCTTCACCAACGAGATGTTCCTGCCCGAAAAATTCAGTTAGCGATTTTGGTCTTATCCTATCGGCAAGCGGAGTGGATGGGATCATCTTTTTGTTCATTACATTTTCTAATTTTCATTCACATCAATTTTTACTTCGTTTTCTCTCATCATATCATATTCTTCCCTTGCTGTTCTTTCTATCTTTGCAGGGATTTTGCTCTTCAACGAATCAATTTCATTTTGAAGCCGCACGTTCTCTTCTTTTAATGTTTCAATCTGCATATTAATAGATTCTAGTTCGCTCTTAATTTTAAAATACTTCAGCATCCCGTATTCGTTAAACAGGATGTACGAAACACCAATTATGACAACCACCAAGAAAGTATAAAGAACTATTTTCTTTTTTTTATTTCCAGCCATCAGAGTGCAAGTTTAATAATCGTTTCAATCAATTCTTCAAACGAAATTCCAACTGCTTTAGCCATTTTAGGGACAAGACTTGTAGAGGTCATTCCCGGCAGAGTGTTTACTTCAAGACAAAACGATTCGTTCTTTTCATTCAATCTAAAATCAACTCTTCCGTAACTTTCACATTGCAATGAATTAAATGCAATTAATGCCTGCTCCTGGATCGATTTGAATATTTTTTCCGGAATATCTGCTGGAACAATATAGTTGCTCATACCAGGAGTGTACTTGCGTTCGTAATCATAAAATCCATCCTTCGGAATAATTTCCAAAACAGGCAGTGCTTCTTTTCCAAGTATTGCAACTGTAAGTTCGCGCCCTGGTATGTATTCTTCAATTAGTGCTTTATCCGAAAATGTTAGAGCAAGTTGTACAGCTTCTTCAATTTTATTTTCCTCTTCAACAATAGTTAATCCAACTGTAGAGCCCTGATCATTAGATTTAATAACACATGGCAATCCAATTTCAGAAACAATTAGCTCGTTGAGTTTTTCATCATTTCTATTTTGACTAGTAACAACCAGCCAATTTGCAGTGTTAACTCCCACTTCTTTAAAAATAATTTTAGATAAAGCTTTATCCATTGCAAGCGCAGATGCAAGAACATTAGAACCGGTATATTTTAAACCTCTTAATTCTAAAAGGGATTGCATTGTTCCATCCTCTGCCCCCTTACCATGCAATGCAGAAAACACAACTTCAACATCATCAAATAATTCTGAATTTATTGCTTCGACACAATTACGATTCGATATTTCAGCAAAATCCTGAGAAGAAAAAAACATTTCAGTATTAGGTGGTTGATTTTTTCCGTATGCAGGATCAACAAGCACCGTTGGATATTGAAGAGATAAAAGAGCTTTATAAATTCCTTCGCCGGACATTTTGGAAACTTCACGTTCGGGTGAAGTTCCGCCGACTAAAAGAGCAACTTTAGGCTTTGCACTAACCATAATTTATAACTTAAAACTAATTTTCATATTACTCGAATACGTTTCGTGGATCCTGCGTTATTCCATAAGTTTCGTCAGAAATTTCAAGCAGTTTTATTACATCTTCCTTAGAAAGTTCTTTAGCATTACCAAGCATTTTAGCTATGTATAATGTTTCGGCAGCATGTTCCAGTTTTTCCATCTTGCAATAAGCATCATCAAGGTTTTTGCCCAGCGTTAAAGCGCCATGGTTCTCCAGTAAAAAAGCCCATGCATAATCTATATGTGGATCGAGACTTAGAGGAAGGTCTTCAGTAGATGGTGTTCCGTAGCGGCACAGAGGAACTTTTCCTAAAGTAAGTATAATTTCAGGAAAATAATGTTTAACCATCCCTTCGCCTTGCATACTGAAAGCAGTTGAATGAACTGGGTGACAATGTACTACTGCATTAACATCTCGCCGCTTTGAGTATGCATAAAGATGAAGCTTGAACTCTGTTGTTATTCTGCCTTCTCCCTTTAAAGGTTTGCCGTTAAAATCAAATTCAAGAATATCACTTGCAGTGACATCACCTTTGCAAATACCTGAACGCGTAATTAAAATAGTATTATCAGAAGTGATTGCCGAAACGTTGCCATCCGTTGCAGCAACAAAACCTTTTTCATAGACTTTATGACAGATGGATATTAGTTTTTCCCTGTCTTGCATTTCTCTTCCAGTTGTTCCATAAGTTGCAGATTGATCAGGCCATCCTCCCCGGTTATTAATGGAGTTTCTCCTTTAAGGAAAGATTTTTGAACTGACCGCAGTAAGTAAATTAATTTATTCCCACGCTTTCTAAAACTTTTTTTAGCTTCGCCTTCCAGATCGATTGTTAACTTGGAAGGGAGAGTTTTTACACCAATTAATTTTTCAATACTGATAGCCCCTTTGTCTCCCAGAATTTCGATCCTGTTAAATGCTTTTTTATTATTGTAAGAAACATTAAATATTCCATAGCCGCCTCTTTCAAACTTAACTACTCCAATAGCAATATCTTCAACTTCGGATTGATATATAACGTTATCGGTATAACCATTAATTTCGTTAATTTCTCCACCAATAAACCTAAGCAGATCGATCATGTGAGTTCCAAGATCTCTAAGGGCGCCACCTCCGCTAAGTTCTTTGTTGAATCGGAAGTTATTTCCGGGTGGAAAATCTATATTGAAATTAAGTGAAAGTGAAACAAGCTTACCGATTGTTTGGTTATTAATTAGTTCTTTAGCTTTTACAACATGGGGATGAAACCTGTGAATATAATTTACTGCCAGTGAAACATTATTCTGTTTGCAGACTTCCACCATTTCCGATGCTTGTTTACTGCTAAGAGCCAAAGGTTTTTCACATAAAATATTCTTACCGGCTTCGGCAGCTTTAATAACCTGCTCATAATGGTCTGCATTTACGCTTGAAATAAAAACAAAATTGATATCAGATTTAAGAAACTTATCATAATTCTCAAAGTAGCTGGCTGCACCTGATTTTTCAGCAAGTTCTTTTGCCCGGGAAATTTTATGGCTGTAAACTGAGTGGATTACACTTTTTCTTAAAAATGCGAGGGTTGGAATAAAGGTATGCTCGGCATATCTGCCGCAGCCGGCAATTCCCCAATTTATTTTTTTTACACCAGGCTTTTTAATTTTAATCATCTGAAACTAATTGATTTGGAAAATTATACAGGATGATTTTATTATCAATTCAGTTTAAAGGTTGCAATATTAAACTAAGCTGTTTTCTTAAACATCTTTAAACGATCCAGCAGCATACTTATTGGTTTGGAATCTAACATAATATAAAAATGTACACTCGGTACGTTTTCATCCAACAATTGTTTAACCTGATTTACAGACCATTCAACGCCAATTTTAAGAACATCTTCACGCTTAGCCGCCTCAACTTCATCTGCAAGTTCTGTAGGAATAGTAACATGAAAATTTTTAGGAATTGAATGAAGCTGTGATTTAGAGGTTAATATTTTTAATCCAGGAATAATAGGAATATCTATCCCGGCTTCGCGGCATAGTTTTACATATTCAAAATAGTGCTTATTATCATAAAACATCTGGGTAACAATATAATCGGCACCAGCATCGGCTTTTTGTTTTGCATACCTTACATCCGAATTTCATGTTTGGAGCTTCAAAATGTTTTTCAGGATAGCCGCCAACGCCAACACAAAAATTAGTTGCTTTTGCATCAAGCAAGTTTTCTTCCAGGTAATTACCTTTATTCATATCCACAATCTGTTTAACAAGACTAAGTGAATGCTCATGGATACTTTTGCCAAGAGGCACTGGTTTATCGTATCCACTGTCATCACCTCTTACTGCCAATACATTATCAATTGCGAGATAGTTTAGTTCAATTAAAAAATCTTCAGTTTCTTCGCGGGTAAACCCTTTAACAAGAATGTGCGGCACAGCATCTACATTATATTTATTCTGAATAAGCGCACATATTCCAAGTGTGCCAGGTCTTTTCCTTTTAACTTTTTTCTTTATCCCGTTGGCAGTTTCATCATAAACAACTTCTGCTGAATGACTTGTAATATCGATGAACGGAGGTTTGTATTTTATCAGCTCATCCAGCACTGCCAGCACATCTTTTATATCGCCTCCACGCTTTGGAGGTATTAATTCAAAACTGATCAGAGGCTCTTTGGCATTCATCAAGTGATCTATAACTCTCATATATTCCTTATCTAATCAATAATTGGTTGATTACAAATATATATAAACTTTAGAATAATTAAACTCTATATTAGTAAGAATTAGAAGGGGAAGAGATTAAGCAGCTTTTTGTTTTTTCTGATTGTTGATTCATCAGTTTTTATCTTCATATATTTTCCTTCAAGCCACATCCTTGTCATATCGGAGTAATGATCGCTCATCACATTTCCTGATTGCCCGGTTGTTAAGTATTAAATAAAATTCATTCGGGATTCGCAAAATCGAAAATGAAACGCATGCCCGGACCGAGCTCATTTTCAAACGGTTCATGCTTGAAAGCGCGGAAATTTATCTATGCTTTCTGACAATGTGTACTCAGTATTAAAAATAGTTGTGCCATCACCACTCAACTTGTAAGGACCTAATATCTATTAAACCATCTAATAAACCTGATATTACCACTAAATGGATGTTTGAAAGTTACTGTATGAACTTTTCCCCACTGCCAATCCTTTAGATCGTTGCCAAAATTATTTTCCAAGCTCATCCAGCGCATCAGCTAAACTTTTCCTGATTATTTCATCTCTTGATTCTCACTGCTTTTAGTTTTAACATCATCGAACCAATTTGAATTAGGTTTTTCCAACAGCTCAAGAATGTTTCTGTATGGTACGTTTGCAAGAAAAACATACTGATTGAACAAATCACTTCCCATTTCATCCAGGTAATGTGTTCTTTAGAAGCTTATTCATAAAAATTTAAATATATCGTTGGAGTCTGGCTAAATTTATCATGCTCGAAATTCCAATCCGCTTAATAATTCTAACGATAGTTTTAAATTTTGATCTTTTATATTTATTCCTTCAAAAGCATTTCAAAATATAATCAACTATTAAGCACGGCATATGGAGATGTTATATCCGATCTGGTAATTGCATAAAATCTTGGGCAGTATGTTTTTGTTGTGAATTTAGAAGTTCAGTTATTCTATCAATTCTTGAAGTGCGGTTCCCACAAATTTGAAATATGGTATTTAAAATCTTTCACAGTTTTGTTGTTTGCAGACGCAATATAATTTTCTGCTGGATTAAAAAGTGATGGCAAGTTCATTTCTGTCTATCATATCCTTCCAATCGAATTTAGATGTAGAGCCATCAAACACAAATGTAGTTGTATTTGTTTCTCTAATTGGGAGTGCGCCGCCAAAAATATAACCAATATTATTCTCTGCATCAGCATAAATAAAGTTCTGACCTGGAATGTTAAATTTATGAACAGCTGATTTAAATTCATTCCAGTTTTTCGCTTTATTTATTCCAAGGAAGGCATTCCATTTCATCACTAAGTTCGTTACCAAGCCATCGCATACTTATCACCGGATACTTTCTTTCTTCATCGTTGATAAATAAAAGTATATGGATGAATTTCAGAAATGATCGGTCCGCGATGGGTCATCTTTAATTATAATTGGTACGTCATCACCATCTTTAACTTGAATCGTATCTTCAACTATTATCAAGATCGTTCCATTTTCCATCAAGAAATACTTTGTGTACGGAAGTATCAACAGCTTCATAATAAAAATCGGTATCATCACTCATAATATTTGTAAGTGTCCAGGCTGATGTTTTCATTTTTGCCTATAACAATTCCAGGAACTCCCGGTAAAGTTACGCCGGCTACATTCCAGCCAGGACTTTTTATAACCGCAGCATACCATATACCCGGTACACTAAAAGCGAGGTGTGGATCGTTTGCAATTATTGGTTTGCCCGATTCAGATTTTTCAGAATTAACAACCCAACTATTTGAACCCACATGTGTTCCATTCATTCCCATAAATTATCTGAATGCTTTATCTGTTTCAATAAACGAACTATTTATCTGAGCAAAATCTTTAATTCCTTCGGGAATGATTGTTGGAGCATTTTCAGGGTAATCCGGCAAGACTTCTTTTACTTTTTCTTCACCAAGTTTTTGCACAATTCTGTAAATGCTAAATCTGTCCACCAGCTTAAATTTAACTCCCACGCCATCATTCTAATAACAATTAAACTATGTACCGGTTCCCATTCATAAGGTTGATAATTAAGCACATCAAATTCAAAGGAATATTTGTTTTTCTTTTCTGATATATAAAAATTCACTCCTTCAGAATATGCTTTGAGCAAGTTCAACACTTCGGGATTCATTTTTTCTTCAATCATTTTGGCTGTTCTGTATATCCCAACTGTTTTGAACATTTTATCAAATGGAACAGTTTCCTCACCAAATATCTCACTTAATCTTCCTTCACCGGCTCTGCGAATCAAATCCATTGAAAACATTCTCTCTTGTGCATGAAGGAAACCCAAAGTAAATGCAGCATCTTCATCATTGTTTGCAAAAATGTAAGGCACAGCTAAGCTATCGAAATAAACTTCAACATTTTCCTTTAATCCAGGTTGACTTAAGTTCACCTTCATAAACAGGAAGTGAAGTATTCAGCATCCTGTACATAACATAACCGCCGATAATAAAAATTATCAGCAGCGTTGCCACAACGCTAATTGTTATTTTAAGCCAGGGTTTCATTGTTCAAGATTGTAAATAATCACTGTAAAAATATAACATAGAATTCTATACATTGAAAATCTGGTTAGAATAAATCTATGGATAAAATCTTATATTAATTGTTCGATGACAATTAATGACACATTTCTTCGGTTGTTGCTACCTGGCTGGAAAGTTTAGGACTGATATAAGGAATTCCCAAATTCATTCCACGCAAAATGAAGATTACTGGCTAAAACTATCGCTAAATAAGGAGTGGCTTTTCTTAGTTTGGTTCTTAATCCAATATTAATAAATTTTCCAAAAACAGTTGCAGCAAACATTGCAGGAACAGTTCCAAAACCAAAAAGTATCATAACCGCTGCGCCAGAAATTGCATCGCCGCTTGCAATTGCACCAGCTAATGCAACATAGACCAATCCGCAGGGAAGAAATCCGTTTAGTATTCCAATCAGGAACATTGCAGAGAAAGTTCCCTTTTTAAATAGCACTCCTATGTTTGCTTTTAATGGCTGTGCAAGTCTTTAGAGTGATTGGGTGCTGTGCAAAATAGTTTTTATATTTTTGAGGCAACAGCACAGCGATAATTATTATAACTCCCAGTGCTATTGATACTATTTGCTGTGCGCCGGTGAGAGCAATCCTGCCGCCAAGCAAACCAAACAGCGCACCAAGGAATGAATAAGTAACTACTCTGCCAAGATTGTAAAGCAATCTTCCTGTAATAAATGAAATGTTTGAAGACTTAGGAACGGGTAAAGCAATTGCTATTGGTCCGCACATTCCAATACAGTGTAAACTTCCAAAAAATCCGATAAAAAATGCTGCTAATATTTCAGGAGGCATATTTTCACTTCGATTAGAATTTAATGGATAAATATACGCTTTTCAACGAAGTACTCCATTTCGCCTGTTAACCAATTAACTTTTACTGCCCATAAACCTTTTTCTAAGCTGGAAACCGGTATCACCTGCACACCTAAAGTATCAGTATAAAGTGGAATTTTTACATCACTTTTTTCATCCGAAGGACGGTAAAAATAAATTTCCCCTGTAAGATCGCTGCTTATTAACGATTCCGGAATTGTAACATTAACTATTGATCCGTTAAATGCAATAATATTTTTTTCATCTAACTTTTTTGTTCTTTTGATTCTATCAATCTGCTGCTGATATTTTATTTCCTGATTGTAATAATCATCGGCAACTAAATTTACATCCTGGTTCATAAGGTAAACAGCAGTTGATATAGTTGCACTCATAAATATTACAAATACAATTACAATCCCTGTTCCCCAACTAATTTTCAGTTTCACTTTTTTCCTTCTTATTTATAGGCGCCAAAAGCGATGTGGAAATCTTCTTAATTAATTTATCCCCACTATAAACACCAATTTCAATTGGTGTATTCATTTTAACGATATCACTTGTAGAAAGTATCACTAAAAATTTTGCTTCAACAATTCCCTGCGGTTCTAAGATTAAATCTTTTCCAACCATTGAAAGTTCTCCATCAATATTTTCTAATTTTAAAAATATTTCTGCTTCATCAAATGTTTTATTAACAATATTTAAATCATAAATGTTGCTTACTTTATCGCCGGGTCTTTCCTGGTAAAGAAGACCGGGCGTTCTTAGAATGTTAACACTAAAATCGGTTCTTGTTACTAAAAGAAAAGTTAAAATACCTGTTAATACTGTTAAAAGAATTGTATAACCAATAGCCCTTGGTGTAAATCTAAACCTGGTATTTTTCTCTATTGAATTAATTGATGCAAACCTAATCAAGCCGCGTGGTTTGCTTATTTTATCCATTACATTATCGCAGGCATCAATACAAGCGGTGCAGTTAACACATTCTAATTGAATTCCATCACGGATATCGATACCAGTTGGGCATACATCAACACATAAATTGCAAGCGATGCAATCGCCTTGATTTTCCTGTATCCAATTCTTTTTTAATCTGCCGCGTGGTTCACCTCGAACATTATCATACGCAATTACGATAGAATCTCTATCAAGAAGAACGCCCTGCAATCTTCCATAAGGGCAAACCATTGTGCAAACCTGTTCGCGGAAATAAGAAAACACCCAGTAGAACACTGCAGAGAAAATTAAAATTGCAATCAATCCTTGAATATGCTTCGATGGTGGGTCTGAAATAATTTTAATCAACTCATCCATACTTATTATGTATGAAAGAAAAAAATTTGCAATGATGAATGAGATGGCATAAAAAATTATATGCTTTAATGTTTTCTTAAATATTTTACTACCAGTCCATGGAGCAGCATTTAATTTTTTCTGTTCTCTAAAGTCACCTTCAATCCAGTATTCAATTTTACGGAACACCATCTCCATAAAAATTGTTTGCGGGCAAGCCCATCCACAAAACACCCTGCCGAACACAGCGGTAAAAAGTATTACAAAAACAATTGTTGCAATCATTGCTAAAACGAAAAGGAAGAAATCGTGCGGACCAAAAGGTATTCCGAAATAGAATAAAATTCCTGTTGATGATATCGAAAAGCATAAAGGACTGACCGTTAACTTTAATAAACGGTGTTACAAAAAGGATTAAAAGAAGAATGGAACTAACAATGTTACGCGCATTGTAAAATCTGCCGGATGGTTTTTTAGGGAATACCCATTTCCTTTTCCCCTCTTTATTTACAGTAGAAATCTGATCGCGAAAACTCTCAGAGATTACTTCTTCTTTTCGCTCTTCCGTAATGTTTTCCTTCATACAATGTTAGAAATCCATACATAAAAATGGATTCTAATAAAAATTATTAAAGATTTATATCATCGTTTTCTGCTGCTGGTGATTCCGGTTCAACCCATACTTCTCCTTCAGGCGCTTTGGGATAAAGGTGTTGTGCCCTGAAAAGTCATTATGTAACTTGAAACTTCCTGCATTTGAACCGGGTTTAATTGTGTCTGCCAGCTTATCATACCTTTTGAAGGAACGCCATATTTAACAATTTTAAAAATATTTTTTATCCCGCCGCCGTTAATCCAATTTTCATCTGTGAAATTAGGACCAACCAATCCGCCGCCATCTGCAGAATGACAAGCTACGCAGTTCACATCATAAATTGCCTTACCGGAGAATAAAGAAGCGTTATCCGTTAACAAAGTTACGTTCTCTTCTGTAACTACCGAACCTGTGTTCATTAATTCAGCTTTTTGCAATGAAGCAAATTCCATTTCTTCTTCATATTCTTCATGCATTAATTTTCCGGTGTTAAAAACATGGAAATGCAGCATATAATAAACCGCAAATATTATCGTTGCGTAAAACAGACCACTATACCAGGGTGGAACACGGCTATCAAGCTCTTTAATTCCATCATAATTATGATCGAGCAAAATATCATCTTCTTTTTCAATTGGTACAGACTTGTTGAAAATAAGACCAATTTTAGCAATTAGAGAAATTTCTTTTTTCTTAGATGCTACTTTTTTATTTTCAACAAATATCAACCCAAGAAAAGCAATGATTACAATCAGAACCAGAACTATAGCAATTATATCATAATAGTTCGGCGGAAAGTCTGACTCGCCGGAAGCAAATGCAGTGTTCACTGTTAAGAACAAGAAAAAGAGTGTACCAAATTTCATCTTTACGGCTCTTAAAATGTTATTGATCATTTGTTTTACCTGTTGAATTTAAATTTCTGTTATTATTTGATTCCAGTGGTAATTGTTCCATCTCTTTAATATAATTTTTATCGATCCTTAACATCCAAACTAAGACTGCAACAAAGAATATTAAAAAAACCATTAAAGAGATAAGCGGATAAATTTCCACTCCTTCAATCGATTGTAATAAATTTCTAATCATCTTATAATTCTACTTTCATCAACTCTAATTATTAACTTTTATATCTGTTCCTAACCTTTGCAGATAAGCGATTAACGCAATTATCTCTTTATTTGGATCAGCAGGAATTCCACTTTCCTGTAAATCGAGTGCTATTTTTTCTGCCTGAATTAACAAATCGTCGTTTGCTATCTCTTCATATCCATCAGGATAAGGAACTCCAAATCCTTTCATAACTTCTATCTTACGCTTGGTAGTTGAAATATCCAGATCGTCTGTTATAAGCCATGGATATGGGGGCATTATTGAACCGGGTGACATGCTTACCGGATCCTCCATATGTAAATAATGCCATAGGTTTGGATATTTTCCTCCTTCACGTTGAAGATCAGGTCCTGTTCGTTTAGAGCCCCACAAGAATGGGTGATCATAAACAAACTCGCCAGCTTTAGAATATTCACCAAAGCGTTCAGTTTCTGATCTGAAAGGACGAATTAACTGTGAGTGACAACTATTACAAGCTTCTCGAATATAAATATCTCTTCCCTGCAGTTCCAAAGGCGTGTAAGGTTGAACCGCTGCAATTGTAGGAATATTTGATTTAACTAAAAATGTTGGTACAAATTCTACAATTCCGCCAATAAGTATTACAACAAGAGTTAATACTAAAAAGAGAATCGGTTTACCCTCTAACCAGCGATGGCGTGTACCTTTTTTGAATGAATCAGCTTTCTTTTCCAGCGGCATAGCTTCAGCTTCTTCTTCTTTTAAGAATGAACCTATCTTCATGGTTTTTATCAAATTATAAACCATTACAAGCATACCAGTTAAGAAAAGTGTTCCTCCAAAAGCTCTAATTATATACATCGGGATGATCTGCAAAACTGTTTCAAGAAAGTTTGGATACTGAAGCACACCAAGACCATCAAATTGTTTCCACATCATAGATTGAGCAACACCTGACCAGTACATTGAAGATGCGTAGAAAACAATTCCCAAAGTTCCAATCCAAAAATGTGCATTTGCAAGTTTTTTAGAGTAAAGATCGGTGCGCCAAAGTTTTGGTACAAGCCAGTAAAGCATTCCGAAAGTAAGGAATCCGTTCCATCCCAAAGCACCAATATGAACATGTGCAACAATCCAATCAGTAAAATGTGCAAAGGCATTAACGTTTTTTAGTGAAAGCATAGGACCTTCGAAAGTTGACATTCCATAAGCTGTAACGGCAACCACCATAAACTTGAGAATAGGTTCTTCCCTTACTTTATCCCATGCACCGCGAAGAGTGAGTAAACCATTTAACATTCCTCCCCACGATGGGGCAATTAACATTATAGAAAAGACAGTTCCCAAAGATTGCGCCCAATCAGGTAAAGCAGAATAGAGCAAGTGATGAGGTCCTGCCCAAATGTATAAGAAAATTAAAGACCAAAAATGCACGATTGATAATCTATATGAATAAATCGGTCTGTTTGCAGCTTTGGGTAAGTAATAATACATCAATCCTAAAAATGGAGTTGTTAAAAAGAAAGCAACTGCGTTATGCCCGTACCACCATTGAACGAGGGCATCCTGCACACCCGCATAAATTGGATAGCTTTTAAATAGAGTAACTGGAATCTCAATGGAATTTACAATATGGAGAACCGCAATTGTAACCCAGGTTGCAATGTAAAACCAGATGGCGACGTAAATATGTTTTTCTCTTCTCTTTAAGATCGTTGCAATCATATTAATTCCAAACACAACCCAAACCAGAGTGATTGCAATATCAATAGGCCATTCGAGTTCAGCATATTCTTTACTTGTGGTTAAACCAAGCGGTAAGGTGATTGCTGCAGCAACAATTATTAATTGCCATCCCCAAAAATGAATGTTGCTTAAAAGATCGCTAAACATTCTTGCTTTAAGCAGACGTTGAAGAGAGTAATAAATGCCAGTAAAAATTGCATTTCCAACGAACGCAAATATTACGGCATTTGTGTGTAATGGTCTAAGTCTTCCAAATGTTAAAAAAGGAATTTGAAAATTAAGATCGGGTGCAAACAATTGGGTTGCAATAAGAACACCAACAAGCATTCCTACTACCCCCCAAAGTATTGTTGCGAAAGTAAATTTTCTAACAATCCCGTTATCGTAACTGAATTTTTCCAACTCCATAAATGGCATCTCCTGATTAGAATTAAAATTTATTTTTCATTTTCTGATGATTTATTTTCGTTGTTATCAAACAACATCCTAACAGAAGGGGTAAACGTATCTTTATACTGCCCGCTTTTTACCGCCCATAAAAAAGCAACTAAAAATGATAGTGCAACAAATAAGCTTACTGCTATAAGTATTACTATAACGCTGATAGTAAACCTCTCCTTCGAGCTAATAAATTTGTAGATAAAGTAGCAAACACTACCACTGAGATTGAACTAAGTGGCATAAGAATGGCTGCAACAATTGGGGATAACATCCCTTGCACAGCAAATCCTAATCCAATTAAATTGTATAAAAAAGAGATTGTAAAACTAATAAAAATTATATTAATGCTTGTTTTTGAAAAGCTAATAAACTTTGGTAAATGTTTAAATTTTTCAGCATCTAAAATTGCATCACTTGCCGGAGAAAAACTGCCTGTATCTTCTGTAACTGCAATACCTACATCACTTTGTTTAAGGGCGCCGGCATCATTCAAACCATCACCAACCATCAGCACTTTGCTTCCATTTGATTGAAGATTTTTTATGTAATAAAGCTTATCCTCTGGAGATTGATTAAAAAGTAGTTGAGATTCATCATTAAAAAATCGTAATAAATTTTGCTTTTCACCTTCATTATCTCCGGAAAGCAATGAGAGATTGAATTTCTTAGTGAAGGTGTTAATAATTTCATCCATGCCTTCCCTGTAAGAGTTAGATATTTCGAAATAACCGAGCAGATCATCATCAACAGATAAATAAACCTTTGTGGAAAAGCTTTCTTCGTTTTTTTGAAGAGATGGTGCTCTATCGTTTACTTCATCATTACTAACAAAATTTTTCGAGCCAATTTTTACAGTGTGTCCGAATACAATACCTCCCAAGCCCATTCCAGTTGTCTCTGAATATTTCGTTACAGGATAAATCTCATCTCCTTCTAAAGAAGAATAGATTTTTTTACTTAAAGGATGAACGGAATTGCGTGCGAGGGATTTTATAATTTTCTGCTCGAATTGGGTTAACACTTTGCCACTAAATGTTAAATCGGATTTACCAGGTTTTGTAAGAGTTCCTGTTTTATCAAAAACTATTGTATCAACCCGTCCCATCTCTTCAAGAGCGGAAATATTCTTAACAAAAAATTTATTCTTACTAAAAACTCTAAGTGTATTACCAAGGGTAAATGGAATTGATAATGCAAGTGCACAAGGACACGCAACAATTAATATTGCTGTAAATACGTTTATCGCCTTCCCTGCACTTACCGGCAGCCAAAACGCTGTAGCGCCAAATGCAATTAACAAAATAACAGCTGTAAAATACTTGCTTACAACATTTGAGAAATGCGTGAAATCACTTTCGGATTTTTTCTTAAAAATATCGTTGTTCCAAAGTTGTGTAAGGTAACTTTGTGATACTTCTTTAATAACCTCAAGTTCAATTGCCCCGCCAATTTGCCTTCCGCCGGCATAAATCATTTCACCCGATACTTTTTCAACCGGTTTTGATTCCCCGGTCACAAAACTATAATCAATTTTTCCGTTGCCGTTAAATAAAATTGAATCTGCAGGAATTATTTCGTTTTGCCTAACGAGTATCCTGTTACCTACCATTAATTTTGATACGGGGATTGATATTTCTTTCCCTTCCTTTTTTATTGTCACGGATAAGGGGAAAAACGATTTATAATTCCGTTCAAAGTTCAAAGCGCCGTAAGTTTTTTCCTGGAACAATTTTCCAATTAGCAGAAAGAAAACCAATCCGGTAAGTGAATCGAAATAACCTACTCCCGTTACGCTTAAAACCTCGTAGGCACTTCTTATAAATAAAACCAATATTCCAAAAGAGATTGGAAAATCAATATTAACAATCCTTTTTTTCAATCCTTTTATAGCAGAACCAAAATATTCCCAGGCTGAATAAAAGAAAACCGGAAGGGAAAGAACCAAATTCAGATAAAGAAAAAATCTTTTTAGAAAAGCATCCGAAAGATCGATACCAAGATATTCCGGAAAGCTTAACATCATAATATTTATAAAGCAAAAACCAGCTACACCAACCTTATAATAAAGTTTACTTCTTGTTTTCTTTTCTGGTTCTTCATCTTCTCTATCCAAAAGTATCTGCGGTTCATAACCAATCGATGTTAGAAGTTGAACTAATTCTTTTAAACTTATTTTTTTATTGTTAAACGTCGCAGTTAGTTTCTTTTTTAAGAAATCTACCTGAGAATTGGAAATTGCGTTATTTAGTTTATAAAGATTTTCTAGCAGCCAGATACAGGAACTGCAATGCATTTGTGGAATATCAAATGTTACCTTAGTAACATCACCCTCAGTAAAATCTATTATTTGACTCGTTGTTTGTTGATCATCAAGATAATCAAACTTGGTGTTGTGTAATAATGAAGGCGTTATACCGGGTGTAGTATCAAGATTATAATAGTTGCAAAGTTTATTATCATCCAGAATTTCGTAAACAGTTTTGCAACCGTTACAGCAAAAATATTTTTCATCAATTTTAATTGAATTATCGGGACAGACATCACCGCAATGGTAACAGTTAATAGTGGTTTCTATTTTTGAATTACTATTCATCTTTGAAGTAAAATTTTACGATTCAGAACCCTGCGTCAATTTAAATAATTTTAAAATATTAGGCGAAAAGATAATAATAATGATTTAGTTATAGAAGAGTTTTTTGTCCGAATAGAACAATTAACAGGACAAATAGTTTGGCAAAAAGAACTGAATTCGGACAAGTGTATACAATTAAGCAATTGCATAATTATTAATCATATGCCTTTAGATTGAGAAGAAAGAGAAGCAATTAGAGATATAAAAAAACCCCGCTCAGCAAATGAACGGGGTTTAAAATAAAAATTGGCGACTACCTACTCTCCCACCCAGCTGCCCGAGCAGTACCATCGGCGTTCAGGGTCTTAACTTCTCTGTTCGAAATGGGAAGAGGTGTAACACCCTGGCTATAGTCACCAAAATTAAAAATTCAGAAAAATAAATGAAAGATGAAAGAGCAGAGCCATATATTACTAAGAAAACAAATCTGTGGATAAAAATTTAATGGTTAAGTCGCACGACTTATTAGTACTGCTCAGCTGAATACATTACTGTACTTACACCTGCAGCCTATCAACCTCGTCATCTCCGAGGAGTCTTTAGTCCCGACTTGCGTCGGGAGGGATACATTATCTTGAAGTGTGCTTCGTGCTTAGATGCTTTCAGCGCTTATCACAACCGAACGTAGCTACCCAGCGATGCCGCTGGCGCGACAACTGGTACACTAGAGGTTCGTTCACTCCGGTCCTCTCGTACTAGGAGCGACCCTTCTCAAGTATCCTGCGCCCGCATAGGATAGGGACCGAACTGTCTCACGACGTTCTGAACCCAGCTCACGTACCGCTTTAATTGGCGAACAGCCAAACCCTTGGGACCTTCTTCAGCCCCAGGATGCGATGAGCCGACATCGAGGTGCCAAACCTTGCCGTCGATGTGAACTCTTGGGCAAGATCAGCCTGTTATCCCCGGAGTACCTTTTATCCTTTGAGCGACGGCACTTCCATTCGCGACCGTCGGATCACTAAGTCCTGCTTTCGCACCTGCTCGACCTGTATGTCTCGCAGTCAAGCTCCCTTGTGCCTTTACACTCGACGCATGATTACCAACCATGCTGAGGGAACCTTTGAGAGCCTCCGTTACAATTTTGGAGGCGACCGCCCCAGTCAAACTACCCGCCTAACACTGTTCCGGATCCTGATTCAAGGACCGCGGTTAGAATCCAAATAGAACAAGGGTGGTATTTCACCATTGGCTCCACCGAAACTAGCGTCCCGGCTTCAAAGCCTCCCACCTATCCTACACATGCTATACCCGAACCCAATGTTAGGGTGCAGTAAAGGTTCACGGGGTCTTTCCGTCCGTATGCGGGTAACCGGCGTCTTCACCGGTACCACAATTTCACCGAGCCCGTGGTTGAGACAGTGCCCAGATCGTTGCACCATTCGTGCAGGTCGGAACTTACCCGACAAGGAATTTCGCTACCTTAGGACCGTTATAGTTACGGCCGCCGTTTACTGGGGCTTCGATTCAAAGCTTCTCCCCGAAGGGATAACCTCTCCTCTTAACCTTCCAGCACCGGGCAGGTGTCAGTCCCTATACATCGTCTTAATTGACTTCGCAGAGACATGTGTTTTTGTTAAACAGTCGCCTGGGCCTTTTCACTGCGGCCCCTTTCAGCTAAACTCGCGAAGAGTCTCACCTACCGGGGGCACCCCTTCTCCCGAAGTTACGGGGTGAATTTGCCGAGTTCCTTAACCACGGCTCACTCGAGCACCTTAGAATACTCATCCTGTCTACCTGTGTCGGTTTGCGGTACGGTCTAATAAATTTCTCCCGCACGAAGATTTTCTTGGCAGTATGATTACGATCAGTTTATGTCCTACGGACTCCCGTTCGCATCTCGGCTTTAAGAAAGTGCGGATTTGCCTACACTTTCGGCCTACTTGCTTAGACCACCTAATCCAACAGGTGGCTGATCTTCACTCCTGCGTCCCTCCTTGCGGTTGAACAAAATTTACCAGGTACAGGAATATTAACCTGTTATCCATCGCCTACGCCTTTCGGCCTCGGCTTAGGGACCGACTAACCCTGAGATGATTAGCATTGCTCAGGAAACCTTAGACTTTCGGTGACCAGATTTCTCATCTGGTTTATCGTTACTTATGCCAACATTTGCTTTTCTATACGCTCCAGAAAACCTCGCAGTTTGCCTTCAGCGCATATAGAATGTTCCTCTACCGATCCTGACAAGTCAGAATCCCACAACTTCGGTAGGTAGTTTAAGTCCCGAGTATTGTCGACGCCAAGTCGCTTGACTAGTGAGCTATTACGCACTCTTTAAATGAATGGCTGCTTCTAAGCCAACATCCTAGTTGTCAGAGCAACTTAACATCCTTTCTCTGTTAACTACCATTTGGGGACCTTAGTTGGTGGTCTGGGTTGTTCCCCTCTCGGCAATGAAGCTTATCCCTCACTGCCTGACTCCCGAGAAACATGTATACGGAATTCGGAGTTTGTCTGGGTTTGGTACCGTTGTGACAGCCCTAGCCCAATCAGTGCTCTACCTCCGTTACACTTTAACTCGAGGCTAGCCCTAAAGCTATTTCGAGGAATACGAGCTATTTCCGGGTTTGATTGGCCTTTCACCCCTACCCTCACCTCATCCAAGCGGTTTTCAACCCACACTGGTTCGGACCTCCATGAGGTTTTACCCTCACTTCATCCTGGACAAGGGTAGCTCACCCGGTTTCGCGTCTACCGCATGTTACTTCAATCGCCCGATTAAGACTTGCTTTCGCTACGGCTTCTCCGCTTAAGGGATTAACCTTGCAACATACGAGTAACTCGTTGGCTCATTATCCAAAAGGCACGCAGTCATCCCGATAAATCGAGACTCCTACTGCTTGTAAGCACACGGTTTCAGGTACTATTTCACTCTCCTATAAGGAGTACTTTTCACCTTTCCCTCACGGTACTTATTCACTATCGGTTACGGGAGAGTATTTAGCCTTACCAGATGGTTCTGGCAAATTCCCACAAAATTCCACTTACTTCGTGGTACTTGGGAACATATTAAAAGAGTCATAATGTTTTCGCTTACAGGACTTTCACCCTCTATGGTTGAACTTTCCAGAACATTCAGCTAACAAAATGATTTTTTACTCTTTGACTTATTAGTAATTCAGTCAAAATATGTCCCACGACCCCGCTAACGCAACGGTTACTTCCTTTAACACGTTAGACGGTTTAGGCTATTTCCCTTTCGCTCGCCACTACTCAGGAAATCACTATTGTTTTCTTTTCCTTCAGCTACTTAGATGTTTCAGTTCGCTGAGTTGTTTTCACACAACCTATGAATTCAGTTGTGGATATCCCAACATTACTTGGGATGGGTTGCCCCATTCGGAAATCCACGGGTATT
>CAVXUA010000008.1:0-320000 GCA_963764825.1 uncultured Ignavibacteriales bacterium | reverse complement strand
GCACATATACATAATCCCCTTCTTCTATTCTAACTTCATTTACAAGTGGAGATATCCAGGTTCTCGATCCTCCTTTAATCACCATTAAATCGTCCTCCTCTGCCAATTCTCCCATTCCCCCAGCTTCGTTTAGATAATATTCGTAATTCTTTCCTTCAACAAAATTAACATGACCGGGACGGGCAACCTGACCAAAGACGTAAACTGAATTCTTAATTTCAGGAATTATAATTACATCCCCGCTTTGCACAATGTAGTTAGCAATATCAGATTCGGGGTCGTTTATTTTTGTAAAATCTAGTGAGCTTCCTTCTGTTAAAACTCTTAACTGGTTTTCCAAAAAGAAGTAGGTAGAATCTTCCGGGTAAACATTAGACATCCTGAACATCAACATCGCTTCAAGATTTACAATTGTATTCCTGAAATGTACGTTTTCAAAATCCGGTTGTTCAGCAAGATTTATTCCATACTGTTTTTCCAGAAACATAGCTAACCTGTTACCCGTATATAACTTGGCTCTTCTTAAAGATGCCCGGTCTGTAAATCCACCCGCCGCCTGGATAACATCATAAATGCGCGTATTATTTTTTGTTATAGGAATATTACCGGGTGAATTCACCTCTCCAAGAATAAGCGCCTGGAAATTTCGTTTATGTGTTTCCAATGCTTTAATTCTAAGCTGGTCGCCTCTTTGTAAAACGATATCATCATTAATGCCTACCTTAAAAGATGTTTGCTTTAAACCATTGTATGATAACCTCATAATTTCAACGCTGTCAATATTTTCGTATGCCGGATTAGTACCGCCTGCAAGTTCCAGCATATCACTCAGACGGTCGCCTTCTACATAATAAAAACTACCTGGTGAATGAACGACACCCGATACAGATATAAAATTTGTTGAGATATCATAAGGAGGGAAGATTATTACATCATCATTTTTCAGGTAAGGATTATTTTCAAAGTTCCCGTTCAATCTAAATTTTTGTAAATCAATTATTGTTTCTTCACCGGTTATTCGCTTTAACCTTATCCCTCTTAATGAAAAATGCCCAACCTGCTCTTTCGCTTTTCTATAAAGCTCAGGATCATTTGTGGTTCTAAGAGTAAGATCAACTGCTTCGTTGTATAAGCGGGTAATAAATTCATCAATTCTTTCAGTCATCATCGCTGGGAAAGTACCTTTAAATGGAAATGTTCCGCCAACCGTAACACTTATGGTTGCGTTACTAAGTAAAGAATTGTTTTGAAGATTGTCATTTAGAATCTGTGAAGTTGCAATGCTTGTACAGACTAATAATAATAATAGTAGTTTCTTTATCATCTAACTAAAATCCGTTATTTTTATGGAACACAATTATAAATTTACTGCTGATTATACTGAGTTTCATAATAATCCTGGTAATCGCCCGAAATAATTCTTGACCACCAGTTTTTATTATCAATATACCATTCTATAGTTTTAGAAATTGCTTCCTCGAAGGAGAAAAGCGGTTCCCATCCAAGTTCATTTTTAATTTTTGAAGAATCGATTGCATATCTTCTATCGTGACCAAGTCTATCTTTTACAAACTCAATCATTTCTTCCGATTTACCTAACTTTTTTAATATGAGTTTAACAATTTCGATGTTAGGCATTTCTGTACTTGCACCAATATTATAAACTTCACCTGACTTACCTTTCTCAAAAACCAGCTCAATTGCTTTGTTATGATCTATAACGTATATCCAATCCCTTATATTCATTCCATCTCCGTAAACAGGAAGTTTTTTCCCATTTAGAGAATTGATGATCATCAATGGAATCAGTTTTTCGGGAAATTGGAAAGGTCCGTAATTATTTGAACATCTTGTTATAACAACAGGCAAACCGTAAGTATGATAAAACGCCATTGCCATCATATCAGCTGATGCTTTGCTTGCTGAGTAAGGACTGTTTGGATGAAGTGGTGTTTCTTCGGTAAACAATCCTTTCTCACCCAAGCTTCCGTAAACCTCATCGGTGGAAATCTGCACAAACTTTTCTATACTAAACTTACGCGCAGCTTCCAGTAAAACATTTGTACCCAACACATTAGATCTGAAAAAAATTTCGGAACCAAGAATGCTTCTATCAACATGAGATTCAGCAGCAAAATTTATAACATAATTAATATCATACTTCTGGAAAAGAGAATTTACTAGCTCAGCATTAGTTATATCTCCTTTTACGAAACTGGTAATTCTTTTTTTCTTCTGATGTTACAAGATTTTCAAGGTTGCCCGCGTAAGTAAGTTTATCGAGATTTACTATATTATAATCGCTGTGTTCATCAAGGATATAATTGATAAAATTACTCCCTATAAATCCTGCGCCGCCTGTTAAAAGAATATTTTGCATATGAAAATTAAAAGGAAAAGAATCCTATAAATATACCAGATTGAATAAAGAATGCGTTCCCGTTTAGATCAGAAGGTACACCTTGAAGCGGCTGATCATTATCTGCCGTCCATTCATCACCAAATGTAATTTGATAACCAACACCAAGCCGCAGTACAACAAAACTGTAAATTGGCCAATCTAAATTTAATGTTGGAGTAAGCATCCAGAAGCTATTATTCATAACAGTGTTTACACTGCTTGCTTCCGCTTTCCCGAGTTCATCCCAGATATTCACCCAATTAAAATCGCCGCTACTGCTGAACAATATTTACTTGTCATCGTTCCTGCGCCAACGAGTTGCACCAACAGAAACACCAAAGTCTTTAACAATTGGGATGGTGTACTCAATTGTTAATCCCCCGCCGCCAAGTTTATACAACTACCTCCCTATTAACTAAACCAATAGTTTGTGTGGAAGATGTTGATCCGCTAAAACCCATTCCTCCAACTCTAAGATGCTTTACAAAACCGATATAGATAAATCCACCGATACCCGAAGAATAAGAAACCGCTTATTGATAGTTCAGGCATACCAATTTTATTCATTTCAAAATTAACAGGATCAATATTCGGCATATACCAGCCGGGCACATAACCTATGCCGCCGCCAAATGGAGCATCAAAATATTTATTCTGTTGTGAATAGATTGTTATTGACAAAAATAAAACAAAAAGTAGTGTAATTCTAAATCGCATATAAATTTCTCTTTGATAATTTATAAATTTAGCAAAGCCATTCAGGAAATGCAAAGAAACAGGTAATTGAATAATTTAAGTAACATCTTCTACAAAGATATTTATTACTTAATCATTCTATAGGGCATTTATCAGTATATAAGCAGAAAATTTTGGGGAGAATTAATAATTATGCAAAGGCTGATAAAATAAAAGATACTTCCTATTTAATTGGTTCTAAAACTCTTGCAACAATTACCCCGGAATCTTTTTCAATTTTATTTACATACTCTGCTAAAGGCAACTCGCTTATTTGCACTTTGTAACCAACGTTTGGTGAATGCAAAACATGAATTCTATCATCATCCATTCTTACTAGCAATTCCAACATGATTTACATCCAACCCTTTTATTGTTGATGTAAAGGCAAGCAGATCGCCGTTTTCAATTTTCGGCTCAAGCTCTGCAATTTTTTCTTGCGGGATGAAAAAATGTTCCCGTTTGTTTATTTCTTCTTCCTGTTTTTTTATGATAGGAATAAACATCCGATTGGGCTTTTAAATGTTTGTAATATTCAGGATGGGAAGACATAAAACTCAAATTCATTTCTAATTTTTCGCCGCCAATTTCTTCAGTAATATTTTTTACAATATCCTTCTCTTCATTGTTAAAAATCCAATCGGTAAAATAATGTAAACGTGATGGATATTGATCAATCTTACCATCCCTGTAACGGATTAAAGTTAGTTCATCTTTAAAATTCTCAAAAGAAGTTTTGCTTTGTTTAATACACCTGCTTAATGCTAAAACATTTTCAACAAAAGTATTGCAATCAAGTGCTGATAAATTTACTAACCAACTTTTCTTTATCATTAACTTCAAGAGTGTGCGCTGCGTAATCAGTTCCAATAAAACTTTTACCAATTTCAATTATCACTTCATTTATTGGTTTGTCAGAAAGTTTTTCATCAACAGCAAGTTTGAATTTGGAATTACAGATTTGAACACTAACATCCTCAGATTCCTGCGCGCATCCTGTAGCGCTAAAGAGTAAAGAGTAAAGTAGTAAAGAGTAAAGTATAAGAATGAAAAAAACTAACTTTTATCCTTTTACTTTTATCTTTCATCTTGTCAGATAATGTCTTCATCTTCAGGCATCGCAGCGTATTCTTCAATCTGCCTGCTGGTTGCAAGATTTTCGAAGCGGGCATATTCTTTAATAAAGGCGAGTTTAATCATTCCGGTGGGACCATTACGTTGTTTTCCAACAATTACTTCAGTAACACCTGCTGTCGATTCACCATGTTCATCTTTTTCAATTCCATAATATTCAGGACGGTTTAAAAATATCACCACATCTGCATCCTGTTCAATCGAACCGGATTCTCTTAAATCGGAAAGCTGAGGTCTTTTATCAGTTCTTGTTTCCACAGCCCTGTTTAACTGGCTTAGTGCAATTACAGGTATATTTAATTCTTTGGCTAAAGATTTAAGTGATCTTGAAATGTGTGAAATTTCCCTCTCGCGGCTTTCAGTTCTTTGTGGTCCCGACATTAATTGAAGGTAATCTATTATTATCATTCCAACATTTTTTTCGGCTTTAAGCCGCCTTGCTTTTGCCCTTATTTCAAGCACCGACTGAGCAGGTGAATCATCAACATAAACCGGGGCATCAGTAAGTTTATGCACAGTTTTACTAAGCTTTGAACCATCGGAATGCGGTAGTTTACCTGTTCTTACAAGGTGTGCATTTATTCTTGCTTCAGAACATATCATTCTTATGATAAGCTGCATTGTTGCCATTTCCAGGCTAAAAATTCCAACCGGAATTTTATGATCTATAGCAGCATTACGTGCTAAGGTTAAAGCAAGTGCAGTCTTTCCCATCGAAGGTCTTGCTGCAAGAACAATAAGATCAGATTTTTGAAATCCTCCCAGCAATTCATCGAGTTCATAAAAACCTGTGGGAACAGAAAACTTTTGATGAGTGGAGGAATGAATTGTTTCAATATATTCCATTGCATCGCGCACTGCCCTGTCCATTCCCTGGTAAGATTTTGAAAGATGAGATTCAGTAATTTCAAATATTTTCCGTTCTGCGTTATCGAGAATATCAAAAGCATCATCGGCGCCTGCGTAAGCAGAGCGAGCAATTTCATGAGCGCTGGTAATTAACCCGCGAAGTATCTGTTTTTCAATAATTATTTTTGAGTGGTACTCAATATTGGCAGCGGAAGTAATATTCTGCGAAAGTTTGCTAAGGTAAACTGCTCCACCGACTTCATCGAGCTGATCCCGTTTCTTCAGCTCTTCGTAAACTGTAACTGTATCAATCGGTTCACCGGCATCAAAGAGCGAAGTCATCGCATCATAAATTAATTTGTGCGATTTAAGATAAAAGCTGTCAGCTGAAAGCAATTCTAATGCTTTTGGTACGGCTTCTTTCTCAATCAACATTGCGCCGAGCACAGATGCTTCAATTTCCGGTTCAGATGGTGGTTTTACATCTGCAGGGATTATTTGATCGACACCGTTATTTGGTTTTCTAGTTCTTGCCATTGAAGTGAATTTAGTTGCCTACTACTGAAAAAATATCCCGCAGAAGCGGGATTAAGTTTAGTGCTTATAATCTACACTCGGAAGTTCGGAAATGTAGATGAAAGAATCAATCAACTATTAAGTTATTTTTTTAATACTACAAAACCTTTCATACAGTAACCTTTTCTACCATCACCATTAGCAGATTCAACTAAAAAATACGGTTCTTCATCCATCAGTACAATTACTTCTTCACCATTTGTCATATATCCCACTACTTTTCTTCCCGATGAAATCGAATTCCACAGATTAACTCTTTTTACATCAAATCCATCAGCTATAGTTGTGATAGTACCAGAACCAATTTTCACAATGTCTCTTTCTTCTTTTTCTCATTTTGGTTGCATGATAAAAATAAAAATGTAACAAAAATTATTATTAAAATTTTCATAATTTCCTTCAAATTAATTTTATAACATAAGAATTACTAATACTGCAAACTTGCAGAATGTTATCCATTAGTAAGTTAAAACTCTCGCCAAAGTAAAGTGTGTTTATAGATTTTTGAGATTAAAATGAACTAAAAAAATCTAAAATTAAATTCGCCTGTTAGGTAACATTACTTACTATAATACTTACTAAACCAAAGCTTATTCATCAAATTCTATTACATCAGCGTGAATAAATAATTCTGTTTGGGTATATAGGAGAAGATTCAATATATCAGTATCATATCGTACGTTTGCCAACAACAGGTTTTTTCCTCCGTATCACCGTAATCCTTTCTAAAATTATCCCAAAGATTTTTAATTGCATCATCATATAATTTTGCTGATCCACCCGTTCTTACAAAAGCTAATGTATTAGCAGTAAAACCACTTGAATAACTAATTCCAATTATATATTCTGCTTTTGAATATCCTCCAAGATTTCTGGCAACAAATTTGAAATTGGATTCAGATAATTCTACGTTAGTAGCGTTATTAGCTAAAAATGATCCGCCTGTTGCACAACTTGATAAGAATACTGTTAAGACAGGAAGTAATAACAGAAGTAAAAAAAAATTTCTCATTGAGAGACCTTTCTAGATTTGATTAATATAACTATTACCTATACTGCAAAAATTCCCCACCGGATTAATTTAATTGTTCGGTGAAATGCTATTGAATCACATTAAACATAGGAAAGTTTAAGAAGAGGTTCAATTGCTGTTTGACAAGTTTTGTGGACAAAACTCTAATAGAGTTGAGATTAAATAAAAAAGGGAACACTAATGCGTTCCCTTAAGTTTTTATCGAATTAGGATATTGGTTATATGCAATATTAAAATTCTACCGTTCTTCTATTCTAAGTACTATAATCTCATCACCTAAGCAGGCGTTCACATCTTTAGTCCAGTCTAATTTAACATAAATTGGAAAGGAAGGATTTTCCAGATTCAGATTACTATTCGCCGGCACATCATAAAATCTATAAGTTACATTTTCTATCTCTATGAAGAAACCACCGCAACAAGAACATTCCCTTGTATCATATCCAGAAATTGTACCATCACTTATAGATATCTCCTCCTGAAGAACAGGATATAACATTTATTGTTAATATAAGAAGAGCAGCAGTTATTATTTTTTTCATATCGTTACCTATCTTTTACGAACCAATATTTTTTCAACTTTGTATTCTTGAATAAACTTATTTTCTTGCAACCTTATTAAGTTTCTGATTTTAAAAAAAATAATCAAATATCAATCAATTTTCTAGTGACAATTTCATTAATAACCATATTCACTTCAATGAAAAAATTAGTGGATGAATTGCAGTTTGGCAATTATGTAGAAACACAATGCACTCCATCCGTATATACTTGCCAATTGTTAATTGAGTATTGCAAAAAATAAGTTTAAGTTAAATTTGTTGACTGAATGTTATTCCTCTCTGCTGACTGAAATTATAACTGAAATCAATAATCCTACTAACTACAGTAATAAGTGAAATGTCTTTTTCATAAGAAGATAAAAACCAAGCTGAATACTTGTAAATATAAAGGAGGAGGAAGTTATGCAGATAAATAACTCAATAAAATCAATAACATTTTTATTGATTCTCGTTTTGTTCTTTATTCTTGGTACCGTACTCTCAATGGCACAAGAAAAAGTAAAAATTGCAGGAAAAATTTCTGCTACTGTTACCGAAAAATATGATTTTGATGTTGGCGATACAGAGGGTCACATTTTTCACATCAGTAAATCTGAGGGGATAAATACCAGCACCGGTAAAAATAGTATCATGGATGGTGCTTTAGTTGTTAATAATAATTTTAGCAACCTGGTAAAAGGGAATGGATCTAACCAGGGTTACATAATTTTGAACAAAGATGGGAGTACTACGGTTGCCAAATGGGAAGGGAAAGTAACTACTGTTTTATCCGGCGATATACCCAAAACAACAATGGAAGGAACTTTCACCTATATAAGCGGGACGGGTAAATTTGAAAATATTCAAGGAAGCGGTAAATTTAAAGGAATGTATATTACAGCTAACACGTACTTAGTAGATTGGGATGGAGAATACTTTATAAAAAAGTAACGGGCATTTTTTAACAAAGTTTACAGGTATTCAGCTTTATTAAAATTTAATTTAGGAATTAAGGGGGGAGTAAAAGAAATTTCCGTTATGGATTCACTATCTCATCATACAATTTCCTGAAGTTCTGCAAGTCTTCCCAGCAAGGACGTTTCCAGTTTGGGTTTCTTAAAAGCGCCGCAGGATGATACGTTATCATTACTTTTGCATTTTCAAATTCAAATACTTTTCCCCTCATACTTGTAAGCGATTCTTTTTTCTTCAACAATCCTTTTGCAGCAGTTAATCCCAAACATAAAATTAACTTAGGTTGAATTAACTCAATTTGTTTTTTTAAATACGGAAGGCAAGTTTCCATTTCATCGGGTAAAGGCGTTCTGTTATCAGGCGGACGGCATTTTACAATGTTTGCAATGTAAACATCATCTCTGCTGAAATCGATTGCTTTGAGAATATCTGTAAGGAGCTTTCCCGCTCTGCCAACAAAAGGTAAACCCTGTTTATCCTCTTCCGCTCCAGGTCCTTCGCCTACAACCATTACATCAGCATTAGGATTTCCGCTGCCAAAAACAAACTTGTTCCTTCCTTTATGCAGAACACAATTTGTGCAGTTGTTTATTTGTGCTTCCAGGTCTTTAAGTGTTACGGCAGATTCCCACGATTCCTTTTCAACCGGAAATATTTCCTGCTCAATTACTTTTACTTTTTTGCTTTTAGTTGGAGCTTCAGGTTTTTTTGATTTGGTCATTAATAACTCATCGCCAAAAATATCTTTCTGGTCTTTAAGTGCTTCTATAATTTGTTTTTTTTGTGGATTGTTCATTTGTTATACAATAATAAAACCGCTAAAGTTTTTCTCACAATGAGGTCTTCTTAAAAGCAAAGCAGCTGTCATTGCGAGGAACTTTGTGACGAAGCAATCTTTTATTTTGCTTAAAACGAGATCACTTCGCTACGCTCGTGATGACAGAACTACTTTAGAGATAGCTTCTAAATGATTATTATTAAATCTTAATTATCTCTGAAAGAATTTTGTTTGCAACCTGGAACTTTGATTGAAGAGGAAGTTTTACCGCTTTTCCTTCTTTCCTTAGGATAGTAACCTTGTTTGTATCACCCTCAAAGCCGGTTCCCTTTTCTTTTAAGGAATTAAGAATAATCATATCCAGGTTTTTCTCTTTCAATTTTTTCTTCGCATTAACTAATTCGTAATCTGTTTCCAACGCAAAACCAACAACAGTTTTCCCGTTTGAATTTAAGCCTGATAAAATATCTGTAGTTTCAACAAGTTTGAGAATAGGGAGCTTATCACTCTTCTTAATTTTTTTATTTGAAACTTGCCGGTTTGTAATCCGCAACAGCTGCAGCCATTATCAATATATCATTTTTCTGCAGCTCTTTCTTTACTGCAGTAAACATTTTTTGTGCTGATCTCACTTTTATAAGATTTATTTCAGGATAAGGAATTTCGTTAGAAGGACCTGAAATAACTGTAACATCTGCACCTCTTAAAAAAGCTGCTTTTGCAAGAGCAAATCCCATCTTTCCTGATGAACGATTACCCAAATATCTTACAGGATCAATATCTTCATAAGTTGGTCCAGCAGAAATAAGAATCTTTTTACCGATAAGATCTTTTGAATAACCCGATAGAATAAGTTCAACTGAATCGATAATTTTGTTTGTATCAGCAAGCCGTCCTTCTCCAACTAAACCGCTTGCTAATTCTCCTTCTTCAGCATAAATGATATAGTACCCAGAAGATTCAATTCGTTTAATGTTTTCCTGCGTGATTTTATTTTTGTACATATCAACATCGGCAGCCGGTGCAATAATTAATGGTGATCTTAAAGCAGTCACCAAAGTTGTTAAAGCATTATCAGCAAATCCATGTGAAATTTTAGCAATTGTATTTACAGTTGCAGGTGCAATGACCATAAGATCTGCCCACAAAGCATAATCGATATGCCACGTGGATAAGTGCTGTACCAGTTTTACTTGATGGGGGAAATGTGTGAACAATCACATCGTTACCGGAAAGTGAAGCAAGAGTAAGAGGGGTTATAAATTCAGTTGCAGAGAGATGTCATCACTACTTTTACTTCTGCGCCCCGTGTTCTTTAAATCCCGGATAATATAACATGCTTTATAAGCAGCAATGCAGCCGGTTATTCCGAGTAAAATTTTCTTACCAGAGAGAGGATCTTTTTGCATAAAGCAATAATGGATATTTTTAAAAAATAAATCCGGCATTTAGCCGGATTATAAAAAAATTAAAACAAAAATGTTTAAGTATTAATCTTTATACTCGTAATCAATGTCTCCATTTAAAAATTCTTTAATTGATTGGACTTGAGGTTTTTCTCTTGCTTCCATATCAAGTGCAATTTTTAACTGTGCAGGATTCTCAATATCTTCGTTTTCGTCTTCGCTTACTACAGTTGGAATAGTACTGAGAAGAGCATTAAATTCAATTTTATTTTCATCATTTATCTGGCGTGCTCTTTTTGCACTTACAATAATTGCTTCGTAAATATTATCAGCTCTTTCATCAAAAGATCTTAAATCAATTGGTTCGATCTGCATTATTCAATTCTCCTGTTTGGTTATTTTTCTTATTAAATCCGATGTTTCTTTAATTGCTATTTCTAAATCTTTGTTCTCTATAATATAGTCAAATTGATCCTTAAGACTCAATTCCATTTTTGCTCTCTCAACTCTTTTTTTAAAGTCCTCGCTGTTCTCAGTTTGTCTTCCTTTTAATCTTTTTATCAGTTCTTCATAACTTGGAGGCATAATATAAATAAGATGTGCCTCCGGGTAAATGGTTTTTAATGCAAGGGAACCTTTAACATCGAGCTCTAAAAGTATTGTTTTTTTTTCGTTAATACAATTATCAATCGTCTTTTTGAATGTTCCGTAATAGTAATCGTAAAATTTTTCCCATTCAACAAATTCATCATTTTCAATTTTTTCAATAAACTCATTTTCGGTGATGAAATAATATTCAACCCCATCATTCTCTACAGCTCTTTTAGGTCTTGTAGTTGCAGAAACGGAAAAGACAATTTCAGGATATTGTTTTAAAATTTGTTTTACAATGGAAGTTTTTCCAGCCCCGCTTGGAGCAGAAACAACTATTATCTCTCCTTTTCCAGTTTGCAATTATCACTCAATATTTTGAATCTGTTCTCGGATCTTCTCAATCTCTTCCTTAATAAGCACAACTTTATGTGTAATTGATGTTGAGATAGATTTAGAGGAAATTGTGTTAGCTTCCCTGTTCATTTCCTGGCATAAAAAATTTAACTTTCTGCCCGGCTCAGTTTCCTTTCTGATACACTCTAAGAAAAAATTTAAGATGACTTTTTAACCTTACGCTTTCCTCGGTAATATCTGCTTTATCGGCAATAAGCGCTAACTCTAAATTAAGTCTTTCTTCACTTATTTTACTGTCGGTTAATAATTCGGTAATCCTCGCTGTTAATTTTCCATAATAGTCATTTATACTTTTTTTATACTCTTTACCAATATCATTAACATTTTTTTCAATGAAGCGTATTCTTTTTGTAAGATCTTTAGCTAATTCACGCCCTTCATTCTTCTTCATTAATTTGCAGGTTTTTCAAGAGCAGTATTTACAGTCTTCTTTACTTTGTTGAATTCTGCTTCGCTTAAATCATAATCTGAAGATAGCAATAAACTCTTTATTGTTAAGAAGATGTTCTAATTTAATCTCTTCAGAAAGATTTGCAGTTTTTTTAATCTGTTTTAAAACTTTAAGGTAACTTTTAAGTTTTTCTTCATCAAAAGCCGAGATGCCGTTTAACGTTGCATCTCTTTTTATCTGTATAGTAATATTTATTTTACCGCGTTTAATCTTATCTTTAATTAATTCCCTTAATTCATATTCTCTATGAGAAAGAAATTGAGGTAGTTTTATAAACACTTCAAGATAGCGGCTGTTTACGCTTTTAACTTCAGCTTCTATGGAAATTTTACTGGTTACAATGCTTCCTTTGCCGTAACCGGTCATACTCTGAATCATAAGGAACCTATTTTAAAAAGAGGCACAAAAATAAAGATATTAATGCTCTCTATCAATAAAAACTGATGCCTGCAAGGATGGATGGTTAAGATTGGAATAAAGTAAGTGCTTTTTAAAATGCTTCTCCAATGCCAAAATGAATTTGCATCGATTTGAAAACAGATTTTTCAAAAATGAATTTCTTATCAGCCGGATCGTAAAATTTAAACCCAATATCTAACCTGAAAGGAGCAATTGGTGAATAATACCTGATACCTGTTCCAACAGCAACTGCTAACTGATCCCATCGTACTTTATTATAACCATTCCAAGAATTTCCGTAATCCATAAAGACAGCAAAGCCATATTCCTTCTCAAATTTTCTTCTGTACTCAAAGCTGCCCTCAATCAAAAAAGTTCCTCCACGTATTCTAAAGTCATTAGTCAAACCTGGTGCGCCTATGTACGAAATTTGTCTGAAGGAATAAGTTCCCGTGCACGCCATCCCCTAACTGAGTTGCTGCCACCGGCAAAAAATGTTTGGCTGGGTGAAATCAATTCCGGTCCGCCTTTTATCATCTGTATATAACCTGTTTTTGCTTTTATACCAAGAACAGTAAATTTATCCTTGGAGACAGGCAAAAATAGTCCTAAAGATAGTTGCAGTTTGTAGTAATATCCCAGGTCATTGGTGGTTTCAATGAAGATTGTTTGTATTAGGTTCACGAAACTCCCATACAACATCCGATGAAGCAATTTCACTGATTAGTGATATTATCCTGCCGTTTGTAGGATAAAACAGATCATTAGTAGTGCTGGAGCCAATTTCTGTACCAAGCGAAGTTGTGAATGTTCGGGCATCTGCAGCCACAGTATCTAAATCTCTCCAATATTAAAGGGTAAATCAGGCAGTTTCCATGTAAGTTGATCAAGTCTAAAATAAGGATTAAGAACATTGATAAATGTATATGTGGGCATATCCACTGTTAAGGTTAATACGCTGCCTATATTTCTGTAATCCACTGAAGAAATATTGTAGGATTTTAAATATCCTTCCAATCTTCCTGAAATACTCCTGATGAAAAGGAATGGCTGTTCCAGCAACAGCGAGAGATCAATTTCCGATTGGAAAGTTTTATCAAATGTATCCGAAGAAAAACTGATATTTGATATATCAGTAACTCTGAACCTTGCCCTTAAAGTAAGTTTCCTGGCATCACCTAAAAAATTCTTACGAATGTAGCTGGCACCGACACCAAGGTTGAAAGTGTTAAGCTCGTTATCTGCAAATACTTCAGGCGAAAGTTCATTAAGCGGACCGATATTACCGGTTATTAATAAAGGCACAAAATTCTTTATAGTATCCTCAACAACTCCTCTAAGATTTATCGAATTGAAGAGTCCTGTTCTTGCAAGTCTTAAACGGCTTTTAGCAATATTTTCCACACTATAAACATCACCAACATTAATATTGGTTACATATCTAATCATATCATCACTAACAAGATCTTTCCCTTCCCCTTCCTTTTCAATTATTCACATCGCTGTAAAGATATCGATTGCCAAGAGTGATGTAAGTGCTCATACTGGTTTTAAAATTAACCGTATCAATACTTATAACAGTACTATCAAACTCAACAAGCATATAGCCAAAGTTTTTAAGATAATCTACAATTGATTCAAATCTTGTATTGAGGTCTTCCTGGCTGAATCTTGCATCCTGGGGGGATAAAGTAAGGGGCTTACCTGTGATAACAAATTTTCATCAAGAGTTTCCAGTCCGATAAACCTTGTTATCTCCATATGTAAACGGAGTTCCTTCTTGAATATAGTATTTTAATTCTGCATCACGAGCAGATGTATCAATTTTGTAGTTGTATAATATTTCCGCCAGGAAAAAACCGTTTACAGCATAGTAAGATTTTAGAGATATCATATCAAGAGGGATTGAGGTTGTATCATAATACTCCGGCGGCGAACCTAAACCACTAAATGAATTAAGGAATTTCCAGAACCACCAGGGAGTTTCTTTACTTTGCAGAACGCTTTCTAATTCGGAATCAGGAAATTCTTCATTTCCTTCAAAATTTATTGATGACAGCTCAAAATCTTCCTGCTGCTGTGCAAATAATGCTGCATGGAAACACCAGTGCGGCAATAAAAAAAGAAACAGTTAAAAACTTTAAGATCATCTATAAATATTCTTTTTACTACAGCTACTTAATTATTATTGCACAAAGATAAATAATAAATTGGCGGCACACTATAATAATATAATAGTTGCCGGCAGAAGTTTGTTTTAGAAATGTAATTTGCCACTTCACTAAATATTTCCGGATTCAATAACTTTGAGTGAGGGATAATCTCTTCTAAAGTAACTAACAAAAAAGGTTCGCAGCATCGGGATATCAATATTGTCTGATAACTCCAGAGTAGCAGGACCGCGTGCAGCAGTAGTAAGATGTGCAGAATATACTTTTCGCTTATTTAAATCTACTACATGTAAAAAAACTTCTCCTCCACCCGAACCCATAAAATATGATTTGGAATTATAATAAATTAATTCGTTCGGAATCTCAGAAAACTTTATCTTATCAACAATGCATCCATCAAATGAACCATCCAGCAAACCGGATGTATAATTGATGAACGAATTCACCCTCATTCCAGCTAACCAAACTGAATTTTATTCCAAATTGATTATTACTTGTTTCTTCCACTCCGGCACAAATTGATTTCACACTATCAGATTCGAAGTAACCGGAAGCAGAAAAGGATACTCTTTCACCTACAGTTTCTCTTGCAACCTCCAAAACCTGCTGTCTGGTCTTCAAACAAATTGTGCGGAGGAGGCTCATATCCTTTATCGCAGGAAACAGTTATAAAAATTGATATAACAAATAACAGGTATTTCATTCTATTTAATAACAACTTCTGTTCCTATTTTTATTACAGAATAAATTTCTTCAATATCTTCATCACTCAGTGCAATTGAACCATCAGTCCAGTTAAACACAAAGGGTAAATTTTTAAGAATATAATTGAATTTACCAATTCCATGAATACCAATATTACCACCCAGTACACGGTTGTATCCTGTACATCCTTCATAGTAATATTCAAACTTTATATTGTTAAACTCTTTTTGCGAAATCAAACCTTTCTTTAAAGCATCCGATGCATCATCAATGCTGGGATAATTTAACCTGAAGAATTTATAATACTTGCTGGATGTATCGATACTGCATACCTGGTACCTTCCTACCGGCGTTGCTCCGTCTTCTGCCCTCCTTTTCGGCTTATGAAGAGTGCGCCCAAAACTTGCACGGTATGTTTTTACAAGCACTGAATCTTCGTAAAGATCAAGAGTAAAGTTAACCCGGTCTATTACAATATTTGGATTATTTAACTCTGAAAATCCCTTTTGTATAAGTGCTTCCGAAAGTGGAACTTCCCTTAAATTGAGAATAATACCATAAACAATTACACCGCATAAAAATAAAAATATTGCTAACGTCATATAAATGACATTTCTAACAGTTGCCTTGTTTAAATACTCAGAAGGAGTTATCGGACCTATTTTAAAGGATTTGAAATCGAAATTTTTCTTCAAATGATTTCTATATCAATTTTTAAATAGAGAAAAACTATCAATACTTTGCAACAAAATTTAATCAAATTTAGCTTAACTTATAAGTTGATATTAAAATCATTTATTGTAAAAAAATGCTCATTCGTTCAGTTTCAATTATATATTTAATCATTGTTTCGCTTTTCCTAAACCTAACCAGCTACTGCTCAAATAAGGATAAAAGCAGTTGGAGATATAATGCTCGGCTCTGTAACTCCAAAAACCATTCTGCCGCCGGATGAAGGAAACGAATTTGTATCATCAATTGGGAAATATCTTACCGAAGCAGATATTGTATTTGGAAATCTTGAAGGAGCAATAATAAAAGATGGTATGCTGCCGGTAAAGTGTTCGGAAAAATCGAGAAAAGCAGGAAGATGCTATGAGTTTGGAATGCCTGAAGTTTTAGCCGCTTCACTTAAAGGAATGAGATTTTAATGTTTTAAATATGGATAATAATCATTCTGAAGATTACGGAGCAGATGGTTACCTGTTTACACAACAAAAACTTACTGAACTTGGAATTAAGTTTGCACCCAAAACCGGTTTTGCAGAATTCTTAATTGAAGGGAAAAAAATTGTAGTTGCTGCATTCGGTTATTCGGGCACATCACACAATATATCAGATTTGGAAAATACAAGAATGGTAATTGAAGAGTTGGATAAGAGATATGATATAATAATAGTTTCATTCCACGGCGGCGCCGAAGGAAGAGATAAGGTTAACATTAAAAACGAAACTGAGTTTTTTTTAGGTGAAAACCGTGGAAACGTAATTGCATTTGCACGAACCGCAATTGATGCAGGAGCCGATATGGTAATTGGGCATGGACCACACGTTTTAAGAGCAATAGAAATTTATAAAAATAAACTGATCGCATATTCGCTGGGTAATTTTTTAACTTATGGAAATATGAATATAAGCGGAGTAACCGGCATTTCCATAATAGTTGATGCAGATATTGATATTAATTCAGGTGATTTTCTTCGCGGTAAATTAATTGCTGCACAACAAACAGGTTATGGAATACCAGAATATGATGAAACAGGCGAGGGCTTTAAGCTTGTACGATCTTTAACAAATGAAGACTTTCCGGAACATGAAATTATTTTTACTAAAGCCGGGGGAATTTATAACAAGCAGATCATCCCACCAGCAGTAAGACCGAGAGAAGAGTATACTCCTTCATTTAGAGTTAGCATAAAATAAAAAAGCCCAACCTTTTAAGATTGGGCATATTCACATAAGAATATTTTAGAATTTAAACTTCCATTATCTCTTTTTCTTTATGCTTAAGTATCTCATCAATCAGCTTTGTATGTTCATCAGTATATTTTTGAACTTCATCTACAGCATCAAGTAACTGGTCCTCAGACATCTTTTTATCCTTTTCTATCTTTTTCAGATGATCATTTGCATCGCGTCTTATATTTCTAATAGCAACTTTCGCATCTTCACCGAACTTTTTTGTCAGTTTTACAAACTCTTTCCTTCTCTCTTCATTTAAAGGCGGAACAGGCACTTTAAGGTTTGTTCCATCGCTAACAGGATTAAAACCAAGGTTAGCTTCCATAATTACTTTTTCTATAGCAGGTACCATGGTTTTTTCCCATGGTGTTATAGATAGTGTATGAGCATCTAAAACGGAAACATTACCAACCTGGTTAAGAGGAACCATGTTGCCATAATAATCTACCCTAATAGCATCCAGCAGGGCGGTTGTAGCTTTACCGGTTCTAACTTTTGTAAGTTCATCCCTTAAAGCTTCCAAGGATTTATCCATTCTCGATTTGGCATCTTTAATTATGTCGTTCATAATTTCCTCTGCAATTTGTTAAACTTCTTTAGCAGCTTTTTGCTCACTCTTAATTATAGTTCCAACATGTTTACCGCTAACCAGGTTAAGCAGGTTATCGGGAACATTCATATTAAATACAGCAATCGGTAGATCATTTTCCTGGCAAAGACTTACAGCAGTAAGATCCATAATCCTGAGATTCTTCTTTAAAACATCCAGGTAAGAAATACTATCAAACTTGGCTGCATTATTATTTTTTTCCGGGTCGCTGTCAAAAACTCCGTCAACTCTTGTTCCTTTTATAACTATGCATGCACCAATTTCTACAGCACGAAGTGAAGCAGCAGTATCGGTACTAAAATAAGGCTGACCGGTTCCTGCACCACATATTACAACTCTACCTTTTTCCAGGTGTCTTATTGCCCTGCGACGAATGTACGATTCGGCAATAGTATCCATTTTAATTGCGCTCATCAAACGAGTTTGCAGTTTTACTTTTTCGAGTGCGTTTTGCAGGGCAAGAGAGTTTATCATAGTAGCCAGCATTCCCATCTGGTCGCCGGTCGCCCTGTCAATTCCTTGTGAGCTTGCACTTAAACCCCTGTAAATATTTCCGCCGCCAATAACCAGTCCAACTTCTACCCCGGCTTCGTGTACCTTTTTTATCTCCCGGGCAAAAAAATCGAGTACTGAATTATCAATTCCAAATCCTTTATTGCCCATCAGAGATTCTCCGCTGAGTTTTAAAAGGATCCTCTTATACTTCACATCCATTACTTATTTAGTTGTTGTTGGTGTAACCAGGAATAATCCTGTTTATTAAATATAAAAAAAAGGTCTTAATTTTATTAAGACCTTTAGTAAAAAATTATTTTTTCTCATCTCCAAGATGGAAACGATGAAACAGGGAAATATTAACTTCCGAGTTGTGTTTTGTATTAAAATCTTTAATAAGATCGCCAACTGTTTTTGTATTGTCTTTAATATACGTCTGCTCTGTAAGCACACTTTCCTGGTAAAACTTATTAAGCTTACCATCAGCAATTTTATCAAGAATCTTTTCCGGTTTACCTTCTTTGCGAGCCACTTCTTTATAAATTTCAATTTCCATTGTAATTGTATCTTCGGGTACGTCATCTCTTTTAACACAAATCGGATTCATTGCAGCAATCTGCATAGCAATATCTTTTCCGATTTCACTTAGTTCATCGGCACCTTCGTTTACAGAATCGAATTTAACCAGTACACCAAGTTTCGAGCCCATATGTATATAATCAACAAGTAATCCTTTTTCTGCTTCTTCGTTGGCAATGCGGGAGATTTCAATTTTTTCACCAACTTTTCCAAGCACTTCTGTAAGCTTATCTTTTAGCTCACCGTTACCATTCAGTAATTCATCAACTGTTGCAGATTTTTGCTTGAACGCACTTTCCAGCACTTGATTTGCGAGAACAACAAAGTCTTTACTTTTAGCAACAAAATCTGTTTCGCAGTTTAATTCAATAATAGTCCCGTGCTTTTTATCATCGGATATTTTTGTAAGCACTAAACCTTCGTTGGCAGCTCTTTCAGCTCTTTTAGCAGCAACAGCAGTTCCTTTTTTTCTAAGAATCTCAATTGCTTTCTCCATATCGCCATCAGCTTCAACCAGTGCCTTTTTGCAATCCATCATACCGGCGCCGGTTTTTTTTCTTAGCTCATTTACCTGAGCAGCAGTAACAGCCATAGTAATTTCACTCCCTTTAAATTTGGTTTTCTGAAGAGGATTCTTTTACTTCTTCACTTTTTGTTTCATGGGCATCAGAATCTTTTGCAGTTTCTGATTTCTTCTCTTCCTCTTTCATCTGTTTTTCTTTTAATCTTTCAGCTTTAGCTTCTTCTTTTTCTTTTTCACGTTCCTTTTTCAGTCTCTCTTTTTCTGCAACTTCTTCAGCTTTCATTTCTTTAAGCTTTGCCTGTCCTTCAAGTACAGCATCAGCCATAATTTTTAGAATCAGCTCAATAGTTTTTACAGCATCATCGTTTGCAGGGATCATATAATCAATATAATCGGGATCGCAATTAGTATCTACAATAGCAAATACAGGTATGTTAAGCCGTTTTGCTTCCCTTAGCGCAATTGATTCCTTCTTAATATCAACCACGAATACTGCGCCGGGCAGTTTCGTCATTGTTTCCACACCTTCAAGAACTTTTTTAAGTTTATCTCTTTCCCGTGTAAGGAATAATCTTTCCTTCTTTGTTATCTTTTCAAAAGTACCATCGGTTTCCTGCTTTTCAATATTCTGAAGTCTTTTAATGCTCTTTCCAATAGTTCCAAAATTTGTAAGCATTCCACCTAAGCCAGCGTTCGTTAACCCAATTCATCCCGGCTCTTTTAGCTTCAGAAACCACAACGCTTTTCGCCTGTTTTTTAGTTCCAACAAGCAGTACGTTTTTCCCTCCATCCGAAACCATTTTTGTAAGAGCTTCTGCAGATTCGTTAATAAGCGTTTGGGTTTTTTTAAGATCAATAATATGAATCCCGTTTTTTTCCATAAAAATATATGGCTTCATTTTAGGATTCCAACGACGGGTTAAATGACCGAAATGTGCACCAGCTTCTATAAGCTGAGTAAGTTCAACTTGTTTCATTATATCTCCTGTTTTATCCTGCCTACCGTCAGGCAGGTCCTCTACTCCTTTCAACTTTACCTTTAATCCCAATTTTTAGGGACACAGGAGGTAAATCCAGGAGTATGCGTGATTATTAGTTAATTTATCTCTTAGAAAACTGAAATCTTTTTCTTGCTTTTGGCTGACCGTATTTTTTACGTTCTACCATTCTTGGATCCCTGGTAAGAAATCCTTCACTTTTTAACGGTGGTCTGAATTCCGGGTTAATATCTATAAGTGCGCGTGCTATACCGAGTCTTATTGCCTGGGCTTGCCCTGTAGTTCCGCCGCCTCTTACATTTACGTGCAGATCGTATTTCCCTTTAGTTTCGGTAACCACTAAAGGTCCTTCAATATCTTCCCTGCTATCGAGCATCGGAAAAGCTTTTTCAAATTCCCTTCCGTTAACAGTTATCTTACCATTACCATTTCTTAAAATAACCCGTGCCACAGAAGTTTTTCTTCTGCCAACATAAATCTTATCAACCATTTATAACTCCGTTAAGATTAATGTCTTAGGTGTTTGTGCAGCGTGTGGATGTTTATCGCCTGCGTAAACCTTTAACTTCTTAATTAAAACTCTTCCCAGCCGGTTTTTCGGCAGCATACCTTTAACAGCGTTTTGAATAACAAACTCAGGTTTTTTAACAAGCATTTCCTGCAGCGAAGTAACCTTCTGACCGCCCGGGTAGCCACTGTGCCTTATATACTGCTTTAACGTTTCGCGTTTACCGGTAACCTTAACCTTCTCTGCATTGATGACTACAACAAAATCTCCTGCATCCATATTAGGAGTAAAAACCGGTTTGTATTTACCACGTATAACACTTGCAACTCTTGTTGCAAGCCGCCCAAGTACCTGGTCCTGTGCATCAACAATAAACCATTTTCTGTCAGCGTCTTCGGGCTTAATAAATTTTGTCAACTTCTCTTGTTTCACTGGATTTCCTCTAAAACCTAATTCATTTCTAAAAAAGAGAACAAATTTAATGCTATAAAGCACAAAAGTCAAGATTAGTCTGCCCGGATTAAATACCGGAAATATTAGTGCCCTTCTAAATTAAGGCAACTAAAATAAATCTATTCATAGTCGCCCATATTCGGCATATCAAATTGTTGAAATCCAGCAGGGATAGCAAATAGATCATCACCCAGGAGTCATTGCCAATATTTCCTCTATTTCAAAAACAGGTTCCAGCTCTCCTGAGGAATTTTCCTGCTTAACAAGCATCGGGAAGTAACCTTCAGCCATAATTTCCTGCTGCCAGTTCGATTGTGAATTTCCCATTGCTTCCGGATCACCTAAAAACATAAATGGTCCTAGTTCTTGCGTCATCCAAGCAATTCCTGAGCCCTGCTTCATCAACGAAATCAAATTTTTCACACATATAACCATTAATCTCCTGGGTTTCGCCGGTGTTATTAAAGTAAACATTCTCATTATCCTGATCTATCATATCTCCTGCAGCATCAACAGGCATTTCCATATACATCTGTTGATCAACCATTACCAGCGTCATTATATTTGTACTCGCATCATAAATCATATAACCCTGCCCCATTCCACCTTCCGGCGAATCAAATCTAAATTTATCCGCTTTTACAAAGTAATTCATTGTTTCTGATTCGTTTCCATCATAAGCTTTGAATTTAACTTTGCCTTCAAACGGGCTTTGCGCAAAAAGAATACTTGAAGCAGCGAGAAGTAGAATTACTAATGATGATAAAAATAATTTGTACATATCTCCTCCTATGTGATTGATGTTAGTAAATCAAAATAATGTTTTACCGAATTTAAAGGATTTTATCATACCAAAAAATCTTGGCTGAAAAGATTTAAACTGCTCCCTGCCATTTATAATTAGTTTGATGCTAAAATCAGTTTCACTTTCTGTTCTGCAATACACTTCCTGCGAAACCTGCCCGGATAATTCCTCCGGTTCATTGTAGTAAGCAGTAAAATCCCTCATTTCTTTGCTGGATTGATATCGGTTTTTACTAAACAGATATTTTTCTTTAACTTCTAAATGAATATATGGCGGAGGGTTGTAATTACTTGCTGATGCCCAGAAAGTAACTCCATCCAGCTTACCATTATTATTCTGATCTATAAATTTCCATCCTGCAGGATATTTAACCCTTACGTTAAGTGTTTGTTCGCTGTATAACTGTTCAAGCAAAGTTGTATCAGCATTTTCATTATTAAAATTTATATATAAGCACTTGATTCAGTCAATACATTTTCCTCAATCTCTTTGGATTCAATGGTTCTATCATTCATATTTTCTTCATTTTTATTTTCCACAGGAAAATTTTCTGGTTCACTTACTTCTCGAACATAAGTTGTGACCATTACATATTCAGGGTTCACCAGTGATTTTTCAATAGTTAAATTTGCATAGTACTTTACAACTAAAACAGCAGCAAAATGCAAGATGATTGAAAAAACAAAACTAGCCAGGAATAAATGTGATCTATTGTGAATCTCTCTATCCATTACATTGTAAATTATTAAAAGTAACTCTTAACTGCTCTTCTTTTTGAAGCAGAAATCAAAATTAGTAATTTTATCTTTCCAATTTCAGATAATTATTGAAGGATACTTTTATAATGAAATTCTTAATAACCGGCGGCGCTGGTTTTCTCGGGATAAACTTAGTAAGGCATTTAAGAAAAAACGGGCAGCATGTTGTTTCACTTGATATAGTAAAATTCGATTACCCCGATGTTAATGATGAAATAAAAATTATAACGGGTGATATTAGAAATAAAGAAACTGTAGATAAAGCTGTTGAAGGTGTTGATGTAGTAATACATACTGCAGCGGCGCTTCCTCTTTACTCACCGGAAGAGATTTTCTCAACCGATATTGAAGGTACAAAAAATTTACTGGAAGCATCAGGAAAGCACAATGTCGATCGCTTTATTCATATCTCTTCAACAGCGGTTTATGGTATCCCCGATCATCATCCCTTGTTAGAAGATGATAAACTTGATGGTGTAGGACCTTACGGGATAGCAAAAATAGAAGCTGAAGAGCAATGCTTGATGATGAGAGAGAAAGGAATGTGTGTACCCATTATCCGTCCTAAATCTTTTATCGGACCGGAAAGATTAGGAGTGTTCGATCTTCTTTACGATTGGGCGAAAGATGGTCACGGTTTCCCGATGATAGGAAACGGAAAAAATCGATACCAATTGCTTGATGTGGAAGACCTCTGTGATGCAACTTATCTTTGTGCCACAAAAGATAGAGACACAGTAAACGATACATTCAACATAGGTGCAAGAGAGTACACAACAATGCGTGAAGATTACCAGGCAGTTTTAGATGTTGCTGGTTTTGGTAAGAAAATAAAAGGACTCCCGGAAAAACCGATTATCTGGACATTAAGGATTTTAGAATCGCTTAAGCTTTCACCACTTTATAAATGGGTTTACGAAACTGCTTCGAAGGATTCGTTTGTATCGATTGAAAAAGCAGAAAAAATACTTGGGTATGATCCTAAATTTTCAAATAAAGATGCTCTAATACGAAACTATAATTGGTACGTTGAACATTTTAATGAGTTTAAGGATTTATCAGGTGTTTCGCACCGCGTGCCCTGGAAACAGGGAATATTGAGAATTGCAAAAATGTTTTTTTAATTTGACGATAAAATTTATTTCGGAAATTTATAATGGCTGATAAAAAAGATTACTTAAAAGAAGTTGTTGAACATATAGATATTAAAAAGCATAACGTTGTTCCCTTAGTTGAAGCAATGGAGAATATGGCTTTCTCAGCAAGAGACCTTAACCGTGCTGCACAGATTTATGATAGAATGATAAAAAATGAAAACTGTGCAATTATCTTAACTCTTGCAGGAAGTTTATTCAGCGCTGGTTTGAAGAAAATTGTTTACGATATGATAATGAACAACATGGTTGATGCAATTGTTTCAACAGGAGCAATTATGGTTGACCAGGATTTCTTTGAAGCACTTGGCTTTAAGCATTATAAAGGTTCCCGGTTTGCCGATGATAATGAACTAAGAGAATTACATATCGATAGGATTTACGATACGTACATTGATGAAGATGAGTTAAGAATTTGTGATGATACTTGCGCAAAAATATTTAACGGGCTTAAGCCAAAACCTTATTCATCGCGAGAACTTTTATACGAGTTTGGTAAATACCTGGAAAATAATGGCGGACCTAAAGTTGACGACTCAGTAATCTGGGCTGCATATAAAAAAGATGTCCCGATTTTCGTCCCGGCATTTTCCGACTGCTCGGCAGGATTTGGTTTTATAGTTCATCAAACTGAAAATCCTGATAATCATGTTTCTTTAGATTCTGCGAAAGATTTTCTTGAGCTTACCAAAATTAAGCTCGCCATCAAAGAAACTGGTATTTTTATGATCGGCGGCGGCGTACCGAAAAACTTTACGCAGGATATTGTTGTAGCTGCAGATATTTTAAATGAAGATGCGCCGATGCATAAGTATGCAATCCAGATAACTGTTGCAGATGAGCGAGACGGTGCGCTTTCAGGTTCTACACTTAAAGAAGCAAGCTCGTGGGGAAAAATTGAAACAACTTATGAACAGATGGTTTATTCCGAAGCTACTCTTGCTTTGCCATTAGTTGCAGGTTATGCTTATCATAAAGAGAACTGGAAAGAAAGAAAGCCAAGGAAACTTCAGAAGATATTTATTGATGTAAAAGATTTAGCATAATTAGTGTTAATTCGTGTACATGTAATCTGTTATTCGTGACTAAATGATGTTGCTACTATCTTCACTAACTTTCACGAATTCCCACTCTTCAAATTTCTCAATACCCAAAGCTTCGCGTATTTTACTACTGGATACCAGGAAGAAAAGAGTGCCCATAAAAATCCCTGCCAGCCGTTTAAAAAATTTCTGTTTATAAAGTAATTCTTAAAAAAGTAAACCGGAAAACCAATTATTGTAAAGACTAAACTTCTCTTTTTCCCTTTTTCAAACAATTCCCGTGCTGCCCGCGTAGTATAGTTATTAAATTTTTCAAAGTACTGGTGAATGGAGTTGTAACTGTAGTGCAGCAGTTCGCCGCGTAATTTTCCTGTTGAACCTTTAACAATCACACCCTCATGGACTTTATCCACAGTAAAATTAGCGAACTGTTTATTAAACAGTCGTATATAATATTCTTTACTTTCCTTACCGTATTTAAATTGTCTTCCCAAAAATAAAAGTGAACGGCAGAGATAAAATCCATTCACACTTTCAGGTTTTTGATTTAATTCCAGTAAAATATTTTCTTTTAATGCTTCGCTAACAACTTCATCTGCATCAACATTTAAGACCCAATCATTCTCGGCCAATGAAACTGCAAAACGTTTTTGTTCACCGTAACCGTTAAAATTATTATGATGAATTTTGCAATTAAAATTTTTACAAATTTCCAGAGTTTTATCATTGCTTCCTGAATCCACAATAACAACTTCATCACACCAGCTAAGGGCTTGCAGGCATCTGCGGATGTTTTCTTCTTCATTAAAGGTTATGATTACACAACTAATTTCATTCATAATTAATTAAACTTTTTCACAATGAAGTTTGAGATAATTTTATTTTACTAAAAAATATAAAACTTATAGAATTTTAACTAACAAAGTAATAAAATCGTATTATTAATACTCCCATTTCTGTCTCCAAACTTCTTCCTTCTGACTACTATTTAAAAATTTCAATTGTATTTTGCATTGTAAGTGTTGAAATTAAGTGGTTGATTAATAATTATATATGCAGGCATAGAAAAGAATGAGAATAATTATTGCTGGAATGGGTGATGTGGGGTATCATCTGGCAAAAGAACTTTCGAAGGATGAACACGATATAATTGCCATCGACCAGGATCAACGGCGTCTAACTTATACCGATTCAATGACTGATGTGCTTACTTTAACGGGTTCCTCAACTTCTGTAGGGATTTTAAAGGAAGCTAAGGTTGATAAAGCCGATCTGTTTGTTGGTGTTACTTCATTTGAAGAAGTGAACATTACCAGTGCAATACTTGCAAAAAAACTGGGCGCGAAAAAAACAATTGCACGTATAGCGAACGCCGAGTATTTGGAAAAAGATACTGAAGAAAAGTTTACCGAGCTTGGAATTGATTTTATGATTTACCCGGAAGAACTTGCTGCACTGGAAACCTTTAACCTGATAAACAGAACTGCAGCAACAGATGTTATGGAATTTGAAGGTGGTAAACTATCGGTAATAGGTTTAAGGTTGGATAGAAATGCACCTATAGTTAGAAAAACCATAAGTGAAATTGTTCTCGAACATTCAATTTTTGATTTTAGAATTGTTGCCCTCCACAGAAACTTTAAAACAATCATCCCAAAAGGAAATGATAAATTTCTACCTAACGACCAGGTTTTTATCATAACTAAACCCGAAGGAATTGAATTGGTTCTTAAACTTGCCGGAAAAGAAAATATTGATTTTAACAACATTATGATACTTGGCGGCAGCAAGATTGGGCGAAGAGTAGCAAAGCTATTAAAAGATAAGATGAAAGTTAAGCTAATAGAATCAGATGAAGAGAAGAGCTTAAATTTAGCTGATGATTTGCAGAATACACTTGTTATAAGGGGAGACGGACGAGATATTGATCTTCTTGCACAGGAAGGTATTATTGATGTTGATGCTTACATTGCTGTAACCGATGATGCAGAGACAAATATAATTTCCTGCCTTATGGCAAAACACCTTGGTGTAAAAAAAGCCATCGCCCTGGTCGATAAAGTCGATTATATCCCGTTGACGCAAACCATCGGTTTAGATTCACTTATAAACAAAAAACTACTTGCGGCAAACAATATTTCCAGGTTTATACGTAAAGGTGAAATTCTTTCTTTAACTACGCTAGAAGGCATTGATGCGGAAGTTTTAGAATATATTGCTCAACCCAATTCACCTATAACAAAAAAGCAGATAAAGGATCTCGATTTTCCGAAAGAAGCAATTGTTGGTGGAATAATTAGAGGTAATGAGAGTTTAATAGCTGTTGGCGATACAAAAATCCGAGCCGATGATAAGGTCGTTATTTTCTTGCTGCCCGGAGCTATAAAAAGAATAGAAAAACTCTTCAAATAAAAAATGAATTTTAAAGTCGTTCTCAAAGTTATCAGTCTGTTTCTAATCCTTACCGGGTTTTTGATGCTAAGCGGTATTCCTTTTTCACTTTTTTATGGTGATGATGATATAATTGCACTCATCATTTCGGCAATTGTAACTTCGTCTGTTGGATTGCTGGTATGGCTGGGCACCAGGAAAAGTGATGACCGCGAACTTGGAAAAAGAGAGGGTTACTTAATTGTTACGCTTGGCTGGGTCTCAATGGCTCTCTTTGGTGCATTACCATTTTTAATTTACGGGGCTATACCAAATTATACAGATGCTTTTTTTGAAACGATGTCTGGTTTTACAACAACCGGCGCAACAATACTCGAAGATATTGAAGTAATTCCTCACGGGCTATTATTTTGGAGAAGCTTAACGCAGTGGCTTGGCGGAATGGGAATTATAGTTTTATCTATTGCAATACTTCCCTTGCTGGGTATTGGCGGTATGCAACTCTTTGCAGCAGAAGTGCCTGGTGTAACTAAAGATAAACTTCATCCACGTATAAAGGAAACGGCTAAACGGCTCTGGGGAATTTATGTTATTTTCACTTTTACAGAAACTGTTCTTCTTTTAGTTGGCGGAATGAATCTGTTTGATGCAATAAATCATTCATTTACTACAATGGCAACAGGCGGGTTTTCAACAAAAAATGCCAGCACTGCACACTTTGAATCTCCTTTTATTCAATATGTTTTTATACTTTTCATGTTTTTTGCCGGGATGAATTTTACGCTTCACTATCTTGGTTTCCACGGCAAGTTTAGTTTCTTTAAGCATAATACAGAATTCCGCAGTTACCTGTTTTTTATCCTTATCGCTGCAATATTTATTACACTTATTCATTTATCCGAAGTAGCATTCAAGTGGGAAGAGTCGATCCGTCAATCACTTTTTCATGTTGCTGTCATTAGTTACCACAACCGGTTATGTTTCTTCAGATTATGAGCATTGGGCGCCGTTTTCCAAAATAATCTTTTTTATCCTTCTATTTGTTGGCGGATGTGCTGGTTCTACAGGCGGCGGAATAAAGTTTGTGAGACATTCTCTTCTTTTTAAAAACAGCCTTTTGGAGCTAAAAAGATTAATGCACCCACGCGCTGTAATTCCTGTTAGGTTTAATGAAAAAAGCGTTGGACCCGATATAATATCGAATGTGCAGGCATTCTTCATATTTTACATTATGATCTTCGTTTTTGCTTCCGCCTTACTTTCACTGCTTGGTCTGGATTTCCTAACCGCAATTGGTGCAACTGCAACCTGTTTAGGAAATGTAGGACCAGGAATTGGAACTGTTGGTCCGCTTAATAATTTTGCTCATCTACCCGATATTGTAAAATGGATTCTAAGCTTTTTAATGCTGCTTGGCAGGTTGGAATTATTTACTGTGTTAATAATTCTCTCTCCCGCCTACTGGAAATCATAATTCACACTTTTAAATAGATTTTAAATGAATGAATTTTATAATTAAGAATATCAATTTTACCCGCCGAGAGTTCAAGCAAATTATCATTCCATTAGATTATTTACGGTGTGCCTTCCCTCACAGCTGTTATGTACCGTATTTTGCACAGATTATCATCTGTTAAAGTGTTATATTTGCATTCTTTTAGAACAAAATTAATGCATGAACAGTAAATCGCTATTAAAAAAATACAAAAACCCGGAAAATTTTTTCAACAGAGATTTAAGCTGGGTCGAATTTAACCGGCGTGTGCTTGAAGAAGCGCTGAATCCAGATTTACCCTTGCTGGAACAAATAAAATTTGTTGCCATATTTTCCTCAAACCTTGATGAATTTTATATGATAAGAGTTTCTGGTTTGAAGGAACAAATAGCTGCTCATATACTTGAACCTACAATTGACGGCTTAACTCCGGCTGAACAGGTACAAAAGATTGAAAATTTGCTTAAACCCATGAGGGATCAGCTCTTTGATCTTTGGAATGAACAAATTACCCCGGCATTAAAGGAAAATAATATTCAAATTTTACGGTACCTTGAATTTAATCCTGAAGAGCAAGTAAAATTAAATGAGTACTTTACAAAAGAGATTTACCCTGTGCTTACTCCACTTGCTTTCGATCCGGGAAGACCTTTCCCGTATATCTCAAATTTAAGTTTAAGTTTAGCAATTTTAGTACGTAAACCTAACGGAGAAACTCATTTTGCCAGGGTAAAGGTGCCAAGTATTTTACCCCGCCTGCTTCAAGTTGATAATATTATTAATCCTGAAAGAATAGAAGACGCTGATGGTACGTTTTGTGCAAAGTTTATCTGGCTTGAAGGATTGATAAGAGCAAACCTGCAACTGCTGTTCCCTGGAATGGAAATAGTGGAAGCTCATCGTTTTAGAATTACGCGCGATACAGATATTGAACTTCAGGAAGATGAAGCAGACGATTTGCTTAGTGTAATTGAGGAAAATATTAGGCAAAGAAGATTCGGAAAAGTAGTGCGCCTCGAAGTTTCTAACACGATGCCGGATTATATGCTGGAAACATTAATAGAAAATTTACAAATAAAAAAAGATGATGTGCATGTTTCCCGGGGTCCTATAGGTTTGAGTAATGTGATGCCCCTATACAATCTTCCGCTCCATCAACTAAAAGAAAAACCATTTTACCCTGTTCTTCCAAAAACCTTTGAAGAAGAGGAAGACATTTTTACTGTAATAAAACAAAAAGATGTAATCCTTCATCATCCTTACCATTCATTTACTCCTGTTATTGATTTTATCAAGCAAGCTGTAAAGGATCCTGATGTACTGGCAATTAAACAAACCCTATACCGGGTTGGAGGAGATTCCCCAATTGTTAAATCATTGATTGAAGCTGCCTTGCGCGGAAAACAGGTAGCCGTACTGGTAGAGTTGAAAGCAAGGTTTGATGAGGAGAATAATATTTTTTGGGCGCGTGAGCTCGAGAAAGCCGGAGTTCATGTTGTTTACGGACTAATTGGTTTAAAAGCTCATGCCAAAATTACCCTGGTTGTACGCAAAGAATTTGACGGTGTAAAACGCTATGTACATATGGCTACTGGTAATTACAATGCTATAACTGCAAAGCTTTATACAGATATCGGTTTCTTTACATGCGATGAAGATATATGCGCAGATGCTTCGGATATTTTTAATTACCTTACCGGTTATTCAAAACAGATGAACTTTAGGAAATTAATAGCTGCACCAATAAACATGCGCGAAAAAATGATTGAAAAGATCTCCCGCGAAATTGAAAATATAAATTCAGGCGGAGAAGGGAAAATAATCTGGAAACTTAACTCACTTGTTGATCCTGCAATTATCTCTGCACTTTACGAAGCATCGAATGCTGGAGTGAAAATTGACTTAATCATAAGGGGCATTTGCTGCCTAGTACCGGGCGTTAAAGATTTAAGTGAAAATATTACAGTTAAAAGTATTGTTGGCAGATACCTTGAACATAGCCGGCTTCTTTACTTTTATAATATGGGTAAAGATGAACTCTACTTAAGCAGTGCCGATATGATGCAGAGAAATCTTGACCGCAGGGTTGAAATCAGCTTCCCAATTGAAAATGTAAAGCTTAAAGCAGAACTAGTGAAGACGTTAACAAAAATTTCAATGAAAGATAACGTAAAAGCGAAAAAGCTACTTCCGGATATGTGCTATCAAGCTGTCTCAATACAAAATGGAGATAAAAAAGTAAACAGCCAGGAATGGCTGATGAAACATTCAATTAAAACTGGCGGCGAATTGGTAAAGCAATAATTGACTGAATCCCACAAATCGTATAAAATTTTCAACATCATTTAAAAGAATTATAACATAACAAAAAAAAGATGATAGAATGAGTGATATAACAAAAACCGATATACTTAACGCGTTAAAAAATATTTCAGATCCTGGTATTGATACTGCTTCACTTACACTTAATTCAATTAAGAGGATGGGAATTGATAATAACAAGCTTACTTTAGATTTAGCACTTCCACTTCCTTCAATTGATGTTGATTCTGCTGAGAAGAGAATTATTGATCAACTAAAAAGTGAGCATAATTTCATTTCTGAAGTAGATCTTAATCTTCTGCTAAAATCTCCAAATGTTGCCACTCCCCCTGAACCACCAAAAGAAGCATTGCTAAAAGGAGTAAAAAATACCATTGCAGTTGCAAGCGGTAAAGGTGGCGTTGGTAAAAGTACTGTTGCTGTAAACCTTGCAGTTGCACTTGCTAAAGACGGAGCCAAAGTTGGTTTGATTGATGCCGATATTTACGGACCCAGCATTCCACTTATGCTTGGCGTCAGCCAAAAGCCGCAGATTAAGCAGGTTGGTGGATCAATGAAATTAATTCCTATAGAAGCTTATGGCATTAAAATGATATCCATTGGTTTACTTATTGATGATAGTGCACCAGTAATATGGCGGGGACCGATGGCAAGCGGCGCAATAAAACAGTTTATGACCGATGTTGTGTGGGATGAACTTGATTATCTTATTTTCGATCTCCCCCCGGGAACCGGCGATATACAGCTTACACTTGTTCAAACAATTCCATTAACCGGTGCTGTTATAGTTACTACTCCGCAGGAGGTTTCACTTATCGATGCGCGAAAAGCGCTTAAAATGTTTGAGCGTGTTAATGTACCTGTTTTGGGTATTATAGAAAATATGAGTTACTTTATTGCACCCGATACCGGCAACAGGTATGATATTTTTGGATCCGGCGGTGGCGAAAAAACTGCTGAAGAATTGCAAATCTCTTTCCTTGGCGGGATACCAATAGATCAGCGTATAAGAGTAGGCGGCGATAATGGAAAACCGATGGTTTCGGGTATGCCCGATTCAGAAAATACGGAAATCATTCTGAACATTTCCAGGAACTTAACAGATCAGATTAACAAGAGGAATTCTGCTTCACCCGATAAAGTAGAAATTATTCTTGAAGATGAAGATTAACTTGCATTAAACTTTTCATAGAACGATATTTGAGATTAAGAAGATTAGCCGGTCTGATATGGAAGAAGAGATACGAAAAGCACTTGAAATCGATTAGACCTTACCTGCAGGCAGATGATGGTGATGTAGAGCTTGTAGAAGTAAGCGATGACGGAACGGTAAAGGTTAAGCTAACCGGCCATTGTGAAAACTGCCCGATGTCTGGAATGACTTTAAGAGCAGGAATTGAAAGAGCATTGCTAAGGCAGGTACCGGGTATAAGAAGGATTGAAGCAGTTTCCTGATCACTTTTTAATCGGTAAAACCAAATGCCTGACGTTTACATACAAAAAATTTATTAAACCTATCCTCTGGTTAGCTGGTATAATTATTATCCTTTTATCTTCTCTACCTGCTTTCTGATATTATTATAATTATTTCTATCTCTATTCTTTTATCCTTCATTTTTGCACCAATTGTTTCCGTGATTGAAGGAAGGGGCTTTAATCGGTCTAACTGCAACACTTTTTACTTTTGGAATTTTTGGATTGGTCCTGGTTACCTCGGTTTGTCTGTTAGTAATTCCAAAGTTTCTTGATCAGATGGATCAGCTTAATAAGTAAGCTTGGCAAAAATTTAATTTTACTGAAGAGTTAACATCAATTGAAGCTGCAGTAATAAATTCATACTCCCATATTTAGAACCAGGTGATATTACAACCAGGCTACAGAAATTTTTCTCTTTCCAGTTAGTAAATTCTTTTCGAAAATTTTACCTTTTCTTCCGGCATTGTTTCGGTTGTTGGAGTCATTGTAATTGTGCCATTCATTACTTTCTTTTTCTGCTAAAGGATAGCAAGAGAATTCTGCAGGGAATGCTGAATCTCATGCCCAACAGTTATTTTGAAATGTCTTACTGGATACTTAAGAAAGTGAGTTTGCAGTTAGGGCTTTTTGTTCGTGCATGGATTTTTGATGCAACTTTTGTAGGGGTGATGATTGGTTTTGGGTTTTATATTATTGGGCATTGAAAATGCAATGCCACTAGGGGTTATTGCAGGACTCGGGCATTTAATCCCTTATTTTGGACCTATCATAGGTGGAATTCCGGCAGTAATTATTTCAATAGTACAATTTGGTGATTTCTCGCAAGTACCTATAATTATTTTTATTGTCCTACTAACGTATGCGCTCGATAATGGTTTTGTGCAACCGTATGTGTTTGGGAAGAGTGTGGATATGCACCCTATAATGATAATCCTGCTTATTATTGCCGGGGGAACATTATTTGGATTAATAGGAATGCTGCTTGCCGTTCCGGTTGCAACTGTAATTAAAACGTTTGCAAAAGAAATTTACTTTGCAACAAAAAATTACAGGATTGCAAGAGTTTAAAAATCCCTATCAACCTGCCTACCGTGAGGCAGGCTTTCATTGATAGGGGTTTAAAATAAAATCATTTATCTTTCATTTACTTCAATAAAATCATCTTCTTCGTTTCTGTAAAAAAACCTGCTTGCAGGCTATAGAAATAAACTCCGCTTGTTAATTTTGTTGCATCAAATTCAATTTCATAAGTACCAGCAGTTTTTTGTTCATTCACGAGTGCCGCAACTTCGTTTCCGAGAATATCGTAGACTTTTAATGTTACATATCTATTCACTGGTAACTGATAACTAATTGTTGTACTCGGGTTAAACGGGTTTGGGTAGTTCTGTGAAAGAGAAAATACTGATGGAGCAATTTCGACCTCCACAATATCTGAGTACTCAAAACTGCCATCAAAATCTATTTGTTTTAATCTGTATTTATATGTCCCTACAGAAAGATTTCCATCTAGATATGAATAGGTTTGTGGTTCTGTCGTTGTTCCATTTCCTTCTCTAAAACCAATCGTTCTCCAACCTGCCTTGCCGTCAGGCAGGATTGATATATCAAAGCTTCTATCAATTTCAAAACCATAGTTATTTAGTTTCTGTTGCTGTTGCCCATTCAAGAGTAACAACATCCGCTGCAACAGAAGCTGAGAATGAAACAAATTCTACGGGGATAATAGTTGTATCGGAGATATAACTGTAGTAAACATCCTGTTCATTATTAAATGTAGCTGCCCATGCCAGGGATGCGCCGTTACTATCGGAAACCATATCGAAGTAATCACCCATTTTATTCTGGTTCGGCCACCCGAGATGGGAATTAAAAAAATCAGATAGTCTTTCATTTTGTGACCAAGTTAAACCACCGTCCATCGAATTTGCATAATAGAGTGCTGATATATTACTTACTGAATTATCCCGGGTATCCAGCCATACCACATCAATACGTCCGTTCGGTGCAACAGACATAGTACCAAACCATTGATATGCACTAGTACCAGGATCATCATTAATTTTAACTGGTGAACTCCAGTTAACTCCTCCATCGGTACTGCGAACAAACATTACATCTGCAGGATCACTAGATGAATTGCGTTCAACGGAGCATAACAAGTAAACGTTACCGTGATACGGACCACCAGAAGTGTCAACCGCAATCCAGGTTTGACCGAGTAAGCCACCGGGATTAGGTCCTCCACCAAATGCAATTGAACCATCCAGATCAACAGCTGTATTCATATTCCATGCTAACTGTCACACTGGGGTTTTTTGCATTAGTTGATTTTGCTACAAGAAAATCAAATCCTGTAGTACCTCCAACAAACAGGTCACCTTCAGAATTAACAGCAAGAGTGCCCCACCGAGGATCATTCGGGATTGAAACACAATCTTCAAAACTTGCACCACCATTAGTTGAACGTGTAAAAAAATCAGGACTACAGACGCTGAAACTGGAAGTCCAATATGAATAATTATGCCCAGTTCCGGAACCGTCTGTTTTATCAATTGTCATCCATTGTTTGTCTCCTCCCTGAGCAAAAGTTCCACCATCCCAAGAGGATCCTCCATCACTTGATTTAAATACATCACATAAAAACTCTGGATTATTTGTTAAGCTGTTATAAAAAATATTTCCATCTTTATCTGCATCCAGTACGGGATCAGACCGGAATATACCTGGCTCAATTACACCAGGGAATGTCCATGTCTGACCAGCATTTGTTGAAAATCCATAACCGGCCTGACGAAAATTACTGCTGACTGTATTAAACTGCCGCCATCCTATTGTAATGCTATTCCTGTCTGTTGGATCAACAGCGATTGAAGGTTCATTTGCAGCATCCCCAACTATGTTTTGCCCGTTCCCGTCAACATTTACCTGCACCGTAATAATATCACTCATTGAATAATTATAGGCGGGTGATCTTTTCTGACTTTCCCTTAAATCCGGAACGTAATCATCATCCTTAATTTCATGATGTGAAGTAGGATCCGGTGGATTACCTATTTTTTGTTTATTTGTTTGAGAAAAAATTAGATTTGGTGATATGAGAAGGACTATAACCAGAAAGATAACTAACCTAATAAAATTATTAAAATTTTTCTTTTCAAATATGTGATTCATATTATTTCTCCAAAATTTGATTTCGGAAATAGTTAAAAATTATTGTGGCATAATTTACAAATAATATTATCGATCTAATTACACATGCAATACTATTTTTTAGTATTTGTTAAAAATGGATTTCAATGTTAGAATAATTAAAAATAAATTTAATGATTGACCTAAGCTGGTGATTGGCAAGTAACGGGGATCTGCTTAAACTTCCTTACTCAGTATCTTGATCACATCAAGAAATTTTATCCCTTCGGCTTCTGCACTAAAGTTAATAATAACACGATGATCCGCTACAAGAAGCATTGCAATTTTTACATCATCAATTTCGGATGTGAATTTTTGTAAAACCGTTATAGCTTTGTGAGGTTCAGAAGTAGATTGATATTAAAATGTGTAGTTCTGCTATTCAATTTATTAGATATCACCAATTAACAAATATCTTATAAGTTATCTCGATTAAAGTTATTGACAATATTTTTAATATCAGCCGCATTTTGAATTTGATAATCCGGCAGATCACTCCACTTCGATGCATCCACTTTAAAACCATAAAAGGCACCAACGCTTATGATTTTTATTCCTGCTTTATTCTTGCTTAAAATATTATTTGCATTTAGTGCACACTTCACATCTGTTTCGTGATCTCCGATATACAAAACATATCCTGATCTGGAATTTGCCAATCGTTCCAAACACATTAGCAAACCATCCGGATATGGTTTCTGTCGCTTCAAATCAACCTGCTCATATCCAATTATTTCATCAAAATAAGTGAGTAAATTGTTTTCTACTAAACAATTGGTAATTATACTTTTTGAATTTTGTGATACAATCCCCTGAGGTATATTGTTTAATGCTATAACTGTATCCTTTACACCATCGATGATCGGTATTTCAGTTTTATCATTCAGCTGGTATTCAGTCCATAATTTTCCGGCTTCATCTATTTCTTCATCTTGCAAGTTAAAGCTGGATGCATAAAATTCACGCCAATTAGTTGATTTAATATGAGCTTGATGATAATTATTTAATGAGTTTAATGCTGGAATTTTTGTGGGATCCCTATTTAGTATTTTTGAGATTATTTTTTTGGATACATTATAATTCTTTTGCCTCGTATCTGCTATAGTACCATCATAATCCCAAATTACTGCTAATAATTTATTCTGAAGTTTCATAACAACATATAATATATTGATTATTAATCTTGTTCATGCATTACATAAATTAATAGATGAGTCGTCCTAAATAAGGTTGACTGTTATTTAATGAACATCTCTACGAAGTAGAGAGGTTTTTTCCCAATATTTGACCGGGAGAAAATTCTGCTGATGCATTTCTGCCGGTGTCAGCATAGAACAACTTAAATGAGGTCTCTTAGTATTATAGATCATTATTGATTGTTCAATATGTTTTTTTGCCTGTTCAAAACTATCAAACTTTTCATCACAATAAAACTCATCCTTGAGTATTCCGTTTATTCTCTCTGCTACTGCATTGTCATACGGACTCCCATCCTGAGTCATACTAATTTGGCAGTTGTTTCTCCGTAGTTCATCGATGTAGATTCTGCTGCAATACTGCAATCCACGATCAGAGTGATGAAGTATTTCTTTGTTTTGATAAACCCTTCTCTTTAGTGCCATCTGTAAGGCCTTTAGAGTTGATTCTGCTTTTAAGTCCTTACTAAGAGTATATCCCATAATCTGTTTTGAATAAGCATCACTTACCAAATGCAAATATATTGTCTGTTCTCTTGTTAAAAGGTATGTAATGTCAGCTACCCATAGTTGTTCCGGTTGTTTTAGCTCCAATTGTTTTGAACTATCTGCATATGTGCGCATCCAGTGTTTTGAGTTCGTTGTTTTTACATATTTTTGGCGTTTTGTTATCAGCATTTGCTCTTTTCGTAATATTTCAAATAATTTGTCTCGACCTACACTTAACTCAGGTTTCAGTATGTAGTGCAATTTCCGTGTGCCTAACCGAGGCTGTTCTTGACGCACACTCAACACTTTGCTGATGATCTTCTGTTGTTTTTCGTTCTGTTTAGCCCGGTGCTTTCGAAGCTTATAATAAGCTTGTTTACTTATACCAAGGTGTCGGCAACATCCTGCAATGCTTATTGTTTTTCTTTGGGCTGCCAGTTCTCGGACAACTTGGTGTCGATGTTTTTTCTTATATCTATTCCCGTTTCCCGCTTGGTAACTTCCAGTAGTTTCTCATAGACTAATATCTTTTCGCGGGCTTCCTTTAGTTCGTGCTCTAACTCTTTGATGAGTTGCTTCTGGGGATCTTTCATTGGTCGTCCTGGTAATGTTGTCTTTGAATAATACAATTTACCATACTTCCGACACCACTGCAATACTGTGCTATGACCACCTATTTGATATTTGCTCATTAGTGAATCTTTTGTATGATTACCCCGCTCATATTCCCGAACTACTTGCAGTTTGAATGCTTGACTATACGTTGGTTGTGAGGGGATGGTGTTTCCTTTTTTCATCTCTTATCTCCTGATTTCTTTTTGACTGTAGTCAACTTTTTTCAGGACGAGACAAGACATAAAAAACCCCCGCTAATTGCGAGGGTTTTAAAGGAAAATAATATCCAACTATTAGAAGAAATATCTTATTCCTAACTGCATTTGCCAACGGGAATTCAATCCCGGATCATCAGCAAATGTTTCTGTGAGATTACTCTTATAATTGAATGTAGGTTCACCGTTTGCATCAAAGTCAACCAGCTCTAATGGTATGGTAGCAGACGAAGTGGCAACACTCCTAACGCCCCAATCTGTGTTGATCAAATTGGGTACATTCAAAATATCCAGACTTAACTGAAATGTGTGCTTGGTACCGCTAATAAATATTGAAAAATCCTGGAGCAGTCTAAAATCCACATTGAAAAACCAGGGGTTTACACCACCAAATCTATCGGCAATTTCACCTCTGTGTTCATTCAAATAATCATCCTGCTGTATAAAGGTATTGAAAGCATTCCATTGATCTTCAGCTGAAACCGTATTTCCGCTTCCATCAATATAAGGGATAAAAGTGATTTCACTTTGATCTCTGGGGATATATATCAAGTCGTTACTGTAACCGTCACCGTTAACATCTCCTGCATATATATATGAATACCTGTTACCGCCTGCACCGGCAAAGCGATTCCCCTCGGCAACTTCAAAGAACAATCCGAAATGAGTTGCATAGTTTTCAGACCACACATGAGTGTATGTTGCACCACCGGTTATTCTATGCCTGTTGCCGAATTCAGAAGGACTTAAAACTGGTTTATTAGGATCACCCTTTGTTGGATTTTCCTGCCATAATACGCTAGCAATTTCGGTAGACTTCAACAGGTTTTTGGCCTCTAGATATGTATAAGCTAAACTAGTGCGCAGACCGAAATCAAAATTTTTACGTAACTGAGCTGTGATACTGAAATTATATCCTTCACTTGAATTATCAATAACATAAACACCCGCCTTACCGTCAGGATTTAATTCATGTGCGCCATTGCCATTTGCCGAATCTCCGCCAAAGAAAGGACGTCCATCTTCAAGGTATCGGAGGGGAGGAGCAAGATCAGCATTTCTTACATAAATTGAGTTAATATCCTTCCCATAAACAAATTCAAGCGTTCCAAGGAATCCGCCGCCAAGTTGCTGATCAACAGCAATGTTTGTATTCCAAACCTGCGGCCATTTAAAGTCTTCAACCATACCATTTAAATCGAAGGATGTTTGGAGTATAGCATCATCCGATGTTTCAACCTGGTCGGTTACATTTGGATAGAGATTAGGATTATTACCAGGATTAGAAATAACGTTTCCTACCCATACAAACGGCAAACGCCCTGTAAATATACCGGTACCGCCGCGTACTTGGGTAGATCGATCACCCGTTACATCCCAATTGAATCCAGCCCTTGGCGAAAATAGTGGCTGAACACCTGGAAGTTTACTCTGATCGACTGTCTCGGGTTGATCATTTTCATCAAGTAAGGTTAACCCTGTTGAGAAGGGATTGGCTACCGGTTCCGTGATATATATAGGCAGGTCAACTCTTAAACCAAATGTTAAGTTAAATACCGGTGAAACAAGAAACTCGTCCTGGGCATAGAACGAAAGTTGTGCAACTTCAATGTTTTCGCCTTTGAACGGCACGGTGCTTGGTGTAACGACAGATCTAAAATCATAGAAATTTGCACTGTCAGGATTTGTACGTGCAAAGAAATCTTCCAATGATGAGAATTGCGCACCGCCGATAAAATCCAGAAAATCAGGTAGAAAAAATACGCCATGCCTGAATATGTTAAAGGAGTTGAAGAAATTGAAATATTCGAAGTTAGATCCCACTGTAACCACATGATTTCCAAGAAAATAACTAAAGTTGTCAGTAACCTGGAAAACATCCTGGTCTAAAATATTATGAATTGAAAATGGTTCATGACCTAATGTTGTATAATTAACTCCCTCAACATTTATCTGAATAGTTGGGAATGGCTCGCTGAATGGGTTTCTATTATCACGAAACCTGTTATAACTAGCAAAGAACCTGTTTGCAAAATTCTCGCCTCTCGAGTTTAACTCTAAGGCAAATGAGTTCAACCTGTTATTTATCTCGTAGCCTGAATTTCTAAACGGTAAACTGGTTTCATTTGGCCCGCGCCCTCCAGTGCTTAGCACAAATGGATGAGGTGGCAAATCTCTTCTGGCATCCAGCCTATTATACCTAAGAGATAGGTTGTTATTTTCGTTAATATTCCAATCCAGCTTAACAATGATTTTTTCATTTGACGTTTCATGAATAAAATTCTCATAAGGTCCAGTATCATAACCATAAACTTCCATCATTCTTGTTCTGATCTGGTTCATTATGTCTGCCCTCACCCTGGATTCTCCAAATGACAAATTTCCATCAGCGTCGGCTATAAAATTCGTCCCCGGATCTTCTCTGCGTTCTATCTCTCCATTTATGAAGAAGAATAATTTGTTTTGAACTATAGGACCACCAACAGAAAAACCAGATTGATAAAATGAGAGATCGGGATTGGCAATTACATCATTACCACTAACTTTATTGCCGAGAAGTGACTCATTTCTATAAAACGTATACAACGATCCGCGGAGTTTATTTGTCCCGCTTTTTGTTACGGTATTAATACCAGCTCCGGTAAATCCACCCTGCCGGACATCGTAAGGAGCAATTGATACCTGAACCTGGTCGACGGCGTCGAAAGGAATCGGCTCTGAATTGGTTTGACCACCGGGGGCAGGATCATCCAGACCAAATGCGTTATTAAAATAAGAGCCGTCAATAGAGATGTTATTATACAACCAGTTTTTCCCGCCAAAGCTATAATTACCGTCACTACGGGGATCTAATCTTGTAAGATCCCTAATGCTTCTTTTGATGGTTGGTAAAGATTGTATCTGATCAATATCAATATATGTAGCTGCCCCGGTTCTGTTACTGTTTAAGACTGCATCCTGCTCAGCAGTTACTACAACCTCCCCAATAGTAACAGCTTCGCTTTCCAATGTAAACTCGAGTCTGAAATTTTGACCCAAGTTTAAGAATACATCTTCCTGTACTTGAGGATTATAACCAACAAATGAAACTGTTACTGTATAAGGGCCACCCACCCTAACATTAAGTAGATTAAATAATCCATTGATTCTTGTAGAAGCCCCGTATTGAGTGCCAGTTGGTATGTGAACTGCTATTACGTTCGCACTTGGTAATGGATTTCCTTCAGTATCCAGAACAATTCCATTCATAGATGCAGTGGTTACTCCTTGTGCAAAAATTTGGTTTTGGATTAAAAATAAAGAAGCCAAAACCAAAAAGAAAAAAAGTAAATTGCTTTTATTCATATTACCTCCCATTGGGTTAAATTAAAGAAGTGAAATTTAAAGTGCTGTAAAAGTAGGATAATTAACATATGTGATATGTACTAACAGATATTAATTGTTAAGGGAATAATAGCAATTAACTAATACTTAACAAAAAAAATTATTCTAACGAGGAAAAAATAACTGAAATGTCACTAAACTTCCTTACTCAATCTCTCAATAACATCCAAAGATTTTATACCTTCGGCTTCAGCACTAAAGTTAGTAATAATGCGGTGACGAAGTACAGGAAGCATTGCATTTTTTACATCATCAATTCGGTGTATATCGTTCTTCAATTATTGCTCTCTTCTGGTGTATATCGTTCTTCAATTATTGCTTTAGTTTTGGCGGCAAGTATCATATATTGTGATGCACGAGGTCCTGCTCCCCATGTTATCCAGTCTTTAATGAATTGCGGTGAGTTTCCGTTTGAAGGTCGGGTCATATTTGCAACTTTAACTGCAAATTCAATTACATTTTCTGCAACCGGAACCTTTCTTACCAGCTGCTGGAAGTTAATAATCTCTTCGGCTTTTAAAACCTTTTTAAGATCTGCTTTGTACTGGCTTGTAGTAGTTTCAACAATCTTAATCTCATCTTTAAAAGAAGGATAATCTAACCAAAGATTGAACATAAACCTGTCTAGCTGTGCTTCGGGTAAAGGATATGTTCCTTCCTGCTCAATTGGATTTTGTGTTGCAAGTACAAAAAATGGCTCGGGCAGTTGATATGTTGTTCCGGCAGCGGTTACTTTGTGTTCCTGCATTGCTTCCAGAAGAGCTGCCTGTGTTTTAGGAGGCGTACGGTTTATTTCATCTGCAAGAATAATATTTGCAAAGATTGGACCTGAAATAAATTTAAAATCTCTTTTCTTGGTTAACTGGTCTTCTTCAATAATTTCAGTTCCTGTAATATCGCTTGGCATTAAATCGGGGGTAAACTGTATTCGGCTAAACTGGAGATCCATAACTTCAGCAACGGTTTTTATAAGGAGGGTTTTTGCCAATCCGGGTACGCCAACCAACAAACAATGCCCTCTTGCAAGCAAGGAGATAAGAAGCTGGTCTATAATCTCTTCCTGCCCAACAATAACCTTGGCAATTTCAGTTTTAACTTCTTTAATTTTTCCGGCAAGCTTGTTAACTAATTCAACATCTTGCTTTCCAGTTGGATCATTTTTCAAACTCGATTTCCTTTTGTTGATGTGATGCTAAATCCTTACTTCCCAATAGATTGAATCTTTCAGCTTTTCAATCCACTGATCATATTCTTTTTGTTTCTTCATCTCATCAGCAAGCCGTTTAATTTCGGAATAATCTTCTTCAATACTTGCAGGATGCTGTGGTACTCTCGATTCAAGGTAAACAATGTGATAGCCATAAGTGCCCGGCGCATATTCCAATCTTCTTGGAAAACTAATCTCCCCCTGCTTCAACTTGGAAACAACATCCAGTAAATGCTTATCCAACTGGTTTAGATAATAAGTCCCAAGTTCGCCACCAAACGCAGCAGTCTCTTTATCCTCGCTGTATTTTTTTGCAAGCGCTTTAAAATCGCCGCTAGCGTTAACAATACTGTCTCTTAAGTCGGAAAGATATTGAATAGTTTCCAGGTCAGAATCTTCATCGGCTTTAATTTTTATTAAGATATGTCTTGTATGGATCGATTCACCCCTACGCTCCATAAGTTGAATGATATGAAACCCAACGGGAGATTCAACAACATCGGAAAGTTCGCCGTCTTCCAAAGCAAATGCAGCTGCTTCAAACTCTGGATAGAAAACACCTCTTTGCACAAATCCTAAATCACCACTCTGCACAGCACTGCCAGGATCTTCAGAAAACTGTTTTGCCAGCAAACCAAAATCTGCACCACCTTTAATAGAATCTAATAAAGATTGAGCTAATTTCTTTTGCCTGGTTTTTAATTCTATCTGTAGCTTTTGGATTCCTGAAGATGTGATAAATTTTCAGCTTTTCCGGAATCATTCCCAAACTGTCTTTATAAATTTCGAAAAATTCTTCGATCTCTCTGCGGCTGGCTTCCAGAAATGCAAAGTTCTTTTCACGCAATCGTTGAACCATTAAGTTTTTCCGAACGTCATCTCGCAGTTCACGTTTTATTTGCTTAATGCTCATTCCATACATCTCTTCAATTTTAGCTATGGAACCATACTGCTGCTGAAAAACCTGTATCTGGTAATCTATCTGCTGAGTTATTTCCTCCTCTGTTACTTCAATCGAATCAAGTTCTGCCTGTGCAAAAACAAGTTTTTCATCAATCATCGACTTAAGGATCTGATCTTTTAATTCCTGTGAGTTTGGATCAATCCCTCTTTGGCTTGCAAATAACGAAGATTGAAAATCAAGCTCGCTTTGAAGAATAATTTCGTTATCAACTACCGCAACAACTCTATCAAGAACTTCCTGCGAAAAAGTTATTGTGGTTATAAATAATACAAACAGGATTATTTTTATGTTCATCACTTACCTAATTTTTTATTTCTATATCGCTTTTGGAATAAAGTTCATTTATATAATTATCTAATAACTGCTTCTTTTTATTCGCTATAAATCTTTCTTCAACAGATTCCTTAATGATATCAAAATGGGGAATTGTTCCTTTGCTAAAATTATTTAAAACCTGCGCAACCGTATGATATCCAGCATCATCCGAAATAACAATGCTAATTTCAAGTGGATGTAACCCGTTAACAATCCTTGCAAGTTTTTGCGGGTAAATATCCTGCTCGCTTAAAATAATTCCGTTTGAAATTTTTAATAAAGTCGAATCGTTGGAATATTTTGTTAGTGCTTCATCCCAACCGCTGATAAGAAGCAAAGATCTAAACTGCACAGCATTGTTTTGATTGCTGAAAGTAGCAATGTTCAATTTGAAGGAATTGCTTCCGAAACTGAATTCCTTTTTACTATGGTTATAATATTCTTCAACTTCCTGCGGTTGATAATCAAGAATTACATTAGAAGAGAAATTTTTAAGCAGAAGTGAGCCAGCTAATTCTTTTTTTGATTTTTCAAGAGTACGCTTAAAATCTCTTTCATTAAGAATTCCCTCGCTAATAGCTTCCTGGTAGAGAAGTTCTTTTAAAATCCAGTTTCTGATTACTTCAGTTTTAAAACCATCATCAACATTTGAAGAATCTAAAATCTCCAGTAGATCGCTCCCGGATAAATAAGAATCATTTACCCGGGCAACGTATTCTGTTTTATCTGAGCTCTCCTGGCATCCTGCAATAAGAACTGCAGTAAGAAGAGTAGTTAATACTATGTTAATTATTTTTAAAAGCTTTTTCCAGTTCATCATAAAATATAACTGGATTATATCTTGTGTTTAAACTATTGATATATTCTTCTTCAAGCCGACTGCTTTCCATCTCCTGGTACTTACCGGATACTTCAGCTTTTGCTTCTTCAAAAGTTTTTAACCTGGCGGATTGTCTTTCGTTAAGCTTAAATATTGAATAGCCGCCGGAGAATGGAATTGGCTTGGAATAGTCACCAGCATTCTCAAGTTTGTTTGCTTCTCTTGTAAAATCAGAAAAGTCAACATCCTGCAGTTCATAAAAACCTGATGTCTCTTTTTTCCCAGGTCTTTCCGTATAAAGGCTAGCAATCGAATCGAATGAAGCACCTTCTACCAGTGATTCATAATATAAATTAATCAGCGAATCTTTCATCGAAAATATTTCGCTGAAGCTAACTCTTTCCGTTCAATGAATAATTTTCTTTATTTGCACTCCAGTAATTGTAAACACTTGCGCTATCAATTTTAACCTTATTCCAAACTTCTTCTTCCTGCAGTTTGAAAATATAAATTCCATCCCTGTAATCATTCATAAGAGAGGCAAACTCGGGATTTATTTTATCAAGGTTTAAAGCTTCTTCTTCTTTTAGAAGATCTTCACTTACTTTATTAACTGCATTTACCACTTCATCGCGAACAAAAATTGGTTTGCCTGCAAATGTTCCAGCACTGTTTACATTAAAAAGAAATTCACCTGCAGTTACAGTTTTTCCTGCATAGCTAAACAACACTTCATCTTTTACCAGATCAAGGTTTGGATATTCCATACCAAATCTTACCGAATCACTTTTTTCCATAAGCAGATCAACTGTTTCGTCATAAAGAGTGTAATTATATTTAACTCTTAAAGAATCGATAACGTTATCATATTCAACCTGGTAACGCTGTTTTTCATACATTGTCTTTAAATTTTCACGATCTTCTTCGTAAGAAGGATATTCCATTTTATCGGTTAGCTTAATAATATGGTAACCAAAATTTGTTTGTACAGGTTCAGATATTTCACCAATTTCCATTTTAAAAGCAGTTTCATCAAATTCTTTAACCATCATTCTTCTTTCAAAGAAACCAAGATCGCCGCCCTTATTTTTAGTGCCTGTATCATCAGAATACTTTAAAACCAGTTCATCAAAATCAACACCTGCTTTAAGCTCTGCCACCAGGGAATCTACTGTAAGCAAAGCGGCAGCCGAATCCATTTCTCCTCCAGCATTGAAGTAACTAACAAGAATATGGCTGGCTTTTATCTTTGGTATACGTGGTCCTCTTTCAGTAATTTTTATCAGATGAGATCCATACCTGGTTTCTACTGCTTCCGGGTAAACTTGGCCGGCATTTGTTTTATACATAGCATCTTCAAAGGGAACTGGAAGCAAACCTCCTGTAATATAAAATATATCTCCGCCGCTGGGAGCAGAAAATTGATCTTGCGAATATTTTTTAACCATATCTTCAAAAGATGCACCATTTTTAATGCTATCAAGAATAGATCTGGCATGATCCATGGCTCCTTCTATGCCCGATGAATCAGGTCTGATCATTAAATGGCTTACTCTTAATTCCTCTTTTCTTTTTTCATAGAGATCATTAATACCGGGTCCAATTATTTCTTTCTCTATTAAATACGAAACTCCAACTTGTTTCTGATAATTTGTAAGTTCATCTTCAAGTTCCGGGTCAGCTGTATATCCCCTAACTTCAGCATCACGCAACTTCATTTTAAATTTTACATAGAGGTCCATAAAATCATAGTAATCTTGTGAACTTGCGTTTTTTGCAATTTCCAAACTACCAACATTTTTTGCATAAGCATTTTCAAATTCATCAATACTGATTTTATGCTTTCCATACTCCGCTACTATTACTTCAGATTGCTCCGGAGAGCAAGCACTTAGTAGTAAAAGGAATGAAATCGAAATTAAAATAAAATACCGTAGTAACATTTATGTTTTCTCCTGAAATAATAATTAGAATTGAGTTATGTATTTTATGTATAGGAAAGCTGAAAATCAAGGGAGTTAATGCCTGACCCGAAGACTTTTTTTACTCCGGGTCAGGCGAAATATTACTTTAGCAGTGAAATTTTGATAGTTTTATTAAAGGTTCCGGCAATCATTCTTACAAGATAAACGCCGCTAGCAAGGCTTCCGGCATCAACTACAAATTCCTGCATTCCGGCTTCCACCTTATCATCAAAAAGAAGTTCTAATTCCCTTCCCAGCAAATCGTGTAAAGTTATTTTAACATCAGATTGCTGTGGAACAGAAAATTGAACTTTTGTAGTAGGATTAAAAGGATTCGGATAGTTTCTTAGTATATAAAATTCTTCCAGTACTTCATCACCTTCAGCAGTTGTAACAAGCGAGTTAACTACTTCCAGCGTATTGATAATACCCCAACCCATTAAACGATCTGGGTTTGCACTTTGAGATGCAGTTTGCCTTAAAAGATCCAATAGCTCCATTGGTGTTAAAGTAGGATCTACAGAAAGAATAAGTGCAGCAGCACCAGCAAGTATTGGGCAGCTAAATGAAGTTCCGCCGCTGAATCCATAACTCGTGGATGATGATGATCTTGCAACATAAACACCAGAGCCCATTGCCATTAAATCCGGTTTAATCCTGCCATCTACAGTTGGACCAACACTGCTAAAGCTTGCTCTTGTCCCACCGCCATCGACAGCGCCTACAGTAATAACACTATCGCCATCAGCAGGCGCACCAAGTGTATTATGATCGGGATGCCATCCGCTGTTGCTTGCTGAATTAACAACAAAGATTCCCCATCTTACAGCTAAATCCGCTGCAATCGTAATTCTTGCAGTATTTCCATCCATGTCTTCCCAGGTTAAACTTGTATGTGGGGGATCATAATCAAGATATGAAAGAGAAGTTGAAGTTACATCGACGCCTATGCTGTCTGCCCATTCAACTGCTGCTATCCAATTATCTTCTTCGATGGGTGTTTCGCTCGCCGTATTTTCAGTCCTTGCAAGAATAAAATCTGAGCCAAATGCAGGTCCGATAAGTTGACCTTCTTTAAAGCCACCTAATGTTGAAAGTGTACTTGTTCCATGAGAACCAAGTTGGCTAACATCGGGATCGTTATCAACAAAATCCCACATAGCAATAATATTCATCGAGCTAAAAACTTCATGGGAAAGATTATCAAATCCTGCATCCATTGAGCAGATAGTTATTCCCTGCCCGTTGTAACCCATATCGTGTACAGCAGGAACTGTAATTTGATTCAACTGTGTAAATGAATCTCCATAATTAAATGAATTTATGCTTCCAGGTTTTGAAAGATTCTCATTATTCGACGAGGGGTTTTCGTTCACTTCTTCTTCTACCGAGTAATCGGTTTTATACTTCTGAACTATATCCAGTTCTTTTACATAAGTAAGATTTGCCAGTTCTTCAATCAGTTGCTTTGTTGCCCAACCGCTTACGCCATTTAACCATTTGGTTCTATGCTTAATTTTAAAACCAGAGTTCTGCAGTTCATCTACGTAATTTTCATTTACAGGAAGATCGGTTAAACTTATAAGTGAGTTTGCATCCAGAACTTTAGAACGGCGCTGCAATGATTTTTCGCTTACAACCATTGTTGGATTGTTATAATATTCCGTAAGATTATTTCCTTTATCGGTAAAGAAAACCCAGATGTGCACTTCTTCATTTTCAATTGTATTATTCAGAACATCATCCAAATAAGTTGAAATTTTATCAACAGGGTGTTGGGCAAAACCAGTTACTGAAATCATCAGAACAAAAGTTATTATTAATTTCTTCATCACTATTCCTTAGTTATATATTAAATCAATTAATTTCATTTTACACGGGTTCCGTTACTAACAGAATTATCAACAGTAACAACTTGCAGTTCCCCGTTCTCATTTTCAACAGCCAATATCATACCACGGGATTCAACGCCCATTATCTTAGCCGGCTCTAAATTTGCAACTATCACAACTTTTTTACCTATCAAATCTTCCGGTTTATTGCTTTCTGCTACTCCTGCAACAAGCTGTCTTTCTTCCGAATCCAGTTTTACTTTTAACTTTAAGAGCTTCTTGCTTTTTTCAATTTTTTCGGCTTCTATTACCTCAGCTACTTTTAGCTCCGTTTTCATAAAATCATCATAACTAATAAGATTCTCAGCTTTGCTTTTGGATTCACTACCACCAAGTTTTTCTACCTGTTTTTCAATCATCTTATCCTCTATTTGCGGAAAAAGAATTTCTGCCTTGTTTAGTTTATGTTCTGCAGGAAGATTTTCATCACCACATTTTTGCCATTCAGTTTTTTCAGCATTAAGCATTTTAAATATTTTTTTTGATGAAAACGGAACAACCGGCTCAAATAATTCTGCTAAAGTGTAGATGGTTTGCAGGCAAATATTTATTGTTGTTGCACATTTTTCTTTATCAGATTTTACAGTTTTCCATGGTTCCGAATCATTAAAATATTTATTCCCGGCACGTGCAAGATTCATAATTTCATTTGTTCCTTCTTTTAACTTATATCGCTCAAAGTACTCAGAAATTTTTTGCGGATATTCTGAAACGGTTTTAATCATCTCTTTATCCATCTCGCTAAGGTTCACCTTTCGGAGGAACCTTACCATCAAAATGTTTATGAGCAAAAGTAAAAGTACGATTTATAAAATTTCCGAAAATTGCTGCGAGTTCGCTGTTGTTTTTAGCTTGAAATTCTTTCCATTGAAAATCTGTATCCCTGTTTTCCGGTAAATTAGCTGCCAGAGTATAACGAAGAGAATCGGCAGGAAAAATTTTCAAGAAAATCGATTGCATCAATTCCCCAATTTCTGCTTTTGGAAAATTTCTTTCCTTCAAAATTTAAGGAACTCATTAGCAGGCACATTTTGAGGTAAGCAATATTTTACTTTTTCTCCACTATTCCATGCTTTCAGCATCGCCGGAAAAACTATACAATGAAACACTACATTATCTTTTCCAATAAAAGCAATGTATTTGGTTTTCTCATCCTGCCAGTATTCTTTCCACAAATCAGGTTTGCCAATTTTTTGCGAATATTCTTTTGTTGAGGAAATGTAACCAAGCACTGCTTCGAACCAAACATAAAGTACTTTTCCCGCCGCTTCATCCAAAGGAACTTTTACTCCCCAATCTAAATCTCGTGTTACAGCTCTATCCTTAAACCCATCTTTAAACCAGCCGCGGCAGTACTGCAAAACATTCTCTTTCCAGCCATATTTTTCATTCATTTCATCAATATATTTTTCAAGCTCCGGTTGAAAATCGCCAAGCGGAAAATAATAATGTGAAGTTTCTTTAAGTATGGGTGTCTCACCGCTTATTTTACTTTTTGGATTTTTTAATTCCGATGGTTCATAAAGTTTACCGCAGTTTTCACATTCATCGCTGCGAGCTTCTTCAGATCCACAGTTAGGGCAAGTGCCTTCAACGTATCTATCGGGTAAAAACATATTATTTTTTTCATCATAAAACTGGAGTGTTTTTTTTTCCTTAAGCAATCCTTTGTTATAATATTCCAAGAAGAATTCTTTTGCAGTTTCGTGATGGATTGGTAAGCTGGTTCTGGAATAATTATCAAAACTCATCCCAAATTTTTTAAACGCATTGTAATTCATTTCGTGGTAGCGGTCTATAATTACCTGGGGCGATACATTTTCTTTATCAGCGCTGATTGTAATCGGCACACCATGTTCATCTGATCCGCAGATGTAAATAATATCATCACCATTCAGTCTTTTATAACGTACATAAATATCCGCCGGTAAGTAAGCCCCGCTTAAATGTCCAAGATGAAGGGGACCGTTGGCATACGGCAATGCTGAGGTTACGAGTATTTTTTCTTTCGGCAAGTTTTCTCTACAATTTTTTTAAATAAGAAATTGAAATATAAGAATTTTAGAGAGGATTTGTAATGATCTTAAACGGAGTTAATTTATTAGAGTATTACTATAATCGGATTTTCTACTTTTATTCTCTCTGGATTATAAAAATAATTAAGATTATTTTTCATAGTCAAATAATAGTAACTATGTGAATTTTGAGGTTTGAAGTTTTAATTATCCATCCATCATCTAATTAAATCGATTTTAATAAGTACTTACCAGGGAGAATTTTAAATGAAACATACAAAAAATGTAGATTTTCAAACTAAATGTGTTCATTCAGGAGTTGGTGAATATGAGTATGGAGCAGTTGTTCCGCCAATTTACCAGACATCAACTTTTAAATTCAAATCTGCACAGCACGGAGCTTCTTTATTTGCAGGTGAAGAAAAAGGATACATTTACACAAGGATGCTTAATCCTACAATTGAAGCAATGGAAAATGCAATTGCAGAACTTGAAGGCGGATACAAAGCACTTGGTTGCGGAAGCGGAATGGCTGCAATTCACACAATTTTTGCAAGTCTGCTTTCCGCCGGCGATCATGTTGTTTGCTCTGCTGCTGTTTACGGACCCACAATCACTTTGCTTAATACAATAATGAAAAAGTTTGGTGTTGAAACAACTTCAGTTGATTCATCAGATATTGATGCTGTTAAGAAGGCAATAAAACCAAACACAAAAGTTATTTATGTTGAAACTCCCGGCAACCCAACATTATGTATTTCGGATCTTGCAGAAATTTCTAAAATTGCTAATAAGGATAAATGCAAAAGTTGTAGTTGATAATACTTTTATGAGTCCTGCTTTGCAAAATCCTTTAATGCTTGGGGCAGATGTTGTAATGCACAGTTTAACAAAATTCCTAAACGGGCATGCAGATGTTGTGGGAGGAATTATTGTTGTCAAGGATGAAGAAACTTATAAGAGTTTTAGAAAAGTTCTTAAACCAAATTGGGCGGTGTAATTGATCCATTTAATTCATTTCTCGTTCACAGGGGATTGAAAACTTTGGCTATCAGAATGGAAAAACATAGTAGTAATGCACAAAATAATTGCTGAATGGCTTGAGAAACATCCGCTAGTAAAAGAAATAAGATTTCCAGGATTAAAAAGCCATCCGAATTATGAACTTGGACAAAAGCAACATAAAGCACCTGGGGGAATGATAAAGTTTGAAATTGAAGGTGGAATGGAAGCAGGAAGATTCTTAATGAATTCTGTTAAACTTTGCCAGCTTGCTGTAAGTCTTGGGTGGAGTTGAATCTCTTATTCAGCATCCTGCCAGCATGACTCATTTTTCGATGGGGAAAGAAGCACGAGTTGCTGGTGGAATAACAGATGGTTTAGTTCGCCTTTCTGTGGGAATTGAAAACGCGGATGACTTGATAGCAGATTTGGAACAGGCACTGGAAAAAGTAAAAGAAGCAACTCTTGTTGAAGAAAGTGCCTCATAATTCCTTTCATGATTTAATAATTTTATGGGAGCTTTGGCTCCCGTTTTATAATTAACTAGCCCTTTACCGACAAAAACCTGCAACTCACCGATTTCTTCTTTTATCACAACCCAATTTTACATAGGTTTTGGTAGAAATTTTGGAAAGAAGAGGAATAAAAAATGGCTGAAACACAAAATGGATTAGATAAAAGAGTAGCACTGGGTGGGATACTAATATTATTAGGTGGATTATTTCTGCTTAACTCACTCAATGTTCTGGATTTTCATATTGGGCGGGTTATATTTTCCTGGCCTTTTGTAATGCTTGTAATTGGGTTGTTCATCTTAATTAACACTTCAAAAAAGGTTAACCGGTGGATTATTAACCGGGCTGGGTATTTTCTTTCTGATTCCCAGAATCTATCCGCAAATTGAATATGATGGCGGAATTGTTATACCGGTTTTGCTAATACTCTTTGGAATTTTTATAATTTTTAAAAGAGGAAAAGCCTGCTCGGAGGATCTTTAGGTGAAGGAGATGGAACAATTAATAAGGACAAGATAGATGATGTTGCAATATTCGGGGGTGGTACAAAGGTAATTTCATCAGATAATTTTAAAGGGGGAAACATAACTGCGATTTTCGGCGGTTCAGAAATAAATTTAATGAACTGCAGCCTTGCCCCAGGCGATAATGTTGTTGATGTGCTTACAATTTTTGGAGGAACAACAATTATTGTTCCTAAAGACTGGAATGTTGTTGTTAATGTTACTTCAATCCTGGGAGGTTTTTCTAATAAAAGTGTTAGGAATCCTGCAGTTGCAATCGATCATTCAAGAACTCTTCACATTAAAGGATTGGCAATGTTTGGCGGTGGTGAAATCAAAACTTATCTATGATAGCCGAAAACAATGCAAGATAATCCATTCCTTAAAAACGTAAAAAATTTCTCTATCTATCTGCTCGTTTTCGGATTTTCCTTTGCTGTTATCAGCTTTAGCATTCTCTATTTTGGACTTAAATTAGATCTTAAACTTCATCTGTTGAAAGCCTGGTTTCAACCATTGTATTAATGGGATTTACCCTAACTTTATATTACCCTACAAAATATATTTCAATTGAAAAAACTTCCTTATTAAAAGTTCTAGTCAGCCATGAATTAACCATAATTATCTCTTCTACTTTGTGGATTGTAGTGGTTTACATCATGATGATCGGTGTTATTCGGTTTTGGTGATGAATATGAATCATTTTTCTTCAGTACACTTTTATGGAGATTTTTAGTTGGAATAATGTTCTATGCACTCATCACCTCATACTATTATTTAGTTACATATTATACTGGTTTTCAGGAAAGAAAATTAAAAGAATCTGAGCTTAAAGGATTAGTGACAGAAGCTGAATTAAAATCATTAAAGTTCCAGATCAATCCGCATTTTATTTTTAACAGTTTAAACTCGATAAGCGCTTTAACTGAAATCGATCCCGTTAAAGCAAAGAGTATGATCCTTAAACTTGCAGACTTTTTGCGCTATATACTTGCAACAAATGATCGTGAAAAAAATAAACTTAGTGAGGAACTGAAAAATATCCGACTTTACCTTGAAATTGAAAAGGTTCGTTTTGAAGATAAGTTTGAATTTAAAGAAGAAATTGAAGAAGAGTGTGAAAAAGTTGAAATTCCAAATATGATTCTGCAGCCGCTTTTTGAAAATGTTATTAAGCATGCTGTTTATGAAACCCTTGATAAAGTTATATTAACTTTAAGATGTAGCCGTCAAAATGAGTTTTTAAAAATTTCAATTGAAAATGATTTTGATGAAACCTCTTCACCCCAAAAAGGAACCGGTGTTGGTTTGAAAAATATTTATGAAAGATTGAAATTGATTTATCATCAGGATAATTTAATGGATGTAAAAAAAGAAAAAGGTAAATTTAGTGTAACGCTATTTATTCCGATGGAAAGTTAATCTAGCACCGGGTAAATCAATTAACTATATAAATTGCTAAAGGATATTATGAGTGATAAAGTAACCACAATAATAATTGATGATGAAAAGTTAGCCCGTGATATTACCAGGGGTTATCTTGCTAAGCATTCTAATCTTGAAATCCTTGCAGAATGCGCAAACGGTTTTGATGCAATAATAAAAATCAATGAGCTAAAACCCGATATTGTTTTTCTGGATATCCAGATGCCGAAAATTAATGGATTTGAAATGCTTGAACTGCTTGAAGATCCACCTTTAATTATTTTTACAACTGCTTATGATCATTATGCAATAAAAGCATTTGAAGTTAACGCCGCCGATTACCTTCTAAAACCATTTTCTGAAGAACGGTTTAACGCAGCTTTAGATAAAGCTTTCCTGCAGCTTCAGGATAAATTTAAACAAGACTCTGTAATTAAAAACATTATAGATCATAATGATAAAAAAATTGAATTCCTTGAAAGAGTTGTTATAAAAGACGGCGCAAAAATTTCGATCGTTCCTGTTGAAAAAATAAAATGGATTGAAGCCCAGGATGATTATGTAATGATTAACAGCGAGCTTGGAAGATTTTTGAAGCAAAAAACGATGAAATATTTTGAAAATCATCTTAACGAAAATTCTTTTATAAGGATTCACCGCTCTTACATTATTAATGTTGAATTTATCCAGCACCTTGAGCAGTCCGGTAAAGATTCTTATCAGATTATTTTAAAAAACGGAAAGCAGCTTCCTGTAAGCCGAACAGGATTGACAAAACTCAAGACAACATTATAAAAAAATTCCTTCCTTTAAATTGAAACTCATACTTAGGTTGAATATATTTGCTTGAAGCAACCAGGAGTATTAAAATGATTTTGGATAAAGACCTTCTCTCAATTCAGGAAGCCCGTAATTTAGCAGCCAAAGCAAAAGAAGCACAGCAAGAATATAAACACTTTAGCCAGCAGCAGGTTGATAAAATTGTTAAAGCAATGGCAGAAGCAGGTTATGCTGCATCAGAAAAACTTGCAAAGATGGCTTGTGATGAAAGCGGCTTTGGAGTTTACGATGATAAAGTTATCAAGAACCAGTTCAGCACAAAAAATGTTTATGAATCAATTAAAAATCTTAAAGACCGTTGGAATTATTGGTGAAGAAGCTGATGGGAAAGTATTAAAAATTGCTGCACCAATGGGAGTTGTGTGTGCGTTAATTCCTTCCACGAATCCTACTGCTACAGCAATGTTTAAAGCTCTTATTTCTTTAAAAGGCAGGAATGCAATGGTTGCAAGTCCTCATCCTGCAACTGTAAAATGTATAGCTGAATCTTTAAATATTTTAATGGGAAGCTGCAGAAAGCGCGGGTGCTCCTAAAGGATTAATTCAGTGCCTATCGGAACCAACAATTGAAGGCACAGAAGCTTTGATGAAGGATAAAAACATTTCAGTTATTCTTGCAACCGGCAGCACGCCGATGGTTAAAGCAGCTTACAGTGCAGGTAAACCAGCATACGGCGTTGGACCAGGAAATGTACCTGCATTTATTGAACGAACCGCAGATTATAAAAAGGCAGTTGCTGATATTATATACGGAACTACATTTGATAACGGCACACTTTGTTCTTCCGAGCAGGCAATGATTGTAGATCTTCCTTTAAAAGAAAAAGTAATTGAGGAAGCAAAATACCTGGGATGTTATTTTGTAAATGCGGAAGAAAAGGAAAAGCTTGCCAAAGCAATTCAAACAAATCTTAGGATAAATCCTGAAATTGTAGGAAAGCCCGCTGCATTCATTGCAAACTATGCTGGTTTTTCTGTCCCTGAAAATACAAAAGTGCTTTTAGCAGAATGTTTTGAAGTTGGGAAAACCGAACCGTTATCCATTGAAAAATTATCGCCCGTACTTGCTTTCTATTCTGCAGATGGCTGGCTCGAGGGCTGCCACAGGTGTATTGATCTTCTGCAGTTCGGCGGCATCGGTCATACGATGGTTATTCATTCAAACGATGAACCGATTATTATGAAGTTTGCCCTGGAAAAACCTGCGTTCAGAATTTTGGTAAATACTCCAGCTTCAGTTGGAGCTGTTGGCTACACTACCGCACTTAAGCCATCACTTACTTTAGGACCGGGAACTTGGGGAGGTTCTATAATCTCAGATAATGTAACAGCAGAGCATCTTATAAACGTTAAAAGTCTTGCCTTCGAAACCAATCCTGTTAATAAAGGAAAAAGTGTTACCAAGTTTGATGTTCAAAAGTACAAAGGAGCTAAAGACTGGTTTATAAAAGAGATAGAGGAAAGATTGAGAGAACGCGCAGGCAACCCGCCTTTAAAAGATTCTTATCAATACACAAAAGAAACCGTAAAGAGAGAAGAACCGAAACAGCCAGCTAAAGAAATAATTTACGGTGAAGGATTAACTGAAAATGATATTCAGCAAATTATAGAAGAATTTGAGAAATAACTTTTCAAAGCGACCTTTTTTATACAAGTTTAATGACTGAACTGCGGGAACAAATGAGAAAACTTTTGAACCACAGCTTCAGCAATTAGAGTAAGCTGCCCCATCTGTGAGTTAACAAATCTGTATTCACAATCATATGATATAATAAGGGATCTTCTATATCAACATTAAAATAAGATTTAATATACTTCTTCCTGTTCTCATCTCCCTCTTTAATATGAGCAGCAGCTTCTTTTTCATTAAAACTCCATTAAATCCATCATATGCTCAATACGTTTTTCTAAGGATGCGATTAATCTAATGTGAAAAGTATTTTTTAGTTTGGAGGTAATAATATTAGCTCCCCGCCCAACTATAATTACGTTACCCATTCTTGCCAATTGAAGAATCGTATCGGTAGTTTTATGGATTATCGTCCATTCCGCAGGTTTAAGTCCCAGCAGTTCATTTACAGCGGCACTTACATGATTATATTTTGTTTCATACATAAAATCTTTTATTTGCTCCGGCATATTATGATCTTCAAGAACTTTTTCAATCAGGTTTTTATCGAAGTAAGCCCACGATACATTTTCAGGAGCGGAATATTCATCCATTATTTCGATTAATTTTTCGCAAACTGGTTTAGCGCCTGCACCTGTTTGCCGGGATATAGTTATAGCAGGATAGAGATGTTTTGGTAAAAACGAAGGAGTAACTTTTTCAGTGGTGTGCAATTCAATGTACCGTTTGCATTTTTCATAAACGCCAACAGCCATAATTATCTCCTTTTCTTTTTGTAGATTCCGAGAACGATTAAGATGAATTTAATATTAGTAATTATAACTCTTAACTAATAATATAATTTTAAAATGATGAAATTCAACAGGTAGGCAGTTGATAATCTTACTTCTCTTAAACAGATTACTTTTCTGAAATTTCAAACCAGTTCTTCACTTTTTCTGCTTCATTCCCATTTGATGAAATATGAAAAAATTCATTCTTTCCAATATCATACGTGTAGTCCTTTTCCCAGCTGCTAATATTTTTAACCACATCACTAATTGCTTTTATAACAAAGTAAAGCTCGTCATTGGTCATTGTTGGATGAATAGACATTCTTACCCAGCCGGGTTTATCGGATAAGTCGCCAGTATTAATTTTATCGGTAATTGTTTTTGAACGAGATGGATCTACATGCAACAGGTAGTGCCCATAAGTTCCGGCACATGAACAACCTCCTCTAACCTGCACACCGAAACGATCGTTAAGCAGCTTTACAATTAAGTTATAATGAATATCCTCAACATAAAATGAAATTGCTCCTAATCGTTCTACAATGTTACCTGCAAGAATATACAAACCGGGTATTTTTCGCATCTCTTCGAAGGCAATTTTAACCAATTCTTTCTCGCGTATCTCCATATTTTCAATACCCATTGCTTCCTTTAATTTGATGCAGAGAGCGGCTCTTATCGCCTGAAGGAATGCTGGAGTTCCACCATCTTCCCTTGCTTCAATATTCGAAACAAATTTATGCTGTCCCCAGGGATTTGTCCAATCTACTGTTCCTCCACCTGGATGATCCGGCACCTTATTTTTGTACAATTGAGAATCAAAAATCATAACACCTGATGAACCGGGACCACCTAAAAATTTATGTGGTGAGAAGAAAATCGCATCCAGTTTTTCTTCAGTATCTTCTAGGATGCATATCAATTTTTACATACGGTGCAGAAGCAGCAAAATCTATAAAACAATAACCTCCGTATTTGTGCACAATCTTTGCCATTTTATGATATGGTGATTCAATACCCGTTACATTTGAACATGAAGAAAAGGCACCGATTTTTAGTTCCCTGTTTTTATACTTGCTTACTTCCACTTCAAGATTATTTAAATCAACTAAACCTCTATCATCCGGATCGAGGATAACAACATCTGCAATTGTCTCAAGCCAGGTAGTTTGATTAGAGTGATGCTCCATATGAGTAACAAACACTACCGGGCGAAGTTCTTCAGGTAACTTGAATGTAATCGACTTAACTGTTCCGGAACTTTTAATCCCAAGCAATCTTTGGAATTTACAGATCAATCCTGTCATCCCTGAGCCCGCAGTTATAATTACATCATCTTTACCTGCATTACAATGTTTCTTAATTATATTGTGTGCTTCGTGGTATGCACGTATGTCATCGATGCTACCAGTAGCACTCGATTCCGAATGAGTATTACCAACAAGCGGACCAAAATCATTACTTATTTTTTGCTCAATCGATTTATATAATCTTCCACTGGCAATCCAGTCGGTATATACAATTTTCTTTTTACCATATGGAGTAGCAATGGTTTTATTATAACCAATTATATTTTCGCGGAAAGGTGCAAAATATTTCTCAAGGTTACTCATATGAACCATTTATTTATTTAAATCTTTTCGTGGTATGAATATAATAAATTGAGAGAAGCAATTCATCATTCTAATTTTGTACTGATCAGAAAAAAAAATATCCAATGTCTACTATTTTTTCATTGCCAATTTTGTAACTTCGTAAAGTTTTAGTTAAAATTTATAACCGAAATGAAATATATAATTGGCATAGACGGCGGAGGAACAAAAACCGAATGCGCGGTTGCAGATCTTTCAGGCAAAATTCTTCATAGTAATTTGGGGAAACCTTCAAACTTTTTAGCAATTGGAATTGATGCTGCTGTTAAAAATCTGTTTGAATTAATTGAAGGTAGTCTTTTTAAAATTGAAGCAGATTTTACTGATGTAAAATGCTTTGTGATTGGTACAGCAGGTGCAGGAAGGGAGGAAGATGCAAGCATTACTTGGAATCAAGTTTAACAAATTATGCTTTAAAGAGAAGGAATTAAAATAAATTCTGTTAAAGTTGTTAGCGATTCACGAATTGCCATGGAAGGTGCTTTCAGTGGAAAACCGGGTTGTATATTAATTGCCGGAACCGGTTCAATTCTTTTTGGAAAAGATAAAAATGGTTTAATGCACCGTAACGGTGGATTTGGGAGAATTATTGGGGATGAAGGAAGTGGTCATTCGATTGGCAGAAAAGGATTATCTGCTGTTGCTAAAGAACTTGATGGAAGAGGTAAATCTACTTTAATAACTAAAATGTTAAATAAAAAGTATAACATTTCTTCTGCCTCCGATTTAATTATTAATGTTTACAAAAATAATTTTGATATTGCTTCTAGTGGCAGAGATCGTTCTTGCAGCAGCTAATGAAAATGATGCAATTGCTTTGCAAATCTTAAATGAAGAAGCTGATGAACTTCTGCTTCATATAAATGCGATGATGAAGAAAATGAAAGTAAAAAAACTGGATATCGCTTTTTCGGGGAACTTAATCGCAAATAAAAATATTTATTCCGATATGCTAAGAAAAAAAATTGAGATAAATATTCTTCTGTTAAAATCAAAGAACCTGACAACACCCCTGTTATAGGCGCTATTCTGCTTGCTAAGGAATTGTTGAATGTTTAAAAAGGAAACCCGCAATCCCTGGGCATGGATACCTTCACTCTATCTTGCAGAAGGACTTCCCTACGTAGTTGTGATGTACGTTTCTGTTATAATGTACAAGCGGCTGGGAATTTCCAACACTGAAATTGCATTGTATACAAGCTGGCTTTACTTGCCATGGGTAATAAAACCACTGTGGAGTCCCTTTGTTGATCTATTAAAAACAAAACGGACATGGATTATTATCAGCCAGTTATTTATAGGTGCAGGATTGGCTGGAGTTGCATTTACTATTCCTGCTGCTAAATTTTTTCAGTACACTCTGGCTTTTTTCTGGCTGATGGCTTTTAGCTCTGCAACTTATGATATTGCCGCTGATGGTTTTTACATGCTCGGTTTATCAAAACACCACCAGGCATTATTTGTTGGAGTAAGATCTACGTTTTATAGGATCGCTTTTCATTTTAGGACAGGGTTTGTTAGTCATTCTTGCAGGACAGATTAGAAGAAAGCAGTGGTGATATTGCTTATGCGTGGACAATATTTTTTTTATAATCAGCGGATTGTTCATTCTTTTTTTAATTTATCACTTCAGTGTCTCTACCCCATCCAAAAGCTGATAGCAAAAGAAGTGGTGCTACAGCTGAAAGTTTAATTGAGAATTTTATAGAAACTTTTGTAGCTTTCTTTAAGAAGAAAAGTATTTTACTGATTCTCGGATTTATTTTACTCTACCGGTTTGGGGAAGCACAGCTTGTAAAACTTGCATCACCATTTCTTGCTTGATCCAATTGAATCAGGCGGCTTAGCATTAACAACCAGCCAGGTTGGATTTGTTTACGGTACGGTAGGCGTAATTGCTCTATCAGTTGGGGGAATTTTAGGCGGATTTGCAGCGGCTAAAAAGGGACTAAAATTCTGGATTTGGTGGATGCTGATTGCAATAAATATTCCTAATCTTGTATATGTTTATCTTGCCTTTACACAAACGACAAATTTTTTATTAATAAATGCTGCAGTCGCAATAGAGCAGTTTGGTTATGGATTCGGGTTTACTGCTTTTATACTATATCTTAATTTACATTTCCGAGGGAAAGTTTAAAACCGCACACTATGCTATTGCAACCGGTTTTATGGCTCTGGGAATGATGCTGCCCGGAATGATAAGCGGTTGGATACAGGAGCAAATTGGTTACCAACAATTTTTTATATGGGTATGCATATCAACAATTCCTGCTTTTATAATTACTAAATTTGTTCCAATCGATCCGGAATTTGGTAAAAAAGCTTCTGAAGATAAGAATTAAATGAAAAAAATATTTTTAATTATTATCTCTTCTTTCCTTAATTACAGTAACAGTTGTTTGTAATAATTCATACCAGGAAAAGCCTATTCAAAATCCTGGTGATAAGTTTGAGAAAATAGATTCAGTTATTGTGCATGCAATTAATGATAGTGCTTTTCCCGGGGCGGTTGTTTTCGTTTCGAAAGATGGTGAAGTTATTTATGAAAAAGGATTTGGGTATTTTACTTATGATAAGTTTTCTCCTGAAGTTAGCCGAAACACAATTTGTGATATTGCTTCGCTTACCAAGGTTATTGCTACCACAACTGCTGCAATGATCTGCATAGATAGGAAATTATTTAAACTTGATGATCCAGTTTACAAACATATTCCTGAATTTTCTGAAAATGGTAAAGAAAATATTTTAATAAAAAACCTACTGCTTCATAATAGCGGTTTACCGGCTTGGAAAAGGTTCTACAATAAAAACCTGAACGCAGATTCAATAATAAAGAATATTTATTCTATCTAATCCCGAATATCACGCAGGAACAAAAACAGTCTATTCTGATTTAGGAATTATCGTACTTGGAAAACTAATTGAATCAGTTACGGATAAAAAATTAGACCAGTTTTGTAATGATGAAATATTTATTCCTCTTAAAATGAATAACACTTATTTCAATCCTCCCGATTCTGTTAAATATAAAATTCCCCCAACAGAAATTGATAATTTTTGGCGTAATAGATTAATCGAGGGAGAAGTCCATGATGAAACTTCCTCGCTGTTAGGAGGAGTTGCGGGTCACGCGGGATTATTTTCAACAGCAGAAGATCTAAGCAAGTTGTGCCAAATGATTTTGGATGGAGGAGAATACAACGGCATACAAACTATTAAATCAGAAACAATAAATTTATTCACCAAAAGATATTCTTCTCAGAGCACGCGAGCGCTTGGTTGGGATACCAAATCGGCTACAAGATCATCAGCAGGAAATAAGTTTAGCGAAACATCTTTCGGGCATACAGGGTTTACCGGTACTTCAATCTGGATTGATCCTGAAAGAAAATTATTTGTTGTATTTTTAACCAACAGGGTTTATCCTTCAAGGGTAAATAAAAAAATTATTAATGTTAGACCAAAATTGCATGATGCAGTAATTGATGCAATAAACTGAGGGTAAATTTCTACGAAAGATTCCCTGAATTAAGCAACCATAGTTTGAATGAGAAAAAAAAGAATAACAAATAAAATTCTTATTGGAATTATTATATTCCTTGCGATATTATTATCCCCCGCACAGATTACATCTCTTGAAATGATATTTATCTCAGATGCAATGTATCCATCAGTATTCAATCTTACAGAAAAAGATAAAGAATGGATCGAGACAAAACTTAGCGAGATGACTCTGTACGAAAAATGTGCGCAGATGATTATGCCAGCGGTTTACAGAAATATGTTCGTTCCTGGTTCGGATGATTACAAAAAAATCGCTGTGCTTGTAAAGGAACAAAAGGTTGGCGGATTAATTTTGTACCAGGGAGAATTGGTTGAACAGGCAAAATTTATAAATGATATGCAAAGAATCGCTGATATTCCTTTATTGATTGCATCCGATTTTGAAAGAGGTTTAGGTACAAGAATTGACGATGCAACCGAGTTTCCACATGCAATGGCGCTTGGTTCTGCTAACAATGTTACTTATGCTTATGAAATGGGTAAAGCTATTTCGATTGAAAGCCGTTTGCTGGGCGTTCATTGGAACTTTGCCCCGGTTGCTGATATAAATAATAATCCTCTTAATCCGATTATAAACATTCGGGCTTTTTCGGAAAACAAGTATGAAGTAGCGAAATTTATAAAGGCATTTATTAATGGGGCTAAAGAAGAGAGAACATTAACAACTGTTAAACATTTTCCTGGGCATGGAAATACTACTATTGATTCACATCGTGATCTTCCGCGAATAAATGGAAGTAAAGAATTTTTGCTTACAAACGAATTGTATCCATTTATAAAAGCTATTGAATCAAAAGTTCATTCGGTAATGGTTGGTCACCTCGATGTCCCTTCACTTGAGCCCATAAAAGGAATTCCGGCAACTTTATCAATATCAATTGTTGATCATCTTCTTAAAAAAGAACTTGGCTTTGATGGTTTGATTATTACAGATGCTATGATAATGGAAGCTATTACAAAATATTATTCAACGGAAGAAGCCATTATACTTGCGGTAAACGCAGGCAACGATGTTATTCTTACACCACCAGATGATGAAACAGCAATTACTGCACTCAGCCTCGCAATTTATTCCGGCAAGATAAGCATTAACAGGATTGATGAAAGTGTTAGAAAAATTCTTGCTGCAAAAAGATGGCTGAGAATAGAGCAAAACAGGTATTCCGATATTGAAAGGATTAAGCAATCGGTTACAATTAAGGGGCATAAAAACCTTGCAAAGGAGATTGCTGAAAACTCTATCACCCTGTTAAAAAATGATGATAATTTACTTCCGTTAAATTTGAAAGAATACAAAAACATTAATTGTGTCACTCTTACGGATGGGATGGGTTCGGAAAAAGCAAATTATTTTCAGAATATTTTTGAGTACCGCGTTGGCGAAATTAATTCTGCTTTACTAACTAAAAAAAGTAACCGGGCTGAATATAATAAGCTACTAAAGGAAGTTAAGGATTCTGATCTTATAATTCTTTCTACCTTTCTCGATGTTAAGACTTACCAGGGTCCTATAAATTTGGCTGCCGAACAAACAGATTTTATTGCCAGCGTTTTACGTTCTGGTGTACCAACGGTTCTAATAAGTTTTAAAAATCCTTACCTGCTTTATCTTTTTCCTGAAGCAAGCACTTACTTAAATTCATTTAGCCATTCGCGTGTATCTCAACGGGCGATGCTTAGAGCAATTCTTGGCGAGATTGATATTAAAGGTACGCTCCCAATTACAATCCCTCAAACTGAGATCTCATTTAGAAACGGGATAGAGTTGCAAAAATCATTGATTACTACAATTGAAGTTGTAAGTGATAATAGCGTTGATTTAAATAAAGTTGAGAGAAAAATAAATTCTGCGTTGAAGGAAAACCTTTACCCGGGAGTAGTTGTTTGTATTGGGAGTAAGGATAAAATAATATATCACAATGCAACAGGTAATTCTGGTTTTGGTAATTATTCTTACAAGCTGAAGAAAGATGATGTTCTTAATGTAGGAACACTAACAGGTTTTGTAGCAACCACACAAGCAATTATGATGTTGGTTGATAGCGAGAAAATAAAAATTGATGAACCAGCGTATTATTACCTGCCTGAATTAAATGATGAAGAGAAAACGGAAAATTACAATTGAGCATTTATTATCGCATACATCTGGTGTTGCTGCCAGCTTAAAAGAATTAAATCCCGAGTGGAATAAAGAAGAGCTTGTTAATAATATATTAGAAAAAGAACTCGTTCATCCACCGGGAACGGAACAGAATTACAGCATTCTTAATTTAATAGCGCTTCAAAAAATAATTGAGATAGTTACCGGAAAAAATATTAATGAATACATTACTACAGATTTTTATTCATCTATTGGAATGAAAAATACCAGCTTCAATTCAATTTCGGATTCCTTAAACTCTTTTGTTCTCTTCTCCAGGTGAATAATTTATTACTTTCTGTAAAAACCAGCAATGATGTTATGACTGGAAATAATGGATGGTGTTTCCGGTTTTAGTGGTTTACATTCTACAGCATACGACCTTGCAATCTTTTCCCAAATGCTTTTACAAAATGGTTACTATGATGACACACAATATTTAAAATCAAAAACTGTTTTCGATTGGTTAACTCTTGAGGAAAATAAAACTCAAAAAGGAATGCGTACCCAACCTTATACTACGATGAATGGCAAGCATAATTATATTCCCGAAAAGGGTTTTATGTTAGTTGATCCTCTTGGTTCAGCAATTATGATAGATTTGGAAAAACAAATATTTTTAATTGTGCTTAGCGATCCTGGTATTCGTAACCCTGGAAACAATAGTTTTGTTGAGCTGGTAAATGATTTTATAGAATTTGTAAATAGCGAAATCAATTAGGTCAGCAAAATGAAAATTGCATTAATACAACAAAAAGCTTCAAAAGATATTGAAGCAAACATAGATAAAGGAGTTTCATCTGTAAAAGAAGCTGCAAAAAATGGTGCAAACATTATTTGTTTTGCCGAGCTTGCTTTCACTCCGTTTTATCCGCAAAAAGCTTCTACCGGAAAAAACTTAGATCTTGCAGAAACAATTCCTGGGCCCACAACAAATATCTTCACACAACTTGCAAAGGAACTTAGTGTTGTTATAATTCTAAATATCTATGAAAAAGATGGGAACAAAACTTACGATTCATCACCTGTGATTGATATTGATGGAACTATTCTCAGTGTAACTCAGAATGGTTCATATAACCGATTATAAATGCTTTCACGAAAAAGGATATTACTCTCCCGGAAATAACGGTACGCCGGTTTACAATTCGAAGTTTGGTAAAATTGGAGTTGCAATTTGTTACGACAGGCATTATCCGGAATATATGCGCGCACTTGCAATAAAAGGAGCAGAAATTGTTTTTATTCCTCAAGCGGGAGCAGTCGGTGAATGGCCGGAAGGACTTTATGAAGCTGAAATGAGGGTGGCTTCTTTTCAGAATGGTTACTACACCGCTTTATGTAACAGGGTTGGGAAAGAAAAATGTTTAACCTTTGCTGGTGAATCTTTTGTTTGTGATCCTGCGGGAAATGTTATTGCAAAAGCAAATAAAGGAACAGAAGAAATTCTTTATTGTGATATTGATTTAGAGCAATGTAAAAAATCACATGCTAAAAAATTATTTCTAAAAGACAGAAGACCTGAGCTTTATTCTGATTGGTTAAAAGATTAATACTTTTATTCTATGTTGAGATAAAACCTGGAACTTGGGAATTGAAAGTGCCGTTAAATCAATTCTTAAATTAAAAAGAAGAAAATATTTAAAAATGAAATCCATAGAAGAAAAAATTGTCACGAAATATTTTGACAAATTTGATAAAAAAATTACTGAGTGGATGGGTAAATATGGATTACTTATCCTTCGTATTTCGCTTGGTGTAATATTTTTATGGTTTGGTGTTCTTAAATTTTTTAAGGGATTAAGTCCTGCCGAAGATCTTGTTAGAAATACTATTTATTTTATGGATCCTGATCTATTCATTCCAATTCTTGCAACCTGGGAATCACTCATTGGGCTAGGACTAATAACCGGAAAATATATGCGATTAACTCTATTACTTCTTATTTCTTCAGATGCCCGGCACCGCATTACCGCTGATTATCTTACCTGAAAAAGTCTGGACGATTTTTCCTTACGGCTTAACTTTAGAGGGGCAGTACATTATTAAAAACTTAGTTTTGATTAGCGCAGGATTGGTTTTGGGTGCAACTGTGAGAGGTGGAAAAATAATTTCATTCTTAAAGGAGTAGTGAACATAAAAAGGATTCAATAATTTTGTCCGTAATCTAACTTCTCCACTCATCAAAAAACTTTGGATTTATTAAAAACTATGATTTAATTTATTATAGTTTTTATTCCAGTTTTATAAATTCTTTTTTAATGCATTCGCGTAATCACCAAATCACCTATTTTTTCAATCAAACCAGAGTTACCGCTATGAATAAATTATTTACCTTAAGCGTTTTCATATTATTATTTCTAATTTCATCAACAATAACAGCACAAAAAAATTCTGAGCCCGATTCACTTAAAAATATTTCTTTAGCAGGTTTATCATTCAGAAGCATCGGTCCTGCAATAACCGGCGGAAGAACAATAGACATCGCTGTTAATCCATTTAACCACAGCGAATATTTTATAGCATCAGGACACGGATCATTATGGAAAACAACTAACCGTGGAATAACCTTCTACCCTGTTTTTGATGGAAACAAATCTTACGCAATCGGTTCAGTTGAGATTGATCCTACTAACCCGAATGTTGTTTGGGTAGGAACAGGTGAGAACAAAAACCAGAATAATGTTATTTATGGCGATGGCATTTATAAAAGCGAAGATGGAGGAAAGAGCTGGAATAATATGGGGTTGAAAACCTCAGAACATGTTAGCGGAATTGCTATCGATCCAAATAACCCGAATATAGTATATGCTGCTGCAATGGGATCACTTAGAAATGCTGGCGGTGAAAGAGGAATATTCAAAACAACAGATAGCGGAAAAACGTGGGAACAGGTTTTAGAAATAAATGAGTACACCGGCTGTTACGAAGTTCATATGGATCCAAGATATTCAAATATTTTATATGCAACTGCTCACCAGCGAATGAGAAAATTGTACACAGGAGTTTACGGCGGACCGGAAAGTGGAATTTACAGAACCACAGACAGTGGTGAAACCTGGGAAAAAATGAAAGGCGGCTTGCCATCAGAAGATGTAGGCAGAATTGGAATGGCAGTATCTCCTGTTAATCCTGATGTACTTTATGCAATTATAGAAGCAACAGAAGACGATAAAGGAATTTACAGAAGCACTGATCGCGGAGTAAGTTGGACAAAGCAGAACAGCTACATTTCATCTTACGCTTTTTATTTTCAGAAACTTTACTGCGATACGAAAGAAGTTAACCGCGTTTACAGTGATGATGTTTTTATACAAGTAACAAATGATGGCGGAAAAACATGGAGCAATCTTGGGGATGATAAAAAGCACGTTGATAATCATGCTTTGTGGATTGATCCCTATAATAACGAACACATAATTGCAGGCTGCGACGGTGGCGTTTATGAAACTTATGATAAAGGAAAAAACTGGGATTTTAAAGCTAACATTCCCATCACAGAAATTTATAAAGTAACTACAGATAATGCCGAGCCGTTTTACAATGTTTATATAGGAACGCAGGATAACAACAGTTTGGGTGGTCCTTCAAGAACTATAAATTCAAGCGGAATAATGAACCAGGATTGGTATTTTACAAATGGAGGCGATGGTTTTGAGACTCAGGTTGATTGGAAAGATCCGAATATAATTTATTCTCAATCACAGTTTGGCGGATTGGTAAGGTTTGATAAAAAGAGCGGTGAAAATCTCTTCATCCAGCCGCAGGATTTTGCAGATACAGCTTACCGATTTGATTGGGACGCAGGATTTATAATCTCGAATCACGATAACAAAAGATTATACTTTGGAGGCAACAAACTTTTGCGCAGCGATGACCGGGGAAGTACCTGGATTGAGATTAGTCCTGATCTTACCCGCGGAGTTCCACAAGAGATGCAAAAACTTATGGGGCAAAGCTGGAGTATTGATCAACTTACACGCAAAAGTAGTATGGCGCAAATTGTAACCATTACTGAATCTTCTCTTGATGAGAATGTTCTGTTTGTTGGTTCAGGTGATGGTTTAATTCATTTTACAAATGATGGTGGAACTAACTGGCAGAGATCATCCGTGCCCGGTTTGCCTGAGTATGCAAGAATTCATCATATAATTGCTTCACAGTTTGATAAGATGATCGCTTACGTGGCTTGCCATAATTATATTGGCGGCGATCGCACTCCTTATCTTTATAAAACAACTGATGGCGGCAGTAATTGGTTTTTAATCAATAATAATCTTCCCAAAGAAGGATGTACTTATAGCATTGCAGAAGATCATGTTGAAAAGAATCTGCTTTTTTTGGGAACTCAGTTTGGAGTTTATTTTACAAACAATGGCGGCGATGAATGGATTCCATTTAAAAACGGAATGCCCCCAGCAACTGTAATGGATCTGGATATTCAGCGAAGAGAAAATGATCTTGTTGTTTCTACTTTTGGAAGAGGAGTTTACATTCTTGATGATTATTCACCGCTGCGTCATCTATCAAAGGAAACTTTGAAGAAGGAAGCAGAAATATTCCCAACAAAAGATGCTTTAATGTTTATTCCTGCAAATCCATTTGGATTTAGAGGAGTTGGCTTCCAGGGTGCAAGTTTCTATGCAGCACCAAACCCGGAAGTAGGAGCAGTATTTACTTATTACCTGAGGGATGAAATCAAATCACTTAAAGAAAAAAGAAGAGATGAAGAAAAAGAAAAACAAAAAAATGGTGAAGATATTAAATATCCTTCGTACGAATCTTTAAAGACAGAACAGCAGGAACCTGATGCTTATTTACTTTTTACAATAACAGATGAGCAAGGAAATGTTGTAAGAAAAATTAAAACCGATCCTAAAAAAGGAGTGAACAGAATCGTTTGGGATTTCAGGTATACTACTTTTAATCCAATATCGCTTAAACCGTTTGATAATACAGTTCCGTGGAATGAACCGGATAGAGGTTATATGGTTGTACCAGGAAACTATAACGTTTCGCTAAGTAAGTTTGATACCGGAACTTTTGCAGAATTAGTTCCACCACAAAAGTTTACCTGCAAACCGCTGAACATCACAACTCTTCCTGCTGAAGATAAACTTGCGTTGGATGTGTTTAATAAAAAAGTTGCTGAGCTAACAAGAGCAATTACAGGAGCCAATGCTTACCGTAAAGAATTGGTTGATAAACTATCTTACCTGAAGAAAGCCGTGATTGAAGCAGCAGATGTACCAGAAGATACTTATAACAAAATTTTAGCAGCAGAATTAAACCTAAAAGAACTTAACCGAAAATTGAACGGAGATGGTTTACGAAGAAGGTATGAAGGAGCATCTCCAAGTTCTATAAAAGACCGTGTTGATTTAATAACCGCTGCTTTATGGAATACAACCGCTGCACCAACTACTACATTTACAAAATCCTATGATGATGCAGCAGGCAAGTTTGATGATGTATTAGAATTTCTTAAATCTATAGATGATGAAGTAAAACAAATTGAAACTATTTTAGAAAAGCATGGCGCACCATACACACCGGGAAGATTTCCTGAGTGGAAAAAGAATGAATAAATTAAACAACATAAGTAGAATGAAAAATATATTAATCTTCTTTCTTGCAATTATCCTATTTACCTCCTGTGCTGAATGTCAGGAAACATATGTTATTCCTATTAAAGTAAAAAGAAATATTACGCTTGTAACAGTAAAAATTGGAAACATTGAAATTCCTGACATTTTACTTGATACTGGATTGTCATTTGATGGCATATTGATCTATAATCCGAGCTATAAAGATTCGCTTGCTCTGACCAATGCAATCGAAGTAAGTATCGGTGGTGCTGGTGATGGGGAACCATCAACGGCTCTGATGATTGATTCAACGGAATTTAATCTGGGTAATGTTGAATTGAAAAACCAACGGATCATTATGCTTCAAAGCGATATTTACAAAGGATTCCCAACAAATGGTATTATCGGTTATTCTATTCTTGGACATTATATTGCTCAGTTAGATTATGACAAGAATAAAATGACTTTATATGATAAGAGCAAAATAGAAATAGACAGTAGCTGGACGGAACTCCCCTTATATTTTAAGGACAATAACATTCCTTGGGTTGACGCATATGTTGTAATTAAAGATGAAGCACCTATTTTTCTTTCTATGTATATAGATTTTGCCTCGGGTGATGCCATCGAATTATTAGAAAAGTCAAGTATGAAATTTTCACTTCCTGAAGGGACGGTTAATGCACATCTTGGAACGGGGTTGAGTGGTGAGATTTATGGTAAAACCGGTAAAATTTCAAAACTGATTTTAGGTCCATATGAATTACACAATGTGGCTGCTGCCTTTGCCCCTGCTGAGACCCGTTCAAAACAGGATAACGCTGATGCCATTCTTGGAAATGATTCCCTTAGACGATTCAATTTAATATTTGATTACGCAAATAGAAAATTGTATATAAAACCAAATTCATTTTTTAATGAACCGTTCAAGTAATTTTGATGATGTTTTGATTTTTCTTAAATCTATAGATAATGAAGTGAAACAAATTGAAGATACTTTAGAAGAACACGGCACACCTTACGCACCGGGAAGATTTCCTGAGTGGATAAAAAAATAAGGCTTCTGAATAAAAAAAATATATTAAATGAGATTATGAAATTATTAATGATCTACATGAAAAAATTCTCGTATAATCCAACCATAAAAACTATTGAGACAATGCCTGATTATACTGAAAAAAAGAAATTTGAAAATGTTCAGGCTGCATTTATCCAGGTTGAAAAAGAAGACGAGGAAAATGAAACTACGGTAAAGAGAAAATTATTAAAAAATCTTAAATGGATTACAGGCAAAAACAATACAAAGCATATTATTTTACATTCATTTGCACATTTATCTGAGAGTAAAGCAGAACCGGATTTTACTAAATCTATTTTCGATGATATTGATGAAAGATTAACAAGCTCAGGTTTCCAGGTTGAGCAAACACCGTTTGGTTATTTTTTAGATTTGCAAATCGATGCCCCGGGATATTCACTTGCAAGAGTTTTTAAAGATTTATAAGTTGGAAAAAACGGGGGAAATAAAATTGTATTTCCAAGCATTATATGTCACTTTTATCGTTCTACCGTATTAATTTCAATTCTAATATTTTCGCAAACTCATCATTAAAATTTTATTTACTTCAATAAGAGCATTTTCTTAGTCTCAGCAAAATTGCTTGCTTGTAACTACGCTAGAATTAGTCTACCTTAAGGACGTCCTGCAGAAGAAAATTAAGATAAAAGTGAACTTCACAAAAAACCTCATCATCTAGTCCTAACTTTTTATACAGTGTCAGTCAAACCGGTCCAGAAAATCCTGCCTGCGTGCAGGAAAGTTTATTGTCTGCAGCCGAGTTTTCATATCAAATTTATAAGGAGAACAAAATGAATATCTATGTAGGCAACTTAGCCCAAAATGTACAGGAAGAAGATCTGAACAATCTTTTTTCCCAGCACGGTAAGGTGAACAGTGTTAAGATTATCCGTGATATGTATAGCAAGATATCAAAGGGGTTCGGTTTCATCGAAATGCTTGTAAAAGATGAAGCCAAAAAAGCACTTGATGTACTAAACACGTTTGAGCTAAAAGGAAAGCGACTTGTTGTTAACGAAGCCAGACCTAAAAGGGAAAATGGAAGCTACGAAAGAAGATATTAATTCTTTGGTAAAAAAAACAACAAATATAATATCAGAGTAAAATGTCGAGAGAAAAAGAAGGAAAAGATAAATCAGGTAAAAAAGTGCCTGCAAAAACCCTGAAAGAAAAAAGGGTAGCAAAAGAAGCTAAACGAAGAGAAAAAAAGAATGTGAATAAATTATAATTCCTGATTAGTTATGATGAGTAAACTCTGTTCATTAAATGTATTCACTAATGGATATTAAAAAATCAATCAAATATAAATGGTAACTCATGAAGGCATTAGTATATAGTGAAAATGAATTTGGAAAGATAGATGGTAAGGTAGCAAACGGACTTGCAAGGCACTCAGAAAAATATGAGATTCTTGGTGTTATAGATAGTACAAAGGCAGGTCTTGATGCAGGAGAATATCTTGATGGAATAAAAAATGGGGTCCAGGTATTCTCAAGTATGGATGATGCCATTGAGAACTTGGGCTATGTTCCTGAATATTTCATCTATGGCATTGCGCCGCTCGCTTCATTTCTTGATAAGAAACAAAGAGAAATAATCTTCGCTGCCATGAAAAAAGGAATGAACATAGTAAACGGTCTACCGGAATTCTTCACCGAGGATGAAGAATTTATGCAAAAGGCGAGGGAATACAGCGTCAGTATCAACGATATAAGAAAACCTCCAAAGAGAAAGGATCTGCATATTTTCTCAGGACGTATTAATGAAGTCAAAACTCCGGTAATAACAGTACTTGGAACGGATTGCGCTGTTGGCAAAAGAACAACGGCAGTAAATCTCGTTGAAGCTTTGAAACAGGAGGGGCTGAATGCGGTATTTATAGCAACAGGTCAAACTGGCCTACTTCAGGGTTCAAAGTATGGCGCTGCATTGGATGTTTTAACTTCAGGTTTTGCAACAGGTGAGGTTGAAAATGCGATTATCAATGCCTGCGAAATAGAGAATCCCGATATTATCGTTGTTGAAGGTCAAGGCGCATTAAGTCATCCCGCTTTTACATCCTCAAGCGCAATCATTAGAGGAGCGATGCCGGATGCGATTATTCTACAGCACCCGCCAAAAAGAATTAACCATTGCGATTATCCCAACATACCCATGCCCACACTGGAAAGTGAGATCGAATTATTAGAAGTATTCTCCAAATCGAAAGTAATTGCGATCACAATCAACCATGAAGACATGACCGATGATGAAGTGAATAACACGATAGTGGAATATGAATACAAGTATGAACTACCCACAACAGATGTCTTAAAGTATGGATGTGATAAACTTGTACAGACTATATTCGATCTGTTTCCGGAACTGCAAAAAAGTGCAGCCTTGATATGGCAACCCCAAGAATAGAAATAAACCTTGAGAAAATTGCCCATAATGCGAAAACATTAAAGGATCTATATGGTTCAAAGGGTATTGATATTATCGGTGTTACAAAAGTTGTTTGCGGAGACCCTGATATCGCTGATACTTTAGTAAAAAGTGGAATAACCATTCTTGCTGATTCAAGGATAGAGAATATCAGAAAGATGCGTAATGCAGGCATACAAGCACAGTTTCTCCTATTAAGAACACCCTGCCTTAGCCAAGCCGAAGCAGTTGTAAAATATGCAGATATTAGTCTTAATTCAGAAATTTCAGTAATCGAAAAACTCTCAAAGTTTGCGATTGAGTTTAATACCACACATAAAATTATATTAATGGTAGAGCTGGGAGATTTAAGAGAAGGGCTGATGCCATCGGATTTGGATAGCACAGTTGAGCAGATATTAGATTTGGAGGGAATCAAGCTTGCTGGTATTGGAACAAATCTGGCCTGTTTTGGAGGAATCGAACCTGATGAGGAAAAAATGGGACAATTGTCTTCAATCGCTCAAGATATTGAAGAAAAGCACGGACTGAATTTAGAGTTTGTTTCTGGTGGAAACTCTGCAAATTATAACTGGTTCATCTCCACAAAGGATGTCGGCAGAATCAATAACCTACGGCTGGGTGAATCGATCTATTTGGGATGTGAAACCCTCCATAGAAAACCAATCCCAGGTTTATTCACCGATGCTTTTACACTGGTTGCAGAAGTAATTGAATCAAAAATAAAACCATCGGTACCTTATGGGAAAGTTTGTCAGGATGCATTTGGAAATGTTCCTGAGTTTCAAGACCTTGGTCAAATAAAAAGAGCTATATTGGGTGTTGGATTACAGGATGTTCAGGTTTCCGGACTGACTCCCAGATCGGATATTGAAATTCTTGGGGCGAGCAGTGACCATATCATTGTTGATGCAAAGAAGTTAGAATTAAAAGTAGGAAACGAATTGGAATTTGATCTGAATTACGGAGCCTTGCTCTCCGCAATGACATCTCCATATGTGTTAAAAAAAACATTAACCATATGAATGCTCAGGAATATTGCGAGTTGGTTGAACAAGAATATCGCCGGCATCAACAACTTCTTCCCACTATTCCAATTAAAGAAGACAATTCTCCATTAATCAGTCTAAAAGAATCAGGATTTAATTTGATATTTGAACCATCTATTAAAAAAGATTATAAATATCTGGTTAGAGAAGCTGTCTTTGAAAAAATTGGGCGAATAAGCAAACTTTTGGATAAGGAAGATAAAAGATTAATAATTCGTTCTGTATGGAGATCTTTTGAACATCAACGATTTTTATGGGAAGATAAGGTTGATTCTTTGCAAAAAGAATATCCAAACAAACAAATAGAAGAAATTGAAGAACTTGTTTCATATTTTATTGCACCAGCAAGTAAATCCATGCATTCAACTGGTGGGGCTGTGGATGCTTTGATATATGATTTGAAAAATGATTGCGTTATGGATTTTGGAACGAATGATGGTCTCAAAATCAACCTAAATGATAAATGCTATCCATACCATCCTTTTATTTCACCACAAGCGAAGAAGAATAGAGAATTACTAATCGATCTCTTTGAAGAAGAAGATTTTGTAGTTGATATAAAAGAATACTGGCATTTTGATTATGGTGACACTAGTTGGGCACTAGAAAAAGGAGAAAAATATGCAATATATGGCATCATTAAAGAAAATTAATTTTAACTCTATACAACCATCATTTTTATCTTCAATTCCAACTTTTTCACAAACTTATCATTAAAATTTGGTAGCGCTATTTTCAGCTTTCCAATTTATAAACACTTTTTAATTCCCTGAAATATTACTGTGATTGTTTTGTGATTATTTTAAATTATATTTATTAGAAATTACAAAAGATAAACGGAGAGATTCTTGAAAATGAAAATATTTAGTTTAATCCTTTTATTTCTGTTTCTTACAATTGGGTGTTCTAAGGATAACAATACGATAACTCCACCAGAACCTGATGCAAACGCACGTTACAGGTTAACATTTAACGCAACATGGAGTGCACAAACTCACCCAACTGAATTCCCTTCATCAGCTCATTTTTCCGGGCTCATTGGTATGACTCACAACGGAAACACAATGCTTTTTACAAAAGGCGAAGTCGCTTCAGATGGGATTAAAAATATGGCGGAAACAGGAGGTAAAAATCCTCTGGAAACGGAAATACAAGCTTTTATTTCTAATGGAACCGGTAATACTTTAATTAGCGGAGCTGGAATAAGCCCCTCACCCGGAGAAGTTAGTATTGATTTTAATATCATTTCTAGTCATTCATTGGTAAGTGTAGTTTCAATGTTGGCCCCCAGCCCCGATTGGTTTATAGCGGTAAGTAATATTATTTTATTTGAAAATAATGAGTGGGTAACAAGCAAAACCACTACTGTAGATATTTATGATGCAGGAACCGATGATGGTTCAACTTTTAGATCTCCTGATTTTCCAACGCTTCCACCATTGCCCATTGTTAATATAACAACCCCTCCCCTTGCAATTAATAATGTTGTAGCTCCGCTGGGATCAATAACTTTTACTAAAATTGATTAAATTGAACAGGTCAAGCAAATTTTTGGAGAACACAGTGTACCCTACTTACCGGAAAGATTTCTCGTGGGAGTGAGTTAAATCTGCATAATAAGTTAGCATTTCAAAATGGGTATAATACCCAGTTTCTTGGTTAGTGATTTTAGCCTAATCTCGGGCGAGTATTTCTTGTACTAACGTATTTATGGTTAAAGAAGATTTTTCATTAAAATCTTCATGATATAGAACTTCCACACGAAGTGCTTTTAAACCTGAGACTCCTTGCAAGTCTTCTAACTCCAATTTTTCAACCTTGCCAAAAAATTGTTTAGACTGCATATATTTAATGTATTTTAAATATTCCAGGGCATCTTTGTCTTGTGAATAGATTATAGCAATTTTTCCAGGAACAGTAATCCGCTCATTTGTGCCTTTAATATTTGCTTTGTCAATTCGCTTTTTAATTATTTCATATCGTATATTATAAGCTCCATCAACATCAAATTGTTTTTCGTCCATTCTAAACTTAATGGCCAAGGGATTGCTGTGAATCAATATTAATGAAGCAACCCGAAGCTCATGCTCCATCTCTTCCCGGGCAGCATAGGCAACATTTTCCAATTCATACATTACCTGTAATTGCCATAATCTGAGATTATGCAAATATAAATTTTCAAACTTTTTGTCTTTAACTAAAGATTGCCCGATGTACATGTTAAACTCAACACCATCCGTTTTATATCTTTCATAATAATGAGGAAACATTGCCTGGGCTTCTTCTTGTTTTTCATCGAGAAACTTAGCCAGCTTATCATTTAAGAGGGTAACGCCATTTTCGTATTCTTTACGTTTTTCATAAATGACCTGTAAATCCGGATCTAATCTGTCTTTATAATCAGTTATCATCTTAGATAATTTATTACTAATCTGCTCTGCATGGTTAAAAACAGGATAAATTTCATTTTTTAAAAAGATTAATATCCCTACCTCATCGCCGGACTTTAAACCTATTTCTATATTGTCCAAATATCCTTTTATCCTGAACATCAATTCATCATAAATCGGAAGTTGTTCATTTTGCTTAGCTTCTTTTAAAACATTTACTGCAATAGTAAGTTGAGTCGTTAAGTCTTCCTTAATCGCCTGATTTCTAGCCGTTGAAGAACCCTTTATATCTAATTGACCAAATAGGGGGAATACCTCTTCAAAAACAATTTCATCTAATTTTACATCATCCTGTTTTTCATAAACGGCTTTGTAATATTTTTCGGCAGCTTCATAAAAACGCCATTTGACTGAAGGATGTATTGATGTATAATACTCTTGAATTGTTGCTTCTAAAATGTTTTGATGTTCTTTCGATGCCCTTTCAAACGCGGATTCAAAAACAGGAATTATATCTTTAAATTTATGCTGGTTAATTGAGTTTAATTCAATTGGTCTTGGTGAGGCTATTTCTATAATTGCTAAATCTTTATTATTTGTTTGTTTAATTGGTATTATTAAAATACTTCCAATTCCTTTTGATTTTAAATTTTTATAAAAAGGATTTTGATTAGTAAGGTTACCATATTTTTCAACATCTGATATAGCAATAGGTTCCTGCTTTCTAAAAACCTTGTCCAAAATATAGCCGCAGAAAAAATTATCACAAGTGATCTCCGTTTCATCCCCTAGAATCAAGCTTTCTGATTTTTTTATTTTTGCTAATTCTAAACTTTCCGATGATGTTTCAAAAATAGAAAAACCGAGCATGAGATCTTTGATGTTATAAAACTGTGCTAAATTTTCACGCAAATCTTTAAGCAGGTTTTCATCACTTCGTAACAAATTAGTGTTTATGGCAGAAATAGTTTCATCATAGGTTACATCATAGAGGTTCATAATGCCAAAACCCTTAAAAATGTAACTATTTGGCGGAAACTTCTCTTTCCAAATATCAATATTATCAAAACTGTCCATTAATAATTTTATATCATCTTCTGTAATTTCCGGAGCATCTTTAGTTGGGATGACATCGCCCATATCACCATTATAAGCAGCCCTGAAGTTCCTCATCTCACCATTTTTATCGGGGATATCAAAAAAGAAAGGTCTTTTTAAATCTAGATAATAGTTATGAACCACTGCCAAAATCCAGGTACAGGCAGCGATATAAAAATGATCATCATCAAAATTACGGGCCCTTAATATAAAATCTTCCCCGGCATCATTTAAGATATTCTCCAAGCGGGTGGTAAACTTAAAAGAAGTGAAAGAAAAAGGAATACTTGCTGCTTTTATTTCATTTGATAACAACGCTTCCGGGAATAAAGGATTTAGGATTAAATCTATTTGATCCTTGTATTTATCCAACAATGAAAAATCAGAAAAACCTTCTATCAATTCCGGAAACTTTTGAATCTCATCAACCATTTTCTTTGCAGAATTATGGTATGGATGATTTTCATTTGCTTTGTCCGCATATTTTTTATAAGAAGAAAAAACTTTATCAAAGCTAATGGTAAACTGCATTGGCAATTCAATATCTTGCAAAACACTAGTATGTTTTATTTTCATAATCTTTCTTTTTAATAAGCTACAAATTACATTATTGATTTAAATTAAATATTTATCAAGTTTAATACTCAATTCAGGGAACTACATAATTTAAGGATAGGGCGCAAAGCGTAGTTGGAAATATAACGCCTTCCTTAAAGAGTAGATTTTTTAATATTTGTCGAACATCAACTTTTTTTTAATCAAAAGCAATAGGTTTATTATCGCTAATGATAATTATAAAATCCTGATCAACTTTCATTGATAGCGGTTTAATTAAATTTTACCGGTTCCCACTACTGTTACGCATAGTTTGGCATTCATTAACGACTTAGCACGATGCGGTAATGTGCCTTACCACTTCTTAGTCTTGTGATCGCTTCATTTATACTATCAAAACTATATTTTTCAATTACGGGCTTTATATTGTGCTGGACTGCAAAGTTTAACATTTTAGCAATATTTTCCGGGCTGCCAACAGGAGATCCTGATATAGAACGCTGTCCCATAATTAATGGAAATACGCCTACATCGAGTGGTTCCATAGTTGCACCTACAAAATGCAAGCGACCCTTCGGGCGTAACGTCCCTAAATAAGTATCCCAATCAAGTTTTACATTTACAGTTGAAATGATAAAATCGAATTGCCCTGCTGCTGCTTCAATTTCAGAGGACTCACGGGAATCAAGCGTATGATGAGCACCCAACTTCAAAGCTTCTGTTTTCTTCTTTTCACTGGAAGTAAAAGCTGTTACTTCACAGCCCCAAACATTTAAAAGCTGCAGCGCCATGTGCCCCAACCCACCTATACCTATCACTCCAACCTTGTCAGTAGGTTTGATGTTAAATTGAATCAGGGGATTGAATACTGTTATCCCACCACAAAAAAGTGGACCTGCGCTTTCCTTGTCAATGGAATCAGGTAGTTTTACAACGCTAACTGCATTTGCACGAACTTTATCTGCAAAACCTCCGTGATGCGCAACAATGGTAGACTGAGCTGAAGAGCACAAATTATGATCTCCGGACAAGCAAGCGCTACAGGTCATGCAATAACCCGAGTGCCAGCCTAAACCTACAAAGTTTCCAATCTTTAAATGACTTACATTACCGCCGGTAGAAGAAATTGTGCCTACTACCTCGTGCCCGGGGACAAGGGGATATTGGGTCATACCCCACTCGTTATCGATCATACTTAGATCACTGTGGCAGATACCACAATGCTTGACATCAATTTCAACCTCATTCTCACCCAATAGACCAGGATCGTACTCAAATGGTTTTAGTTCCCCTTTCGGTTCATGTACAGCATAAGCTTTTATCATTTCATTTCTCCTTTCAATATATTTTGTAGTTTAATAAAAAAATAACCCCTCATCGGTTTTCTGCTTCTTTCACATAACATATATTTCGCTGCCTATACAAGCATTGAAACGAATATACAACATATTGTGTGGGTAAACAAAGATATTTATTTTTTCTGTATAAAAATAAAATAGTTCGAGTTGATGTTGGAGGAAAACGGTGCGCCCCATACACCTGGAAAATTTATTAGTATAAGAAAAATTAGTAAAACTGAATAGTTAATTGATAAGCAGTACGTAATTCTTTAATTATATTAAATTAAGTAATTTGCAGCCAAAACATGTTGCTTTAGAGTAGTGTTGCATGCCAGTGAATATTATTAAATGAAAAAATTTGATGCAAATAAAAAGCAAAATTTTAATTCCGTATTTAAAAAAATTTTGTTTAACATTTTTCCTGCATATAGAAGAACCGGGGCTCGAATTTGTTTTATTTCAGATGATTTGAAAGAAGTGCATGTTAAGCTCGGATTGAAATGGACTACAAGAAATTATGTGGGATCAGTATTTGGAGGTAGCATATACGGTGCTTTGGATCCAATTTACATGGTTCAATTAATAAATATACTCGGAAATAAATATGTAGTTTGGGATAAGTCTGCTACTATTAAATTTATTCGCCCAATCAAACATGTTGTATATGCAAGATTTTTGATTTCAGATAATCTATTAGCAGAAATAAAAAATGAGATTAAATTAAATAACGAGGTGGAAATCGAATTATCCGTTCAATTTAGTGATGCGAATGGAATAACTTATGCAAAGGTGATTAAGAAACTTTACATTGCGGATAGAGAGTACTATAAACAAAAAAAACATGTAATAAAAAATAAATTACATTAAAACGCGCATTGTTCTAACCGCTATCTTTAAACAAGGTAGAATCAATTATTAAGTTGATAAAAAGAATGTTAAAATTTACACCCTTCCCTGAGCTGAAGACTGAAAGGTTGATTTTACGACAACTTAAAGAATCGGATAGCCGTGAAATATTTTTTCTTCGTACAGATGAAGGCAATAATCGATATATTGACAGACCAAGACCAAAAAATATTGATGATGCAAAAGAATTCATACTCGAAACAAACAATGGTATAATGCAAAATGAATGGATTTATTGGGTTGTAACATTAAAAAACAAACATATACTGGTAGGAACAATTTGCTTATGGAACTTCTCAAAAGATAAAACAAAAGCCGAAGTTGGATTTGAATTAAAACCAGAGCACCAGGGAAAGGGAATTATGAATGAAGCTCTGGTAAAAGTTCTTGAGTTTGGTTTTGAATCAATCTCACTTGCTTCAATTGATGCTTATACCCATAAAGAAAACTTTAGCTCCATTAAACTTTTGAAAAAGAATAACTTTGAGCAAAACACTGAATTAATAGACAGCGAAAATTCGAACGACATAATATTTACAAAAACCAACCCGCAGCTAACAAAAATTAATTGCTAAAAATTAGAATACATTTAAACATTAGGCGATTTGAGCAGTAGAAATGAATGTGCTGATTACATACAAAGTAAACGAACCTCTTTCTACAGAAGAGTTTATTGAAGTTTTGAAAACATCAAATCTTGCTGAACGCAGACCGACTAATGATTTAAAATGTATGGAAGGTATGGTAGAGAATTCTAACTTAACAGTCTCCGCAATGTGTGGAGATAAGTTAGTTGGTCTTGCCAGATCTGTAACGGATTTTCACTATTGTTGTTATTTATCAGATATAGCTGTTGATTCTAAATTTCAGAATAAAGGTGTTGGGAAGGAGTTAATCCGGATTACAAGGCAACAGCTTGGTAAGCATTGTAAGTTAATTCTTCTTTCTGCTCCAGCTGCCATTGATTATTATCCAAAGCTTGGTTTTAAAAAACATCCTCAAGCCTGGTACATTGATAATGAACAAGAACTATAGATTTTTTATGGAGAGAAATGTGAAACCTGGATTATATCTTATCAAAGCATTCGTTTTTTTAATTTTAATATTTATTATTCAAAGTAATACAAATGCTCAATTTAGAGTTTCAGCCGGGGGTTCTGTTGGCGGAGGTTTTATAAAAGGTAATTCACCTTCTGTAAGTAGTTTCGCAACTTCAATTTTTATTGAATCAAATACAGTCCTTTTTACAGAAGTTACTCCGCGGTTAAGCATTGTTTATGCCAGGGATTTTAATTCAATCATTCCAAATCTTAGCAAACCGTATTTCCCTTTCGTACAAGGGATTTCATTTAAAGGAATAACAACACAGTATTTTGAAGATCATATTTTTCTTGAAGAAGGATTCGGTCTGCTTGCCTTAAATGATAGAACATTTAGTGATACAGATTCCTGGAGTTACGGGGTTGTGCTTTCAATAAACGCCGGCTTCGATTTGCGTGGTTTTGAGCTAAGCGGTTTTAAAATAGGCGCGGGAATTGAATATGGTATTACATTCAACAATACGCTGGCGCAATACTCCTCGCTGCACTTTTATTTTAATTACACATTATAGAGATAAATCCATTTACAATAATGATGGATTGCTATTTTTCAATATCTAAATATTTAGGCGGCATTTCTTTTTTAGGATTATCGCCTTTAAGATAATATTCAAACCATCTCACCGTTCTTAAACTGTAATCAAGTCGTGAAGTATTTTTACGATTTCCATGTCCTTCACCCGGATATCTTACTAATCTAACAGGAGCGTTACTGTGAAGCTTTAATCCGCGGTAAAGTTCCAAACTTTGCGAAGGATGAACACGAGCATCTTTTTTGCCGCCAAGAATTAATGTTGGAGTTGTGCTTCCTTTAACATAGCGAACTGGAGATCTTTCCCAAATAAGATCCTCATTTTCATGAATCCAGGTTCCCCAGTGAACGAGGTAATCTTCGTAAGGAATATCTGTGGTTAACATTTTAGAAACCTGGTTACCGATTCCAACGAAAACAACTGCTGCAGCAAAACGATGAGAAAATTTTGTTGCAGCCCATGCAGAAAAATATCCGCCATAAGAACCTCCGCCAATTCCAACCCTATCTTTATCAGCTAAACCTTCAGCAATTAAATAATCAATTCCATCAATTACATCATTAAACTCTGCACCTGCAAGATCACCAAATCCTTCCATCGTAAAATCTATACCACGACTGGAACTCGATCTGTAGTTTGGCATAAATACAAAAAATCCCTTGGCTGCAGCAATCTGTCCCCAACGGTTGTAAGCAGTCTGCCAGCCATTTGGAGTAGCGTGTTCAGGTCCGCCATGAATATGAACAATAAGCGGATATCTTGTTCCTTCCACATAGTTTAATGGATAAATAAGTGTACCCTGAATTTCCAATCCATCTCTTGCGTTGTAAGTTATTTTTTTCTGATCGGCAAGCTGCACATTTTTAAGCCACGGATTTACATCAGTTAACTGTGAAAGCTTTTTATCATCCAGAGAAAAAGTATAAAGTTCCGAAGGATGCTTTGAATTATTTCCCGCGAAAGAAATCAAATCATCTTTAACATTAAAGCTGCTGAAGACAATCTCTCCCGGTTTTATAATCACTTTCCGTTTTGCATCATTAATTCCCTGCTCACTTAGAGAAATATCAACTCCTTCTTCGGATATAAATAGAATAGTATTTTCATCTTTCCAGTTAACACTTCTTATTGAAAGTTCCATACCAGAAGCATAATTTTTTAACTCAGCAAACTTTTTTGTATTAGGAACTTGTGTGATGAATAAGCTTCCTGTAACGGCATCGTTTACACTTGATGACGCTATAAATGCTAAATGCTTTCCATCAGGGCTCCATTCCATTTGTGTAATCTTACCAGGATTATCTAATTGTAAAGTTCTCTCACCTGTTACCGGATCGATCAAATAAACTTTTTTAAACATATAAGAATAATCGATAAGGTTTCTATCAGCAATGAATGCAGCAATTTGCTTTCCATCCGGACTCCATTTAAAACCAAAAACTGAGACAGCAGATGTTAGTTGCCTGGGAGCAGCCATCATCTGGGATTTAAGATGCATCCAGAAAAGATTTCTATCGAGGTATTCTTCTTCATAAATTTCAGCATCAAAACCTTTTTCTAAAAGCATTTCTTTCTTACTGCTCTTTAGTGAAGTTGAAACAAATGCAAGTTGGTTACCATCGCTGCTTATTTCGTATTGAAGCACTGAACTTAAAGAATTTGTTAATGCTAACGGTTTATCCGAATCGAGGGATAACAGGTAAACTTGTGTAAATTTATCTTCATTTAATTTTGCACGAAAGGTTATGCTTTTCGAATCTGGCATCCATCCAATTGATGAAACAAACACTTTATCTCCAAGCAACTCCTTTGATTCACCATTTACAAGGTTATACAAATATAGATAGCGGTAATGGTTGCCAGGGTCTTCTTCCAATTGCCTCGGAACATGAAGAGTGAAAGCTATGTAGTTGCCATCAGGAGAAATTGAGGTTTCTACAATATATTTAATTCTAAGTAAATCGTAAGAGTTGATTTCATTATCCTGAGCAATAGAAACTGTTATAAATAGAAAAGTAAAAATCAGAAAAAGGTGTTTGTGTAGTATTAACATTTTGAGCTTCCTTATTTTAAATTAACTATATAAATTTGGCAAAAATAGAGTGGTAACAAAAATGAGGTGAGTTCTAAAGCAAAATCATTGATCTCCTTGATTCTTGCTAAGTCTTCATTTAATTCTTGTCCGATAATAATATTCATCTTTATAACCGTGCAAAATAAAAGCCACCATTAAGGTGGCTTATTATATTTTGATTTATTCTAGTTGCTCATCTTCCCGTTTTTCAATTCATCTGCCAGCCGGTCAACTTTATAAATGTGGCGAATAGCTTCCATTATACCTGCTGAATGAACTGAAACCATCCTGTTCTCTTCAGTTCTGAAAATAAAGTTACCTGGTAATCCCTGGATGTTTCCATCAAAAGCAAGTCCTACAACTTCGGCATTTTTGTTTATAACCGGGCTACCGGAGGCTCCCCCGGTAACATCGTTTGTAGAAACAAAGTTAAATGGAGTTGCCAGATCGAATTCAGCCGGAAGATTCAGCCATCTTTCGTGCAAGTTCCATGGATATTCTTTGGCAAAAGAATTATAACGATCGTACATTCCATAAAAGGTTGTGATTGGCGGTGCAATAGTACCGTTATAAGGAAAACCTTCAACAACGCCGTCTGAAATTCTTAAAGTAAAAGTAGCATCAGGCGGGATGGATGTTCCATAAACTTCAAAAAGTGCCCTGCCTAATAATTGGTTGTAAGTATCTTCATTTGCAACAATTGCATCCATTGTAGCATCGAGTTCTTCTCCTTTAGGAGCACCATTTAGTACAAAATATATAAACGGATCATCACCGCTTAAAATTGCATTTGATCCTTTTTCAACAAGTTCCTTTATATCATTTAGGTTTGTTAAAGAAGAATTTGAGAGAGCGTATTCAACCGCCTCATCGCCTTTTTTTCCGCCAGTCATTTTATTAACTATTTCATTTTTGCTGCCAAGGTATCTACTAAGAATTTCTAATTTCTGGTTTAACATGTTGTTGTTCATTTCATAATCAAAATCATCAGGCATAAGTGCATCAAGTGAGTTTTCAAGTTCTTCGCCAACATATAATTCGCTTCGTTCATTTTCAGGAAGCGCAAGTTCCTGAGCTATAGCAACAAGCTCATCAGCAATAAAAAAGTAACGTGGTGTAGTAAACCTGTTCATACTGTATGCAAAACGCTCGTTTGAGTATTTCTTCAATTCGTTACGCGATTCTTCTATCTTTCCCCACAAATCGCCGTACTTCTCGTTAAGTTCATCATCTGATTGAATAGCATTTTTAAATTTTTGTTCAAAATCTCTTTTTCTCTGCATCAAAACTGGGTCTCTTAAACCTTTCAGCATTCCGGTGTAAGCTTTTTTAGAATTTTCAAAACTGAATAACCTATCCTGCAACTCAGCTTTTCTTTCAGGATTGTTCTTAATGATTGAATTATAACTTGCAATCAAGCCATCAATCATTCCAAGAGTACGTGGATAACTAATATCCCTGTTATATTCCAGTTGAGCCACAGTATTTAACCTATTAGTTGAGCCAGGATTACCTACAACAAAAACAGCGTCACCGACTTTACTACCCTTTTCGCTCCACTTAAGATAGTTTTCAGTTTGTAGTGGATTACCTTCTTCATCATAAACCCTGTAGAAAGAACAATCCAAATCATAACGTGGAAAGGTGAAATTATCAGGATCCCCTCCAAATAAACCTGCCTGGTCTTCGGGAGCAAAAACTAATCTTACATCAGTATATCTCTTATAACCATAAAGAGAATATTTACCGCCATAATATAATGGAGTAATAGATATATCGAGTCCTGTTTCTTCAGCAAAACTTTCTTCAAGTTCGGTAATCTTATTATACTCAATCTCAAGTTTCTCTTCATCTGTTTTACCGTCATCAATTGCATCCTGAATTTCATCAGTAACATCCTTAATTAGTACAAGCTGATCAACATACAAACCGGGAACAGGTCTTTCATCTTCCAGTGTGAAGGCAATAAAACCATCTTTATGAAGATCTTCCCCTTCTCTTGTAACTTGCGTAATAGTCTGTCTTGCACAATGATGGTTTGTCATAACCAATCCATCAGCCGAAACAAATGATGCAGAACAATAATTAGCAAATCTTAAAGCTGCCAATCTTACATTATCAAACCATTCATCACCGGGGCTGAAATTATATTCATCTTCAAAATAATCGGTTGGAGGAAAATCGAATGTCCACATTTTTCCATTATCGAATTTGCCTGCTTTAACTGTGTCAAGATTCAGCCAGTTAGAAGATGATTGTGCAAATAAAATTCCGTTGGAGAGTGTAAAGGTTAAGAAAAGGGACAGAATTACTGTTTTAAATCTTGAGTTTAAAAAATTCCATTTTTAACACTCCGCTATTGAAATAATTAAGTGATATTTGTTAATAGAACGCGCTAACATAAAGAATAATTACTTTTTAAACAAAGAAAAACTATGAGTGCGGTACTTTTTATATATGAATGGGAAATGATGATCATAATCCTGGGTAGCAATTTAAGGAGAAGCAAGTCGGACATATTTACCCGCCGGTATTGTAATAAACCGAAATATGATTACTCATTGGTATGTTGTGCAATCCTAAATATAAGAATCGGGTTGGTACAATGGTTCGATTTCCCATTCATCCTCAACTGTTCCAATACAATGCGAACATTTTGGAACGTTAAAAACCACCTTCTCTTCATTAGGGGCTGCACGAACAAAATTAAGAATTGTTCTGCAACTCGAACATTGTACAACATGCGATGTTGTTGTTTTCGCACTGCAATCAGGACAAAGATAACCTAAATCCCCTGGACCCTCCTCCGGGTTAACCAGGAAAATAGAGTTACATTTAGAATTGTTGCATTTAGCGAAGTGCCATTTAATCGTATCAGTATTTTCGATATTGCTCTCCACGTTTTTGATGTCTGTAATGTAAAAAGTAAATACATAAAAGTCTATTGAAAAAAGAATCTCTTTGCACTTTTTTGAGGAAGATTCCCTTCAACCACAAAAATAGCGTAAGAAAGATGCAGTAATTATTCACAAAAAAAAATCCATATCTTTGTACTTCAAAAATTTTTGACCTAAATATTACCTTTAGAACTATGGAGACACTTAATGAGAAAGATAAATCGGCTTTAAAGCTTACGACTTCCGTGGTAAAGTACCTGGTGAACTGAATACAGAACTTGCTTACAAAATTGGACGAGCTTATTCAAAATATATTGATGCAAAACATATCGTGGTAGGATACGATATCAGGAAATCTTCGGTAGAAATTTCTGAAGCGCTTATTAAAGGATTAAACGACAGTGGTGTTAATGTTACTAATATTGGGCTGTGCGGCACCGAGATGGTTTACTTTGCAACTCCTCATCTTAATGCAGATGGAGGAATAATGATAACTGCAAGCCATAATCCGCCGGAGTATAACGGGATGAAGTTTGTAAGAAAGGATTCTGTTCCCGTAGGTTACAGTTCAGGTTTAAATGAAGTTGAACGATGATTCTTGAAAATAATTTTGGTGATGTTAAAGTTGAAAAAGGAACCGTTACTAATGTTAATGTGATGGAAGACTTTATAAATAACCTAAGCCAATTTTATGATGCGGAAAAAATAGACCCGCTTAAAGTTGTTTTGAATGGGGGAAACGGCTGTGTGGGATTGGCACTAAATGCCATCGAATCAAAACTCCCCATTGAAATGATAAAAGTATTTAACGAACCTGATTCAGAGTTTCCTAACGGAGTTCCAAATCCGATGATTGAGGAAAACCGCAAACCAACCATTGAAGCTATAAAAGAGCATAACGCCGATTTGGGAGTTGCATGGGATGGCGATTACGACCGCTGTTTTTTCTTTGATGAAGAAGGAAATTTTATTGAAGGATATTACATCGTTGGATTATTGGCAAAATCAATTTTAAAAAACCATCCGGGTGAAAGCATAGTTCACGATCCACGGCTTATATGGAATACGCTGGAAATTGTTAACCAGCATGGCGGTAAAGCTGTTGAATCCAAAAGCGGGCATGCATTTATAAAAGAAAAGATGCGGGAAGTAAATGCAATTTACGGCGGCGAAATGTCTGCTCATCATTACTTTAGGGATAATGCATATTCCGATAGCGGAATGATCCCATTTCTTTTAATTCTCCAGCTTATGTCTGAAGAGAAGAAATCTCTTTCATGCATTAGTTAACGAGATGATTGAAACCTATCCATGCTCAGGCGAAATAAACTCTACAATTGATGATGCTGCAGCAAAGATGAAAGAAGTGGAAGCAGCATACAGTGATGGGAAAATCGTTCGTGTTGATGGTTTATCTGTTGAATACCCTGATTGGAGATTTAACTTAAGAATGTCTAACACCGAACCGATTTTAAGATTGAATGTTGAAAGCCGTGGTGATGAAAAATTAATGAAAAAGAAAACAAAAGAGATCTTGAAGTTGATAAGAAGCTAAGGGACATAGAATTTCAGACAATATAATTTTAAATTTGGATTGCAGAAATAATTTTACCCGGGGAGTGATGTTATTCTGCAATCTTGTTTTTTCAAGCATTTTTAATTTTTTATTTCAACTTTAACAATAAAAGGAACTTTTAACTTTTCCCATTCAAGACTTAATTGTTGCCGAGTTATCTGAAGTTTTTGTTATAGTATATGCCAGCCATTCCTGCCAGTAACCTTCTTCAGGTGTAACTTCAATCCTTAACACATCTTCCGCTTCGTTATATTCAAACGCGCCCCACTGGTCTGCAACTTTGTTAAATATTAAAGTCCAGTTATTTTTTGTTGGAATTGTAAAAAAACCGTAACTGCCTGCTTTCAATTTTTTACCGTTTATCTTTACATCCGTACTAAAAGTAATTTTTGTTGCTTCGTTTGCACCAGCACGCCAAACAACGTGATAAGGAACCAACCCTCCCCATATTTCTCTTTCCTTTACGCCGGGTCTACTATACTCTATAGAAACATCCGTAAATCCAACAGTTTGCTGTACCATTGCTTTAGGACTTATTCTTACCTTTTCATCGTTTTGTGCAAATGTAATTAGAGGAACAAGAATAAAGATTATTAAAAACTGTGCACACCTAAATGAAAACAAAAATCTTCTCATAAATTTTCCTTTGATAAAATTACTTACTTTTAATACGAATATAATATAAAGATTCTAAATTTTTCTGATTTCATCAACTACTTTATCAATATCACTTTTTGTATTGTAAAAATGCGGCGATAACCTAATAAATCCCAATCTTTCGGAGCAGATAATATTTTTTTCTGGAAGATGATTAAAAATCTTTTCCGACTTATCACTTTTAAAGCTTACAATTCCTGCAATATTTTCTTCAGGGTAATTCAAAAGCACCGGTTCAATTCCAACATCAGCAAGAAGTTTATTAAAATATAAAGTATTACTTATTATCTGCTGTTCAATATTCTTAAAACCGAACTCTTTAAATAATTTTAAAGAAGTGTTAAATGCATAAATATCCAAAAGCATTTAAAGTACCCGATTGATACCTGCTTGCTGAGGATCGAAGATCAATTTTATAATCCAGGAAATCCCATGCGTTATTAACAGAAAGCCATCCAAGCGGAACAGTTTTAATTTTATTTTGAAGATCCTCTTCGATGTAAATAAAAGCCAGACCCTGCACACCAAGCATCCATTTTTGAGTTCCACAGGAGAGAAAATTTACGTTGCATTCTTTTACATCAAGTGTAACTGCGCCAAGCCCCTGAATTGCATCAACAGAAAATATTATATCGTTTTCTTTACAAAACTTTCCAATCTTTTTAAGATCAACCCTGTAACCGCTAAGGAATTGAACATAGCTTATTGAGATCAATCTTGTTCCCGGTATTACCGCATCAATAACATCTTCGGCTGTTACTATTCCATCTTTCGATTTTACAAAATCTATCTCAACACCTTTCTCCTTCCAGGTTAAGAAAAGGATAAACGTTGGCAGGAAATTCTACATCGTTAAGTAAAATTCTATCTCCTTTTTTCCATTTTACTCCCTGCGCCAAAATATTCAACCCGTTTGAAGTGTTATCTGTAAAAGCAATTCTATCCGCAGAGCAGTTTAACATCTCACCCAATAAATTTTTTGAGTCATCAACCTTTTCTTTAAATGAAGAATAATCATCAATACTACCTTCGCTACTTTCTTTAAGAAGAGAATTGAGTTCATCTCTTAAATTTGTATTAACCGGTCCGCTTGCGGCATGGTTAAAATAAATTATTCCTTTATTAAGATGAGGAAAATACTCCCTTGCTCTGCTCAAATCAGGTTCAATCATTTTTATTAAAAATATAAAGTGAAAAAAATAATTAGAAACACTAAATGAATAATAGGAAATTATCAGAAATTAAATTCATATCATCACATTTTGAATTTTGCTATTAGCAACAATAATATTTACATTTTTATTGAAAATTTTTCGAGATTCATTATTATTAATTCTGATTCTTATCTTTACGAACAAAAATGGGCAATAAATGGGAAATCCAAAAGCACCGAAACATAAAGAATTATCTGTAGAACAACTCCGCTGGAAGTGTAATCCTGATATGTTGGAGTTCACTTCAACGGGCGACCTTGAACCTATTGAAGGAATTTTAGGACAGGAGAGAGCATTAAAAGCACTTAAGCTTGGCGTTGATTTAAGATCGCCGGGATACAATATTTACATTGCGGGGTTATCTGGTTCCGGCAAAGCATCTACAGTAAAAAAAATGTTAGAAAAAATTGGGGCAAATGGACCGGCACTTTATGATTATGCTTATGTAAATAATTTTAAAGATACTGACCGTCCAATAATTCTTAGCTTTCCTAAGGGACGAGCAAGGATATTTAAACGTGATTTATGCAATTCAATTGAAGTACTAAAAGTAAACATACCCAAGGCTCTGGAAAGTGAAGTGTACCTTGATAAGAAAAAGAATATTATCTCAGGTTATAACCAGCAGGAACAAACCCTGATGAACGACTTTGATTCTAAGCTAAGAAAGGTTGGATTATCTTTGGGTCAGATTAAAGTTGGAGAGATTGCCCGACCGGATATTATTCCACTGATTGATGATACACCCGTTCCCGTTTTTCAGCTTGATGAAAAGATTAAGGAAGGAAAAATAACGGAAGAACAAGCAAAAGAAATTGTTGGTAAATACAATGAGCATCAGCAGGAACTGCAATTACTTTTTAAAAACGGTTTAAAGATCAGCCAGGAATTCCAGGAAAAACTTGCAATCCTGGAAAAAGATTGTGCAATTGATGTGGTTAAAGCAGTTTTAGAAAATCTGATTGAAAAATATAATGATTCAAAGATCCAGGGTTACTTAAAACAAGTGGAAGAAAGCATACTTGAGAATATTCAAATATTTAAAGGTATAAAGCCGGAGGGGGAAAAAACAAGCGAAGGTTTTACCATCGATTACTTTAAAGAGTATGATGTAAACATCGTAATGGATAACAGCAATACAAAAAACGTTCCGATTATAATAGAAACATCTCCCACGCATTCAAATCTTTTCGGCGCTACCGAGAGAGTAAGTGACGGCAGGGGAAATTATTACAGCGATTTTACAAATATAAAAGCAGGTTCACTTCTTAGAGCCAGCGAAGGATACATTGTACTGAATGTTATGCACCTGTTCGAAGAAGCTGGTGTATGGAAAACTTTAAAGAGAGTTTTAACATACAACAAATTAGAAATTCAGGATCCGCCAAATCTTTTTCAATTTTCTTCATCCACGTTAAAACCGGAGCCGATTGATATAAATGTTAAGGTTATACTAATAGGCAGCCAGTATATTTACTCTTACCTTTCGGAGCATGAGTATGATTTTAAAAGATGTTTAAAGTAAAAGCTGATTTTGATTATGAAATAAAACGTTCGGATAAAGTATTAACCGAGTATGCGCGGGTAATAAAAAAGTTTGTCAGAGATGAAAAACTAAAAGAGTTTGATAAAACGGCTATTGCTCACCTGCTGGAAATTGCAGCAATCTTTGCCGGGCAAAAAGAAAAACTTACAACCAGGTTCTCTAAAATTGCTGACCTTGCCAGGGAAGCAAATTTTTGGGCTATTGATGACGGGTTTGATGTTGTTACTGCAGCGCATGTAGAAAAAGCATATAACAATGCAATAAACAGGCATGGTATGCTTGAATCGAAAATATCGGAAATGTACGAAGACGGAACTTACCTGATGGATACAGAAGGAGAGAGAGTTGGACAGATAAATGGATTGGCGGTTTACTCTGCTGATTTCTATTCTTTTGGAAGACCGACGCGCATTACATCTACAGTTTCTTTAGGAAGCGGAAACATCATTAATGTTGAACGGGAAGCCGGGATGAGCGGAAGGCACTATAATAAAGGCGTTTTAATAATATCAGGTTATTTTAAAGAAACTTTCGGGCAGGATATTCCGCTTGCCTTTAATGCTAATCTTGTGTTCGAGCAATCATACGGCACAGTTGATGGCGACAGTGCTTCTTGCGCAGAAATATTTGCATTGCTCTCTACACTTTCCGGTTTGCCAATCAAACAATCAATTGCTGTTACCGGCTCGTTAAACCAAAAAGGGGATGTACAACCAATCGGCGGAGTTAATGAAAAGATTGAAGGATTTTATGAGTTATGTAAAACCAAAGGCTTAACCGGTAAACAGGGTGTTGTAATACCAGTTCAGAATGTTAAAGACCTTATGCTAAAGGAAGAAGTTGTTAATGCAGTTACTGAAAAAAAATTCCATGTCTATTCTATCTCAGGATTAGAAGAAGGAATTGAAATTCTTACAGGAGTTAAAGCCGGCAAGAAAATGAAAGAAGGTTATGAGAAGGATTCTGTTTTCGATCTTGTAGAAAGAAAGCTGAAAGATATGTACGCAAAATCGAGGGCTATTAAAGAGGAAGATGAAAAACCAAAAAAACTTAAAATTAAAGAAAAGTAATAATTATAAGGATTAGCAGAATAATTTTTTAAATATTTACTATTTTGAAAATGAACAGTTATCTCTTCCTGGGTGTACTCATTGTTATGAAAAATTTGATCAGAAAATATTGCAATTAGTAATGCAACAGAACTAATTCTCCAATCCTGCTTGGTTAAGAAAGGTGAGCTTGTTATATTTCTTTCACAGGCACCTTTATCAGAAAAAGGAAGAACAGAATGGACAAGGTTTGAGTTATTGTGATGGGTAAACAGGCTTCAAATAGCTAAGTGGTGGGAAACAACTGATAGGGAAAACTTCTGTGTACTCTCTGCCCGCGGTATTGCAAAATTGGTGATGGACAACCGGGTTTTTGTTACATAAGACAAAACCATGGTGGAATTTTATATACAATTGGATACGGTCATCCTACCGGATTTGCAATAGATCCCATTGAAAAAAAACCGCTTAATCATTTTTTGCCGGGTTCAACCATTCTTAGCTTTGGTACAGCTGGATGCAACCTTGGCTGCAAGTTTTGCCAAAACTGGTCTACCAGTAAAGCTAAAATTGATGAGCTCAATTCACTTACTGCATCACCGGAAGAAGTTGTACAGCTTGCAATAAAACAATCTACTCCTTCCATTGCTTTTACCTATAACGATCCAACAATTTTCGGAGAGTATGTAATTGATATTTCAAAAATTGCAAGAGAAAAAAAAATAAAATCCGTTATGGTAACTGCTGGTTACATCGATAAAGAAGCACGCAAAGATGTTTACAAATACATTGATGCCGCAAATGTTGATCTGAAAGCTTTCACAGAAAATTTTTATTGGAAGAATACTTCATCTCACTTAAATGATGTGCTTGATACACTCACCTGGTTAAAGAATGAAACAGATGTTTGGATAGAAATTACAACACTGCTTATTCCCGGCGAAAATGATTCCATGGAGGAGATTAAAAAAGAATGCGATTGGATACTAATAAACTTAGGTGATTCGGTTCCATTACACTTTACTGCATTTCATCCTGATTTTAGGATGCGGGATAAAGAAATCGACCCCAGCAAAAACATTAATAGCAGCCCGTAAAACTGCCATAGAGACAGGATTAAAATATGTTTACGTTGGCAATGTTCATAACGTTGAGGGGCAAACTACTTATTGCCCAAACTGTAAAGAAAAGCTTATTAAGAGAAACTGGCATACAGTTATTGCAGATAACATAAATAACGGACGCTGCTCAAACTGCAAAACTGTAATTGAAGGCATGTTCTAATTATTATTGATCTTTTCTCATCATACTATTAATCTTAATTATTATTTTTAAATTAACTCACCAAAAATTCAAAAAGTATTAAATTTTACGCATTCAGATTAAGGAATAAATATGAATAACCTCGTTAACAAAAATGTATTTATAACCGGCGCTTCATCCGGGATTGGTAAAGCTTGTGCTGAAGCTTTTGCCAAACAAAAAGCAAACTTAATTCTTACAGCGAGAAGGATAGATAAACTAAATGAACTTGCAAATAAATTATCGGGGGAAACCGGTGTAAAAGTTAAGTGTATAGAACTTGATGTGAGAGATAAAAGGAAAGTGCACGAAGTTGTTTCATCACTTGATGGAGAATGGGAAAATATTGATATATTAATAAATAACGCAGGATTAGCAAAAGGTTTTGATAAAATTTACGAAGGAAAGACCGAAGACTGGGAAGAAATGATTGACACCAACATAAAAGGATTACTTTATGTTACACGCCAGCTTCTTCCTTTAATGGTAGCACTGAAAAAAGGACATATTATTAATATTGGCTCACTTGCAGGACACGAGGTTTACCCATACGGTAACGTTTATGCAGCAACCAAGTTTGCAGTAAATGCGCTATCCAAGTCCATCCGGCTTGATGTTATTGATAAAGGAATTAAAGTTAGCAGTGTTGATCCTGGTCTTGTTGAAACCGATTTTAGTATTGTAAGGTTTTCAGGTGATGAAGAGCGTGCTAAAAATGTTTACAGCGGAATTGAGCCGTTAACTGCCGAAGATATTGCAGAAGCTGTTCTGTTTTGTGCTGACAGACCTGCTCATGTAAATATTAATGAAGTAATATTAACACCAGTTGCGCAAGCTTCGGCTACACTTGTACATAGAAAAAATAATTGAACTTAATGAGAGAATAGTTAGCCAAATAAGCTTATATCTCCGGCACCTTTTCTAATTACAACCGGTTCCTCCTGGCTTAGATCTATAACGCTGGAGGGCTCTCTGTTTAAGCTGCCTGCAGATAACATCAGGTCTACATGCGAATTAAAAATACTTTTTATCTCCATTGGATCTAAAAGTAATTCTCCTTTCCTGTTAGTCGTGCTTGTGCTAACAATAGGATTACCCAGTTCTTCAACTATTTTCATTGCAACAAAATGTTCGGGTATGCGTATTCCAACTGATTTTCTGTTGTTCCATAAATTTTTTGGTGCCGATTTAGCCGCAGGTAAAATGAAAGTGAACGGACCGGGTAATAGATGTTTCATTGTTCTGTATGCATAATCGGATACTTTTGCATATTTCGAAATATCTTTAAGGTTGTTGCAGATAAAACTCAACATCTTATTGCTCCGGATTATTCTTAATTGCCTGTATTCGTTCTATCGCGTTTTTATTAAAAATATCGCAACCAATACCGTAAACCGTATCAGTGGGATAGATTATTACACCACCTTTTTTAATTACATCTACGGCTTTACTAATATATCTAAGTTGCGGATTCTCAGGGTGTAATTCATAAAATTCCATTAGTTATCCTTTTAAAATTATATCATCAAACAGACTTGAGTCAAAAAATTAGTTTGCCAGAATAAAATTTTAATATACAGAAACAATATCAGTAAGATAGAAATGAATTTGTTTTTGTCAACTCTTTTTAGTCAAATTTGCTGTTTTTTCAATAAATATTTTTTCAAAGAGATGAAAATTATTGTTTTCATTATTTGATAATTTTGTATATTTGTTGTTCATATTTTAGAGAAGGTTAGATTAACAGGAGACAAAATGTCTAGAAAATGCCAGGTAACAGGAGTAGGGCCCAAAGCAGGAAATAGTATTTCTCATGCTCACAATAAATCTAAAAGAAGATTTTTACCGAACCTACAAAAGAAGAAAATATGGGTGCAGGAATTGAACAGGTTTGTAACACTCAAACTTTCAACCAGTGCTCTTAGAACAATAAATAAAAACGGCACGGCCGAAATTGCAAAAATGATTAACGAAGGAAAAGTTAAAGTTCATTAATTGTGTTTAATAGATTTAAAACTAAAAAAGGGAAGCAACTGCTTCCCTTTTTTAGTTTTAAAGTGAATCCATCCTACTACTCTCTAACAACCCATACTTTGATTTTTGAACTTACGCTTGTATGAAGCTTTATATTAACACTATAGATACCAAGAGTTTTAATTGTTTCTTCAATTTCAACTTTCCGCTTGTCAACCTCATATCCTTTTTCTTTAAGCGCGTCAACTATCATTTGAGTAGTGACAGAACCGAATATTTTATCTTCTTCACCAACCTGAACAGGAATAGTAATGGAAACTTTTTCCAGTTCAGCAGCCAGTTTATCGGCGGCATTTAATTCCTGCTGGCTTTTCTTTGCAACATTTTGTTTCTCTTCTTCCAGTGCACGTATATTACCCTTTAATGCAGTATAAGCAATTTTGTGCGGAAGGAGATAATTTCTTGCATAGCCGTCTTTAACTTCAACCACATCGCCAATTTGGCCCAGGGGTTCAAAGTTTTGTCTTAAAATTACTTTCATCTTAACTCCTGTTAATGCAATCTATCTGACTGTATCAGAAACATAAGGCATTAAAGCCATATGCCTGGCACGTTTAATTGCGAGTGATAATTGTCTTTGATATTTAGCGCTGGTTCCGGTAATTCTTTTAGGAATTATCTTACCCTGCTCAGTAATATATTTTTGAAGCAGTTTTACATTTTTATAATCAATGTATTTGATATTATTTTGTGTAAACCTGCATATTTTTTTTGCTCTAATTTCTTTTTTCACTATCCGTTCCTTCTTCTTTTATTAAATCAGATTCTTCATTCGATAAAAATTTATCAAATGAATCTCCTGTATAATCGCTACTTTCAACATCGGCTACTGTTCCTTTTCCATCTCCATTGTCCACACCATTTTCGTTAGTATGTGTTTCTAGTTTCTGCATCTACAAATTTAGCTCTTTTATTTAGAAATTGAATTCTGCGGGCTTTAATTTCCACAATACTTCTATTATGCCCATCATCAGATTTCCAGCTTCTGCTCTGAAGTTCTCCATCAACCAGAACGGCGGAACCTTTCTTCAATCTATCTCTGCAGCTTTCAGCTAACTTATTCCAGGCAACAATACCAACGTAACAAACATCTTCCTGCCATTGATTAGTGCTGTCTTTATATTTTCTGTTAGAAGCCAGCGAAAAATTAACAACCGGTGTTTGGTTTGTTGTTTGCCTGAAAGTAGGATCTTTGGTTAAATTTCCAGCAACTATAACATAATTTATTTCCGGCATTTTCAAGTCAGCCATATTTTAATCCTCCGTACTATCGTAAATTATTAGATGTTTCTCAGGTTCACTGTTTAATTTCTTCATTTTTATCTTCACTTGTTTTGGTCTCTTTAACAACAGGTTCGGTTGCTGCTTTTTCTTCTTCCTGCAAAGCGGCTGCCTGTATCTTGCTCTGTTCGATCTGCTCCAGGGCATCTTTGCTCAGCTTAAGAGTAAGATACCTTAAAACACTTTCATCCAGTTGGAAAAATCTTTCGAGCTTTGAAACTATATCGGGCGAGGAATTGTATCTGAAAATAAGATAATATCCGATTTTGCTTTTTTTAACCATGTACGCCAATCTTTTCCTTCCCCAATCTTCAATCTCCTGAATTTCACCCCCGTTGCTCGTGATGGTTTCTTTAATGCGGCTTGTGATGTTCCCAATTTGGTCATCTTCTAATGCAGCGTTTATTAAAACTGCACTTTCATAGACTTGTGTTTTCATCAATGTCTATCACCTCCCTATGGTCAATTAGGCCCTTATTTTTGTAAATAAGAGCAGGGTTGATAAATAATTCAATTAAAATGTTGTGAAATTTATTTAATTATTGGCGCAATAACAAGTGCAATTACAGCCATTAACTTTATTAAAATATTTAGTGATGGCCCCGAAGTATCCTTAAATGGATCACCAACGGTATCTCCAACTACTGCTGCTTTATGCGGTTCAGAACCTTTTGCGTAATGTATGCCATTAAATTCAATTCCTTCTTCAAACATCTTTTTAGCATTATCCCACGCACCACCGGCATTAGATTGAAAGATAGCCATTAGAACGCCGGTTACAGTAACACCTGCAAGCAATCCACCCAACATTTCCGCTCCGCCTAACATACCAATTAGAACCGGTGATAAAATAGCTAGAAGTCCTGGTAATACCATTTTTCTAATTGCAGCTTTGGTCGAAATTTCCACACACTTACCATACTCTGCAACTCCATCTGCTAGTTCGAATGTTTTAACATCATCGGAAGACCACTCCTCTTTTTCCTTTCCTTCATTTCTTTTCATTACCTCGAGTGCTTTAGTAAGAGCAGGAATTGATTTAAACTGCCTTCTTACTTCTTCGATCATTGCCATAGCTGCCTGACCAACTGCGCTCATTGCAAGTGCAGAGAAAAGGAAGGGAAGCATTCCTCCTAAAAATAAACCAGCCATAACCGGCGCCTTGGAAATATCTATAGATTTGATGCCTGCTGAGGTCATATAAGCACCAAACAATGCAAGCGCTGTAAGTGCTGCGGATCCTATCGCAAAACCTTTACCAATAGCTGCTGTTGTATTGCCAACTGCATCAAGCTTATCAGTTCTTTGTCTTACCTCTTTAGGAAGTTCTGACATTTCTGCAATACCGCCGGCGTTATCTGAAATAGGACCATATGCATCAACAGCAAGCTGAATTCCTGTATTTGAAAGCATTCCAACTGCAGCAATTGCAATTCCGTACAACCCGCCAAGTGAAAATGCAGCTATTATAGAAGCAGCTAAAATAATAATTGGAAGAGCTGTAGAGATCATACCTGTGCTAAGACCGGCAATTATGTTAGTTGCTGACCCGGTTAGGGATTGCCTGGCAATAGCGGTAACAGGTCTTTTACCAAGTCCTGTAAAATACTCCGTAATAAGACCAATAAGCACCCCAGCAACCAACCCGATTACAGTAGCAAGGAAAATATTATTTGCAGTGATCTTATAAGTTTCACCGTAAAGCGGATCATTAAAAATCCATTCAGCCGGCAAGTACCCAGTTAATAATAAAATAGAGAGCAATAATCATTAAAAAAGATGATCCAAATTCACCAAGATTCAATGCTTTTTGTGGATCTCCTCCTTCTTTAACCCGCACAAAGAAAGTTCCTAAAATTGACATCACAATTCCAATAGCGGCAATCTAAAAGAGGAAGAAGCACAGCACCGAGGCCGTTAAACTTATCAGAAAATTCAGGAATGCCAAAAAATGCGGCTCCAAGTACCATCGTTCCAATAATTGATCCAACATAAGATTCAAAAAGATCCGCACCCATACCAGCAACATCACCTACATTATCACCAACATTATCGGCAATAGTAGCGGGGTTTAACGGATGATCTTCAGGAATTCCGGCTTCAACCTTTCCAACAAGGTCTGCCCCAACATCGGCAGCTTTTGTATATATACCACCGCCAACACGTGCAAATAAAGCTATGGAAGAAGCTCCAAAAGAAAAGCCTGTAAGAATTGTAATAACTCTATTTAAATCCTGAACCTGCTCAACTCCAAACATATTTCCATAGATGGCGAAGAGTGAACCAAGACCAAGAACTCCTAAACCCACAACTGCAAGCCCCATAACAGAGCCGCCGGCAAAAGCAATCTCCAGTGCATTACCAAGTCCGACCCTTGCAGCATTCGTGGTTCTTACATTAGCTCTTGTTGCTACCTTCAATCCAATAAAACCTGCCAGGGCAGAGCAAATAGCTCCAACCAGAAAAGATACGGCTATCATCGGAGATGATTCCTCGGCGTTTGCACTTACAGCAAGTAAGATTGCAACGGATATTACGAAGATAGAGAGAACTTTATATTCAGCTTTAAGAAAAGCCATTGCACCTTCGGTAATATGGCTGGCTATGCTTTTCATTTTATATGTACCCGCATCCTGTTTTGTAACCCATGCAGATTTAAACAGGGTATAGAGTAGGGCTAAAATACCAAACAATGGTACTATGTAGAAAAGAGTATGCATGTATATCTCCTGATTTCCTTAATTATATTTAATTTAAATTTTCTTTCTCTTCATTATAAAATTTACTATTGGCTTCTAACATTTTTTCAGTGCCTCCAGTAATAAACTCCCTGATAAGCGTTGAACAGTTTTTGAAAACATTAGTAAGAATAGGTTCGTCCTTATCGCTAAAATCGGATAGGACATGATCTGCCAGTTTTTTTTCTTCTGTACTTCTGCCAACACCAATCTTAATCCTTGGAAAATCATTTGTGTTAAGATGATAAATTATTGAACTAAGTCCATTGTGTCCACCGTCTCCTCCAGATAGCTTTACCTTGAAAGATCCTAGATCAAGATAAACATCATCACAAACTACGAGTAAGTCTTCCTGGGAAAGCTCAAAATTATTAATTACCTCTGCCACAGCAATACCACTTTTATTTACATAAGTAGTGGGCTTAATTAAAACATAACCGGCCGGGCCAATTGTACCAGTAGCCTGGTAATAGCTGTATTTTGAAGGAATAAATTTGATGGAGTTTAATTTTGCAAAGTAATCGATTAGTAGAAACCCGGCATTGTGTTTATTAAACTGGTAACTGCTGCCGGGATTCCCAATTCCAAAAATTGCCCGCACTTTTATTTGGATTCTTTTTCTTCTTCTTCTTCCTCAGGTTTCCCTTTACCAATAACTTCCGGTTCAGCAGGTTCTTCTCCTTCAACAAGTTCTTCAGTAACTTCAACCTCTTCTTCCACAACTTTCTGATGACCAACTGCAACTACTAGGGCGTCGGCGGGATTTAACAGTGTTAAGTTCTCAACGGTTAGATCAGAAATTAGGACCGAATCACCAATTGCTAACTCCGATATATCAATTGGAATATGCTCCGGAATATGTTTTGGTAAACACTCTACTTCGACTTTATGCAATATCTGCTGCAGCAATCCACCTTCTCTAACGCCAATGGAACTGCCCAACAACTGAATAGGAACTTCTAACTGGATCATCTCACCTCTTGTGAGCCCTAATAAATCAAAGTGAAGTATCTCATCGGTAACAGGATCGAACTGGATATCTTTAATAATACATTCGAGTTCTTCTTGTCCTTCAATCTTTAGTGAAATAAGATTAGTTTTAGCAGTAAAAACCAATGGACGGATCTTTTTTTCCAAAACATCAACTGGAATTGTATCTAAACGTTTCGAATAAAAAACACCAGGCACTCTGCCTTCTCGTCTTAACCTTTTCCTGGTTGCTTTGTTGGTGTCTTTTCTTTTATTAGCTTCTAAAGTTACAGTTTTCATTAATTCTCCAAATGTAAGTTAACTTTTATCGATATTAAATAACGAACTAATAGACTCGTTATAAAATGTCCTTCGTATTGCTTCGGCAAATAAATCTGATGCCGAAACTATTTTTAGATTATCTAATATTCCCTTTCCATCAAGGTTTATTGTATCAGTAACAAACAACTTTGAAAGGTTGGAATTATTTATTTTTTCCATTGCCTTGTCTGATAGAAGAGGATGAGTAATGGCACCATAAATATGGCTGGCACCTCTGTTTTTAAGTGCCTCCACAGCTCCAACAAAAGTACCTGCGGTATCTATCAGGTCATCAACAATTAATACTTCTTTATTCTCAACATCTCCAATAATATGCACAATCTCTGCAACATTCTGTTTTGGTCTTCGCTTATCTATAACCACCAGTGAACTACCCAGCAGTTTTGCGTAAGCCCGGGCAAGTTTAATTCCACCAACATCGGGCGAAACAATTGCCAAATCGTTTTTAAGATGGTCAAACTGATCATGAAAAACAGATGAACCGTATAAGTGATCAAACGGAATATCAAAAAACCCTTGTATTTGCGGTGCATGTAAGTCCATTGAAATCACTCTATCTGCACCTGCAACAGTAATAAGATTAGCCATTAGTTTTGAAGTAATAGCTACTCTCGGTTGATCCTTCCTATCCTGACGTGCATAACCAAAATATGGTATTACTGCCGTAATCTGCTTTGCAGAAGCCCGACGTGCTGCATCTATCATAATCAACAATTCCAGCAGATTATCAGCCGGTGGGTTTGTAGATTGAATAATAAAAACATCCATTCCACGAATGTTTTCGCCGTATTTAACCCAAATCTCGCCATCGCTAAAACGTTTAAGCTCAATTGATCCTAATGGTTTACCAATTTTTTTAGATATTTTTATAGCAAGCGGAAGATTTGAACTTCCGGAAAAGATCATATAATCGTTAGTTGCCATGACAGTTTTATTCTAAGGAATCTATTTAAAAATAGAAGGCAAATATAAATAAATCACTAAGTTAAATCAAAAAAAATGCGGAGTGGAATTAAATGAAAATAGCTGCTCTATACGCTTTAATTAGCTCTTCTTCTTTCTAAGCAGGAAAAAGATCACCAACAGTAAAACAAATCCAGATAATATGAAGATCCAGATTGGCGTTTCCTTTAATTTGAAGGGTCTGAATGTAACGGAAATTGTTTTTCCACCACCAATTTCTGAGAGTGCATAGAGCCAGATAAGTGTTCTTCCGGAAGAATGGTGAGCATTGTGAGTAATTATATCTCCTGAAAATGTGTATTGGTAACTCACATGGTAGGCGCTTCCATCAATACCAAAACCTGTAGCTATGGGTGGAATAAACTGGCTAAAAATTATATGCCCTGCGGCGCCCTCCTTAAATGAAAACTGCGCATCGGAAAAAGCTTTGGTGTTATTGAGTGAATCAATATGTGTAAATGTTAAATCCAGAACAGCATGAGTTGTAGTATCGGTTGTATCCTGGTAAACCATAACATTTTCCACAATGCTGTGTTCGGATGTAAATTCTTTTTTTATGGAATCGGGAGTGAAAATTCCTATTTTGCTAACAACACTGGCACTTTCATCATCGGGCAGCAGCATCCAGTAATCAATATGCATTGAACCGGAACCATCAATGGCAAGCTTAACTTCCTGGTAATAATTTAAGCAGCCGGTAAGTACAAAAGGTAGAATAAGAATGATTAATAATTTTTTCACAGCAATAACATTCTATATTTTTTAAATATAAAAAAACAATCTGCCCCCAACCTGAATCTTATTTTTTTAAGATGAATCAAATTTATAGAAAATATTAAATTTTTCCCTAAGTTTCGCCTTCAATTAATACCAGAGAAAGAACGAATATGCCAACTTACGATTATAAATGCACAGAATGTAATCATACATTTGAAATGTTTCAGCCAATGATTGCAGAACCGATAACGGATTGCCCGGAGTGTGGGGGAGTTGTAAAAAGACTTATTGGAGCAGGCGCAGGACCTATTTTTAAAGGAAGTGGCTTCTATCAAACGGATTATAAAAACAATTCAGTAAGTTCAGCGAAATCTACTCCGGATAAAAGTGCTAAGCCAAAATCTTCAGATAAAGAAAAAATACCTTCAAGTAAAAAATCAAGTGACTAACGATGGCTAAGTTGAATTTCTCTATTGCCTCCCATTTTCAATTTTTTGCAGGAGGTGTATTTTTAATGATGTGTTTACTAAAAATCAGCACCAAGAGAGAAGTAAAATTTCGGTTTAGAAAATCCTTCTATATTATATGCCCAGGCAACATCAAACCGTAAAAGAAAATATAAGAAGAAGACTCGGGCACCCACACCAGTACCGATTAACAGATCATCTGTTACCAAGTTTCCTAGTTCATCCCGTTTAAATAAACTGAGTTGTTTATTTTCAAACCACGCAGTTCCAACATCAACAAATGCTACCCCGATTATGTTATTAAATAATAGAGGCAAACCACCTGTAAGCAGGTAACGAATAAGTGGGAAACGCAATTCAATATTCATTAGGGCATAGCGCGTACCGATCTGCTCTGAGTAATCATAACCACGAAGCGGCAAAGCAGCAGTTAAAAATGCAAAATCAGAAGCTGATTCGATTGGTATTTCGGAAGTTGAGAATGATCTGTTTATCCAATTTTCAATTCCGCCAATGAAAAACCTTTGGGGATTATTCCCCTCAGAATAACCACCCGAAAACCGGAAAGCCAGGGAATGATCTGTAAAAAATCTTAAGTAGGTTCTGTAATCACCCATAATTGAATAAAAGCTAAGCTTTGGATCGGCAATACCAAGATTACCAAAAACACTTAGCCTGTAACGTGTGCCTTCAATAGGCGCCGTGTAACCCCAAAGCACATTATCGTGAACGAAACTTAATGAGGGTACAACGAATGAGGCTTTTTCAGGAGTCTCTCCAGCATTATCAAGGTTTTCGCTGGATACATTAAGCCAGCTAAGTGCGCCATCAAACCTGTAATATTTATTTAACGGAAGACTTGCACTTCCTACAAAACCAAAATTTCTGTACCTGATTAATTCTGCTGAGAGGAATCCGTTTTGTGAAACGCGTGATACCCTTAAAAACCGCGCAGTATGAAATCCTTCAATTCCCAGGTTTATTCTTTTTGCAAGGTAATAGTAAGCCAGTCCATAATCGCTGTTTTTAAGATCAATCTGCAAACCGGTAATTCCCACTAACTTGTGGTTACCAAGAACATCACTAAAAGAAATTAAGGTTGTACCAATTAAACCGTAAAGAGTACTGTAACCTGCATTAGCGTAAACAAGATCGGGAGCAAAATTAATTTTGTATTTGTGCACTTTAAAATTACCCCGCTCATCCAGGTTATCCGTTAGGTTAAATATATCATCATCAACATCTTCTCCGTTTGCAACAATTGTTTCGCCACCAAATACGTAATTACCAAATTCAACTTCAGCAGAATCTTCAATTACTTTTGATGAATCAACAAAATTTCCTGTTAGAAATATTGATGATTCTGAATCTGATGTATCTTTTGCCGGATATGTTTACTTTCGTTTCATCTTCTTTATCACCAGAAACAATAAGTTTCGGAGCATCCAGATCCAGCATTCCTTTTCTAAACTTAGTAAGAGGTAGTTCCTCTAATTCTAAATCTATATCAAACGGATTGCTAAGTGTAAAGATGTTAAATGCAGATTCGTATAAAGATGAGAACGCTAGTTTCTCACCATCGCGGGAAGCAGAAAGCTGGTAGAGCCCTGCTTGTGAATTTGTAATAGGGATTGGATTGATATCTTTAATATCACTTACACTAATATCATTAGAAGAAAAGACAACTCTTTTTTTGTAGATGTTATTTATTCCATTTAAATCAGAAACGAAAAGAATTTGAGTATCATCTTCGCTAATTACCGGAGAACTTTCATTACTTCCGGGCATATCGGTAATTCTTTGAACATTCCTGGTTTTAATATTAAGCGAATATATCTCCTTCTGGGTATAATCGTGTTTGTAAATTTTGAACCCTTCAGACACATCATCCACAGTAAGGTAGCTGTTCCTATCTGAAGCAAAGAAGATCTTTTTACCATCGTGAGACCAACAGGGATCAGAATCAGTGAAGATATCATCAGTCAGGTTTGTTATCTCTTTGGTTTCAAATTCATATAAGTAAACATCAGTTTGTTTTGATGTTTGTCCAATAAAGGAGAGATATTTACTATCCCAAGACCAGGCAACACTGTGAACGGCATCCAATTTTATAGGAAGCGCACTATAGTCTTCTTCGTCAACATCAATAATATACACTAAATCATAACCATGGCTAAGCGCAGCAAAGGCAATTTTTGTTCCATCAGGCGACCATGATAAGCCGGGCGTTAGTATGTTTAGTTCTTCAAAGTTTGGTGAGTTGTTTCCTTCTGCCAGTTCTTTAATTATTGTGCCGTCGTTTGCATCCATAATATAAAGACTGAAAAAGAAATCCCTGTTTGTAATAAATGCAATTTTATCTCCCTGTGGGGAAATAGCAGGACTGGTATTATAAAATCCACCATCTTCTTCCGGATCTGTAAGTCGTTTTGCAAATTCATCCGGGTCTTCTGTAACTTCTATGTCTGGCCAGTAAACTCTTTTGATATCTTTTTTCCATCTTTCATTTAATTCCTTAAGTGAAAGACCTATTGTTTCCTTCAAAGCCCCATCAACGTTGCCAGCCCCTCTAATAGCATTAACAAGTTCACCAATTTTTTCTCTCCCATATTTTTTTGCAATATAGTAGAAAACTGACTGTCCACCGCGATAAGCAAAATACCCGCTTAATCTCTGAATATCTGGTAAGTACTCTCCAATAGCAGCATCCCTGATAAACATATCCGTATCTTCATCCCAGCCCAATGCCTGGTATTCTGCCAGATCCCTCACTAAACCAAAGAGGTACTTGCAGTGATATATTGTTTGAAATAATATTTTGTATTGATCCACCGTAGAACATATCATTTAAAACGGCATGCACAAGTTCGTGATGAACAAGATGACGAAATTGTTTGTAGGAACCGGCAAATTGTATAACCACCCTGATTCTTAAACGAGTTCGGTAAAACCCTGAATACCCTCGCTTAAGTAATAATCGGTTACATTTGTTTCCTGGAAATCATTTTGTGAATTGTAAATAATAAGGGTAATACGATTGTTAATGGAATAATCGAAGCTGCTCTGAATTTTGCTTAATGCATCTTCTGCAGCGTAAGCAGTAAACTCCGCAAGTGTTTCACCATTATCGGTAAAGTAAATATCAAAGTGGTTTGTTTGAATATAATACCACTCAAAATATTTATATTGAACTTTGTTCTGCCCAAACTGGGCTAAATGCCAGGGATTGCATAAAAACAATAAGCAGGAATGTTTTTAAAATGATTTTATCTAACTTCATTTTATTTTATCTTCAATTATTAAAAAGTCAAGTTCTAATTTTTCTATATCAGCCCGTACCAATTTTACATTAATTCTATCACCTAATCTATACCGTATTTTAGTTCTTCTCCCAATTAATGAATATTTCTTCTCATCAAAAACGTAAAAATCTCCCTCTAAATCTCTTACTTTTATCAATCCTTCAGCCAGAATATCGGTTAATTGAACAAATAAGCCAAAGTTTGTAACGCCGGAAATAACTGCATGAAACTCTTCACCAACTTTATTTTTAAGAAATTCCACCTGTTTTAATTTAATCGAAGCTCTTTCAGCATCAACAGCATTTCTTTCGCTGGCAGACAAATGATCACAAATTTTATCCAATTGCGCAAGGGAATAATATTTTCCAGTATTTTTAATAGTGTTTTCAGCAACTATTCTATGAACAATCAAATCGGAATAACGCCTTATCGGTGAAGTAAAGTGCGTATAATATTTAAAGCCAAGTCCGTAATGCCCAATATTTTCAGGGGAATAGACTGCCTTAGCCATCGATCTGATAGCGAGTTCGTTTATAACTGCTTCCTCTTCGGTACCTTTTATTTGGGAAACAAGGTGATGGAATTGACTTGAGGGATTTCCTGCATGTGGATTATAGGAATAACCCAACGATCTTACAAACCGTGCAAACTCACCAATCTTTTCTCCATCCGGAAAATCATGTGTACGAAATAAAAACGGAATTGAATTTTTGGCTGTTAGCTGTTTTGCAATGGTTCTGTTAGCAAGGAGCATAAACTCCTCAACAAGCATATTACTTTCTTTTAAATACTTTTTAATTATGCTAACAGGTTTTCCATTTTCATCAAGTTTTATTTCAACTTCGGGTGTAGAAAATTCAAAACTACCTTCTTTTACTCTTTTCTTTCTCAACACTTCTGCCAGTTTATTCAGTATAGAAATTTCGCTGCAATACTCACCCTTTCCTCGTTTCAAGAATTTCCTGTGCTTCTTTGTAAGTAAATCTTCGATTACTTTTGATGATCGATCTGCAAATTTCCGAACCAATTACACTTCCCCTTTTTGTAATTTCGAAAATGACTGAAAAAGTGAGCCGCTCTTCACCTGGAACAAGCGAGCAGATGTTTGAAGATAACTGCTCAGGTAACATAGGAGTTGCTTTGCCAACAAAGTAAACACTGTTTCCTCTTTCGAGAGCTTCTTCGTCTAATTTTGTACCGGGTTTTACGTAGTGGCTTACATCGGCTATGTGCACACCCACAGAATAATTATCGTTATCGAGCACTTCAATAGATAATGCGTCATCAAAATCTTTTGCATCATCAGGATCTATTGTAATAGTAATTTTATCACGATAATCTTTTCTTGCTTTTATTTCTTTTTCGGAAATTATTGTTTGAATTTTTTCTGCTTCCGCTTCTACAGCAGCTGGAAATGCAGAGGGAATACCAAACTCTCTTGCAATAGATTTTACATCAATAAATGGGGAATCCTCTTTACCTAAAACTTCCAGCACTTCTCCTTCGGGATTCAGCATTTTATCATCCCACGAAAAATTTCCAACTAAAACCTTATCACCTTTTACTGCATTCTTTAAGCGGGATTTATCAACATAAATATCGCGGTGAATTTTATTATCATCTGGAATAACAAAGTAAAACGATTTTGATTTCTTTAAAACCCCTACAACCTCTTTCCTGTTTCTCTTAACCACTTTATCAACTTGTCCTTCAAGGTTCTTTCCTTTTTGTTTTGCAAAGAGAATAACCTCCACAATATCGCCGTTAAATGCGGTGCCTAAGTTTCTTGCAGCAATAAATATATCGCCGATATTAGAATTTTTAGGAACTACAAAACCAAAGCCATTTTCATTTATTTGAAGATGACCAACAATCTTGTTGGAATCCGGTAAGGAATTAAGTCTATACCTTTTCCCGGTTTTTACTAAAAATTGTTCAAGGTAAAGTTGATGCACAATTGTTTTGAGCTCGCGGTACTCTTTATCGCTGCTTATATTTAAACGACTAGCCATCTCTTTATTTTTAAAACTTCTAGCCGGATATTTATTGAATAATGTTTTTATTTTTCTTTTCATATTTTTATACCTATCCGACTAATGCGGAATTTTAAATTATTGCCACATAGAACTATTTCCAATGAATCGGGCCTCATTTCACTTTAAAACTCGAAGCTGTATTTTACACCAAGTTCATTTATCATTTCGCTGTAAGTACTCGATTCAAACACCGGCTCTCTTCTTTCCAGTCGCAAAATCAAGCGCGGCGTTATTGGAACGACAGGCCATTCAATTTTAACATTTGCACGGCTAAAATCCTGGAAAATTTGTGATGTGCCCCCAATTTCATATCTAACATTTTCAACTTTTCCAATTAAGCTAAATTTTGTTTCGGTGCCTACCTGTCTTACCTGCACACTACGTACAATATCGCCGAGCTTTTCATTTAAGAAACCGCCTATAAGTGAACCGGCTAATGAAGCGGCTGTTGATGCAACAAGGTTTGTCTCCTGCGTATTAGCATCTTCGGGAAATTTTCCTAATATAATAAAGAACATTGCATCCGAAGTTGTTTTTGTAGCATCAAGCTCAAATTGCCCTCCACCGGTTGCTCTTTTATAAATACTAATATTGTTTTCATTCTGGATAAAACTTGTTGAAAGGTTTTGAACCGGACCTTCAAGTTGAATTCTTACCTGCACTTCATACTCACTTGCTGCACCCAATGTATCCGGGTTATAATAATTTTGGTACGTTGCTATTATATCCAAATAAGGATTATCTATTTCACTAAAAAATTTCACTGATCCTTCCGCCTGAAAGGTTTTGATAAAATTAAGCTTTGAACCTTCCAGCAAAACTAGTTCACCTTCAGCAATCGGTACTTCATTCTCAAGAACATATTCAAAATTACCACCAAGATAAGCTGTTAAATCATAATTAAATTCTTTTGATAGAACGTAAATCATCTTTGCCTCATCTTCAACTTCCAACTTTACATTAATATCAAAAGGAGCTTTAGATGAAGCTTTTAATTCTTGACTAACAGATTCAGAAATAACAATTAAGCTGTCAATCTCTTTATCACCAAGTGAATCAGTTTGCGACTTAAAATGATAAATAAATTTATCCGTCTCGTTGGTAAAAGCAGAATTGGTTGGAGAAAAGGTAACGTTTGCTCCCTTTTTTAGTAAAAGATCGGCAGTAAGATGATTTTGGTTTCTACTAAGTTTATAAACAAGATCTTCTCGCGTTTCAATTACAAGATCACCATATAATGAAGGATTTGCTGAACCGGAGCTTTTGCTTAACAGCTTAAGTCTTCCATTAAGTGATATGTCAATTTCTACGGGTGAAAAATTTCTGTGAGTAAGATACCCTTGTCCTGTTAATGTTCCGCCGTCTTTTGTTTCATTACTATTTTTAATAAAAAGTTTTGATAATTCAACCCTATCATCGTCAAATTTTAAACCTAACCCCATGTAATATTTTAGCCTGTTAGCTTGCAGGATAAAAGAAGCATCATCTATATTTATAAATCCAAACGTATTTAAATTTTTCAAATTACCACTCGCTTTTACTTCAGCATTTAATTTACCTTGCAAATGGTTAATCTCCGGGACAATGCTTCCAAAGAAAGCTAAATCCAATTCTTCAGCTTTAAAGTTTAATAAAATATTTTCAGCGTCAAGTAATTTCCTCCCTGTTGTAATGCGAGGTCTATTGGAATAGTTCCATTAAAAATAAAGCTAGGTTTGTCAACATTTAAAATCCCTTTCACTAATTTAATGTCGAAAACATAGCTCTTGATATGCAAAGCCGATCGAACTTAATAGTGATCCCACGGTTGGTTTTTATAAGATAAGCTATCAACATTCAAGTCAAGGTTTAGCGTGGGAGAGCTAGTAATTCCGCCAAGTTTGCAGAAATGTTTATTGAGACCATGCATCTTAATATCAGGTGGCAGTTCCAAAAAACCGATGCTTAAATCCTTTGCTCCAATATTTTTTAAATTCAGGGTTAAGTCGTGCCCTCCACTCATTGATAGTGTGCCTGCGACTACAATATCTCCAGGATTATGTGTTAAAGTAAACCTGTTAAAATTAAGTTGGTTTTTGAATAACTTATATCTATTTTGTTCCTGTTCACAAGTGAGTAATCATTATAACTTAGCAGCAAATTATCCAGAAGTAAAGCCATCTTGTCTCTGACTTATATCGGCAATTCCGCTTAGTTTTGTCTTTATTTTCTGTTCAGAAACCACACTGAAATCTATATCAGCAATGTTATTTTTATAATTCAAATCGAGATAAAGATTTTCAAATTCGCTTTCAAAAAATACTTTCCTTGCTTTCAAGTTTACTTCAGTTTCAAGCTCGGTAGGGTCGATGGCTGATAATTTATTGGCAATTGAAAACTCAAGATCAAGCTGAGAAAGATAAATCAGTTCGTTTCCATTCCAGAATTTAAAATAGTCAAGGTTAGTTTTAAGGCTAGCAACTATTGAATCGGTAAAAGTTGTTAGCTTACCACTTAACTCGCCATCAATTTCAATCTCCAATCCGCCAAGTATTAAAGAGAGTAACTCAAAATCTTTAAACTCCAGCGCATAATATAAATCAACCTCAGAGCTTAAGTTGTCTGTGAAAAGTACCTCGTTTTGTTTTTCATTCTGCAGATTATAAACATTAATATTATCAATAATGCTTGTCGGTTGAATTTGGTTAATTTTATTCGCTATTGCATTGGAAAAATATTTTAGATTCACTACTTATTACAGAAACCAGGTCTGCTATTTTAAAATTACCGGATAAAGTAATATCCGCAAGATCTGAAATAACATTTATCACCCTATGATCTGTTTCATTTCTTATATCAACAATAGCTCTTGTGCTGTCGATTGTTAATCCCCTTATTGTTGAATTATTAAATATCAAACTAGCAAATAGGTTTAAATTATCCTGGTTAAAGTTTTCACCTTCACCTTCAAGAGAAAAATTAAGATTGCTTGGAATGTCCAGATTCGGCAGAAAACGAACGGATATCAAACCCGTTTAAACCGGCAGTAAATTTATAAGATGGTTTATTTTCATCAGTTAAATCCAGGTTAAAATTTATTGAACCATCTGCATCGCCGGAAATAAAGGAAATACCTGATTTTATAATTCCATTGGAGCCGTCTGCTTCAATATTCAGGTTTTGAAAATAATTACCATCAATAGTTGATCCATCACCATTTAGTTTAATCTTTGCAATAATATTTTTGGGAGAAAGACCAATTCCTTTTAAAGACCCTTTGCTGTTCAAATTGGATGTTATACCCGTGAAAGGGTAAATATCAAAATTCCTGGCCCCAAAATTTATATCATATTCAAATTCTTCTTTTTCAAGATTTAGATGTGCGGTTGCAGTAATATTTCCTTTATCAGTTTTTAGTTTTATCCTGCTGCTGAAATTCAACGGGTTGCCTGCATAAGATAAACTATCGAAAGTTAATCTGCCCAATTCTTCATAAACAGGAACTTAATAGTGTGTAACAAATTATTAGCATCGTTTTGGTTTATATATGAATCTGTAAAAACTGTATTAATAATCATCTTATCTCCCCGCGTGAATATTCCTAAGCTTACCGGTTGCTTCAAGCCGGGAGTCTTGCAGTTCAACTATAAGTTTTTCAAGATCCAGGTTGTTCAATGAACCGCTTGCACTAACCTGGGTTGTAACCTCTCCTTTAAGCAGGTAGGTTGCATCAATAAATGATGTGAGGTTATCAAAATTAAAATCTATTTGCAGCAAGATCAACCCTCATTAAAGCATCTTCAATTTTTCTTCCTTTATCTTCGCCCAGCAGTTTATAATCTGATATTGCAGCACTTATGGAAATCTGTGATCTATCAGTTACAAGGTTAAGATCAGTAATGCCAGCTTTATCATCAACAAGAAGAAATTTTCCTGAAAGATCATTTAATTTAAAATAATTCAGATTTGGTTTAGCACTTAAGTTATTAATTGTTACTTCAAACTCACTTCCGTTTATATCAGCAAAAGCTGCAAGCGAAAGGTTAATGTCATTAACTCTCAAGTCATCATAGTTTACAATATCGTAAAAAGCATTGCTGTTTTTATGGTTATAAGATTGAAGTTTTACATTAACATCGCTTAATGAGAAATCAGCCACTTCCAATTTCCAGTTAAATTCCGAGGGCTCTTCATCTTCAAGTTCTTCTGATGGAGGGATTAACCTGCTGATATTCAATTCGCCATTTTCATCTTTTAACAATGCAATGGTGGCATTTTTAATTTCAATTTTTCTAAAGTAAATTATTTTAAATAGTAATTTTAAGCGGGCTGGTTTTCACTTCAATTTTTCCAGCATTAAGAATTGTATCACCCTTAAGTGTAAGAGTTGTGTTGTTAAGTATGAGAGATGTGAAGATGGTCCCATCAACCCGATCAATAAAGAACTCCCGTTTGTGGAAGAATTAACCTGCTCAATAACGGTTTCGCGCAGCCAGTTGCGAAATGTAGAGGTTTGTGTTACTGCAAAGGTGATCATCAAAAGTGCGATCAAACCTACACCAAAATAGATGAACGCATTTATAATCCTGCGGTAGAGCGGTCTTTTTACTTTTTTTCTTTTACGAAAAAACATTAACGCTCCAATTTCTCACTTTGAATATCTGCTGATGATCAAATCGATTATTTTTGAGGTGGACTGATCATTTGTAAATTCAATGGTTTTCACTTCGCCGCCGTTTGCAAGCACTGTTTCCCCTCCAACAATTTCTTCTATCTTCCAATCAGCGCCTTTAATAAGTATATCAGGAACCAGCTCATTGATTAGTTCGGCAGGTGTATCTTCATCAAAGAAGACCAAATAATCAACCGGTTTTAAGTTGGAAATTATTTTCGCTCTTTCGTTTTGATTTATGATTGGTCTTTTATTTCCCTTTATTCGCTTTACAGAATCATCTGTGTTCAGCCCAATTATTAAAACATCACCAAGAGCTTTTGCTTTGTTAAGATAATCTATATGCCCTGCATGGATTAGATCGAAACAGCCGTTTGTAAAAACCACTTTTTTATTATCAGCTTTTAATGCCAAACGAATCAATTTAATTTCTTCAAGCGATTTTAAACAATTCATAAATTATCTTTCAGTACAGTTTCGAATAGAATCTCTTTTTCAACCGGAACAATTCCAACTTCACCGCAGACTATACCTGCAGCATAGTTAGCGAGTAACGAAGCTTCATAAACATCTGCACCTGCAGCAAGTGCTATAGTTAATGTTGAAATTACCGTATCTCCGGCACCTGAAACATCAGCAACTTTTTTTGCCTTGGTTGGCATTCGCTTCTCAATATTTACCTTCCCGAATACCGCAATACCTTCATCGCCTAAAGTTAATAATACATTCCTGGCATTCATCTTTTCAAGCAATTTTGTACCAGCAGTGGTTACATCATCGCTGTTTTTTATTTTAGTTCCAAGTACTTCTTCTGCTTCTTTCTTGTTAGGTTTGAAGACAGTAACATTTTTATAAGCAAAGAAATTATCAAACTTTGGATCAACAGTTATAAGAACATTCTTATCATTTGCAATAGAAATAATCTGATCGATAAGTGAAGCTGATAAAACTCCTTTGTTGTAATCCTGCAGAATAATTCCATCTACAGTACTTATAATATTTACAATGTATGATGAAAGCTTTTTCTCAGTTTCCTTATCTAAATATTTTTTACTTTCTTTATCTATTCTAACAACGTGATGATTATCTGCTATAACACGGGTCTTTGTAGTAGTTGGACGACTTTCATCAACAATGATTCCATCGTTTTCAATATTCGCATCTTTAATAAGTGAAGTGAATATTGTTCCATAATTATCGTAACCAATAACACCAATTGGAATAGGAAAACCACCGAGCTTTAAAATGTTCAATGCAACATTTGCAGCGCCGCCAAAACGGAAAAACTCTTCTTCAACTTCAAGTACAGGAACAGGTGCTTCGGGAGAAATTCTTTTTATATCACCCCAAAAGTAGCCGTCCAACATCATATCACCTATAACGGCGATCTTTTTACCTTCAAAATTCTTTTTAAGCTCAGCAAGCCGGTCTACCGAAATATCAACCATTTTTTTACCTGATTATTCAAAAAATAAGCTTAAAGATAAGGATAAATAGAATGTTGTTAAAGGGCGCTATTTAGAGATCAGGGTTAATTATACAAGTACTGCAAAAAAACGGATTGATAAATGCGGTATTAATTTACCTCATAAAATTCTGTAGTTAATTTTCAGATGACCATTCTGCGAGTGGATTATCTATCTTAACTCTAACCAATCCTTCTCCCGTGCCAATCCACATATAAATTCCATCAAAGTGAAATGATAGGATGGTTGAAGACACAATTTTTATCTGGTTGAGATCAACGGGCGAAACCCTACCGGTTAACCTATTAATAATAAATAAGCCTTTCCCATATTCTGCCTTTTCTATCTGATCAAACTCATAAACACCAACCCAAATATGGTTACCGGTTTTACCGAGAGAATAAATTCCGTTTGCAGCAAGTCCGTCACCCCGCGAAATTCTTTCCCAGTTTATTTTTCTATCGTAAATATAAATTCCACCTATGTTAAATTGCGGCTGTTCTTTTGTAACAAACTCATCAGTTGCAAACCAGATCTTTATCACTTTCAAATAAAAAATTTGAAACCGATACCGCATCACCCTCTTCGTTAAATGCCCGTTTCTTGTTTGTGATGTAACGCCATGCAGAATTGATTAGTATATTTTTTCTTTTTATCATAAATGTGAACCCCCGATTCTGTGCCAAACCATACTAAACTATCGCCGTCAAGTTCTATTGCTTTTATGTTATTTGATTTTTGATCTTTCCCCTGTATCCGGCTTATGTCGTTATATCTTCTTCTCTTAACATCAAGACGTGTAATATTTCTGAACCTGCCAATCCATAGTACGTTTTGATCGGGATCATATTTTAATGATCTTATCCAGTTTCCAAACTGTCCACCAAGAGCAAACTTTCTTTTGCTCCACCTATCTCGTTTTTTTGTATAGATAAAAAGTCCTTCCGAAGCTCCTGCCCAAACAAAGTTTTTACTAACTGCAATGTTATAGAAAAGATCGTTCTGAAGGTTGCCGCTTTTCGTAGAAAAGTTAATCCACTTTTCATCTTCATATGAATACCTGTAAATTCCCTGCCCGTAGGTTGCAACCCAGAGGTATCCTTCTTCTTCAGCAATGCCGGTAACAGTGGCGCCCTTTAAAAATATTTCTGATTCGATCTGTGCAAAGGTAGAAAATGAGATAAGTATGAGAAGAATAGTTATTAAAAGAAATTTTTTACAGTTAAGATTGTACATAGAAAATGTTTTGTAAAAAGTATTAATAACTTTCTTTTTTTGAAGGGAACTTACCATTCTGTACATCATCGATGTAAGATTTTACTGCTTTGTTTATCTGTTCAGCAAGGTTTGCATAATGCCTTACAAACCTTGGATGAAAATCAACATTTAAAGCCAGCATATCCGGCGTAACAAGTATCTGCCCATCGCAGTTGATGCCTGCACCAATTCCAATTGTGGGAATAGTAGTTGAGCGAGTTATTTTTTTTGCTAGCGAAGCAGGAATTTTTTCAAGTACTATAGAAAAGGCACCAGCTTCCTCAAGAATTTTTGCATCATTAAGAATTTCGTCTGCTTCTTCTATATCTTTTCCCCTTTCACTATATCCACCATACTTGTGAATGCTTTGGGGCATTAACCCGATGTGCCCCATAACAGGGATACCAATATCGGTTATTTTTTTTATTGTTTCTGCAACTCTTGCGCCACCTTCCATCTTAACTGCTCCGGCATGTGTTTCTTTCATTATCCTTCCAGCATTACGCAGCCCTTCATCAACACCTTGCTGGTAAGACATAAAAGGCATATCTACAACAACCATTGCGCGATTAACTCCCTTTGTAACAGCTTTTGTATGGTAGATCATTTCATCCATTGTTACCGGAAGCGTAGTTTCATTTCCCAGAAAGACGTTGCTAAGCGAATCACCAACGAGTATAATATCTATCCCCGCTTCATCAATCAATTTGGCTGTAATAAAATCGTAAGCAGTAAGAGCCGTTACCCTTATTCCTTTTTCCTTTAAGAGCCCTAATGTTTTAGTGGTTACTTTTTTAAATTCTTTTTCAGTGCTCATATAAAAAAAGTCTAAACCGCTTTTTTTAATTAAATTTTTACTTGCGTTAAAGAATATTCAAACTTGATTTTAAAATGTTCTTCAAAGCCTATTTTAATTGATTCGACAAGCAGATTAAAGTCTATTTCGTAATTTAAAATTGATCTGAGATCAGTTGTTGTCTTTTTAATTTCATCTTTCATCTTCACAGTTTCTTCATCATTTAAGAAAAATAAAATCAACAATATTTTTATGAAAATCACCACACAAAATGGAGCCATGCTGCAAAACTGAATTGTTGCAATTTTACGTCTGTGCACTTCCTACCAGTTTCTTACCTTCAAACTTCAATTCATTTTTAGCTGAAACTGCAAAACATAGCTCACTTTTTCTGTCCTTATAATAATCGGGAAAATGAGGTTGTTCTTTTTCAAGTTCAATATTTTCAAGTTTGCTGTCAAAAAATATCATACCTTTTTTTAAAGCTAGATTTATTTCCCGGTATAAATCCCTTGGAGAGAAACCATTGTCTAAAGGATAAACGACCGAGTAAGTAAGTTCCTCCGAATGAAGAATTGCCCTTCCCCCAGTTGGTCTTTCCACTAAATCAATATTATTTTCGTATGCTTTTTTTATATTGATTGTGCTATAATCCTGGTTCGCCCCGAGTGAGATACAATATGGTTCCCAATTGTAAAACCTTAACAAAGCTGTACCAGACTGGTCAGTTTCAGCAAGGTTCATATCATAATCCATATTATACTTACCGGTATTAGATTTAGTATTTAAGAACTCCCACTTCATTTACCGGAAATGCCTCTTTTACTTTTTTCTATAAAATTCAGAACATTTTTAACATATTTATTATCACCAAGTTCCGCATCAATTTTTACCTTTGCCTGCGATATGTTTAACGATTTGTCGTATAGGTAATTGTATGCCTCTTTAAGAGTTCCAATATCTTCGTTTGAAAATCCTCTTCGTCTCAATCCAATAACATTAAGCCCGAAATACTTTGCAGGCGTTCCTGCAATGATAATATAAGGCGGAACATCCTGGGTAATATACGTATTGGCACCAACCATTGAATGCTGACCAACTGAAACAAATTGATGGATAGAAGATATACCGCCCACAATAACCCAATCCTCAATATGAACATGACCGGCCATTTGAACAGTATTTGCAATGATACAATTATCACCTACGGAGCAGTCGTGAGGTACATGACAATAAGCCATTAATAAACAATTTTTACCAATCTGCGATTTGCCGGTTTCTTTTGTGCCGCGGTGCAAAGTAACATATTCGTGAATAACAGTATTGTCGCCGATTATAAATACTGAATCCTCCCCGCCAAATTTTAAATCCTGCGGAACATGTGCAACAGAAGCTGCTTGCTTAATCTTAACCTTGTTTCCAATCCGGGCGCCGTTGTAAAGGACAGCGTGGGGACCTATCTCGACATTGTTTCCAATTTCCGTATCACCTTCGATAATGGCATACGGAGCTACTGTAATATCATTCCCGATGGATGCATTTTTACTTACGATTGCGGTTGGATGAATTTTGTTCATTTAAAATTTTATTGCTCTTTATCGTTGTTCGGCTTATCAACAATAGCAACCATAAAATCAGCTTCGGCAACGAGTAAATCATTTACGTATGATTTCCCTTTAATTGTAATCACTTTACTTTTTTGATTAACCATTTCAATTACCATAAAAAGCTGATCGCCAGGAAGAACGGGTTTTCTAAATTTTGCATTATTGATCTGCATAAAGTATGCAATTTTATTTTCATGATCGGGAATTGAGTTAAGCAAAAACACTCCGCCTGTTTGAGCCATTGCTTCAAGAATTAACACACCGGGCATAATTGGGTTTCCCGGGAAATGACCGGGAAAGAACGGTTCATTATATGTAACCGATTTAACCCCGACAACTCTTTTACCAATTTCAAGATCAACAATTTTATCAACCAGCAGGAACGGATAACGGTGAGGAAGAATTCGCTCGATAGCTGCAGAATCAAAAATAACACCTTCTTTTTTTACAAGCTGGAATTTCTTTACCAGCTTTTTCTGTTGATAAAGTTTTCTAACCTGTTTAGCAAATTCAACATTTGCTTTGTGTCCGGGTCTTGCAGCAAGTATCTGTGCTTTAATCGGGGCACCAATAAGAGCAAGATCTCCCATTAGGTCTAAAAGTTTATGTCTTACAGGTTCATTTTTAAAGCGAAGCTTTTTATTATTAAGTATTCCGTTATCGCCTGCAAACATTTCTTCTTTAAGCCCAAGCCTGGAAGTAAGGCTTTTATATTCCTTCTTATTCAAATCGTGATCTAAAATTACAATTGCATTATCGAGATCACCGCCTTTTATTAAGTTCTGGTTAGCAAGCTCTTCAACTTCACTTAAAAAACAGAATGTACGAGCAGGAGCAAATTCTTTTTCAAATTCTTTTTCAAGATCGAACAAACCTGTATGCTGGCTGCCTAACGCAGGATTCTGGTAATCTACCATAACAGTTACCCTGTAGTTATCAAGTGGTAGCGCAACAATATCTATCTGGTTATCATCTTCATGGTGCATTATTGTCTGATCTATTATAAGATAATCCTTCGGAACAGTTTGCTGTTCAAATCCTGCCTTCTGAAGTGCCTCGCAAAAAAGGAGAGAACTTCCATCACCAACCGGGGGTTCAATTCCATCAACCTCAATAATAATATTATCAATCTGAAGCCCGACAATTGCTGCAAGCACATGCTCAACAGTATGAACTTTTGCCTCGCCAATTCCGATAGTGGTTCCGCGGGAAACATCAACAACATTATCTGCAATTGCCGGAATTTCCGGTTTGCCTCCAAGATCTGCCCGAACGAATTTTATTCCATGATTTTCCGGAGCGGGTTTAAAAGTTAATTTACATTCGGTTCCGGTATGTAAACCGGTTCCTTTCATCGAAACTTTTTTTGCAATGGTTCTTTGCAATTCTAGCATAAGTCATCCGTGAAATAGTTTGAGGTTTATTATTAAAAATTTAATGAGCAAAATAGTATAATGAGTTCTGAAATACAATAAATGGGGGGCAGAATGTAATTGAAGAATAGCTGATGAAAATATTTTAAGTTTTATTGTTAACCTGTTCCTTTAAATTTTTTACTTCCTCTTCAAGCTGCTTTATCCTGTCAGAATAATCGGGTAAGTTTCTTGTATGTGCTTCAATCACTTTAGCTGTTCTTAATTCCTTTGCAGGTGAACCGAAATAATAACCCGGCTTTTTAATAGATTTTGAAACACCGGATTGAGCAATCAGCACAGTTTTATCAGCTAATTCAATATGACCAATTACTCCAACCTGACCAGCAAGAATGCAATTCTTTCCAATCTTTGTACTTCCTGCAATACCAACCTGTGAAGCGAGCACCGTGTTTTCCCCAACAATAACATTGTGCGCAATTTGTACAAGGTTATCAATTTTAACTCCCTTTTTAATTAAGGTTGAACCTAAAGCTGCGCGATCGATTGTAACATTTGCACCAATCTCAACATCATCTTCAATAACAACATTACCAATCTGCGGAACTTTATGATAAACACCTTTCTCATCAGGATTAAATCCAAATCCATCTGAACCAATAACAGCGCCGGGATGAACAATTACTCTTTTGCCAATTTTACAGTCCTCCCTTATACTAACATTCTGAAAAATAATTGAATCGTCTCCAACTTCAACATTTTCCAGCAAAACAGTGTTATGAAAAATCTTAACATTGTTACCAATCTTACAGCCTGCAGATATTACAACGTTTTTACCAAGAGCAATGTTATTTCCAAGCTTGGCATGTCTCATCAACAAAAGCTGTATTATCTATTCCTTTAAGTGGAAATTCAGGAGAAAAATAATGAAGAATAATTTTTGCAAAAGCTTTATCCGGCTCATCTGTTTCTATATAAGTAATATCGTTTCTTGATTTATTAAAATCCGGTTTAACAATAATTGCAGAAGCTTTGGTTTCGGGAAAATATTTTTCGTAAGCAGGTAAATAAAGAAATGTAATCTCTCCTTCTTTAGCATCATCAATCCTGGCAACCGAAGATATTATCATATCATCGGGACCAGATATTTTCCCGTTGACAAGCTCAGCAATTTCCTTTAATGCAATTTTCATATTTATTCCAAGCTTAGTTTTTCTAAAACTCTTGCAGTTAAATCATATTCTTCCTTTGCATATAGCATCATTATATCGCCGCTTCTATCAAAAACAAAGTCGAGTTCTTCTTCTTCAGCTATTTCCTGGATTGCAGTAAATATTTTATTCTGAACAGGTTTCATTAATTCATCCTGTTTCTGGAATAACTCTCCGCTGGCTCCGAATTTTTTCTCCCTATATTGAGCAATTTCTTCTTCGAGTGCAACAAGTTCCGCTTCGGTATCAGATCTTGTTTGCTCAGTCATAATTAATTTTCTTTTCTCATAATCATCATACTTGGTTTTCCAATCCGCTTCAAGCTGCCTGAGTTCATTTTGCCATTCTGTAATCAGCGCATCAAGCTTTTGCCTTGCATCCAGCACATCAGGAAGATTATCCATTATAGTATCAGAATCAACGTAGCCAATTTTTAATTGTGCAAATCCTGCAGAAGTGCAAAGGGAGAGTAGAATTATTAATATAAATGATAGTTTTCTCATAGATACTCCTGTGAGAAGAAATAATAAAAATAAAGAAGTTCTTTCAATAATTTGAAAGAACTTTCTTTTCTATGTTCATAAAAAATTGAACGTAGCTTAAATAGATTAATTTCCTCTTTTAAGCTTATCAAGTACTTTAAAAGTAATATCAAAAGCAGCATCGGCATACAACAAAATTATATCGCCGCTTTTATCTAATACGAATTGCATTCCTTCATCTTTAGCAACCTGCTCTATTGCAGTGTAAATCTTTTTCTTAACCGGTTCAAATATTTCTTCTTGTTTTAAGAATATTTCGCCACCCTGCTGGTTAAATTTTTGATTTCTGAATCCAAGAATTGTCTGCTCCAGTGCAATCAATTCTTGCTGCTTAGCTTGTTTTTGTGCATCGGTCATAGTACCTGCCTGTTGCTGGTAATCAGACAGAGCTTGCTGGTAACCAAGCGACATCGAATCTATTTGTGCCAGCCATAAATTTGTTAGAGCATCAAGATCGCCCTGTGCTTTTATTGATTCGGGAAACTGCGTTAAAATTACCTGCGAATCTACGTAACCAAATTTTTGTGTTTGTGCAAACGTTACATTTACAGCAAAGAGCAAAAATGAAATAATTAAAAAATATTTCTTCACTATCTTTTCCTTCAATTATGAATATAAATATATAACAACAATTAAAATCCTTTACCAAACTGAAAATGAAACAGCCATTCTGGATCTATGCCATCAACAATCTGCCTGTCGAAGCCATATCCAAAATCAAAACCAATTAAACCGATAGGATTTATGAGCAGCCGTGCACCAATACCAACCGATCTTCTCAAATCAAAAATATCGGTTTTACTGAAATTTTCAAAAACGTTACCTGCCTCAGCAAATGCAAGCACGTAAAGTGGAATTGGTTCCATAGTAACTGCCAGTCTTAATTCAGCTCCTATTTTAGTCATTACTCTTCCGCCAATTATCTGTCCGAAGGCATTTTTTGGTCCAACAGTTCTGTCTTCATAACCCCTGAGCGGAACAGTTGCAATTACCAAACCATTACCACCCATAAAGAAAAACTCAAACGGCTGGATTGGTGTACCTGCTACTATTTCATCTATGTAACCAAAATCTGCAATGGTATAAAGTGCAATCCTGTTACTGTTGAATAATCTATTGTACCATTCTGCTTTTAAAGCCGGACTTTAAATAATCTACATCACCAGGGAGGAACGGACCACCGGAAATTTCCATATCAAGTGTAAAAGAAGATCCCTGCGATGGAAAAATAGGGTTATCAATATTCCGTCTTGTGATTGCAACACCAGTAGTAAACTGATTGGTTTTACCCTCGGTGTAGAAGTTTTGTCCTTCAATTACATTATTGTATTGATACCTGAATCTTCCCTGAATAAAGAAGAAATCATCAGGCCATTTTAAACGGCGCCCTACTCTTAAAGTTCCGCCGGTTTGTCTTAAGTCATAAACAAATTGTTGTCTTGTATCAAAAACATCAAGACCAACGGAAGTGGGAGTATCAAACATCCATGGCTCTGTAAAACCAACTGTAAAAGTCCTGTAAACGTTTCCAACTCCAAATTGCCAGCTAAAACTAAGTACTTGCCCTCCGCCAAGAGAGAAAGGATTAGCAATTGAAAAATTAGTTAAAGTTACACCAACCGATCCGCTAAAACCGAAGCTGCCACTGTAACCAACGGATGCATTTAAATAATCGCTGGATTTTTCCTCTACATTAAATGTAACTTCAACTGTGCTGTCGCTGGAAAGTTTTGTATCAATTCCACCCGGACCGTACAATTGTTCAACATTAAAGTACTGAAGATTTGCTAACTGCTGAACGCTTCTGAACAAGAGCGCCCTGTTAAAGTAATCACCCGGAACGGTATATAATTCACGCCGAACAATTTTGCCCATGGTTTTGGTGTTACCCTGTATATTAACCTTAGAAATACGGAATTGGTTTCTTTCTTCCACACGAATATGTAAATCGATTGAATCTTCTGAAGCCCTGAGTTCATCTGCCTGAAGGTTAAAAGTAAGATACCCGTTATCAAGGTAAAGTGCTGAAACATCAGATTGGGTTTCGTTGCCTCTTAAATTTTGCTGAAACTTATCATAGTCGTAGATATCACCCTTTAGCAAAATTTAACCTCTGGTTAAGAATTACTGAGGGATAAACTGTGTTTCCTTCCCAGGAAATATTGCGCACTCTATACTGTGGACCTTCAAAAACATCCAGGTTTATTTTAAGATCCTTGTTATCGTTATAATATTCCAACGAATCCATGAGTATCTCAGCATCCCTGTAACCGTTATTTCTGTAGTAATCAATCACAAGCTGCTTATCTTTTTCATATTCAACCGGGTTAAATTCTGCACTCGACCAGAACTTCCACCACACAGCTTCGCTTGTTTCATCCATCTCCCCGGAAAGATCATCATCATCGAAAGCTTGGTTACCTGTAAATTCAATTTTTCTTACAACTACTTCATCACCTTCTTCAATAGATAATTTAAGCAGTATGCGATCTTTAATTCTTGGTATAAGGTTTGTGTAAGTTCTATCCCCGGATTCATAGAGCAAATGGTATTCGTCCGATAAATCACTTTTGTTTTGCCAAACTACATCTATATCTTCATCAATTGTATCAGCCGCAAAAAAAGTAAATAGTTCAGAAGTAATTTTAGCATTAAGAAAACCTTCTTCGGCATAGAGAGCATTAATACGCCGTTTCAATTTCGAAATTTCCTGCGGCGAAAGAACCGTTCCTCTTAAAAAAGTAATTTTCTCTTCTATATCTTCAATATCAATTTCATCATTACCCTCAACAACAACCCGCTCTAATCTTGGATATTCAACAACTTTAATAAGCAGAAACACACCGTCGTTTATCTCTTGATCCTTAATTATCTGAACATCGGAAAAGATATTTAATGACCAGAGCTGGCGGATTGCGTTTAATGTTTGATCACCGGGAATCTGAATTTCATTGCCAACTTTTAAACCACTGTTAGCAACAATTGTAGCTGCATCGGCAGATTTATTGCCTTCAACTGAAATACCTAAGATTTTGTAACTTTTTTGTGTTTCCTGGGCAGTTATGCCTGACAGTTAACAAAACACTCACTAAAGCTATTTTATAAAACATCCGCAGGTAGGATTTTAACATTCTTTTAAAACTTTCTTATTTACTTAATTTGCTCACTAACTTTACCAAATCTCCGTTCACGTTTCTGGAAAGTTGCTAATTGCATCGTACAAATCTTCTCTTTTGAAATCAGGCCAGAAAACATTTGAAATAACAAACTCTGAATAAGCGACTTGCCAAAGAAGGAAGTTGCTAACCCTGAACTCGCCGCTGGTTCTTATTATCAAATCCGGATCGGGCATATTTCTTAGTCGTTAGATGATTAGAAATAGTTTCTTCCGAGATTTCCTCAACCAATAATTCTTCTTGCTGAATTGAACGATTAATACTTTTAAATGCTTCCAAAAGTTCCCATCTTCCACTGTAACTAAGGGCTAAATTCAGAGTCATTCGCTTATTATTTTTTGTCCTCTCAATATCAGCAGCAAGCTGCTCTTGAACTTCTTTTGGAAGAGATTTAATATCACCAATACATGTAATTTTTATATCTTTCTCATCCAGCTCATCAACTCTTTCCTTAAGATTATTTAACAACAACCTCATAAGGATAGATACCTCTTCAACCGGTCGCTTCCAGTTTTCTGTTGAAAATGTATAAAGTGTTAGAAACTTAACACCTATTTGAGAGGAAGCTTCTACAATATCTCTAACAGTTTCAACGCCCTGCTTGTGCCCTGCAACTCTTGGCAAACCACGGGATTTTGCCCACCTGCCGTTACCATCCATGATGATAGCAATATGTGCAGGTATTTCACCCGAATTTTTTAGCTGCGCCTGCAGCAATTCATCAGAAGTTTGTTCTTTGCTAGACAATGACCTTTTCTAAATTTTGATTAAGCGTGTAAAATTAAACCTACACAGCTATAAAATCAAGGTAAACAAGCCTTCATTATTCTTATTCAATTGAGCAATGTAATAATATTAAGTTGGTAAATGCTCTAAAAGGCAGAAAGTGAGAATGGATTTATTTGTGGGTTAACTTCGTTTATGGAGATAAAAACCAATATTAAGAAAACAAAACTTTACTTTTGGGTTTAGAAATATCCGTTTTTGATAGTGATTCATCGATTATCTGGATAAGCTTAATATTACGCCTAATCTCTTTATTTATCTGCTCCAGGAGATTTTTTGCCTGCTTAAAGTATTTATCCGGAACAGCTACAAAAAGTGTAACCGGTTTGTTTGAAAATTTAGTATGCCGTGTTGCCAGAATAATAAATTTTATCTACCAAGTTCTGTATTATTTAATTCTTCTTCGCTTAAGGTTATACCAATTGCGTATTTGTTTCTTTGCCTTGCAACCACATCAACATTAAATTCGCCTACTCTTTCCGGTTCGGGAAGGTAAGTACCAAAACGCCTGCTAACAGTTAGGTAACCTCGTTTCCAGAATTGTGCAACAAGTGAATCAACAATATATCTTTCACTCGTGTTTAACATAATACTCTCCAAAATTATACTGCCTGTGAAATTATTGGAATGATAGGGGAAAACTTTAAGGTATCAACAACCTTGATGTTTGCTATCCTATCATATTCAAACTTTTTTATTTCCTTTGTTGTATTAACTCTGCCGTAAATTACTTTTTTACCAGATCTCTCGCGAGCTATATAGTAAGGCTCTATATGAATTTCCTGTAGTCCATACAAAAATCTCAGGTAATTCCGGTTTCTAATCGCAGTAATAAAAATATCTGATTTCATTCTATCTCCTTATTAATTTAGCCATCTTACAACCCCTTTTACTTTTCCAACAATTGAAAACTCATTAGTTCTATTTATTTCAATTGGTTTATAATTATCATTTTCAGGAATCAATCTTATTTTGTTTTCTTTTTTCTCCAGGGTTTTAACAGTAACCTCATCATCCAGCATTGCAACAATTACATCACCGTTTATTCCTTTTTCATTCGGTGAAACTATAACCAAGTCGTTTTCAAAAATTCCTGCATTTATCATACTATCTCCCCTAACTCTTAAAGCAAAAGCATCTTCAGCATTTTTAATAAAAGCCGGATCGATAATAACTGAGCCCTCAATATTTTCCATTGCAAGAATTGGTGAACCAGCAGCTACTCTTCCAACAACCGGAATTTTACTAAACACTTCATTTCTTAAGAGCGGCTGCCAGATCGGAAAGACCTGTATCTTCTTTTATTAAAGAGATTCCCCGGCTGGCATTGCTTTCAACATTTAGATATCCCTTTTTTTCAAGCGCATCCAAATGGCGTTTAACTCCAAAAGTAGATGAGATTTGAAAATGTTTTCCAATTTCCCTTAAAGTAGGAGGATAACCGTTTTCTGCAAGAAATTGGTTAATAAAATCTAAAATGTCTCTTTGCCGGTCTGTTAATTCTTTTTTTTCCACTTTTCTAACTAATAGTAGTGCTCTTTTGTTCACTACTAATATAGTGCACATTTGAGCACTTGTCAAGTGGTTTTAAAAATAATTTAAAATTTTCTTTTGTTAGGATTAGATGAAGTATAAAATGGAAAATTAAGAATTAACGAGAAAACCAGAAATGGATTAAAGCACAAAAAATTACAAAAAAAAAAAAACGTGAAAAGGTTTTTTGTTGGATAGTTGGTTCCCAATTATAGAGATCCCAACATTCTTAGTTACTCCAATATATCTAATAACACATAGTAAATGATAACTCTTTTTGATAGATTTTATACAAAATAATTCACAGCTTTCAAGAAAAATATTAACGGAGAGAAAATGGAACCAGTTACAGGTACACCACTTTATGCAGATTGGACATTCTGGATAGCGCTTATTTCTTTTCTTGCCTTAATATTGTCCCAACTTCCCCCCGTTCATCTTCTTTTTAAAGCTGCAAAAATTGATTTGGAGACATATTTAAGAATTCATTTAACACATAAGATTGGCAATCCAAATCTACAGCTCTTTTTAATAATTTCTAATATCGGAGGTAGATCCGTCAAGATACTGGGAAGTAAAATAGATCTTTATCGGGATGGGAAATTAATTGCAACACTGGTTGCCCAAGGTTATCTCCAATATCCTGAAGATCAAAGTCTTATATTATTAACTAGGTTTCAAATAAAGCCCGCTGAAGAGTGGACACATTTTGTAAATTATGTTTGCCCCTTCGACAGACAAGAAGAAAAAATGTATCGTGAAGCAGAAGATGCACTCAAGAGAGATATTTTAAAGCAAGTTAAACCCGAAAACAGTTTAGTTGAGGCTGACAAATCCTTAGTTGACCCATTTTTTAAAATGTTCGAAGACAAGTTTATATATTTAGCAGGTGAGTATGAAATCGTTGTCAAAATTGAAACTGATAATCAGTCCACTGATTTAGAATCTAAATATCGTTTCATTCTATTTGAATCAGATACAAACACTCTAAAAAGCTATAGGGATGATTATAAATATGGTGATACCATATATTGGAATTCAACTAAACATCCAGGTATCGTTGTACCAATTACTAAACTTTAAGGTAGAATGCCTAAATAGTTGAAATAACTTGTTGGTATTTATTCGCGCAGCTTTGTATAAAAAAACAGGATGGCAATTTCTCATCACCATCCTGTTAAATTTTTTTAAGATTTTGTAAAAGTTTAGTAATTCTATATTAACCTACCTCAACACCTTTCTTTTCAACCTGCATCAGCCAGTTATGTGTATCTTCTTTTTCGCCATAATGGATTGCGGTAATTTCATTAAAAAGTTTAAGATCGAGTTCATTTGGTTTGCCGTTGTTTAAAGTCATCATTTTATCTTTATATGTTAACCAGCCAACTGTAGAGATAATTGCAGCAGTGCCTGTTCCAAAAATTCCGACAAGATTTCCATCATCATAAGCTTTTACAACTTCATCAATAGTAATGTCTCTTTCAACAACATTCATATTCCATTCTTTAAGCAGTTCAATTACGGTTCTTCTTGTAATACCGGGTAAAATGCTTCCATTTAGTTTTGGTGTAACAATTTCATCCTTAAGGTTGATGAAAATGTTCATTGTACCAACTTCTTCGATGTATTTCTGCTCAACTCCATCGAGCCAAAGAACTTGTGTAAATCCTTTTTTAATAGCCTCTTCACCTGCCAGCAAACTTGCAGCATAATTTGCAGGAGTTTTACATTCACCAAGTCCTTTACGCACAGCGCGCACATAATCATCCTGAACAAGAATTTTAACCGGGTTAAATCCTTCAGGATAATATGCACCAACAGGAGATAAAAGAATTATTAACTTATAATTTTGATGATGGACGAACACCAAGGAAAGGATCGGCACCGAAAATAAAGGGTCTTATATAAAGTGCTTCACCTTTTGTTGTTGGTATCCAATCGCGTTCAATATAAACAAGTTCTTTTAATGCTTCGAGAACAAAATCAACATCTAACTTCAGGAATGCATATTCTTCTTGAAGAATTGTTTATTCTTTCAATATGTTTATCGGCTCTGAAAATTACAATATTACCATCCGTTTGTTTAAAAGCTTTTAATCCTTCGAACACCGCTTGCCCGTAATGGATAAACATAGTCGCAGGATGCATCGGAAGATTAGTTGCCGCTGTTATTTCAGGATTATGCCATCCTTTTTCCGGACTGTAATCCATTTGAAAAACATGGTCACTAAAAATTTTACCAAAACCGAGTGATTCCGGCAGTTCAACCGGGGTGGTTCTTTCTTTAATATTGAAGGTGATTTTTTCCATAATTTTTCCTGATATTTTTATTTTGAGAGTATTTCTATATAATGATTTTTTTTATGAAAATAAAATAAAATTGGATAAATGAAAATCCCCTTATGATTTTATTAATTGCTATTTGTTGATGATTGCTAAAACATCAACATCCAGAGAACATAATCTAGTATTAAAATCATTGCAGCAGATAAAACGAAGGAACGAATAGTAGAAAAACCAACTCCCTCTGCCCCACCCTGAGTTCTAAAACCAATGTGGCATCCCAGCAACGCAGTTACACCACCAAAGAAAACAGCTTTAACCAAACCGGCAGTAAGATCTGAAAATATAAAAAAGTATTTAACCGAATCGAAAAAAACCTGGAATGTAACATTTAAGAAATAGTTGGATACAATAAACGCTCCGAATACTGCAATAGTATTAGCAAAAATAACCAGGATTGGCATCATAAGCAGAGAAGCAAGCATTCTTGGCATTGCAAGATACCTTATCGGATCGATAGCCATAATTTCCAGGGCATCTATCTGTTCCGTTACTTTCATTGTTCCAAGCTCGGCAGCAATGGAGGCACCAACTCTTCCGGCAATAACAATTCCTGTAAGCACAGGCCCCAGCTCTGTTATTATTGCCCTGCTTGTTGTTCCGCCAAGGATAGACATAGGTGCGAGACCCTTTAACTGGTAAGCTGCCTGCCATGCAGCCACAGCTCCTGTAAAAACAGCAATGATAAGAACCAATGGCAGTGAATTAACACCAATATGTTCCATCTGGTGAAGGATAACCTTTGCAGTGCGGGGAACATTTTTAATATTTCTAATAATATTAAAAAACAGAATGGATATCTGCCCAAATTCCTCAAGGAAGCTTAAAGTTTTTTTGCCGAGTGCTTGTACTATGTTAGTAAGCAATTAGATATACTCAGTTTATTAATATTCAAAATTTACTAAAAATCTATGTTAGTAACTTATGAAACACAGCAATAAAGTTTTTACTTCAAGTAAAAATAAAATTAATCAGACTCATTTATTGAGTAGAACAAATGAGATGGAGTGGCTGCATGATTGCAGGAATGCATTGCTGTTTAAACGCGGGATTGCATGATCGCTAGATTATGAGAGGGTGTTATTTCTGAAAAACCTTTCGTAAAAGGAAATATAAATTTTGCTCATTTTTGAATAGTTAGGTTCCTCTATGGCGACTCAAAATGAGACTGCCAATATCAGTTTATTTAAGATTTTCAATCTCAAAAAAATAACGGGGAAAAAAGTTCAGTCAATTTGGTTCTTCTTCTCTTCTAAATTCACTAATAATTAACAGAAATCAAACTTTTTTAAGCAGGAAAATAACTTCATCCCATTAATCAAAAGATGTTAAAAGCAACCAGAATTTAGCATTATTATTGAGGTTAAAATAAGTTCAGAGAGTTAGAAGGGCGAAACTCAAAAAATCATTCTTACGATTATCATCATAAATCCGCTTCAATATGGCAAATAACATATCCAACATTATTGAGCAGGCACCTGTTGGTATAATCACCTTTTCCCTGGATGGAAAAATTGATCTGGTAAACCAGAACTTTGAAAAATTCGGAATTCTTTACCAGCTCGAGATTCCATCACTATTGGGTACCAACATTTTTGAAACCGATATTTTTCCTTCGGCGAGTTTAACAGAAGAGCTTAGAGAACTTAAAGAGGGCTTTTCGTTTGAGAAGGAAATAAGAGAGGTACGCACAAATGATGGCGGACGTATAACACTTATTGTTAAAGGTGCACCGCTTTACCACGAAGAAAAACTTTCGGGCGGAATTTTATTAATTGAAGATATTAAGATTCTTACTGATCTATCCGACCAGCATGAACTGCGCGCAGATTATATTGAAAAAGCTATAAGAAGAGTAAACGATTTTTTAATTGTTACAAATCAGGATGGCGAAATAAAATTTTCAGCAGGCAGCGCTCCTGAAAAATTAAACATTAGCCAGCCATCAATTATTGGCAAAAATCTTTCTGAACTTTTTAATTCTTCGGTACAAAACTCTCTTACCGAAAGTATGGCGAAGGTAACCAAAAGCAAAGAGCCACTTAAGAAAAACCTTGAACTGAATATTTCTGATAAGCAGTACACTTTTGAATGCAGGATTGAACCACTGCTTAGCAAAAGAGGAACTATCCAGTTTATTTATTTTTTCTTTAACGATGTAACTTCCGAAGCAGTTGAAAAATCGCAGAAAGACAGGCTAGTATCAGAACTTGATTATTACAGGTCTGTTACCTCCAATTTATCAAATGCTCTGTTTGCTATAGATAATACGGGTAATATAATTTTCTGGGATGATGAAGCTGTAATACTTTTTGGTAAGAAAGCCGAAGAGATGATGGGTAAGTTTTTTGGCGAAGCTCTTAAACTATTTAATGAAGATTATTTTAAAAAAATACTTGGAGATTTAAAACAGCAAAAGGTATGGGAAATTAATGTTAATATTTTTGGCGAAGACCAGGTTAAGCAAACCTTCGAGCTGAAATTTTCTTTTGCTGACGAGAATCAGGAAGCCATAATTGTTCTGTGCAATAATATAACAGAGCGTTTTGAAGAAGATGAGAGAATAAAATCATCAAAAAAAATACTTAAGAATATTGTTGCAAACACCGGGCAATTAATTTGTTCGGTTGATCGGGCAGGAAAAATAATATATGCCAATTCAACTTTTTTAAAAGTGCTGGATTATAATGAGGATGAAATAACCGGGAAAAATATTTCCGAGCTGATTTCACCTTCTTTCTTAAAAAATAATTCTCTCGATTTAAATGAACTCAGCAAAGAGAGTACAATAACTAAAACCTTACCCTTCTTAACAAAAAAGAGAAAAGAGGTACCAACACTTCCAATAATAAATTCTTTTTTTGATGTTGATACTAAAGAGAATGCATATAACTTTTTTCTAACTGATATATCAGCAGAAAAATCCGCCGAAAAGGAATTGCCGCTTTACCGGTCACTCTTCGAAGTATCGCAAGATGGCATTGCTGTAGAATCTGAAGGTAAGATAGTAAAAGCCAACAATTCATTTGCGGAAATATTTGGTTACGATAATGGGGATCAACTGATTGGCAGGGATTTGATAGACCTGGTTTCAAAGGATGATGTTCTGAAAGTAGTGGAATATTTTCGTCTAATTGAACAGAGAAAAAACGCACCGGATCGTTTTGAATTTCTTGCTAAAAAGAATGATAATTCTTTCATATACACCGAAATATCGGTCTCCTCTTTTGAATCGGATAATAAAGTATTTGTTGAAATGGTTACGCGTGATGTAACCGAGCGAAAACGTGCACAGAAAGTTATAAGAGAATCGGAAGAAAAATACAGGAATGTAACTGAAAATATTGATGACTTCCTTTATACCTTTGAGCGGGTAGATAATTTGATGCGCCCATTGTTCTACACATCTGCTGTGGAAAAAGTAACCGGCTATTCTCAAGCCGATTTTCTTGGAGATTCCAAACTCTTCTTAAAAATTATTCACCCAGATGATTTTCCTGTACTTAAGAAGAGGCTCTCGGGTATTATACGCAGCAAGTTCCAATTATCCAGTGAAATGGAAGTTAGGATAATAAACAAACAAGGAGGGGCAGTTTGGATAAGAAATAAAGTGAAAATAGTAAGAGACGAAGCAGGTAAGATTCAAAAAATTTATGGATTGGTAAGTGATATTACTTTAAAAGAAAAGAGCAGAGGAAGAACTGAAAAAATCTACGGAAAACCTGCTGAAGCTGAACGAAACAAAAGACAGGTTCATCTCAATTATCTCCCACGATCTGCGAACTCCTTTTAGCTCAATTTTAGGTTTTACCGAACTGCTCTCAAATGATGAATCGCTTAGCAAAGAGGAACGTACACAGTATATCAATTTTATAAAAGAATCTTCCAATTCGATGTTATCGCTCGTTAATTCTTTACTTGACTGGACAAGGCTGCAAACAGGAAGAGTAAAATTTGAACCGCAAAAGATTCAAGCTAAATCAATTATCGAAAAATCGATTAATACTTTATCCGGAATGTCATTCCAAAAAGGAATTAATGTCCACTCAACAGTTGGTAATGATTACTTTGTTTTTGTTGATAAACATTTAATTGAACAGGTTTTTAATAACCTGTTATCAAATGCAATTAAATTTACCAGCAAGGATGATAAAGTAACGGTTTTTGTTAAGCCATCAGGAACTGTAAGATTTTTAGAATTCTCTATCAAGGATACCGGGCGGGGAATTAAAGAGGAAAATATTAATAAGCTTTTTAGTGTTGATACAAAATTTACTTCCGAAGGAACCAGCGGTGAAAAAGGAAGCGGCTTAGGGCTATCTCTAGTAAAAGATATTATTAGAAAAACACGGCGGAAAGATTTGGGTGGAAAGTAAATACGGTAAAGGTTCCGAGTTTAAATTTACGCTGCCTACTGCTTCTGCAAGCATTTTAATTGTTGATGATAACAAAACCGACAGGCTGCTCTACTCTAAAATTCTTAAAAACATTACGCCGGAATATAACGTGGAGGTTGCTTCCAATGGCAAAGAAGCAATTGAAATGATTTCCGTCTCTCCACCCGCATTGGTTATTACAGAGCATCAAATGCCTGAATTGAATGGATACAATTTTGTGCAGGAACTTATTAAAGCAAACCTACTAAGCACCCTCCCCGTAATGGTTTTAAGCCGAAAGATCGAGCGGAATGTAGCACAGGATTACCTTGAGCTTGGAATTGAATTTGTCTTCCAGAAACCTGTAAACCTGCAGAGCTTTAAAAAATCTATTGAAAAATCGTTAAGAAAAGGAATTTCAGATAATAACTCTATATAATCCTGTAGATGTACCACTTTGGCAATATTTCTTCAATATATATAAACAGGTTGGATGAAATTTCCGGCAACGAAGAACTTTCCCCGCAGTAAAAATATCCCATCTCCGTTTTATCAAATGCTCCTATCTGTAAAAAAATGCAACCGGGAAACTTATCATCCTGGTAAACTGCATCAATGTTTAAGCCGGTTAACATATTTTGAATATTTTTAGCGTCCTCATCTTTTATATACAGCACAAGCTTGTAAAAATCATTTACGTTATTACGAAGATATGTTTTTAATTCGTCATCACTGCTTGTTATGAGGTTAATAAGTTTTAACAAATCAGTATCCGAAGCAGAGAGATTAGTAATTTGTGATAGCGAATCCTTTGCGCTGTAAATAAAACCTGGTAATAAGAACCTTCTTATTGCTTCAATTTTCCAACCTTCATTTGTTTCCAACATATAACAATAAAAATCAACTATGCCTTCATCAGGTTTTACTTCAACTGCAAAAACTTTCTTTATATTTTCAGAAAAAATTTCACGGTAGGATACGCTGCCACTTCCGTTAAGCTCTTCACCAATAGTAGGTTCATTTTCGTCCTCCATCATTGCGCCAGTAAAATAATTTGCTTTACCGGTAAACTCTGCTTTGCAAAAGTACATATCAACCAGCCACTCCGGAGAACCTATGGTTTTATCTTCGGTCTGTGCGTAAAAATCTGGTTTGGTAAAAAGTATAAAAAGAAGAATGATTAAGAATGTTTTCACTTGCGTAAACATAATTAGTTATTTCATTTTTAAAACATAACCTGAAGAAGGTTCAATAACAAGTCGCTTTCTTACTGTTCCCATATTTTCAATCCCTGCAGCTGCAGGATTTACCAGGATGTTCCATTCACCTTCAGGAAGTATAAATTCTTCCTTCAATTTAGGATTAGCATTTAGCAATACCATAAAAACATCGTTTTTAAATTCTAACTGGTAACCAAGAGCAAAAGGATTATTTTTTATTTTGAAAAAGTTTACATCGTTATAACCTGCTCTGCGGAAGGCATCATATTTTTTCCTGAGCTGAATTAATCCTTTATAATAATTTAAAAGTTCAATGTTAATTTTTGCATGATTATAGTTGATGTAATTCGTTTCGTTGTCTTTATTATAACTATTATGATCAATTGTTCCTCTATGTTTCATCAGGCACTTTAACATCAGGCGGAATAACTTTACTCCTTGCAAACTCCTGCCCGGAATGAATCATAGTGATGCCACGTGAAGTAAAGAGAAAGAGTGCGGCAAGTTTGTTGAGTCTTAACTGCATCGGTAATAACTTAACATGTTCATCAACATCTTTAATTATTTTCTTTTTCATTACGTCGCCCAACCCAAGTCGGATAAAGTCGCCGATTGTATAACCATCATGCGATTCTAAATAATTAACAGAATGATGAGGCTCCCGGAATAATCCATTTGCATCTTTATTTAATGTGCCGTTAACATAACTTTCTATTCTGCTTCTGTTATTATTTCCGTACCAACTTCCAAATATCCAGCCATGACCATCAAAAGGATTTTCGCCCTTTATACCATTTCTTATTTGGTCGTTCCAGCTTCCCCATCCCCGTGCAGAGAATCCTGCAGGATCGTACCCTCCACCCCAGGGCTCGCAAACAAAAATTACATTAGGATTTATTTTTTTTGCTTCGTAATAAACTTCTTCAACTGTTTCCCAATCAACCAGCTTTCCAAGATCGAAACGAAATCCATCAATGTGGTATTCCTTCATCCAGTAAAGCACACTTTCAATGATTAATCTTTTTAACCATAGGCCGTTCGGTTTTAAAATCGTTTCCGCAATAGCTTTGTGCAATGTAATCGCCATTATCATCCAATCGAAAATAATATTCTCTATCTATTTCTTTAAAGTTTCCAATTTCATATTCAGAAATATGGTTATAGACAACATCCATTATAACTGCAATTCCTTCTTTATGAAATGCTTTAACCATATCTTTAAAATCTGTTACAGCCCTTGCATCTTTACCGCTCCATGTATTCCATTCAATGCTTCTTACATTTTCAGAATAGTAACTTTCCGGTGCAAAGAAACGCTGCCGTCATATATCCCCAATGATTTCTTTCGTATGGATTCCAAGTATTAAGTTTTCCATTTACAGAATTTTGGAAGGGAATTTCGATATTTGCAAACTCCTGGACAGGTAAAAGTTCAACCGCATTTACACCGAGATTTTTTATATAATCTAATCCGCCGGGTTTACCTTTCTCAGTTAATCCTTTATAAGTTCCTCTCTGCTCAACTCCGGAGGAAGGATGTTCTGTCATGTCGCGAATATGCATTTCATAAATTATTAAATCACGCCAATCATTTTTTATCCAGGTATCCCCTTCCCAATTATAATCTCCTTCTTTAACCACAATAGCTCTGCGCGGATTGTAATATGTATTAAAAGTAGTAACTGCTTTTGCATAAGGATCAACACAAATAATATCTTCAATGCCAGAGACTTCGGTATGATGAATCTTAAAACCGTAGAACAATCCATATTGCTCACCTTCTATCGCAGTTTCCCAAACTCCGTCCTCATCCTTTACCATTTTAAATTCTTTACCATTAGTCTGTTCCGGCTGTGCAAAAGTAAGGAGAGAAATTTTATCGGCGGAAGGCGCAAACAACCTGAAATAAGTTTTGCCATTTTGTACAAATGAACCAAGCTTTTTATCTGAATAAAGATTATCAAGTTCTTTTTGTTTTTTAAGAAACCCAGAATTTTTTTTGGCATTCATCGAGTTTCTTCTTGTCTGAACTTAGTTACATTGCTACTCATAAAGGTTTATACTTAAGGAATATGATTAATATTCAGATTTAATATGGATTATAAATTTCATATTACGTTACTACATTGCCCAACTTATAACAAATATTAAATTAGTACAAATTGAAGTGTTAGATTCTACTCGCCTGCATAAATTTCACCATCAACAACAGGAGTAACGCAAATAAGCGGTTTTTCAGGAAGGTTGAATTTTGAAAATATTTCTTCGAAAAGCCGGAAGTGCATTCCCCGTTTTTCCAGCTTATGAAATCTTTTATAACTCATAAATTTACCCTTCTTGTCGGCTGGTGCATCAAAATGGTAAGCATTTGGAAAGTCCTCTGCTGCACGGCTTTTTAAGAACTTTATTTTATTATCATCGCCGCCTTCACGCTCGTAAGCCATTGCACGGAATTCCACAACTAGCATCTCACTAATTACCAGGTAAATGTTAAGAATTATTTCGTTCATTTTTCCTTTTTGAATTATACAAACAAACTACGCCTAAACACAAAGCATAAGCGAATGCAAACTTACACATTATGCTTTCAATTTTAGCAATTAAATAATAATTACCAGTTGCCATTAATATAAATGCAGTTGCTACCGGGATGCTGATTATAATATTACCAGCTAATAGAATTTTAGAAATAAATATAGTTTTTTTATCCTTTCCCTTCTTAATTCCCCGTATAAGCAAAAACATAACTACCATAATAGGTGTATAATAAAATAATCCATATAAATCACCTAACGGGTAATTATAAGTTGCGTAAAGCACTGCGCAGCTTGTAACCGTAAACTGATCAATTACGAATGGATAGTAAAGGATAAATGACAACAGCACGGTAAAAATACCAAGTTTAAAGCTTTACTTTTAAAATTGTACAACTCAGCTACAAGAATAAAATTTAATGGCGGAAGTAAGTGATATTACCGCAAAGGCAAAGTAAGCCATAAACGATGAGCTTAATCCTACCTGGCACATTAAAAACTCAAGCAGTTGATATGTCATCAGGATAAAGATAAGCATCATTGCCAGCTTATTGAGTTTACTCTTACTTGCAAAGATTACCAGGTTTACTAAAAGAATAAATTCAATACAGGCAATTAAAAGTGAACCTAATCCATCCCAGTTATCCATAAAATGCTAATCATTTTTATTTATAAAAATAAAAAGTCATTCCCAATTTATGAGAATGACTTTATTAATTTTTTAATTGATAACTATTTTTTCGGTCCAACCATTTGTTCAGGTTTTACAACCTCATCAAATTTTTCTTCTGTAAGTAATCCAAGTTCAACGGCAGCTTCTTTAAGAGTAGTCCCTTCTGCATGTGCTTTCTTTGCAATCTTAGCTGCATTATCGTAACCTATGTGAGGATTAAGCGCAGTAACCAGCATTAAAGAATTATTAAGATGAGCTTTTATATTTTTTTCATTCGCTTCAATTCCAACAACGCAGTTATCCGTAAAGCTTTCGCACCCATCAGCAATTAACCTTATTGACTGCAGAACATTATAAATAATAACCGGTTTAAAAACATTTAACTCAAAGTGCCCTGTAGCTCCGCCAATATTAACTGCAACATCGTTACCCATAACCTGTGCACAAACCATTGTGAATGCTTCTGATTGAGTTGGATTTACTTTACCCGGCATTATTGAACTTCCCGGTTCATTTGCAGGAAGATTTAACTCGCCAATTCCGCAGCGCGGACCTGATCCAAGAGTTCTGATATCATTTGCAATTTTCATCAATGATACTGCTAAAGTTTTAAGCACACCGCTTATTTCAACCATTGCATCGTGAGCTGCCAGCCCTTCAAACTTATTCCTTCCGGTTACAAATTGTTGACTGGTTATTTCCGCAATATTTTTTGCTGCTTTTACTGCAAAATCAGGATGAGTGTTTAACCCGGTACCAACTGCAGTTCCACCCAACGCAAGTTCATACAAACGTGGCATTGCAGCTTCAATTCTTTCAAGCCCGTTTGTTAATTGCTGAACATAACCTGAAAATTCCTGTCCTAATGTAAGCGGCACAGCATCCATCAAATGAGTTCTTCCAATCTTTACTACATCTTTAAACTCATCAGATTTTTTTTGAAGTGCATCGCGGAGTTTTGTAACCATAGGGATTAATCTTCTGTGGATTTCTTCAACTGCAGATATATGCATTGCTGTGGGGAATGTATCGTTAGAAGATTGTGCTTTGTTTACATCATCATTTGGATGAATTGGTTTTTTGCTTCCAAGTTCTCCACCTGCTAATTCAATTGCACGGTTTGCAATTACTTCGTTGGAGTTCATGTTAGTTTGTGTTCCGCTGCCGGTTTGCCAAACAACAAGTGGAAAGTGCTCATCAAGTTTTCCCTCAATTACTTCATCGGCAGCTTTTACAATTAGTTCTGCTTTTTCTGCAGGAAGTGTTCCAAGTTCTTTATTAGTTAATGCAGCAGCTTTTTTTAGCACACCAAGTGCACGGATTATTTCCCTTGGAAATGTTTCTCCACCAATTTTAAAATTCATTAACGACCTGGCTGTTTGAGCGCCGTAGTATTTATCATTTGGAACTTTTATTTCCCCCATTGAATCTGTTTCAATTCTGTATTCCATTTTATTATCTCCCTATTAGTGTTAACTATATAATATTCTAAATTAATATCAATTTAAATTTACAATAAAAATAAATGATTTAGGGAATGGAGAATCTTTTAGGGAGGAATATATAAGAAAATACTAATCAACTTATCACATAAAAACTTACTAGCTCTCTTCACATTTATCCATTGTAATTGATCCTGGTATTTCAAAAGAAAAGAGTGTCTGATTTTTCCCATTAGATTTAAAAGATACTTTGCCCTTCTCATTGATTCTTTTTGAAATATTGTTAATTTGAGATATTATTCATCGTACAAGTGAGGTATCTGATGAAAACAATTATTTTAGTTTTATCAATTCTGTTATTAGTATTCTACAGTTGTACCCAATACGTTGAGCCAGATGATCCCGTTACTAAATCCAAAACTCTCATTTTTACTTCGTTTGAATCGGGAGGAAATGCTTCCCTTGATAATTGGATAAGCCCAGGTCCACCTGTTGTAAAATTTGCTACGGATGTTCCAGCAAATGGAGGAAAATATTCTATCTTTCTTAAAGCCAGGGAAATTGGTGCTTATGTTTATACTACGGTTCCGGCTTTAGAAGGAACCCACAACTATAGGTTAACCTTTTGGTCTAAATCAACTGAAGATCCGGGAAGTTTAGAAATTTATCTTAAACAGGATGGAAATAAAGTTGGTAAGAAACGAGAGGTTATTCGTACAGCAGAATGGACATCCTTTACAATTGAAGCAGATTTTACTGCATTAGCAAGTGACAGCATCGAAGTTATGCTTGTTGGCTCTTTATATATCATTCCACAGGGTTTTAATTATTTTGATTTGATTAAGCTGGTAAATCTGGACTAATTTTTGTTTTTATTAATAAGCTAATTTTCTTGTTAATAATATTATATCAGCCTTCTACTCGGCTAATATATTATACTTTTGTAAAATTGCATTTAAAATGTTCTCCAGAGAAGAATCAACTCCGTAAACTCCCAGAATCAGCAAGTCAACTTATCTTTAAACAAACAACAGATCGTCCAATAATGTGGAAGATATTTCCAATAATATTTACATTCATTATAGAACAATTGTCTATAGTTGATACAGTTTAATTGCGAAATTAGTTAAAAAGAGTGATTTGCAGCACAACAAGTCTCTGGAATGAAAATTGCATTTCTTATTCATTCCTATTTACATAGATTTATATTACTTCATAATAAAGGATGTAGATGAAGATTCCTCAAATTGACCGAAGCAACTACTTAAAAGGATTATTAATAACTGCTAAAATTGATAAGCAGCTCACCGATCCTGAAAAAAAAATCATTAAACAATTTTCTGATAAACTTGGCTTCTCTTCAGATTTTTATGAAGAAACGATTAGCAATTTGCTTGCTAATGAATATATTAAGGAAGATCCAATCGTTTTTTCAAATACAAAAATTGCCATGTCATTTATTGAAGATGGTTTAAACCTTGCTCTAGCTGACGGTAAACTAGTTGATTTGGAATTGAAATGGTTAACAGCCACAGCACAGGCAAATTCTATTGATGAAAGATGGGTAAATCAGAAATTCAATGAACTTAAATCTTCACCCCGGCTTTTTGGTAATACCGAGTTTGCTCTTTATTCGTTAATATAAGTTTACACAAAAACTCTTTTCTTAATTTAAATTATTAAAACAACTTATTGTTGTTTACTCTCCTTATCTCTAATTTTAAATACAACTTTTTAATTATACTCTCGGGAATCATTTTTATGATTCTAAAATCATTTAATTCTTTTAAGGAATTACAATGAACAAAATGAAAGCACTTGTAAAAAAATATTCAAAACCCGGTCTCTGGCTTGATGAAGTTCCAATACCTGAATACGGTCCGAATGATGTACTGATAAAAATTCAAAAGACTGCTATTTGTGGAACAGATATCCACATTTATAATTGGGATGATTGGGCGAGTAAAACAATTCCGGTTCCTATGGTTGTTGGGCACGAATATGTTGGAGTTGTTGAAGCTTTTGGTGAAAATGTTCAAGATGTTAAGATAGGTGAGCTTGTAAGTGGTGAAGGTCATATAACCTGCGGACATTGTAGGAATTGCCGCGCGGGAAGAAGACATCTCTGCCCAAATACATTAGGAGTTGGAGTAAACAGACCCGGCTGCTTTGCAGAATATTTGGTAATTCCTGTTTCCAACATCTGGCATTGTGATCCGAATATTTCAAAAGATGTACTTTCTATTTTTGATCCCTTTGGAAATGCGGTTCACACAGCTTTAAGCTTTGATGTTTTAGGTGAAGATGTTCTTATAACAGGTGCGGGTCCGATAGGTATAATGGCATCAGCTATTTGTAAACACGCTGGAGCACGTTATGTTGTTATAACCGATGTTAATCCTTATAGACTAGAGCTTGCAAAGAAAATGGATGTAACCAAAGCAGTAGATGTTTCCAAAGAAAAACTTTCTGATGTTGTTAAAGATCTTGGAATGATGGAAGGATTTGATGTTGGACTGGAGATGTCTGGAAATCCAAAAGCTCTTAATGACATGATTGATGTAATGTTCCATGGCGGTAATATTGCTTTGCTTGGAATTCTTCCTTCAGATGCAGCGGTTGATTGGAATAAAATAGTCTTTAACGGTTTAACACTTAGAGGAATATACGGCAGGAAGATGTTTGAGACATGGTATAAAATGCAGGTAATGGTTCAAAGTGGATTAGATGTATCTGCTGTAATAACTCATCATTTTAATTTTGCAGATTTTAAAGAGGGTTTTGAGTTGATGAAATCAGGTAACTCGGGTAAAATTATTCTTAACTGGGAATCTTAAAAAGGAATGGCTTATGAATACAACTACAAAACAATACTATGAAAACATTCTTACAGGAATCGAAGAAGAAGGGCTTTACAAAAAAGAGAGAGTAATTATTTCACCACAAAGTGCAAATATTGAAGTAATGGGAGGACAAAAAGTTTTAAATATGTGTGCGAATAATTATCTGGGGCTTGGGAATCATCCTGAAATAATTAAAGCAGCTAAAGAGAGTTACGATAAATGGGGTTACGGTCTTTCCTCGGTTAGATTTATTTGCGGAACTCAGCAAATACACAAAGAATTGGAGAAGAAAATATCAGAATTCCTTGAAATGGAAGATACAATTCTTTACACATCGTGCTTTGATGCAAACGGCGGATTGTTCGAAACAATACTTACTGCCGATGATGCAATTATTAGTGATGAATTAAATCACGCAAGTATTATTGATGGCGTTCGATTATGCAAGGCTCAGCGTTATCGTTATAAAAACAATAACATGAATGATCTTGAAGAAAGACTGAAAGAAGCAAAAGCCAAGAAAACTAAACAGATCCTCATTGCAACTGATGGTGTTTTTTCAATGGATGGTTACGTTGCAAATTTAAAAGGCATTTGTGATCTCGCAGATAAATATGATGCAATGGTTATGGTAGATGATTCTCATGCTGTTGGCTTTATGGGTAAACACGGTAAGGGTACACATGAACATAATGATGTGATTGGCAGGATTGATATTATAACAGGAACACTCGGTAAAGCATTGGGCGGTGCAAGCGGAGGTTACACAAGTGCACGTAAAGAAATTGTTGATTTACTCAGACAAAGATCACGTCCATATCTTTTTTCAAATACAGTTGCACCAAGTATTGTAGCTGCTTCTCTCAAAGTACTTGATTTGCTTGGCTCAACAACTGATTTGCGTGATAAGCTCGAAGAGAATACAAAATATTTCCGAGAAAAAATTAAAGAAGCAGGATTTGAAATAAAGGATGGTATTCATCCTATCGTTCCAATTATGCTTGGTGATGCGGTTCTTTCACAAAAAATGGCTGCAAGATTATTAGAAAAAGGTATTTATGTAATCGGATTCTTTTTTCCAGTAGTTCCTAAAGATACAGCAAGAATAAGAGTGCAAATTTCAGCAGCACATACAAAAAAAGATCTCGATTTTGCAATTGAGAAGTTCAGCGAAGTAAAGAAAGAAATGGGATTATAAATTCTCAGTGGAACTCTGTGCCTTCTCTGTTTTCTCTGCGACTAATAAATCCTATAATTAGTAAAAAATGAATAGTAAAATAGAAATACACAAAGGCGATATAACCAAACTTAAAGTGGATGCAATTGTTAACGCTGCAAACATAACTCTTCTTGGCGGAGGAGGAGTTGATGGTGCAATCCACTCGACTGCAGAACCGGGATTGCTGGAAGAGTGTAAAACGTTAAACGGTTGTCCCACCGGAGAAGCAAAAATTACAAAAGGATATAACCTTCCAGCAAAATTTGTTATCCACACAGTGGGTCCAGTTTGGAATGGAGGAAATCATAACGAGGATGAGCTGCTGGCAAACTGCTATCGCAACTCACTTAATCTTGCGATTGGAAATGGAATAAAAACAATTGCATTCCCAGCAATAAGTACAGGAGTTTATCGCTTTCCATTAGAGCGTGCAGTAAAGATTGCTATTAATGAAGTAAAGAATTTTTTAAACTCCTGCAACTCAATTGAAAAAATTATTTTCGTTTGCTTTGGTGAAAAAACATTTGAATCTTATAAAGAAGAACTTAGATTATAGATTAAACTAAGAAGAGTATTGCAACTCCTGCAACCGCAACCAAAGCACCTGCAATTGCCCTCCAGCCTAATTTTTCTTTATAGTAGTATCGAACAATAGGGAGCATAATTATAGGCATAGTGGACATCAACGTTGAAGCTATTCCGATTTGTGCATTTGCAATAGCTATTAAACTTCCTGTTATCCCAAGTACTGGTCCCAGTATCGTTCCAACCAGTGTTGCCCACAGTGCTTTAGTATCTTTTGTGTAAACCTTAATTGGATTTTTATATCTTCTAAAAAGCAGGGCAATCGGGAAAATAATAACTACAGCCGCAAGCAGGCGAACAAATGTAGCAACAAATCCATTTATGCTTCCAGCTTCAAACGCAAATTTTGCAAGCACTAACCCTGATGCCTGACCCAATGCACCAAGTACCCCGTAGATAACACCTAACTTATTGGTTTTAAAAATTGATTCTGAACCTTTACTTCTTTCCAGGATAACAACGCTTATTCCGGAAAGAGTAATTGTCATCCCAATAATAGATATTAGTGAAAGATTTTCATTAAGAAAAACTAAAGCAAGAACTGAACTGAATGCCGGAACAAGTGCCATTATAAGCATGCCCAATCTTGCACCGATCAACTGAAATGATTTAAATAAGAATGAATCTCCTAAAACCAACCCAACAAATCCGCTTAAAGCTAAATAGTAAATTTGCTCAGCACTTAGATCGTAATTAATGTTTGCAATTATTATGATAAAAAATAGGAATATGGTTGCAAGGATTATCCTGTTAACATTTAACTGAAGCGAACCAATTCTTTTTGCAGCATTAGTAAATGCAAAGGAAGTGCCCGACCAGAGGAAAGCAGTTATTATTGCACTGATTTCACCGAGATAAGCCATAAAGTAGATGAATAAATCTTACTGAACAAAAATTGGAACTAACTATATCTGTTATGTAAGATAAATGATTTGCGAACTAATAAAAAAGAGATGGTAATTACTGGGAAGATGTTAGCACACAATCACAGATTGATTACTTACTAATCAACAAGTTCTAAGGATTACAACGTGCTCTATTATTAAACATTTTAGATGATATTTATCATTTAGAAACAGGTGAAAACTATCAAATAATGTAAAAAAGGTGCTTTCCTGCGGTATGGTTATTGAACTCAATTTCCAAACTATTCAATATGGTGAGGGATAATATGTTAGTAGTTTATATTGCAATTTTAATTGTACTGGGGGTTACGCTGTATCTCAAAATTAAAACGATGTAGCAAAAGAAAGCTTTACTTACCCACCCTTGTGTAATAATTTATACAAGGGTTTTTTATTACTTGCCAATTATTCACTATTCGTTGCTTCTATCAAATAATTTATGCAAGTTTATATAAGTTTTTCTACACTTAATAGAAACAAGTGGAAATCTGTTACTATAATACTTTACAAAAAATGGTACTTCGCAGACGTGCAAAATCATTACACATCAATTCAATGTTAACAGTGTTTTTAATACTTACAATTATTAGTGGAAATCATGAGCACAAATCAAACTGCAAAAAGTCTGGCTGATTTAACATTCAGTCTATTACCAATATGCCATGAAAAGGAAGCCCGGTTAGCGGAATCACATGGACTTTACCAGGCAGAATTTAAATGCCTTCGTCTATTTGGATCTGATGAAAATCTGAATAACAAGGAAATTGCAAAGAGAATGAGTTTGAGTCCCAGCAGATTAACCAGAATAATCGATGGGCTTGTACAAAAGGGATTTATGCATAGGGAGATTGATCAAACTGACCGGCGAAATATGCGTGTGTTCTTATCAACGAGAGGAAAAACACTTACTAAAAATCTAGCTAAGGCATTTGTTGATATACATTCTGAGATTTTGCAGGATATTGATGCTTCTCAACACGAATCTTTACTCGTAGCAATGGATAATCTTCACTTAGCTATAGAAAAGTGGTTACAGAAACCGAAATAGGAATTTTGTATTGTTAGTAAATTGTATTAGTATTTTTTCACTCAAACTTTTGTCATTATTCCTTTAAAACTAAGAAGATGATCTCACTTAGTTTGAATAAAATTAAAACCACTTTCCAAACCCCTGATAATAACTAAGCGGGTGAATTTTATTACTTGCTAATCATTAACCATTCATTGCTTCTATCAAATAATTTTAGCACCTTATATTTAAGATTTTTCTCTACTCCTTGAGAGAAACGTATAGAATAACGTTACTCTTATTTTCCTTTCAGAATATTGTGCTTCCCCCAAGGTGTAAGCTCAACACAAAATAACCCAGTGTAAACCGTGTCTTTAATAAATACAATTGTAAGTGAAAACTATGAGCACAAATAAAACTGCAGTGCGTCTTGCTGATCTAACATTCAACCTACTAGCAAGATGCCAGGAAAATCAAACCTGGTTAGCAGAAGAGCATGGACTATTCCACGCAGAATTAAAATGCCTTCGTCTATTAGTATCTGATGAAGATCTGAATAACAAGGAAATTGCAAAGAGGATGAATCTGAGCCCGAGCAGATTAACAAGAATAATTGATGGGCTTGTAAAAAAAGGATATATGAAGAGAGAGATTGATCAAACTGACCGGCGAAATATGAGGGTATTCTTATCAAAGAGAGGAAGGACACTTACCGATACACTAAATAAGGCGTTCATCGATTTACATTCTGAGATTTTGCAAGATATTGATATATCACAGCACGAGCCATTAATAACAGCTATGGAACACCTTCACTCAGCGATAGAAAAGTGGCTACAGAAACCTAAATAGTCATCTCTAATCAGATAGAAATTTTGAAATTAAGAAGATGGTGTTGATGAAGTAAATTTAATAATTTAAGAAATTTTTAATAGGAGATTTATATGAAAAATAGTTTTATAAAAGTACTAAAGTATTTGCTGGTTTTATTATTCCTACCTTACACTTCTGTTATTGCGCAAACCGAACAATTTCCACCACAGAGGGAGCTATCACGCGATAGTATATTAATTTATGCACGGATGATTATCGATTCCTCAAATAGCAGAGTTTTAGTAACTGTTGATGAATTGGGGAAACCTAATGCAAGGACAATGTCTCCCTTCACGCCTGAAGATAGTTGGATAATATGGCTCGGTACTTTTCCAAACAGTAGAAAAGTTAAGCAGATTAAAAACAATCCGAACGTAGTTGTTTTCTATTACGATAGTAAAAGTTTCAGCTATGTAAATGTTTCTGGTACCGCTCGGCTTGTAAATGATCCCGATCTAAAAGCAAAATATTGGAAAGAGGGTTGGGAGAGATTTTATCCCGATAGAAATCAAGATTATATTCTTGTTGAAGTAACCCCTGGAAGATTAGAAGTCTGCAGCTTTGAGTATCATCTTTTGTGGGATGAAAAAGGAATCCCACCATCAGTTAAGTTTGATACTGGTGGAAGCAAGTAATTATGTTGAAGCAAAGATGATGATGATGAAATAAAATTAAACATTAATTGGTTTAAATAGACATAACTAAAATCTATTAAAAAGGATTAAGAAAATGAGTTTCAAAAATTTAATGGTTATTAAAGCTTTGGTTAGTCTTGGTTTTGGTATTCTTTTACTTGCCATACCTGGTAAATTAATTTCAATATTTGGTGCAACCTTAAGTGGTGGAGGAATGTTTACAGCAAGAGAATATGGCGCTGCGCTATTTGGCAATTTATTTCTCTGCTGGTTTGCAAAAAACTCAGCAGAGTGTGATGCAAGAAGAGCAATTATACTTGCGCTGTTTGTTTACGACCTTATAGGATTTATTGCAACAACAATTACTATCATCACCGGAGTTCTAAATCCTTTAGGGTGGTTAATCGCTTTTATTTATTTCTTCTTCACATTAGGATTTGGTTACTTTTTAGTTAAACCGATTGAAGTTAAAAGTACTTAATGGATATTTAAATACTACAATTCAACTCTTTTGTTGAAACTAAGAGCTAGTTTTATAGAAATAATAAGGAGAGCGCAAATGAAAAAAATATTTTTTGTTCTAATTCCTATTCTGGTATTGTTACTATCTTGTCAGCCCAAAGTAGATCAATCATTGACTGAAGAAGAGGCAACAACTCTCCTCAACCGTTTTATGGAAACAGTAACAAATACAGATACAACATTAGCTGAAGAAATGCTGCATCCTGATTGCGTATTTCGCTATCCTCTTTCACCTGAACCCATTAAAGGAATCGAAGGTTATAAGTACCTAATTAAAAATACAGGTAAAGCGTTTGCTGAACTTGATGTTATATTCGAGGAAGTAATTGTCAAAGGTGATAGGATTTGGTCCCGCTATACGATGACGGGAATTAACGCTGGTTCTTTGGGAGATATACCTCCCACCGGAAAGAAGTTTCAAGTAACCGGGGTGGCAATTACCAGAATAGCAGATGGAAAAATTATAGAGGATGAAACCTATTGGAACGTATTAGGATTTTATCAACAGCTTGGATTTACGTTATCACCCCCAGAAGGGGAAATTGATTGATAAAAGTTCACTCTGGTTTTTTATTGAGACTAAGATATACTCCTCCTTCTCCTAACAATATTGGAGTACGAAGCAAAAGGTTGTATTAACCAGGAGAATACTGTACTTTGTGTTATAACATATTTCTGTTTATATATTAATTCATTATATCTAAAACAACCAAATAGGAGGTTGCTATGAAATTATTTCATTTTACAATTGTTTTACTTGTTTGCTTTGTCTTAGGACTTAGCAATACTACTTATTCACAAGACGATGATGTTTATGATGAGGGAACTGTATGGAGTTTAACCTTCGTTAGAACAGGCGCAAATGTGGCTGATGATTACCTGAAAGATCTTAGTAAAACCTGGAAAGCATTTATGGATGGAGCAGTAAAAGAAGGGTTAGTTGTATCCTACAAAATATTAATTGGTCCTCCTGCAAATGAAGATGATTTTAACATTGTTCTTATGATTGAGAATAAAAATATGGCTTCATTAGATCCTGATCCGGAACGCGATGCAAAATTTGATGCAATGGAAAAGAAGATTAAAGAAAGCATGAAAGGTAAATACGATGAGACTGTTACAAACTATGAAAACCTAAGGCAAATATATGGAACAAAAGTGATGAGGGAAATATTCTTAAAGTAGCATTAAGTTAAAACCGTTTTCCATACCCCTGCTTAATAACATAGGCAGGGGTTTTTTAATCTTAACCTAACCTTAAAAAACACAATTAAATTGATATGTATGAACAACAATTTGTGTGTGCAGACATATTTGTACAATGAGCAACTTATTGGTATAATATAAACAACAATCCAATTAATTTTCGTTATCTGTGATATTTTATTAAAGGAAACACTGATGTTAATAATATATAGAGTACTTTTAATTTCAATTCTAATAGTTACACTTTCTAATGCGCAAGGATTTTATATAAACAAATCTGGAGAGCAAACCTTTCACTTTAAAGATGATATGGATCGGAATCAAGCTACCTTTTTCAGCCACGCTCCTTTCGAAGATATTACCGGGCTTAGCAATGAAGTAAATGGATGGGTATCATTTGATATTCAAGACGTAAAAAATACACTTGCCGGCGAAGTGTTTATAAAAACCGCATCAATAAAAACTGGGATAGAAAATAGGGATGAACATTTAAGGACATCCGAGTGGTTGAATGCCGAAGCATATCCGAATATATCGTTTGTAATTAAAGAGATTGAAACGATAAATAATGACTTGGGTAATAAACTACGCTTAACAGTATTAGGTGATTTTACTGTTCGGGGAGTTACTAAACAAGAATATAGCGATGTAACAATGGAATATTTAGAAGAAAGTGAACTAACTAAAACCAGGATGCCCGGAGATCTTCTCGGTGTAAAAGCAAAATTTAACATTAACCTATCGGACTATGGTGTAAGACATATGTTGATTGGTAAAAGAGTCTCTGAAGAAGTTGAAATTAAAGCCAATATAATTGGAACAAATGCTTCCGATTTAACTCAGACGAATGGATCAAATTAGAACATATTATCTTTTCTAAATTCAGCTATCTGAAAATTTCGTTGAGACTAACAACCTACCTGCGTTAAAGTTTCCTTTTCTCATTAAATTATATCGGAATACAGAAAACAAATCTGCGGAGATTTTTTAATGGAATAAACCAAGAATCAGAATAGATTCGATTCCACTTAACTAAGTTAAGTGGAATTTTTTTATTTACAGCTAATTAAATTATTGATCCGGGATGGGATGGAAAATTCTTTTACTAAAAAAGTTTGGTTTTCTTGACTATATTTGACTACACTAAATAAAAACAAAGTGGATTATTATGAAAAACATGATTCTTTTTACAATAGCATTTGTTCTACTAACTGCATCTCCAATATTCACCCAGGAGCATTCTTCAGAAATTAATAGTTCAATTCCGGAGCTTTCAGAATTTCACGAAGTTATCTACCCAATTTGGCATACTGCTTATCCAAACAAAGATATCGCAATGTTGAAAGAAATGGTATCAGAAGTTAATGAAGGAGCTGAGCAAATTTATTCTGCTCAATTACCAGGTATATTGCGCGATAAAAAACAGGATTGGGATGAAGGAGTTAATAATTTTCGCTCTTCTGTTGAAAAATATAATGATGCCACCAACGGAAATAATAAAGAACTATTAAGCTCTGCCGAAGAACTCCACTCAAATTATGAAATGCTGGTTCGGATAATCAGACCTGTAACAAAAGAGGTTGATGAATTCCACAAAGTGCTTTATATGATCTATCATCATTACTGGCCAAACAAAAATAGTGAAGAATTTAACAACGCCGTTGATGATCTTGTCATTCGTGCAGAAGAATTAAATTCCTGCATTTTACCTAACTGGGCTACGGATAAAACTGATGTGTTCAGGGAGCAATCGCAAAAACTTTTTAATTCGACCAGCAATTTAAAAGAGCTGAAAAATAATAATGCAAATGATGCCGATATTGATAAAGCAATAGAAAGTGTTCATACTGACTATATGGATCTTGAAGCTTTATTCAATGATTAAAAATAATGGTCTTATATAAAAGCAGGAAACATTGTTGAGACTACGATGATGGTCCGCCTACGTTAACATCGCGGCGGATAAATGTGGATGAAATAATAATATCTTAAAACCTAAGATAAGGAGACTCTTGCAGTGAAATTCACAATTAAGCTAATTGCTATAGTATTTATCTGTTTCTTATTTTTAATTATAATTTCTTGCGATAGTGGTCCAACTGATTCCAGGTTGGGTATAATATCTGTTATAGTTGTTGATAATGATGCAAATAAAACACCGGTTCCTAATGTTTCAATAACTATAATGCCCAACAATATCGTTCAGAGAACCGATTTAAATGGAATTACCAATTTTGAAGTTGAACCGGGAAATTATTTTGTAGATGCTGAAGTATGCTGTCTTGGTCCGGGAAATATTATATATCACATTCCGGTAAATGTAGTTGAAAATAAAACTACTGATGTTAAATTAGAGGCGTGCTTATCATGCGATTAAAAATTACCGACGATGAGATTGAGATGGTGCTTCTTCGATAACCTTACTTACCTGTGACGGTACTACTGTGGAAAAATGTTGCTGAATAAATATTTATAGATTAAAGTACATCTTATACTCAAACGGGTGAGGGATTGTGCTAATTGAATGAACCTCTTCCATTTTAATTTTTATCCATTGTTCCAGCAGTTCATCTGAAAAAATATCTCCCCTTTCTTAAAAAATCGTTGTCTGCTTCAAGTGCATCAATTGCTTCTGCAAGATTTCTCGGCAAGAAAGCCATCTGTTCAATAGAATCATCTTCCATAAAGTTTTTATCGTAAGGACCATATCCTTCTTTAACCGGATCTATTTTATTAGCAATTCCGTCTATTCCAGCCAGCAGCATAGCAATCATTCCGAAGTAAGGATTCATAGTTGCATCCGGTGGGCGGTATTCAATTCTTGTTTCATCCATATTTTTTACATAACTGGGTATTCGAATCGCGGAAGCCCTGTTTCCAATTCCGTATGTTAGGGCAACCGGGGCTTCAAAACCGGGGACTAGTCTTTTATAAGAGTTCGTGCTCGGATTTGTAAATGCTGAAAGCGCAGGTCCGTGTTTTAATAATCCACCGACAAAAAATCTACCGAATTCACTTAAATTTCCGTACTCACCCTTTTTGTAAAAAACATTTTTACCTTTTTTTGTTAAGAACATATGCAGGTGCAACCCATTACCGGGTTGTTGGTACATCGGCTTTGGCATAAGAGTAATGTGCAAGTTTCTCTCTTCGGCAAAATTGAAAAGGATATATTTGGTTGATACAATATTATCGCCGGTATCAAGCAGATCAGAAAAAAATGTCTCAATTTCCTGCTGTCCTCTTTCACCTACTTCGTGATGATGATACTTAACTTTTACACCTTGCTGAATTAGCAGCTTTGTAAGCTGATCCCGAAAATCATCATACTCATCAAAAGGATTGGCTGCATGATATGCTTTTTTGTAAAACTCTTCAACGTGTTCAACCTTGTAATAAGAAGTTGAAGTTCGGGTATCGTATTCAACATTTGAAAAGATATAGAATTCAAATTCGGGACCCCACCACGATTTATCTGCCCCGGTTATTTTTTTTAAGTAAGCTTCTGCTTTCTTAGCCAGGTATCTTCCATCCTGTGTAAACGGACTGCGTTTGTCATCTGTTAAAATAATGTGCGAAAAGAAACTGAGCGTGGGAGCTTCTCTGAACGGATCTATCTTTGCTGTATTTAAATCGGGCACAAGTATCATATCACTGTTTTCAACTTTTTTAAAGCCGTAACTTGAGCCATCAAAACCAACTCCTTCCTTTACTATTTTTTTAAGAGTATCATCATAAACCGGCAATGAGATGTGATGAAGTCTTCCTGTAAGATCTATCGCTTTAAGATCGATTACTTCAATTTTATTTTTCTTTATGAGCTGTTCGCATTTTTGTAATTGATTTGCAGCCATAACGTCCTCTTAACTTTTTTATTCTATATTGGAGACAAAAAAGCCCAACCACAAAAGTGATTGGGCATATTTTTTATTAACCATTGTATTTCAGCGCCGAAATTCCGGGGAACAAAGCAGTTGTATCAAGTTCTTCTTCTATTCTTAATAGCTGGTTGTACTTTGCTATTCTATCTGTCCTGGAAAGCGAACCGGTTTTAATCTGTCCCGCGTTTGTTGCAACGGCAATATCGGCAATTGTTGTATCTTCTGTTTCGCCGGAGCGATGGCTTATCACGTTTGTGTAACCGGCTGTTTTAGCCATCTCAATTGCATCAAGTGTTTCAGTAAGTGTCCCTATCTGGTTTACTTTTATTAATATGGAATTACAAACACCCATTTCAATTCCCTTACTTAACCTCGCTGTATTTGTTACAAAAAGATCATCACCAACCAGCTGAATTTTATTACCAAGTTTTTCAGTCATCAATTTCCAGCCATCCCAATCATCTTCAGCCAAACCATCTTCAATTGATACTATTGGATATTGCTTTACCCAGTTCTCATAATACTCTATCATTTCAACGGAAGATTTTTCAGACTTATCGGACTTGAAGAGATGATAAACATTTTTATCTTTTAAGAAGAATTCGCTTGAAGCTGGATCCAGCGCGATAGATATTTCATCGCCAACTTTATAACCTGTTTTGTTTATTGCTTCAAGTATAACTTCAATTGCTTCATCATTAGATTTTAGATTTGGTGCAAAACCACCTTCATCTCCAACAGCAGTGTTGTAACCTTTTCCTTTTAAAACAATTTTAAAGCATGAAATGTTTCAGCGCCCATTCTTAATGCTTCTGCAAAATTTGGTGCGCCAACGGGCATAATCATAAATTCCTGGAAATCCACATTATTATCTGCGTGGCTGCCGCCGTTAAGAATGTTCATCATAGGAACAGGAAGAACTCGCGCATTTGTTCCGCCAATGTAGCGATAAAGAGGCAGATCAAGTGTTTCGGCGGCTGCTTTTGCACAAGCCAGGGATACACCTAACAATGCGTTTGCTCCAAGTTCAGCTTTATTTTCTGTTCCATCAAGATTAATTAAAAACTGGTCTATCCCAACCTGGTCTGCTGCATCAAAATCAATTAACTGATCAGCAATTTTTTCATTTACATTTTCAACAGCTTTTAGAACACCTTTACCATTGTACCTTTTTTTATCGCCATCTCTAAGTTCAACAGCTTCGTGCTCGCCTGTAGAAGCACCACTTGGAACAGCAGCTCTGCCAATAACTCCGCTTTCCAGCATTACTTCAACTTCAAGAGTTGGATTACCTCGTGAATCTAAAATTTCCCTGCCAAGTATATCAACTATTGTCGTCATTAACTTCTCCTATATTGCTATCAGAAAATATCCTGATGTTTATCAATTAATATTTAAAAATTATTTTTCAAAGTTATGTAAAGCGTTTAGTAATTAAAAGTAGATATCCTTTCTACAACGGAATATTCAATTAAAATAGTTAATTTGTGCAGCGAGTCATCATCAAAACATAAACTCTTCGGATCACACATTTGCAAAAAAGTAATATTAAAGCATACGCTGCCTGGGTTGCAATCTGCATAATCTGGGGAACAACTTATTTAGCTATAAGAGTAGGTGTAACTGAACTCCCCCCAATGTTGTTTGCAGGAGTAAGGTGGATAATTGCAGGGTTAATTCTTATCACATTTTTAAAATTAACTGGTAGGCGTTTTCCCTCATTAAATGATTTAAAACATATTGCGGTGGTTGGTATTGCCTTACTTGGAATAGCAAACGGTTTAGTGGTAGTTGCAGAGCAATGGATACCAAGCGGTCTGGCAGCGCTTCTTATAAGCACGCTCCCTTTCTGGATGGTTGGTTTTGAGAGCGCGGCTAAAAAAGGACCGAAGATTAATTTTTACACAATTTCCGGTTTGCTTATTGGTATTGCCGGAGTGTTCCTCATCTTCGGGAAGGATTTTAGTTTTTTGATGGATGGTAATAACCTGCTTGGTGTTCTTTGCCTGATGGGTGCAGTTATTTCATGGTCGCTTGGTAGTATTTATTCCAAATATAAAAAAATTAATGTGGATACTTTAACCAGCGCAACTTTCCAGATGCTTATTGCCGGAACTTTGCAGGTTTCACTTGGCTTATCACTCGGTGAGCTGAGCAGCTTTACGCTTAGCACAGATGGCATTTTAGCAACTGCATACCTGGTTTTATTCGGATCTATTTTTGGTTATGCATCATACATCTATGCAATTGCTCATCTTCCTCTTTCGCTGGTTTCTACTTATGCTTATATAAACCCGGTTATTGCAATTTTTTTAGGATGGCTTATTTTAAATGAAGATTTAAATTTGAATATTCTTATTGCTGCAACGTTTATTATTGTAGGCGTGATAGTAGTTAAACGAGGAAGCAGGGTTGCTTAAAATGTTTTATTTTGTCTCCTGTTTTACATCTGTTTTAATTATTGATTCCGGATTTTTATACATAGTGATTTGAAACGTATTGAAAAATTTTTAAATGAGAAGAAAATGAAAATATTATCATTTAATAACTTTGCTTTTGCTTTCTATAACCGGCTGTAACTATTCGCAACCAACGGGTTTTGATCATTCCAAATTTGATGCGCTGCTAAAAGCAAATGTTGATGAAAATGGAATGGTAGACTATGCAGCTTTTAAAAACAATAAAGATTTTGATGATTACATCAAAAGCATAGCGGAAGCTGATGTAAACAATTTAAGTAAGGAAGATAAGCTTGCTTTTTACCTCAACGCTATACAATGCAACGGTTATTAAAAATGTTCTTGATCATTTACCAATTACCTCACCAATGGATGTAGATGGATTCTTTAAAAAGATAACTCATCAAATTGCCGGAAATGAAATTACTCTTGATAAACTTGAGCACGATTACGCTATGAAAATTGAACCGGTTCTTGTTCATTTTGGTTTAGTATGCGCTGCAATAAGTTGTCCTAAAATATTGCGTAAAGCTTATGATGGAAAGACTGTCTTACAACAGCTTGAAGAAAACGGGAAAGAATTTCTGAATGATCCATCAAAAAACCGGCTTGATAAGGAGAATAATATTCTATACCTCTCTGAAATTTTTAAGTGGTTTAAAAGGAATTTTGAAGAAAGATATGGTTCATTGCAGAAAGCTGCGGAGCATTTTATGAACGAAAGCGATAAAAAATTCCTAAAAGAGAATACGGTTGAAGTTAAATTCAATAAGTACAACTGGCAGTTGAATACACAATAATTTACCAGCAAATTGAACACTTAAATTTAATAAACTAAATTGTTTGATTGCAATAGGAAATAAAATCGTTAACCCTTAATTCTTCCCAAAAAACAGAAAGGCATGCAATGGAAACTTATTACAAACCTGAAGATTTACCTAAATTTGGAGATATAAGCGAAGGCGCACCGGAACTATGGAAAAAATTTAGTGAATGGTACGGCGCAGTTTTTAAAGCAGGTGCACTAAGCGAACGAGAAAAAGCTTTAATCGCACTGGCAGTTGCACACGCAGTGCAGTGCCCTTATTGCATTGATGCTTACACACAGGAAAGTTTAGCAAAAGGCGCTGATCTTGAACAGATGACCGAAGCTGTTCATGTTGCAAGCGCAATACGCGGCGGCGCATCATTGGTACATGGTGTGCAAATGAAGAATGTGAATTCAAAAATTACTATGTAAAAAATTTTACTGAAAGATTTAAATGCAGGCACGACATAAAAGTATGAAAGCTTCGGGAGAGGAGCTGGCATCAGCAAATGAACAATTGAAGATAATTAATAATGAAGAAAAGTTTCCTCATTTTGATGATAAATATGAACTTGTTGGCGAAGGTCCGCTTAAAGCAGATAAGATTGAGATCCTTCAGATTAATTTAGGCAAAATGTGCAACCAGGTTTGCAAACATTGCCACGTTGATGCGGGACCGGATAGAAAAGAAATTATGACAAGAGAAACGATGGAGATTTGTCTTGATATACTTGCGAAGACAAAAATTCCAACAGTTGATCTTACAGGCGGCGCACCTGAATTGAATCCGGATTTTAAATGGTTTGTTGATGAAATTAAAAAACTTGGCAGCCATGTTTTGGTGCGTTCAAATCTTACAATCTTAGAAGCCAACGGTTTTGAAGATTACGCGGAGTTTATGGCAAAGACATAATGTAGAGATTGTTTCTTCGCTGCCTTTCTATAAAAAAACTTTTACCGATCAGCAGAGAGGTGAAGGAGTTTTTGATAAATCTATATCTGCAATTAAAAAATTAAATGATCTGGGTTACGCTAAAGATGAGACTGGATTAATTCTTAACCTTGTTTACAATCCGTTTGGTGCTTTTCTTCCGCCATCACAGGAAGGATTAGAGCAGGATTTTAAGCGGGAATTGAAAGATAAGTTCGGAATTGTTTTTAACAATCTTTACACCATTACAAATATGCCAATCAGCAGGTTTTTGGATTACCTTCTTCAATCGGGTAACTACGATAGCTATATGCAAAAGCTGGTTGATTCGTTCAATCCGACCGCAGCAGCAAGTGTGATGTGCAAATTTATTATTTCAGTTGGATGGGATGGACAACTTTACGATTGCGATTTTAACCAGATGCTTGAGTTGAATATGAATCATGGTGCGTCGAATCATATAAAAGATTTTGATGCATCGCTAATTGAGAGCAGAAGAATTGTAACAGGGCAGCATTGTTACGGCTGTACAGCAGGTGCGGGTTCAAGCTGTGGCGGTGCAACTGCTTAAACAGGTACCCGGCATTTTATAAAATAATGGAATGATTCAATTTCCAAATGGTTTCCCCATCAATCTTACTAGAAACGGCTCGCTAACACCTTTCAAATTTATTTGCTTCTGCTCTGTCAAACCATTCTGTTCTTCCAGCATACCATAAACATATTCCGAAACTATAAAATTATTGTTCAGTTCTTTTGTTGATGATTCTAACCTTGCTGCAACATTTACCGGGAAACCCATTACGGTATAATTATTATTTTCCTTAACTCCTGTTTTACCAACTATTACTCTCCCTGCGTGCAAACCAATTCCAACATCAATTTTATAATCAAAATATTTAGTTATGTAGTTATCATTAAGTTTGTGAAGTGAAGAAAGAATCTGCTTCCCGGCTTTGTAAGCATTATTTACAGCTTCGTTAACCGGTTCATCAAAACCAAAAACCGCATAAACTCCATCACCGGAATATTCTATTATTTTCCCTTTATGCTGAGTGTATCACTTCATTAAAAAGAATGTTCAATCGTCTTATAATATGAATTACATCAAACGGAAGATGTTTTTCTATAAATGGTGTGAAATCCCGAATATCGAGAAAGAAATAGCGCCATCGATTTTTCATCGCCAACTGTTTGAATATTCTCCGAGGATTTCCATAAACATAAAGATCAAGATCAGCTTCATCTTTAATTATTCTCTGGATTTTTACATCACTTGCAACTAACTTTTGTCTGGCAGGCAAGCCGCACATTATCCGGAAACTTTTTTTGCTCTCTTAATTTAACTCTGCTTTGTTAGGCGGAGAAAGTTTTTCCTCGCCTTCCTGCACAACTATCCTGCAAGTAGAGCAGCGAGCTTTTCCGCCGCAAGCATGATAGTGAGGAATTCCTGCTTCCAGAGATGCCTGAAGAATTGTTTGATCTTCAACTATCTCAAAAGATTTTTCGTTAATTAATTCAATTTTGAAAGACATAATTCTAAGTACAAATTAAATATTAATTATATCAATATATTGTATAAGATAGTAAAACTACAATTTAAAATTAGGTGCAACTGAATTAAAATATTTTCTCTTAAACCAGAAAGCAACACTAACCAAACTAATTAACACAGGTACTTCCACTAAAGGACCAATTACTGCAGCAAATGCTTCACCGGAATTTATACCAAACACAGCAATTGCAACGGCAATAGCTAATTCGAAGTTATTACTTGCTGCGGTAAAAGAGAGTGAAGTTGTTTTTGGATAATCTGCACCAATCTTCTTACCCAAAAAGAAAGAAACAAAAAACATTATAAGAAAATAAATTACAAGCGGGATTGCAATCCTAACAACATCAAGCGGTATTTTTACAATGTACTCACCCTTTAAGGAAAACATTACAATGATGGTAAATAGCAAAGCTATCAAAGTAATCGGACTTATCTTCGGAACAAATTTTCTTTCATACCAATCTTTCCCTTTTAATTTTAACCAGGGAAAAGCGTGTTATCATTCCTGCAAAAAATGGAATGCCAAGATAAATAAAAACAGATTCTGCAATCTGCCCAATTGTAACATCAACTTTGAATGTTTGTATTCCAAGCCATTCGGGTATTACTGTAAGAAAAATATAAGCATAAAAAGAGAAGAAGAGCACCTGGAAAATCGAATTGAATGCGACCAATCCTGCTGCGTATTCCCTGTCTCCTTTCGCAAGATCGTTCCATACAATAACCATTGCAATACAACGCGCAAGCCCGATTAAGATAACTCCTGCCATATAGTGAGGATAATCCTGCAGAAAAACTACTGCAAGAATGAACATAAGAATTGGACCCAAAATCCAGTTGAGAACCAAAGAGAGGGATAAAATTTTTACATTCCTGAAAACATCTCCAAGCTCTTCATACTTAACTTTTGCCAGCGGCGGGTACATCATTAGGATTAACCCAACAGCAATAGGAATGTTTGTTGTGCCAGATTGAAACTGATTCCAGAAATCAACTATTGATGGGAAAAGATATCCTGAGAAAACTCCAACGAACATCGCAAGGAATATCCAGAGAGTTAAATATCTATCTAAAAATTTAAGTCTTTGTTTTAGCATTATTATCTCCGGCTTCAAATTAATTAAATGGCACGCAGATAACACTGATACCGCAGATCAACGCCGATCTGAATCTGTGTTCTTCAGTTTCATCTATGTCGTCAGTATGCTATTTTCTTCTTGTAAAACTGATTAAGTCTCTCAAGTATTTTATCTCTAACTTTTCTGTAAACAGCAAGCACTTCTTCCTCGGTTCCTGTTGCTTCATAAGGATCTTCAAACGGCATGTGCAGATCGTTGCTTTACTTCTCCATTAAAAACAGGACAAACTTCCTTTGCGTTATCACACACTGTAATTACATAATCAAATGGTTTTTACGATATACTCATTAACATCCTGTGGAAATTGTCAGTTTATATCAATTCCTATTTCCTTCATCACTTTTATCTGAATTAGGATTTATTTTGATTGCAGGTTTTGTTCCGGCTGAATATACTTCCAGTTTTTTATCAAATGATTTCAAATAACCTTCCGCCATCTGGCTACGGCAGGAATTGCCGGTACATAATACTAATATTCTTATCATTTAATAATTTTGCTATAAAATTTTCAAAACTCGATATACAAATCACAAATAAATTTCAATTTCCAAAAAACAAAAATTTAATCCTTGATAATTGAGTATTGGTATTTATTTGCTTTTTGAAATTTGTTATTTGGGATTTTTATATCCAACAACTGTAATGCTGAAAATTCCAATCTTACTTTCTTTATAAATTTTCATTCCTTCGCTGCTAAGGTATTCTTCCAGGATATTATCCGGCAGCTCAATCACTTTTGTTTTTTTAATTTCAACATTTTTAAATCCTGCCTGCTTAATAATTCCCAAATATTCCTCCTGTTGAATAGCTCCCGAAACGCATCCTGCATACATCTCTGCAGATTTTTTTAACTGAGCAGGCAGTTCTCCTTTAAGAACTATATCAGATACACAAAAATGCCCGCCTGGTTTTGTTATACGGTACATCTCGGAAAATGCTTTTAATTTATCAGGCACAAGATTGAGAACACAATTACTAACAATAACATCGGCAGTATCATTATCAATTGGCATATCTTCAATTTCGCCTAAGCGGAAATCAACATTTTTAAAACCAAGCTTCTCTTTATTAACATTTGCTTTGCTTATCATCTCCTCTGTCATATCAATCCCAATTACTTTTCCTTCGTCGCCGGTTAAAGCTCTTGCAACGAACACATCATTTCCTGCACCTGCGCCAAGATCAACAACAGTATCACCTTTCTTTAATTCCTGCAAATTCGGTAGGAAGTCCGCATCCCAATCCTAGATCAGCATCAGCCACATAACCATCGAGCCCTGTATAATCATCCTGCATAATTGAATAATCTATTACCTTGTTGTTTGTACCGCAGCAGGAAGTTGGACCGCAGCATGAAGAATTACTCTGCTGCAATCTCTCCATATTTTTCTTTTACTACTTGTTTTATTTCATCATTTGTTGGCATGATAATTTCCTTTCTTTAACAGTTACAAACTTGTGAAAATAATTTATTGAATTCATTTCTTACTTTTTCCATCACTTTAGGATTTATACAGTAACAAATCTTCGGTCCTTCAATTTCTCCCTGTATCAGCCCGACTCTCTTCAATTCCTTAAGATGCTGCGATACAGTTGATTGAGAAAGCGGGAGAAGATCAACAATACTACCGACCATACAAGAATTCAAATCGTAAAGGATCTTTAATATTTTAATCCTTGCCGGATGAGAAAGTGCTTTTGCAATTTCAGCAATTTCAATCTCCATTTTACTGAATTCTTCTGTTTTCGCAAGTAGCCATTTAATTTTCCTTTATCGTTCATCGTAAATATACGATGAGATAAGATTGTTTGTCAAGTCATCTAAAGAAAAAAATTAACTAAGTAAATATGATTCTGTTAAATTAAATTCAGGATTGTTTCTGCTACATTACCGGAAAGTTCCAATCTCAAAACTTTTCGTCCATTATCAAGCAATGCCTGTCTGTCCCCAAGCGATTGTGCATTTATAAGAGTTCCAAAAGTAATTTCAGATTTTTCATCACCTGCTTTATCGGAATAGGAAGATCTTCTGAACTAACATCAACGATTTGAATAAATAAACCATTTCCTCCATCACCTTTGTGCAACTGCCCGGTTGAATGAAGAAATCTCGGACCATAACCAAGTGTTGTTGCAACTTTGTATTTAGACAGAACTTTCGAACGAAGAATTTGAAGCGCTTCCCATGTTTTTTCATCCGGTTTTAAATATGCCTGGATTGAAATATAACTTTTTCCCTTTTCTGCAAGGACAACAAACGTGTTTATTGCTTCAGAAATATTTTTTGATTGCAGATTACCAAAGACTTTTACATTATCCATTTCCAGTGAAGGTAATAACTTTGGAAGTTCACCATTTTGCTGGTATTTATTCATCATCTCTTTTGCGGCAACTTTTGCACTTTCCACATTTGGCTGATCGAAAGGTTGAACAGCTAAAACATTTCCGGCTATTGCAGTTGCAAACTCCCAGCGGAAAAATTCCCCTGCAAGATCATAAACATCATTTAAAGTTATTTCAATAAAAGGAAATTCCTTTTCTTTAATTGCACTTACTATTTCATCATTGGAAGTATCATTTTCAATTTAAGATGAATAAAAACTCTATCGCGGGAAAAATTTTCAATCGAAGCTTATTGGTTCAAGATCAACAGGTAAAATTCCCTTACCATCTTTGCCAGTACTTTCGGCTATTAACTGCTCTAGCCATGCACCTAAATATTTAATTTGTGATGAACTAAGGATTGTTAATTTATCAATTCCTTCATTTGCAAGAGTTCCAATTATTGCTCCAAGCATTGCCCCGCTGTTTTTGGAAACATCTGCCAGTATGCATTCATTAACCATTTTTTCTGCATTTTCAAAAAATTCATCCAGGTCAACTCCAACTAACGCAGCAGGTACAGCCCCGAACAATGAGAGTGCTGAGAATCTTCCGCCAATATCTGGATCATTTAAAAATATTTTTCTGAATTTTAATTCTTTAGCCATCGTTTCCAATCCGCTACCCGGATCAGTAATTGCAACAAAGTGGTTTCCGCTTTTTCCTTCCCAAGTTTTTTAACTGCTTCTGTATAAGAAGTATTTCATAAAAGAAATTGTTTCTATTGTTCCACCCGATTTTGTAGAAACAATGAACAACGTTTTTTCAACATCAAGTTTATCGCTAATCTCCTTTACAGCTTCGGGATGAGTACTATCTAAAACAGATAGATCCAAATATCCTTCCTTAACTCCAAAGGTTAACCTGAAAACTTCCGGTGCAAGAGATGAGCCACCCATTCCCATTAGTAAAGCGTGCGTAAATCCTTCAGATCTAACTTCATTAACAAACAAATTAATTTCATTAAATGATTTGCTGGTTACATCAACGCAATCCAGCCATCCTAGCCTGCTTGAAATTTCTTTAGGATCATTTCCCCATATTGTATGATCTTTTTCCCAGATTCGATTGATAATTTTTTCAGATTCAATTTTAGAAATAGTTTTATTAACTACTTCTTCATAATTATTAAGTACAATTTTCATTTAATTTTTCTTTGTTAAATTATTGATTAGTAAGATAACGAGTAAAATTAGAAATAAAATGTGAGCTTTACGAATTCTTACAACCCGCTTCCCCATTTTGCTGCTTTGATTTCAAATAAAACTAAAAGAATTTTTGTTCCCTCAACATAGCCAACAAGTATTATGTTATTATTTTGCATTTGTTACTCCGCCGCTTAAATGTTCTGCCGAAAGACTATCTAATAGCCAGATCAACTGGCCATTTTTAGGATCAACCAGAGAAGCAGGATAAAATTTCCATTTGCTGCTTTTCTCTAATTATCTGGTAAACTTTTTCTGATTTCTTCTTACCTGTTGCAATGAAAGGAAACAGCTTTGGAATTGTTTATGATTTTTCCCGTGGCAGTAATTCTTTTTTGATTTGTATCGGGATGTTCACTTATTTCAAAAAGATTTTTAGAATCAAACAGATGAATATTATTTGGAAATATAGAAACTGTATGTCCGTCTTCCCCGAGTCCAAGCATAATCAGATCAAATTGAGGAATACCATTTACTGAAGGAATAAGTTTACTTACAATTTCAGAATATCGATTTGCTTCAGTATACTGGGTCTTCTTCACCTTTTATTCTGAAAATATTTGTATCAGGAATTGGAATGTGCTTCAATAAGCTTTCACTCGCCATCTTATAATTGCTTTCATCACTTTCGGGTGAAACACATCTTTCATCTCCCCAAAATATTATTACCTTACTCCAATTAATTTTGTTTTTGAAATTCGATGAAATAAATTCAAAAATAACTTTTGGTGTTGATCCACCTGATAATGCTAACGAAAAAAAGCGATCTTCCGGAGTTTTACTAACATACTCTGCTAGTGTTTGAGCAAAGTATAGTGATAGGTTTTCTACTGTTGAAAATATTTTAACTGATTTGTTCATTATTATAACTCACAATAAACACCGTCATCCGCCAGGTTTTTACACGGATAGCGCCACGTCATATCGTGTTCTTCAATAAGATCATCAGCCTTTTCCGGTCCCCATGTTCCCGAAGGATAACCATAAACCGGAATTGTGGAATCGTTTTTCCATGCATCTCAATACAGGATTTAAAAATTTCCATGCCGCCATAACCGCATCGCCTCTTGCATATAAAGTAGAATCTCCTATCATGCAATCATATAGCAATCTTTCATAAGCAGCAGGAATTCTATGATGGGACAAATCTGAATAGTGAAAATCCATGTTTACATTTTCTACTTCAAATCCTGCACCGGGTGTTTTCATTCCGAACTTTAATAATATTCCCTCGTCTGGTTGAATCCTTATAACCAACTGATTACAGGAATCACATAATTCCTTCCGTGAAAAAAGATAATGCGGAGTTGGTTTGAAGTGAATTACTGCTTCGGTAACCCGCGTTGGCAAACGTTTTCCTGTACGAATATAAAACGGAACGCCGCCCCATCTCCAATTATCAATATAAAATTTTAAAGCTGCATAAGTTTCAGTTTTTGAATTTGGATCAACACCTTCTTCCTCACGGTAACCTTTTACCTTTTCACCTTTAATAGTAGAAGCTAGATATTGTCCGCGGATAGCAGAACTGATAACTTCTTTTTCAGAAATTGGTCGGAGCGATTGAAAAACTTTTACGGTTTCATTCCTGATTGAATTTGAATCTTTCGATGAAGGTGGTTCCATTGCGATGAGTCCGACTAACTGTAATAAATGATTCTGAATCATATCCCTCAGAGCACCAGAACTTTCGTAGTAACCTCCGCGTTTTTCAACTCCGATACTTTCTGCAGAAGTTATTTCAACATGATGGATATAGTTTCTGTTCCACAAAGGTTCAAAAATCCCATTGGAAAATCTTGTTACCAGTACGTTCTGAACTGTTTCCTTACCGAGGTAATGATCAATCCGGTAAATCTGTTCTTCACTCCAATCATTCTTTAGTTTAGAATTCAAATCCATTGCACTTTCAAGATCGTAACCGAAAGGTTTTTCAATTATTAATCTTTTCCAGCCGTCTTCTTCTTTATTAAGATCTTGCTGTGCAAGATTTCGTGGTATTACTTCGTATAGACTTGGAGGCGTTGAAAGATAAAACACAGTATTCCCGTTAATACTTAGTTTATTTCTAATATCAGAAATCTTTCGTAATAAACCTTTGTAGGTAGTAGCATCCTTTGCATCATTGTATTGGTAGAATATTTTTTCTAAGAATTTTTCAATCTTACTTTTATCCTGTTCGGAAGAGAATAATTTTAGTCCTTCGTGCAAAGATCCACGAAACTTATCATCACTAAAATCTGTTCTGCCTGTACCAACGATTGCAAATTTTTCCGGCAGCAGATTTTGAACCTCCAAAGAATAAAGTGCAGGTATTAGCTTACGCTTCGTCAGATCTCCCGATGCGCCAAAAATTACAAGTATTTGATTTTCAGGTTTGTTCATATCATTTTCATTTTTTTGTTTTAACAGCATGACCGCCGAACTGGTTTCGTAACGCAGCAAGAACCTTCATCGCAAAAGATTCTTCCTGTCTTGATTGAAATCTTGTAAATAAAGATGTAGTTATAACATGAGCCGGTACATCAAAATCCATAGCTGTTTGAACAGTCCATCGTCCTTCACCGCTATCCTGAACATAATCTTTTAACTTTTCCAACTTCGGATCATCCTTAAAAGCATTAACTGCAAGTTCCAGCAGCCAGCTTCTTACAACACTTCCATACTGCCAGGCATCTGCAACTTTAGTTAAATTTATTTTGAAAGGAGACTTCTCAAGAATTTCAAATCCTTCGGCGTAAGATTGCATCATTCCGTATTCTATACCGTTATGCACCATTTTAACCAAATGACCTGTACCAGATTGGCCGCAATAAACGTGACCATTTTCCGGTGCTAAAGTTTTAAATACAGATTCAACGTAATCTGTTGCTTTTTTATCTCCGCCATACATTAAACAGTAGCCGTTTTGCAACCCCCAAACACCGCCGCTTGTTCCGCAGTCCAAATAATGAATTCCGGATTTAGCTAATTTTTCTGATCGCTGTTGTGTTTCTTTCCAATATGAGTTTCCTCCGTCAATAATAATATCGTTTTCTTTTAGTAGACTCGCAAGAGCTTCAATGTTTTCATCAACTGGTTTTCCGGAAGGAACCATTAACCAAACAATTTTTCTTTCGGGTAATTTTTTTACAAGATCTTCAACAGATTCTCCGGCAACTGCGCCTATTTTTTCTATTTCTTTAATAGGTTCAACATTACGGTTCCAAACAACAACTTCGTGCTTATCATTCAATAACCTATGAACCATATTAAATCCCATTTTACCAAGACCAATAAATCCAATTTTCATTTGTGATACTCCATTTTTATTATCTGTATTATAAAATTAATTTTGAATAAGAATTTTAATTAGCCCTTGAGAAAACATTAAGATTTAATTAAAATGATTTTATCGATTTAAGACAAAAGCTAAGTAAAGGTAAGAAATAAAAGTGTGTCACTTAACACTTCAGAAATTAAAGCCTACAATAACATTATGTTTTACAATCCACTTCCCCAGTTTGCAGCTTTATTTTCTAAATTTATTTCCAACTCTTTATATAGTTTGTTGTTTGTATCTCCGGTTGGCAAAGAACCAAAAGATAAAACCTCTGTTGGGCAATTAACCACACACGCCGAGCATCTTACACATTCAACATCATTCATCGGGATACCTTTATTAGCATAGTTCATTACATCAATTCCCATATGGCAAACTTTTGTACAGATGTTACAGGAGATACACTTCTTCTTTTCTGAAAATATTCTGTACCTGGAAAAGCGATTGTAAATATGCATAAGCGCTGCAAGAGGACAGCCAAATCTACACCACACTCTTCCGCTTAAAAAGAAATAAACACCAACACCAAGCACTCCTGCAAAAATTACATCAATACCTATGTAATAAATTTTGTGAAAAACTTCATTTACATCTCCAACTCTTTGGTTGATGATGGGAATTTCTATGTTATATAACACCGAAATCAATTTTATCGCTGTGATCACAAAAGCAAAAACCAAAGCCCATTGCCCGAAGTTTTCCCATTTTTTTGCTTTAGGTCCGTGAGGTGCAAGTGTTCTGTATTCATCCCCTAAAGTTTCTGCCATCGCTCCACACGAACAAATCCAGCCACAGTAAGCACCTTTACCCCATTTGTACACTATGAACGGAATAAATACAAACGTTTGAAACAAACTGAATAACAGCCAGAAAGTAGTAATATTTGAATTGTATAAGTTGCTAAAGTTTAACGGCCAGGCAAGTATAAACCCGTATGAGCGCCAGTAACTTTCTTTTGGAAAGATCTGCGACATAATAAAACCATCACTTGCGCCAAGATGTCCGGCTTTACCAAGAGCAGGAAAAACAAATTCCGGTAATATGAAAAGCGGTAGCGCCTGGATTAAAATCAAACTCCAGGTTTGCAGTTTTATATAATGTGTAGGTTTCATTTTAATTCTTCTTAAACCGAAGATAAGGATTGTAAGTGAATAAAGATCCGTGTACCAGAACGATTGTGATTTTCCTAAAAAATTTACACCAAAATATCTTCCGCCAAAAAATACTATTGCAAAAAAGATTGCAACCAAAATGAAATAAGTATATTTAAATGTTTTCCAATCAAACGAGAATGTTTTATAGTTTTCTTTAATGAATTTCACTAACAGGTAGATGCCCAGCAGAACTGCACTTACAAAACATAAATATGCAATTGGTGCATTAATATATTTTGTAACACTCCATATTTTAATTTGATCGGAGAATAATGTTGAAACAAAAACTCCCGGGAGAGATAAAAATTTTCCCCAAAACTCTCCGGTGAAAATATAACCAACAGCATCAGAAAAAGATTCTACCTTGCCAAACATATCTTTATAAAATAGAGCACTGCTTTTACCAAAATAAATTATCCCAGCAACAAGTATTAATAGCAAAAATTGAAGCTTTGCAGTTAACGAAAGTTCTCCTTCCATTTTAATCTTGCTTCGTTTAAAGAAATCAACTGGAAGCTCTCTCCCTATCATCGTAAAGATCATCGTGTTATCTAATTCAGATTTCTTACCTTCTCTATCAACAATAAGAACGGAGTTTTCTTTAATCTCTTTTACATTCGTTTCCATTAATAATTTTAGCTTGCCTTGCTCAACAAGCTGGTTTAAGCTTATCAACGTTTCCTTCTTTCGGTCTTGCAAAGGTGGGTTTCCTGTAAGATATTGTTACTGAATTAGCATATTCTGCAGTTGCAATTGCTGTTTCAAGAGCAGAATCACCCCCACCTACAACAAGCACATCATGTTCCTTTGCATCAGCAGGATCAAATAAACGATTATATACTTTAGGAAGATTTTCTCCCTGAACATTAAGCATTCTAGCATTTCCGGATTTTCCAATTGCAAGCACAACCTTTAACGCTTTGTAATTTGCCTTCTTGGTTATTAACTCAAAATGATCGCCCTTATTATCAATCCTATCTACCATCACTCCTTCTTCAACAGGAAGATCAATATCGGTCAGTTGGTTTTCTAATTCTTCGAGCAACGATTCCTTTGTGCCATCATTTATTTTTAAATCAGATTGCTGATCATAATCCGCCGGTTCAGCAAAGATTGGCTTGCCCTTTGGAAAGTTTACAATAGTATTAAACTTTTGTGCAGATTCAATAATGGTAAATTTCAATTTTTGATTAGCTGCTTCAATTCCTGCCGCTATTCCTGCGGGCCCTGCACCAATTATAACCAGGTCATAAATTTCATCATCTTTTTTTGATGATTTAAGTTTTTGAAAATTCTGCTCACTAAGAATTGTGTTAATAATTTTTTTACCGCTTTCGGCAGCAAGTTTTAGTAAAGGAATTCCTGTAAGATCTCCAATAATGTAAATTCCTTTAACAGAGGTTTCCCCTTTATCATCAATTTCAGGATAGCGTTCTACTTCACCAGCAGGTGCATCTTTTTGAAGCCAGTTAAAATATTTAGAAATAATTGAAGCCATGTTAGATTAGAATATAAATAAGATATTTCTATTAATACTGTAATATATTTTTTATTGTTTAAAATAGTTTGTTATCATAGAGTTGTCAATCATTAAATCTTTAATCTTTAAAACTGTAATATATCCTACATTCTTATGAAGAATGTTAATCAAATAATTTACCCGTTGATTATTGTGTGGAGTGTGCTGGCCGGTTACTTCGCGTTTTCTGATCTTCAAATCTCAAACAATGTTGTTAACCCAAATGCAGGATGGGCTGTTTTCCTTGAGTGGTATGGTGAACTACCTGGTGCATTTATAGTTTTATCTGGTTTAATTATCTACATCGTGAATTACAGCAGCATCTCTTTAGTGAAGAGAATACCAGTTATTACTTTATTTGGAATTGCTGCAATCGCTATATTGACTTATATAATTTTTGTAATTCTATTGAGAGTGACTGGAAGTCAGGATTTCTTTTTTAATTACTTATTTTTCTTCGCAGGTGCTTCTTTAGTATTTACATTAATTATAGTCATCGCTTTAAAAAAAATCGTTCTGAATTTTTCTCCTGCGGTAATGTTAACTTCAAAAGTAATTACTGCAATGTCTGTAATTGGTTATTTCATTTTTATTCAGATGACCAAATTATTATGGGGAAGAGTGAGGTTTAGAGACCTTAATGCACTTCAATCCAATTTTACAGAATGGTATTTTCCGCAAGGTATAACCGGCAGCGAATCGTTTCCATCGGGTCATGCAGCAATGGCGTGGCTGCTGCTACCAATAATTCTTCTTATTCCGAAAAAGAACAAAATTGTAAAAATTTTTACCACAGGATTAATAGTAGCATGGGGAATTGCTATACCTCTAAGCAGAGTAGTAATTGGCGCACATTACGCTTCAGATGTTTTATTTGGTTCTTTTATTATGATAATTTCATTTCTCCTGATAGGAGAAAAATATCTTTCCAGTGATTCGTATATTTAATTCGCTAGTTGAAAGAACTTCTATTACTATTTCTTGCACAAACCAACATCATTTAAACATTTTTTTATTCGTTCAAATGTTTTATGAATATCATTATCAAGCCCGATTGATATCCTTACCAAACCTTCGCTTAAACCCATTTTATCCTGTTCTTCTTTCGAAATTTCAGAAGAAGTGCTGTGACCCGGTGAACTGAATAAAGTTTTAAAATAACCTAAACTAACAGCAAGGTAGCCTACTTTTTCATCCTGCATTTTCTTCATAAACTTATCAGCAGTTTCTTCATCCCTAAATCAATGGCAAGCATACCGCCATAACCAAAACCTTCATTCATCAAATCGTTAATAAGTTTGTTACCATTGTGATTGATCAATCCCGGGTAAAATACTTTACAGCCAAGTTCATTTAGATTTTCTGCTAAGAACATTGCGTTTTCACTATGCTTTTTTATCCTGATGTGAAGCGTATGCAGATTTTTAAGAATGCTTGCAGCCCTGTGACTATCCAGCACAGGTCCAAGCAGCATTGCAGCCCCGGAATTAATATCCATTAGTTCGTTTATAAAATCATTTGTTGAACAAACACAGCCGGCAACGCAATCGCTTGTTCCATTTATAAATTTGGTTAAACTATGAATAACAATATCAGCTCCAAGTTGAATTGGCGAAAGCACGATAGGGCTAAAAGTATTATCAACCATTAGTTTCAAATTATTCTTTTTTGCCAGCTTACTGAGTTTCGGTATATCGGCAATTTCCAAAAGTGGGTTACTTACAGTTTCGCAATAGATAATTTTAGTTTTACTGCTAACAGCTCTTTTAACCGCATCAAGATCCTGGATATTTATGAACTTAACATTTATACCTAACTTCGGCAGAAAGTTTTTGAAACAAATGCATAAGTTCCACCGTAAATTGTTCTACCGGAAATTACTTCATCACCAGTTTTACAAATTTGCAAAATAGAAGCATGAAATTGCGGCCATACCGGATGAAGTTACAATCGCCGATTCGCTGTCCTCAAGGCGTGCTAATGCATCTGCTAAATATTTATTAGTAGGATTCCAATGGCGGGAATACAAAAAGCAGCCTTCAATTTCATGATCAAAAAGATCTTTCATCTTTTCAGGACTAAGAAAAGTAAATGTTGATGAATCTTCAATTGAAGGATTAACTCCACCGTACTCACCAAATACAAGGTAATCCTGAATTTCAGTGCTGGGATCGAAATGATGCATGGTATATCTCCTTATTTTATTTATCAAATTTCGAAATATGAATTTTTATAATTGTGGAATACAAATAAATATTTGTTTCGATTAGAAAGATAACCCATTTTTGTAAATACTATTTTATTTTGTAGGAGTCATAGTGAACGAAAAACAGATCGCAGCCGAAAAAGCGGTAGAATTTATTGAAGACGGAATGATAGTTGGCCTGGGCACCGGCTCAACTGTTAATTATCTAGTAAAGAAACTTGCACAGAAAGTTAGATGAGGGTTTAAAGATCAAAGCGGTTTCAACTTCTACAGCTACCTCTATACTTGCAGAATCACTGGGAATCCATATTTTAGATTTTGATGATGTAGATAATATTGATTTAACAATTGATGGTGCTGATGAAGTTGATAAAGAATTAAATGGGATTAAAGGCGGAGGCGGTGCACTACTTTTTGAAAAAATTGTTGCAACTTCATCCAGGAAGAATATCTGGATTGTAGATTCAACAAAGCTGGTTGATAATTTAGGAAAGTTTCCTCTTCCAGTTGAAGTTGTTCCGTTTGGCATAGGACAGACTGTTAGTAAGCTAAAAGAGGCTGGCTACAATCCTGAATTAAGAATTGTAGATGATAAAATATTTATCACTGATGGAAATCATTATACAGTTGATCTTCATCTAAATAAAATTATAGAGCCGGTTAAACTTGAACATGAATTAAAAAAATTACCGGGAATTGTTGAGACAGGTTTGTTTATTAATATTGCAGATATGATTATTGTAGGTAGAGCAAACAGTTATGAAATATTTAGCAGAGAATAAAAAAAAAGGAAAGATCAATCATTATTAGATTGATCTCTCCTTCCCCCAGGAAATAAAATTTTTAAAATCTATTTTCCGGCGCCCAACTTTTTTAATTCCTGAGAAACCTTTCTAGAGTTTGTATATGCAAGTAATCCTAACACTGCAAGGAATCCAAGTACAATAAGTTCAGTCAATCCCATCGGTAAAAAGTCTCCTTTCATATTATTTAAATCATTTTATTAAGATAATCACAAGTATAGTGCCACCAGTAATTTATACACGACATAAGGATTATATTGCCAACTTCGCAAATATAATTTACACCAAACTACCAAAGGTAAATTTTACATAAATACGACAGATGTGGCAGTAACAAATTACCTTTTCAGTTACAAATATAATAAAAAATGGGTACACTCTTGTGTACCCATTTAGTAGAAGAAGGCTACATAAGTTCTATTTTACTTAAGTAGAACTAGTTTCTTAGTTTCAACAAATGAATTTGTCTTAATTTGATAGAAGTAAATACCAGAGGCAAGATTAACCGGGTTAAATTCTACCTGATATATGCCTGCTTCCTGTTCCCTGTTAACAAGCGTTTCAACAAGATTTCCCAGCGCATCATATACATTTAATTCCACATCAGCTCTAGCTGGAATCGAGTAACGAATAGTAGTAGAAGGATTAAATGGATTAGGATAATTTTGTTCCAGTAAATAATCGTTTGGTACATGATTTCCAATCTGCTCAACTCCTACTAGCAATGTATCCATACCGAGCAAAGCCATCTGTCTCATAGTCATAGGTGTACAATAATCTAACTGAAATCCATCAGCCACACTCTTAACAAATGTCCAATTCTTAGATGCTCCTGCGGGATCATTCAATGGTCCTTCAAAAGTAATAAAGTCCATTATAAATGAATGTTTGTAATCGATTGGCAAAGGTATAATCCCCTGGGTCCAACTTAATGTGCTGTCAGCACTATTCCACGTTGAGAACTTAATTCCTCCTCCTGCATTATAATCTTCGATAGCAGGGATAGAGCCACCAAAGTTTTGATGGCAGTCGGCGCAAATTCTTGCATCATTTTTTGTTACGCTGTGAGTGTAATTTGGAGCCATGGCTACCCAGCTTCCTCCAGATGAATCATGATAAGAGATTGAAATGTTGCAGGATGAACCTTCCCATCTTTTTCACGATTAACAAGTATTACAAAACCGGTAATAGGCTGCTTGGCTCTTTTCACATGTTCTTCTACCTGGCTATCGAAGTGACAGTTATAACAGGATAAGTTTGTTTGCATATGGCAAGAGGAACAATGCAAGGCATCATTATGTGGATCATTGGCGGCATGACTTCCCGGTAGCGATTCATGACATCCAGCTTGTTCACAATCAGTTACAACCGCTCCCGGTTCGAGCATTGAAGTATAAGCGGTACCGTCACCATGCATATCTGTTGTCCCATGGCAGTCCCAGCAAACCATTGGTGTGCTTGCATCTCTATGAACATCAGATACACCGAGTGAACGTAGTTTACTCTGCCGACCATGACAACCAAGACAGTCTTGTTCTGTAGATGTGAAAGAGCCCGTAGCATGACAGTCAACGCAGTTTGGTTCGTAACCCGTTGCGGGATATGGATCACCATTTGCATCAATAGCATCGTGGCAACCCACGCAACCAATATCTTCAATAGGTACGCCTGTTAAAGTTTCGTACCCACCATTCTCCTGGTCATACCATGTTGGCTTACCTTCCCTGGTTTTATGAAGACTAGTGTTAAAATTACCTGGTTGTGCCAGCAATGGTAGCGCCAATCCCAAAGCGAAAATAACCGTAAAAAGTATGTTAATTTTTTTCATATATTCCTCTTTGTTTTTAAGAATGTTGATTCAGTTTATTTATTAGTGATGTTTTATTTCCTATTATAGATGAAATAGATTTAATTCGTTCATCATCAGGTCTCAACTTTTTGGCAGATTTAAAAAAGCTAAGCGATTTATTTATGTCGCAATAAAGCCACAGCATCCCCAGCATAATTTTTAAATCTGTTGAGTTTTCTTCGTAGGGCAGAATTGTTCCGTAGTGTACAACGAGCTCCGGGCATGGACAATCATCAGCCACAGGGTCTGTGTTTATGATACAATCGATATCTTCAAGGATAAGGTTATAAAAAATATTAAAAGCTTTCTGGATTTCCCCAATTTGCGAATAGGATATAATTAGTTTTTTTCTTACTGGGATGTTAAGAGGATCGATGTCCAAAGCATATTGCAAATTTTTTGCTGCATTAGCAAAGTTTCTTGCTAAAAAATATTGATTACCTAGCATCTCGCTCATCATAATGCAGAACGTATGCAATTCCTTTGCCACAAAAATGTTGCGTAAACTAACTGTTTTTAAAGGAATCGTAAAACAAAATGTTCCATTTAGATGGATCCAATCATTATGGATTTTGTAATTCTTTTAATTACAAGGGATTATGCTTTCTGAAACAAACTGTTCAACTTATTTAAGTGAAACAGTGCTCAATTTTCATTAGGTAGGTTTTTCAGTATCCTCCACAAGGTGGTTCTGCCGATACCAAGCTCTTTAGCAACTTTTGATTTATTCCAGTGATGCTTTTCCAGAAGTTGAACCAATTCGGTTGGATTTTCTCTTTTAAATTCTTTAATAGCTTTTTTCGATTTTACATCTACAGTTGACTTAATTGAAGAAGGAAGATTTTTATCGTGAATAGTGTTACCAGCTTTTGTTCTAACAACTGCATATTCTATAACATTTTCAAGTTCCCTCACATTACCGGGCCATGGATGTTCCATTAAAATATTCAGGACATCATCCGAAACATCAGTAATTGTTTGTTGTATAATTTTGAATATTCTTCTACAAAGTGCTTAACCAGGTAAGGCATATCTTCCAACCGCTCTCTTAAAGGAGGAACAGTAATAGGAATAACATTTAACCTGTAAAATAAATCTTCTCTGAGCTTTCCTTTTTTTAGAGCTTCTTCTACATCTACATTTGTAGCTGCAATAATCCTCACATCTGCTTTACGGGTTATCGATTCACCAACTCGCTCAAAAGTACCTTCCTGCAAAACACGAAGTAGTTGTATTTGAGTATGGAAAGGCATCTCTGCAATTTCATCTAAAAATATTGTTCCGCCGTTAGCAAATTCGAACCTTCCGGGTCTATCATTTAATGCATCTGTAAAAGCTCCTTTAATATGTCCAAACAATTCACTTACTAAAAGATTTTCAGGGAAGACAGAACAATTTATCTTTACAAAGGGCTTCTCTTTCCTTTTGTTGGTAATCTGGATGGCGTTTGCAACCATTTCTTTTCCGGTTCCGGATTCACCCTGGATAAGTACAGTTGCATTAGAATCAGAAATTTCATTGATCAATTCAAAGATTTCCTGCATGGATTTGGCGTGACCTATTATTCCATAATAGCTGGATATAACTTTGCGGTCTTTTTTTATTGCTTCAAGTTCAGAAAGGTCTCTAAAAGAAATTACGCCCCCTGTTGGCTCTGAATTACTATCTCTAAGGATAGCAGCATTTAATTTGATCGGTTTTTTAAAGCCGTTTCTAATTTCTATGCTGGTTCTGTAATCGTATAAGTTGTTGCCTGTTTCCAGGATAAGTCCAATAGGACATTTTGAATGGCAGAGTTCACATTTTAAAATATGTTTACAAAATTTACCAAGTACTTCGTCCCTGGTGTATCCTGTTATATTCTCAGCAGCACGGTTAAAAAAGTTTATCCTGAAATCTTTATTTACCGTAAATAAGCCTTCTCCGATCGAATCGAGAATTTCATCGTGCACTATTTCTTTTTCAGACATAACAAATCAAACATAAATAAATAATTGCTATTTAACACTCCAATAAGAAAGCTTACATCATTTCGCGGTGTAACTTATCAATGGGATTGCTACTGTTAATTTATTACTCTTAAATGAAATTTATCAGATTTGCTACATTTTAGCTTGCTGAATGATAATCTCATAAGATTACTTTTTTTACACCATCAAATACTAACGCATGTAAATAAAATAATCAATAAATTATAGCTAGTAAATCCTTATCTCTTGAACTATTTTTGATTGATCCATAAGGCAATATAATTATAGAAAAAATTAATGGGTGCTGTATGAAAAACTTAAAATTATTTATTATTCTAGCCACATTTCTAGTTACATCCGCAGGGTTAGTCGCTCAACAAGAATCCTATCAATTTATATCACCAATGCCTGGCTCAGAATTAAATTCAAGAGAATCAACTATAATAATCAGGCATGGTGATTTGATAAATGGTTCAAGTTTGGAAATGCCTAATTTAATTAGAGTAGTTGGTGATAAAAGCGGCTTGGTATCTGGTGAACTAATTCTGTCAACTGAAGGTAAAACAGTTATCTTCAAACCATTTGCAAAATTTCAACCGGATGAGACTGTTCATGTGACATTAACTCAAGGAATAAGAACTATTACTGATAATGTGCTGCCGCATTTGCATTTTTCATTTAAAGTAACTCCACTAGTAGAAAGACTAAAACTGCATGAATATTTAACAGATGAATATCAGATAACAAATCCTCAAAATTATCCTCTGGAACCTGATACACTACCTGCAAATTTTCCCACAATAACTGTCGATACTTCGAATAATCCTTCCGATGGAAAAATGTTCTTAGCTAATCTCTCAGGAACATTCAATACCGGTAATTATTTAATGATATTAAATAACGACGGCAGTGTTGTAAATTATAAAGAGGTAGATGGTTTATTTGGTATAGGCTTTACAGTTCTTCCTAACGGCAAACTTTCATACGGACAAATTATAGCAGTTAGTCCTGGGGTTCCAGTTGGGAGATTCATTGTGATGGATACTACTTTAGCACCTGTCGATACATTTCAATGCGGCAATGGATATATTACACACCCGTCCGATTTTATTTTACTGCCAAATGGACATGCTATTTTACACGCAACTGATCCTCAGCCGGTTGATATGAGCCCGTATGGTGGAGATCCAAATGCTATCGTCGTTGGTAATGTTATACAGGAACTTGATGAATCTAAAAATGTTGTTTTTCAATGGAGATCCTGGGATTATCTTCCAATATCGGATTCATATGTAAACCTTACTACTCCTATAGTCGATTTAACCCATGCAAACGCATTGGCTTTAGATGCAAATGGGAACATCCTTTATTCGATCAGGCATACTTCAAGTATTCCAAGTATAAGTAGGCAGACAGGAAATGTTAATTGGATACTGGGTGGCAAACGAGACCAGTTTACTTATATTAATGAACATTCTTCTAATGCTCCAAACTATTTTTCATATCAGCACGACATAAGGGTGCTGCCAAATGGAAATATAACTTTGTTCGATAATGGTACCCAGCATTCACCCCCATATTCCCGTGGAGTAGAATATAAACTGGATGAACAGAATAAAACAGCAACACTAGTTTGGGAATTTCGTCACTCACCTGATTTCTTTGCTGGCGCAAATGGTTCTATGCAGAGATTAGCAAATGGTACTACTATAATAGGTTGGGGATCTGCTAGTCTAAGTGGCACACCATTGTTCACAGAGGTTCATCCTGATAATAATATTGCTCTTGAATTTTCAATGCCTCCGGGACATAGATCTTTCAGGGCGTTAAAATTTCCCTGGGCAAGTGGGTTACCAACGGCATCAGTAACTATACAGGAAGTTTTACCAGGTAATACTTATATATTCAATAACTCGACCGATACAACTGGAACAACAATTAAATTCAATTACATTGAAGGCTTTTATAATCAAATAGTTGTGAAGAGGTTTGAATATTCTCCGATTAACCCGTCTTTTGAAGACCGTGCACCATTAGTTTATCCTGCAAGTATTACAATTGAAGCTTTTAGCACCGATTCATTAAACATCGATGTTTGGTTTAAAGTCGATCAGATACCGCAGATAATTGATCCTGCAAATACAATTGTTTACCACAGATCGACTATCAATTCAGGAGTTTTCAAACCATTGTCAACATCTTATTTACCCGGCACAAATGAGCTTAAAGTTTCAGGTGTTGGCTATGCTGGTGAATTCATTTTTGGTTACCCTGACGTACCGGTAGTACCAACTATTCCCGGTCTTGTTTCTCCTTTAAACAACCAGCTTGTTAACCAGGATGATCCCTTGGAATTAGAATGGTCTCCGACCGGCTTTGCTGATAAGTTTTATTTGCAAGTCTCAACTGATCAGAATTTTACAAGTCCCGTTGTTGATGATTCTAATTTAACATCACTAACTTATACATTGAGTACTCTGCTACAGGAGCAAGATTACTTCTGGCGTGTAAAATCTAAAAACCTCGCAGGCTGGGGTGGTTGGTCTGATGAATGGACATTCAAAGCAACGGCTCCATACCTAGATCTTGTTTTTCCAGACGGCGGAGAAGTATGGAAAACCGATACATCAATGGCAATCCAATGGGATCATAACCTTGTGGATAGTGTTAAAATTGAACTTTACAAAAACAGTACTTTCCACAGCATAATTGTTGATAGTATGTTCTCAATAACAGGTGGATATAAATGGTTGGCACTTGATAGTCTACCGGATGGATCTGATTATAAAGTTAAAGTCTCAACACTTGATGGATCATTCGTGGATATGAGTTCCGGTAATTTTACAATCATTTATGTTCCTGTAGGGGTTCAAGAAATTGAGGAAATAGCGACCGATTTTCGACTGGAACAAAATTATCCAAATCCATTTAACCCAAGTACTACAATCAGATATTCAGTACCGTTTCAAAGTTACGTTACAGTAAAAATATACAATTCGATTGGTGAGAATATTGCAGAACTTGTTAATTTAACTCAAAGTGCTGGTAGTTACCAGGTAGATTGGAATGCTAGTAATGTTGCTTCGGGAATTTACTTCTATTCTATGGAAGCGGTTCCGACAGATGGATCCAGTCCATTTAAATCAGTGAGGAAGATGATATTGCTCAAATAGCTTAATCGATTATGATTCATTAAATTTAAAAATCCCCTCTTTAAAGAGGGGATTTTTTTAGAGTGGAATCTTAAGGCAAATGAATGACAGAGATTTGCAGGTTGTAATTTAATCTATATGAAATAAGACTATGAATAAAAAAAATCTATTACTAATTTTATTCAGTTTTTCTCTTTATACTGCTTTGGCGCAAACTGCTGGAAGAGATGAGAGCGAAAACTTTAAGCTCATATACCCAAGCCTTACTGTTACCGTTAATAAGAATCCTTCACCAGAGCATCTCTTTTTAGGTCCTACAACTTCCGGATCTGGTCATCTAATAATTTTGGATAATGATTTGGTTCCCCTGTTCTATAAAAAGGTTACGGGTGGAAATGTTTTTGATTTTAAACTACAACCAAATGGTAAATTATCTTATAACATCTACTCAGTTTACAGTTATGGAATGGATAACTCTGGTATTAGAAATAAGCAGTACATAACTCCAGTGGGCTTTGCTTTGGATATTCACGATTTGCAAGTGATGGGAGATGGATCGTATTACGTATTTGGAAGAGATCATATTACAATTGATATGAGCCAGTATGTTTCCGGCGGAGATACAGCTGCAATTCTTATAGCTCATACTATCCACCATATGGATGCCGATGACAACGAACTATGGAGATGGCACTCGTTTGATCATTACGATATTCTTGATGTTGATGAATCTATTAACCTAACCAATCATACAATCGACTGGACACATTGTAATTCAATAGAGATCGATCCTGATGGTAATTTAATTATCTCAACAAGAAATTTTAATGAGATTACCAAAATAAGCAGGCAAACCGGTGAAATAATTTGGCGGCTTGGTGGAGACAGAAACCAGTTCCAGTTTATTAACGATATCCGTGGCTTTGGAAGACAGCACGATGCAAGAGTACTTTCAAACGGCAATCTTGCACTATTTGATAATGGACATATGCTCATTCCTCAATACTCGAGTTATGTTGAATATGAAATTGATGAACAGAATTTTACGGCAACACTTATAAGACGGTATTCGCGTAATAGTACAATTTTTTCTCAATCGAGAGGCGGTGTGCAGGAATTATCAAATGGGAATATTTTTATAAGCTGGGATGACATATCAAATCCACTTGTTTCTGAAATTAGTCTTGAAGATTCTACTGTATATGAAGCAAGGTTTGATAACTATGTTCACCAATACCGTGCATATAAATTTCCATGGAAAACAAATCTTTTTTCACCTCAATTCGATTCGCTGGAGTTTGGGATCGTACCTGTTGGACAGTCTTTCAGCATTGATGTAAAACTATATAACAGGAAAGATGATATTGTATTTATTAACGAAATATTTAACAGGGATTCTTCATTTTATGTTGATGAAATTCTTCCAATAGAGATTGCTCCACACGACTTTGTAGAAGCAACAATAGTATTTGAGCCGATTGAAAGCGGAATCTTTACCGATAAAATAAATTTCAGATCTGTTACAGATACATTGCTCCTTGCCCGACAAGTATTTGTTGAAGGAGCAACGCACCCTGTTTCTGTGGATGAAGAATTAACAGAAGCATATAGTTATTCGCTTTCACAAAATTACCCCAATCCATTTAACCCATCTACGAATATTAAATTTCAAATATCAGAAATTGGATTTGTAAGTTTGAAGGTTTATGACATTCTTGGGAATGAAATTGCAACTTTAGTAAGTAAAGAAAAACCTGCAGGAAGTTATGAGGTTGAGTTCAATGTTACCAACCTTCCAAGCGGAGTTTACTTTTATCGTTTGATTGCAGGAAGTTATATTCAAACAAAAAAGATGTTGATGCTTAAATGACTGAATCATTTATGTTGAAATTCCGATTTGTGGATTGTCGATGAAGCGTGCCTACCAATTAACTTGAAAGCACTCCCAATGCAATTAGAATCTTCAAATACCCCCCGAACGGAAACTACCGCCAGTTCATTAAATGTCTTATTCCGCAACAACTAATAATTATTATCTAAGTTTGAGAAAATAAACTGGTCTGGATATGCCTTTAAAAGCCTAATTCCATACTTTTTTTAGGCACATCTATTGAAATTGGGTAACATATACTATTTTATTTTTTATTACAAAACATCTATTTATCCATTTACAAATAGAAATAAAGGGAAACCTTAGGGGTTAATAAAATGACTACAAAAGTTGTTATAATAATTCTACTTATCTTACTTTCCATTCTTGTTATGCCAACCTCTTTAGCACAATCGGATGATGATGCTTATATGATATTAGTTACATTCTCCGAGCCGATGTCAAAAGATGGAATATTCGACATAAATAATTACGAAGTTTTAGCCAACGATAATGTGCCGGTTAAAATTTATAAGGTTGGTTTGGTTGAGAATGAAACTGCTGTTGTCCTGTATATTGAAAAAATATACGAGTGGGAAACTTTTACCATAAAAGTTTTTAATCTTACTGATTTAGCAGGCAATACAATAAACTACGATAAGAATTTTGCTGTTGCTGATCTTCCGGCAAGCATTAATTTAGGACAGAAGTAAGAAGGCAGACCTTTAACTTTTTTCATTGTGCCCACGATAAGATTCCCCCTAATAAGTCCCTTCGGATGCACCCTATTCACTCCAAACTGTGAATGGATTATAGTGTATCTTTACAACTAGATTTAATTCTCAAGGCAACGAATATTCTCTTAACAATTAGCGCTCTTACTAATTTAAGAGAAGTTTGGAGTGATTATTTATAAAATACTTCTTATCCCAAAAATATAACCTATACCATATGACAGATGGATTACAGGATACACAATTAAGGTTAAAAGCTTTACGTTCAATCTTTGTTGGTTTTTTATCAAGGAAAAATAAATATTTAATAAAAAATAGATGAGAAGTGGAATAAATAAAAGCTGATATACGAAGTATAATGGTAAACATAGAATATAGATTGCAAACAATGGGGGAATAATATGCCTAAACTTTAATTCACTCATAACATTCTTTGAAACCATCGGTTTTTCAAATCCATACATGAAATACTGCTTAAATAAGTCAATAAAAGTAGATCTTGGAAAATAATACGATTTGATTTCTGAATTAATGAAAATCTTTTTCCCTTTGTTCAGTGCTCGATATGAAAAATCTTCGTCATGATTTACTTTTAGTCTCTCATCGAAATATCCTAACTCCTCAAAAAGTTCTTTATGCCAAGCACCTAAATAAACATGGTCCGAATACCCTTCAAAACTAATATTATGAAATTTACTATTACCAATTCCAAAAATTGTAGATGTTGCATACGCAATTGCTTTTTGTACAGGTGTTTTCCCAACTCCGTTCATTGGTCCTCCTACAACATCAGCACCTGATTTATTAAAAGTATCTAATATTTTTTCAAAATAATCCGGAGAATAATTCGAATGACCATCTAATCGAATAATCGGATTTCCTTTACTCAACTTTATAGCTTGATTTAAACCGAATGGGGCATATTTTTTAGGATTACTTACAAGAGTAATGTTATTATAACACTTGCTCCATTTAAGAACAATTTCTATAGATCCATCAGTTGAGCCACCATCCGCAATAATTAATTCTTTAGATTTAGGTTTTGCACAAACAAAGAAACCAAGAATCAATTCTAATTTATCAATTTCGTTATAAACCGGGCAAATTACGCTAATCATTTCATTCTTTTGTGTAATTATAATTCCTTTATAAAGCCTATTACTTTTTTGTCTTCTGTGAATTTTTGATAATACAATTTTAAATGAAACTTGATGTTTGGATTATCCTTCCTAACAAAGATTTTGTAACTGGATTCATTATTTATTCTTAAATCTTTCTCAAGTTGTTTCAACAGCGCCTCTCCAATTCCTTCTCTTCTCCTATTTTTATCTACTGCTATTATAAAAACAAGTATTCTAGTATTTAATTCTTTATTCTGTCTAAAATATAAATTAATGAAATCTGCAATTTTCTCTAAAGGAAGGATGGGTTTTTAAGTATAGTTAAGAATATTTGAAACTTATGTTTTGAAAAAACAATATTTAGAGCTACGTCTACATTGGCACCTGCAATTGAATAACCTATCACGCGATCATTGTTAGAAAGAACTACGTAACAATAATCGTTATGCTTTATAAGTTGAAAAATATAGTTTGTCAAAACAGGAATCGGGAGATGGACTGAAAAATGTTGCTTACTAAACGCATTTAAATGTAACGAACAAATTTTCTCAACATCTGATGAATTTGCTTTTCTTACTAAAAATTTATTTGTTATTTGTACTTTATTCATTTAATACTGTGATAATTTTTTTTAGTTGATTCTTTATATAATTTTATCATCTCAACAACGCAACTACCCCACTCATATTTCTCCTGTACCCATTTACGTCCGTTTTTGCCAATGGTTCTTCTTAAAACAGGATTTAAAATTAATTTTTCTAATTCCAGGGCTATTGCCCCTGAATCTTTAGTGGGAACAATAAAACCAGTTTCATTTTCTTTCACCACTTCTGGATGCCCACCTATATTTGATACTATAACTGGTTTTTCACAAGCTGAAGCTTCAAGAACTGAAACACCAAATGATTCCATCACAGATGGAAAGACAGATATGTCAATCATATTATGATAATTTGGAATGGCTTTGTAAGCAATTCTATCCATAAATACTGTATCATTCTGAATTTGAAGTTCATTCGCCAGTTTATTTAAGAAAGAGAATAAAGAACCACCACCTACAACTAATAATTTTAAGGGGAATGAGTTAAGTTTATCCTTAACTATTTTAAAAGCCCTTAAAAGATATTCCATTCCATATGTTGGTTCTAACGATTTAATGCTTCCAATAACTATATCAGAAGTATCAAATAGTGAACTTACATTTGCTGGTTTAAACACATCTGTATCAACACCAAACGGTATTTTATGAATCAATTTATCAGTATAATTAATAATTTCTTTCCTCATTAACTCACTAGAGGTAGTAATGATATCTGCTTTCCTAAGAATATACTTATACAAATTACTAAAGAATTTGTTTTTACGAGGAAATTCAAAAATATCTCCACTTCCCCAAACTGTAATATAAAGTAAAGGAGATTTGCTAAGTGCTCCAAGCAAACCATAACTGGTGGCATAATGGGAATGCACAAGATTTGGTTTAAATGTTTTGATTATTTTTTTGATTTTGGGAATTGCAGTAAGGTAATATATTTTTAGCAAGTTACCATCAGTTTGTTCTAATATTCTCTTAGGTGTCCGTAAATATTCAATTTTAATTCCGCGATTATATTCAAGTGGGTTAAATTCATTTAATCCAAATAAAAAAATATCAATCCCCTTTTCATATAATGAATTAGCCCATTTTATTGTATGAGGATTTGAGGGGTTTGATAAGAGCAGAATTTTCATGTTAGTAAATTAATTTTTTTGGAATAACAAAGTGGGAAGAAGTAATAGGTTCAATTGTCTCCTCCAATAATTTGTCAAACAAAAAATTCTTTCGAAAGAACCACCAAACAAAAAAGTTTAAGTACCCACGACAGGATTCGAACCTGTGGCCTACGGTTTAGGAAACCGTTGCTCTATCCAGCTGAGCTACGTGGGCATAAAGTTTCAATTAATGAAATACAAATTTTTCACTGTAAAGGTAAACAAGTTTAAAATTATTTAAAACAGGGTTGTTTCAAAGTAGGATAATTGAACCACATATTAAACCAGTAAGTTCAGACTTAATCTATAATTAAGTACATTTTATTATAGATAAAGAACTTAAGTAGACCTGGATCATAACTGCTTAATAAAAAACCACAGGTGATTATAACATCACCAGTGGTTTTATAAATATATTTACGTTCAAACTTTCAAATTATTTTACTTCAAAATCTCTTATTATTCGATAAGCGATCAGAGAATTTGATAATCACTTTAATAATTACAGCTTTTGGATATTAATATTACCCAGGGCAACATTAAGCTCTATTTTACTTCCGCCCCCATTCAGTTCGTAGGTTACCTCAATATTCTTGCTTTCTTTGCTCCTATCAATTTTAGTAGGTGTAAAGTCGGAATTAATGTTATCTAAATCACTTTCATCGCCACTCCACATCATAACTTGAATTGTAGCAATAATAGTTACGTTTGCAGTTTCAGGAACTTTAAGTGTAATATTACCAACTCCGGAATTCAACTCGCTATTTTTGTTTCCTTCGGGAATCAACTCTGCATAAATATTTCCAGCACCCGTATTTGCTTCAATAGATCCTTTGATATTTTTAAGTTTCATATTGCCTGCGCCGGTGTTAGCTTCCACATTACCGGTTGCACCATCCAGTTTTATATTTCCACCAGCTGTGCTATATCCGCACTACCTGAGACTTTATCAACACTGATATTACCGCCCGCAGTGGATACGTCTGCATTTCCATCAATATTACCAATACTTATATTTCCTCCGGCGGTTGAAATATCTGCGGAATTGTTTACTGAACCAACTTTAATATTCCCACCAGCTGTACTTATATCAGCCAAACCGTTAATACTTCCAACGCTTTATATCACCTCCAGCAGTTGAAATATCAGCATTGCTGTTTATATCTCCTATCGTTAATGTTTCCACCAGCTGTAGAAATATCTGCATTCCCATTAATATTTTTAGTGGAAATATTTCCACCAGCAGTTGATGCATCTATTTTTCCTTTAAGATCACTCTTTAAGCTGATGTTGCCACCGCCCGTTGAAAGATCAAGATTTAATTCGGCTAGGAATCATTACTTCAAATTCTATATCATCCGATTCATCACCTTCAAAAATAACTTTTACTATGTTCCCGCTTTTATTCATAGATAGTAAATTCATTTCGCTTTCTAAAATATTTTTAGCGATGACATTCACTTCATTTTTATTCCAAGTATCAATTACGATATTTCCCATACTTGTTGATAAGCTAAGATTATCGTTACTGTTAACAGTAAAGGATTTTTCAACATCCTTTTGGGCGAAATACTGAATTTGCAAATAGTAACACCCCAAAAATCAGAGTTGTTATAAATAAATTTTTCATTTTAATTGTACTCCTGTAATATTGTTCTGGTTTTTAATTTTATATAATTATTATCATCCTGCTTATAATTCTGTTTTAATAACATCCAATTCTCTATCAGTGAACCTATCTCCTTTTTTACTCCCTTCAATTAATGCATTTAATGCTTCAATCCTTAAACCTGAGCTTGAATCACTTGTGAGAATAAAAAGATAAGTTTGTTTTATCTCCTCATCATAAGGAATTTTTTTCATCAGCTTTAATGCTTCTCTTCTTATACCGGGATTCTCATCAGTCATCACAACAGTTATAATTGCATCCTTCACGTCTTTATCAAAGTTTTTGGCAGCTCCGTGTACATTGCATTAATTGAGTTTAACCTTGATCCCGGGTTGTTTTCATTGAGCATCGAGTATGTTAGATATGCTCTGTATTTTTGGATCGTTCACTTTACCTTTAACATAAACCGGTTTCACTGCTTCGAAGGTAAATTCAACTTCGCCGTCTGAAGGATCTGAATCAATAAAACTTAAATTAGAAATTTGTCATATTATCACCAGAAAGTTCTGTAATATCATGAATTCACCGGTTGTGGTTAGTATTTCAGTTACATCTTTCTTGCCGAAAAAAAGTGAGCCAATTAAAATTCCGATTAGCATTACAGTGGTAAAACTAAAAGCCAGCCGCGCAGGAGTTGAGAATAATCCAGTAGATTTTTGGAGAAACTCATCGGCAAAACTAAATTTATCTTTTTCCATTCTAAGCGCTCCCTTTAACTGGTAACGTGCTGATGATAAAATTTCATCATTTACTTTTACGCTTTTATGTTCCGATAATATTGCAAGCAAGTTTTTCTGGTTTTCCAGTTCTTCCCTGCATTCCGTACAGGTTTTTAAATGATCATTAAGATCATCCTGTTCCTTCGATGTTAGTTCTCCGTAAAAGGAAAGCTGAATCAATTTTTTATATTCATTGTGCTGCATTATAACCTCAATTCTATATTCCTCAATTTTGTAAAGCATAAATACCGCTTAATTTATTTCTAAGATTTTTTATGGCATCAAACAGATATTTTTTTACTGTACCTTCTTTGCATTCAGCATCTCAGCAATTTCTCTTATTTTGTATCCTTCGTAATGTTTAAGAACAAAAGTAATTTTTTGCCTTGGCGAAAGAGTCTCCAAAGCTGCATTCACTATTTCTGCCAGTTCATTTTCTTCTGCTTCTTCTTCAGGAGATGAACCTTCGTAAATCAGCTGTTCGGAAGCATCTTTTGTAAAATCGGTATCATCATCCTCTTCCTTAATTGATACTTTAAGATTTTCCTTACTTCTGCTTTTATAAGAAAGACAAACATTAACAGCTATACGATATAACCAGGTTGAAAATTCACTTCGGAATTGGAAATTATTTATTCCCCTGTAAGCTCTTATAAATACTTCCTGGTAAAGATCTTTCGCATCATCGGTGTTGCCTGTGTATTTTAAAGCGATGGAAAGGACTGTTCGGTCGTACTTATAAACTAATTGCTCAAAGGCATTTTCATTCCCCTGTTTTACCTGGTGGATTAATTCGATATCACTTAAAGCCATTAAGTCCTTTCTTCGTAACTGCAGATTAGACTTGCCAAAGTTTAAAAAGGTTGGGGTTAATTTTCTTCTAAAATTATGCTTTATGATTTAATAAATCAAAGACTGAATTAATGTGGTAAGTTGGCGTTATACCATTCAAACCGTTTGGGAAGTAACGCACACCAGTATCTACCAGTGCGGTATCAATTCCAAACTTGTTACCCATTGCAATATCTGTTTCGAGGCGGTCGCCAACTAAAAGCAGCTGGGAAGGATTTGTTTGAATTCTTGCTTCTAATTTCTTCGAACATAAAATGAGAGGGTTTGCCAAAATGAAGTTCAAGTTTTTTGTGGGTTCTTTTTTCCAATGCAGAAATTGTTGCTCCTGCATCCAGCACTTCACCATCATCAACCGGGCAGGTATCATCAATATTTGCAGCAAAAAACCTTGCGCCTTTTTCAAGCGCACGCGCAGCTATTTCAAGCTTTTCATAATTTAAAGTACGGTCTAAAGTAACAACCAGGATATTTATATCTGCAGGGTCTTCGGAATAATTTAATCCGGCGCTTTTAATTTCATCAATAAATATTTTCTCACCAATGGCAAAAAAGGAAGCACCTTTAAAGTTTTCTTGAAGATATTTCTTTGTAACAATTGTAGAGTTAACAATCTCTTCTTGTGTAACTTCCAAACCATTTCCGCTAAGAAACTGGTAATAATCTTTTACGCTGCCTGTGGTTTTGTTCGATATAAAAATTACTTTTTTTCCTAATTTTTTTAGGTGGTTTACAGTCTTATCTGCATCAGGAATAAGATGAGTTCCACGGTAGATTGTGCCATCAAGATCGAAAATGAAGCCTTTATATTTCTCTATAAGATTATTCAATGCATAATGCCGATTTTAAAAATTCGAACAATTAATTTTGAAAATTACAAAATAAACAGGAAATTGAATAACGGGCCTGGCAACCTTTTTCACAATCCCAGCTTTCTTTTTATTATTGCAAGTGATTCGCGAATTGGAACAGGTTTATACCCTAATTCGGCTTCTGCTTTTAAAGTGATTAACCCGGCATCGAGTGGTCGCCTGGCAGCTTGATTTAGTTCTTTTGTTTTAATGGGAGTGATTAGTGATTTATCCAAATTAAAATAATCAGCAATTATTTTTGTGAATTCATACCTGGATAAAAATTCCTTACCACCAATATTATAAACTCCATGTTTATTGAACTCAATTACCTTACTTATTGCCTGAACCAGGTCATCAATAAAAGTAGGATTGCTTACCTGGTCATCAACTATTCTAACCGGCTTACCGCTTGTTACCGTATCAATAAGCCATTCAACAAAATCGGCTTTACTTTTTGAAGCAACACCATACAATACATTAGTTCTTAAAATAGTATAGAGGGCTCCGCTAATTTTCAATACGTTTTCACTTGCAAGCTTTGTCCTGCCATAATACCCCAGCGGATTAGGTTTATCATTTTCGGAATAGGGACCACTTTTACCATCAAAAATATAATCTGAAGAGATATGAATTAATTGTGCATCAATAACCCGTGCTGTTTCTGCTAAATGCTCCACTCCTTTAACATTTATTTTCCATGCGGTTTCTCTTTCAGTTTCGCTAAGATCTACATTAGTATATGCTGCTGCATTAATAATTACATCCGGCATAAAATTATAAACGGCTTTTTTAATTTTATCGCGATCAGTAATATTGCAGCAGAGATAATCTACATTATTAAAAAGTGGGTTTTCTTCAATAGAGCAGGCAAATAACTGAACATTTTTATCAGAACTGTAAAACTCGATGGTACGCTGCCCAAGCATTCCGTTTGCCCCAACAATAAAAATTCTACGCTTTATTATATCTTGCGAGTACATCAGCTTTAAGGTTTAAATAATCATTTATATCTGAATAAGTTGTGCTTGTTCCTGCAGCAATGTTAGCAAGTGTTAAAGCTTCAATTAAATTTTTATTTCTAATATAGTTATAAAAATATACCGCCCCAAAAACATCGCCGCAACCAACTTTGTTAACTGGGTTTAACATCCAAAGCAGGTATTACTGTTGAGGAAAACAATGTGTTTTTTGTAAAATAAACTGTTGCTCCTTTATTTCCTTTGGTTACAATTATTTGCTTTACTCCAAAGCCAATTAGTTCGCGAACAATTTCCTCTTCGTTTATTTTTGATGATAAAGTTTTCATTTCCAATTCATTTGCCTGAATAATATCAACACATTTAGCCCATTCATTAAAATTTTTTATCCTTCTAAAATTTCTTTTCATCTCACTATCCAAACCACGCGAAAATGTGTGAACATCAAAGTAAATAATTCCGTTGTAATTTTTTCTTATCTCCTTAAGTTGTTTAAGAGAAAGATCGAAACCTGTTACCATATTAATCAGTATGCCATCGAACCGGTTAAGGTTCGATATATTAAATCTGAAGGTTTCCTAAAACATTTTCATATTTTTCTTCTCTTTCTTTATTATCAAAAATATTCAGTTTAACTACAGGAATATTTTCTGAGTAGGAGATGTAATTGGGTTTAATCCTTTTAAAAACCGGTAAGAAAAGTTTTTCATTCACCCTATCAATAGTTGTGCAAAGATAAATCTCATCGTTCGATTCAGCAATATTAGCTAATGCTGCAGCGGTATAAAATATTCCTCCCGGCTTAATAACCTCCTCATTCCCGTAATCAATTTTATCAATTACTGAATGTCCGATTATGAGAATCTTCATAGATAATTTTGCCTGTAATTTGATTGAAGATGCCACCTATCACAATCACCAACCAATGGTTTCAATCTTCTAAAATTTTCATTTATATTAGAGTGCTGTTTAAGACCAATATTATTAAAAATTAGCAATAATGAAAATAGGGATAACCTGTTACCCAACTTACGGGGGAAGTGGTGTAATGGCAACAGAGTTGGGGAAAGAATTAGCTTTACGAGGGCACGAAGTACACTTTATCAGCTATGCACTTCCATTTAGATTAAATCATTATGTGGAAAATATATTTTTTCACGAAGTGGAAACAAGCAGTTATCCTCTTTTTGAATTCCCACTTTACAGTTTAGCACTTGCCAGTAAGATGGTTGAAGTAGCAGAGTTTGAAAAGCTAGATCTGCTTCACGTTCATTATGCAATACCGCATGCTACAAGTGCATATCTTGCAAAACAAATGCTTAACAGTAAAAGAGATCTTAAAATTATTACCACACTGCATGGAACAGATATTACTCTTGTAGGACTTGAACCATCCTTTCTTCCCCTCGTTAAATTCAGCATTGACCAAAGTGATGGCGTAACTGCGGTTTCCCGTTTCTTAAAAGAAAAAACCATTACAAATTATTTGTGTGATAAGGAAATAAAAGTAATTCCAAACTTTGTTGATACTGATTTGTATAAACCTATAACAAACGGGGACTTTAAGAAGCACCTTGCAGCAGAAAACGAAAAGCTACTAGTTCACATTTCAAATTTCAGGGTAGTTAAAAGGGTTGCGGATACCATAAAAATATTTGAAAAAATTCATGATAAAATTCCTTCAAAACTTATTTTGGTTGGTGATGGACCTGATAGATCGGAATGCGAAAGATTATGCAGGCAAAAAGGACTGGAGGATAAAGTTAAATTTCTTGGAAAACAGGATGCGCTTGTAGAAATATTAACATCGAGCGATATTTTTCTTATACCGTCACAATCAGAAAGTTTTGGGCTTGCTGCCCTGGAAGCTATGGCTTGCGGGCTGCCGGTTATCAGTTCGAGCGTGGGCGGGCTGCCAGAACTTGTAAGACATAATGAAACCGGGTTTATTGCCGAAATAGGTGATATTGATAGAATGGCAAAGTATACGCTTGAACTTCTTACGAATGAAAGGAAGTATAAGATATTTTCAGAAAATGCCAGAAGGAGGGCAGTGGATGTTTTTGATAAATCGCAAGTTGTGCCAATGTATGAAAAATATTACAAAACTATTTTAGAATCTTAGAAATGATAATATATTGTGCAGGACCTATAAAAGGCGATACAACTTTCCAAAAATTTTATTTGGAAATTATTAACTTTGTAGAGTCGGAAGGGCATACACCACTTGCAGAATTAGGTGGTGAGTTTTCTCCTACAAATCCGCTAACTGATAAGCAGATTTTTATAAGAGACCTGAAATGGATTGACGGCAGTAAAATAATGATTGCTGAAATTTCAGGACCGAGTTTAGGTGTCGGTTTCGAAGTTGCCTATGCTGTTTATCAAAAGAAAATACCCGTACTTGCGCTTGCTAACAACACAGTTAAAAATTTATCGGCAATGATAACGGGCTGCGATTCTAATCTTTTAACCGTTGCAATATACAGAGACGAAGCAAATTTAAAAGAGATTATAAGCACTTATATAAACGAGCTAAAAACTTAGTGTGACTGAAAAAGAGTTCATTGCAGAAACTGTTGAAAATTATTTGGGAAAAGGCATAAAAGTTTTTCCTGCAGATTTTGTAGAAACAACTTTTATTGAAACACTTGACATTCCCCAAAAAACACTAATTTTAGGGGAAGAACTTTTTGGAAGTTTTGAAATAATAACCACGGATGGCAGCCAGGTTCTGCTTACTGATGATCTGATGAAGGGGAAGTTCATTGTGTACGCCAGTTGTAACGCAAATGGACTCGTTGAAATTCCCCAAGATCAAAAAATGCTTGATGATGCTGTTAATAAATTTGAAAATTATATCGATTTCATATTAATTGAAATTCAAAAGGATTTTAAAACAGCATTTCCTGAATCAGAAAATAATTTAGATGTTGTAAACGAAGTATTTAAAAAACTAAATCTAATAAGGATCTGATGAAACGAAAAGGAAGAGTATCTGAAAAAGTTTATACTTATTTATGTGCGGTTTTTGGAGATGATGCTGCAAAGCAGTATTGGGCATTTGTAAAAAAACCACCCACAAAGTACATAAGGGTTAACGAACTCAAAATTAATCGCGCCGATTTGGCTAAACGACTTTTCGATAATTATGGTATTTCTACAGAAGAACTTGAATTTCCTACAAACGCACTTAAAATAACCGGTGGCTACGAATTTGTAGGAACTACACTGGAATTGGTTTTTGGTTTATATTACATACAGGGTGTGTCTTCAATGTTTCCGCCAATAGTTTTAAATCCTTTAGTTACAGATACAGTTTTAGATCTTTGTTCAGCACCCGGTTCTAAAACAACCCAGCTTGCTGAGTTGATGCAGAATAAAGGTAAGCTTATTGTAAATGAGGTTCAAATTGATAGAATTAAGGCACTTGTTTTTAACCTGGATAAAATGAATTTTTTAAACTACGGAGTTTTAAATTCCAAGGGTGAAATTCTTAGCAAGTATTACGATTCATATTTTGATAAAATTCTGGTTGATGCACCATGCAGCGGTCTGGGAATTATTCAAAAAAAGAACGAGGTGAACAAATGGTGGTCGCTTGAAAGAGTTGCACGGCTAACCGATCTTCAAACACGACTTATGGTTGCTGCAATTAAAATGTTAAAGGTTGGTGGCGAAATTGTCTATTCTACCTGCACATTAACTCCGGAAGAAAATGAACTTGTAATTAACAATCTTCTTAGGAACTATCCAGTTGAAATTCAGGATATTGATCTTCCTTACCAGCACAAAGAAGGATTTACACGGTACCACGGTATCGATTTAAATAAAAACCTTTCCAAAGCAATAAGAATTGTTCCCTGGGAAGCAGACTCAGACGGATTCTTTATGGTTAAGCTTAAGAAAACTGGTGAAACCACTCCACCCGAACAGGAAAAGAAACGAAGAAGTTACGTGATGACTTTCCATAAAGACAACGAGAATGAGATTAAAGATTATTTAAAACAGATTTCTTATGAATTTGGAATAAAGAAAAAAATCTTATCCGGTTACAATTACATGCTGAAAAGAAAAGAGATATTTTTTGTAAGCGGCGATTGGACAGACGAAAATCTTGGTCTTTTCCACAGGATAGGAACTAAGTTTGGAGTAATTGATAAAAACAACAGAGTTGTTCTACATTCGCATGCAGCACAGGTATTTGAGAAAGATATAACAAAAAATATTTATGAAATTAAAAACCTTGAAGAACTTAAAACATACATTACCGGTGGATTGATATTAAATGATTCGATTGAACCGGGACAGTACGCTGTAAAATATGAAGGCATTATTATGGGAACAGGAGTTGTAATTCAGGGTGGATTAAAAAGTCGTTTCCCTCGTTCAAGAAGAACACAGAAGATACGGGTTAAAGATATTACGATTTAGCAGAGACAGATGGCAAAAAAAGATGTTTCTTGAATCATTTTAGTAGAATCATTTTTTTTGTTTCAACAAAATCTCCCGTTCTTAAAGTATAAAAATAAATTCCGCTTGTTAACTCACTTCCGCTAAAATCTAGTTCATAACTTCCCGCAGGTTTTTCTTCATTAACTAAAGTTGCAATTTCATTTCCTAAAACATCATAAACTCTAAGTGTGACAAAACTTAATTCTGGAATTTGGTATTTTATTGTTGTTGTTGGGTTGAATGGGTTTGGATAATTCTGCTCCAACATAAAATCTAGCAACTCAGTTTCTTCTTCAGTATTGGTTATAATGTTAAGAGAGTAATCAGTTACTTTAGGAAAATGATCGGAAGCATCTCTTGTATCAAATTGCTGTAAGCCATATTGTGCAAGTCTGCTGCTGCTCATTACTTCTGTCTGGATAACAAAATCTTTTTCAACATTTATTGCGCTGTTAGAAAAAATCTGGAAATCCAATCTACCAGGAGGAAATGAGCTATTATCATTTCGCCAGGTGTATGCAGTTCTTTTATCTGTTTGAGATGATAAAAGATCCTCAAGATCAGTATTATCCCAATCAGGCGGACCACCATTACCATAAATCTGTGTGTTTATTATTTCGCCTGTTACAAGGGTTGTTAATTGCTGCCGCAGCCCAACTAAATTTAAATCACCTGCAATTAGAAATGGAGTGTTTTCCGGAAGATCAATTATACCACCGGGAGATTTTGCATCAAGTATAAAAGCAATTGTTGCATCTGCTTCCAGTTGGCGGGTTTCATCGTTTTGCACTCCGCCGCAGCATTTAAGATGTGAATTTATTACCATAATATCTTTTTCAAAATATTGTGGTAAATCTATTAATGATGCTGTAATCCTGTGCCCGGGATAAACCTCCCAACTTTGAATAAAAGGATATTTGGAAATGGTTACATTACCTCCATCCAGCATTACCCCATACCATGTTGCACCGCCCGGTAAAGGAAGCATCTGGTTAATCGCATCTATTACCTGAGTTGCTGACGAATTAAAAAACTCATTAAAGCAAATTATATCCGGTTGTATTGCCTGAAGTATCCTTTCAAAATTATCTTCTCTGCCGGGCTCAAGCAATCCATCAAATAAAACATTCCAATTCATTATTCTTACATAAGAAGTGTCTTCCCTACTGATCTCCACAGGAACTAACGGGGTTGTAGGAGTATCATCAAAAATATATTCAAAAGTTTCACCGCTGTTCGGCATCCAGTCGCCATTTGTAACATTATCTTTAAAAAATATTTTTGTTGAAGGAGAAGAAAAAAGAGGATCACTGCCATTTGGCAAAACGTCTCTCCCAATTGCTATTTCGTAAGTTGTATCTGTAACCGTAGGAAGACTTCTAAATTGAATTTCCGGAAAAGAAATGTTTGTAGTTCCATTTGTAAAGAATTGTCCTGTTCTAAATCCAAAGTCACATCTTAACTCGGCTCCAATACCATTAACTGAAACCCCGGTTGCATTGTTATTATCACCATCAATATAAAGTGTTAAAAAATTATCTTCTACTAATTTAGTTTCGGGTGTGAGATTCAATCTTATAAAAAGAAACTGTTCATCATTTGTAACTGAAAAGTATTTAAAATCAAATTCGCTGCCATCATTTTCTGCATCAATATAAGTTGGAACGGGGACATTCCAATCATCAGTTTTCCCATCTAAAAAAATAGGGAGTGATTGGGAAAATAAACTGCCAGTTAATATTACTGCACAGTAAAAGAGTATTAATTTTATCATTATTTTTCTCAAGTTGTATTTACAGGTTATTAAAAATAGTTTTAATTGAATAATATTAAAAGGTGTTTAAAAGGGTTTCAAAATGAACATTCAAATATTTGGAACAAAAAAATGTAAGGAAACGCAAAAAGCTGAACGATTCTTTAAAGAGCGAAGAATACCGTTTCATTTCAGGAATCTTACCGAGAAAGGAATTGCAAAAGGTGAGCTTGAAAATATTAAGAGATCCGTTCCAATTGATGATCTTTTTGATGATGAGGGAAAGCAATTTAAAAAGAAAAATTTGGAGTTTATGGTCTATGATAATGAAAAAGAATTATTGAATGATCCTCTATTGTTTAAAACCCCAATTGTAAGAAATAGTAAATTAGCTACAGTTGGTTATCAACCGGAAGTGTGGAAGGAGTGGATAACGGAATAGCAGAATTAAAAATATTAATGCAGCATAAATTTGATAATTATTTTCGAGAAAGAACAATTGTATTTGGGTTTCAAATCACAATATAAACGGAAGCCACTATTAGCAAATTTCATATTAAACAACTTAATCACCGATGATTTCTATTTCCCACCAGCCATCCTGTGCTAATTGCTTCCATTTACATTTATCAATAGGTTTTATTTGTAAAATAATTGATGATATACGCAGAGGTGGGATTTTATCTAATTACTGCTTGTTTTAATCTCTACGTATTCGCTCCTCTCTGGTATATAGTTTTAGCAAAAAATCTATTCGGAGGATGAAATGCAAAAATTAATATTACTTATTCTATTTGCACTGCTGTACTGGAGTTGTAACGAGAATTCAATATCAGTTTTTACCTATGAATCAGAAGCAACTGAATCCCACACTATAAATCTTATAACACAAACAGCTCTCATTGTTTATAATACAAATGGTAACATTATTATCACTAGTTCGGATACTACGAGTAATTTGTATTGTGATATCGTAAAGAAAGTGAAAAGTGATATAAGTGAAAGTGACGCACAATCTCACATACTAGATATTGATATCTCGATAGAGGAAAATACAGATAATATAAAGTTTGAGGTTGATCACCCCATGAATAGTGATCGTGATTACGAGATCAGCTTTGATATTGTTTTGCCAAATAATTTAAATTTCGAAATTGCACACGGCAATGGCAACATCATATTAAACTCCATTACAAAGGCAACAGTTATTAATTTGGGTAATGGGAATGTAATTACGAACTTAACATTAGAAGATACTTGCGCAGTATCAATCGCCTTGGGGAACGGCAACATTGATTTTATTATTCCGGGCAACACAAATGCAAATCTCACAGCTTCAGTTGGTAATGGTACAATAAGTAATAATGGATTAAATTTTACTAACCAGCAATCTTCAAATAATCAACTTAGCGGAACTCTTGGGAATGGAGCCGGAGGTATTGCATTAAGTATTGGAAATGGAAATATAGGAATGATGAAAAAATAAATCATAACATTTGTAGATATTAAATGAATGTTTATGAATCTTCAAAAACTACATTTTAAGTAGTATTTAGTGCCAGCCACTTTTAAAGTGACTGGCACTTTTAGCTAACTATACATCATAATACAAACCAAACTCAAACGGATGTGGCTGCAAAGCCATCGGTTTTACTTCTCTATCCATTTTATAATTTATCCATGTTTCAATTACATCTTCAGTAAACACATCACCTTTAAGCAGATACTCATGATCTTCAGCTAATGCTTTCAATGCATCCTGTAAGCTGCCCGGCGTTGAAGGTACGTCTTTCAACTCTTCGGGCTCCATATCATAAATATCTTTATCAAGCGGTTCACCCGGATCAATCCTGTTAATTATACCATCCAATCCAGCCATAAGAATTGCAGAAAATGCAAGGTAAGGATTTGCTGAGGGATCGGGACATCTAAATTCCAATCTTTTTGATTTTGGGTTTGCAGAATACATTGGAATTCTGATTGCAGCACTCCTGTTACGCTGCGAATAAGCAAGGTTTACCGGTGCTTCGAAACCCGGAACTAATCTTTTATATGAATTGGTTGTAGGATTTGTAAATGCTAATAAGAGATGCAGCGTGCTTTAAAATTCCACCGATAAAATAAAGTGCCATTTCACTTAATCCTGCATAACCTGATCCTGCAAATAACGGTTTACCTTTTTTCCACAAGCTTGTATGAACATGCATTCCGCTGCCGTTATCTCCCTGGATAGGTTTTGGCATGTAATGTAACTGATTTATTGTTCTTACGAGCTGTGTTTTTTACAATGTATTTAAACATCAACAGTTCATCCGAAGCTTTAACAAGTGGTGCAAAGCGAAGATCAATTTCGCACTGCCCGCCGCTTGCAACTTCGTGATGCTGGGCTTCAACCTCTATCCCGCAATCAATAAGATTCATTACCATTTCATTCCTCAGATCATTTAAAGAATCTGTTGGGGGAACAGGAAAATAACCTTCTTTATAACGCGGTTTGTATCCAAGGTTCGGATTTTCTTCCCTTCCGGTGTTCCATCTTCCTTCCACAGAATCAACAAAATAAAAACTGCTGTTTGGCTGCGAATCGAATTGCACATCATCAAAAACAAAAAATTCTGCTTCCTGTCCAAAGTAAACGGTATCAGCAATCCCTGTAGTTTTAAGATGAGCAGTTGCTTTTTGTGCAACATTCCTTGGGCAGCGCGAATATTTTTCTTTTGTTGCAGGTTCGTAAACATCACAGATTAAACTTATTGTAGGCGCTTCAATAAACGGATCAACAAACATTGTTTCAGGATCTGGGATGATCAACATATCGCTCTCATCAATCCTCTTCCATCCACGCATTGATGAACCATCGAAACCAAAACCATCAACAAATGAGTTTTTATCGAACTGGCTGGCTGGCACAGTAAAATGCTGCCATTGCCCTGGGAAGTCCATAAACTTTAAATCAATGAATTTGATCTTATTATTCTTAATGAATTTAAGAACTTTTTCAACAGGTGTTTCTGTTTTAGCCATGCTACATTCCTTATAATTATTATTTTTATTTAGATATTAATTTCTGTTGTTTCTTTAATTGCAGAAAGAACAAAAGTAGTGTTGGTGCTGGTAACCCCAGTCCAAGTTTGAATTTCACTAAGAAGTTTTTCAAGCGATTCGGTATTCTTAACAGCAACTTTTAATAAATGAGAGCCTTCTCCCAAGACTGAATAACACTCAATAATATTAGGATGTTTTTCTACATGCTTTATTAAATCTTTATAGTGCTTTGATGAATCCATCATAACCATAATGAATGCCAGTATATCAAAACCGAACGCCTGCCTCTTTACTTTTGCATAATAGCCTTCAATAATCCCATTAGATTCAAGCTTTTTTAATCTGTCACTAACAGAAGGGATGGATAAACCAACCAGCTCGGCAAGCTCGTTACGTTTTGTTCTTCCGTTTTGTTGGAGTGTCCTGAGTATTTTCAAATCCAGGTTGTCAAGCATAATAACCTTAATTATTTAGGATAAATACAAAATTAGACCCCTGAATATAAGGTATATTAAGATAATTTACCAAATAATTTTAGGAAGAATAGATTTTTACTAATTGAAAATAATAAAAAATGAGATTTTTTAACTTTTTGAGATCCCGAAGGGTGTAAAGGCAATTTTTTGCTGCTTTACTTTATCGAACATTCTAAGATTTTTCTCAAGCCTCTCCAGCAGTTTATGATAAAGATGATATTGCACGGCAGCGTGATTGATCGATTTTATTTTTACTCCCAGTAACTCAAGTCTGAACTGGAGGTCTGAATCCTCTCCGATAGAAGGATTTTCATAACGTTCATCGAAATCCGTTTACTTTAAAATGTCTTCTTTAAACACTGAAAAATTACAACCGAGTATTCCCCGGTTTTTTCTGTTAAAATATTTCAATATTAATTTATTCCTGAAATAAAATCCTTTTTCAACATCAATTGAATCACCAAACAACCCGTCCGTAATTAATCCAAAAAGATTTTTTTCAAGAAAACCCCTCCGCACATTTTCTTCAGTTAGTTGATTAGTTACTTTCTGTGAGAGATTTACGCGTCTTCCTGTAAGTAGTAAATTTTTTTGCGCATAATTCAGATGTCCATCAACAAATCCTCTATGGGGGATACAATCAGCATCGATGAAAATAAGATAATCCGATTCAGATTCAGTAATTGCTTTGTTAAGAATTTTGTTTTTTCTGAATCCTTTATCTTCATGCCAGATATGTTTTATTGAAAATGAATGATTGGCGGAAATCTTTTTTATCTCATTTACAACTTCTTCCTGCGATCCATCATCAGCAATGATTAATTCAAAATTTTGTTCAGTTTGTCTTTCAAATCCGGCAAGTACTAATTGCAGATAATTAATTTTTTTATAAAACGCAGCAATAACGGTTGCTTTGGGCATACAAATCTACTCTTTCTTAGCTCTTTTTTTTCTAAGCTTATCTTTTTCTTTTTTCCTGTTGTATGTTTTTTTATCCTCCTCAATCTTTGGAGGTTTTTTAGGAAGGGGGACCCGTTTTTTCTTCTTCTTAACTTTTATTTTATCTTTTTCGGGCATTGTAAAGTTAAACTCCTGCAATAATAATTAGTTGTGTTGCAACATTTTATTTCCCATTACAATCTACTTATCCCAAAAAGAAAAACAAAAAGACCTTTGGAATAGTTAATTTTTATTCCGTCACCATTATTAGCCGCACGGTATTCAGTCATTCCGCCCAAAACATTTTTTGCATTAAAACCCTTCTTAATTAGATATCTCTGTTGCTCTTCCAGATCTTATACCAATTTTACAGATAACAGCAATTTGATAATCTTTGTAAGCTTCCAGCTCATTCAGTCTTCCTTCAAGCTCATGCAGCGGGATATTTATTACACCATCAATTTTTGCCCAGCGTGCTTTCCAATTCAGCCGGAGTTCTCACATCCAGTAGAACAAGCATAGAGTCACTTTGCAGTTTCTCTTTAAGTTCGGTCAACACTCATAGTTGTTTCCGGATCGTTTTGTGCACACGAATTAGAAAGGAATATAACCAGGAAGAATATGGTTAATATTCTAATCAATTTAATCCTTTTTGAATATGATTGATGGTCTAATTTAAACCACACATCCCTGAAGCGCATCCACCTTGTGCAGGTTCAGGAATACCGCAATTTCCGGTAGCGCAGCTGCTTCCGCTAAAAGATGATGACTCTACCGATGCACTGAAAGCGGAAAATAATTTTTTATTTTTTGATGAGTTACATTTCGGGCAGGTTACTTCTTGCTGGTTTGTTGATGATTTATGTAGTATTTCAAATTTATTATTACACTCTGTACACTTATACTCAAAAACTGGCATTTTTTCCTCTTATTATTTTTTTATTACAAACGATTTGTATTTAATTGGCGAATAATTTTATTCTTCTAAATCTAAAAACTTCATAAGGCGATTATGAGCATCTTCAGGTAAATCTACGTTGTACTTTCGGTAGCAATCAATAGTTATCTCAACCGATTTAAAATAGTTTTTACAGTCTTCGCATTCATCAAGATGAGCTTTAATCGCAGCGCATTTTTCAGAGTTAAGGTCATCGCCAAGACTCTGGCAAACATACTTCATTACTTCTTTGCACTCTATTTTTTCTTTGCTCATTTTATAAATGCCTGATTAAGTTCTTTTCTTAAAAAAGCTCTTGCTCTATGCAAACGAGATTTAACCGCAGGCACTGTAAGTTCGGTAACCTGTGCAGTTTCTTCAGTAGAGAGACCTTCAACATCCCGTAATAAAAATATCATCCTGTATTCGGGAGCAAGTTTTTTAATTGCATCATCAAGTTTTTCTCTTAATTCTTTATTCTCTGCCCCCTTATACGGAATAGAACTCCAATCTGCAGTAAACTTCTCTTCAAACAAACCTTCATCATCATCAATCGAAACAAACTGCCTGCTTTTAATTTTTCTTGCCAGCATTAAACAATGATTAGTAACAATCCTGTATAACCAGGTAGACAATTTCGATTTCCCATCAAACTGGTGCAGAGATTTAATCATCGAGTAAAAAGTTTCCTGCATAATCTGCTCGGCTTTATCGCGATCTCTGCAAATTTTAAAAGCAAAATTATAGATAGTCTGTTCGTAATTTTTAACTACCTGTGCAAGAGCTTTTTTGTCGCCGGATTGCGCATTTGCAATTAGTTTTTTCTCATCCATTTGATAAGATGCAAGTATTTTTATATGGATTCTGTTTAGGGGTCATTTTTTTAGTAGTTCAATTAATTAAGAGTATTACAATTTTGTGATTCTCTGAAAATACTTATAACTTTATTATTCCTTAAAAGTAGTTATAAATATACATTAATCTTATGCAGCAAAACAGAAACATTAAGGAAATAACAGTAAACAAATTGCTTACTGGTGTAAGCGAAGCACTTATTTTATCTTTTTTTAACCAGGAAAATTTTACCCGCTTAAAAGAGGGTGAGATCATCTATCAAGCCGGAGACGAAAGCAAGTATTTATATCTGCTGCTTAGGGGAGATGTAAAGATTAAATACCCAAGGGCAAGTTACGTTAGCAATAAAAATTCTAACGATTTTTTTGGTGAAAAAGAAATTGTTGATGAAACCCGTCGAATATCATCAGCAGTTGCAAACAGCAATTGTCTTATATATAAACTTGAAAAGAAACTTTTCAGGAAACTGATTGCAAGAAATCCAACTTTAAACTCTAATCTTGAAAATTACGGTGAGATACACTTACCCAAGACAAGTTCCGAAGTTAAATCGAGTTTCAAATTTAACGGCGCTTCCAAACCAATAAGTTTTAGAGCTAGCAACAAAGCAATTAGTAATGAGCGGAATGATAACATTGAAACTGAAAATGCACCAGAATTAAGTCCTGAACAACCAGATTGCCGGGATAAAAGAGAAGCCTGTAGGAACACTTTCGGAAGATACCGGAAGAAACACCTGGAGAAAAAATAGAGTTTACTCCTAAACCTTGGTAAGACACAACCGCAGGAGATTGATAATTCAGAAATTGATCCTGATAATATTAATTTTGAGATTGACGCTGGCGATACGGATCTTAAAATTGAACAAAATGATGCAGTTCTAAATATTGAAGACGAGGAAGAGGAAGTATTTTTAGAAGAGGAAAAAGAAAAAGATAATGATCTGATGGACAGGGAACAACTAAGGAAAGTGTTTGGGTGTATTGACGGAATTTACAGTGGCATGAAACTCATTGATACTGTAAAAGCAATAAAAAAATCTATTACAGAATTAACTCAATCAGAAAGTGCGGAGCTTTTGCTTGTAGATGAGAAAATTTCGGAAATGCAAAAACTTATCGAAAACGACGATTCTTATACTGTTGAAAATTTTGTCCTCCCCGAAGGTCTGGCAGGTAATTGTGCTCTTCAGAAAAAGATTATTAACTACGACCGACCGACTGATGATTCTCGTTTTGTTGCGAAAATTGACCAGCCCGGAAGTGCCCGGCTTAAAAGCATCCTCTACTTTCCAGTAATTAATGAAGGTGGCGATACTATTGCCGTATTAGTCTTGAGTAGAGAGAGCAAAAAGTACACTGAAGACGAAATCACTTACATTACAATGGTTTCAAAACAAATTGAGAGAGCAATTGTAAGAGCAACTGAAATCGAAGAGCTATTGAAACAAGATAAATTATCGCTAAGCACACGGCTCGAAAAGTTTATTTTAAATGATATCAAATCTCCTTTAAAAATCATAAATAATTATTCCGATTTATTGAGCCAAAAAAATCTACCTGAAGATGTGGATGAAGTTATAAGAATGCTGCAAAAGCAGGCACACTCAATTGAAGACCTTGCCAGTTCTATAATTAGCTGCTCAAATAATTGTTCTGGAACCGTAACAAATAAAACCCATTTTAGTGAGCTTATTGATGATTTACTTGAGTTGCTATCGGAATATTGCGAGATGCGCGAAGTTAAGCTGTTCAAGAGGATCGGGGATGGTACTGTAGTAAATATAGACCGCTCAAAGTACTATACCGCTGTTTTCCAGGTTATTAAAAACGCCTGTGATTTTTCGCAGGAAGGTGGAGTTGTTTATTTAAGTACCGAGCTTACAGACAGGTGGATGATTCTAAATATCAGGGATGAAGGTCCTGGCATTCCTGAGGAAATTCAGGATAAAATTTTCGAACCCTTTTTTACTGAAGGAAACGAAGCCGGAGAAGGTTTAGGATTATTACTTGCAAAAAATATTATGGATGCTCATGAAGGTAAAATCAGTTTTGAAAGTTCTTCTGAAGGAACAACTTTTATTTTAAGTCTTCCCATAGAAAATGATTTTGAAGAACTTTAAGCTTATTTCATTTCTTAATTCTTCTTCAAGAAATATTTATTAGTAATGGATTACGATCTTGTAACAATTCTGGGCCCTACAGCAACCGGCAAAACAGAAATTGCTGCACATCTTGCATCTGAATTTAACGGCGAAATTATTTCAGCAGATTCAAGGCAAGTTTACAGGGGAATGGATATTGGAACCGGTAAAGACCTTAAGGAATATGAAAGCAAGAATGTTGCCTTCCACTTAATTGATATTGCTGATCCAACCGAGGAATATAATCTTTTCAGGTTTAGAAATGATTTTATAAAAGCTCACCGGGAAGTTAAGAATAGAAAAAAACTTCCTTTTCTTGTTGGTGGTACGGGTATGTACCTCAGTTCTGTTTTACAAAATTATCATCTTCCCGAAGTTGACTACTCTGATAAGGACTATGAATCATTGAGCATCTTACCAGTTGAGGAGTTAAAAAAAATATTATTAAATCTGGGTCCAAAACTTCATAACATCACTGACTTTGTTCATAAGGAGAGAATTATTGCTGCCATCCTTGTAGAAAAAGCACATCAGAAAAGTAAAAATATTGATAAAAAAATAACTTCATTGAATATTGGAATAAGTATCAGATCGGGATGAGATAAAAAGAAGAATAACTAAGAGATTAAAAAAGCGGCTTGATGAAGGAATGATTGAGGAAGTTAAAAAATTATTGAGTTCCGGAATTACTCACGATAAACTAAAATTCTTTGGACTTGAGTATAAGTACATATCTCTCTACCTGGAAGCGGAAATTGACTACGAACTGATGTTCCAGGAATTAAACCGGGCGATTCACAAATTTGCAAAAAGACAAATGACCTGGTTTAGAAAAATGGAAAAAGAAGGTGTGGAAATTAATTGGTTTGATGCTGTGGATTACGCCAAAGTAAAGAATTTTGTTGCAGGAAAGCTGGTTAACAATGCCGTCTTATCCTAAACTTGTTGAAGCATACCTAAAAAGACAACCTCCCAATCCCTGGAATCTTGAATGGATTGAAAAAAAAGAAATAAGTAATGCTATTGTTGTACCAGCTATTGCTGAATTTGAAAACCTGGAAACTTTACTAACCTCACTTGTTAATAATAAACCAGATTATTTTTTCAACACACTCGTAATTTTTGTGATCAACAATAAGCCAACAAACAGTAATGAAGTTGTAGAATCGAATAAAAGAAGTATGAAACTGCTTCGCTCAATTATACAACAAAAAGATATTGACAATTTGGTTATACGACAAGTCATTGATTCAGGTTTAAATATTGCTTTAATTGACGCCTCATCAAAAGGAAAAGAGTTAAGCGAAAAAGTTAGCGGAGTTGGGTATGCAAGAAAAATCGGTTTGGATTTTGCATTAACTGTGTTCGATTATTCGATTAAGAAAAAGAAAATAATGATTTGGCTTGATGCAGACTGTAAAGTTGATGAGGATTATCTTTGCATGGTTGTTGATGAGTTCAACAATAAAAATCTGTTTGCTGCTGCAATTAATTTCTCACATGATGTTTCAGGAACGGATGAACTTACAGAAGCAGTAATTCCTTATGAAATATTTTTAAGATATTATGTTCTCGGTTTAAAGTATGCAAATTCATCTTATGCATTTCATACAATCGGTTCCACACTTACTATTGATCACAACGCATATATTAAAGCTGGAGGGATGAATAAGAAAAGAGCAGCAGAAGATTTTTACTTCCTACAAAAAGTAGCAAAAAACTATAAAATTAATAGAATTATATCTACAACTGTTTATCCCTCTTCAAGGCATTCATGGCGTGTTCCCTTTGGAACAGGAAGGAGCATTACAAGATATTTATCTAATTCCCGGAATGAATTTCTGTTAAATAATCCGGTTATATTTGATGTTCTAAAAGAGTGGCTAGTATTATTTAATGATAAAAATATTATTGATACAAAACTTTTGATGGACGAAGCCGGTAAGATTAACAAAGATTTGAAAGTTTTTTTATTACAAAGAAAATTTCCAGGACAGTGGGATAGGATATTAAAGAATAGTAAAAACAGCAAACAGATTCACTACCAAAAGCTAAATTGGTTTGATGGATTCAAAACTCTAAAATTAATTCATCATCTTAGAGATAGTGAATACCCGGAAATAAATATGTTTGATGCTGTTGACAAGTTATTTTTGAAAACAGGAATGAATCTCATCAATAAAAAGAAGGGTGAGAGTATTCCGAAATTGGATGTACAAAAAGAATATCTTTATAAGTTAAGAGAGATTGATAATAATTAAACAATTTGGATATGTAATTTATTCTCTGCTAATTTAAACCTGATTATGATTGTAAAAACTAAAATAGATGAAATAGAAAATTACCTGGTTGATGCTTCCAACACTAAGGGATTTTGTGATTCTGTTTATTTTCCTGAAACTGTTGCTGATATTGTTCAGGTTATAAAGAAAGCAAACCTAAATAGAATTCCAGTTACAGTAAGTGGAAACAGAACGGGTGTAACCGGTGGAGGAGTTCCGGCAGGAGGAATTGTAATTTCCACAGATAAGTTAAACAGGATAATTGATATTGATAAAGAAAACCGATTCGCAGTTGTTCAACCCGGAGTGCTTCTTTCTGATCTGGAAAAAGCAGTAAACAAAAAAAATCTTTTCTATCCTCCTGATCCAACTGAAAAAAGCTGCTTCATTGGTGGTACTGTTGCAACAAACGCTTCCGGAGCGAGAACTTTTAAGTACGGATCAACAAGAGATTATATTCTGGAACTAGAAGTTGTTTTACCAGATGGCGATCTTTTAACGCTTAAGAGGAATGAATATTTTGCCATCGATTTTTTGCTAACTCTAAAAACTGCAGCAGGAAAAATAATCAAGCTTGAACTGCCAGATTATGAAATGCCTTCCACAAAAAACGCTGCTGGATATTTTTGCAAAAAAAATATGGACGCGATTGATTTATTTATTGGTTCTGAAGGAACGATTGGGCTAGTTACAAAACTTAACTTAAAACTGCTTCCGTTACCTTTAAGTGATATTTCCTGTGTGCTTTTTTTTAATTCTGAAAAAAGTGCTTTACATTTTTTAACAGAAGCTAGAAATGAATCTTTCCAATCCCGCAAATTGAAGACTGAAGATGGAATTGATGCAAGAGCATTAGAATTTTTCGATAACAACTCGCTTAATTTTTTAAGAAAAGAGTTTTCAAATATTCCTGCTGATGCAGAAGCAGCAATCTGGTTTGAGCAGCATTGCAGTAATGATGAAGAAGCTTTATTGGTAAAATGGATAAACCTGTTTTTAAAATACGACGGGAAAGAAGATGAAGCTTGGTTTGCAATGACCGACAAAGATAAAGTGCAAATTATCAATTTCAGGCATGCTATATCTGTAAACGTTAATGAATATATGAACAAAAATAATTTCCGTAAACTTGGAACTGATGCTGCTGTACCTGATGATAAGTTTATTGATTTCTATTATGCAAGTAAGGTTGAAGTGGAAAAGGAAAAGTTAGATTATGTAATTTATGGTCATGCTGGCAACTCACACCTCCATCTTAATATGTTGCCGAAGACTGAAGAAGAGTTCGAAAAAGGAAAAATGCTTTATAAAGTTATTTGTAATAAAGCGATTAAGCTTGGCGGTACTTTTTCTGCAGAGCATGGGGTTGGCAAAAACAAAAGAGAATATCTTGTGGAGATGTACGGTGCAGATAATGTAGATAAGATGAGATTGCTTAAAAAAACATTCGATCCAAATTATATTTTAGGGGTTGGGAATATTTTTGAAAAAGAATAATTTGAAGCCATGAAACCATAATTTTGTTAAACTATTTTACAATTTTATAAGTCGTTCCCTCTTTCGAATCTTTCAGTTCAATGCCTATGGCTTTTAATTCATCTCTTATCTCATCTGCAAGTGCATAGTTCTTTTCATTTTTTGCAGAATCTTCGTTCTGCAATCTTTTGTTCAATATAATTAATGTCCAAATCTTCACTCAAAGATTTATTCTCAACATCAAAATTTATTATTCCAAGAACACCAACCGCTGTTTTATCCAGAAATAATTTTACGTTTTTAAAAAATTCAATGTTTATGTTTTCATTATCAGCAATCGTACGGTTTACTTCTTTAGTAAAATCAAAGATGACCGCCACTGCCTGCGACGTGTTTAAATCATCATCCATCGCTTCAGCAAATTTCTTTTCATATGAATCAAAATTGAAATCAGATTCTGTTCCCCTATCCTGATTTTTCTTTAATTCCTCAACAATTAAATCGGTAAGGTTTCTTAACTTTTCCAATCCCTTTTCAGCCGCGTCCAGCAAGTCATCACTAAAATCTAAAGGTCCCCTGTAATATGCCTGCGAGAAAAATAATCGAATCGCTTCAGCAGAATATCTATCAAGTACATCCCTGGCAGTAAAAAAATTACCAAGTGATTTAGACATCTTTTCTTTATTAATATTAAGGAAGCCGAAATGAATCCAATACCTAACAAACTGTTTGCCGTTTGCGGCTTCACTTTGTGCAATCTCATTTTCGTGATGAGGGAAAATTAAATCGTTACCTCCGGCGTGTATATCAAAAGTTTCGCCAAGATGACTGCAGCTCATCGCAGAGCACTCAATATGCCAACCAGGTCTCCCATTTCCCCATTCACTTTCCCAGAAAGGTTCTCCTTCTTTTGCTTTTTTCCATAAAGAAAAATCTAGTGGATTCCTCTTCTCTTCGTTTATCTCAACCCTTGCACCAGCTTCCAGTTCATCTGTATTTTTACCGCTTAGTTTTCCGTAAGTCTTGAATTTGTTTACATCGTAAAAAACATTCCCGTCAACACTATATGCCGCGCCGTTATCCACAAGTTTTTTGATCATCGTTTTAATATCTTCAATATGCGCGGTAGCTTTTGGATATAGATCTGCTGGTTTTAATTTTAAACGCTTTATATCATCAAAAAATGCTTCGGAATATTTCGATGCAACTTCATCATAAGATATTTTATCACTAATCGATTTTTTAATTATTCGGTCATCAATATCAGTCAGGTTCATTAAAAATTTTACTTTGAATCCTTTATAATCCAAATATTTTCTCAGGATATCTGCCATAACAAAAGTTCTGGCATTACCAATATGGAAGAAATCGTAAACTGTCGGTCCGCATATATAAAAATTAACTTCATGCGGATCGATTGGAATAAATTCTTCTTTCTTCTTCGTTAAGGAATTATAAAGTGTTAACATTTCTTTTTTATAGTTTATAATAACTGAATAAAAAAATCAGGTGATTGCAAATATAAATAATTATTGCATTCAATTTAGGAGGATGTGCTTTTTAGATTTTCAACTAACAAATTCATATCATCAGGTAATTCAGAACTAAAGCTAACTGTTTTGTTAAGGTGAGGATGGAAAAAACCTAATGATTTGGCATGCAGCGCCTGCCTTGACATTTCCTTCAATAGGTTTTGAACCCTGCTTTTAATTTTCGGAAATTCAGAGCCATATACTATTTGCCTGCCACCATAAGTAGCATCTCCGAATACAGGTTTACCTATACTGGAAAGATGAACCCTGATTTGATGAGTCCTGCCGGTTTTGAGATTAAGTTTTATATACGATGTAAACTCAAATTCTTCCATCACTTCATAATATGTTAGAGCCGTTTTTCCATCACTCTGACTAGTAGTAAATTTCTTGCGGTCTTTTTTACTCCGTGCAATGTTATGTGATATTTCACCTTTGCTATCGGGAAATATTCCCCAGCAGACTGCATGATATTCTCTTTCTGTAGTATGCTTTGAAAACTGTTCAGCAATTTTTGCATGTGTCCAATCATCCTTAGCAACTACAAGCAACCCACTTGTATCTTTATCCAGCCGGTGAATAATGCCCGGTCTGCCTGCCTGGTTTGCATGGCTAAGCTTGTTTGAATAATGAAGCAGGGCGTTTACTAAAGTCCCGGTATAATTTGCGTAAGCGGGATGAGCAACCATTCCAGCGGGCTTATTAACAACAAGCAGGTATTCATCTTCATAAACAATATCAAGTGGAATATCTTCAGGGATAACATTTTCGGGGCGCGGGCTAATAGGTTGGACTGCCTCAATTATATCGTGGGGCTTCGGTTTATAATTTGCCTTAACAATCTTTCCATTTACTGTAACAAGTTCGGCTTCAATGAGTTTTTGTACCCTAGAGCGGGTGGCATTTTCAATGGAGTTCGTTAAGAAAAGGTCTATACGTTCTTTCTTCTTTCCTTCCGGTACTTCAAATCGGTATTTCTTTTCCTTTATCAGCTTCACCATTTGCTGCTGTACCATCTTCATTCAATTTTTCAACATTTAACTTTGCTTCGGGAACCTGCTCGCTTATATCTCCAGTTTCTTTTTCAATTACTTCTTCTTCACCTGGTTCAACTTTAGAGTGATGCCTGTAGAAAAATATTAAAATTAAAACCCCAACTGTAACAGATGCATCAGCAATATTGAATATCGGCCACCTATCGTAATCGCGTCCTAAAATAGAGAAATCGAAAAAATCGAAATCGAAAAAATCTACAACCTTTCCATAAAACATAGGGGCATAATCATAAATTATTCCGTAGAACATTCTATCTATAAGATTACCAATTGCACCCCCAAGAATCATTGCAATGGCAATTCTTAAACTAAGTGATTTTTTCCTTGCTAAATAAAGATAAACCAGTAATCCAATGCTTGCAACTAACGAAAATAGCGAGACCCAAAGTTTAAAATCTGAACCGGGATTGAAACCGAATGCCATCCCCGGGTTTTCGATAAAGGTTATTTTGAAAAAATCACCGAGGACGGAAATAGACTCACCGTAGTACATTCCTTCCAGTTCTAAATTCAAAAAAGGAATGGTTATACCCTTGATATAAATCTTGCTAAGCTGGTCGGTTATTAAAACTGCTAGTGTAAAATATAATACTCTCAATATTTTTTTTGCTCTGAGTTTAATTCATCAGTAACAGGAATTAAGACTCTTTGGCTTTCCTTACTTTGTTTATAAAGAAATAAAATAAAACTAATAATGCCGGCAGTTATTGCAAGATCAGCAAAATTAAAAATATAAACTCCATACGATTTATTTAAAATAAAAATGCTGAATAACCGCATGTCTATAAAATCAACAACTCTGCCGTAAAACAAGGGTGCATAATCGAACAGCAACCCGTAAAACATTTTATCTATAAGATTACCAATTGCCCCACCAAGTATAAAAGCGATTGCAACTCTTAATATTAGTGCTTTATTTCTTACGATGTATAAGTAAACCAGCAAACCAACACTGGCAATAAGTGAGAATAATGAAATCCACAATTTAAAATCTGAACCGGGATCAAAACCAAATGCCATCCCGGGATTCTCTACCAGGGTAATATGTAAGAAATTATTGAATAAAGGAATGCTTTCCCCAACGCTTAACCCCGAATTTACCGGTTCGAAAAAAGGAATTGCGAATCCTTTGATATAAAGTTTTGAAAACTGGTCTGCCAGAAGAACCAGGAATGAAATAATAATTACTTTCAACCTAAATCCATTCCCTTCGATAAAGCAATAAATATTAAAATATATTTTAAAGCTTTAAAAGCTATTACTTCTTCTCCTGTCTTTGCTTAATTGGAAGACAATGCTGGCTGTGTGGTACCGCTTCCAGTCTTTCTTTAGGAATTAACGGACAGGTTCCGCATAAATTCTGTGGTTCTTCAATACACTCAACGCAAATACCGTAAGTACCGCTGTCAATTCTTTTCAGTGCATCTTCCAGGTAGCCCAAGAAATTTATTTTCTCTCTGCGCATACAGAAAAGTTTTTTCTCTTTCCATTGCATCAGTTCCCTGTTCAGCCATGTGCAATGAATAAGGAGAATTTTCATTTATATATTCGCCAGTAGTGGGATCTAACATTTGTTCTTTAAGATTTTGAAGCTGCTCAATAATTTCGTCCCGTTTCTCCATTATAACACTTTTGAAGTGTTCAAGATCTTTTTTACCGTAACCTTTTATCTTTTTAATAGCTTTTGCGCGCGCTTCGGCAGTTGAAATTACGTCCTCCATTGTTTTTTCTTTCTTTACTCTGGATCGTACAGCAGTAGTTTTTTTCAATGGTTTTGTAACTTTCTTCCTGGTTGTGGTACTAGTAGATTTTTTTGTCGCAGTAATTTTCTTTGCAACAGCTTTTTTTGCAGTTGTTTTTTTCTTTGGCGTAGATGCTTTAGTAGTTTTCTTTTTAGTTGTTACTTTTCTACTGACAGTTTTTTTTGCAACTGTTTTCTTTTTAGGTGCTACCTTTTTAGTAGCTAGTTTCTTTACAGTTGATTTTTTCTTAGCGCCGGCTTTACCTGCCGTTCTCTTTTTTGTCACTTTTTTCTTAGTTGTTTTCTTTGCCATTTCATTAACTCCTATGTTTAAAAACTTATCTTTTCAATATTGATAGAAAATGTTTGTTCCCCAATCTCCCAATCCTGTTTATATCCTTTGTTTTCATTCCCATTGTGTTCCAGGCATTCAGCTAAAGTTTCATTAGTAATATACTGATTGAAAGATTCAACAGCATCAATAATCAGTTCGCTGCCGGAATAATAGATTTTTATTTTATCTGTTACCTCAAACCCTGCATCTTTGCGCATGTTTTGCACCCTGTTAACAAATTCGCGTGCAAGTCCTTCGGCTATAAGCTGCACATCAAGTTCTTTATCAATAGCTACGGTTACTGTGCTATCACTTTCCACTGCCCAACCTTTTATTTCCGAACTAACTACTATAATATCTTCTTTTGTAATTGTCAATTCAGAATCATCTATCGAAAGATGAATTTCCTCGCCTGCTTCCAGTTTCGATATTTCGTTTTTACTTAAAGCAGAAATAGCTGCTGCAACCTGTTTAACTTGTTTGCCAAAACGAGGACCAATCGATTTAAAATTAGCTTTAGCAGATTTTTGTACGATTTCAGAATCATCTTCAAGAATAACAAGCTCTTTTATATTTACCTCATCAAGTATAACATCCTTCATCATAGCCAGTGCTTCACGCATACCTGCTTCAACAGCAACCATTATTTTTTTAAGCGGTTGTCTTACTTTCAGGTTTTCCTTTGCGCGCATCGCCCTGGTTAAATAAACAACTCTCTGGGCAATATCCATTTTTAGTTCCAGTTCTTTATCCGTTTTCCCAACTTTCGGGTATTCAGAAAGGTGTATTGATTCATTACTTTCTTTACCGGTTACAGAGTTAAGATTCTGATAAATCTCTTCAGATAGAAAAGGTATAAAGGGTGAAGTTAACTTACAGATTGTTTCAAGACATTCATATAATGTTTGGTATGCAGCAAGTTTGTTTTCATTCATTTCAGATTTCCAGAAACGCCTGCGGCATCTTCTTACATACCAGTTAGAAAGCTGATCAACAGTAAAACTTGATACGGCTCTTGCAGCTTTTGTAATTTCGTAACTATCCATAAGTTTTTCATATTCATCAACAAGAGAGTTAAGCCGTGAAAGTATCCACCTGTCAATCTCCTCTCTTTTTTCAAAAGTAACAGGAGTTTCATTGTAGTTAAACTTATCGATGTTAGCATAAAGAGCGAAGAAGGAATAAGTATTTAACAGTGTTCCAAAAAATTTCCTTTGAACTTCTACAAGTCCTTCTTCATCAAAAAGTGTAGGGCGCCAAGGCGGACTGTTTGTAATTAAGTACCATCTTGTTGCATCTGCACCGTATTTTTCAAAGAGCATAAATGGATCCACCGTGTTGCCCTTTGTTTTAGACATCTTTAATCCTTTTTTATCAAGGATAAGCTCATTAACTATTATATTTTTAAAGGCAACGCTATCAAAAAGCATTGAAGAAATTGCATGAAGTGTGTAAAACCAACCCCTTGTTTGATCAATTCCCTCGCTTATAAAATCTGCAGGGAAAGCATTCTTTTCGAACCACTCTTTATTTTCAAAAGGATAATGATATTGCGCAAAAGGCATAGAACCGGAATCGAACCAAACATCAATTAATTCAGGAGTGCGTCTAAATATTTTTCCATCTTTCTCGAATAAAATTTTATCAACAAACGGTTTATGAAGATCTATCTCTTCAATTTCGCTTACAGGTTTACGTTTGCCGTTCTCTTCAATAAATCCATCTTTCAATTCAGCAATACTGCCAACGGCAAACAAATCGCCATCATCACTTACCCAGATTGGTAAAGGAGTTGCCCAGAACCTGTCGCGCGAAAGAGCCCAATCTTTATTTTCCTCGAGCCAGTTTCCAAAACGACCTGCACCAACTTCAGGCGGCTGCCAGTTGATAGTTTTATTCAGCTCTATCATTCTATCTGCAACAGAGGTAGTTTTAATGAACCACGATTCGCGGGCATAATAAATTACCGGGACATCTTCGTTACGCCAGCTAAACGGGTAAGTATGAGTTATTGTTTCTTTTTTATAAAGCTTTCCTTCCTGCTTCATCTTATAAATTATATCTTTATCAGCATCTTTAACAAACTGCCCTGCAAAATCTGTAACCTCTTCGGTAAACAATCCTCCTCGGGTTACTGGCTGCATCATTGGCAAATCGTATTTCTTTGAAAGATCGTAATCATCAGCTCCAAAAGCAGGAGCAATATGTACAATTCCCGATCCATCTTTAGTGCTTACAAATTCAGCCGCGCATACATAAAAAGCTTTTTTATTTACTTGTACATAATCAAATAACTGTTCGTACTCAATTCCTTCCAGCACACTTCCCTTTACTCTTTCAAGAACTTCATAATCACCATCTATAACTGAAAGGAGTTCCTCGGCAAGAATAATTTTCTTCTCTTTATTTAAGATCTTCACATAATCAATCTCTGGTCCAACAGCGAGGGCAACGTTAGAAATAAGTGTCCATGGGGTTGTTGTCCAGACAAGAAAATATTCGTCAGAATTTTTTAGTTTGAAAAGTGCATAAACAGATGGATCTTTTGTTTCTCTGTAACCAAGAGCCAGTTCATGCGCTGAAAGAACTGTTTCAGATTTAGGATCCTGCGGAACGATTTTATAATCTTTGTAGATAAGTCCTTTATCAAATAAAATTTTAAGTGCCCACCAAACAGATTCGATATAATTATTTGTTAAAGTTACATAAGCAGAATCAAGATCAACCCAGTAGCCCATCCGCGTAGTCATTTTTTCCCAGAGATCTAAATAAGTAAAAACGCTATCGCGGCATGCCTGGTTATATTTTTCAATTCCAAATTCAATTGCTTCACTTTTATGTTTTATCCCTAACTTTTTCTCAACCTCAATCTCAACAGGTAATCCATGCGTATCCCATCCAGCTTTTCTTTCAACACGATAACCCTGCATTGTTTTGTATCTACAAACTAGGTCTTTCAATAGTTCTGGAAATTACATGATGAATTCCCGGTTTACCATTTGCAGTTGGAGGTCCTTCGTAAAAAGTGAAAGGTTTTTCAGCGGATCTTGAAGAAATACTTTTTTCAAAAGTTTTATTTTCCTCCCAGAATTTGAGTATTTCCTTCTCAATTTCGGGATAGCCAACTGTATCTAAATTTTGCTTAAACATTTATATAATAATCATCCTTGAGTTCGCTTCAGGCAGTTACAGCTCTTCGTATCGTTTAATCAATTCTCTTTCTGCCTGGATAAATTCTTTTAATTCGCTTTCAATTCGTTCTTTTTTTAGCAGCGTATTTTTTGCATTTGCTTCAGCATTAAAAATTATCTTTTCAGATTTTATATATGCTTCTCTTAATACTAATTCAGCTTCCTTCTTCGTATCTCCCGCTGAAGCTTCTAAGAGTTTAACTTTTTCTGTAAGTATTAAAGCTTGTTTTTCTCCTGCAAGAATTTCCTGTATAGCCATTCCAAAAATTCCCATAGCGCCAAGAGTTATGTTTCGTAAGCTGAATAAGATCAGGTTTTCGGTAAGTAATTCATTCGCGCTAAAGTAATCACTAAAAAACATAATAAGAAGCATGCTAACTGTGGTTACGGAAACAATAACCGCGAATATTACTTTGCCACCATGATGCCAGCCAAGTGTACGGTTAATGTACCAACCGCTGGCAAAGCAAAAAACCGATAGCACAAACCAAACTGCAAAATTTTGTTCGCCAAAATTGAAAAGGTCTGTGTTAAGAAAGTTTGATGAAAAGATAAGCAGTCCCAGCAAAGTGGGAATCGAGTAATTGATCAATGCATTTTTTATCATTGTATTCTCTTTATTACTTCTTTCAATATCAAAGTCATTTTAGGTTCAGCTTTCATAGCTGTTGCAATTATTTCTTCAACGTTAACCGGTTTTAAGGAATCTGGAAAACATTCATCTGTTACAATGCTTACGCCCAAAACATTCATTCCCATATGATTTGCAATTATGTTTTCTGGGATTGTAGACATTCCAACCACATCTGCTCCAATAGCTCTTAAAAACCTGTACTCAGCTTTTGTTTCAAGATTTGGTCCAGGAACAGCGACATAAACTCCCCGCTGAACTTTAATTTTATTTTCCAGACGCAAGTTCTTCAGCTAATTCAATCAGTTCCTTGCTGTATGGCTCACTCATATCAGGGAAACGTGGTCCAAGGTCATCTTCATTTTTTCCGATGAGCGGGTTATCACCGAGAAGATTTATATGATCACTCATCAGCATAATATCTCCCCGCTTATAAGCAGGATTCATTCCTCCACAAGCATTTGAAACCAGTAAAGTTTTTACACCAAGGAATTTCATCACTCTTACAGGGTAAGTTATCTGTTTCATCGAATAACCTTCGTAGTAATGAAACCTGCCCTGCATTGCAACTACGTTTTTACCATTAATAGTTCCAAAAATTAATTTGCCATGATGCGATTCAACAGTTGATAGAGGAAAGTGCGGAAGGTCTTCGTAATCTATTTCGTGTTTTACATCAATCTCTTTTACAAGTCCGCCTAAGCCGGTACCAAGGATTATTCCCACAGGATATTCTTCTTTGCTAAACTTCCTTATAATTTCAATTGTTTCATTTATTTTTTTAGTTAAGTCGCTCATAATCTTTTCTAGAGAAGTTTGTTTACAATATCATCTACATCAATATCAACATTTTCCTGCGATTCAGTTTTTTTCGGTTGAACCGGTTCATCCCCGGCATCCTTCACTTTGCTCTCTAAAAGATGTGCCTGAGAATTTACAATCGCCTTTAATTTGGCAACAATTAAATTTCTTTCTTCCCTTAAATTTATTACCGAATTTCGAATATCATTTGCTTCCTGCTTTGCATTTTCGAGTATTTGTGAAGCCTTAATTTCTGACTCTTTTATCATCAGGTTGGTTTGTTTCTTTGAAGATTCAAATGCTTTGGAAGATGATTCTTGTGCCTTAAGCAAAGTGCTTTGCAAGTTTTTTTCTATACTCCGGAATTCAGCAACACGCTCGTTAAGAGATTCAACTTCTTCTTTTAAACTTTCGTTTTCCTGGATAAGCGAATCTACATCACTTGCAATTTTATCCAGGAACGCCTGCACTTCTTCGGGATCGAAATCCCCTTAGTGATTTAGTAAATTCCTGTTTTTTAATTAGTAGGGGAGAAAGTTTCATAACTGCTCCTGTTGTTTGGTATATTTTCTCTTTCCAAAAATAGCTGAACCGATTCTTAACATAGTAGCACCTTCTTCAATAGCTATTTCAAAATCGTTTGTCATTCCCATGGATAGTTCACTTAAGTTAAATCCATAACCGTTTAATTTATCTTTTAATTTACGCAATTCGCTAAAACTTTGCCTGATAATCTTTTCATCATCTGTAAAGGGAGCCATTGTCATCAAACCAATAAGACTTAATATTCTCAAGAGATCCGCAATGCCGGGCAAGTTCTGTTAAATTGTCTTCTCCTTCAGCCCCAGATTTGCTCTCTTCAAAAGATGTTTTTACTTCAAGCAATATCTTCTGCACTTTACCTAATTTAGCTGCCTGTTTGTTTATTTCATCTGCAAGAGTAATTGAATCAACCGAATGAATGAAGGAAGCAGCTTTTACAACATATTTTACTTTGTTACGCTGTAAGTTACCTATATAATGCCAGGTAACTTTATCACCTAAAGTTTCATACTTATCTCTTAATTCCTGTGCTTTGTTTTCACCAAAATCTGTATGTCCCAAATCATTTGCATTATTGATTGCATCAACACCATACGTTTTCGAAACAGCAATAAGTTTAATCTCCTCTGCGATCTGCGATTTAACTCATTGCATTTAGCTTGAATCTGTTCGTTTAATATCTTTAGATTTTCTGCAATCATAGTAAAATTAAGGTTGTGAATGTATTGGTTTTATTATCAAAAATCAATTTTTACAGTTTTTTTTAGGACTCAAATCATTTAACATGAACAAATTGATTATGTTGGTCCCAGTTGACTGATTGAATTACTAAGCAGGAATTGTATTGAAGATGAAAGCAGAATATTGAATAGATTACTAAAAACAATTTTCAGATAAGAATTTTGTAATTTTGTTTTTTCGATTTTAAAATTGTGGAGATTTATATGGGAAACCGGTTAATAGAAGAAATAAAGAATAAAGCAATAAAACTAAATAAAACAATCGTTTTACCTGAATCGCATGATGAGAGGGTTTTAAAGGCGGCTCAAATATTAGCCCATGACAAGATAGTATCTGTAATAACTCTTGGTAATGATGACCGGGTACGCAGCGATGCAAAAAAGATGGATGTTGATCTTACAGGAATAAGAGTGATTGATCCTTCTACCTCTGATAAATTAAGTGATTTTACAAACCTCTATTTTAACTTGCGCAAACATAAGGGGGTTACTGTTGAAAAAGCACGCGAGACAGTTTTAAGAGATTTATTTTTTGCAGCAATGATGGTAAAAGAAGGAATGGCTGACGGCAGCGTGGCTGGTTCTTCGGCTTCAACTGCTGATGTAATGAGAGCGGGAATACAATGCGTGGGGATACCTGAAGGAATTTCAATTGTGTCAAGTTTTTTCCTGATGATCTTTCCGGAAAAAGTTTACAGCTTTGCAGATTGCGCAGTTGTTCCCGATCCTGATGCAAACCAGCTTGCTGATATTGCAATATCCACAGCAGATAACCACCTTAATTTAATTGGCGAAGTACCGCGTGTAGCAATGCTTTCATTTTCAACAAAAGGAAGTGCACAGCACGAAAGTGTTGATAAAGTTATTGATGCAGTAAAACTTATAAGAAATAAAAGACCTGATTTAGAAGTTGATGGAGAATTGCAATTCGATGCAGCAATAATTGATTCCATCGGGATGAAGAAAGCACCCGGCAGCACTGTTGCGGGAAATGCAAATGTTCTGGTATTCCCCGATCTGAATTCCGGAAATATTGGCTATAAAATAGCACAGCGGCTTGGTGGCGCCGAAGCTGTAGGTCCAATGGTGCAAGGATTAAACAAACCGTTTTTCGATCTTAGCCGAGGCTGTAGTGTTGATGATATTGTAAATACTGCTTCTATCGCAGCATTGATGAGTTAATGGCAAATTCCTAAATCTATAATATCACAAAGGACGATATCTACCTTGCTGAGCATAATGTTTTTATTTATGTTTTCGCCTCAAAACTCTGATAAAAGGATATATGATATTATTACTCGCAGCTTTTAGTGATTTAATTTTCAATGTCCCCTTTGGTTACTGGCGGGCAAATACCAAAAAGTTTTCTGTTCAGTGGTTTTTATCCATCCATTTACCAATACCTTTTATAGTCCTTTTAAGAATTTACTCAGGCATCGGTTTTGAATTAATTACTTATCCAATTATGGTTTCTGCATTTCTGATCGGGCAGCATTTGGGATATAAGCTTCATAAATGGCGGAAGGAAAAGGAACGCACTCCTCTTTCATCCTGTTTAATAATGGATATTTTAAAGAGTTGGGGACAAAACAGTTAGAAGTGAGCAGGAATTGTAAAAAGTGATTATCCACGTTTCAATTGTTCCTTAACAACCAGTTTTGCATTTATAATATCTTTATGATCGACATTTAGCATACCGCCAATTACTTTAACAAGCCGGTCTTCGTACTTATCCAGTTTATCATCTACGTAAATAATCTTCCAGAGATCTTCAAGCAGCTCATGTTTTTCTTCGCGATCTAAAATTTTTATTTATTATTGAGGCAAATTCATAAATGCTTGTACTTTCTTCAAGTTTCTTTTCAGATAGTTCAATTAATTCATGAACACAATCTTCATCAAGATTAAATGTGTTCTGCATAATGTGAATTACTCTTTCTCGTTCCTCATCAGAAAAATTCCCGTCCGCTTTAGCCATTTCAACAAACAAAGCTGCAGTTGCTATCTGTAGTTTTTTATGATGATTATCCTCTCTTTTTTCAACAGATTCAGGCGAGCTATTCTGCATTTTATCCTGCAGTAAAGTTTTTCTTAAATATTCGAACATAATCTATTTTCTCTTTTATATATTTAATTGAACGGTCAAAGTAAAAATAAAATTATCTCAGATTCAACTCCATTCTGATTAACTCTCTCTTATACTTGTTATCATATTCATAGGGAATTGTTACAAACCCAAGTTTACGGTAAAGATGAATTGCCGCAGTAAGCTTATGATTTGTATCGAGAACTAATTTTTTAGCTCTCTTTGATACTGCAAATCCGATAACTGTTAAACCAAGCTTATTACCGACCTGTTTTCCTTGCGCTTTTTCTGTAACAGCCATTTTTGTTAGTTCATAAGTCTTTCTATCAACTTTTATTACAGCGCAAGTTCCAATGACTTCATCATTAAGGAGTGCAAAAAATACTTCACCTCCCTTATTAATTATTTCCTCTTCCGGCGAATCAATTATTTTCTTATCATGTAGGTTCAACTGTAAAATATTTCTCAAGCCACTCTATATTAAGTTTTCTAAAATGGTTTTTATACTTTTTATGATAAGGAACAATTTTAACTTCACGAAATTGCTTTTCTTTCATCTTGTCGGAAATATTTCCTATCAACTTCTCTGAAGCAAAGGAGTTCTCAAGTTTCGATATTACGTCCATCACATCATAGCCAGTTTCACCAAGAAGAAAATTAATTGATGATTCAATTTCATTCAGCACTGGCTTAAGCAATTCATATTTTTCTCTGCCTTTTTCAGTAATGCTGATAATTGTAACGCGCTTATCAGCCGAAAGCATTTCTGTTTTGATGAATCCATTTTGCATCAATTGCTTTGTTAACTGAACAACTGCAGGATGCGAAATGCCTAAATAATCAGCCAGTGATTGAACACTAAGTTCGCCTTTTTCATAAAGTGCGGAGATTACCGGAATCCATCTTGTTTCAACATCTATTTTATAATCCTTGCAAATTTTCCCTACTTGTGAGGTTATATTTTTTCCTATAATTTTTAACCGGGACCCAAATAGAAAAGAGTTATTCTTGATCAAATTATTCATTTCTTTATGTTACCAATTACGTAATTACTTACTTAATATGTTAAATTTACTCAAATATTAAATAAATTCAAAACATCCTATGTGTTATTTAGTTCAGAAAGGAGATCCGGAAGATCGAGCGCTTTAGTAAGATGAACTAAATTTCCATCTCCATCTATGGGCCACTCATTTCGTGCCCGGTCGTAATATAATTCAATCCCGTTTCCATCGGGATCCTTTATATACACTGATTCTGAAATTCCTGAATCAGAAGCACCTTCAATATGGTATTTTTTTTCCCACAGAACTTTAAAAGCTTTTGCAAGCTCTTTCCTGTCCGGATATAAAATTGCAAAATGATAAAGCCCTGAATGTCCCGGTGGAGGAGGTGTCACATCTTCACCCGCCCAGGTGTTCAATCCTATATGATGATGGTACGTTCCAGAGGAAAGAAAAGCTGCGGTAAATCCAAATCTTGCTGTAACTTTAAACCCAAGCATTTCATAATAAAATTCAATTGATCTTTCCAAATCGGAAACAGTTAAGTGAATATGTCCAATTTTAACTTTGGGATTAATTTCGTAACTCATTTTCTTCTATGTTTAGTTTTAAATTTCTGCTTTAGCAAAATTGTGTTTTTTATTTAGATGAACAATAGGATTGCAATATTAGCTAGTAATAATTTTAACCGGCTCAACCTTCCATATTTTTTCAGCATACTCCTTAATCGAGCGGTCGCTTGAAAACTTAGCGATGCGTGCAACATTAAGTACTGCTTTCTTTGTCCATTCGTTCGTATTCATATATAATTCGCTTACTTTATCCTGGGCATCAATATAAGACTGATAATCAGCAAACAGACAGTAATAATCATCGTTTAGTAGTTTTTCTACAATCGGTTTAAAAATCCCGAGTTCGCTGGCGCTAAAATAATCAGAACCTATCATATCAATTATTTTTTTCAGTTCCTTATTACCCTCATAGTACTCAAGCGGGTTGTACCCCTTTTCTTTAAGCTTAACAACTTCATCTGCTAGTAAGCCAAAAATAAAAATATTCTCTTCACCCACTTCTTCTCTAATTTCAATATTAGCGCCGTCCATCGTTCCAATTGTTAGTGCCCCGTTAAGTGCAAACTTCATATTTCCTGTACCCGATGCTTCCAGTCCAGCCATAGAAATTTGTTCGGATAAATCGGAAGCGGGAATAATTATTTCTGCAAGTGTAACAGAATAATTCTTAAGGAAGACAACTTTCAATTTATCTCCCACATCAGTATCGTTATTAACTACATCTGCAACAGAATTAATAAGTTTGATTATAAGCTTAGCCATAAAATAAGCAGGAGCTGCTTTACCTCCGAAAATAACAGTACGCGGTACCATTTTAATATTCGGATTTTCCTTAATCCTATTGTACAGAGTAATAACATGAAAAATATTTAAAAGCTGGCGCTTGTATTCGTGAAATCTTTTTATCTGTACATCGAACATTGATTCAGGATTAATCGTTATGTCATGCTCGTTTTCTATATAATCAATTAGTAATTTTTTGTTGAACCATTTAGCGCTCCTCCAGCTTTCTAAGAAAGCTTCATTATCAACAAAAGATTCAAGCTGTCTAAATTTTTCCAAATCTTTAAGCCATGCATCGCCAATTTTATCGGTTATAATGTTGGATAAGAAAGGATTTGCTGTTTTTAACCATCTTCGGGGTGTAATACCATTTGTAACGTTTATAAATTTTCCCGGGTATATTTTATTAAAATGATAGAATATCTTTGTCTTGATAATCTCTGTATGCAAAGCTGCAACACCGTTAACAGCAAAACTTCCAACAATAGCTAGATTCGCCATTCTTACAGTTCTTTCCGGTGCATCTTTTATAATTGATAATTCTGCCAAAATCTTTTCATCGGTTGTATAGTTTTCTTTTGCGTATTCTAAAAATCTCCGGTTAATTTCGTGGACAATCTGGATATGTCTTGGAAGCAACTCTTCAAACAGCTGCAGTGACCATTCTTCTAAAGCTTCCGGAACTACTGTATGATTTGTATATGCGAAAGTTTTACATGTAATTTCCCATGCTTTATCCCAGCTAAAGTTTTCCTGGTCAATTAAAATCCTCATTAGTTCAGGAATTGCTATAACAGGATGAGTGTCATTCAATTGTATAGCAGTTTTATCTGCAAAATTATCAAATGTGTCATGGTTAATTTTGTATTTCCGTATAATATCCTGAAGAGTTGCAGATACAAAAAAGTACTGTTGTTTCAATCTTAAAAATTTACCTTCCCGATATGAATCGTTAGGATAGAGCACTTTTGAAATGGTTTCTGAATCGGTTTTAGTTGCAACCGCTGCTACATAATTGCCAGCATTAAAATCTTTAAAACTAAAATCTTTACAAGCTTTAGCTTCCCATAACCTAAGGTTATTAACTGTATTGTTACCGTAACCAGGAATAGGAACATCATAAGCCATAGCTAATACATCTTCTGTCTCTATCCATTCAAATTTATATTCATCGTTTTCAGTTTCCACTTTTCTTGTTTTTCCATAAAACTTAACGCGGAACTCGAGTCTCCTCCTCATAATATCCCAGGGATTTCCATCACTTAACCAGTTATCAGGATACTCAACCTGGAAACCATTCTCAATCTCCTGCTCAAAAATTCCGTACTCGTATCTTATGCCGTAACCAAATGCTGGTAATTCAAGAGTTGCCATCGAATCGAGATAGCAGGCAGCAAGACGACCAAGTCCACCATTACCCAGACCCATATCATGTTCAAAATCTCTTATCTCTTCTAAGCTGTAGCCATCCTCTTTAAGAATTTTATAACACTCATCATAATAATCCATATTGATAAGCGCATTGCCCAACAATCTTCCCATCAAATATTCCAGTGATAAGTAATAAACTCTTTTAACATCCTGCTGGTAGTATTGCCGCTGTGTTCTAAGCCACTTTCTTACAAGCCGGTCTCTTACTGCCAGGGAAAGAGCAAAATAGGCATCATCGCCGGAAGCAGTAATTCTATCTCTTACCAATCTGAATTCGAGATTTTCGGCAAATTGATTTGAGATTGAATATGAATCAGGAGCTTTACCATCAGTAAAAAAGATTGATGATTTGTTATTTACAACGTTTTGTTCTTTTTCATCCATAACATTCTATTGCATCTTATAATAAATTTGGAGTTAAATTTAAGATTGTATCTGAATATTACAAAATAGTTCTAAGTAAAAACTAATTTATAGTATTTAGATCAAACCAAAAAATACCAGATAAAAATAGCAGCATGCAATTTTATTTCTGATAGGAAATTATCATATTTATTTTTCCATAAAATATTTTTTTACCCTTGGAGAATTTAGATGCGCTCACTTACTGCAGCACTTATTGTTTTAGTTTTGGTATTATTAACTGTTAGTGTACTAAGGATCAACACCACGAGTGCCCAAGATATACCTACAGGTAACGTAATTTTTATTCATCCCGATGGAACTTCTTTGGCTACATGGAATGCAATCAGGATTCTGTGCTACGGAACAGATGGAACATTAAACTGGGATAAGCTTACACATATTGGTTTGTACCAGGGACACACAAAGAACACTCTTACCGCCTCTTCGCAAGCGGGTGCCACTATCCATGCCTACGGTGTCAAAGTTCATTATGATTCTTACGGTATGGATGGAACGAAACCCTTATCTTCTCTTTCCGGCTATAATAATAGCATAATGATGGAAGCCCGAGATAATGGAATAAATATCGGAATAATTAATTCAGGTACTATAGTTGAACCCGGTAGCGGGGTTTTTGTTTCCAGCGATGTTTCCAGGGACAATGATGAAGATATTGCAAAAAAAATTATAGAATCGGGTGCTGATTTAATACTTTCGGGCGGAGAGCAGCTTTTAATTCCCAAAGGAGTTGAGGGAAGGCATGGTCCCGGCAAAAGAAAAGATGGATTAAACTTAATTGAAAGCGCTAAGAAAAACGGATATTATATTGTTTATAACAGGGAGGAATTGTTAAACTTACCCGAAGATGTGGAAAAAGTCCTTGGTGTATTTGCTCTTCATCATACTTTTAATGATAAATCGGAAGAGGAACTTAACAAACTTAGTTTGCCAAACTATAAAACAACTGCACCTACTTTAGCTGAGATGACTGAGGCGGCAATAAAATTCTTATCTAAAAAGGAAGGACATTTCTTTCTTGTAGTTGAAGAAGAGGGTACAGATAATTTTGGAAATAGTAACAATGCCAATGGATTCTTTGAAGCTTTAAAACGAGCCGATGATGCAATTGGGATTGCATACAACTTCCTGTTGCAGAATTCTAACACATTATTAATAACTGCAGCAGATAGCGAGGCAGGAGGTTTGGAATTACGTGGATTTACAGCTGAAAGTATGAACCCGGATTTGCCACTTCCGTTAACAGATAATAATGGTGCCCCATTAGATGGAAGGGATGGGCAGGGAACTCCGCCTTTCATTTCTGCCCCTGATAAATCAGGAAATACTCTTCCGTTTTCAGTTGCCTGGTCATCTTACGGAGATGTTTGTGGCTCTGTTGTAGCTAAAGCTGAAGGACTTAATGCCGGACTGATGAAAGGTAAAACAGATAATACCGATATTTACCGGATAATGTATGCAACATTATTTGGAAAAACTTTAAACTAACAATGGTTTTATTCTTCAGGTAAGATTGCTGTTGCCTCAATCTCTACAACAAAATTAGGATCAATTAAAGATTTAACCTCAACCATAGTTGTCGCAGGTTTTATATTCCTGAAAAACTCTCCATGCGCTTTTCCAATAGCAGACCAATCTTTGATGTTAGTTACATAAATTCTCGTCCTGATAACATCTTCAAGAGAGCCGCCTGCTTCATTTATTGCTCTTTCAATTTTTCGGATGATAAACTTAGTCTGCTGATACGGATCGTTAGGTGCAATAATTTTATCTCGGTCGATTGCAGATGTACCTGAAACTTCTACAAATTTTCCAATTTTTACAGCACGGGAATATCCAACTTCGTCTTCCCAGATAGCGCCGCTCGAAATATTAGTTCTGTCCTTCATTTTGTGTCTCTTAAATTTTACTTAATAAATATTTTCTTCTTTTTACTTCAGGAAATTTTTCTATTGCGTAACGAAGCATTGTGCGCGGCATTTTTTTATACCGTAGTTTAAGAAATTTTTCTTCAGCATTTAAATCCTTCTTTCCAATTTCTCTTAACATCCAGCCAACTGCTTTATGAATCAAATCATGACTATCATCTAATAGAATATCTGAGATTTTAAAAGTGGTTTCAAATTTTCCCGCTCTAATAAAAGTAAAAGTAGATAAAATTGCTATTCTGCGCTCCCATAAATTTTTTGAACGTGCAAATTCGTACAACAATTTTTTATCCCGTTCTACCAAATGTTCGCCTACAATTTTAGGAGCAGATATATCTACCAGGTCCCAATTATTTATTCCTTTCCTGTTTCGAATATAAAATTTAAAAACTTTCTCCTTTTCTTTTTCGTCTCCTTTTTCATACTTACCCTGCAACATCAAAAGCCCGATCATTCGTTCTTCATGAATTATTGAACCCACCAGTTCTCTAATATCATTGTAGCTCAGGTTTTTAAATTCCTTCGCAATTTTTCTTTGCACAGGCATTTTAATTCCTGCAAAAACATCACCTTCTCCATATTCTCCCGCACCGGTTTTAAAGAACCACTGCAATGATTTTGCTTGCTGTTTGTTAGATTTTTCTTTTATTCTCTTTCTGAATTCTCGCAGATTCATTCATTTCTTAATTTGATGATGATAGATTTTAATAACTGAAAAACAGATTTTAATAATTCTATTTTTCATTAATAAAAATAAGAATAGAATTTAACAGTTGCACCTGTTAAGCAATAGATTGAAGAAGCTGCAGTAACTTGTAATTTTTTAAATGAAAATAGAAAATAGAAAGGCAAATGTGAATTGTTTAAGCAGTTATCTTTTCTATAAGACTAACAAGATCACTTTTTGAAAAGGGTTTTACAAGGAACTCATCGGCTCCGGCATTATAAAACTGCTGTATCTTTTCATTCATAAATTCACTGGAAAGAATAACAACTGGTCTGTTAGCTGAATCATTCTTTTTAACCCGTTTACATAGATCCAAACCCCTGTCCCAAAAGTTTTTTGTTATATCAAAAACAATAAGCTGGTAATTTTTCTCTTTAACAAGTTCTTCATTAAAGTTCCTGTAGTTATAAACCGAAATATCGTAGGCACCCTTTAAGAATGCTTTAATCAAATCGTACGATTCTCCCGCATCATCAAGCATTAAGTATTTTAGAAACGCCGTTAGTTTCTTCAGGCTTTTTTTCAATATGAGTAACTCTCGCCTGCTTTGCAAGCGGAAGTGTGAATGTAAATGTTGTACCAACTCCCTTAATACTATCAACAAGTAGTGAGCCGCCCATTTTTTCTATATATCTTTTTGATAATGCAAGCCCAAGCCCGTTTCCTTCAAAAGATCTACCGACATCAAGGTCTTCCTGGCTGAACGGCTGGTACAAATGGTCTAAATATTTTGTTGAAATTCCAGTGCCTGTATCCTTCAATTTACAAATGGCAAGTCCTTTATCCTTTAGCAGCCCAACTTCAACATCAATAAAGCCTTGCTGTGTAAATTTAACCGCATTATCCAGCAGATTATTTATAACACTTTCGGCACATTGCAAATCAACTTCTACGAACACACTATCATCAACAAAGTTTGTTTTAAAATCGAGATTTTTCTCTAAAGCTTTTTTCTTATAAGGAATAATACAATGATTGAAGACACTTTGCAGATCGAAAGTATCAATGTTTAATTGAAATTTGCCGGCTTCAATCTGTGCAAATTCCAGCATTTGCGTAATACTTTTGAAAAGTCTTTCGCCTCCTGAATACAGATTATCTAAATAGACTATATCTTCGCTATTAATTTTATCTTTAAGGTTTTCTTTAATAATAGTTGAATAACCAAGAATTATGTTAAGCGGAGTTCTAAGTTCGTGCGAAAGAACATTTAAAAAGTATTTTTTAAACGTTCAGATTCTTTATTGGCATCCCTGGCTTTTTTAATTTCCTCTTCTGCCAAAATCATTTCTGTCTGGTCTTCGTGAAGTAAAACAACATAATCCTCACCCTCGAAGGAAAGTGGGAAAATGTTTGTTCGCAGCAAAGGGACAGCAGAATCACGGTTAATTAGAAGGGAATCAGAGTAGTTAGTAATTGATGAGTATTTTTTTTGTTCGAAAACTTCTTTAATTGTTTTTTGCATACCCCTTTTTTCCAATTCTCTATCTCTGAAAGCAGAGTACTCTCTTAATTCTGAAAGTGAATATCCCCATTGACTTGTAAATAGTTCATTAACAAAAACTATTCTCCCATCCTTATCAAGCACCTGTATTGGGAAACGCAAGGAGGAGTAAAATAGTTGCAGATATATAATTAAAGAATCAGACATAATCACTCTAGCGGTAACATAAATTGTACAGCAGCTCCTTTTTGCCTGTGAAGAATTTTAATTTCGCCGTTGTGTCTTTCAATTATACTTTTACAGAGGAACAAACCATAGCCACCGTTTTTAGTTCCTTCAGCAGCCACAAAATCTGTACTCATACCTGGAGGGAAACCAGGACCATCGTCTTCAACTTCAACATAAATTTTATCATCACGGGAATAAGATTTAATTAAAATAGTTGCATCCTTTTTTACATCGGCACTATTGGTAAACAGCTGAACTAGTAAATGCTGTATCTGTTCCGAATCATAATTACACAGGGGAAGGTTATTCAGTTCGTTTTTAAATGTTAAAGAGGCATACTTCTTCATCGGAACTAAGTATTTGATTACCGATTGAATTGTTCTGTTAAGGTCTCCACTATCTTTATTTAAATTTATTATTGAAGTTTCGAGCAAAACCTGAGCATACTTTTGAATATTCCTGATACTGTCAATCGCAACTTTTGATTTCAGCTTTAATCTATCGAAAAGAACCGAATCGGTTTTACCCGTAGTCTGCTCATACTCCGGTTGTGATTTTTCAATCATCCTCATCGTACTTTCGGTTTCCAGCAAAGCAAGATGAACAAGCCCTTGCAGCGATTGACCAATCTCAGAATCAATACTCGATTTTAGTGCTTTTCTTTCTGCTTGTATAAGCTGGTTGTTAGCTTCCTGTAAAGCGTTGTAGGCGTTTACCTGTCCATCGTACAATTGTGCATTCCTTATTGCTGTTGCGGCTTGCCCGGCTAAAATTTCGAAGGTGCCTGTTATTTCTCTAACTTTTATCTTTTGAAGATATTTACTATCAACATAAATAACACCTATTTTTTTTCCATTGGTTATAAGTGGTGAGCAGAGGATAGTTTGAAGATCGAGCTTTAAAATACTTTTTGAAGGATCGTAAGTTGCATCACTTTGTGCACCTTCAATAAAAATTGATTGACCGTGGTAAAACACATCTTCAACCACAGAGTTACTAATATGAAATAGGTTTTCTGGAAGGGGATTGTTTTCGGAATCTAAACCAATTTTAAAATCGAGATTACCCTGGGCATTCTGCAGTACAATAAATCCTCTTTCAGAATTTGTAAGCCGTATTGCATTCTTTAAAACCAGTTCCAACACATCTTCAATAATAAGCGAACGGTTTATTGTGTTGGCTATATTAAGGATTGCTTCCAGGTGTTTTACTTTTTCAGATGATTCTTCATCGGAAACAGTATTCTTTATCCCGTCATCAATATTTTTTTTAAATTCGGAAAATTTCATTTATTTATAAATCAATTATAAAAGTATCTCGCTTTATAATTTTTCTTTTCAAAGTATAATCAATCTCTCAACAATTTAAGAGATAGAAACCACTCCCAATCGGTCATCTTATCAGACCATGCTTTTGCAATTCCCATGGAAAAGGTAGATTCCAAATTATACCAATGCTTCAGTTTAATATCTAACTGTGCACCTAAATCTATCCAATAATTACCAAGATACTGAATTTTTAGTCACCATTCCTTGCGAATAAACTAGCAAAATCAATATGATTTATAAACTGATCTCCAATAGCCAAATTACCAAATCTTACCGGTGGAAAATCATTTTCAATCAATACTTTTAAGAAATCTATCCGAATCAAGACTGTAAATTGGAATACCGGGAAATCGGAAAACTTTACGATATTGCCTTATCTCATCATTATCAATTCCTCTGTTGCCAAATCCGCCAAAATAAAACCTTGCCTGCACAAGATTATCATTATTGAGTAGATATCCACCCGCAAATTTTACATGCAACACATTATGGTGCCACAACCACGTGGAAAAATCGCTAAATTCTAAATAAGTATTTAGTGCATACTGAGGAGCTTCAAAATTTGTACCGTATAGCGTAAAAGTGAGGGAAATATCATTACCTTGCTCATAATCAGAACTTCCAATACTTTTTCGTAAATTTTTTGAATTTAAATTGGTAACAAATACACCAAAATCCGGCTCTGAAACCCTAACAAGGTTATCGTTTATAAATTCAACACCATCGTAAAGTGTAAGTGCCATAGTTTGCTTAATTTTATGAGGATTATCATAAAGCCAATAGTGAGTGTAATTTAGCCGATAGCCTTGTACCAAGCATTCCTCTTTTTCTCTTATTAAAAAGATCGAAAAATTCAGGTCCGTGATGACTTAACTCCACGTAAAATTTTTGCATATAATCATATTTAAAACGGAGATGAAAAGAAGGATAGCTGGGGGTTTCCTGAAGGGGTGAAAAACCAAATTCCATAATAAAATCGTGATGAAGCATAGGATCAGAAACATGAGTGAACAGACCGAAAACCACCTGGTTCTGAAAACCACTTACAACAGGAACAATTGATTGAATATTAAGATTTGCCAATCCATTGTAACTTTTTTCCTTTCCATATTCTAAAGGATCGCTAACTGTTTCAGCATTTGGAAGCACCCAATCAAAAACCTGAGGATCTCTATCCAGAACTTTTTGACCCAGATAATTTATTGCCGGCAGATGAAAAGCAGGCTCATTCTTTAGAATAACCGGTATAAATCCTTCGGTTGTAAATTCAAATGCAAAAAGTGAATCGGGATTTATTTCTATTGGTTTAAACAAACCTCTAAGACAATGCGAAATTGCTTTTATAGATTCATCTTTAAGACTATAACGGTAAATGTTTGCGACTCCGTTAGTATAAGCATTCCAATAAATAAAATTACCGTCATTGCTCCAGGATGGATTTTCTGGTGTACCGCTGCTCGAAATAACATTATACTTAAATTCCGATCCTTCCAATATATTTTCAAGGTCAGCCGTAATCAATGATTGCTGACCACTTGAGCGTTTTAAAATCGCAGCTAATCTAGCTCCTTTATTGTCAATAGAAAGATTGAAGAGTTCATCACCTAAAGAAAATGTAATAACTTGGTGTAAATCATGATACGGATACGGAGAAACAACAAGAGTGGTAATTCCACCATCGTGAAGCACACCCCATAAATCGTGTGTAACAGACGATATTGCTAAATCACCCACCCTGGCATTTTCAAAAACAAGTTTCTTTTCATCTGCATCGATATCATAAGCCCAAATATCCCTGTAAAGCTGATTATTATTAGTTGTGTAAAAAAATAAACCATTGCTATTATCGAAAGCAGTAGAGGATACTTGCAGCATACTTGAAGTTGGAAGTGAATTAAGGTTTTTAGAAATTCCGGAAGACAAATCAAGTTGCTGAAGGCTAGCTAATTCATGCGATCTGTGATATCCAAAAAAAACTGAGTTAGTAATCTTATCATAATAAGGTTGTGTGATCCATCCAAAATTTTCTTTGCTTATTTTATTTTTCTCTGTTAATTCAGAAGACTTAAGAATGTCGATATTTTTTCTTTGAAATTCCTTTTCAAAAACTATAAAATCATACCAGGTAAGATCAAAATCTTTTCCAAACACTTCTTCAAACTTACTTTCAAAGCCAATATATGGTTCTCCCGAAACTTCCTGAAACCAATTGATAACATTTTCTGCACCGTACTCAATCGATAAGTAAGAGACAAATCGCGCACCATAAAGATAGAAGAGTGCTTCCAGTAAAAAAGAATTATGACTTTCTACTGTTTCCAACCGCAGCTGGGTGGGAAATTTTCTTCTTTCCAATAACATTGTACGAAAGTACATTTCATCGAAGTTACCTAGAATTCTTCCATATCCGCCGCTAAACCATGTTTCAATAAAAACTGCTATAGCTTCCTGGTACCACCGCGGAGTATAGCGCTGATAGTTTGTAAGCAGACTATAAATAACGGTTAAAGGATTAGTTTTTTCGGGAATTACTTTCCCAAATATTTTTCTAAAGATAGATTCTATACCTGAAGTCTGATCGTTAACAACAATATGAACTAATTCATGTGAGAGGAGCCATTGGTATCTTTCGTTATAAGGAACTACTTCATAACCTGGTTCTAAAGGTTCAATTTCTAAACGGATATAATTTTGAGGAATTGTGGTTGTCGTACTAAAACCATAATCGCTAACATCATAAGTAGCGATAATAATTTTTTCTGAAGGATTATAATCAAATATATCCATCAAAGCCAACAATGCATTTTCTGCACTGCTAAGCATATGGTTAATAAGATGCGAATGATTTTCGCGGTAAACTATCTTAAAATGTTCACTTTCCTTTTCAAACCATTCAGAATCTTCCCTGACAAAAACATGTAAATAAATTTCATTATTATTACTTGAGCTAACCAGTTCCACAGCACAATTTTTTGAAACGGTAGTAATATTTATTTCGGCATTATTGTTAATATTATTTAGCTGAATATCTTTTACTAAACCAACAGGAACTATGCTGGAAAATTCCTGTTTAATTAAGTTTGTATATCTTAGTTTAAGAGTATAACTATCATGGTCATCGTGAGCGAGGAAAGCAACAATTCGATTCTTCGCATTAATTTTCAGGTATGTATCAGTTTCACTTTCCTGAAAACGAATATCCAAAATAGAATTTACCTGATCTTCATCATCAACAACCATTATGCGGTTTGGATTAACAATGATTATCGGTTTTTCATAAACAAAACTCAGCAGATCAATTGCCTGGGGCATAGGAGCAAATATTGTTTTATCCATTACGTGTGCAGAAGTAGTTAACTGAATTGAACGAGTTTCATTATTCTCCTTTGAATGCAAAATTACATAAGGATTTCTACCTGTAATTGTTAGCTTCATTTTCTGCGATTCAATCTCTATCGCAGAAAGATCTTCAAGGTTATTATAATTCAATTGCAAGCGCCTCAGCAACATGCTGCAAAGATATATAAGTGTTACCATCAAAGGAATAAGCCGGAATTTGATAAGTCTTTTCTCCATTCAATAAAGTTATATCTGGAAATCTCTTGTGAAAACAAGAAAGAATCGAAAGCAAGTAATACTAGGAGAGTTTTATAAATCATTTGAGATGAAAATATCAGAAACTTTTCAATAATAAATTAGTATAAGCTAATTTTTTGTTTAACAAACTCAAATTAATTTTTTTTAATATGATAAAAAAGTTTGTTTATATAAAAATTAGATCTATTGCTGGTATAAAAAAAGCCTTCAAATGATGAAGGCTTTTCAAAGTAGGCAATTTGGAGAACTATTTTATACTCAACGTACCCAACCATGTCGGCTACCCAGCTCATTAAGCTGTGAGTTTGATCTTACCCAGCCATAACGGCTACCCAGCTCATCAAGCTGTGAGTTTGATCTTACCCAGCCATAACGGCTACCCAGCTCATCAAGCTGTGAGTTTGATCTTACCCAGCCATAACGGCTACCCAGCTCATCAAGCTGTGAGTTTGATCTTACCCAGCCATAACGGCTACCCAGCTCATTAAGCTGTGAGTTTGATCTTACCCAGCCATAACGGCTACCCAGCTCATTAAGCTGTGAGTTTGATCTTACCCAGCCATAACGGCTACCCAGCTCATTAAGCTGTGAGTTTGATCTTACCCAACCATGACGGCTACCCAGCTCATTAAGCTGTGAGTTTGATCTTACCCAGCCATAACGGCTGCCCAGCTCCTCAAGCTGTGAGTTCGATCTTACCCAGCCATAACGGCTGCCCAGCTCATCCAGCTGGAAGTTTGATCGATTATCAAGAATCCTTATATCAGTAGGATTCACTTCAGCAATTGAGGTGTTGGAGTTTTGCCTGGCTACAGTTGTCATATTATCCACCGTAACTCTAAACCTGGTTGCCTCATCAACATTATCAGCAACCTGAGCAAGTCCGGTAAAAGATAGTACCCCTGCCAAAAGAACGGATAATATATATCGCATAGCGCCCACTCACATTAAGTGAAAGATTATACTATTAGAACTGCGAGTACACCTCACCCTCAACTGCACGTACGCAGCCCATAGTTAGCCAGCTTTAATGCCAATGTTTATGCCATGGTAATTATTCACGAAAATGGTTAAAAATGAGCTCTAAAGGGAATAAACATGAGTAATTATTACCTATTAGCTAATGAAATAAAGGGTATTTGTAAAAATATATTACAGTATTTTATAGTGCTGATAAAGAAATGAAGTGCTGAAAATAGACTGAAATCGAAGGTTTCATAATTTCCAGATAACTATACTATCTGAGAAGAGTATCCAATTTTGGTCTGGAAATTCCTAGTATTCTTGCTGTTTGAGTTTTATTTCCTCCAAGTTTCATTAAGACTTCCTGCGCATAATGTTTTTCTACTTTCTTCAAATCGGTCGAACCATAATTAACTTCCATTTTTATTATATGAGGCGGAGCAGTTCGTCAGTTTCTAAAACTTTATTCGAGTCTATATCTTACGTTTTTAATCAGGTTCGAAAAATCCTTGAGCTGTAGTTTTGCATCATCAGAAAGTAATATTGCTCTTTCTATTGCATTCCTAAGCTCTCTAACATTTCCAGGCCAGGGATACCCAAGCATAAAATGCTGAACATCCTTATCTAATTTTTTTGTTGATTTATCAAATTGCTTATTAAATTCAGCAATAAAATGATTAGCAAGCAAAATTATATCCTCTCCTCTTTCCCGGAGCGGTGGAATTTCAATTGAGACAACATTAAGCCGATGAAAAAGATCTCTTCTGAAAGATTTATTTTCCACCATTTCTTCAAGGTTCCTATTTGTTGCAGAAATTATCCTAGCATTTATTGGAATATCTGTAACACCTCCAAGTCTTTTTATAACTTTTTTTTCAATAGCGCGCAGCAACTTTGTTTGAATGTTCACACTCAAATCACCTATTTCATCAAGGAAGAGTGTTCCTTTCCCAGCAAGTTCAAACAAGCCTACTTTCCTGGTTCGCGCACTTGTAAAAGCTCCGGCTTCGTAACCGAAAAGTTCGGATTCGAGCAAGTTTTCAGGGATGGCCGTACATATAATATCTATAAAAGGAAAATTGCTCGTTTTTCCATTGTTATGAATAGCCCTGGCAAAGAGACCTTTTCCCGTTCCGGTTTCACCAAGTATTAAAATATTTGCGCTGCTTTTTTCAGATACCTTTTTGGACAGAGTAACTACTCTAAGCAGTTTATCAGACTCACCTTGTATAGATTTAAGCCCCTGCCTGCTCATTCCAAATGTACCGGTACGGTGTGGCTCTGTAATGTAATATTTATTTGAAATTATTTCGGCAAGAATAGAGGTGAACTTAAGCACTTCGTACGGAAAAATAAAAATATCGAAAAACCCAAGCTTCAATAATGAAGTAACCTGCAAAGCATCAACGTTGCGCATTACTACAATCATTCTATTAGACAATTCTTTCCTGGCAGTAACTGCATTCTTTAGGAATTCAGATTCCAGCGATTCAATTTGTAAAACGACTATATCATTGTCGTCAATAATAAATTCTTTTGGGAAGTCTATCGATAATGGAAATCCTTTTAGTTCGAGTTGCTTCAAGGCGGAAGTAACTGAAACCAGATCGTGAGAATCAGAAAAGACTCTTATTTTTACTTCAGATTCAGACATGTAATATAACTCTCCATAATGAATAGCTAGTTTTGAAGTACTGCTTTTCTTTCGCTTTTCTGCAAGTATATTCTTCTTAACCCCGTTTCACTTAAATGCTCTGCAATAAACTGAATTAATTCTTTTGCATAGTTACTATAATTCTTCGATTTCTCTACATTGCCTCTCTGCCTGTAAATTTCTGCAAGCGCCCATAAAACTCTCCAGGTAAGCTCGGTAATACTTTCATCTTTAATTAAATCGTAAGCTTTTTCAAAGTAGTCAATCGGTGGCAAAAGTTTATCCGAACCATAACCAATAGAAATTTTGCCTAAAAGATATTCTCTTTCTGCTTCGAATATAATGTTTTGTTTGCATATTTCAATCACTTCTTTACTGTTTATCTCTTTCAAAGAAGTTTCATAATCACCAGCAGTAATAAGTTGTTCAACTAGTAGCAGGATACTCTCAGTGTAATACAACCGTTCATCTTGTGCATTGTAATTTTCAATTATTTTTTTTAGTTGTTGAATATTCACATCATTATTTTTACTAATCTGTTCTATAACCTGGAGGAAATTGAAATTATTATTATGTTTTGCGGATAATTCATTTTCCTGTAAAAGTTGTGATAGTTCTTTTATAACTCTGTTAAGATTTTCCGAATCTCCGATACGAAAATAAAACTTACCCAGAATTAAATATAATTCTGCCAGTTCTTCACTATGATTTTGTTTTTTAAGAATTCTTGATGAATGTTCCAGGGAATCGTATGCATCCTGATATTCACAAACAAGCATGTGCATTTCACCCAGGTTCAATAAAGCAAGACTTTCGTTAAGTTCATTCCCCAAGCTTAAAAATATTTTATATGCTTTATTAACTGATGCGATCGCTTCTTCTATTTTTTGTCTATGAAGATGGAATATTCCAATATTCAAAAGCAGTAGTCCCTCCTGCTCAAGGTTTCCAACAGAGTTATTTATTTGCGAAGCTTTTGACCAATGCTCTTCAGCCTTTATGTAATCACCCAGCACGTTATAACTATTGCCAACATTTACTTCCATACCTGCAATGCGTCTTGGTAGGTTTGCTTTCTGGTAACAGTCTGTTGCTTTTGTGAACCATTGCAGGGCATCTTTAGTATCATTATTCTGATATATTTCATACATTCCCAACAAATTATAACATTTGCCTTTAAGTTCATCAGATAGATTTTGTGGCTTAAAATGTTCTTGCACTGTAATAGTGCTTCAGTAAATTTATTCTGATCAAAATCTGCATAAGCAAGTTCTGTAAGCAGCTTATGCCTATAAGTACCATCAGCAAGATTTGGAATTAATTTATTTATAAAATCTTTACCTGCTTCAAATTCACCTGCACCAATTAATGAACTCCCCTTAATAACGGCTAATTCAATTTTTGTTTGATTATCCAGCTTATCTTCTTCAATGGTTGGAATAATATTTAATACTGATTTGAAATCACTTAACCTATAATTTACATCACTCAACTTAAACTTAACCTGGTTGCTTTGCGATTGGTTAAAAGGAATATCTAACATGGATTCAAGAATTTTTTTCATATAGGAAAAGGATGAGTGCTTTTCAACATCCTTAATCTCAGACATCAGAATATCGAAACAAATATCAAAGTTTTTTCCCAGCCCATACTGTCTTGCCAGTTCCATCTTGTTAAACGAAGGAAGGTTTCCTGACAACTTTTCAGCCAGCTTACTATGAAAGATTTCCTTTTCCTGTAACTCCGAGTAAATATATTTTTTTAATCCATCAGAAGTCATTACGAGCGCTGTTCCGGCAGCGTTCTTCTGAATTATATTATTTACCTGGAGATTTGTAATTATTTTTAGTGTTTCTTGTGCCGAAAGCTCCATCAGTTCGGCAAGCATTCCTTGTTCAATTGCAATATCTAGAGCAGCCAAAATATTAACAGCTTGTTGTTCCGGCTCTGTCAAGATTTTCTAATCTTAAGTTATATACCTGAGTTTGCGAACCTTTGAGCACGGAAATCTTTTCTTCATCAGATGAAATCTCAACTCCGCCAGCCTCGAATTCCATGATTCCAAGAAGACCAATATCCTTAATAAAAGAAATAATACTGCCAGGAAGAAGATCAGAATATGTAAGGGTAAGTTCGTTAAGTTGTTGCTTAGGAAATTCTGCAGAAAAGCTTTCCTCTATTAATTCTGATAACTGAATATCAGTAAATGAACCGATGGTAATTTCGCGAACATTATTGAGATGGGTTGAATGATACTCGCTCTCAGAGGATTCAGATAATATTACTTTAATATTATTAATCTGCAATATTGGAATTAAATCCTTAAACACTTCTGATGAAAACTCATCAAACAGGTTATAATCATCTACAAGAAAAATAAAATTGTTAACCGAAGCCAGTTTTGAAACAACTGAGGGAAGCTGTTTAAGTATTTCGGTTTCGGAACCGCTAAGGAACGAAGAAAGATTTTTAGCTTCGCCGGAATCAAGAAACGGATAAATAAATTCAGAGAAAAGTAATTTTCTTACTACATATTTTACAAGCTCAATTCCTGATTTGCCTTTAACATTATTAATTAAAATTGAATTTGTATAAGTTTCCTGCAGTTTATTTAGCAATGTAGTTTTTCCGGAACCATCAAATCCTTTCACCACAAAAACTTCGCTGCTTGTTTTATCATTTATATAAGTTGATAGAATATTAATCGCATCTTTTCTATCGGCAAATGTTTTGGCTGGCGCAAAATCTTTAATAACAGAGCTGCTCACATCATAATTAAGATCATCGATAACCTGCAGCGAGCTGCTGTATCTTTCTTCGGGATTTTTACTTAATAATTTTTTTACAATTTTTATCAACTCATCTGAATATTTATCAGACGGCGGGAATTCAAATTCCTCCTCAATCTGTGCTTTATAAATTTCAATTTCCTCAGCTGCATTAAAAGGAAAGCTGTTATAAATTATTTTATATAAAAGCATCCCTAAAGAATACAGATCTACAGATCTGATTATGTTTTTCCTTTTTTAATAGCTCCGGAGCAATATATTGGGCAGTACCAGTAATGCTGTAATCAGTTTCCGAAGGCGCATATACAGCAAGACCCAGGTCAATCAATTTGATATCCGGTTTATCACCCTTTGAAGAAACCAGAATGTTTTCAGGTTTTAAATCATAATAAATATATTTTGATAAATGCAGGTAGGATAACACCGAGCAAATCTGTTTTACTATTTCTTTTAAGTTCAACTCGTCTTTAATAAATGATGAGTTTAGTAATTCCTCTGATTCAAAATATTCTAAAGTAATAAAAGGAGAGCCGATTGAAATATTCTCTTCATCATCAGCCTGTACTATAGTTCCAATTTCGTTTGCACGCAAAATATTTGGATGATCAAGTTTTTGAAGAGTGAAAAATTCATTTCTAAAATTTTCTTTCTCAGCTCTATCTGCTTCTGGAGGCAGTATTTTAATAGCAATTAACGAATCGGGAAATTCAATGTCTCCACAAAGGTAAACTGAGCTTCTTCCTTCGCCTATTTTTTTAACTATTTCGAATCGTTGGTTTATCATAAACTTTTTCTTGGATTAAAAACTTTATTCAATCTATTTCCTGCAGAATTAACAGAAAGCAGCGTTAAAATTAAACAGAGACCGGGAAATATAATCATCCACCATGCTTTCATTATGTATTCCTGCCCCGAGCTTATCATTGCTCCCCACGAAGGATAACTTGTTCCTGTTCCCAAACCTAAATAACTTAAAGCAGATTCCGCAAGTACCACATTGCTGAACTGCAAAACAAGGGTTACAATTACCGGGGCAATAATAACCGGCAAAATTTCTTTTAATAATAATTGTTTTTTACTCAACCCGATCAACCCGGCAGTTATTAAATAATCCTTTTGCTTAATAGCTAAAACTTCACTCTTCACTATTTTAAATAAACTCATCCAACTGGAAACACCAAGCACAACAATTACCGAAAGAAGTGAACTTCCGAATAAAGCAAGCACTAATATTACCAGGTAAATTACTGGAAATGCCAGGAAAAGATCAGTTACCCTGCTGAGAACAATATCAATTATTCCTCCTCGGTAACCTGCTATAAATCCTAATGTAAGCCCGATAAATAAAGATAAAAAGACTGATCCTATTCCAACTAAAAGCGAAATACGTGAACCATAAACCAATCTTGCAAATATATCTCTTCCAAACTCATCTGTGCCGAGAAAAAATGTTTTTCCTGTGATAAAAGGTTTATCGTTTTTATAAACCACATTTTCTTTTAATAATTCTTTCTTTTTATTTTTCTGATAGTAATAAATTTTATCCGCAACCTCTAATGCTGATCAATAAAAATAATACTTTCATCGTAAGATGATCTAAGAACTTTATTTTTTAATTGAAGAAACTCTCTCACAGGAGAACTATCAATATTATTTTCTTGTTTTAGATGGAGCTGATTAACGGTTGTAAATGGTAACAGCAATTTTGTAACACTAAGATTTTTTTGAAACTCGGGATTCTCATCAGCAACTAATGGTGCCATTAAAAAAACGCTAGCAATAAAATGATGACAGCATAAGCAAAATTTAATTGCACTTTAAGAAAATGCAGTTTTTTTCTGAAAATGAAAATTACAACCGGTAAGACGATAAAAAGTTTTATTGAAAGGAGACCATCAATCAACCTGAAATCAAGGATATCGATAGCAGAACCAAAATCTGAAAAGAAAAACGCAGCATAGCTATACCATAAATGCAATAAATTAATCATGGCTTCAATCCTGAATGCAATTAATGCAATCCAGATAAGCAAAATCCAATGCCATATTTTAATCTTCATTTTCAATTAACCAGTTCTTTTATCATTCTTTTATCAATTTTTATTTTAACCAGATCTGCAACAAAGTTTGTTATAATCATTAAAGCTCCTGCAACAAAGGAGCAGCCAATAATAAGCGGGTAATCTCTTGCTAAAATTGAATCTATTGTAAGTCTGCCCATTCCAGGTAAACTAAAAATCACTTCGGTAATTAGCGCACCACCAAATAAAATGCCTAATTCAATTCCGGCTACTGAAATTAAAGGTCTTACCGCATTAGGTATAACATGCTTTCTTAAAATCTCGCTCTCACTATTTCCATTTGCTCTTAGCTGCAAAATATATGTTTGATGATAAACTTCTTCTAAATTTTCTTTAAGATATTTATAAAAGAGTGCAATGCCTGCTAATGATAAGGTAATTAATGGCAGAATAAGATGATGTATTTTATCTGCTATGCGGGAGGTAAAAGAAAGCGAATCATTATCAAGAGATTCCAATCCGGAAATTGGAAAAAGATTTAACTGTACTGAAAAGAAATAGATTAATAATACGCCTAAGTACAAAAGCAGGAGTTGAATAAACAACTAACGATATTCCTGAAATTGTTTTATCCAGAACTTGATTTTTTTTCTTTACAACCCAAAGTAGCAAGAAACAAACTTGATGTTATCTGAATTATAAAACTTATTGCTGCAAAAATTAATGTAAATTGTAAAAACTGCCAGATGACTGAAAGTACAGGCATATGATAGTTATAAGATGTTCCAAGGTCTCCTTTAAATAGATTTCCTACAAAACTAAAATATTGCTCTGCTATTGGTTTATTTAGATTAAATGATTCGGAAATTTTTTCGGCAAGATCAGGACTAAACTCTGCAGAAATAAATTTTTGTGTTGGATCACCGGGAGATAACCGTGTAATGATAAACAGGAAGCTTACCAGGAAAAATAATGTAATTACCGAAGAGATAAATCTTTTTATTAGCGCTTTGCTAACTTCTTTATTCATACTCCTTTAGCGTTTAATTTTCCATTCCCAGCAATGGGTTATACTACCCAGCGGCGTAATATTAATGTTTTCAATTTTTTTATTATATACATTAATGTTTGGGACCCAGTATAGAAAAGTTACCGGTTCATCATCATGAATAACCTGCTGGAATTTTTTATATAGTTCCTCTCTCTTTTCCTTTCCCTTTTGAATTTCCAGTTCATCCATCAATTCATCAACAAAATTATTTTGGTAGCTGATAAAGTTAAGCTGTGTACTCTCCAAATCTGAGTACCAGTAAGTTTTAACTTCTAACGGAATCGGGATATACCATGCTGCCATCCACGCATCCATCTTTTTATCAAAAAGATTATCAATAAATTTTCCCAGTTCAAGAGTTTCAACATTCATCTCTATACCAACTGCTTTAAGATTATTTTTTATTATTGTTGAAGAAAAATTTCTTAGAGGATTACCAGCCGGTATGTACATTGTGAAGCTAAACTCTTCATTACCCTTTTCAATTATACCATCGTTATCCGTATCAATCCATCCTTCAGATTTTAAAAGCTGCTTTGCTTTATTAACATCATATTCATACGGTATAATTTCATCATTAATTAGATCAGAAAATATAGGTGAAACAGGAGTGACAGCTATTTTTCCATAACCGAGGAAATATTCATCAAGTATTTCCTGTCTGTTTATTGCATGAGTTAGTGCAATTCTAACTTTTGAACTGCTGAAAAATTTATTCGGAACAATTTTTCCTTCTTCCGTAAAAGCAGCAGGATCAATATTGTTCCATCCGGCATAATCATATTCTCTTCCAACCACCGGAACAATCTGAAGTGCTTCTTCACTTTTAATTTCTTCAATATCTTCTATCTTAACTAACTCCATCAAATCTATGTCGCCCCGCTTAAGTTGTAAAATGCGGGAAGTATAATCCTGCACAACTTTGAAAACTAATTCATCAATATTATCCTCATCATAAAGAAAAGATTCCTGATTGGCTTCAAGTGTTACTGTTTGGTTCCTGTTCCATTTTTTTAGTTTAAATGTACCGTTTGTTACCGGATTGAAATTAATATCTGAAGTTACAAGATTCTTCTCTTTCAATAGTTCTCATAAACGTGTTTTGAAATTATAGGAAAAACCAGATCATATAAATTTGGTATTGTCTCAGGTTTAAAATTAATTGTAAACTTAATTTGGGATGCGACATCAAAAGTTTTTTCAATATCTACATGATTTTCCTCATCGGTATAAACTGTTCCAAATGTTCCGTAAAAACCACTTTGCACATCAGGATCTGAATAAACATCAAAAGAAAAAATCACGTCATCCACAGTGCACTGCTTGCCATCACTCCAGTAAACATCATCTCTTAAAAAAAATGTGATAGAGGTTGAGTCTGGCGACCACTCCCATTTTTTTGCTAACATAGGATTGCTTTGCAATTCGCTTTTATCTTCATTCCAACTAAAATCTACTAAGCTTAAATACAAAAGTTCTGTAATACTGCCTTCATCAACACTAACAGTAAAAAGCGGGTTAAAAGTCTGAACATCGGCAGCTATGCCAATAACAACACGGTCTATGGTTTCTGTGTTGTGTGTATCGCAGGAGGTAACAACACAAACCAATAAAATAGCAAGAGATAGTTTCAACAGGTTCATATTAGAAGTTAATAAGAATACATGTAATAATTTTCTTATCAATTTATTATTTTGTTTAGTAAATAAAAAACTATATAACAAATCTATGCTTAATGTAGATATAGATACAATTAATCTTTTATCCGGATCATCAAAAAAACTACTGCTTAAAAATTTAAAATTTAAGATCGGCAGTAAATCCATTTACACAATACTTGGTAAAAACGGGAGTGGGAAGACTACACTTATAAAATCACTTACAGGTTTGTTACCACAAAATCAGTACGAGGTTAAAGGCAAAGTTGAATTTAACGCGAATGATCTGTTGAACATCGATCCTGAAATTCTTAAATCAATCAGGAAAGAAAAAATAAGATATGTTTTCCAGGATGCAATAAATAGTTTTGATCCGTTAAGAACTTTTGAATATTACTTTAATAATTCTGAAGCAACTATGCTTGATATCGAAGATCAACTGCAATACTTTTTATTACCAGGTTACGATAAACTTTCAAAACTTTATCCTTATGAATTAAGCGGGGGGATGGCACAAAGAATGAGTTTGATATTTGCGCTGTTAGCCAAACCGAACTTAATAATTTTAGATGAACCTACCTCAGGAGTTGATTATGCTATCGTAAATCTTATTTTGCTCAAGCTAAAAGAATTTATTGCGGATGGAGAGAACTCAGTAATTATAGTTACGCAGGATATTAACTTTGCAGAAAAAGTAAGTGATCATATTGCATTCATTTCCGATGGGACAATTTCACAATTTTTTCCGGCTAATAAATTTATGAATTCAGATGAGGCAGGAGCATAATCAATTTATAAACTCTTACCGTGAGCTAATCTAATGAACAATATTTTAAGATTAGAAAATATTTTTTATTCTGTTTCGTCCTCGGGAAAGGGATTTGCTAAAAAAAGTGTGGTTAACATTCTTGATGATATTAATCTGAATATTAATTATGGAGAAGTTTTAGGAATAAGCGGTGAATCGGGCGGAGGCAAGACAACGCTGGCAAAAATTATAGCTGGCATTATTAAACCATCACAAGGAAAGTTAGTCTGGGATGATGGTGTTTTATCAGGAAATTCTAGTAGCAACCCTGTGCAGATATTATTTCAGAATCACGGTGAGATTCTTAATCCTTACAGAAAGATCGAAGATATAATTAATGAAGCATTAAAAATTCAAAAATATAATTCAGAATCTATTAAGAAGAAAAAAGAAGAGATTTTAAATTCACTCAATATTTCCACTGATATAACTAAAAAAAGAGGATACGAACTTAGCGGAGGAGAACAGCAGCGAGCCGCTCTTGCAAGGCTGCTTGCAGCAAATCCTAATATGCTTATTCTTGATGAACCTTTTTCTGCACAGGATGTTGAATCGCAGTTAAACTTTTTAAAGCTATTCCAAAAAATTAATGGAGAGCTTAAACTTACAATGTTATGTGTAAGCCACGATCTGAACATTCTGAGAAAGTTAGCAGACAGGATAGTAATAATTCAGAAAGGAAAGGTGGTTGAGGAAGGAAGTACTGAAGAAGTTTTTAATAACCCTGCACATGATCATACAAAATATCTATTAAAAGCTAAGAACTTGTCATTAACACTTTCTGAATTGAAAGAATAAATTTTTTGGATTCGTTATTTTTCTTTTCTTAAAACTACTCGTTAAACATCTCGATATCTTCGGCAGTGGTAATTTTAAAATTAAAAACTGATCCATCCACAATGTTTACTTTTTCACCTATTCGTCTTACAAGTATTGATTCATCTGTTCCGATAAAGTTATTCTCATAAGCATTCTTCATTGCTTTTATCAAAACAGAATAAAGTAAAGATTTGCGGTGTTTGCACATAGTAAACTTCATCTCTGTCCAGGTAAGACTCAACAACCCTGGTTCCCTTTATCAAAGTATCTTTTGCTTTAATACAAACAAGTGCATTACCCTTCTGCTTAGCGGTTTCGATTGCATTTGTTAAAACATGCTGCGGAAGAAGCGGGCGCGCAGCATCGTGCACAACAATTAAATCATCTTCTTTTGCTTCAGAAGATTTTAAAGCATTATAAACCGAATCCTGCCTCTCTTCACCCCCTTCAACTATTTTACTGATCTTAGCTAAATTATAATTCATTCTTTAATTTTTCAAGCAACCCGAAGTAATTACTTTCTGCAACAATAATTATTTCATCTACCCCTTTATTCTGCTGGAAAATTTCGAGGGTGTAAACAATAAGTTCCTTCCCAAAAAATTTAAGGTACTGCTTTGGAGCGGCTAGAACCGCTCCTTGCACCTTTTCCCCCGGCAGGAATTATTGCAAAGTCTTCATCTGTTTATACTATGTCCGCCTCTGGCGGAATTTTAAATTTTTAATGTGGAACTCGCACCAATGATCGGGACTCGTTTCATATAATAAGCATTGCATCGCCGTAACTTAAGAAACGATACTTTTCCTTTAATGCTTTTTTATAAGCTTTTAAAATAAAATCCGTATCCGCTAAAGCTGAAACCAGCATTAACAGGGTTGACTCGGATTGATGGAAATTTGTAATAAGCTTTGTTGTTATATTAAAAACATAAGGTGGATAGATAAACTTATCTGTCCAGCCACTAGTACCTTTTGAAAATCCATCAGCTGTTATACTAGTTTCCAAAGCCCTGCATGCACTTGTTCCGCAAACAAATACATCACGTTTTGCATTCAACGCTTTATTAATTTTGTCTGCAGTTTTTTGAGGCACCTCATAATATTCCGAATCCATTTTGTGCTTTGTTAGATCCTCAACCTCTACAGGTCTAAAAGTACCCAACCCGATATGAAGAATAATTGGAACAACAAAAACTCCTTTTTTCTGAGCCTTTTTAACAAGCGCTTTTGTAAAATGAAGACCGGCAGTTGGAGCAGCAACAGCACCATCCACTTTTGCAAAAATAGTTTGGTAGTCTTCTCTGTCAGATGGTTCTGAATCACGCTTAATATAAGGCGGCAGTGGAGTATGTCCAATCTTTTCAACCGCTTTAAAAACATTACCCGGCTGGTTAAACCTAACTGTTCTGCCTCTTGAAGTAGTGTTGTCAATAACTTCGCACCATAGTTTATCGTTAAAATAAATCTTATTTCCAATTCTAACTTTTCTTGCCGGATCTACAATTACATCCCAGATGCACTCTTCAGCATTAAGTTCACGCAGCAAGAACACTTCAATTTTCGCATTAGTTTTTTCTTTGTTACCAAAAAGTCTTGCCTGGAAAACTCTTGTTTCATTTACAACAAGTATATCACCTTTACTCATATAGTCTACAACATTGCTAAACTTTTTAGTTTCAATTTCCTGTGTTTTCCTGTTTAAAACCATAAGTTTGGCTTTATCGCGTGGAGAAACCGGATATTTAGCAATAGCTGTTTTAGGCAAATTAAACTTGAAATGTGATAGCTTCATCCTATTAGTCCTTATTAGTTTTTAATATCAAGGCAGGCAAGCTTGTAAACTTACCTGCTAAAATCATTTTTATACTTCTTTACTTTTTAGATTTCTTCTTTTTCTTCTTACGTGCTTTAGATTTTTTATTACTTAATTGATTAACCACGGCTCTTGCAGCAGCTAAACGTGCAATTGGTACTCTGAACGGGGAACAACTAACATAATCAAGCCCTGTTCGATGGCAGAACTCTACAGATGAAGGTTCGCCGCCATGCTCTCCGCAAATACCAACTTTAAGATTAGGACTTACAGAGCGCCCTTTGTTTGTGCCCATTTCAACAAGCTGCCCAACACCAGTTTGATCCAGTGCTTCAAAAGGATCTGTTTGAATAATATCTCTCTGAATATAAAGAGGCAAGAACTTTCCAGCATCATCCCTGGATAAACCGAAAGTGGTTTGGGTTAAATCATTTGTACCGAAACTGAAGAACTCGGCACTCTCTGCAATTTCATCGGCAGTAAGAGCAGCTCTTGGTAACTCAATCATTGTTCCAACAAGATAATTAATCTTTTTCCCTTTTTCATTCATAACTTCTTTTGCTACATTCCTAACAATTTTCTTCCTGTAATTTATACTCATTTACATGTCCAACAAGAGGAATCATTATTTCAGGTTTTACTTTTATACCTTTTTTGGCAACGTTAACTGCAGCTTCAATTATTGCCCTTGCCTGCATTTCTGTAATTTCAGGATAAACAACTCCAAGGCGGCAACCTCTGAATCCAAGCATTGGGTTAAATTCACTAAGACTTTCTATCTTGTCTATTCAATTTCTTTTCCGATATACCAAGTTCAGTAGCAAGTTGTTTAACTTCTTTTGGATCATGCGGAAGGAATTCGTGAAGTGGTGGATCCAATGTGCGAATAGTAACGGGGTAACCGTTCATAGCTTTAAAGATACCTTCAAAATCTGCCCGTTGATGAGGCAGCAGTTCAGCAAGCGCTGCTTTTCTATCTTCAACAGAATCAGAAACAATCATTTTACGAACAGCAGTAATCCTATCACCTCCAAAAAACATATGCTCGGTTCGGCAAAGTCCTATTCCTTCTGCACCAAAAGCAATTGCGTTGCTTGCCTGGTCTGGCTGATCAGCATTGGTTCTTACATTCATTGTCCTAATATTATCAGCCCATTTCATTAAGCTTGAGTAAGTTTTATATACTTCAGAGTTTTGTGGTTTCATTGTTTTGGATATCAATACCTGTATAACTTCGGAAGGCTTAGTTTCCAGTTTACCATTAATAACTTCACCGGTTGTTCCATCTATCGAAATAAAATCACCTTCTTTAATTACAACATCACTTCCTTCAACACCAAATGTTTTTTCTTTGTAATTTATCCTTAGAGCCCCACAACCCGCCACGCAAACTTTTCCCATTTGCCTTGCAACAAGTGCTGCGTGCGAAGTCATTCCACCACGCGCAGTAAGTATTCCTTCGGAAGCATCCATACCTTTTATATCTTCCGGCGAAGTTTCAATTCTTACAAGAATAACCGGATCTCCTTTTGCTGCCATCAATTCAGCATCGTGTGCTGTAAGAGCAACCTTACCCGAAGCTGCACCGGGACCAGCATTTAAACCTGTCGCCAGTAATTTTCCGGCACTAGTTGCTTTCTGTTTCTCTTTGGTATCGAAAATTGGGCGAAGCAACTGGTTCAACTGGTTTGGGTCAATCCTGGAAATTGCTTCTTTTTTGCTTATAAGTTTTTCGCCAACCATATCTACAGCCATCTTAATAGCAGCAAAGCCGGTACGTTTACCAACACGACACTGCAGCATCCACAACTTACCTTGTTGAATTGTAAACTCGATATCCATCATTTCTTTATAATGTTTATCAAGTATCTTTCGAAAATTATCCAGCTGTTTGTAAATTTTCGGATCTTCTTTTTTAAGCTCTGAGATTGGATGCGGCGTACGTGTTCCTGCAACAACATCTTCTCCTTGCGCATTAAAAAGGTATTCCCCATAAAATATATTTTCACCGGAAGCGGGATCTCTTGTAAAGGCAACTCCTGTTCCCGAATCTTCACCCATATTACCGAAAACCATAGACTGGATATTAACTGCAGTACCCCACTCAGCAGGAATATTATTAAGCTTCCTATAAACTATTGCCCTGTCATTCATCCAGGAACCAAAGACAGCACTAACAGCTCCCCATAATTGGTCCATTGGATTTTCAGGAAATTTCTTGCCGGTTTTTTGCAGGACGGCAGACTTAAATTCATCAACCAGTTGCTTAAGATGTTCTGCTGAAAATTCGGTATCTAATTTAAATCCGTATTTTTTCTTTTTCTTTTCAATTATCAATTCAAAAGGATCTTCATCATGTTTTGATTCAGGTTTTAATCCCAGTACAACATCGCCGTACATTTGTACAAACCTTCTGTATGAATCGTAAACAAAGCGGGGATTGTTTGTTTTTTCAATTAACCCGTTAATAGTTGAATCGTTAAGACCAAGGTTCAAGATTGTATCCATCATACCCGGCATAGAAGCCCTGGCGCCACTTCTTACGGAAACGAGCAACGGATTTTTTACATCACCAAATTTTGCTCCCATCTGTTTTTCAATCTTTTTAAGAGATGAAATCACCTGATCTTTAAGTTCTTTCGGATATCTTTTTTTATTATTGTAATAATAAGTACATACCTCGGTTGTAATTGTAAACCCTGAAGGAACCGGCAAACCAATATTTACCATCTCAGCAAGATTAGCACCTTTTCCGCCGAGTAACCCCTTCATCTCTGATTTTCCTTCAGCTTTATTCCCGCCAAAGAAATAAACATATTTTGATTTTTTTGACATTCTATTTTTCCTTTTTTAATAACATTTTTAGTATTTGGTATTATTTATTTTCATTATTGAAGGATGAAGTTTTTAAATGCTTCTTCATCATCAAGCTCTAGTTTTATTTTAAGATAGAATATATCAATATCATCCAGCTCTTTTGAAAAATTTGTAAGCTTAACTGCATCTTTTTCTGTAGTGATCACTGAGTGAGAATTAGTAGAATAAAAATTTTTCCTGATAAGCTGCACATCTTTATTATTATATTTTTTATGATCTCTGAATATCAGCCGGTTTTGTGTATCTACGTTAGTTTGAGAAAGTACATTCAAAAAAGAAATTGGTTTTGCAACGCCTGATACAACTAAGCTTTTCTGTCCTTCAAAGTCATTAAGATCATATTCTGTTTTTTTCTTCAGATCGATAAAACTTATTGCTTTATAATAAGCTGTAAATATTTGTTTGTCTTCAAGGTATTTCATCCGTCCAGTCGGAATCGATTTTTTTTCTACAAATTTCCTATTAATAATTATCGCATCTGCCCTATTGAGTGAACTAAACGGCTCTCTCATGTTGCCAGTTGGCAGCAAATTATTAATAAAGAAATTATTTCCAGTTAAAAACCGCTGGTCAATAACAACAATATCTAAATCCCGTTTTATCCACCTATGTTGAAAAGCATCATCGAGAACAAGCGTATCAATCCCAGTATCATTGATAAATTTCTCTGCGCCTCCCACCCTGTTTTCACAAACTGCAGCGGGCACCTGGCAATCTAAAACAGTATGATAAATTTCATCACCACTTTTATCAACAGAAGTAAAAAACTCTTTGCCGTCGGATACCAGGACATAACCGCTCGATTTTCTTCTGTAACCCCGGCTAAGAACTCCTGTTTTTTCCTCAGACTTTTTTAAGAGACTGGTAATATAAATAACTGTTGGTGTTTTACCAGACCCGCCAACAGTAATATTGCCAACTGAAATAACCTTTGCTTTTACTGGTTTGCACTTAAATATTTTTTTATCGAATAAGAAATTGCGTACAGCAATAACAACAGCGTAAACAGGTACTAAAGGCAAAAATATGAATCTTAATATTTTCATCACTAATTACTGAATACCTGTGCTTCCTGCTGCAGCAAATTCAATTTTGTTTCACATTCTTCTATCATATCTGATGTTTCATCATAATTCAATTCGTTACTTACGTAAATCGGATCGGAATATATTATTTTTGCACGACTGAAAAAAAACGGAATTTCAAATTTATCCCAATTTTTTAAGACTTTCCTCTTTTTATAGCCAACTACCTGAAAGTACAAGTGGAACATTGGCTTTTTTGGCTGTAATTACAGCTCCTGCTTTAAATTTATGTCTTGGTCCACGGGGACCATCCGGGGTTATTGCTATTGAATAATTATTTTTTGTATAATCTATCATAATGCCTAAAGCAACATCACCTCCAACACTACTGGAACCTCTTACAACATTATATTTCCACTTTTTAAGAATCCTTGCAAGCAGGTCACCATCTTTGCTTTTACTTGTTAATGCGGCAAAGGATGGATTGCCATGCAAATACCAGGGTAAAAGCATGGTTCCATGCCAAAAAGCCAGCACAAAATTTTTCTTCTCACTTTTAAGGTTTTCAATTGTTGCGCCGTTTTGCACTGTTATCTTTAAGCTTTTACAAAGAACTGTTACTCCACCGGTTATAAAAAACTGGCTGGCAAATCTTAATGCATCCTGTCGTGCTTTTTTAAGATTCATTTATAATTTCGTAAATTGATTTTGCAGCGCTTACCGATGCTTTTTTACCGGCAAGCTTATTTTTTACTTCACTTAGTTTTATTTTCATCTTTTTGTATTCAGATGAATTCGAAAATATTTTTTTACTCTCCTCGTAAACCGAATTTTCAGTTAATCTGTTCTGAATTATTTCAGGTATTATTTTTTCTTCGAGAAATATATTTACCATCCCGATGAAATCTACTTTAATAAGTTTTTTAACTACCAAATATGTTAGATATGTTGTTTTGTAAACTATAAGCATTGGTAAAGCAAAATAACCAGCTTCAAGAGTAGAGGTTCCCGATTTAATTATTCCAAACTTAGCATGTTTCATCAAATCGTAAGTGAAACCTTTTATTAATTTGAAATTAACTACATCAGAATAATCTATAAAAAGTTCCTCGCTTAAATTTGAAGAGCATGAAACAACAATTTGCATATCAAACTCAGAAGCGATTCTGCCGGCAGCTTTAATAGTATGCGGAAATATTTTTTTTACTTCGTTCTCCCTGCTTCCTGGCAAAACTAAAAGAATATCTTTTTCTTTATCGAGTTGAAATTTTGAGCAAAAATCTTCGAATAATAAAAACTCGTGGTTACTTATTCGCTCAACCAGCGGATGACCGACAAACTGAACATTTACGTTATTTTCCTTATACATTTTTTCTTCAAAAGGAAAAACAACAAGCATTTTATCAACTAGTTCCCTCACCTTCTTAACCCTGCCCGAACCCCACGCCCAAAGCTGCGGCGATACATAATAAATTATTTTAACACCTAACGCTTTCAATTTTTTTGCGATGCTGAGGTTAAATCCGGGGTAATCAATAAGTACAACATTTTTAATATTTTTAATTTTTACCAGCTCAATTAATTTCTTCTGGGCTTTTTTTATAAATGGAAGGTGCTTAATAACTTCAACGAATCCTAAAAAAGCCATCTGGTTTATATGATAAGAAAGCTCCATTCCTTCTGCCTGCATGCTATCTCCGCCAATACCATAGAACATCAAATCCCGATCAGTTTTTTTCAGCTCCTTGATAAGCGAAGCGCCAATTAAATCTCCCGAAGCTTCTCCGGTAATTACTAAAATATTTTTTTCGCTCTTATCAGTCATTAAATAATATTATTATTAATAATCCAAAGAATTATGATGGCTGCAGAAATTAAAATTAGTGCTTGCAATGTTCTTCTTTCAGAACGGAGACCTTCCTTTGGTTTAAAGGCAGGCTGTACTATCTCCAGATTTTTATAAGGCGTTGATCTTGGCAAAAAACGAGGTACGTTTTTAACATATTCTATATAAAAATTGCCATAAGTTTTATACAAATAATTTTCTTCTCCTTTAACAATAAAATGATATTGAAAAATAAAAAAGAGCAGCGCACCAATCTGCAGGTAAGGGAAAAGAGCAAAAGACATTATGCCGAGCCCAAGGTAAATTAGAATATTTCCTACGTAAAGTGGATTTCTTACGTACGCAAACGGACCGCTGATAACCAGGTTTGATCCGCCTACTTCGTTTGTAGTCCTAGTTTCACTTCCTGCCCAGCTAACACCCCAAAACCTGATAAGTTCTCCAACTACAGCAACAGCAAATCCTGTTATTAAACTTGCAGGCGTAGTTGCATGGAATATTAACATAACCACTAGGAATGGAATTGGTGTGTAGCTGCGGTATTTAAATAATTTTGATGCTAGTTTACTCATAATGTTTATTCAATCGTGTAAGCTTCGCGCCTTTTCAATTCGGCACGATGCCGTTTCTTCAATCTTTTCTTGGAGTTAAGTTGATTTAATCTTTTTATAACATCGTTGAAATTTTTAAAGGGGAAATAAGTAATCCTTTCTTTTTCACAAAACTTTAATAAACCATCTTTTGCAAATATAAAATCGCAATATTCTATTGTTTCTTTGTCAGAATTTCCGTCACCGATAAAAACAGTAAAATCGTCATCTCCGCTATGTTTAATTATATGATCCCACTTACAGTTAGCTGAACTTGTGCATCTTTCATTATAAAATGGGAACGAGGGTTTTAGTTTGTTATCATCTGTTAAAACTAGTTTATTTGAATAGACTTTAATGCTATCCAAGCCTTCGCGTTTTAATATCCTGTTTATGTAATAATCAAACCCATCACTTAAAATGAACAACTCAAAATTATTTTCTGAACAAAAATCTACAAACTCTGAAAATCCCGGCTCGACCTCCATCGTATCAATAAAATTATTCAAAGATATTTTTTCAATAGTTTCAACACTTTTACAAAGAGCAATCCAACATTCTTTCGAAGAGATCCTGTCATTTAGCAAATCCTCTATGATAGAATAAATTCCATCGTGGCTGCCATATTTAGTAAATATAGCTTCTCCCACATCTTGGACTGTAACAGTACCGTCAAAATCGATAAATATTTTAAGGGATTTATCATTCATTTATTTTGTTATCACCATCTTTTTAACATCAATAAAATCATCGGCTTCAAATTTGTAAAAATAAATACCCGGCTCCAGGTTATCCGCAGTAAAGTAAATTTCATTTTTTCCTTCAGGGAAGGGTTGGTTATTAATCTCATAAATATTTTTTAAGCTGCTGCTGAAGAAATTCATACTAACTTTAGTTTCGCCAGGAAGAAAAAAACTAATTTTTGTAGAATCACTAAAAGGATTTGGAATGTTTTGTGCTACTATAATTTCTGAAGGCACGCTAAAGTAGTTTACCCTTGTTACATCAGTATTAAGTTCCTTACCCTCAACATTCTTTTGTGTAATCCTGTAATAGTGGGTTCCATTTTCCCCAGGAAAATCAGTCACATAATATTCTGTTACACCATCCCCAATAGAGTTGCTTATACTATCTACCAACCTCCAAGATGATATACTGCTATCCGGACGACTCATTCTTTCGATTAAATAATAAGTTGAATCTTCTTCATTTAAAAGAATGCCATGAAATACTAACCGAGTCTTCTATAACATCAGCAGAAAAACCAACTAACTGCGAAACAAAAGTTCCCGTGCTATAAATCCTTTGCCCGTAAATTCCATAAGAGCCATCTCTTTTATCTTTAAAAACAAAAACCGCTCCTCCACTATTATCTGGAAGCAAAGAGAGATAACTTTTGTGAGAATTAAAATATGTGCCAATTCCTAACTCTCCCATTCCCCAAAGCTGCTCTCCATTTACTGAAAGCCGCAGAGCATGAATATCCGCATAAACAGAATCCGAATCTTTTTGAAACCATGCAGTTATGATTCCATCTTTATCATCAATTATCATTCTTTGCCCAAACTGAGTTCCTGAAGAATCTGTTAAAAGTAAATCTTCATCCCAGTATTTTGCACCATCCGAATTAAATCTTTGCAGAAAAACCTGCTGTTCGCTTTGCAATTTGTTAGTCCAGCTAACAAAGATATTTTTGTTATTGATACAAGCCTGCAGGTTAGTCTTACTTCCTTGTGAATAACTTACTGCCCTGCCGTAAATTCCCCAAAAAGCTTTTTCATTATCATTGAGTAACTGGTGATATAAACTCTTTTCTTCGCCTTGCTGCTGCCAGATGATATAAACTTTATTAGGTTCGTAATTATAAACTTTATAACTGAGAACATTTTTTTTAGGATCGGAAATCGCTATTGGATTTCTTTCTGAATTTGATAGTTTCAACGAATCTAAATGCAAACCTCTTAAAACACTTTTACCGTTAATATTTTCAAGCCAGAATGAAAATATTCCATTATTATCATCATTAAGAATTGAATTGCAGCTCTTCCTGTTGTTTGATCGGTAAATTAGAGAATCACCCGGACTTTTAATTATCTCACCTTCAGAACTAATTATTTTATAGCCAACAAGGTAATCTCCAATGAATCCAGGTTCTTTTGATAAATAGGAAACGAACGAGTTTCCATTTGAATCAACATGCAAAGAATAGTTTACCAGTTCATTATCCGAATAGGTTATCTGCAGCCCGTTATTATACCAGAGAAGTTGCCCGTTTGGCGCAACCCGCTGAATAAATAGTTCCTGCTCGCCTTGGTTCGATTCTCCCTGCCAGACAATAATCGAGGTATTTTGGATGCATTGAACCGATAGAGGATTCATTTGCTGTCCGCCTGCCGTTGAGATATTTTTTCCATCTGCTCTAAAAGTCGGTTTCCCTTTTGAATTGAAGTGAAGAAAATAAACTTTATAAGTTCCCAGCCTATCATCCTGCCAAACAATATATCCGCCGCCCAGCCCATCTGTTACAGCAGAAATGTTCTTTGGGTTATTTCCGTTTAAAACCAGTTTTGTATTTAAACCGGGATCATTTACCCATTGTGCCTTAGTATTAAAGAGCAAAGAGAGAAAACAAAAAAGAATACCTATCAATCTAGTATTAGAAATAACAAAGAGATGGGAAGAGAATCTACGCAACTAAATCCTCGTTAAACTGAACACTAACCAGTTTAGAAATTCCTTCTTCCTGCATTGTTACTCCGTATAGAGTTTTTGCAGATTCCATGGTTCTCTTGTTATGTGTAACTACAATAAACTGGGTCTCTTTACTAAAGTCTCTTAAAATATTTGTAAACCTGTCAATATTAGCGTCATCAAGTGGTGCATCAATTTCATCCAGAATACAAAACGGGCTTGGCTTAACAAGATAAATTGCAAACAGCAGCGCAATTGCTGTTAGGGTTTTTTCGCCCCCGGATAGTAATTCAATTGATGTAGGTCTTTTCCCTTTTGGTTTAGCAGTTATTTCAATTTTAGCTTCCAGGGGATCGGTATCTTTTTCAAGTTGAAGATCAACATCATCGCCCGGATCAAAAAGGATACGGAATACTTTAATAAAATTTTCACGTATACTATAAAAAGTTTCTAAAAATTGTGCCTGGGCAGTGTGGTTTATTTCATCAATCGTTTTAACTATATCTTTTTCTGATTCAACCAGGTCATCCCGCTGTTTAGTTAAAAATTCCATCCTGCTTCTCTCCTCCTCAAACTCTGAATATGCAAGAAGGTTAATAGGACCAAGGTTACGAATTTTCACTTTAAGATTGTGTACTTCTTCCCTGTTTTCTTTAAAATTGAATGAATCGAGATCATCAAATGATTTTTGCTCAATTGTAAGTGAGTAATTTTCATCAATTTGTTCGATAAGATTTTCTTTTTTGATTTTAATTTCATTTAATTTTATATCAGCATCTCTAATGGAATCCAGCACTACTTCTTTATCATTAATATTCTTTCTCTGCTCTTTTTCGAACGCGGTTATTTCTTCCTTAAGTTTATTGTAATCGTTTTCAATTTGAATTTCTTCCTTCCTTAGTTCATCTATTTTACTCTCAAGTTTCTTATAATCTGTTTCCTTTTCTTCGGCAGTGATTTTAATTGAGCTTATTTCATCACTTGCAGACTGAATATCAATTTCTCTTTTGGAAGTTGTGTTTTTTATAGTTTCTATGTTATCTTCTGCTTGCTTGATGGAGTTCTCTAAACTTTTTACATCGCCCAAAAATCTTTCAAGTTCAAGGTTTAATACATTACTTTTTGAGATTATGGAATCATGATCTGCTCTGTATTTATTAAATTCCTCCTCCAGTCGCATTTTAAGTAAATCTTCCTCGCTCTTTCTCTCGTATAACTTTTCAAGCTGGGTAGAAAGCTCTGCTCTATTATTATCAATTTTATTAGCTGATGCAGCCAGTTCCTTTATAAGGGTGTGCGTGTTTTCTATTTCATCATCAGCACGGCTCTTTTCAAATTCAAATTGCGCAACCTGTTTTTCTATGTTAGCAAGATCATTAACCAGCATTTTCCCTTCTTCAGAAAGTAAGCGTAAATCAATCTGGTTAATTTTTTCTTCCTGCATTTTAATTTCTAATGAAAGCTCCTCAAGATCTTTCTTTTTTTCCGGAAGATTATCTTTCAATTCACCTATCAATTGTTTTTTACCGAAGAGTGAATCATCAACTTTAGGCGGCGCACCGCTTTCAATTATTCCTGAGCTATCTACGTAATCGCCTGAGAGTGTAGTAAAACTAAAACCGGGGTGTTTTAATGAAAGCTGAACAGCAGTTTCCAGATTATTAACTACAGCAGTTTGTTTTAAAATTTTATTGAAGAAACGGCTCCATCTTTCATCTGTTTTTATAATCGTCAAAGTCCAGCTAACAAAGCCATCGAAATTTTCAATTTTCTTTCTTCGGCCATTACTAATGAATTCAATTATCTTTTCACTAAATTTTTTCTTATCGGCATTATCCTTGTTCAGCAAGTAAAACGAAGCCCGCCCGAGATCGTTTTCTTTTAAGGATTTAATTCCTTCTTTCAGATCTGTTAAGGAGAAGACTAGGATATTGTTAAGATTATTTCTTAGAGCTGCTTCTACTGCAAGCCGGTGATTTTCATCGGTATTGCCAACATTTGCCAACAAAGCTATTTCGTTATTAGCCCATTCATTATTTTCGAAAAGAAATTTTGCACCTTTAGAAACACCTTCAAGATTATCAACCAGGTTCTGAACAAAAATTATCTTATCTTCTAAACCGTTAATAATAGCTTTAAGTTCCAGTTCTGATTCTCTAAGCTTATTAAGCCCGCTTTCCAGCTCCTCTTTTTCAATAAGCTTTTTAGAATAGTTTGATTCTGCCTCTTCCAATTTTTTTGCAGCAGAATCTCTCTCCTCTGTCAGGTTTTCTATAAAACCAACTGTTTTTGCAACATCATTTGTAAACTGCAAGATTTTATTATTTAACCCGGTTATCTCTTCATTCTTAGCATCTAGTGCATGCTGAGTGTTCGACAGTATGTTTTCCTGGTCGCTTAGTTCCTTTAACTTGGTTACTGCTATATCCGCATGAGCTTTTAATTTTTCTCTTTTTTCTTCTAAAAGTTCTTTATTCTCTTTTACTTTTTCTATAATTAACTGTTGTTCCACTTGCTTTAAGCGGCTATTCTCTCTTGTTTCATCTATCTCAAGGTTTTTACTTTCAATACTTTTGGCTGTTTCTTCCAGTTGAGTTTTCAGCTCTTTAAGTTCTTTAGTGTACCTATCGCTATTAGCCAGAAGTGAGCTTATTCTTTCATTTGAAATTGAAATGATATTTTTTACATTGTAAGCTTTTTCAGTGTAGTCAGCTACTTCATCACGTTTTTGTTTCAGTTTGCTTTCGGCAACAGTTAAATTATTTTTAAATGATTCAAGTCCATCAGTACTTTTAGCAATGTTTGATTCGATCTGATTTTTGCTCTGCTGATTTTCTTCTCTAAGCTTATTTGCTTCAACTGTTTGAATCGAAAACTGACACATTTCTCTTTCAGCTAAATCGAGTTCCTTCTCACGCAATGTAGTAGAAAGGTTGTTATACCTATCGGCTTTTTTTGCCTGTCTTTCCAGCGAGCTTACCTTTTTACTAACTTCCGAAACAATATCATTTACCCTGGTTAAATCGTTTTTAACCTCATCAAGTTTTCTAAGTGCAAGTCTTCTTCTTAATTTATATTTATTAACACCGGCAGCTTCTTCGAACATAGTTCTACGTTCTTCGGCTTTATTGCTAAGAATTGTTTCAACCATTTTAAGTTCGATAACAGAATAGGCATTTGCACCAATTCCTGTATCCATAAAAAGATTTACTATATCCTTAAGCCGGCATAGGTTTTTATTAAGAAGGTATTCGCTTTCACCGGAACGGAAAATTCTTCGTGTAATTGTTATATCAGTATATTCAGTTGGAAGAATTCCTTTGGTGTTTTCAATTGTAAGTGATACTTCTGACATTCCCATCGGCTTACGGTTTGTTGTACCGTTAAAGATAACATTCTCCATCTTATCACTGCGTAAGGCACTGCTCTTCTGTTCACCAAGACACCAGCGAATAGCATCTACAATATTTGTTTTACCACAGCCGTTGGGTCCAACGATGGAAGTTACTCCTTCGCTAAAATCAATCAGTAGTTTTTTGTGCGAAAGATTTAAAACCAAATATTTCTAATTTTGATAGATACAAATTCTAACCTAAAATATTAAACTGCTTAAGAGTAAATAATAAATACTGTACGGCTGAGTTTTCAACTTCGAAGTAAAATAAAATTCCACCGAATAATACTATCAGAATTAGCGTGCAGTAAAAATAGACACTTCCCGGGCTTGCATCGAATATAACATAGATCCCCTTCATAAGGCGGTATAAAATCCAGAAGGCAACTACTATCAATCCTATATAGATATAAATATTAATAATATCCGCTGCTAAAACCCTGTAAAGTATTATTCCTATAGGTATTAAAAGTACAATTGGAAGAAATGACCAGATAAGAGTAAAGTATATGCTGGAAATGTAAACACGGGTCTTTACAAATAATGAAGCAGCTTTAACTATTAGTGATGAAATAATAATAAGTATTGCATAAATCAACGATAGCCATATTAGTGATACTAACGGATGCCACGCAAGGTAGTTTACTACCTTTATAATTCCAGGGCTACCAAATGATAACAATAATCGTTCAAGCAGAAAATTTTCCTTGAAATAAAATAGCATATTGCAAACTATAAGTGCCATAATTGTTGCTATTATGATTCCCAAAAAAGTTGTATGGAATGCAGAAATAATTCTCTGGTCTCTTACATCTGCAAAAAAGTTGTACGGTCTCAATAAAGCTCTTGATGCATCTTCGCGGAATTTTTTTCCCGAGTTAACTAAAATTCCCATAAACAGAGCAAGTATTAACCCGAAAACTATAAACACCATTGGAGCATCATCTTTTTTGCTTCCAATTGGTATGGTAACTTTTTCAAGATTATTAAGCTTGGAATGAATTACTTTATACGTAAGCCGGTTTGTACTTCTGTCTTCTCCAACTATTCCAATGTTATATAAGTTTTCTTCATTATAGCCGGATAAGAGTGAAGAGTAATCACCTCTGAAATCAATCATAGTATTTAAAAAGAAACCTGCGATTTCACTTTTCGTAGAATAGTCTATCAAATCTTCAAAATATTTTGCCTGTGCTTCGTAAGAATGCTCGTTAACGTAACCATCTGTGTTGCCTATATTAACAGGATATGTTGCTTCAGTGATAAGAATTCTTCCCTTACCAATATCACTTTGCAACTTCTCAATTTCCAATGAAAGATCAGAAGGTGAAGTGTTTACAAGTTCTAAACCGTAAAGATCTAAATTATCAACTAATGAAAGATTCTCTTCTCCAAAAGAAGCATAAGTAACTAAATCAGATTTTTCCTTTACAAGAGTTGCAAGATTATTGAGTAATAGATATGTGCGATTCAAATTCCGCCAAGTAAGTGCTTCCGAATCCAATGCAACCACAGCAGGATATTTTTCGTACGCAGAAATATAATGCGAAACAAAACCTCTACACCTTGTAAGAAAATTTTGATCCTGTGCAACACCGGAAGGTATAATGCTGCCGGGCAATTCAACAAATGCCAGCAACCCATACTGTGCACAAAGCTTTAGATAATAAGGATGCGGAACAAATTTGGAAAACCTAACGCTGTTAAAACCAGCTTCTTTAATAAGGATGATATCCGTTTCCATCATATCATATGTTGTCAGTTTACCGTAATGAGTGTTGGACGGGATATAAGTTACACCGTTAAGCTGAAACCTTTTATTATTCAGAACAATAGAATCTTGCAAGACTTAAAAGAAAAAACAGCAAAAGAATTGTGTGTTACATCAACCAACTTCTCATCCTGCCAAACTTCACATCTTGCTAAGATATGTCTTCGGGTTTTCCGGTGACCAGATTTCAGGTAAGTTAAGCTCTGTTGTTTGTTCTAAATAGATTTCCTTATTTCTTTCTACAGAAAAATCGTAATCAGGCAGCTCTTTAATTGTAGTTCCATTTTGATCAAGGATAGAACTTTTCAATTAAAATTCGCTGAGGGTTACTTGTATCTCGCACCTCCCTGAACCTGCTGTTTTTGATGCTTATATTAAGATTAATCTTTGCCTTTGTAAGCTTTTCATTTAACTCACTCTTTATTCCGGAGTTAACAATTGAAGCCGACGGCTTAAGGTGAATAAACACATCGTTTGTAATGCCGCCATAATTCTTTGGAAATAAAAATCTTTGCTTAAGAGGAATAGTGTTTTCAGAATCAAGTTTATAAAGCAAGCTTTACAGTAAGAATGTTTTTATCATCAGCATTAACTATGTCGCGCGGAAGATTTATCGTAAAAGGATATTCTCCTCCGCCATGCCGGTAAATGATAATATCATTAACTGAAATATCAGCTGCATAGTTCAGCCCGAAGAAAACAATTTCCAAAACATTGTTACGAATTTCTTCCTTTGTCAGCTTAAAATTCTTTTCAAAAATAAACTCCCCGGTTCCTTCAAAAACAGATGGAACACCAACCGAAACTTTATTTTCCTCTTCACCAATTGAAGCAACACTCCATTTTCCGTTAAGCGGAATGATTGATCTGGTCGCAGTAATATCAAAAAAAAGATTATCAGTAGATCTGATTTTGTAGCCTGGTAATTCTCTAAAAACCACCTGTCCAAAAGCTGTACTTTTAAGAAATATGAATAAACATAATATGAAAAGTAACTTGTATTTAAGAATTGTCATTCAATATTGGAAATAGTTGATTTTGCTTATAAAACTTACAAATATACTAACGAAACGAGGTGAAATCAATGCGAAAACCCGTTATTACGCTGTTAATTGTAAAGGTATGATTTTTTGTAACACTTTGTTTACTAAATGTTATGCAGCTGCAATTATACCAAGGAATGAATCCGCTTTTAAGCAAGCACCCCCTACCAAAGCCCCGTCAATATCCTTTTTAGATAATAGCTCGCCGGCATTATCCGGTTTTACACTTCCGCCATATTGAATTACTAAATTATCAGCTACATCTTCAGAAAAATTTTCTGCAATAAGTTCTCTTATAGCTGCGTGAACTTCCTGCGCCTGTTCTGGAGTTGCTGTTTTTCCAGTCCCAATTGCCCACACAGGTTCATAAGCAATTATTATTTCGGAAAGCTGTGCCGGGGTAATATCTTTTAACCCATTTAATATCTGATTTTTTACAACCTCCATAGTTGTACCATCTTCTCTTTGCTCAAGCAATTCACCAACACAAAAGATCGGATTTAAATTATGCTCAAATGCTCTCTGTATTTTTTTATTTATTACATCATCCGGTTCGCCAAAAATAATACGCCTTTCGGAGTGCCCAACAATAACATATTCGCAGCCAATCGATTTTAACATGGCTGCAGAAATTTCTCCAGTGAACGCACCGCGATCTTCAAAATATAGATTTTGTGCACCTATCTTAAGAGGTGTATTTTTAATAAGCGAAGAAACTTCGTTGAGAGATGTAAATGGCGGACACACAATTACATCGCACTTTGTATCGTTGCCAAGACCATTAATAATTTTTGAAACAAGATCCTGCGATTCGTTCAGATCATTATTCATTTTCCAGTTTCCGGCAATTACTTTCCTACGCATTGTAACCTCTATTGTAATAATTATAAATTTTGAAGTGTAAATTACTAATTCACTTTATGTGCATCAATTATCATTTGCAAAATTAGAATTATATTAAAACAACTTCGCGGACTTTGCGTATTTTTGCTTAGCGGTCTTTGCATGAAAGGTTTTTGTTCACGCAAAGCTCTCAAAATTTTTTCGCTGAGAACGCTAAATATTTTAACACTTACCATATTAGTTTTAATTTTATTGGAAATGAAAAGAAAAACCATACCACGGCAAGTATTAATTCTTGGCTTTGTTAGTTTGTTTACTGACATGGCAAGCGAGATGCTCTACCCTATTACTCCAATTTTTCTTACAGCGGTGCTTGGTTCATCAATGGCTATGGTTGGTATAATTGAAGGAATAGCGGAAGTAACCGCAGGACTGCTTAAAGGTTATGCCGGGAATCTTTCTGATAAGATTGGTAAGCGTTCAATATTTGTTGTGATAGGTTACGGCTTATCTGCTCTTGCAAAACCACTACCAGGAATCATTCCAAATATTCCTGCTGTTGTTATTTCCAGAACAACCGATCGTGTTGGAAAAGGAATACGAACCGCACCGCGTGATGCATTATTGGGAAGTTATGCTGATGGAAACAGTGGCGCAATATTTGGTTTTCACAGGGGAATGGATACGCTCGGCGCTGTAATAGGTCCTCTGCTGGCAATACTTTTACTTTACCTTTTCCCGAATAATTTTCAATTGATATTCCTTGTCGCGTTTGTTCCATCTGTATTTGCCGTCATCTTTACCTTATTAGTTAAAGATCGGAAAGTTCCAGCGAAAAAGAGAGCGACAGGGAAGTTACATTGATTTTTGGAAGACAACTTCTTCAAAATATAAATCATTACTAATACTTATTACAATATTTTCTTTTGTAAACAGCAGTGATGTATTTCTTATACTTAAAACAAAAAACATTGCCGATTCAAGTGTGCTGGCAATTCTTGGCTATGTGTTTTATAATTTTATTTATGCACTTGCATCTTACCCTTTTGGCAGGTTATCGGATAAGCTCGGTAAGAATTTTATTTACGGTGGAGGGCTTTTAGTTTTTTCGTTAGTTTACTTTGGTTTTGCTTTTTTAAACGAAACTATCTTTATCTGGATACTCTTCGCACTTTACGGTCTTTATTCTGCAGCAACAGAAGGTATTTCCAAAGCGTGGGTTTCTGATTTAGTCCCTGATGAAAGACGTGGTTCGGCTATTGGGTTACTAACTATGCTCTCAAGCTTTGCAATTATGCTTGGATCTTTTACAGCAGGAATTTTATGGGATGAATTTGGATCAACCGTTCCATTTTTGTTCTCGGCAATTGTTAGTTTGGTAATTGGGGTGATAATTCTGGCAATTAAAAAAGAGTAGTATAATTACTTCACTATATTATCCCATTCAGACTAAATTACGAGAAAGTCATCTTTCTATCTATACTTTCCCTTCCTACCCATTCCGCTCTTTCCTTCAAAATAACTATTTTGCCCTTTATATTTTTTGATTATTGATTACCTATGAATAACAGTGAAAAAGATATTGCAGTTATTGCCGTTAGCGGCGGACTGGATAGCTGTGTTACTGCAGCAATTGCAAAGCAAGAATTCGAGCTGGCGTTTGCACATTTTAATTACGGGCAGCGAACCGAGAAACGCGAATTAAAAGCATTTAATGATTTATCAGATTTTTTTAATGTTGATAAAAAATTAATCATAGATATTTCTCATCTTTCTCGAGATAGGAGGATCATCTCTTACCGATAAAAAAATTGAGGTTTCACCGGCAGATTTAGCCAATAAAAGAAACCTGCCTGCCGGCGGCGGTTCCCACTTCTTATGTTCCTTTTAGAAATGCTAACATATTAGCCGCCTGCGTAAGCTGGGCAGAAGTTCTAAAGGCAAAAGCTGTTTTTATTGGAGCTGTGCAGGAAGATTCTTCAGGATACCCTGATTGCAGAGCTGATTTCTTTTCTGCATTTGAAAAAATGGTTCAGCTTGGGACAAAACCATCAACGAGTCTAGAAATAAAAACACCGATTATAAATCTTACAAAAAAAGAAATTATTAAATTAGGAATGGATCTGAAGGCACCGCTTCACTTAACATGGTCTTGTTATAAAAATGAAGATAAAGCTTGCGGAGTTTGTGATAGCTGCGCATTAAGATTAAGAGGATTCAGACAAGCCGGGTTTGAGGATAATATCCCGTATGATGTAAAACCGGATTATATTATATAATGGGATTTTGTCATTCTGAATACCTGACCTGCCTGCGGCAGATGGGTTTATAAGAATGAAGTATCTTGTTAGTTTCATTGACCTATAGATCAGAGATTCTTCTCTTTTCTCATAATGACAAAGAAGCAAATATTATAATTTGAGGTAAAGTAAATGGAAAATAAATTAAAACTACTTGAAACATTTGAAAACCAGAACCCTGAAAGAGACTACAGTGTAACACACAGCGCACCGGAATTTACTTCGCTCTGCCCAAAAACCGGGCAGCCCGATTTTGCAGTAATTGTTATGGAATATATTCCTGATAAACTTTGTATTGAGTTAAAATCACTAAAACTTTATCTTAACTCCTACAGGAATGATGGGATATTTTTTGAAAGTGTTACAAATAAAATTCTTGATGACCTTGTTAAAGTTTGTAAACCCCGTTACATGGTAGTTACTGCCGAGTTTAATGTGCGCGGCGGAATTTCATCAACCGTGGAAGCAGAATATATTGATGAAAATTTTATCGATGAAGATGATTTTTAATTTTGCTTAATTACTTAAACATGCGATGACTAAAGCTTCTTCTATAATCAGAGAATACATTCCTAAAAAACCGTGATGAACTGTTTGCAACTCACTCAGAGCAATCCGATTCATTAAAGTTCAGCATGGAATACAGCATACTTACCGAAGAATATATAAGAGCACTTACTGGTTTGCAGAAGTACGGTTTTGTTCTTGCATCGGCTGGTAGTTTTAGCCGGCGCGAACTTTCTCCTTACTCTGATATTGATTTAATTTTCATTACCAAATCAATTGGAAGAAACGAAAAGATAATAACCGAACTTGTGCAGCTTTTTTGGGATAACGACCTGGAAGTATCGCACACAGTTCGTGATTTTTCTGATATTGAAAAATTCCTTGAAACAGATTTGCATGCTTTTACACAACTCTTCGAAACACGCTTCCTGCTTGGTTCGGAAACTGTTTACTCTTCCTGGAACAAAAGACTTATCGACACAATCACTGATGATGTTAAATCAAGTTTGTTAAATGATATGTTCCTCGATTTTGAAAATCGATACAAGAAATATGGAAGCTCACCAAAGGTACTTGAACCAAATGTGAAGCTTTCCGCCGGTGGTTTGAGAGACCTTCAGACAGTAGAGTGGATGTATATTTTTAAAACCAATTTCGCTCTTTAGATAAGCAGCAGGAAGCATCGCAAACGGAAACTTTTATTTATACACTTTTTGAAGATAAAGTGACTTCTCGAGATGAGTGCAACAGACTTTTAGAAAGCTACCGGCTTATACTTGCTGTTCGTAATCTTCTTCACTTAACTTCTAAGCAGAAAACAGATCGCTTTGAATTTAATGATCAGATAAAAATTGCTGAAATATTTGGTTACGGCAAAAATCAGCTTACTGATTTTATGAGAAAATATTTTAAAGCCGCAAACGTGTTAAACAGGTTCGCTAAATCAATGGTTAAAAAGTTTCAGGAGGAAATTTCTCAACCACTACCTGAATCTCTCAGTATAATCCTGGATGATGATTTTATCTTAAAGGGAAATATTATTACGTTAAAAAAACAAACTGAACTTCGTCTATCAGATATCTTCAGAGCATGTTATTACAGGGGTCATCCATTCGGCAAGGTTTGATGAAGAGTTAAGATCCGAGATAATCGAGAGAGTTGAGAGTGTTGAAAGTCTTAAGTGGGGTGAATCTGAATCATCAGTATTTTTCAGGGAAATACTAAAACTGCCGCGTAATGTTGGGCAAACTCTTTCTGTTATGAATGAGCTTGGTGTTCTTAGTGCGTTCATGCAGGAGTTCAACGAGTTAAATGGATTTTTACAGCATGGTGTTTACCATTGCTATACCGCCGATGAACATACTTTAATATCTATTCAGAATGTCGAAACTCTTGAGAAAGAGAATACTCAACTCAGTAAAATCTTTAACTACATTAATGAAAAAGAAATTCTCTACCTTGCACTATTACTTCACGATATAGCAAAACCGATTAACATTTCCGGTCACGAAATTATTGGCGCAGAGATGGCATCATCAATTATGTACCGGCTTGGCTACAGCGAAGAAGAAATTGACCGCGTTGCTTTTCTGGTAAAGAACCATCTTGTAATGGAACAGACTGCTTTCAGAAGAAATCTTAATGACCCGGAAACACTGAATAATTTCACCTCTTTGTTCAATTCAATTGAAGAACTTGACCTACTTTACCTTTTAACTTATGCCGATCTATCTGCTGTTAACGCTGCAATCTGGACAAACTGGAAAAGTGATTTACTTGCGGAGCTTTACAGGAAAAGCAAAGTAATGCTGGATGATAAGATATCCGGCGAAGAACTTCTTTACTCATCTACCTTTGTAATTCCAAAAGAGATAAGTGAACAATCGGATGTGATTTCTGAATCTCATGTTAAAGAACACATGGATTCCATTACCGATACTTCTTATACCCAGCAATTTTCGGCTGAAGAAATTGCCAAGCATATTGAAGAGATAAGGAAAGGGACATCTGTATCAGTATTGTTTAAGAACCTTAATGGGTTTACTAACATAACTGTTATTACAAATGATTTTCCGGCGCTGTTATCAAAAATTTGTGGTGTGCTTGCAATAAACGATGTAAATATTCACGATGCTAAAATCTTTACCAGAAAAGATGGAATTGTTATTGATACTTTTAATGTAACAGATTTCCGCTCGCACCAGCATATTGAAGAATATCGCTATATAAAAATTGAGACAGACCTTGGAGATGTTATAAGCGGTCTGCTGCAGCTCCATAAAGAAGTTGCAAATTTAAAATCGAGGTGGAGACGTATTGAAAGTAAACTTTTTAAAAGGTCCGGGCAGGTAAAAATTGTTTTTGAAAATCATGAAAAATTTACAATAATTGATATCTTTTCGCCTGACCGCCTAGGATTTCTTTACCAGGTTACAGGTAAAATGAATGAATTAGGTTTGAATATTTATCTTTGCAAAAATATCAACCAGGGAAGATGATATTGTTGATTCATTTTATGTGCTTGATAGGAACGGTAAGAAGATATCACAGAACGATCACGAGTTTATAAAATCGGAACTTACTAATGCTATTTCACAAGTTTTATAGGAAATTAATTTGAACAGCAAAAATTTAAAACCGATCGGCGTTTTTGATTCAGGTATTGGCGGATTAACAGTTGTTAAACGTCTTGGAACAACTCTTCCTAACGAGAATATTATTTATTTTGGCGATACTGCGCGCGTACCTTACGGCTCAAAATCAAATTCAACTGTAATTGAATATTCTATTCAGAATACTAATTTTCTTTTAAGTAAAGATGTAAAAGCAATAATTGTTGCATGCAATACCGCTTCCTCGGTAGCAATTCCTGAATTAAAAAGCAAGTTCGATCTTCCGATAATTGGAATGATTGAACCGGGTGCATCGATGGCATTGAAATTTTCTACGAATAAAAAGATCGGGGTTATAGGTACACGGGCAACCATTTCTAATAAAGCTTACTCCACAGAAATAAAAAAGATGGAACTTGCTGCAAATATTTATGAAAAACCTTGCCCTCTTTTTGTTCCTTTTGCAGAAGAAGGATGGCTTACACATAAAGCAACTTACGAAGTTGCCGAGGAATATCTTAAAGAACTTCGTGAACTTGAAATAGATACTTTGGTTCTTGGATGCACTCACTACCCCATTTTAGCTGATGTGATACAGGAAGTTATTGGGAACAATGTTAAAGCTGATAGATTCGGGTGTGGCTTCTGCAGAAGTGATTAAGAACATGCTTCAAAAAAATAATCTGCTTTCAGAAAGTGATGAGAAGAGGCGTACAAGAATTTTATGTAACTGATATTCCCCAAAAGTTTAGGGAAGAAGCCGAACTGTTTTTAGGAAGACCAATCGATGATGTACATAAAGTTGATCTGGAAGAATTACGCTCACGGAGAAATATTTTCCCGACTGAAGGAAATTTTTCCTTCACTCCAAACACTTTCCTTAATTCCGGAATATTGTCCTCACGTTTCCCAAGAGCAAGCATCAGTTTAATCCTGGCCTTTTGTCCATTCAAATAATCTGTAAAAATCACTCCAAGATCATGAAGATGTTTGCCAGCGCCGGGTAACTGTAAATATAATCAGTTTCACCTGCCGGGCATCGGGAGACTAAGAATAACAGGAATTTTCTTTTCAATAACATATTTAATTCCCTCAAATGAATTTGGAGGAACATTTCCAATACCCAGTGCTTCAACTACTAATCCTTCAATGCCGCTATCGGCAGAAAATTTAAAAAATTTTTCATCCATCCCGGCATAAACAGTGATCAAATCAACGTTTGTGTTTATTTTATCAGTCTCTATATTCTCAAGATGCCTTGGGAGCCGGTTGTAAATCACTTTTTCATTCTTGCACAAAACCAAGTGATCCGAAATCGAGACTTTGAAAAGTATCAACTTCATCCGAAAATATTTTTGTTACTTCACTTGCAGCGTTCACTTCACCATTAAGACAAACCAGTACACCCATATTCTTCGGGAGTTACTGTTAAGGCAAACGCTAATGAATCAATTAGGTTTCTTAGGTCCGTCCCACCCTAGATGCCGAACTGTTTTTCATCGAACCAGTTACAACAATTGGAATTTCAGTTTTTGATTGTCAGATCAAGAAGGTAAGCAGTCTCTTCAAGTGTATCGGTTCCATGCGTAATAATAATACCATGAATATTTGTTTTCATTCAATTTTTCTTTTATACTTTTCGATAGACTTGAGCATTATTTCAGGTGTCATATGCGGACCTGGATATTTTCCAAAATCATAACATGAATATATGCGCAAGATCTTTTACGCCGGGAATCATCTTTAATAGTTCTTCTCCCGAAAAATGTGGGACTGCTCCTCCGCTTTCTTTATCCATCATCATTGAAAAAGTTCCGCCGGTAAAAACAATAAGTATCTTTTTCATCCTGCTGCTCTAATTCCTATATTCTTATAAAACCGTACTTTAATGTTACAAACATAATTTTATTTTCTTAAAAAACTATCAAATGGGGCACTTTTTAGTAATCAAATAATATTGGATTCTAATTATTAACTTGAAGCTGATTTCAAGTTAGAGTAATTTAGTTATATTAAAAAAAAGAGGTTTTTATGTTGATTGTAGAAGATGTAGATCTAACTCCAAATCCGCATGCATTAAAATTTATACTTAACAAAAAATTATTAAATGTGGAATCACGCCAATACCCGAATGTAGCAATCTGCTGCAAATGATCCATTGGCAAAAGGAATATTTGAGATTGAAGGAGTTGTATCTGTTTTTTATATGGATAAGTTTGTTACCATTGAAAAGACACCCGATGCAAACTGGGGACAAATACAGAGACCATTCATTGAATTCATGAAAAATTTTGATGCAACTTTAATACCTGAAGAAAAAGAAACTCAAGCCGTCAAATGAAGATAATGGTGAGTATGCTAAAAAAGGTAAACGATTTGCTGGATCAGAAAGTACGCCCTGCACTTGCTGGCGACGGAGGTGGATTGGAAGTTATTGGGATTGATGGATTTACTGTTAGGATTAAATACCAGGGTGCTTGCGGCAGCTGCCCAAGTGCTATAAGCGGCACTTTAATGGCAATAGAAGGTTTGCTGCGAAAAGATATTAACCCGGCTATTGAAGTTGTGGCAGCTTAATTTTTTTGATACTCCAGTTTCATGGGGAAGAAATTCGGCAAAAAGATTTCTTCCCTTTTTTTGTTCTGATAACAGTTTATGGAAAAATTTTTTATTGCTTCGGAAATTTTTAACGGGATAACCCTTACATGTTATTTCATCCCAAAGAGGAATAAGAAATATTCTTATTAACTCACCAATAATTAAAAAAGATCAACCGAATGTTACGAAGCTAAGAGCGATGACCCTTATATGTTTGGAAGCTTTAAACAGCTAAGAGAATATTTTGAACACAAAAGGAAAGATTTTGATCTGCCGATGGAAATTATCGGCACAGATTTTCAGAAAAGAGTATGGAAAGAATTATTAAAAATTCCATACGGGGAAACAATATCCTACAAAGAACTGGCTATTAGATTAGGAAATCTTAAAACAATTAGGGCGGCTGCAAAAGCAAACGGTGCAAATCCATTACCCATTATTATTCCCTGCCACAGGGTAATTGGCTCTGATGGAAAGCTGGTTGGCTATGGTAACGGCTTAGATGTAAAAGAAAAACTGCTTCGAGCTGGAGGGAAGTAAAAACCTCGAACTTTTTTCTTAGCTTAAATTCCTCTTAAGTAACCTAATCATCAGAATTCATCGAAGCATCAACAAGCATCATATCATCAACCTTATTATCAAAATACTGCCCCTGCTTGGAATGAAATAATTCATTAAGTTCATCCTGGAAGAAAAACTTATCATCACCAAAAGCTGGTCTCAGTTGGTTTAGCCAGGTTGCAGTATTGCTGAATTTAGCAAAGAATGGTCGTTTAACCCATTCCGGATTTCTTGCCTGAAGCAAAGTAAGAACAAATACTTTTTCACCATATAGTTCTGTAATACCTTCTATAGATACTTTTCCAGGAAGCGCAGACATAGAAGGACCTCTGACAGTTCTGTTCAATCCGGATATTTGCTTGTAAGCTTCGTGGTAAATTTCAAACGCCCTGTTAAGAGGAATTGCAAAGTGCTTTTCGGCGCCGGTATTTCTTTCAATAAAGAAATAGTAAGGAATGATGCACCATGTTTAACCTGGTCTTTCCACATCCTTGCCCAAACTGCTGGATCATCATTTACATGCTTTACCAATGGCGATTGGGTTCTGATTTGTGCACCTGTATTTCTGATTCTCTGAACAGCTTCCTGCGCAACTTCAGTTGTTAATTCCTGCCAATGATTGTAATGACCCATAACCGCCAAATGTTTACCTGCTTTTTTTACTTTTTCAAATAATCTCAGAATATCATCAGCATCTTTATCTGTTACAAATTTATAAGGCCAATAGGCAACAGATTTAGTTCCGATTCTAATGTTCTTTATATGTTCAAGTTCAGGAATCAATAACGGATCAATATAAGCAGCCAGGTTTTTTGCACTCATCACCATAGGATCGCCGCCTGTTATAAGTACATCTGTAACATCTTTTTTACTCGCTAAGTATCTCTGGAATTTACTCGATTCTTGAGTGGCAAATTTCAGATCATTCATTCCTACAAATTGTGCCCATCGGAAACAAAAAGTGCAATAAGAGTGGCAGGTTTGCCCAGCAGAAGGAAAAATCGAGCACAGTTTCTCTGTACTTATGCTGAACGCCGGGAACCGGTTCATCATCAATTTTAGGGACATTCAAAGTCATTTGCCCTGCCGGATGAGGATTTAATTCCAACCGTATTTCGTTGGCAACTTTTGTAATCTCATCGCTCGTTTTTTTGTTTAGCAGTGCATCAGCCATGCGCTGAAATTGATTTTCGGTAAGCATTCCACGCTGCATAAATGTAAGCTGGTAAATCGGGTCTTCCGGAATATTATCCCAATCTATCAGATCTTCTACAACGTAATTGTTTACTCTGAAAGGAAGTACGTGAGATACAACTTTTAATTCGAACTTCTGTTCGCTGCTTAATTTTTGCAGTTGGGGGATGTTATCAATGTCCCGAAGACCGTAAAATTTCATTTTTCCAGGGGTTATCATCTTCTAACATCCTCGTTAATTAATTTAATCTTACCACATCCTTTTCCATATTTTGAAAAAGGTTAAAAGAATCTTCTTATGTTGCCTTCCGTCCGTTAATTTCAGAAGTTTTTTTAAGTTACAAAAAATTCTCTTTTAATCTAAGGAATAGTTTTAATCTTTAGCTAATACTCAGAAGGGCTTTTTAGCAGGATTTAACCGGTTAATTGCTTTTTTTACAGAAAAACAACTATTTCAGCTCGGATACTTTGCTTATATCTTCAAGCTGAACAAATTTCTCGTTAAACTTATAATTTCCCTTATCTGTCTTAACCGCTTTAACTAATTTTACGGTTATATGGTCAGATTTTTGTTTTTTCTTTACTTTATCAGAAAATGATTGGGATTTTGCCATTGTATTTCTCCTTGAAAATTTAGATGGCAAATATATCAAAACAGGGTGTTAAAACAAAAATCGTTTTTTCCCTATTTTATTGAAATTTAGAGTGAAACAAAATGATTTATCTTTGAGAGGATTCTATGGCAACTGTTGAGGCGAGTAGAAAAAGGGTAAAAAATTTTCCAAATATCAAAATTAAAAGGTTTTGTAAAACTGATTTTTTTACTTCAATTTGTGGATTTGGTGGCTACAGAATTGATGAATCTGTTGCCGAACATAATAAAGCTTTAGAACTCGCGCTAGCAAATGGAATAAATTTAATTGATACTTCGGCAAACTATGCTGATGGCGGAAGCGAATAACTGATTGGTAACGTATTGCAAAATGCTTTCCGGAAAGGTGATCTTCAAGCTGATGATCTAATTATCAATTCCAAAGGTGATTATATCCAGGGCAATAATCTGAAATTAGCAAAAGAAAAGGAAGAAGCAGGCAAACCTTACAATGAAGTTGTAAAGTGTTCTCCTGATTTAAAGCATTCAATTCATCCGGATTTTCTAAATGATCATATCACTGGCTCGCTTCAAGAATTACAATTGAAGAAGATAGATATTTACCTGCTTCATAACCCGGAATATTTTTTAACCTAAATGAAATCTTTCTATTCCAAAATTATCCAAACCCATTTAATCCTGTTACAAGGATATGTTGGAAGTTGCCAGTTGGCAATTTACAAATAATGAAGGTTTATGATATCCTAGGTAAAGAAGTTGCAACTCTTATTGATGGATACAGACCCTCAGGTATCTATGAAATTGAATTTAATACAAATGGATTATTAAGCGGAGTTTATTTCTATCAGTTAAAGGCTGGAAACTTTATTCAAACGAAGAAAATGATTCCACTAAATAATTTTCATACTTCTTAATCTTTGAATAACATCAAGACTTTAATTAAAAAAAAGGGACTTATCAAGTCCCTTTTTTTTATTTATTTGTTAGTTGGTTTTACTAGTAAGAAATCTGATAAGACTTTGAACCATCAGCAGTTGTAGTAAAAATAGTGATCTTAACTGTATGTGTTATTCCTGTAGATCCTGCCACGTATTCCACAAGATAACTGTTAGAAAGTGCGCCAGCAACTGGTAAATTCTTTAAGTCAAGTCCGGCAGCATTGGAAGGGATAAACAGATAAGTACCACCTGTGCATAAAGATAAATCCCACGGTCGTTCATCTGTAGATGACCAAAAATATGCAGTTGAATCATTACTAAAGACTGTATGCACTGTTGCCTTACCACTAAGAAGATTACAACCCATAGCATTATTCCACATACTGCCATCGGATTGAGTTGGTTCATCCGTAAAGTTTACAAAAACTCTTTGAGCATCGGATCTCCAGTTAAATACAGAATCAGCAAAAATAGCTGCAATAACTCCATTTTCACCAGGAGTAAATCCAAATGTATTGGCTCTGGTTACGAGAGAGGCACTATCAGTACCGGCAAAACCCCTTGTTCTACTCGTACCTGAAGCTCTGTTAAGGTAAGCACTTATGCTTTGAGCATCAGTAAAATTAATAGCTCCGTTAACACCGCTGCTGTATCCAACAATACCAAATTTTGCATCTAATCCGCTGGCCTGAAGAAAGTTTGCAAATTCAATAATGCTTGCAGCAACTGAATCTGATTCTTGTCCCATGCTTCCGGAATTGTCAACAACAAATACTATATCTGCCTTTAGTATATTACCGGTGCTTACCTTCGTAACCTTTAAACCCTTCACCTTGCCATCTTCATCCACGAATATGTTCGAGTTCTGAGGATTATTTACATCATATTTTAAAGTCATTGGCTGGTTGGTCGTAGGATCAATTAATCCCTGAAGATTAATCTTAATTCTTGAACCCTGGGGAGAAAAGGTAGCAGTTGGTTGTACATTATTTTTTGTTGGTGTCGGAACAACAACACCGTTCGGATCAGCTGGTATGTCACTGATCGGATCCTCCTCGGGTGTCAAAGCTTCATCACAACCTCCATATAAAAACATCAGGAAGATGCTAAGTGCCATAATTAAAATTATGTGGGTTGATTTTTTCATTATTGCCTCCATTAATTTGATTTGATGATATTAGTTAAATGATTAGTCATTATAATTTTAATTTATAAATAATTAATTAATTTGCAAAGCTAATTTGCAAAGTAAAAACTATAAACTGTATCATTTTCAAACACAATTTCTGGAAATAGTTGAGGATATTGAAAATAAGGAAGAGGAGCTTGTAAATTATTATGTAGATAAAATTATGGGAAATTCTGAAGAAAAGAAAAATCTGTTCGACTCTCTTTCACTAAGTAAAATGCTGAAAGATAGTTATGAAAAATTTGCATGCCCAAATTATTTTCTGGAAATAAAAGGCTTTTACATAATTCTAAGGGCAAACCATGCTATTAATCTTCTTGTAAAACAATTTCCGGATGATGATAATTTAGTAGAACTCCTTAACACTTATGATATCTCAATAAATATCGTTATGGATTCTATTGAGAGTGACCTGGCAAGGATATGGAATAAAAAGAACCTTGATTTACATGGAAAACTGGATATATTTATGACACCGGATCAACAAAAGCTATCACTTTCTCAAAAGGTAATCCTAATGATAAATTCGCTACCGAAGGTTTCATGCACACTTGTTGGCATGCGCAGCCAGAGTTATGTTAAGGATGTTCTGGAAAGTAATAAAAGCAATTATATTAAATAAAAATACGAATTTTGGAGAATTGAGTAGGAATAAAAACCCGAAGCTGTGCAACTTTTACTCGTTTAAGTCATCCAATAGTAGAGCAGCGACACAAAATAATGGCATGATATTTCGTTGTTTATTGTTTATATATTATTTAGGTTATAAATTCAATTTAATTGAGATTCTTCAAAGATGTTATTACTAGCGATAATCATATTGTTATCTTACCTGGTCGGTTCAATCCCAAACAGCATTATTATAAGTAAAGCTGTAAAAGGAATTGACATACGCAAACATGGAAGCGGGAATGCCGGCGGAACAAATGTTATGCGTGTTCTTGGCTGGAAGCATGGTATGCTTGTAATTTTATTGGATGCGCTTAAAGGTGCAATTGCTGTTGTCGTTATTGCCAGGTTACATTATGGTCCACTTCCTTTTGCTAACGTTTCACCATTTGATGATTTTACGCTTGTTCAAATAATTGCCGGAATGGCTGCAGTTGTTGGGCATATCTGGACTATCTTTGCCGGCTTTAAGGGAGGTAAAGGAATTGCCACTGCTCTTGGAATGATGTTAATGCTTATTACTATTGATATGCTAATTGCGCTTGGTGTATTTGTAGTTGTAGTTTCTATTTCAAGATACGTCTCCCTTGGTTCTATTCTTACTGCAATTGCAGTTCCATCTGTATTGTATATCAGGGAAAATGTTTTCCATGTGGATATTGTCGGATATAATGTTCTTTTCCCGTTTATAATTGTTGTATCGCTTCTGGTTATTTTCACGCACCGGAAGAATTTAGTTCGTTTGTTTAACGGCAGCGAAAGTAAAATCAGTTTTAAGAAAAAATTTAAATCCTGATTGAATGAAAGTCTCCGTCCTTGGTGCTGGTGGGTGGGGAACCACCCTTGGTATTTTACTTCACTACAATGGTCATGATGTTACGCTTTGGGAATACAGAAAAAGTTACGCCAATAAATTAAATAAAAAGCGTGAAAATGTTGACCTACTTCCCGGTATAAAAATTCCTAAAGAAATAAACATCACTAATAATCTTGAAGAATCTACCACCGACCAACATCTCATAGTTTTAGCTGTTCCATCTCAATTTCTTCGCAGTGCTATTAAGAAGATAAAATTTCAGAATATTAAAGAAACAATTCTGGTTAGTGTTGCAAAGGGAATTGAGAAAAACACACTTCTAACAATGTCGCAGATGTTAAAAGATGTTCATCCATCATTAGAAGATGATCAGATAGGTGTGCTTTCAGGTCCTTCACACGCAGAAGAAGTTGCCAAAAGGATTCCAACAACTGTAACTGCTGCATCAACAAGTTTGGATACTGCAAAAACCATACAAGCAGCATTTACAACCTCTTATTTCAGAGTTTACTCATCAACCGATATTCTTGGAGTAGAGCTTGGTGGTGCATTTAAAAATGTAATTGCAATTGGTGCGGGTATAATTGATGGTGCAAAATTCGGTGATAATACCAAAGCTGCTATAATGACACGTGGTGTTGCAGAAATTTCGCGGCTTGGTTTAGCTATGGGCGCAAGACCTGAAACTTTTGCTGGATTATCTGGAATGGGTGACCTTATTGTAACATGCATGAGCAGGCATAGCCGTAACCGTTACGTTGGCGAGCAGATTGGTGCAGGAAAAAAATTGAAGCAGGTTTTAAAATCGATGGATATGGTTGCAGAAGGAGTTGAAACCAGCCGCTCTGCTTCGCAGCTTGCTAAAAAACATAATGTTGAAACCCCCATTACAAATGAAGTTTATAAAATTCTTTTTGAAGATAAAGATCCTATTAAAGCTACTACCGATTTGATGACCCGCGATATGAAAACAGAATGAGTTTACTAATTAAGTAATGGGCGATAATTCTTCTCATTTTAATTATTAACTACTCTGTAAACTCTTCCACCCGGCAGAGATATCCCTTTAATTTTTCTGAAAAGAGAAACCGCAAACGAATCGGTCATTCCGGAAACAAAATCAATTATATTTAATAACCGTAAATAAATGTCATCCGGCGGATTGTTTGTAATCCTTTTTGGCAGAAGATTAACAACAGCCTTGTTCTTACGCGAAAGATTTCCTTCGTAAGATTCATTGTACGCATGGATAAATGTATCCAGCAAACCACCTAAAACTTCGTAACCGGCTACCTCCCTTTCGACGACGCTTTTATAACGATAAATTTTTTCAATTGAAATTTTATTTATCTCCTTTAATGCGCTAGCCTTTTTTATAACTAATATCATTTCGTCTTCAAACTTTCCATCGAGGAGTTTTTCCTCTTCATCAACAAATTTATCTGCAAGCTCGTTAACAAGTTCGCTAATTGCTTTTGCTCTTAAGTAACCAATCTTTTCATTTTCATCCCGTCCTTTATATCCTTCCAGCTCATCTCCCGGAACAAGAGGCATTAACAGTTCCTCGGTTTCTTTAAATGAAATTAAACCAAGCCGGAAACCATCTTCCAAATCCATAATTCCATAACAAATATCATCAGCAGCTTCAACAAGAACCGAAAGCGGGTGCCTGCACCACCAATAGCTACTTTCTTCAACATCTTTTAATCCGACTGATTTCGCAATTTCTCTAAAGATATTTTTCTCTTCCTGGAAGAAACCAAATTTTTTATAAGCAGTTTTTTTCGTTAGCTCTTTTAAATCAATAGCAGTAAAAGATTCTTTGGGATATTTTGTAAAAGCTGCAAGCGTAGCAAGAGTTAAACGAAGCCCTCCATCAATATCAGGATTTTGTAAAGTTGTAATTATCCTAAAACCCTGTGCGTTGCCTTCGTACTTAATAAGGTCTAACCATTTTTTTTCATCATTAACATTTTTCCTGAATTCTTTTCCTTCACCGGTTTTAAAATACTTCTGCAATTGCATTTTCGCCGGAGTGACCAAAGGGTGGGTTGCCTATATCATGAGCAAGGCAAGCTGCAGCAACTACTTCACCAAAATGAAATTTTGTAAAATCATTTTTCAATTTTGGATTTCGTTCTAGTATTCGTTCACCAACTAAATTGCCGAGCGATCTTCCTACAACTGAGACTTCTAAGCTGTGAGTTAGTCTTGTATGAACAAAATCACTTTCAGGCAGCGGGAATACCTGAGTCTTATCCTGTAATCTTCTAAAAGCTGGTGAAAATACAATCCGGTCGAAATCTTTTTGGAATTGGCTTCTTCCATCAACAGCACTACCTGGTGAATCTGCATTAACACCAAGCCGGTTATCGTTTAATAATTTTTTCCAGTTCAAAATTTTTCCTAAAAATTGTGTGCAAATTAATTTTAATTTACTTCGTTCTAAATTATTCTTTTATTAAAGTTAACTATATTTCAAAAGAAAAAATTATCGGCTGGATTTTTTGCGTTTGCTGTTCCCTTCAATTATTTTTAATTAGATGAAAACAAGTGAGGATAATATTTTAGAGCGGTCTGTGCAGTTTATAAAATCTGTTGGACCTAAACGTGCCGAAAGTTTTAAGAAAATTGGAATCAATACCATCCGCGATCTTCTTGTTTATTTTCCTTCCAGACATTTAGATAGAACAACTGTTCTTACTGCAGCTAAAGCTTATGGCTACGTGAAAAATGGTTATGATGGTGAAGTTACCGTAATTGCAACTGTTGTTGATAAAGAGAAAAAGAGATTCGGTAAGAAAGAATTATTAATAGTGCACTTCCAGGATTCAACAGGATTTATTGAATGTGTTTGGTTCCGGGGAGTAAAATATTTTAACTCAGTATTTAATGAGGGAGATATATTCGCTGTCTCTTCAAAACCTGAAATAAATAAGTACGATAAGTTTCAGTTTGTACATCCTGATTATGATAAGATCACAAAAGAAGAATCTGATAACTTTTTAAATACAGGAAAGATAATTCCTTTTTACAGGATACCAAAAGAACTTAAGCAAGGTAATATTGGCGATTTAAGTTTAAGGAGAATAATCAATAATGCTGTTGAAAAATATGTAGGAGAGCTGGATGAAACTTTACCGGAATATATTATTGAACAAAACTCTCTTCTTCCTTTAATAGAAACAGTTAAGAATTATCACTTTCCGGAAAGCAAAGAAAAGTTAGAAGAAGCACTTACACGACTGAAGTTTGAAGAATTATTTTATCTGGAAATACTTGTTGCACTAAGAAAGCATAATTACAGCACTAAGCTTACCGGAAATACAATGAGTATAAAAACAAAACTGGTACAAAATTTTTTAGAGACACTTCCATACAAACTAACTTCAGCCCAACTAAAAGTTCTATCTGAAATTAAACAAGATATGCAATCCGAAAAACCAATGAACCGTTTATTGCAGGGAGATGTTGGAAGTGGTAAAACAATTGTTTCCATTATCGCAATGTTGTTAGCCATTGATAACGGTTACCAGGCAGCACTGATGGCTCCAACTGAAATATTAGCAGATCAGCATTCTAAAAACATCGCAAAGATGATGGAGAAAGTGATAAATGAGAAAAATGGCGAGAAAATTAAAGTTACATTGCTTTTGGGCGGGCAGAAAAAATCTGAAAGGGAAAAACATCTCCGGGATATCGAATTACAGGAAGCCAATATAATAGTTGGAACGCATGCACTTTTTGAAGAAAAGGTGAATTATAAAAATCTTGGTATTGTGGTAATCGATGAACAGCACAGGTTTGGTGTGAGGCAAAGATCAAAATTGCAAAGTAAAGGTAAAACGCCAGAGATACTTGTTATGAGTGCAACTCCAATTCCAAGGACTCTTACGCTAACAGTTTACGGCGATCTGGATGTATCCGTAATCGATGAAATGCCAAAGAACAGGAAACCGGTTAAAACTGTTCTTCGCGGAGATGTCAAGTTGCCTGAAATTTATCAATACATCATTGATAAAACTAAACAAGGTTACCAATCTTTTATTGTCTATCCTCTAGTTGAGGATTCGGAGAAGCTTGAATTAAAAGCTGCCGAAACTTATTACAATGAACTTAAAAATACTTACTTAAAAAGTTTAAACCTTGGTTTAATCCATGGAAGAATGAATTGGCAGGAAAAAGAAGAGAAGATGTTTCTTTTTCTTAAAAAAGAATTTGATGTACTAATTTCCACAACAGTGATTGAAGTAGGGATAGATATTCCCGATGCAAATATAATTTTAATAAACGATGCACATAGGTTTGGTTTATCACAACTTCATCAATTAAGAGGAAGAGTTGGTCGAAGTGACAAACAAGCTTATTGCATTTTAATTACCGATGATAAATCTGCTGCGCGCAATAATAAAAATATAATTAAACCTGAATATCTTTCATCAACCCAGATAGACAAATATAAATCAACAATCAGATTACAAACCATGGTTGATACAACTGATGGTTTTAAAATTGCCGAGGTTGATTTAAAATTAAGAGGTCCCGGTGATATTTTCGGAACAATGCAAAGTGGTTTTCCAAATTTAAAATTTGCAGATATTGTAACAGATGGCGAATTAATATTTAAAATTAAAAAAATTGCGTTCGAATTAATAAAAAAAGATCCGGCGCTGAAAACAGAATCAAATGACGTGATAAGGAAAAATTTGCTTGATCACTACTCCGATAACTTAAAGTATGCTAAGATAGCTTAACATTCAAATTTTACCAACCTTACTCATACCCTTGCTATTAGCTTAGCATGATAAACCTAGTTACTTTATAAAATCACTTAACATTTTATAACATTAATTAAAATGTTTAAATATTTTTTGCTGCTAAGATTAATTATTTAAAAAAATCTTTAAATCACTAATAAAAAAAAGTTTAAACTGTTTTTAAAACTTGTTGACTTATATGTTATAAAGTTTATATTTGTTATAAAAAAAAATAAAAAGGAGTAAAAATTTTATCGTCTACGTTTAACTCACGGTTAAATGTTGCTTTAACCTTCAATGTAAAACCAGAAAGTGAAACTTTCACCCAAGACTTACCCCCAATTCAAGATAACTCAGCAAGCGAATTACAAGTATCTTCTGATACTTTTGCTGAGTGGGATACTTGGGAAACTATAAACGCATTGAAGGATGCAATAGCATGTTTTCATGATGTAACTTTGGTTGAAGCAGATGAGAATTGCTTATGAAAAGTTTAAAGATTTAATGCCGGACATCGTGTTCAATATTGCGGAAGGATTAAACGGAGTTAACCGCGAATCTCAAATACCTGCTATGTTAGATATGCTTCAAATACCTTACACTGGTTCCGATGCTTTAACTTTAGGAATTTGTCTTGACAAAGCACGCACAAAAGAAATTCTTTCTTACCATAATATTCCAAACGCAAAATTTATGGTAGCTGATAAACCGGAAGAAATTCCAACAAACAATTTTTCTTATCCAGTTATTGTAAAACCGGTTTCCGAAGGTTCAAGCAAGGGAATTTTTTCTTCATCATTAGTAAAAAGCTACCGTGATTTAAATGATGAAGCTGTAAAAGTGATAAATCAATATAACCAGCCAGCACTTATTGAGGAGTTTTTGCCGGGAAGAGAATTTACTGTTGCAATAATCGGCAACGATAAGAATGCAAAAGTGTTACCGATAATTGAAATAAATTATAAAAAATTTCCTGCTGATGTTGTTCCTCTTTATTCCTACGAAGCAAAATGGATTCTTGATACAAAGGATAGCGACTTTGATGTTTTTGAATGCCCGGCTAAGCTGGATGCTAAGCTTGCTAATGAAATTAAAAATACTGCGTTAAAAGCATATAATGTTTTGAATTGTAAAGACTGGAGCCGTGTGGATTTGCGACTAGATAAAAACAACGTTCCGAATATTATTGAAATAAATCCTCTTCCGGGTATTATGCCCGACCCGACTGAAAATTCAAGTTTCCCAAAAGCAGCAAGAGCTGCGGGATATGGATTATAACCAGATGATACAAAGTGTTTTATTCGCTGCAGCCGAAAGGTACAACCTGGTATGAAAACCGAAGCGAAAATATTGATTTGCTATAACGCACCGGTAAGTATTTTCCCCGTTTATAACGGGAAGCCACTTAATAATGAACCTAAAGGGACAGATCTTTCTGAAAAAAGTTTCTTAAAGGAATTAAATATTATTAAAAGATCATTAGCTGAATTTTACACAGAGGTTGAAACTCTGGCAATTGACCGCGATGTTCAAAAATCAATAAATAATATTAATAAGTTTAACCCTGATGTAATATATAATTTTGTTGAATCTGTTGAAGGAATTGCTTCGTATGAATGGTGTATGGCTGGGTTGTTTGAACTTCTTGGGTTTGAATATACAGGCTGCAATCCTGCATCTCTTGGAAATTGTTTAAATAAATCCAGGGCAAAAAATATTCTAACCTCAAGAGGAATAAAAACTCCGCAGCATATAACATTAAAACCAAATGTAAGATTTACAAAAAAAGATATTACAATTAATTATCCTGCAATAATTAAACTTTTAAGTGAAGATGCCAGTATCGGAATTTCAGAGTATTCGGTTGTTAATAATTACACAGAATTACGAAAGCAGTTTAATTTTTTAACAGATACATATAAACAGGAATTAATTATAGAGGAATATATTGAGGGAAGAGAATTAAATATTGCCGTACTTGGTGATAATGTTTTACCTCCCTCCGAAATTGATTTTGAAGGACTGCCTGAAGAACTGCCATCAATTGTTACTTATGATGGTAAGTGGATTGAGGAAAGTGTTTATTATAAACATACAAAGCCCGTCTGCCCGGTAGAACTTAACGAAAGAATAAAAAACAAAATAATTAAATTGGCCATTGATGCCTTCGAAGCACTTGATTGCAGAGATTATGCACGCATTGATATAAGACTCGATAAAAAAAATGTTCCGTACGTTATTGAAGTGAACCCGAATCCGGATATATCAACTGATTCTGGTTTTGCAAGAGCTGCAGCCGCTGAAGGTATAACACATAAAGATTTACTTAACACAATTGCTAATTTTGCTCTCTCAAGAAAGAAGATAAATGATACGCAGGTTAAAGCCGGCTGATGCCGGAATAATTGAAGGTATTTTAAATAAAGTACCGCTATTTAAAAAAGAAGATATAAAAATTGCAATGGAATTAGTTAAGATAACTGCTGCTGATCCGTTGCAAACTGATTATAATATTTTTGTTTTTGAAAATAATGGTACGGTTCTTGGTTATCACTGTATCGGCAAAAGACCTTTAACCGATGCAGTATATGATCTTTACTGGATTGTAACTGATCCAGATCATGGAAAACAAGGAATTGGTAAGAGTTTATTGGAACATGCTGAAGATTTTGTTTTACAAAACAACGGAAGATGGATGTTAATTGAAACTTCAGCTAAAGAAAGTTACAGTGCAACAAGAAATTTTTACTTAAGAAATAATTACAGCATTATTTCCGAAATAAATGATTTTTATTCCAAAGGGGAAAGTTTATTGGTTTTTGGGAAATATTTTAATAATAAGAACAACTAAGGATCCATCATGGAACTATGGCAAGAAATGGTGAGGGAAAGTGTTCATACAGTCGATCACCTTGTTGATAAATTCAACATCGATAGAAAAACTGCTGAAGATCTGGATGAATTTTTCCAGGCCCGCATTAATCCATACTACCTTAGCTTAATCCGCTACCCCGGCGATCCGATTTGGCTTCAGTGCGTTCCGGAAAAGCAGGAATTAAAAGATTTTGATGCTGATGAGGACCCTTTGAACGAGGATGCGATGAGCCCCGTTCCAAATATTACTCATCGTTATCCTGACCGTGCGCTTTTTCTTGTAACAAGCCAGTGTGGTATTTACTGCCGATTCTGCACAAGAAAAAGAAAGGTAGGCGATTATGGAAAAATTTCTATGAAGGGATTGGAAAGCGCGTTCAAATACCTTGAGGAACATAAAGAGATTAGGGATGTAATTCTTTCCGGCGGCGATCCTTTAATGCTTACCGACGCAATGCTGGAAAAAATTCTAAAAAGATTAAGAGAAATTCCTCATATAGAAATTATAAGATTAGGAACCAGGATGCCTGTAGTTCTTCCGCAGAGAATTACCCCAAAACTATGCAACATGATTAAAAAGTATCATCCTATTTACGTTAACACACACTTTAACCATCCCTGGGAAATAACTGAAGAAAGCACCAAAGCGTGCGAATTGCTTGCTGATAACGGAGTGCCTGTTGGAAACCAGATGGTTATTATGAAAAATGTTAACGATAAACCAGAAATTGTAAAAGAGTTAGTGCAAAAGTTATTAAAGATAAGAGTGCGACCTTACTATATGTACATGGCAGATGAAACAAAAGGTGCAAACCACTTTCGCACTTCAGTTGAAACTGGTTTAAAAATTATTGAGGCACTGCGCGGACATACAAGCGGGCTTGCAGTTCCGCAGTTTGTAATTGATGCCCCGGGCGGCGGCGGTAAAATACCACTGCTTCCAAATTATGTTCTCCACAAGGATGAAGAACAGGTTATACTGCGTAACTTTAATAACAAGGTTTATTCTTATAAAAATTATGCTGATAAGAATAATCCAGATGGAGTGGGAAGCAAAAAACGTAAGGTTAAAGCAGTTAAAAAACAGGTTAAGAAAAGGAAAACTGCTGTTCCTGTTTTAGAAGAAGCATAAGAATTAAATTAACAATTAAATGTAAAAACGGCTCACTATTTTGTGAGCCGTTTTTTATTTTAGCAAAATCATCTTTTTGATATCTGAAAAAACAGGAATATCCCCTTCGCCTCTAACCATAAGCTGATAAATGTAAATTCCTGTTGCTATATCATCATTGTAACCTGTCCACCAACCTTCTCCTAATTCTCCATTCTTCCTTTCTTCGCTTGATGGACTGAATTTTACTTCATAATATCCAGCAGATTGGTAGGCATTTATTAGTGTTCTTACCAATTCTCCTTTTATATCGTAAACATACAGCTTTACATATCCTGCTTCTTTTAATCTGTAAGGAATAACTGTGCTTGAATTAAAAGGATTTGGATAGTTATTTAGCAGTTGGTAATGCTCTACAACAATTGGTGGGGCTTCAGGTATTCCTGTTACAGTTATATGAACTTCTTCACTTGGAGCTGATTGATGACCTGTTGAATCTATTGCTGTAAGTTTATAATAGTAATTTCCTGCAATGTACTTTTCAGGAAGATCATCATAATAAAATGTATCTGCTACTACAGCTATTATTTTTGTTGTATCGTACATAAAGTTGGGGATTGTATCCCTGTAAATACGGTAACGGTAAAAATCTGCTTCTGTATTTTTATTCCAGGTTAATTTAACTAATCCAGAATCATACTCTGCAGTAAGATTAGAAGGTGGTTTTGGTGCAAGATCTCGGTAAGTGTATTCTCTCCGTAAGGTCCTCCAAATAATCCAATATCACTTCTGCTTCCATCTAAATCAAGTATGTTTGGATCTCCCGCATCTATTAAGGGAGAAAACATCTGCAAATGAAAATCCATACTGTCTTCATTTACAAACATTGGATCTACTGTTAGATTTGTGCTATCAGGTGTAAATCCAGAAAAAGGAACATCACAATCCCAAGCATTGTTGTAGTATATATTTTGATTTCCTATTGAAAGTTTATATCCTAACTCAGCACCAATAACAAGATTGTTTCTTACTATTTTTGGTTCATCAAAACGGATACCTTCCTTAAAATTATAATAAATAGTATTATTTAATGCCTCTGCTGGTAATACATTCAGTGCAATCCCTTTTTAGCGTTATCTCCTATAATCAAATTATTAAATACTTTGCTTCTTGGAGAAATACTTATTAGAACTATTCCATTGTTTAAATCGGCTAACATATGGATAAAATTGTTATATATGATTGCCCCTGCGGCCAGACTTGTTCCTATTCCCTCATCAATAATTTGAAATAAGTAGTTATTATAAATTGAGTCTAGTACTGAAGTATCTAATGCACCCACTTCAATACCTTTCCTGACATCTTCAAAAATATTGTTTTTTATCGTTAGGAATGTATTACTTGTTGCTAATTCCCCACATCAGATTTAGAAATTTTATTATTAAAAATTTTCCCCTGAAAGTATATGGAATCATTTACTCCTGGAGAGGATTCTAATTCCCACTGTCCCCTCCTGATTATTTCAAACAATAATATGAAAACCTTCGATGCTGCATTCATCTTTCATTATTACAGCGTAATAACTCGGTGGTGTTGCTATTGTTCTTGTATCAATAATACAGCTATCCATCCCTGCCCCTATCATAGTTAGACCGTGAATCATTGTAACTTTTTCTACATATACACCGTTGGCTACATAAATTGTATCACCAAAAACAGAGATGTTTATTGCACTCATTATGCTGTCTGCTGCTGTAGCCCAGCTTGTGTATGGTGGTGTGTTGCTACCGTTGTGGCTTACATAACGCACTGTGGCTTGCGCAAATGTAAAATGTAGAATTAATAATTAACAATGTAAGAATTAAGAGGAAAGTTCTTTTGGGAATATGTTTTATACCAAACATTAAGCTGCACAAATATTGTTTTAATAAATGTAAGGAAATGAGAAGATAATGACAATATATTCAATATAAATGCGCCAAGCTGAAAGGTGAACCGCAGTAATTTTTCATTTCCATATCTGGAAATAAGACTAAAAAACCATTTGGGAGGTTTTCGGAACTTTACGAATAGGGGTTTAAAGCTTTGGAGTGGCTTTCGGAACTTTACGAATAGGGGTTTAAAGCTTTGGAGTGGCTTTCGGAACTTTACGAATAGGGGTTCAAAGCTTTGGAGTGGCTTTCGGAACTTTACGAATAGGAGTTTAAATTATTTTAGCACTATTTCCAGCATATCCTTTTCTAAGCTTTCGTAAGGCATTTCAACTATTCTGCCAATTTCTTCATCATTCCTGTAAAAAATAAATGTGGGAACAAAATGTATTTCCATTCCATCAACTTCATCTGCCAGCCCAACTTTTTCTCTGTTCACGTTTATCAAGTTTACATTTTCAGAAGGATATTCAATTTCATCAATATTTTATAAAACCTTGGCACTTCCCTCCTGCTGTCGCTGCACCAGGTTCCCATAACAAGTTTTATTTCAACATCTTCCAAATTATCTTTTATCTCTTCAGCAGTTTCAACATCAACTTCATACATATCATATTCTTCGTTCCACCATTCAGAAAAACTTGTATCATTAAATGCTTCTCTTGTACAATAACCAATAAGCATTGGCTTCTCAGATTCATCATCAATTATAATTGTGTTATAATCCTGCGCAAAGCTTATTAAAGAAAAAATAAATACGAGGATCAGGATAAATTAGATGTTTCATTATTCTTCACTGTTGTTTATATTATCATGTCTTGCATCAACGCCCCACAAGAGTTTATTTCTTAAAGTATCAAAATAAGTGGTTAAGGAGGTTTGAATTATTTTGAGCGGGCGTTTGCTCTTTCTTATCTTTACTTCAATTGGCGGCGGAAAGGAAAAAACCCTCTGCCCATCGCAGTTTATTTGAACTTCTTTAAAAAGTGAATCTGCTTTTATAACTATCTCCTGGTCGCTTGAAAGCACCAATGGTCTTACAGTTAAGCTGTGCGGTGAAATAGGAGAAAGGGTAATTGCCCTGGCAGTAGGGGTTACAATTGGTCCACCCGTTGAAAGTGAGTAACCTGTTGAACCGGCTGGCGTTGCAACAATTAATCCATCGGCAGAAAAAGTTGTAACATATTCACCATCAACCCAGGCAGTAAGCTCAATCATTTTAGACCAGCCGCCTTTTTCAATTACAATATCATTTACCGCATACAGTTTTTCGCTGGAAGGAAAATCGCACACATCCTTCAATTACCATTCGCTCTTCAACTGTATAATCCTTATTCTTAATTAGTTCAATAACTTTATCGATGTTTTTAATATCTGTTTCAACTAAAAAACCCAGCTTGCCTAAATTTATACCAAGAACCGGCTTATCATAAAAGTGAGCATGAAAAGCTGTTGAGAGCATTGTTCCATCGCCCCCAATTGAAATTATAATATCACTCTTCTCGTAAATTTCACTATCGTCAGCAGGCAAATCTTCATCTAATTCGATTTTAAGCTTATCCTTTTCTTCTGCAAGCGCGCGGGTAAGAATGTAATCCAGCCCATTAGCTTTAAGCTTCCGGATAAATGAAGATACAACTTCAAAAACGTTCTCCTTGGTAATATTAGCTATTATTCCTATCAGCATATTAATTTGTCATTAAAGTTAAACAACAACTATTTGCGCTATTTTCTTCAGGAGGATTTTCGTCAGTAGTTTTCTTTTCTTCCTTAGGTTCTTCGCTGGTTGAACCGGCTTTATCCTTTTCAACCTCATCGACATAATTTAGCTTTAAGTCTTTTAAAGCTTCGGATAAAAACTTTTCCTCGTACTCGGTAAGGTTACCTTTTGTTCTTGCCTGCAGCATATCCAGCGTATCGATTGAAACTTTGGCATACTCAAGATTTCTATCAATTTTATCAGTAACAGGATTTTTAAGCTTTCCCATTGCCATCATTGCAATCTGCTGGTTTTGCATTACTAACTGCATAAAAAGTATTGGATGATTATCTTCAGACATTTTTTTCCTCTTATTTTTTAACTTAATTACACAAATTTACAACAATTTGCTGAAATTTTCTGATGAATATATAAGCTTGGGATAAGATAATCGCAAATAGATTATTCATTAGAATTTATATTCTTGAATGAAAAACTTTTCTTAAGAATGGGAATGTAAAAAGGTAAAAGTGAAAGTATGAACAAAGCGGTAATAATCAGTGCTGGAATCAATAGCTCAGCAACTTTAAATGATATCACTAAACCGCTAAGAAGAATTGCAACAAATAATAAAATGCTGGCAGCAAAAACTAATATGAGCCGTCTGTTTTTGAATATAATCCAGAACATGGAAAGCTTAGATTCTACAAAAAAGTAGATTAGAAACTGTGTTAGCAGAGCAGTTATCGTCCAGTAAATAAGCAGTTGATCTAGAGAAATATTAATTCCTGCAAATACCAATGGAATAAGAATTAAAACTGAAATTGTATGTGCCCAGATAGCAATAGCTGCAATTTTTTCATGGTGAGATGCCTGAAGCAAATACCAGAATGGGACATTCAGAATTGTGATAAACTGCCAGACTGCTAAGATAATTGTAGCTGAAATAATCCCACCAGGAAAATCTCCAAGCCACACACTGTAAATGAGCTCCGGAAAGAAAACCAAAATAACAAGGGAAACAGCACCAACAGGAATTAGAAGCATCAGGGAAATTGTAATTATCTCAATTAACTTACCCTGTTCTTTATTCCTGTAGAAATAAGAAAATGAAGGGTAAAGTGAGGCAAACCCGGAAGTTATCACATCCCTGGAAGTTGTGGTAACCCTCATTGCAATATCAAAAATACCAACCGCCGGAAGCCCCATAATAATAGCAATTACATACCGTATAACCGGCTGCCGTAAAATCATTCCAAGTGATACACTGTATAATTGCCAACCTTGTCTAAAAAGTTCCTTTAAACTTGCAATAGTTTCTTTAAGAGTTAAAGTAATATTTATTCTGCACCAAGCAATATGTTTATTTTTAATTCTAAAATGATAAACAATTAGAAGGAAGAAATTTGCTAAAAGAAAACCAGCAGCAAATCCCTCGATTGGTGAATAATAGAGTGCACCAATTATTGCAACGCCGTAGGTGAAAACTGGTGAAACACTTCTTACTAACTTTACAAAATAATTATCTGCACGGGCTGATAGTATTGCTGCATCAAGTGAAGATAATAATTGTAGTGTTGTACCAACAACAAGCACTAATGCAGAGTAAAATAATCCAGATGATGAATAAACATTCTCCGTAGAACTGAACAAAGAATTTTTTAATATTAAAACAATCGCTATCCCCAATAAGCCAAGCAGCAAATAAAATCTCTTTGCTGAAAGCAACTCTTTTTTTAATTTTATAAGAATTTCTTTTTCGCGGTCAGCTCCGGCCTCGCGTATTAAATGCTGGCTGAATCCAATATCTGCGACTGTAAAGAATGATGCTGTGGTTACATACAACGACCAGATACCTAAAACTTCAAGACTTGATCGGGAAAGAATAATCGGGTATAAAAACAGGTAAGAAAGAATGGGAACAATAAAAGTTAGCGGACCGGTTAAAACTGATAACTTTAGATCACGTTTAACCTGGCTCGATCTTCTTTTTTCCTCATCGCTACCACTCATTTATTCACTTCCTGCATCTCAGAATTATCCTTTCTCTTTCACTGTAACCGATCTCTTCAATTGTAGTAAATCCAATTTGCTCAAAACGTTTTCGTTCAACTTCAGTGGAATCATGTCCTTCAAAAATTATTTCCGAAAAGTTAGATAGGAAACTTAATAACCTGTCCTTATCATTTACCCAATTAAGCACATTCAGTGCAAAAACAATATCGATGTTTTCTGATAAAAAATCACTTTCCCAATCTTTGGCAGAATCAAAATTTATTTGTTTAAAGAGTGGATCTACTTCAAATACTTCACTAATTAATTTTGCGGATTCTAATATTTTTTTATCTTGATCAATCCCTATACATTTTGCTGCGCCTGATTCCTTTAATAGATGAATTGAAAGTAATCCCATATTGCATCCAAGTTCTAATATAGTTTTTCCTGAATAATCGGATACATTTTTTAACCTGTTCCATCTATCATTCCATGGTCTTTCTCCCGGGAAGTGAGTTCCATGAAATTCAATTGCATAATATGCTAATGGTAATGCAGGTGCACTAGCATTTGATTTTTGTGCAAGTTTCCATGCATCTAGTAATTTAATTAGCTTTGAATCTGCATCACCATTAATAGGGGGTAATTCATGTTTTTCGAATTCGGGATTTCTACCCAGAAATCTCTTTATAGAATAAAGGAAATTGGGAAAATGTTTCCTTAAATAATCTTTGAATATAGTATTAAGCCCGTAACTCACTTTCGATTCTCCGCTTTTAATTCCTAAAATGTTTCCGGCAAATGCCTTAACGAATGTTGTTCTTACTGCCTGATCAAAATCAACTAATGAAACATTATTTTTATCCGTTAGAAGAACGTTATGGGGTGTAACATCATTATGACAAATTCTTTTACCGGATAATCTAACCAATATTTTCAATACCTGAATCGTAACCTTAACAGTCTGAAAAAAGGAAAGCTGCAAATTACGAAGTTGTACACCAGGCAAATAACTTAGAAAAAGAAACTCGTATAATTCGTTCTTATGGTAATAAAGCGCTTTGGGAATACTTTTCACTGCATCACTTAATTTAAGTATTTCGTATTCATTTTTAAGATCATTATGGCGTAAGTGAGCACTTCTGTCTTCATCGAGTTTTCGTGATTTAATTATAACATCATTCAGAAGAAAAGTTTTCCTCGAAGGATCCGCTTCACTCTCAGAAATGAATATGATATCATCAATATCAGGAAATCTCTCACATATTTGGTTATAACCTATCATCATTTTTAGCGAATTAATTTTTCCATTTTCGTTTGCGCCACCGTGCAACAAATTTTTCCATTTTAATAATTGATAACCCGTATTTTATTTTTGTACGCAGCTTCCTTAACGAATAATTTTTCTTCGCAACACAATTCCAATAGTTATGTTTCTTCAACGCCCTTTTTGTTTCTTCAATAGAGTCTAATTCATTTTTCCAGGAAGCTCCACCCGCAGCCATTATTACAAGCGGCTCACCATCTAAATAAAATCCTTTGCTGTTAAAATCAATTATTGATTTATTAAGACGACAAATTAGTTCAAAATCCATAGCGTATTTATAGCCTATATCGAAGTAACCGTTCTGTGCATACACTTCTTTTCGAAAAAACATTGTTGGATGGTTATACGGCATAGCTTTCGTGATAGGACACAAAAGCGGTTTTCTAATATTCGAACCATAAATCGGATCATCAAAATAAATATTACCGTGTGCAAATAATATATTTTTATCTTTAAAACAATTCGCGACTTTTTCCAATGCATATTCATCATAATATTGATCGTCTCCGTTCAATATTCCAACAATTTCACCACCAGCTGTTTTTATTCCTTTATTAAATGCTTCGGCTATACCATTATCTTTTTCACTTAGAATTCTCATTCTATCAATATTACCAGTTTTTTTATATAACTGATCTATTTTTTTCAGCGTGTCATCATCACTTAAATTATCAACTACTACCTGCTCAAAATTATCGTAGTTCTGATTAAGTATTGATCGGACATTTTGCTCAATTGTTTTTCCGGAATTATAAGTTGGTGTTATTATAGAAATTATCATCTGGAAGTCGCTATAAATCCTAGTACAGATTGTAATAAAGATTATATTATAAGATATTGTAAGATAAAAAATAATAAACTAATAAGATTATTTAGCATCATTTTGTGAATCAATTAAGCAAACATAAGATACTGTGTGTCTCTGCTATGGAAAGCTGGGGCGGAGGAGAATTGTTCTTGCTGAATCTGGTTAAGGGAAATAAAGATTTCGATTTCAGTATTGCCTCACCTGCGGGTAAAGCGTATGATAAATTTAATGATGCCAATATTACACTAATTAAAATTAACAGTCTGCGAAAAATATTTCGCAAATCCAATCAATGGAACTTAAAAGATAAATTGCAAATACTCTTTAATATTAAATTCTCCTCCATTAGACTCATTAGAGAAATCCTCAAAAGTAAACCTAACATTATTGTTGCAAATGGTAATTTCACAGCGCTTTATTCATACTTTGCAGCAAAGCTTACTAAACGGAAAATGATTATTGTACAGCATTTATTATATGATAAAAACTCCCTCGATGCAAAAGTGCTTGCCTTCATGAGCAAAAGAGTGTACGAGTTGGTTTGTGTTTCTAACGCTGTTGGCAACCGTACGAAAGAAATTTTACAAGTATCTGATGATGATAAAATTAAAGTAATTCATAACGGAATTGAACTACCAGGAAAAGATTATTTAGAGATCAAAAACGAAACAATAAATCTTGGTTTTGTAGGAAGTATAATTCGTACTAAAGGTTTGGATGTGATCCTTCAGGCAATTACACCTGCTTTAATCGAAAATAAAAATGTCTTCATGCATATCTTTGGTGCAAAACTTAACCTTGATGATTCGCATAGTTACTATGATGAGATTCAATCTTTGATTAAGGATAAGAAATTAGAAAACAAGGTTGTTTTTCACGGACATAAAGATTCTATTGATGAGATCTACAATTCAATTGATATTCTTATAAATTTTTCAACAGTGGAAGAATCATTAGGATATAATATATTGGAAGCAATGTCTTATTCTAAAATAGTTATTGGAGCTAATGCTGGTGGAATACCCGAATTAATTGAGGATAAGAAGAGTGGTTTTCTAGTTACGAAAAACAATGTAGAACAACTAACCAAAAGCGTAAATTACTGTGTAGATAATTTTAACAGCGATGAATTACGTAGCATCAGGAAAAATGCGAGAGAAACTGTGATAAAGAAATTTTCCATTGAAAAATTTAACATGAATTATGAAAATCTGTTTAATTCAATTCTACAAGAAAAATAATATTCTTTAATGTTTAGAACAGCAATTGTACACGAATGGCTTGTTAACTATGCTGGCTCCGAAAGGGTGGTTGAATCGTTTACAAATATTTGGCCCGAAGCTGATGTTTTTGCCCTGGTTGATTTTCTTAATGATGAACAAAGAAAGTTAATTTTAAAGGAAGAAAAGCTAAAACATCTTTTATACAAAAGCTGCCCGTCGCTAAAAACAAACACAGAAACTACCTGCCGCTTTTTCCATCAGCAATAGAAAGGTTAGATCTTTCTGGTTATGATATTATTGTTTCAAGTTCACACGCTGTTGCAAAAGGTTTTAAGAAAAAAGAAAATCAGCTGCACATTACATATTGCCACTCGCCGATGAGATATGCATGGGACCAGGCAGAAAATTATCTGCACGGTTTTAAAGGGGTAGTTGCAAAATTGTTTATGGAGTACCTACGGAAGTGGGATTTAAAATCTGCGGCAAACGTAGATTATTTTATTGCAAATTCTCATCACATTGCTGAGAAAATAAAAAGAATTTATAAAAGAAATGCTGATGTTATTTATCCTCCGGTTGATACAGATAAGTTTGAAGTTGGAAATCAAAAGGAAGATTACTATTTAACAGCATCCAGGATGGTTCCTTATAAAAAACTTGATCTTGTTGTAGAAGCTTTTAACAAAATGCCCGATAAGAACCTTGTGGTAATTGGAAGCGGACCTGAAAAAGATAAATTAAAATCAAATGCTGAATCTAATATTCAGATAGTAGGATATCAGGATAGAGAAGCTTTAAAATCATTTATGCAGAAAGCCAAAGCATTTGTTTTTGCAGCGGAAGAAGATTTTGGAATTATACTGGTTGAAGCTATGGCTTGCGGTACGCCTGTAATTGCACTAAATAAAGGGGGTGCAAAGGAATCAGTAATTAATGGAACAATTGGGCTTTTATTTGATGAGCAAAGTTCTGAATCAATTAAAAATGCTGTTATGCAATTTGAAGAGCAGAAGGATTCCCTTGACCCTTTAACAATAAGAAAACATTCTGAAAAATTCAGCAGAATGGTTTTTGAAGAAAATATTAAGAACTTTGTAAATGAAAAAGCTCAGCAATTTTTTCATGGTAAAAAAGAAACAGAATGATAGTAAATAAAAGATCCATTTTCATTTTCAGGTTGTTAAGCGATCTGCTGCTATTAAATGTGGCGTTCATTGCATCGGCTGTAATTGCACAATCATGGGAAATACTGGCTGATAGAAACTATATGTTTTTCCTTTTGATCGGATCAAATCTTCTCTGGATTATTACATCAAGCAGCATAGGTTTTTATGATGATTTTTATTCAAGAAATTTTCCTATACAATTTGTAAATATTTTAAAAAGTACCGCAACCCAGGTTGTTGCTTCAATTGTTTTCATCTTCCTGGCAAAAGAGGATCTTTTTACAAGATATTTTATAATCTATTATGCACTCTTTTTAATTGCCACTATTTGCTTCAGAGTTATAATCTTTCGTAAAGGATTAAAGGCATTAAGGAAAAAGGGAAAGAACATCAGGAATTTGCTGGTAATTGGAGATGAAAATATTTCTGAGAATATAAAATCAATGGTGAGTGGCAACCCGGATTTTGGATATAATTTTGTAGGATCAATCAGCGGTGAAGATTCGATTATTGAGATTGGTGAAGCCAACGGAACAAAACAAAACCTGGAAAAATTATTACAGTCAGAAAAAGTTGAGGAAGTTGTGATAGCCCTTGCAGCTGATTCAAGCAGCATGTTGGGTGAGATAATAAAAATATGTAACAGGAGAGCGGTAAAAACTCACATCATTCCGGATTATTTTCATTACATATCCAACCGATTCCAAATAAGTACTTTTGGCGATTTCCCAATTATAACACTACGGCGTGAACCACTTGATGAAGTTCAAAAGCGAATTTTAAAAAGATCATTCGATATAGTTTTTTCGCTGGCAGTTATCATTTTTATTTTAAGCTGGCTTTACCCCATCATATTTATCCTTTCAAAGTTAACCTCACCCGGCCCCGTCTTTTTTATTCAGGATAGAATTGGAACGAAGAACGAGAAATTCAATTGTTATAAATTCAGAACAATGAATGTTCAAGATGAATCAGAAAATTCGGTGGTTAAACCTGTTATTAAAGATGACCCAAGAGTTTCACGGATCGGTAAATTTTTAAGGAAATCTAACCTAGATGAGCTGCCTCAATTCTTAAATGTTCTAAAAGGTGAAATGTCTACTATAGGTCCCAGGCCGCATGCAATTCCATATGATAAAAAATATGGGAAAGTGGTTGATGAAATTCGGCTGAGACATAATGTGAAACCAGGAATTACCGGCTGGGCGCAGGTACACGGTTTAAGAGGTGATGTGGAAGATGAGGAAGAAAACTGGAGAAGAACCACTAAAAGAATTCAGTATGATCTATGGTATATAGAAAACTGGACATTCACACTTGATATTCAGATTATTCTGATTACAATTTGGCAGATGGTTAGAGGAAAAACTAGGGCTGTTTGATTAATTTCTATTTTTTATTAAAAAATCACCAAACCGTTTTTTATCAATTTATTATGTAAACTGATAACTTTTCTTCTATATCCGAAATTATATACATCCTATCATGTTTTCTATTAATTGTAATTCCCTCAGGTTGAATAATTGAAATTTTAAACTTAGTTATGATGTTCAACTCCATATCTGATTTAATTACCATCTGATCTTCATCGCTTAAAATCCAGAGCATGTTATTAATTTCATCATAAAAAATCCCGGATACATCAGCTGCAAATTTTATTGTATCTCTTCTTAGTTCATTAAGAGCTCTATCAAGCTCAATTATTAGTGCAGGATCTTTTTCATTTACAACATAAAAACTCTTTGTACTATCATTGTAAGTAATACCTTCCAGCCCGGAATTCAGCTCACCTTCCAAATTTATTTTAGCTCTTTGTAATTCTTTGCCGGATGTATCCAAAACGACCACTTCGCGGGTTCTTTCCAAAACTACTGCTAGAGTCGAATCATCAATTATAGTTACACCTTCAAGATCGAACCCTTTAACTTTTATCCTTTTAATAATCTTTCCATAGCTATCAAGTTCATACAGAGAACTGTCTTCATCACTAACCGTCCAGAATCCTCTTTGGTCGCTGGTAAGCGTTAAACCTGACGGTTCTGATACAGGAATGTCATAACTTCCAAGCAAGGTGATTTTGTCTGCTGGCTTTTCCACTTTTTCCTTAATACACCCTGTAAAAGCTGTTAATATCAGCAATAGGGTAAATATTAAACGATAGGTAATTTTCATCACTTTTTATGCAAAAATGAAATAATAATTCAAAAATTAAACTTTCCATTTCAAAACTACTAATTTTTTAAGCTGAAAATCCACTTTACGGATAATATAAGTTTGGCACTATTCTTCTTGATATAAAAAGTTACCTCTGTGGTTGTGGTAACTTAAATGTAACTAATAAATTACTTTAAGAATTTAAAAATATCTATAACATTTAGTGAGTTGAGAAATTGACACCGAGCAGTATGATGACAAAACTGGCTATGTTTCTTGGAGTGATTATAATTCTTGTAATACTAGTTTTCGGATTTATGTTTTTTGAACCTTTTTTTTCGGAAACTGAGGAAACCATTGTTGTTGTAAACAAGGAAGTATGGAAGGGTGAGGCAGAAAAATACTTTATTTTTACCGAAAATGAAGTTTTCCTCAATATGGATAATTATTATCATAACAAAAGTAATGCAGATGATCTTTACCCGTTGTTTCAAGTTGGTAAAACATACAGGGTAAAAGTTGTAGGATATTATTTCCCGATGATCCCGCATTTCAGAAACATCATAAGCATTATAGACCAGAAAGAAACAAATGTTGCCCTCCCTAATAAATAAATCGCCCCACAACATTCTGCTTAAGGTTCTATTCTCAGTTCTGATAGTAATTATCGGAAAGAAGAAAGAATTTCTACCTGTTCTTAAACCTTAACCTGCTACCAATTAGCCAAAAGGAACAAATTAGAAAGATTAGCTAAGGCATAATTTTTGTGATTTAGCACCGTTAATTTTTATAAATTTTTCACAAATATCTGGAATTACAAATAATATGGCACTCTTAATAACTGATGATTGCATTGACTGTAACGCCTGCGAAATTGAATGTCCTAACGATGCGATCTACAATGCAGGTGACAGCTGGGAGCTGCACGGTGAAGAGCACGATGCATTAAATGACGACCACACATACATAGCTTATGATAAATGCACAGAATGTGTTGGGTATTATGATGAACCGCAATGTATTGCTGCCTGCCCAAGTGAGGCAATTATTCCTGATCCTGATCGCCAGGAAACACCGGAAGAATTACTGGCTAAGAAAGAACGTATTGGCGTTATATTAAAATAATCGTTAAATATATCATTTTTTTAAGGGAGCTTAGCTCCCTTTTTTATTTTAAAATCAGAAGATATATCCTGCAGCTCTTGCAATGAAATAATAAGTCATCACTCCCGATGCAGCAAGTTTAACCAGAATCATTAGTAAGCTGGTTATAAAAGTTACACTTCCTACTTTCAGCGCTTCCGATCCCCCTTTACCAGCAAGCAGTTCACCAACTATAGCTCCTATCAATAAACCAAGTATCATTCCGAATGGCGGGAAGAAGATTGTTCCTATTATCATTCCAATAATTGAACCCCAAATGCCGTAGCCACTGGCTTTATAAACTTTTGCCCCAAATAGTGGAAGCACATAATCGAGCACTGTAACAACGATGGTTATTACTCGCCCATATAATATAAAACTCGAGTGAGAATGCATCTTCAATTGCAATTTCTAAAATAAGTAGCGAAATAAAATTCAGCGGAGGACCTGGTATAGCAGGGATTATGCAACCAACGATTCCTACAATTGCAATTAGCAAACCAAGTATTATCAGAATATATTTCTATCATCTATTTTTCATCTTTGTTGCAATATTCCTTAATCACTTCATAAGCTTCGAACAGACCCAAGTCACCAGCTTTAATAAAATCTGCACATGCATTTTCTTTCAATTCAATATTTGCATAGCAAATACCACGATTATAATACGCAAGCGCGTCACCGGGATCGAGATTTATAATGTGTGTATAATCCACTGCAGCACCAAGAAAATTAGTTAAACCAACTTTTGCTTCTGCCCTGGAGTAATAAAAATTACTGTTCATCGGATCAAGTTTAATTGCTTTTGTAAGATCTGCAATCGCCTTCCGGAAATTTGCCAAGTTTTATATAATCGCCAGCCCTGTTTTGGTAAGCAATCTCATCTTCCGGGTTTAAATTGATAGCTGAAGAATAATCAATTATTGCATGCTCATAATCTCCAATTATACTGTTTATGTTTCCCCGGTTTACAAAAAATCTTGCATCGGTAGAATCGCGTAAAATTGATTTTGAATAATTTTCAATTGCACCATTATTATCTTCAAGTAGCTCTCTAACATAACCCAGATTAAAGAATGCCTCCGGGTTAAGAGAATCAATTTCAACAGCGTTGTTATAATCTCTTATTGCATCATTGTAATTATTTAAGGTTGCGTACACCAATCCCCTGTTAAGAAAATATTTATATTCGTTCCGGTTGAGGGTAATAGCTCTTGAATAATCATCAATTGCGCCAGGAAAATCTTCAAGATGGAATTTAGCAATTGCACGATAAAAATAAATTTCCGAGTCTGCTGGGTCATCTATTAAAGCCCTTGTAAAATGTGCAATCGCAGTTCTGTATTTTTCTTCTTCAGTAACTCTGCAAGCCCAACTTGTAATTAGGATTCATCGATGGAACGCAACCGGCATTAGTTGAATAAAAACCATCGTGATCACAATCCGGGAAACGAAAGTATATTTTGATAAATATATTTTCATCAATTAAAATTACATTACTCAAAAAATAAAAGTATAATCCGCAACTAAAATTTAAGCTATATACAATTACATGTAAAACCAAATATTGTTAACTTTATTTTCAGAAAGAGATTTACTCATTTAAAAAACTCCCTTTAATAAATAAAAGAGGGCATAATGGATTTAATACTTTTTATAACTGGGTTGGTGCAAATAGCACTTTCGCTGCTTATCGGTGTACTTTTTATTTATGCAGCATCAAAAGTATTCCGGAAAATGATAAAAGGAATAAATGAAACCGATGAACTTAAGAATAACAACATTGCCGTTGCAATCCTGAATGGTGCTATCATTATTGCATTAGTTCTTGTGGTAAGTAACTCAATAGAATCTGCAATAACAATATTTGGAAACACGCTTCGTAATCCCGATGCCATCTTTTCTACATACGTTCAAACAGCATTGATCATGCTGTTACATATAATCATTGCTGGAATAGTTGCATTTTCATCCATATATATTGCGATGCACTTTTTTATGTGGCTTACAAAGGATCTTGATGAGCTAGCAGAAATAAAAAAGAATAATATTGCTGTAAGTTTGCTACTTGGAATTATAATAATCTCAATAGCGCTCTTACTCCAGCCGGGAATAACCACTATTTTAGATTCACTTATTCCTTACCCGCCGGTTTCATTAATCGATATTGGGAATTTATAGTACAGTAAATTTATGATTCAAAATCAGATGCCAAAGCAAGACAAACGCTCGCGTGCAGGATGTATGAAGAAGGGATTCTTTGGCTGTGCTTTTCTCTTCCTGTTTTTCTTTGTGATCATAATTGTAATCTTCATTTCTATTGAGCTGCCTGATATTGATCTATCAGTTGATGAAACGGAAAAAAATAAATATGAAATTGTAACAGACAGCTTGACGAATGAGAAAGTAATTAACTCCTCTTTTTCATGGCGATTTAGGGATAATAATCTTCGCAGGAAAAAATATGATTTGTCATTCAGGCTGCTTGAGAAAGATGTTAAAAAAGCGATGGATCATATCGAACAGATTTCAGAGATGAGCTACAGAGAGCTTGGTATCGATTTTGGAACGCGCTCGCCCGACCCGGTGCTTGAAGCGAGGATTGTGTGGGCTGAAGTTTACAGGAGAGTTTACGGCAATTCAATACTACAGATGAAATCCATATTTGAAGGTTTTAATAAAATATTTGAAGAAGAAAATCTTGGTTCCAAAGATCGCGTAATTTTTGTTGTAACTTTTATTCAAAATATTCCATACGATCGCCCAGGCGGTGTGCTCGATCTTTTCCCACCAATTGGTACTCTTGCTTACAGGTTTGGTGATTGTGATTCCAAAGCTCTGCTGCTTTATGTTATTTTAGAAAAGATGAATGTTGATTGTGCAATGCTATGGAGTTATAAATATAAACATGCCATGCTTGGTGTTTCAGTTTCAGGTGGAGGACAGTTCAAATCGATTTAAAGGAAAAAAATACTACTTCCTGGAAACCACTTATCCTGGCTGGCAGATTGGAGATTTGCCTCCCGAATTTAAGAATAAAAGATTCTGGTTTATTGATGAAATAGATTCCAGGGAAAATGTACTCAGTGAAGAAGATGAGGAATTAAATATACCGGATGAAGAGGAGTCTAACCACGAAGCAAGACCTTCTCCTGCCAATCCATAATAAATAAAAATTAAATTTCTATTTTTATTTGCGGCACAGATTTCATCACTATTGGTGTTTTAGTTGGTCTCAGATTTAACATGGGATAGATAGTAAATTAGAATCTAAGAAATATTTCTAATTACAATCAGAAATAAAAAACAAAGATGTCATCTCGTTTTAAGATGACATCTTTACAAAGAATTATTATTTCTGAGGTGGTGCGGGATACTGATTACGAATTGTATAAATGTTATCCTTATGGGCCTGGAAATATTTTACAACTGATCCAAAAGCACCCGGGTAGCGTTTATTAACACGAGTAACATACTCGTCCCAAAACTTATCAAACGAAATCATATCTTTTGCTGTATACCAAAAATTTAGATTCCATTCATCGCCCCAGCTATGCATAAATTGCCCAAAACTATATATCATTCCCTCATCAACCAGCTCTTTAAGAATTGGTGTGAAAACTGAATCGACCATTTTGTTAACTTTCCCAACATCGCTCATTGGTACCATGTTAAAGCTTGTGATCAGCAAGGGTTGTTCATTATTTTGTGCAAAAATATTTCCAGCTGCAAATAATGATAGGAACATTATTACAGAGATTTGAGTTAGTTTTTTCATTTTGTTTTCCTTTCGGTTTATGTTAAAGAAGTTGTTTATCAGGTTAATTCTATTTGTGCTAATTATTCTTTCTTGGTTTTCATTTCAATTTGAATTATCTCAAATGGTTTATCACCAGTATTTTCAGGTTGATGAGTTGTTGCTGCGGTCCAGATAGTCAGGCCTGAATTAAATTCCATATCTTCGGTTTTACCATCCGGATATGTAAACCTGCCGTTGCCATCAGTTAAAAATACCACAACCCCTTCCGGATGTGAGTGCATTACTGATTTGTCTCCAGGTTCATAGTTGATTCTCAAAACACGAACATCGTCGTTTTCAAATTCAACCTTGTAGTGATCAGGATCTACTTCAGTTGCATCTTGTGCAAAGCTGTTTCCCGCAAAAATCATCACTGCAAATAATACAGTGACTAATAAAAGTGATTTTGTCATAACACATGCTCCTATTAATTAATGTTTAAATATTATTTTGATTAAAATAACTAAACCTCTCTATTCCATCGGAGGAATTACACCGAGCTGCTGTAAGAAGCCTAAATCATCCATATAATCAAATTCTTCGGCAACTTTCCCATCAACAATTCTCGCCACGCTAACTCCCTGGAGTGTTATTTGATTGCCTGTTGCCGCTATACCTGAGAATTCACCACTATGTGTTCCGCTGAAAGTCCATCGCTTAATGATACGATCATCTACCCCGAATATTTCATCAACAACAAACTTGATATCAGAAAAACCGGTTAAAAATGCACCAAAGAATTCTTTTGCTTCGGCTTGTCCGTTCACTGTTGATGACACAGTTTTATTAACATAATTTGATGCAAATTGTGTATCAATCATATCAATGTTTCCTTTGTTCAGAATTTCATCCCAAACATTTGTATACATTTTAATGTTGTCTTCTACCTGATTGTTAGAATTATCCGTCTGCTGCTGACATCCTGTGATAAAAATAATCGTGATTATAAGAGTAAAAGTATTTAATGAAAGAATTTTTATTAATGATTTCAATTTTTTCTCCCTTTGGTTAAGAATTAGTTTTGTTTATTGACTTAAAACATTTTTGAAAAATGCATGTGTGCTGTCATCCACTTTCCATCTTGCTTTACTAAGACCATGGTGGCTCTTCCCGTTTGATAATTCATCTGTCCACCTTTTTCCATCCACTTAAAAGTAAAATAACCAGTTACTATTGCTGTATTTCCGTTATAAACCTGAACTTGTTCATCCTGTTGATGATAATTAACGTATGCAAGAGATGCAGTCCCTTCTATAAAGCTTTTCCACATTGCGGCATCGTGGCGCAATGGTGATACAACGTATGGGAATTCAGTATTGTCGCTCACAAAAGATGAAAAATAGGTTTTGTAATCCTGCTTATTAAAAGCATCTATGTTTTTACTAATTAAAGCTAGTACATCTTCTTTATCCCCAGCGAAGGTGCTGCTGGCTGATACAGCAAACAGAAAAATGATTGCGATTAATTTGAAATGTTTCATAGCTATTCCTTTTTTTTTGTTTATAAAAATTTTAATTCTCTGATGGATCTAAAGCAAAATTGGCATGGACGAGCTTCCATTCACCGTTCATTTTCACATATACACGTGTTGATTTAGCTTTGGTGTTATTAATCTTGCCTTCGTTATCTTTACTTACACCTGCATAGTTGTAAGTGAGGATCGCCACATCACCGTAAACCTGAACCTTAGGATTCAGCATTTCAGCGGCCAGTATTGTCCCACCATTCATGCTAATCGTCTCTGATAGTGTAACATTCAATTTTTTACCATCAATACGGGTTGAATAAGTAGGGTTAAATTCGGTATAGTCATCCGATAAATATTTATTCATACCCGTCATATTTTTATTCATCTCTGCTTTCCAGATCTTATAAGTTAAAGCTATAACCTCGTCCTCTGCCGAAACCATCGGGGTTTGTGCAAACAAATCAGCAGAAAAACTGAGAATAAGAAAAATTAACATTACAAACGATGTTCTTTTAAGAGATTTCATCATCTCTCCTTTTTTATTTAATGAATTGATTAATTAACTTTTTGGTTTTTCAGGTTTTAGCCTCGAGGATTTTTTCATCGGTCGCATTATCTTTCTCAAACAATAGTTAAGCAGCATCAAACTTTTTTTTGGCTTCTGCCATCCATTTTTCACCTTCTTCTTTAGGTTTTCCTTCCATAGCCTTCATTACGTCGGCGTGATTGGAAGTCCAATGAGCATAAGCTGCCTTAAACCAAGAATCAAAGTCCTCACCTTCAATTTTGGTTTCGCAGAGATCACATTTTAGAGATTTCATTTTTAGTCCTTTTGTTTTAATTAAGAATTAATTGATTAACCTTTTGGTTGTTCAAGTTTTAGTCCCGAGGCTTTCTTCATTGCAGCCACCGCATCTACATAAGGAAAATTCTCAGATTCGTTCCATTCTATATTTGTATCCATATCAGCTAATACTGCAGGAATATCTCCCGTCGCAAACGAGCTGTACATATCGTTAACGATTTGAAGCTTGCTGCTAGTATCATTTACAACTAAAGAAGTGTTGTTGTCCAAATCCAGAGCAATTGTAAGTGTAGAAAAAAGAAGAAAGTTAATAAGCCCTAATAACACCAATTTAATATTGGTTTGCATAGTAGCCTCCTATAGCTAATTATTTGTTGGTAAAAATATTCTATCGTTTACGCTAACTCACTCGTAATAAAATAGTCCAGTAACCTTCAGGAGAGATCGAAAATGGAATAGAAGAAGAAAGAATAACAGTTAACGATTATGAAATAATGTTGAAACACAAAAGCGATATGAACATAAGTACTTTATTTTCTAATAACAACAAGGTTTGGTAAATATTTACTTATAAGAAGAGTGATCTATCCGATTAGAAATTGACCATTAAATGATACTAATCAAAAAATGTAGCACATTTATCATCTTTAAGATGTTTTTTTAATTCATTTATATGTTTTTCATTAGTTCGGTTTTGAGAGAGTTGAGGGAGTTCATCGATGTTGAAAAATGCAACATCTTCAGTTTCTTCGCTTGTTTTGGCTTCTCCTCCAAGAAGGTCACACAGAAAGATAATTTTAAATGCATGAAAAAATTCAAGAGGTCTTCCGCTCCTGTTTGCATCATAAACACCAATTACCTTTTTCGGTTTTACATCATAGCCGCTCTCCTCTTTTGTTTCCCTGATAGCAACTTCCGAAGGAATATCACCCACATCAGCCCAACCGCCGGGCATAGCCCATTTTTTATCCATTACTTCCTTTACCAGGAGAATTTTTCCTTCATCATTTATAATTGCTGCCCTTACATCAATTTTAGGTGTAGCGTAACCGGGATGTACCATTAACACTTTAGCAAATTCTTCGCTTTCTAAACTGGTATAATGGTCAACCATTTCTGCCGTTATTTCCATCAGCTTTTTATAACGCTGTTTTTCATAATCGGTAACTGCAAAAGCCAATCCGGTTTGGCTAAGGTGTTGAATTTCGCGCGCCCACTCCAACCATTTGGGGATTTTTTCATTCATATTTTTGATCAGTTTTTAAAATTTTATCAGTTCTATTCAATTTCGATTCTATATTCTACATTTTTCACTCTAAATTATACATTCTTAAAAAGGATTAGTTGCCCACACGGTAACTTCGGGAATAAATCCACGGTCATCCATTTCCAAAGTAGATACAATTGTATGTGCAATTTCTTCACTTCTTAATTTATTTGAAACTTCTTTTCTTTCCACTCTTTCAGAATTTCCAAACGCAGTAGTTACTTCACTTGGGTTGATAAGAATTACCCTAACATTATATTTCCTTAATTCTGCCTGCCAGCATTGTGTCATTCCTCTTAAAGCAAATTTTGATGACGCATAGACAGTTCCGTTTGAAAAACCTTTTAGTGCGGCTGTCGAAGCTATATTTACAATGTTGCCTTTGTTTTGTTCCTTAAAAAGCTTTGCTGCTTTACTTCCCATCATTGCCGCACCAAAAACATTTACATCATAAATCTTCTCGGAATGCTTTCATATCAAGTTCAGTTATTTCAGACCAACCACCGCCAATTCCCGCATTGTTTACTAAGCAATCGAGATGACCGAATTCTTTAAGAAATTCATCATAAGTTCTTTCTACATCTAACTGTTTTGCAACATCCGCAAAAATGGGGAAAGCGTGAATTTCTTTCGCTACACTTTCAAGTTTATCCTTATCTCTTCCGGTTATGGCAACTTTTCCGCCTTTATCAGAAAGCATTTTTGCAGTTGCCTTACCAATTCCTGCACTTCCGCCGGTTACTAAAAATGTTGAGTTTATTAATTTTCATTTTATTTTCCTATTCATTTATTTCTTTAAAATTACTTATGTCTTAAGTAATACGAAAATATAATTATAATTAGGTTTATCTCTAATTGTTATCCATAGCGGATTGTGCTAATAGCAAAATTTATTATTGATTTTGACAGACTATAATTACGAATGTGGAATTAACAATTCGTCAAAAATTTTCCATTTATCAAATTCAAATTGAATTCCTACATAAGTTTATCTAATTTTTGATATGAATTTTTATACAATCTACAATTAATCATTCCAGGTGATATAATGCTTAAGAAATTTTCTTTACTATTGCTTTCACTTCTTATTTCTTCTACAACTTTAATCGCACAAGATAATGATGAAGAAAAGAAAGAAGATAAATCTCCTTATAAATCATCAACATTTAGCGGATTAAAATTCCGCTCTACTCGGTCCGGCAATTACTTCCGGCAGAGTAACTGATTTTGCAGTTAATCCAAATAACTACCATGAATTTTATGCTGCAGTTGCTTCGGGTAATGTTTGGAAGACTACAAACTCCGGCACAACGTGGGAACCCATATTTGATAACTATGGTTCATACTCGATTGGCTGTGTAACGCTGGATCCGAATAATCCGCATGTTGTGTATGTTGGAACAGGTGAAAACAACAGCCAGCGTGCTGTTTCGTGGGGAGATGGAATTTACAGATCTGAAGATGGGGGAAAAGTTTTAAAAATATTGGATTAAAAAAATCGGAACATATTGCTAAAATCTTAGTAGATCCAAGAGATTCAAAAGTTATTTACGTTGCTGCACAGGGTCCGTTATGGGGTCCCGGCGGACATCGCGGGCTTTATAAATCAACAGATTTTGGTGCAACGTGGGATTCGGTTCTTTACATAAGCGAAAACACCGGCGTAACCGATTTTGTTATGGATCCAAGAGATCCTGATGTGCTTTATGCAGCATCTTACCAGAGAAGAAGACACGTTTGGGTGCTTTTAAATGGTGGGCCCGAAGGTGCAATTTATAAATCAACTGATGCAGGAGCTACATGGGAATAAACTTAAATCAGGTTTACCCGGCGGCGATATGGGAAGAATCGGTCTTGCGATTTCTCCTGTTAATCCTGATCATGTTTTTGCAATTATTGAAGCACGGGAAAAGGGTGGATTTTATAAATCAACAAACAGAGGCGCTTCCTGGAAAAAAACAAATGATTACAAAACAGTAAGTGCTCAATACTATAATGAAATTTTCTGCGATCCAAAGGATGTAAATAAAATTTATTCGCTGGATACCAGAACAAAAGTATCTATCGATGGAGGAAATACTTTTAACAATCTTGGAAATGATGCAAGGCATGTTGATGATCATGCTTTATGGATAAATCCTGAAAATACTGATCACTTTTTAATTGGAGGTGATGGTGGAATTTATGAAACTTTTGATGGCGCAAAAATCTGGCAATTTAAAAGCAATCTTTCCATCACACAATTTTACAGGGTAAGTGTTGATAATTCCGAACCCTTCTACTGGGTCTACGGCGGAACACAGGACAACAACAGTATGGGTGTTCCATCTCAAACTATTAACAACGAAGGAATTGTAAATGCTGATTGGATTCCTACTCTCGGAGGCGATGGTTACGAAGCACAATAGATCCAATGGATCCAAACATTGTTTATACGCAGTACCAGTATGGCGGGTTAGCACGTTACGATAAAAAAAGCGGTGAAGTTATTTCAATTAAACCACAGGAAGGAGGCGGTGAAGAACCTTACAGGTGGAATTGGGATTCGCCATTAATAATTTCTCCACACAGCCACACAAGATTATATTTTGCTGCTAATAAACTTTTTAAAAGTGATGACAGGGGTAATAGCTGGGTTGCAATTAGTGGCGATCTTACAAGACAAATTGATCGAAATAAACTTGAAGTTATGAATAAAGTATGGAGCGTTGATGCTGTGGCGAAGAACGCTTCAACATCATTTTACGGCAACATCGTTTCACTAACAGAATCGCCCTTAGTTGAAGGATTAATTTATGTGGGAACCGATGACGGGATAATACAGGTTACTGAGGACGGAGGAAAAAATTGGAGAAAGATTGAAATGTTCTCCGGCGTGCCGGAAATGACTTATGTTAGTTGTTTGTATGCGTCACTTCATGCTCCGAATACTGTGTATGCTGCTTTTGATAACCACAAGCGTGGCGATTTTAAACCTTATGTTTTGAAAAGCAATGATAGGGGAAAAAGCTGGCAATCAATTTCCGGCGATCTAAAAGATCCTTTTGTTGTTTATTCTGTAATCCAGGATCATATAAATCCTGAATTGTTATTTGCCGGAACAGAGTACGGAGTATACTTTTCGATTAATGAAGGTAAAAAGTGGATGCAGCTAAAAGGCGGTCTTCCAACTATTGCTGTGAGGGATATTGATATACAAAGAAGAGAAAATGATTTAGTGCTTGGAACTTTTGGCAGAGGATTTTATGTACTTGATAATTATTCACCGCTACGAGGGATTACCGAAAAGAATCTTGATGAAGAGCAAAACATTTTATTCCCTGTTAAAGATGCCCTGATGTTTATGAAACGTAGAGGTACCTTTGGTGGAGTTGGGCAATCATTTTTCAAAGCTGATAATCCTCCCTTTGGTGCTACATTCACTTACTACATCAAAGAAGCACCAAAGACTTTAAAAGAAACAAAGACAGGAAATAGAGAAAGAATTAATTAAAGAAAATAAATCAGTTTATTATCCAAGTTGGAATCAGCTTCGCGATGAGGATAGGGAAGAAAAGGCTTTTCTCTTATTTATGGTTTCTGATGAACAAGGAAATGTTGTAAGAAAATTAAAGGAAGATATTAAATCAGGAATAAACCGGGTTACCTGGGATTTAAGATACGCAAATACAAATCCCGTTAAAGAAGTAACAAATAAAAACGAAAGCGGAACTCCTGTTATGCCGGGAAAATATTCTGTTGAATTTGATGAGTGTTGATGGAGAACTTACAAAAATCGCTGGTCCGCAATCATTTGAAGCGAAAGTATTACAAAACACAACTCTACCGGCTGAAGACAGGGCAGAGCTTGTAGCTTTCCAAAAAATGTTCTGGGAATTCAACCGTGCAGTTGAAGGCGCATTAAGTTCAACACGCGATCTTAAAGAATAAAACAGATGTGCTTATTTATGCAATAAAACAAACTCCAAATGCACCAAATAGTTTGATGGATGACGCTCTTAAGATTAAAAGAGAAACTGATGATATTTTGCAGCATCTTTATAGAGATGAAACAATTGCAAATAGGAATGAACCAACATCTCTAACAGTTTATGATAGATTAAATGAAATCGCGTGGGGAATGTGGAAAACTACTTCTGCTCCTACTCAAACTCAACTGGACAGTTACGAAGCTGCTTCAGCAGTTTTTGAACTGCTGCTAGTAAAAGTAAGACAGCTGATTGAAATTGATTTGAAAAATCTTGAAGCAGATATGGAAAAATTTGGCGCACCGTGGACACCGGGAAGAGTTCCTGGATGGAATAAATAATTAAATATGAAAGGCGATCGCAAGATCGCCTTTTTATTTCATCAACACCATCTTCTTGGTTTCAACAAAATTACCTGCGCGAAGCTGATAAAAATAGATCCCGCTTGGTGAATTTGCTGCGTTAAATTCAATCTCATAAATCCCTGCAGGTTTTTTTTCATTAACTAACTCTACAATCTCATTACCTATAATATCATATACCCTGAGCATAACGACTCCTGCATTAGGGATTTGATATTTAATTTTAGTTGTTGGATTGAAGGGATTTGGATAGTTTTGATTTAGCATATATGAGAGTATTACTTCTTCGTTATCTTCAACTTGTGTTGTTGATAGTACTACAAACGTCCATGGGTTTGACCACACGCTCGATCCGAATTGATTTGATGCTGAAACACGCCAGTAATATCGTGTAAGTTCTGATAAAGGACCAACTACTATAGTTGTGTCAATTGTGTGCAGATCGAATACTAGATTAGTACTATCAAAATTTTCAGTTAAAGCAACTTGGATCCTGTAATTTTCAGCAAAAGGTGATGAAAACCAATTCAACTCCGGGTTCAAAGATTGATTTTCAGAACCTGATATTGGTGAGTGCAGAATTACTTGAGGTGGAATTATAGTATTCTTTATACCTCTGTATACGCTTCCACCAAATGGACCGACAAAAATGTTCCCAATATCGTCACAATATAAATTTAATATTGGTCCACCAATAGTTCCAGTTTTAATGTCCGTCCAATGTGCACCATGATCAACCGATTGAAAAATTTCTCCCCTGCCAGTTTCCAACATAAACATTATTTAATTGATCCGTAGCTATGGAATTAATCCGGAGTACATTTAAGTTTTGTCCTCTATCTAACCAGTTATCACCATTATCAGTTGATAGAATCACTTTTCCCCAATCAAAACCTGCATATAAATAATCATTAGAAGATACTGCAAGGTATGTATGATATACGGAGAAGGAGCAAAAGTATATAATGTCCCAATTTAAACCAAAGTTAGATGTTCTATATATATGATCACTTCCTGCAGCAAATATATACCCAAGAGAATTTGAAGTAATAGCAGTTATATAGTCGTTTCCTAAACCGTTATTTACCGAAAACCAATTATTGCCATCATCCGTTGAACGAAGAATACCACTACTACCTCTTGCTGCAAAAATGTATTCGACATTGGACAGAGTATCCGCGAAACTTGTGAATTTGTGAGCCTCGTGATTGACGTATTTTTATCCATGTCTTCACCTTCATCCACTCATTTAAATAGTATCACTAATACTCTCTTGAAAAGAAGATTGAGCCCGTGCTAGTTTTTGTAAAACAATTTATGGGGAAATAAGTATACATTGAATCTATTTTTTGCCAACTATCACCGCGAACATCTAGCAAGTTATGTAAACTATACCTTGTTCGATAAAGCCTGCAAATAGATATCGTTTGAATTTTTCTCATGAATGAAGCGATATCTACACTTTTTATACCTGAATTAATTGAGTGCCAGGTTGCGATCTGCGTCACTACCAGAATAAACACCGTCACCAAATGTCCCTATGATAACTTTATTTGGTAATACGCTAACTATATCAGTAATATGATAACACGTTAAACCGTTATTCCTTTTCTCCAGGAATCTTCCAGAATCAGTTGAGATGAAAAATCCTTCCACAGATGTACCGGCATAAATTTCACCATTAATCCCCGATGACAAAGAAACTACATTTTGAGGACTATTAATTAATTGCATCCAATTCTCACCAAAATCGCTCGAAATGAATATCCCGTAGTACGTACCAGCATACAAAGTTGAATTATAAGTTTGTGTTAATGCATTAACTCTACCACTCAAACCATTATTTACTGAATACCATGTTTTCCCATAATCACTTGACTTATGGAGATGGCTTGCATTATCCGAGGCATAAACATTATCAGCATCATCCACGAATAAATAAGGAAAATTTCCAGTCAGGGAATTAAGTATCCAACTATCTCCACTATCGGTTGAAAAATACAATCCATCCTGCTGCCCTAGTACTAAATAATTATTTTTAAAAGAAGAAAGAACACCATTGCTTAACCAACCAGGGGAAGACTGTGTCCAACTATTACCATTATTTGTCGATTTTAATACGCCAGCGCCCACTACCCAAATATAAATCGTCCCTGAAGTATCAATTGTAATAGATTGAACATCTTTATTTGAATTGATGTTGATAACTTGCCAACTAACTCCATTGTCAACCGATTTATACAAACCTCTTCCGAGGTGTTCTATATCAAATTGACCACCTTTGAAGCCAGCATAAATTGAACCGGATTTACTTACAGCTAGACACTGGACCATACCACCTTCAGGTCCATTGGATTCTTCCCAAAAATTCTGAGCGGTTAAATTGGCAAATGACAAAAAAATTAAACTCAATAAAAAGAGTGATGTGAAAAATAAATTTTTCATTTTTAACCTCTTAGATGGATTAGTTATTTTAAATAAATCATTTTCTTTGTTTCAACAAAATTACCTGTGCGAAGTTGATAAAAATATATCCCGCTTGGTAGAGTTGAACCATCGAATTTTATTTCATGGCTGCCAGCGAGTTTTTCTTCATTAACTATAGTTGCAATTTCACTTCCCAAAACATCATAAACTTTCAAACTAACAAATCCGTGTTCTGCAATCTGATATTTTATATTTGTGGTTGGATTGAATGGATTTGGGTAATTTTGTGATAGAACATAGTCCTTTGGAATTTCACTCTCAATGTTTCCAACATTAACCGTAATATCATACTTTGGATGCAAAGAAGGATCTCCCCAAAGATTCATCATTCTGTTTGTGTATGAATAACCAATTTGATTCCGCACTTCATTAATTGCGTCAGCTATACTTCTTCGTTCTGTGCCAAATAGATTCTGACTTAAATGCTCTAACAATATTCTCTGCTGGCCGACAAACACGTGTCCAACGGGAGATACTATGGCAATTGAAGTATTATCATCCATCAACATTCGGTCAGCCAATCCTTTAGCACTATCGTCTGTTGAAAAAAATTGTCTTGTGAAAAAGAACGTTATAAAATTTTTGGGATTATTATTGAAATTTTCTACATCACTAGTGTCAAGAATGTTGTAATATCCAAATTGAGCGCTGTGAGTAACCCCGATTAGCCACAAAGCTGTGGCACCTTTAGTATTTAGAAAGTTAAGAATCGAATCTCGATTTCCATAGTTTGGAGATGTGTCATTTTCAGTAAAAAAATAATTTGTAAAATAATCCGGGTACTGCTCCATAATAGAATTGGTTGTGCTTTCAGTCCACAGAGCATATATAGAATCTGGATAATACTGAGTAACAAATAAATTATTGTTCATCCAATTAGAATATGTGGTATCTACTTCAAAATTGATAACCTTGTTAAAATAATTTTCTATATCTGCAGAAGTGTTGGCTGGCACTCTACCTATTTGAAAGCTTGAGATTGTACTATCAATCCCAAATTTATTAACTGAGAATTTATAGTCAGTATGTGCAGTGTCAATGTACGGGGAAAAATCAAAAATATCATCAAAGTTTGGCAGCTTCGATCGGTTTCCAACCAATAAAAAATATTTCGGATTGGGTTCTTTCCAGAATGTGCCTGCATAGCTAATAAAATTCCTTATGTTATCCTGCGGGGTTTCACTCGAATTAAATTCTGCAAAGATTTGGGTTGTATCTACAATCAAAGTTATCCAAATCTCTAACTGTTTCTTTGTGCTGCTTGAACGCTTCACAACTTGTTACAGATTCCGGAACTGTGATTATTATGTAATCATACTGATTTGTTGTATCACGAAGTGTGATGGTTTGAGAAAGTATGGTTTGGAAAGAAAATATTACGAAAAAGAATACGGAGCGTCTCATTGTTATTCCCACAAATAATGAATGAAATTTGACTACCCTGTAAATCTTATCTCATACGCTCTATTATTTTGAATTGAATATTAAAAAACTGGTCATTTTTCAGAACTATGTCAAGTCAGATTAGTAAGACCTCGTAATTAAATGTTTTCAAGCTTCTCTAAAATCTTTACCATCGCAAGAGTATCAAGTTTGCAATACTCAAGTAATTGCTCTTTTATTTCTGCAATAATCATTAAATCGGTTTCATTCCATAAGCTTTCAAACGCAATTGATGCTAATCCGCCTTCATTTATTTCCAAGTTCATCATAACTTAATTCGGGAACGAGTGCGGGCAAAACAGCTTTTATTGAGTATGAACCTTTCATCTCAGGTGAGTAATAATATTTTTGCCGGAAAGGAATCATTAAATCTTTGATCCTTGAAATTCGCTCTTCAACCTGCTCCGCATAATCGGGAAAATCTTTTGCTATTTCTTTAAGTCGTGTAATTTCAAAAGTTTTATTGTAAACAATCATATCTCCTTTAGCTTGAGGTATCTTCCAAAAGTTTTACAATAAATTTCTCTCTCGGATCTTCACCCGGTTCTGCAAGAAATTCAAAATGTTTTAATTCACTTTCTCCAGTTTCCTTATAATGAATTGAATATTGAAACGGGATCTGCTGGTAAGGTCTTGAATTATCAAACAAAGGAACCGCCGGCTGAAAAGTTTCAAAATCCATAAAGTAAAGCGGGTAATTCAAATCAGATATAAACTCTTTGATTGCTTCTTTATCTGTAACTGTTTCGCCGCCCTTATATGCTTCGAGCTGCAGTTTGTTATTTTTATTTAACGAATAATCCTCCGGAACATCATCAAGTTTAATTATTCCTTCTTTGTACATTTCATATTTTTTCTTCAAATGCATTCCGGAAAAATCAAATATTGAATCTTCGGGAATATGTTTGCTGCAGTAATTTAAAAAATCCGCATTTGTAAGGATTGTAGCAATGCTCACCGATATCAATCTCAGGCATCTGTTTTTTGTACAACTTTTTTAATCTTTCAACATTTTCTTTAATTGAATCCTGCATTGGTAAAATATATTCCAGCACCGATTCGATTGTAAACAATTCCTTTATATCCAGTTCTCCCTGTCTTGTGTACTGGTTATTAATGTAGATGATTGAAAAATCATTTATCTCTATTCCCGAATTAGAAAGCACATAATATTGAAGCGCTGCATCATTTAAATAAGTTTCCGAAATTGAGGTTGAACTTTTTACTTCATAAGCATTCCATTTACTTCCATTTCTCACAATAATATCATTTATAACAAGCACTTCATTAAACTGAAATGCCGCTTCATAGATTGCTTTGGCTTTGTTGTTTAATCAGTTCGCTGGTATTTTTTATTCCCTTATTATAATTGGGTGGTTCGCCGGTTGCTGCAACTTCCCCATCTGGAAATAACTGCTGTGCAAGAACACCGACATTTGTTCCCCTTTTAAAAATCGCCTTCTGCATCTCAGAAAATTCATCCATCTCCTTATAATGATATTTATATAGATAAAGATGCTTATCGCATTGAAGACCTTTTATAAAGGAAGATTTGCTTAAAAGATGTGAGCCCATAACCAATCCGTTTTGTTGTTTTGTAAATATACACGTTTAAATTTCATTTTCACCTTTCAGGATTGAATTTTGAAAGATATATGAGCAATTTGAATATGCAAATTAATTAAAGGAATAAAATGAAAAAGAAAGTTGTACTTAGCGGCGGCTTAAAAGAGTTGGTAACATATTGCACTGCCATCTATGAGTTAGATACAAGAGGTTGACACAGAATACTTAACAAACATTGTAAAGTAAGAGTCCCATCTTTGAAAATAAAAGTTTTTACACAAACGTGCTTGGCACAGTTCAAAGAACAACTGTTACTAGAAACACCAACCTGTTTATTAAAGGTAACACGATCACTCTGCAATTGCGATATGATATTCTGAATGTTGTTGATATTGAACTTACACATAAAGATGAAGAATGGATAAAGAGCGATATAGAGAGTCTTCTAAAACATTTTGAGCTGCTGATAACACCATTTGAAGAAGAAAAAAATGAATAATTATTTAATCAGCATAATCTTACTAATTACTTTTACTCTTTATGCTCAACCGGAGCGTTACACAAAGGGAGCAG
>CAVXUA010000007.1:0-161957 GCA_963764825.1 uncultured Ignavibacteriales bacterium | reverse complement strand
ACGACGAATACTGCTTGTCGACTTGTTCCACGCCGGAATTCCGGATCAATGGTGATGGATCGACATCCCGATGAACAACGCCGCAGAAACGTAAAAATAAATGCCTGCAGGAACGCGACAAAGAGTTCCAGCATGCTGACGAGTGTGGATCCGATTACGGAGATCGATGCGATCGCGGGCCAGGCGCGATCTCTGCGGCGGCCACCGCCAGGCCCATGATGGCGAGCAGAACGATGTGACCGGCAACCATGTTGGCGAGGAGCCGAATCCCGAGTACGGCGTGCTTGATGAACAGTCCGATCACTTCGATCACGAGCATGACCAGGCCGATCGGAATCGCCGCAACGAGGGGCAATCCCGTGGACGGCACGAGGTTCCTGAAAAAGCCGATGAAGCCGAACCGCTTCATGCCGAAGAAGAGCCCCGTGACAAAGATCACGCCGGCCATTCCGAGGGTCACGCCGAAGGATGCGGTAGGCGCCCGACAAACGGAATCATCCCGGCCAGGTTACAGCCCAGAATGAACAGAAATACGGTCCACAACAGGGGCACGAATCGGTCGGCATCCTTCCTCCGATCGCGGGCCGGACGACGACGTCGCGGAAGTACAGGAGAACCGCCTCGAACATGTTCCACAGCTTGCCGCGCGGACGTTCGCCACCCCGCATCCGATTCGCCAGGCGAATGAACAACACGGCCACGAGCAGCGCGACCACACCCTCAATGACCATGAACTTCGAAATCGCGAAGCCCGATTCCCGCTCGTAGAAGTTGCGAAGGGTGGGATTGAACGGTTGCGGAATCAGGACCTTACCATCCAGCAAGCGGTTGTACGACTCGATCTTCTCGGCGGACCAGGTGTTCGACGCATCCGTGATGTATGCGTCCCAGGCCTGCTGCCGAACTTCGCCCTTGAGCTCCTGCCACTCGGGCTCTGCCTCGCCGGCGGACAGTTGCTCGCGAAACCACTGGGCCTCTGGTGATTCCTCAAGGAACGCCGCGAGTGGTTTACCCGCATTGGAGTGGTCGTGGCTCCAGTGCTCGAATTCCGACAGCACCTGCTCGCGGTCAGGGATCGCCGTCGCGTCGATGAAGTCGGCCGTAGCCAGTTCGTCGAGCATTTAAGCGGGCTTCGTGGAGGCGGTAGTCCGGATCATTCCGCACGAACACCGGAACTTCTTCCACGAATTCGGCCAGGCTGTTGCGGTCCGATCGCCACAGCGCTTTGGGAACCTCGAAGTAGTAGCTGTCTTTGATGTGGAGAATTGGCGAAGCCATCGTGCACGCTGAGAGACGTCAGGAGCGGGTCGACTGGGTGGAGCGGCAGACGATGACGGCGATCGTCGTGTCGACGAGCAATCCCACGAGGTAATGGATCAGAATCAAACCAACGACGCCGGCCGCGACAAGCTCGCTGCGAGCGACGGTGAGACCGAGAGCCGCGGCCATCGGCAGGGCCATTCTCACGAGGATGCCCAGCAGCATTCCGGAGACTGCCTGGGGAGTTCCCTGGAACCAAACCGTGGCGAGCAGGCCCAGCAGGCCCGATACGAGACAGACCAAGGCCGCAACGGCGGCGGCCGCGATCGCCAGCGAGCCATACTGCGGATAGAGAACCGCCCCAGAGGCGATTGCGGTGAGGGTGAGCACGGCAGCCAGCAATCCTCCGCCAGCCAGCAATGCACGCAGAGGCGGCAGACCTGGCGACTGCGGGTTACCCGGATGCGGCGTGTGGGTCACCGGAATTTGTCCTTACATCTGTGCGTGCCCTGGCAACACCGAGTCGCGTCATGCTTGCGACGCACGTGGCTCGCGCCACGGGCCGTGTTCAGGACTCTTTATCCGCGGAAGAACGATCCTCAGGTTCTCGATCTTCGAGCTCTTGGTCTGAAATCCGTCGGTTAGTAGCTTGCTGCGTCATCAAGATCAAGAAGTACATTCCGCAGGCGAGACCCGCCGCGAATCCCACGATCCCGATCCACCCGGTGTGGAACTTTCGATCCAGCCACATCCCTCCCAAGCCCGGCCCCACCATGACGAGCGAGGCCGCAAAAATCCGTCCGGTCCAGCGCGCCGCTTCGGCGAGTGGCGGATCTGGATTGGGGGCATTGGCCATGGGCTTGTCGAGTCATTCTCAGCTTGTACCCCCGACCCTCACGTTGCAGCCGGTCAGGGCGAGCAGAATGGCACCTAGCAGGCTTCTCCCCAACACTCCAGGCGTCGAAGCATGGCGAATCCGGATCGGGAGGCACTGAAAAGGAGTTAAGTCCCGCTATCCAATGACTTACACCGCAACTTCCGCATCTGCTTGAACTTCGCACGCCGTCGTAACCCGTTGCTATGCCAGCAGGTTCGCTACAGAATGTAGGTGTGGTACGGGCAAACTGTCAACGGGCCCCGGGCAAATTCGTTCCTTTTTTCACAAAGTCGCCATAAGACACTTGTACACAGCAACTTACAGATCGCGAGCGGGGCCCAGGGTGAGGTCATTGGGCCTGGAGATCGCAGGCCCACGCGGGTGAATTTCCTGATTGTGGCGGGGGCGTGGCGGAGAATGTCGGCGGCTCGCGATAAGCCTTGATCTGGCCTGACCTTGCGGAGCACGAGAAGTCCCCTCCCTGGGCGAGTTGCGAGGGAGTTTCGTTGCGAATCCCGGGCCAAACGATTAGACTGGGCGAATCAACCCTGTAATTGTTGCCACAAGTGCGGAAACTGTATGTCTTAGCGGCGCAGCAAATTCTTCGTCGGTTGGTAGGGAGCCGGTCTGGTGGGGCGTCAGGCCCACATCACCCTCACGAATTCTCGTCGAATGCGGGAAGGCGGTAGGGATCTTCCTCATCCCGAACCTTATCAAATCATTGGGTTGCCGACTCAAGGCAGATCTTGGATGGCTGCGAGGTCCTCGGAAAGGAGTCTCCGAGCGGAAGAACGCTGGATGCTTCCATCCCCCGACATCCATGAAAATGCGACCGAGGAGGCGATCAGCTGCGATTAAGGAGCCGCACAATTCAGCAGGGAAGTGACCGACACAAATCCCAACTACACCCGTTCGCTCCTTCCGGACACACGGTGTGTGAGGAAGACAAGTGATGACTGCAGCGACTCTGCGAAACTACACCTGCAAAGATCTCGCCCGCATGGCGAAGGAACACGGTATCTCGGGATGGCACGCCATGCGGAAAGACGAACTCGTCACGGCCCTGGTCAAAGTGGCGCGACGTAAGTCTTCTGCAAAACGAGCCAGTACGAAGAGAGCACCAGACGATAAGAACGGGTCGGCCCGGGGGCAAGCGACGCCGCGTCCGCCGCTCGAAAAACCGCGTACCAGCCCGCGGACGAAAAAGCGGATCATGCAGCTTCAGTCGAAGTTGGAGCGTGTCAAGAATCTCGCTTCCGACCCCCGCGAGGCGGCGAATTCCCAGGATCGACTGGTCGTCATGGTCCGCGACCCCTACTGGCTGCACGCGTATTGGGAATTGGGACAGCAAAGTGTGGAGCGAGCGCGGGTGGCGTTGTCCCAGGCCTGGCATGGGGCAAAAGCCGTGCTGCGACTGTACAACGTCGCCGACGACGGGAACTCCAGTGTGATTCGGGACATCGAAATCCACGGCGGCGTCCGCAACTGGTACGTCGATGTCCAGGATCCTCCCCAATCGTTCCGGCTCGAAATCGGTTATCGGGCCCTCGACGGCTCCTTTTATTGCCTGGCCCGAAGCAATACGGTGACCACGCCGCCGGCCGTCACCAGTGACGCCCTGGATGACAACTGGGTCGACGTTGCCGAGAACGCCGATCGGATTTACGCCATGAGTGGCGGTTATTCACCGCAGGGACAAGCCAGGAATTGCAGGAGTTGCTTGAAGAACGTCTCCGCCGGCCGATGGGGACCCCGATGCAGACGCGGTTTGGTAATGGTGCCGGACGAGGAGAACATTCCAAACTCGAGTTCGCCGTCGATGCAGAATTGATCGTGTATGGGGTAAGTCGCCACGACGCGCATGTCACGCTCAAGGGCGAACCGGTTCAGATGCGGCCCGACGGAACCTTCGCGGTGCGACTGAGCATCCCCGATCGACGCGAGGTCATCCCGGTCGTCGCCAGCAGTGGCGACGGTGTCGAGCAGCGGACGATCGTGCTGGCGATCGAGCGGAATACCAAGGTCATGGAGCCCGTCGTTCGCGATGGCGGCTAGACCACTTTTCCATTGAGCAATACGTTATGTTTTGCCGCACCACTAATCATCGTATTGCTAAATATTTTTTATATCCTCGCCTGATACGTATAAAGATTAAAGTATCTTCCTTTTTTCTCAATGAGTTCATTGTGGGTTCCGTGCTCTTCTATTTCACCATTTTCAATAACCAGAATCTGATCCGCCTGCCTGATAGTACTTAACCGGTGGGCTATCACAAAAGTTGTTCTACCTTTCATTAATTCTTTCAGACTTTCCTGGATGAATGTTTCACTCTCCGTATCAAGGTTGGAAGTTGCTTCATCGAGGATGAGAATTTTAGGATCAGCCAGTATTGCTCTTGCAATTGCAACTCTTTGCCGTTGTCCTCCTGAAAGCTTAATTCCCCTTTCACCGATAAGTGTTTGAATTCCGTCTTCAAGTCTGTCTGTAAACTCTTGAACGTGAGCCGCTTTTACTGCACTTAACAATTTATCTTCCGAAGCATCAGGGCGCGGGAATAATATATTTTCCTTAATCGTTCCTTCAAATAAAAAATCGTCTTGCAAAACAACCCCAAGATTACTCCTATAACTGTTAAGCGTAACTTTAGACATATCATTACCGTCTATGGTAACTTTTCCAATTTCCGGTGTTAGAAACGAAGCCGCAATTCCCGCAATTGTTGTTTTGCCTGATCCCGATGTTCCAACCAAAGCAGTTACTGTTCCCGGTTTTGCAGTAAAGCTGATATCTTTTAATACAGGTTTTCCTTCTTCATAAGCAAATGAAACATTATCAAAAATTATTTCCCCGTTAATGTTCTCAAGATTTATTTCTCTAACCGTCCCGTCATCTTCAGGACTCATATTCATTATTTCTTCCATCCTGTCTAATCCCGCCATAGCTTCTGTAAGCTGTGAACCGATATTGCTCATCTGTATGATCGGGGCTATCATAAAACCGAGGTATAAAGTGAAGGATAAAAATTCACCGATAGTTAGTTGACCGTCTATTATCATATATCCGCCTATGCCCATAATTCCGGTTGATGCAATCCCCAGCAGGAATGTAGCAGAACTGGTTACAAGACTTGTAGAAGTAAGACTTTTCTTTACATTCTGGAATAGTCTATCAACCCCGGCTTCAAATGTTTTAACTTCCTGCGGTTCAGCATTGAATCCTTTAATTACTCTGACACCACTTAGTGTTTCGGTCAGTCTTCCTGTTACCTCTGCATTGATAACCCTGCGTTCTCTGAATATCGGTCTGATATAACCGAATGCTTTTAATGAAATAAACCCAAATATTGAAACGGGTACGAGTACATACAAAGTCATCATAGGACTAATATTTATAAGGAGGAACAATGAAATTACAGCAGTAAGAATTCCACCGAATAGCTGAACAAGTCCTGTTCCTACAAGATTTCTTACACCTTCTACGTCGCTCATTATTCTTGAAACAAGCGCACCTGATTTATTATTATCAAAAAACCTTATGGGAAGTTTAAGGATTTGCTCTTTGTAGTTGGGCTCTTAGTATTGCTATTAATCGCTGTGCTTCGACGCTTAATAATTTTGTTAGTAAAAAGGAAGTTATTGCCTGTACAATTACGGCAGCACCTACAACTATTAATAATATTTTTAACATCTCTATGTTGCCATCTGTAATAACATCATCCATCAGGTATTTACTTGCACCTGGTAATACCAGGCTGGCTAACCTACTGATTATAATTAATATCAACCCCACAAACAGTATATTTTTTCTCGGCCATATTATAATTTTAAATACGTGTCCTATTGTAACTTTTGATTTACTTTTTGTATCCATAATTCTTGGTAATTTTTTATTTAATAAATTATTGAGCTGAGACTGTAACTTATGTTAAAGCAATTAATTATAAAAGATGATTAAAATCCCTCCAACACAAAACAATTACATAGTACGGCTTCTAAAGAAAATTAATGAATAGAAATTCTTTACACTATATCAGAAAACCATACCAGGCATTTACCGTGCATCAAGTTTAATTGTCTTCTGTATAGTGTATACCGCTTTTATATAAAATAAAGTAAAGTTGATTTATATCACGAATAAGTTTTGATTGGTAAATTCCATTAACAAAAACGGTGATGATATGAAAAAGATATTTTTTACTATGATCCTGATGTTTCTATCTGTCAGCAGCATTTTTTCTCAGGAAGGAATGTGGATGTTAAATCAGTTAGAAAATCTTGATCTCGAAAGCAAAGGATTAAAAATCGGGGTGAGCGATATTTACAACACGGATAAACCCGCACTGTACAATGCAATTATTCAGCTTGGCGGGGGCACAGCTTCTTTTGTTTCTCAGGACGGATTAATCGTTACTAATCATCACGTAGCTTACACTGCTATACAGCGTGCTTCATCAGAGCAAAATGATTATTTGACAAATGGTTTTCTTGCAGCAAATCGTACTGATGAAATACCCGCCCAGGGTTACACTGCAAGACTTTTGCAGGAAATGAAAGATGTAACAAGTGAAATCACTTCTTCTGTAATAGATATAACCGATCCGGATGAAAGACAGAGAAAGATTCAGGAAAAAATTCAGGCAATGACTGATTTGATTGAAGAAGGTAAAACAGATATTCAGGCAAGAGTATCCCAAACGTATAACGGCAAGGAATACTATCTTTTTATTTATAAAACATTTAAAGATGTGCGGGTAGTTTATGCACCGCCGGATATGATTGGAAGGTTTGGCGGAGATATAGATAACTGGATGTGGCCAAGACATACCGGAGATTTTTCTTTTATGAGAGTTTATTCTTCTCCTGATGGAACTGGAAGTGAATATGATCCTGCTAACGTTCCTTATAAACCAAAAGTATGGTTAAAAGTTTCACAGACAGATCTTGATGAAGGTGATTTTACATTTATTCTTGGATATCCCGGGTACACAACCCGCTATCGTTCCTCTAATTCAGTTAGCTGGAATTTAAAGGAAAATTATCCTTTTATGATTAAAAACTTTAAAGAGATTATGAAAATCACCGAAGATCTTACAAAAGATTCCGAAGAAGGAAAAATTAAAGTTGCTTCTCTTCAAAGAAATTTGGCAAACACGCAAAAAAACTTTGAGGGTAAAGTTGAAGGCATGATTAAAACAAACTACCTTCAGGACAAAATAGATTTTGAAAAAGAATTTATGAGCTGGCTTGATAACAAATCCTGCACTAAAAGAAAAGTACGGAACAATTATTAGTGATGAAAAAAAATATTATGATATACTTGAAAAAACAAAACTTAAAGATAATGTACTTGGAATGTTTGGCGGACTTTCCGGAACACCATTAAGTGCAGCAATACAGGTCTATAACATCACTAAAGAAATCGAGAAACCGGAGAGTGAGAGAAGACCCGGAATTACTATAGAAACATTTGATAGAATAAAAGAACAAGTTCCGTTAAACTATGCAAATTATTTTGAACCGGTTGATAAAGCGTTGATGATCCGAACAATTAATATGGCTGCCGAACTTCCTATGGATCAAAGAATTAATGGAATAAAGTATTTAACTGATATTGAAATGATGCCCGACGCGGTTGTTGAAGATTACTGGCAGAATTCAAAACTCGTCGATCCGGAATATGTGGTTTCCATTGTTGGAAAATCATCTGCGGAACTTGAAGCGCTCGATGACCCGTTTATAAATATGGCTGCCGCACTTTATCCTGAGCTAGATGAATTAACAACTCAAGGTCAGTCATTTGGTGCGGGAGTTATACCAATCCGTAAAATATATATTGATGCGCTGTATGAATGGAAAGGAAGCAATTTGTATCCTGATGCAAACGGTACAATGCGGTTTACATACGGACCCGTAAAGGGCTATATGCCGGAAGATGCTGTTTGGTATTATCCGTTTACAACATTGCGCGGAGTAATTAACAAAGAAACAAATGAAGATCCATTTGATGTACCTGACAGGTTAGTTGAACTTTACAACAACAAAGACTGGGGAAACTATGTTGATCCGGAACTTGAGCAGGTTCCTGTTGCATTTACGCATATGGGCGATATAACTGGTGGAAGCAGCGGAAGTCCTATAATGAATGCAAATGGTGAAATAATCGGGATAGCATTTGACGGAAATTATGAATCTATGATAAGCGATTGGCAGTATGATGCTGATCTGCAAAGGGTAATAAGTGTTGATATCAGGTATGTTCTTTTTATAACAGACAAATTTGGTAAGGCAGGATTTATCCTTGATGAGATGGGTGTAAAACACTAAATATTTTTAGCTTATTATTAAGGCGCCTAATGGGCGCCTTTTTTTGTGTACAATCTGCATTCACAAAATCAGAACTATATCTTCCTAAACAATTGAGTTTGTAACCAGTATATTTTAAGTTGTACTTGCCTGCCGAAAGAGATTGTGTTTGACACTGGCTGGCAGGATTGAAAATATGTTAACTCCTAGCGCTTAATTGCATCACTGTTATACTGTGGCATTTAATTCTTAAACTAAACTTTATAGAAAAATGTTTATCAAATATCTTACTTATTCAGCAATTCTTATTCTGTTCAGTTTTATAGTGTTCCGGGTTATTGTAAGGAATGACTATCTAAAAAAATCTAAACTTTCACCTTTATCGTATATTCTCGAATTTATTGTTTTTGCAGTTCACGCAAATCTAATTTACTTATTGATTCCTGTTAAATGGCCTGATTTACCTTCCTTGCCAGAGGATCAAACTTTAAAAATTCTTTTTTTAGTTATCCTTTGTCTTGGTCTAATTATCTTAATAATTGCGTGGTTTGGTTTGGGAACCGGGAGAAGTTTTGGACAGGATAAGAATAAACTTAATACCCGCGGTATCTATAAATATTCCAGGAATCCACAAATAGTTGGATATGGAATTATACTGCTTGGTTTTGCTCTATTATTTATATCGTGGTATACATTAGGTTGGTTTGTACAATATTTAATTATTTCATATTTAATGATACGCTCTGAAGAAGAGTTCCTAAACTTAATGTATGGTGAAGAATATGAAAAATATTGCAGCGCTGTACCAAGAGTGATTAAATTATTCTAGAATGATCTGAGTATTTAAGTTTAAAAGAATTACTTTTTATCAAGTGAATCAAACCAATAGCGATTTCGCATTCGGCATTCTGTTTTACTTTACGAAGTTGTTATAACCATTTAAAAAGAGTTAATGTCACACAATCAAGGTTGAGGAAATAATGTTTACCTGTGAGAGATGTTATTTAAGATTATTAATAATCATTACACTGCTGGCAGTTTGTATACTTTGTGGCTGTAATGATCCGCAAAAAGATGACCCGGAGGGAGAGGATAGCGGGACAAATACCGTCTCAGTTGATCCCTCATTTACCACTAAGGAACGCCTTGGAAAGCTGCTATTTTTTGATAAGAGTCTTTCGACTCCACAAGGCCAGGCTTGCTCTAATTGCCACGCACCGGAAGTAGCATTTGCTGATCCGGAATTGGATTTACCTGTATCCCGAGGATCACGTCCCGGTATTTACGGCAATCGAAATGATATGACTATTTCCTACTCTACTTTTGTACCGCCTTTACACTTTGACAAAGAAGAAGCTATCTGGGTGGGTGGACTATTCTGGGATGGACGTGCTAACACTCTGTCCGAGCAAGCTCAGGGTCCGCCATTAAATCCTTTGGAAATGGCTAATCCCGACACGCTGACAATAACTAAAAAACTACGAGCTCTTAACTACGCTGAGCTTTTTACCGAAGTTTATGGACTCGATGCCTTAAAGGATCCGGGAACAGCCTTCACCAACATGGCAGATGCCCTTGAGGCGTATGAGAAGACATCCGAGGTGAGTCCGTTCAACTCAAAGTACGACTACTGGTTACGAGGTGAAGCTGAATTAAATGAGCAGGAACTTCGCGGACTAAAACTTTTCGAGGCGGAAGATAAAGGTAACTGTGCTGCCTGTCATCCAAACAGATCTTTGGTGGAGGGCTTACCACCACTTTTCACTGATTTTACATATGATAACCTGGGTACACCACGAAACCCGGAAAATCCCTTCTACGCTTTGCCGTCGGAACTGAACCCCGAGGGATTCGCATTATGTTGACTATGGATTTGGGCAATGACAGTAAATGATCCTACACAGAATGGTAAGTTTCGTGTGCCAACACTTCGCAACGTTGCTTTAACGACTCCCTACATGCACAATGGTGTTTTTAAAACACTCTTTAGTTTATTGGCATTTTATAATACACGTGATGTGACTGAATGGCCGATCCCGGAAGTCTCTGAGAATGTAAACAAGGAGGAATTAGGGAACCTTGGATTAACAAACCAGGAACTTGAAGATATAGTCGCGTTCCTCAAAACCCTTACCGATGGTTGGAATGAGCCAGATTCAAACCAGCAATAAACTAAGGAATCACTAATTAGAGAAACTGTTCAGTCATCAAAAAGTTCTTCCTCATTCACATTCTTTAGTAGAATAAAAATTTGTGCAATTGAGTTTGTAACCAATTAATTTCGAGTTTGAACTGTACATATGTTAACCCCTACCGCATAAATGCGAACCGGCGGGGGAATGTCCTGATTTGGTGGTAAAGGATTTGCCGGAGATGAAAACTAATTGAATTGATTAACAATATTGTAGTGAAATTAATAGTTAGGTTACATTAAATCATAAAGAACATATCAAGAGTTAAAGAAATAAATGGCATTACGAAGATTTGAGATTCCGTCACAAGACTCTTTAGATAAACAACTCAGCAGGGAAAGGCGTAAGGACTGGATCGTAGGCATCCTTCTACTCGTTTTAGGTGGTATTCTCGGTTCTTTTGGTTTTTTTGATTGGCTTAGACACTTTATTGAGAATCTACTTTAAATCTAAACCGAGATATAAAGATTTTGAACATCAGCACCACCATCCCTAGCAAGTTATTCAAGGCACCAGCATTTTAAAGGTGGTGATTTTCAATTTTCGTGGTTTGGTAAAAAAATATTACTAAATCTTCCCAAACAAGTTCACCATCTCAATTGTCCGCCTGAGGCGGACTACGCCCCATCCTTTATTGTCTAAAAAGCAATATAAAAACAAAGGTTACTTTAGTAGTTTGCTTTAGTTAGCACTTTTTACTAATATATTTTAGTTGATAATCAGCAATAATCTACCAACTATCATTATATCTTTTAACCAAAAAAGAGATTTTTATGCAAAAGAAACTTAAAATTTTACCTTTATTACTAGTATTATTCATTCTTCTATTAGCTCCAAATGCCTTTTCACAAACCATTGAGATTTATGTGAGCGATGCGGGAAATTTTGCAAGTCCTCCCTGGAAAATTTTAAAATTTGATGAGAATGGAGAAAATCCTGAAGTATTTATAAATACTAACCTTGCCTGGCCGCAGGATATCGTTTTTCTTGAGGACCAGGATGTAGTTTTAATTTCAAATCTTAACAGCGGAACAATAACAAAATATAATTCAGCAACGGGAATTTATATCGAAGACTTTGCAACAGGAATCAGCGGTCCAACAAGAATGAAAATTGGAGCAGATAGTTTGCTATATGTGCTGCAATGGAGTGGAAACGGAAGAGTAAAAAGATACCAGCTGGACGGTACATTTGTAGATAATTTTACAAATGTTCTTGTACCTAAAAGCATTGGTATAGATTGGGATAGCAATGGTAATTTATATGTGTCATCTTACAGTGGAGACAATGTTAGAAAATTTGATACCAACGGAAATGATCTTGGTGATTTTATAAATACAAACCTGCTTGGTCCAACAAATATCTGGTTCGATGCAGCAGGCGATATGCTGGTTTCCGATTATGACGGTACCGCTGTAAAAAGATTTGATTCTACGGGAGCTTATGTAAATAATTTTCTTACAGGTTTAAGTAATTCAGAGGGAGTTGCTTTTTTTCCAAACGGATATATTTTAATTGGAAACGGGGCAACAAGTTCGGTTAAGTTGTTCGATAACGCTGGCAATTATATAGAGGATTTTATTGCAAGCGGTGCAGGAAACCTGTTAACACCAAATGCTGTTGTAATAAGAGAAAACAATTCAGTATTAGTTTCCGGTTCAGGGAATTCACGTATAAATGATTATAAATTAAAACAAAATTTCCCTAACCCGTTTAATCCATCAACAATTATAAGTTTTTCTATTCCCAATTCAGGTTTTACACAGTTAAAAATCTACGATATGCTGGGTAATGAAATAAAAACTTTAATCAGTGAAGATAAAACTGCAGGTAATTATAATGTAGAATTTAATGCAGAAAAATTATCTAACGGAATTTATTTTTACAGATTAGTAAGTGGAAAATTTTCGGAAACAAAGAAAATGATATTACTAAAATAAAACGCAGCGTAAACTGCGCTTTTGAAACTATTAAGAGATTATCTTGTTAGAAAACAGGGTTTAAGTTTTTCCCAGCAAATTAACCATCTCAATTGCACTTATCCGCGGCGGCGGACTGCATCCCATCCTTTATTGCCTGCTTTGGTTCCTTCACTTTCGTAAATCCTGAAACAATATCAATTGTCACCAAAACCAGCTTTTAATGTTAGACTTATCACAATTATTGATAAACCCTTACCATATTTTGAACTTCACTGTATTAAAGATTGTTTTCAAGATTGAGATAAAGTAGTACGTATTTATTTATAACAAATGGAGAAATAATGTCAAAAAAAGTTCTTATCACAGGAGCAAGCAGCGGTTTTGGTAATTTAATTGCAAATACATTGCTTGAAAAGGGGCATACAGTTGTGGCTTCAATGCGCGGTATTGAAGGTAAAAACAAAGAAGCTGCTCAAAAGTTAAAAACCGCAGGTGCACATATTGTCGAAATCGATGTTACTTCAGATAAAAGTGTTGAGCATGGAGTTCAAAAAGCAAATGAACTAGCTGGCGGATTGGATGTTGTAGTAAATAACGCAGGTGTTGGTGTTATGGGAATGCAGGAATTTTTTACACCTGAAGATTGGAAACAACTTTTCGAAGTTAATTTGTTTGGTGTACAAAGGGTTAACAGGGCAGTAATTCCGCAAATGAGAGAAAATAATTCGGGCTTGCTGGTTCATGTTTCAAGTCTTTTGGGTCGTATTACTTTACCGTTTTACGGTCCTTACAATTCATCGAAATGGGCTTTGGAAGCACTCGCTGAAAACTATCGTGTAGAGCTTTCTGAATTTGGAATTGAATCCTGTTTAGTAGAACCGGGTGGGTTTCCCACGAAATTCATGCACGGATTAATTAAACCTTCCGATAATTCCCGGGAAAAATCTTATGGTGAGTTTGCTAAAGCACCAGCAGATATGACTGTGAATTTTGAAAAGAGTTTTGCATCAAATCCGCAACAGGATCCGCAATTAGTAGCAGATGCAGTTGCCAATTTAGTCGATGCACCAGCAGGAGAGAGAAAATTCAGGACAGTAGTTGATAAAATGGGAATGGGTGATCACATCGAAGGATATAATGAACAGCTCGGCCAGGTTACTTCGGGGATTTATTCTGCTTTCGGAATGGATGGCATGTTAAAACCTAAAGTAAAAGAAATGAATTAGATATTATTATTTTAACAAAGGCAGTTGTTATAAAACAGCTGCCTTAAATTTTAACAATCAAATTAACCGTCTCAATTGCGCTTAGCGCAGCATCCCATCCTTTATTGCCCGCTTTTGTACCTGCGCGCTCTAATGCCTGCTCAACCTTATTTATTTTAGGGTTATCAGCTACTCAAAAAACAACTTTAAAATTTTTAAGGTATTCTTTTGCATAGAATTTTCAGATAGAATTTTTTCTGATTTTAACCCAAGGATTTAATAAAGTATTTAACTATTTTTTAATTGTCATTAAAAACTCCACATAATATTTATTAACCTTGTAGACCATTGGCTCTATGAAAAATATTAAGAATATGAGGGATAATTCTATTAACATGCTGCTAAAATCTGTAACGTTTTGCATTTTGCTTCTGCTTCTTTTTCACTCCGGCTGCAAACAGGAATCCCCTAAAGTTGAAAAGGGACTTAATGAAAAGTTAAACTTCAGTTATACTGAATATCAGGCTGCTCTTAAGAATAGTTTCATTATTGAAGATTTGCATAATATACTTGCAGACTCATCATTTCAATACTTTGATTCATTAAAACATTTTTATTCCGCAAGAAATTTTCAGCCGGTTTATATAAATAGTTTTGAGAAAGAAGATTTAGTTTATTCCTTGCTCACTATTTTTTACAAAGCTGATGAACACGGAATAAACCCGGAATATTACTATCCCGGCTTGATTGAAAAAGAGTTTTTCCACGCGATTAATGATAGTATAAATATTTTCGGTAGATACACTCATCTGGCAACTGCTGAACTGCTGGTATGTTATGCAATTCTTAAAGTATAATTATCATATGCGTTATGGATTGGTAAATCCAAAAAAACTTTTCCCAGATAGTTATTATTTACCTGTTGCTGATTTATCGCAAACAGATTTTTTCGAACCGCTTAAACAGGATAACATCATTCAGTATCTGCAGGATGTTCAACCAAAAAGTGAAAAATATAAAAAACTTCAAACTGCATTATTTTATTTTAAATCTTTTAATAATCTTGAATGGAAAATTATTCCTATTCCTGATGAAAAATTAGAACCAGGTGATAATGACTCTTCACTTATTCTAATTGCCAATAAATTAATCACCCTTGAATTTCTTGATACTTCGAAAATTACAATAAACGATTATGCTGTTTACGATACTCTGCTTGTTGATCCCGTAAAAAAGTTCCAACGAGTAAATGGTTTGAATGACGATGGGGTAATTGGCAAAAATACTATTGATAGATTAAACATAGCGCCGCGGGAGTATGTTGACAAAATAAAAATTAACCTTGAAAGATTTAGGTGGATTGATTACCCGGATAGCTCAGCATATATACTTGTAAATATTCCGGAATTCAAATTGTATGTTATGGAAAACGATGAGAAATTATTTGATACAAAAGTTTGTACCGGCAGAAGAAGACCTGCCAATTATAAAGAGCAGTATAAATATTATAAAAGAACAAGGCTCCGTGAAAATAAACCTGATGATTGGGAAACGCCTAATATGTACGGAGAGATTTCATACCTGGTTCTTAATCCCACCTGGAATGTACCTAACAGCATAATAAGAGAAGAAATTGCACGAAAGGTTAATAATGATTCAAGTTACCTGGAGAGCAGGAATTTCAAAGTTTATAAAGATGGTGTTGAAATAAACCTTGATGAAGTTAATACGAGCGAGTTTACTTCCGATACAATCCCTTACAGAATTGTACAGGATTCGGGACCGGGTAATGCATTAGGAAAGATCAAGTTTATGTTTAACAATCGGTTTGGAATTTATCTACACGATACTCCTACAAGAAGACCATTCTCTTATTCCAACAGGGCAGTAAGCCATGGGTGCGTGCGTGTTGAAAAGCCATTGCAACTTGCTGAATTTATTCTAAAGGATCATTCAAAATGGAACATTGATTACCTGAAAATTGAAATAGGGCAGCGGGTAGATGATAAATCAAAAAGATCAGAGTACTATCAAAAAAGAAGCTCGCTTAGAAAAAGACAATATTCAATAGAAGATAAAACCACCGAAGTTATTCTTGATAAAAAAATTCCTCTCTACATAGATTATTACACTGCCTGGGTAGATGATAATGGGGCAATAAACTTTAGAGATGATATATACCGCAGGGATAAACTTTTAGTGGAATATTTATTTCCTGAAAAATAAAACTTTACGCATTGTTAAGAATCAATTAAAAATATTCTATTTAAATGTTATGAGGATGAAAAATAAAAGCTTTTTTGTTTTACTAATAATACTAGCGTTGCTGCTTATGGGGAGTAAATTATTTGTTAAGGAGGACCGCCTGGAAAAATATAGATAAAAACATTTCTCAACAGGATAATATTTAATCTGCAAACTCTCCGATAAAAAACTTGGTTCATTTGTTCAGGATGGTAAAACATTCTTCCGGTTGTTCGCTCCCTCTGCCGAAAATGTAATGATTGTTATATTTGAGCAACCCGAACAAACCCATGGTAATGAATTTGATATGATAAGAGATGAGAATGGTGTTTGGGAGACAGCGCTGGATGGTGAGTTGTACGGTTCCTTTTATGGTTATAGAATAAAACATTCAGATAATCCGGCGATTGAAGATATTATTTGTCTTGATCCCTACGCAAAAGCAGTAACAACTCTCAACACTTACTTTAGCCCCCGCAGAGCAATTGTAATTGAAGAAGATAATTATGATTGGGAGGGCGATGAATGGATCAAGATGGATTGGCGCGATTTAATCATATACGAAATGCATATTCGTGATATGACTGAGCATCCATCTTCAGAGGTAAATCAAAGAGGTACTTATAAAGGATTAACTGAAAAAGGTAATGTAGGAGGAATTGATTATTTAAAAAATCTGGGAGTTAATGTCGTTGAATTATTACCTGCGCAGGAATTTGCAAATATTGAAATACCATTCAAGGATTCACTAAATGGCAAATTTAATACATGGAATTCGTATGAACGCAATCATTGGGGATATATGACAGCTGCATACTTTGCCCCCGAAGCATACTATAGCGAGAATGTAAGACAAATAGAGTTGAACACCTGGAGCGGAAAAGATGCAAGAGCAGTGAACGATTTTAAAGATATGGTTAAAGCATTCCACAAAGAGGGAATAGCAGTAATAATGGATGTGGTGTACAATCACATTTCAGAGTATGAACTGGGAAATCTTAAAGAAATTGATAAGCAATATTATTTCCGGTTGGATGATAATGGAAATTATGTTGCAGAAAGTTACTGTGGGAATGATTTTAAAACAGAGCGCCCGATGGCACGAAGATTTAATTATTGAAAGTGTTTTATACTGGATGAAGGAATATCACGTTGATGGGTTTCGATTTGACCTGGGGAAATTGATTGACTGGGAAACAATTGAAGAAATAATTCACGAAGCACAAAAAATTAATCCGCAAGTAATTTTTGTTTGTGAACCGTGGGGAGGAGGATATGATCCCGCCGGTTTTTCAGTGCGCGGCTGGGGTGCATGGAACGATCAAATTAGAAACGGTATAAAAGGAGAAAATCCGTTTGATGGGCAGGGATGGATTTTCGGTAAGTGGTACGGTAATAATAATCCCGAAAGAATTAAAAGCTATGTAAACGGTACTCTTACAAAAGATAAACATGGACTTTTTCGGTCTGTACAACATTCTGTAAATTATTTGGAATCACATGATGGTTACACGTTAGGTGATTTTATTCGATTGGGTCTTGGTGATATTTCTAAGGAGCAGGTAATTGATGATACAAACGAGAATAGTAAACTAACAGAGCAACAATTAAAATTAAATAAACTTGGCGCTTTATTTCTGTTTACTTCGCGCGGAATAACTATGATTGCTGAAGGACAGGAATTTGCCCGTAGTAAAGTAATTTCAACGGGAAATGATATCACTGATCCTCATCAAGGAATGATTGATCATAACAGCTACGATAAGGATAATGAAACGAATTATATTAATTATGAACATGCAAATATTAATGAAGACCTGCTAAATTATTACAAGGGATTAATAAAACTTAGAAAAAAATATGAAGCATTTCGCAGAGCAGAATATAACCAGGTTAAATTTTTTAATGTAGAAGATAATCCTTTTGCAATCGGTTATTTGATGGAATACAAAGATGATACCTTAATTATATTGTTAAACGCCAATACAAAAATAAGTGAAGAGTTATTACTTCCGGAAGGAGAATGGATTGTCTTAGTAAATTCTGAAAATTCCGGAATAGAATCGCTGGGAACGGTTAATTCCAAAGTAATTCTTTCTCCTTCAACAGGGATTGTTCTGAAGAAAAAGTAACAAATAATCGATGAGTAAATCCCTATTTATTGCGAAATGAGCAATTTAATAGTTTCCGGATATTCCGGTGAATCCGATTCCTGACTAACAGAAATTTTTATCTTATCAATCGAGTTGAAATATTTTCCAACCAATTGCGGGCACATTGAGAATAAGTTCATTATCAATCATCTCGTAAGTATTCCCATCTGATAAATCAACTGCTTCCATTAAATTATACATTTGCGGAATTTTTAATTGAATTTTCTGCTCCCCATCACTTTTATTTAAAACAACCAGTACTCGTTCATTCATATCCGATCTGATATATGCGTAGAAATTATCGTCTGCCATTAATGTAAAAAAATCTCCTTGTCTAAGTGTAGAGTGATTTTTCCTTAAGTGAGTGAGTTTACTTATCGCTTTTAAATTTTCTTTTTCATATATACTAAGATCATTACCAAAGCGCATCATTCTCCTGTTGTCAGGGTCTGCAGCGCCTGTCATTCCTATTTCATCACCGTAATAAATTATCGGGACACCTGGAATAGTTAATAGATAAGCCATATGAAGCTGAAGTTTTTTATAACTTGAAGGATGATCAACTTTTGGCGGATCAGTCCATCCCAGATCCTTTGCCATGTTGCTGTTTATTTCTATGTCACCATCCGCATAAGCCATATACCTAATTTTATCGTGGCTATCCATAATATTAGCCATCAAATGATTAACACCATATACAGAAAAAGTTTTTTGCATTTGCAGATCTAAAAGTTCAAAAGAATTATCAGGATTTAGAAACACCGGCAGCGCCACATCATATAAATTAAAATTAAACTGTGAGCTTAATTGTCCGTTGTTTACATACGAACTTATTAAATCGATTCCACCGAAAGTTTCCCCCACCTGGTACACATCTTGGCTGCCTGGTATTTCAATTTCTTGTATTATTTTTTTTGTCAGATTTCTCCAGAACTTATTTGGCACATGCTTTACAGCATCGTGCCTGAAACCATCTGCACCAGTTTCTTTCAGCCACCAAACTGCATTTTCGGTCATCACATTTAGCACCTCTGCCGAGCCTTCGTAATCAAATGAAGGCATGTATGGCTCGAACCATGTTGTCAATCTTTGCTCATCAAATAATCTAAGATTTTTTCTTCCATCCGGTAATTCCAGAACACCAAACCAATCTCTATGTTCTTCCCAGAAAGGATGTTCTTCATGAATATGATTTGCAATATAATCGAGCAGCACATTCACCCCGTGATTATGAGCAGTTTCCACAAACTTTTTAGTTAACTGCATATCCCCAAAATGCTCTTCCACTCCAGTAGCCGAAACCGGCCAGTAACCATGATACCCTGTAAAATATCTGTGCGGTGATGGGAATTCCTGGTAAGCAATATTGGTGTTATCAACAATTGGAGATATCCAAAATGTATTAACACCAAGTGAATCAAAATATCCTTCTTCAAGTTTATCAATTATTCCCTGAAGATCGCCACCCTGGTAATTTGCTTTAATGGATAATTCTGGATGTACAACCGGATTATTATTTGTAGTGTCACCATCATTAAACCGGTCTATCATAATTGAATAAATAATTGCATCACCCCAGTTGTTAAACGGTTCTTTTCCAATTGGCAATCCATTTTCCAACCGAACAGTTTGAAAGTTAGTAGCTTTACCATTATTTGAAACAGCAACACGAATAACCTTCTTGCCATCCAGTTCATTCTTAGTGATTGATAAATTATCTTGCTCTCTTCAAGCTTTATGTTCGCAGGTTTTATTTTGAAGTTATCTATTAATGCAACAATATTTTTTTTAGTAATTGGATCTTTAGTAACACTTTCATAGTAAAAATTATATGTGAATGTGTTTTCTTCTTCTTTGTAATTTAATAAGATGAAGATAATGGTTATCCAGAACTGATTTTGCTATTACCAGAACCGAATTGAAATCACCCATTCCATTAGGCACATTTACCGGATTTAAGGGATCAATTAATTCAGCACCATCAACATAAAATTTATATTCGTACCTGCCGGGATCAAGAGGAATAGAAATATTATATATCCCATCACCGTCTTCATCTTTCATAGGAAGATTTTCTCTATTCCACCCATTGAATTGACCAAATAGATTTACTACTTTCGGGGGCTCCTTCGGGTTTGTAAGTAAATTGGTATTCATTTTTCAGTTCAAGCTTTACCGGAAGTTCATACAGTCTTTCCTGAAAGATTGAATGAAATTAAATCTAACCCGCTGAAGTTTTCCAGTGCTTTAATCTCCACTGTATTTTCAATATCATCAACCTGTATTCTAAAGTTCTTGTTTGGAACGAAATTCAAATCATATTTATCTGCATAGAACAGGTCGCTCAGGGTTAGTATTGTAGTGGTTCCTTGCTTTAGAGTTACAGGGTTAATTAAATCGGTAATAGTATTTTGCTGTGGTTGTGCACAACTAAAAGCTACTAATACAAGCATATAGTGCTAATATTTCTATCTGGTTTCATATTGTTTTGTTAATTGATTTGAATTAATTTCAGATTATAAATGAAAAAAAATTAATGATAAAAAAACTAATTGCAAATCTAGTTTTATTCAATTATTTGTATATGTATATTATAAATTTGTGTATTTGTTAAATATTCTATTCACAACTCTTTCTTTTTAGAAATGTTTTCATAAATTCTTTCGGGAATCGTGAGTAACTACACTACAACGAAATTCAGATAATAATATTTAAGATAGTCGTTGATAGAGGGTGTGTTACTTAAAATTGATTTCAACAATTTTTTATATTGCAATTTGAAAATTTATTTATTTGGGTGAGGAACACGATAATTATCAATATATATATTCCTGAAATAACAAATTGTCTCATATACTGATTATTGAGTTTTAAGCTATTTAATGATTAAACAGAGATATGCTTTTATAGCATTATACAGATTTATGCTTTATTGTTCTTACATAACTTTCTTCTGAGTTTATTCATTCTGAAAAGCTCATTAACCGACTTTTTGGTGTTAATGCATCAAGCATAAGAAGGAGCAAAATATGAAAAGATTTTTACTAATTATTTTCTCCATTTTTCTAGTATCACAAAGTATCACTCTTGCCGGGACAAAAGGGAAAATAGCCGGTAGAATAACCGATGCTTTATCTGGCGAGCCGCTTCCATTTGTGAATGTAATTATTATGGGAACAAATTTAGGTGCTGCAACAGATATAGACGGTTATTATTCCATCCTCAATGTTACCCTGGCGTTTATACCGTTAAAGCTTCCGCCATAGGGTATAACAATGTTTCTGTTCAGGAAATTAAAGTATCAATCGATTTAACAACAACGGTAAACTTTCAGCTTACTGAGACAAGTGTTGAACTGGATGAAGAAGTTGTTGTAGTTGCTACAAGGGAACTTATAAGAAAAGACCTCACTTCGAGTACTTCTATTGTGGGGGATGATGTAATATCACAATTACCGGTTACAGATATTAATGATGTGCTGCAATTACAGGCTGGCATTGTAGTTTCAGGAGGTAATATTCATATTCGGGGTGGCAGGAGTAACCAGGTTGCTTACCAGATTGATGGTGTTCCTGTAACTGATGTCTATGATGGAAGTACACTTGTAAATGTTAATCAAAATGCGGTTCAGGAAATGCAGGTAATAAGTGGTGCTTTTAATGCTGAGTATGGACAGGCACAATCGGGAGTTGTTAACCTTGTAACCAAGGATGGAAACAATGATTTTCAGTTTTAATCTTCAAGCCTTTACTGGTGATTATATTTCCAATCAGCACGGAAATTTACGACAATATAGATGATATCAATCCAGCTAGCAATAAGAAATTTTGAAAGCAGTATTAGCGGTCCGATTTTTCAGGATGACTTATTCTTTTATTTAAATGGTCGGTACTATTTCAATACCGGTTCGCTTTTCGGCAGGAGAGTTATTTAATCAGTGATAGAGCATTTGAAGATCCAATTACGCAAGCATTCACAATATCACAGAATGGAGATGGTTCAAGTGTATCTATGAATGATAATGAAAATATATATGGGCAGGGTAAGTTAACATATCGTTTATTGCAAGGGCTTAAAGTAAGTTATAACTATATTCTTGATCGAAGAAATTATCATGACTACGATCATTTTAATAAATTAACTCCTGATAATAACCTAAATCGCTTTAACAAATCATATACAAATATTTTGGCATTCAACCACGCTATTTCTTCGAATAGCTTTTACACATTAAACTTAAGTTATGTTTACAAAGATTTTCGACAATACCTATTTGAAGATATTTACACCGGGAATCCGGGCAAGCCAACTAATTATGAAGATAATTCGACAGTCATAACACCTCCATACAGTTTTGGTATTGGTGGCTCTAATAATCAACGATTTACTAGAAACACAGGTACTTACGGTGCAAAATTAGATTGGGTAACACAAATTAACCAGGAAATTAATTTGCAGTTTGGTGGTAATTATGCAAAACATAGAATGTATTTCGAGGACATAAATCTTGTGCCGATGGTGGATGAAAATGGTCAGAGAGTTAATCCCTATAATGTATCAATTCCGTTATCTACCACCACCGATTTTGATACTTATTTACATGAACCTTATGAAGCTTCCGGATATGTTCAGTCAAAATTTGAGGCGTTTAATCTTATTTTCAATTTAGGAGTTAGGTTCGATTATTTTCAACCTGATGGTGTTATTCTATCTGATCCAACCGATCCGAATATATTTAATCCCCTTAAACCGAATAATAGGTTTAATGATAGTAAATGGAAATGGCGTTCAAGATCCTGGGGAAACTTCTAAAACTTTTAACGATAGAGCACAGTACTGGTATAAAGATGCATCTGCAAAAACTCAAATTAGCCCGCGTATTGGTTTAGCTTTTCCAATCTCAGATAAAGGAGTGATCCATTTTTCATATGGACATTTCCAACAGCTGCCCCGTTATAGTTTCTTGTATGAAAATCCAGATTTTAAATTAGGTGTTAATTCAGGAAATGCAGCTTTATTTGGAAATGTTGACCTGGAACCACAAACTACAGTAAAGGGAGAGCTTGGCATACAGCAACAGCTTGGCGATGATATTGCTGTGGATGTAACAGTTTTCTTTGAGGATTTTAGAAATCTCACTGGTACTCAAACCGAAGAATTTATTGTTTTTGGTGGTGCACAATCTTACAGCCAATATGCAAATACCGATTTTGGATTGTCAAGAGGTTTTGTTATAAAATTTACAAAAAGGTTTTCTGGTGGTCTGGCTGCCAATTTAGATTATACTTTTTCAGATACTAAGGGAAATTCTTCTGATCCAGCAGATGCGAGAAATGCCGTACTGGGAGGCGCACTTCCGGAAACTTATATTGGACCCTTAAACTGGGATCAAACTCATACGCTAAATTTATCTTTAGCTTATTCACAGACCAAAAACTGGGGATTTTCAATTATAGGTAATTTTTTTACAGGTCAGCCATATACTCCTGAAGTAAATAAAAACACAAGAGTTACTCAAAACGCTTTCCCAAGTAATAGCGATAGAAAGCCAACGATATTCAATATGGATCTAAGAGTTTATAAGGATTTTGAGATATCCAGTTCTCTGTTAACCGTATTTTTAAGAGTGAATAACTTGTTTGATTCTGAGAACCCTGTGAATGTTTATAACGATACAGGCGACCCATTCTTTACATTTGCAAAACTGGAAGCTCAAAGAATTGTCCCCCAAGCATATTTCGAAGAATTTATTAACAATGGTTTAGATGAATTTTATACCGATCCAACTTATTTCTCCGAACCAAGAAGAGTTGAAGATTGGTTTTTCCTTTAACTATTAAATTTTAGAAAAAGGTAATCATGAGTAAGTCAATAATAATAATTATTCTATTATTTGGCATTTAATCTTTTTGCTCAACGTAGTGATCCGACACTATTAACCATAGGGATTCATAGCGGAAACCGTGCTGGAATATCTTATTATAATGATGGTCAAATAGCCGGTATAAATACTGGCATTGATATTAGAGGAGAATGGCCCCTCGGTTCCGGTGAAAATTATATCGGGGATTGTATCCCTTTAATTGGAGTTGAGTTTATAAACGATTTGAATGATACTCTTCAATCGGTTGTAATTTCCAGGGGACCCAGGAAGGGACAATTTGATGAGAGAAGCCCGGTTGATGGTCATTTCTGGGGATGGAATCCGGTCCCAGGTTTTAGAAATCCAAATTATCCATCTGTTGCTATGAGTCATATTCCTCAATCCTGGCCAATTGAAGGCTGGAACGATCCAATCGCAAATTCCTGGAAAGATGAAGATGGCAATACACAATGGTTTGGTTTCTTTGGGAGGGGCATTTTTAATGCAGACCAGGAGTCTTTTTTTGAATCAGATGACCAGTGGGATGATGAATTTAATGCAACTTTTAATCCTGATAGTACTGATGTAACCCGAAAAGGTATGGGGCTCCGGATGAGGCAGAGAGGTTTCCAGTGGGCGAGTTTCTTAGCTGAAGATGCAATTTTTTGGTTGTATGAAATAAATAATGATGGAACAACTGTGTACAGAAAAGCTGACTTCGGAACAATAGTTGGTACTCTTGCGGGTGGAGATGGTGACAGCCAGGACGACCTGGGATTTTTTGATATTAAAGATTGGATTACCTATTCCTGGGATAGTGATGGAATTGGAAATAAAGGACAGAAAGTGGGATATGTCGGCTATGCATTCCTTGAATCTCCCGGTAATCCGTTTGATGGAATTGATAATGATGATGATTCTAAGTCATCTTCACCCAGGTTTCAAGCATCGGATTTTAATGCAGTAATATACAGTGCTGGCAACCAGGTTGTACTAATAAACGAAATCACCGATCCCCAAGGTTTAAGAGTTTATGAACGTGAACTTCACACCGTGAAATCTACAACGGATACTGTTTTCTCTTTAGGTGTTAGATTCATTATTGAACCGGGTGTAACATCTTTCCGGGAAGGACATGCTACACTGCAAATTATTAATGGGCGAGAAGTATTTATTCCTGATCCATCTGCTAATGATGCAATAGATAATGATTTGGATGGCTTGGTTGACGAAAACCAGGCAACTCATTTTGAAACAAGAGTAAGAAGACTGCCGCCATTACCCGGTGTATCTTATATAAATTATATTACTGGTGAAGGTGTTAATGATCTATTGATTGGTGAAAGACGAGATAACGATATTGATGAAGATGAAGATTGGGATTCTGAGTTTGATGATGTTGGTCAGGATGGATTAGGACCAGATGATAGAGGTTATCCCGGACCCGATTTGGGTGAGGGTGATGGAATTCCTACGCAGGGGGAACCGAATTTTGGTATAACTGATCCTGATGAATCTGATCAAATAGGTCTTACAGGGTTTAATTTTTTCGAACTTCAGAGTGCTCCCGATCTCAGTATAGATTCTTCATTGTGGGGTAGAATGACTCCCGGTAGATTTGATGTAGTTCCTCCAACTCCTCAGGATGGTGATTTTATTTATAGTTCCGGATTCTTTCCACTATTTCCTCAAATTCCAGAAAGGTTTTCAGTTGCACTACTCTTTGGGGAGGATTTTGATGATATCTTCAAAAATAAAAAGATAGTACAGCAAATATACAATGCCGGGTATGCTTTTCCCCAGGCACCACTTAAACCTAAAATTAATCTTACTCAGAATGATGGGAAAGTGATAATTTATTGGGATGGAGAGAATTCTGAAAATACAAGAGACTTTGTAACTAAACAGCAGGATTTTGAAGGTTATAAAATTTATAGGTCCACTGATGCAAACTTTAGAGACACAAGAACAATTACTAATGCACTTGGTGTACTTTCCTTCGATAAGCCTTTAGCCCAATATGATCTTGATAATGAATTTAGCGGGTTTTTTATTCCAAACCCGGGACTGCTTGAAGCATTTGGTGGAACAACGTTTTTCTTTGGTGAAAATACCGGAATAATTAACAGGTATATTGATTCAACGGTTGTTCCTGGAATAAAGTATTACTATGCAGTTAGTGCTTTTGATCATGGTGATGGAACACCGGAAATTTTCCCTGAAGAAAACTCAAAATTTATTTTTAGAACAAATACTGGTGCAATATTACTGGATGATAATACCGGATTCATAACACCTGGCAGGCGACCGGCCGGATATTCAAATGCTTTCTTAAATTCATTGGAAAAATCTGAAAACTTTTTTGGTACCGGAGATGCTGAGGTTGAAATAATTGATGAATCAGATATTAGAAACGGTTTTGAATATCAGATTGTCTTTGAAGATACGGGACTGACAAATGTTACCGCTAACTGGTCCCTGCTTGATCTGCAAACACCCGATACAGTCTTAGTTCCACTTACTAGTGAAACTTTTATTGTCAGTCCGAATGATTCTATACCGTTACCGGCGGGAACAGACACGATTTATGTAAATGGTTCTCCTGTAGCTGCAAATGGTCCGTACTATAAAGCAAACTTCCAGGTTTTGGTTGATAAGTCTACAACTTTTTTTGGAGAAACTCCTGTTCGGCATGGCTTCAGACCACAGTTATATAATGATCCTATAATGATTGACACAGCATTTTCCACAGATATTTCATCTAACCCACCACCAGATTTTACAGTATATCGGTTTGCTCTACCCAATCCTAAGTTTAATGGCTTTGACGTTCCTAATGACTATATAATTGAGTTTCATAATACTGTCGTCGATACCTCGGTTGCGGATACTGTCGGCCCAGGGCAAAGCGGTATCATACCTGAGAAGGTAGTTAATTTTAGAGTTAAAAATCTTTCTAAAGATAAATACATAGACTTCGCGTACGCAATATTTGGTACTCTGAGTACTACTCATAGTATTTGGTTTAAAGAAAATGTTGAGGGAAGATATGTAAGAACCTGGCGGACAGATATCCGGTATGATTCACTCGGAGCAACACTGGAAACGTCAGGTACATTTACGATAGCAACTTTCAAACCGTTCAATAGTCAAGACAGTTTCTCATTTACAATGACGGGAGCCTCTTTAAATAACACCCTGGCAAAAAATGAACTTGATAAAATTAAGGTGGTTCCAAATCCATACATCGTTACTCATGCGGGCGAGGAGAGACTTCTCAGTTTTCAAACAAGTGGAAGAGGAGAGAGAGAAGTTAGGTTTACATATATTCCTCCCGGATCCAAAATATCAATCTTTACAGTTAGAGGTGAATTAGTCAAAACACTTTACAGTGAGAGCTTATATGTTGGTGATGTTTTCTGGAATTTAAGAAGCGAAGAAAATATAGATGTATCATATGGCATATACGTTTATGTTGTAGAAGCACCAAATATAGGTAACAAGATTGGGAAGTTAGCCCTAATTAAATAGCGGAGAATTTTTTATGAAAAAGTTTTTATTCATTTTTTTAATTTCGGTTAGTTGTTTAATGAGCCAATCTAAAATTGGTTCATCTGCGGCTCCTTTTTTGAATATAGCCATTGGACCACGAGCGGTTTCAATGGGAGGCACCTTCATCGCAACAGCAAGTGACGTCAGCGCTCTCTACTGGAATCCTGCAGGAGCTTCCAGGACCGAAACTAACGAAGCAATGTTCTCATATTCAAAATGGTTTGCAGATATAAATTATAATTGGGCTGGTGCAATGTTGAATCTTGGAGGCGCGGGAACGATTGGATTGAGTGTTACTTACCTGGATTACGGTGATATAGAAGTTACAACTCTAGCAGAGCAGGACGGTACCGGGCAGTTCTTTACTGCAAGTGATATGTCCTTGAGTCTAACCTATGCCTACAACCTAACCGATAGGTTCTCAATTGGAGGCAATGTTAAATATATTCAACAAAAAATTTGGAATTCATCTGCAAATTCTATCGCAATCGATCTCGGAGTTCTCTTTCTTTCAGACATTTATGGATTGAGAATAGGTGCTACCATAACAAACTTTGGCGGTGGAATGAATATGGAGGGTAAAGATTTACTGGTTCAGCACGATATTGATCCTAACAGCAATGGGAATAACGATCAAATACTTGCAAATCTCCAAACTGATGAGTTTCCGCTTCCACTTACCTTTAAAATTGGATTAGCGATGGATTTAGTAGACTTTGAAAACCATAGATTTACCCTTGCTGCCGATGCCCTGCACCCAAACGATAATAGTGAATCAGTTAACGTTGGTGCAGAATATATGTTTTACAATGTTATTTCTTTCAGAATTGGCTATAAATCATTGTTTTTGGATAATTCTGAAGAAGGTCTTACGGCTGGTGTAGGTCTTAATTATAATTTTACTAATGAGCTTGGTGTACGTTTTGACTATGCTTATCAGAGTTTTGGTATTTTAGACAACACACAGCACTTTTCACTGGGTATAAAATTTTGACCATCATTTTAGCTATATTTTATCTAAAAAATAGTTATATTCAAAATGAATAATCTTAACAATTCAATCATTTCACAAATAAATAGGAGACATTTATGAAAAAACTATTTTACATTTCATTTCTGATTTTACTGGCTGGCATAACTTTCGCCCAGCCCAAAGACATTCTCATAAATTGGGAATGCAACATGGAGATAGAAATCCTTTCCGGCAGATATAACACTGCAGATACTGTAGCGGCTAGGGGCAATTTTAACGGCTGGGGACGCCATGATCTTGTTCCAGGTCTTGATCCAAACGTTTATGTAAGTGCGGAACAAGATACAGTTTTACAGGCTAGTGTAGGTGATACCATCCTTGCTTATAAATTTTTCTACACACCCAATGCATGGGAAGGTGGAAATGACAAATTGTACATTTTAACCCAAGCATGATTATGATAATGGCGAAGCTACAGTTTCAAGACCATTTAATGATGGAACCTTAGCTACTGTTACCAACCAACCAACTGACATCCTATTCCAGGTTGACTGTAATGGTGCAGTTTCAGCTATTAATACTCTGCCATTTCCTGTTATTAATACTGTACATGCAGCCGGTGGTACTGTACCGCTACAATGGCCCAGCTTAGGTTGGCCGGATGGTGAAATAAATTTAATGATACCATTGTTCGATGATGGTACCAATGGTGACAAAACTGCAGGTGATTTAGTATTCTCAGCTACTGTTACTTTTCCGGCTTATACTACTTTTAATGTACAATATAAATTTGGTATAAATTACGGTGATGCTGTTAATAACGGTGGTGGAAATGATAATGAAAATGCTATTGGTGCAAATCACGAGATTAACCTTTTCGCAAGTGCTTATTATGCTGAAGTTTTAGATACATTTGGCATAATGGGTCCTCAGGATTTTACAGTGGACGTAAAGGATATTACCCAAACATTACCAACAGCTTATTCTCTTAACCAGAATTATCCGAATCCATTCAATCCATCAACGATAATTAATTTCAGCATTCCTAATGAGGGATTTGTAACTTTAAGTGTTTACAACTCCATTGGGCAGCAAGTTGCTACATTAGTTAACGAAAGTAAACCTGCTGGAACTTACCAGGTTGATTTCATTGCCGAGGGTCTGACTAGCGGTATTTATTTCTACCAGATTACTTCAGGCAACTTTAGTGAAACTAAGAAAATGATGTTATTGAAATAATCCCCTGGATTATTTTCAGTAAGAATTGAAGCCCTGCATTTTGCAGGGCTTTTTTATTGTCTTAATATTTCAGTTAGCTGAATATTAACTCTTCTCGCATTTGGAAATTCAGGATTAATCTTTATGCATTTTTCTAAAAATTCAAAAGCAACTTTATATTCTTCTTTTTGAATATGTGCACCAGCCAGGTTGTAAAAAACTTGTGCATCGGAACTATCAATAATAATACTTTGTTTAAAATATTTTATTGCCTCGTCAACTTTCCCCCTGTTAAGATATATGTTCCCAAGCCATTTTGAAGTAAAAGCATCAGGGCTGTCTTTATATTTATTTAACAGAAATGGATATGCCAGGTCATATTCTTTTACGTTTAACAGATCCACCGAAGCTTGATCGTAAAAAGATAATTTAAATGGATATTGTGAAGTAAGAACATTCATTTCCTTAGCATAATTTACGTAATCTCTTTTTGCAAAATACCACTCGGCTGCCTGTCTGTGCCCTATCTCCCAATTTTTATTTTCTACCGCAATACCATACGCAATTGAATCAATCTTATCTCTTAATTCTAAATCATTAAGGAAAGAGAAATTCGGATTCTTTACAAAAGGCCAATCATTTAATAATCCATTTAATCTTATCTCAGAAACAACTGAATCCAATCTGGAAAAAGCAAAATCAGAAATAACTACGCTATCCAGTTTTGCATCTTGGAATTTTTCAGGCCGCTCTTTTGGCAAATATCCTAATCTTTTCATTTCTTCAAAATAAATTCTTCCCATTAAAAGATATCCTGAAAGTGTAGGATGCAAATGATCAACCATCAGGTTATTACCTACTATTCCATCAGGACTCTTTGTGTTAAAAACCGAATCCAAATTTACAACAGCACATTTATACTTTACGGCAAGGTCTTTAATGGTTGAATTCATTTTTTCAGGTGCTCTGAATCTTAGAGCATCAAGATCCTTTGCAACTCTAAGAAGTGAATCTGCAATTTTAATATTTTTCAGGTTTAAATGATATTGTCCTCTGTAATAAATTGAATCTGCTGATTCTTGATTGGATTTTTTTTCAGATACAAAAGGAGGCTGGTCTTTTAGATTACTAACAAGAGTTCCAATGATAACAGGAATCTTAGATTCATTAGCCATCTCCAAAATATCTTCAAGATTTCCGGTAAACTGATTTATTCCGGTATTAAATACTTCTGAATTAAATTCTATAAGTTGATCCTTAACTATACGAGCCATCAAAGTACCGCCACGCTCAGTGTTTTGATCCGAATCATTTGAAAACAAACTGCTTATAGAACCAAATAAATTTCTAACAAGTTCAACAGTTTTAAACTTATTAAGCCAGATTATAAAATGAACTAATTTTCGTGAGTCTCCAATATTTTCCATTGATCCAACTCCCAAAGCACCATAATATTCATTGTGTCCAGCATATATTAAAATTAAATCTGGGTTTTGTTCAATTATTTCTGGGAGAAGATCCCTGATCGTATATGAATTGGTAGCAGTAATAGCAACATTTATAACCTCTATTGGTATCTCAGGATATAATAATTCAAGCCGCTGGCGGATATACCTTGAGAAGGTTCCGTTTGGTGAATATGGAAAACCAGCTGCGCTGCTTCCTCCCAATACAAAAATCCTGAATGCATCTTTCTTTTTAATTATATCAAAAGCTTCATTATTTGATTGTGGAAAGTTTTTAGTATTGAAAAAATACCTCCCGCCAATATCTGGATTCAGCATCCGTTTAGTTTCTGTAACAGCAATCCATTGATCGTCGTTTCTCCCATAATCAAATATTCTTAATCCGGTTTCAAGAAGAATAAAAAAAAGGATGGGAATGAGTATTATTATCATGTAAAACCAGTATGGGGATTTTACTTTTCCTTCTCCCACATTTTTTGTCAAATTTTCCATGTCAATTATTTTTTCCTACAAGAGTTAACAGTTGATCTCTGATAACTACTGCACGTGGGAAATTAGGATCTAGCTTAAGGCATTGATTTATTGCATCCAACGCTTTTTTAAACTCTTTCTTTTCTGCATATGCGCCTGTAATGTTATATAGTGTTTGCGGATCCTGATTATTATAATTGAGACTTGATTCAAGATAGTATATTGCGTCATCAACATATTTTTGCGAAAGATTGATGACTCCTAACCATTTGGAATAAAACGCATCCGGTTTTCTATTGAATCCTTGCTGCAGAAAGGGATATGCAAGTGAATAATGACCAGCCTGTATCAATTCTTTTGCGGCAGTGTTATAATATTTTGTAAGGAATGGAAACTCTTCGATGAGTGCATGCATCTCTGTTGAATAGTTCTCAAAATTTCCTCTCTTTAAATAGTAATTAGCTATCTTCAATCTTGCTTGATCGCGTGAGATATACCCATCAATTAGAAATATAGCAGTGCTATCAAAAAAATTTTGCAATTGAATTAATTGTTTCACCGGCTTTTTCATTTCAGGTTTTATATAAGGCCAATCGTTTTTTAGTTTTCTAATTCTAAAATCTGCGACAGTAGAATCGAAAGAAGTAAAATTATAATATTGATATACTAAGCTGTCAACAACTCTCTCATCCATTGCCGGGTAAACTCCTTTTGGTAAAAACCTATATCTCTTCATAGCACTAAAGTATAGATTACCCATTAATTGATAACCTTTTACATTTGGATGTAAATGATCGGTTAACAGATTGTCTCCCACAATACTATCGGGACTCTTAATATTGAATAAAGAATCTACTCTAACAATGGGATAACCAAACTCCTCACATATGTTTACTATGGATTCATTTATTTCACTAGGGGCTCGGAATCTCAACGCATCAAGTTCCTTAGCAAATACAAATAAAGATTCAGCAGCAACAGTATTTCCTTTTTTTAACTCTTCATTTGCCTCTAAGTAGATCACATTTGCGGAGGGATATTGTTTATCATCAACTGAAACAAATGGATGTTGATCCTTAAGATTACTAACTAATGTTCCTGCAATTACAGGAATACCTTCTTCTTTAAAGATGGAAAGAATATCTCTAAAATTTCCTTCAAATTGAGAAATACCAGCATTAAACATTTCTGATTGGTATTCAATCAATTTATCCTGTGCCATTTGCGCCATAAGTGTGCCACCGGAAATGTCTTCGCTTGAAGAAAATAAACCAGATACTGAATTTATGATGTTTCTTAATAGCTCAACTGATTTAAACTTATTAAACCATAATGTAGTGTTAACTAAAAATCTTGATGTACCAAGTGATTCTAATGATCCAACTCCCAGTGCACCGTAATATTCATTATGACCAAGATAAATCAGTATGAGATCAGGTTTCTTCTTTATGATTTCCGGAACCAAGTCACGGATAGTATAAGAATTGATTGCAGACATACTGATATTTGGGACTTCAATAGTTATATCAGGATACAGTATTTCTAACTTCTTTCTAATGAACTTACTCATTGATGCGCTTGAGTGGTAAGGATAACCGGCACCTGAACTGGCTCCGAGAACAAAGACCCTAAAACTATTTCGCTTTTTTTCTTTGTAAATGAATGATTCAACTGAGAAGGGGATGTTTTTAGTACTAAAAAAATACCTGTAGCTCACTTCGGGATTTAGTATTTGCATATCCTGTGAAACATCTACCCAAACTTTGTCATCATGCCCATAGTTAAATATTCTCAGTCCTGCTTCAAGTAGAATAAAGAAAATTATTGGAATGAACACAAGAAAAATGTAGAACCAAAGTGGAGCCCGTTTTTTGCTTTCCTTCAAAAATAAATGTACTTCTTTAGTGGAGACGTTTAATCGTTTCGACATCTCTTTCGCTTTAAGCTGTTGCCTGTTCTTTAGTATGAATTGCTTTTGCTTATCAGTAAGTGGCAAGAGTTATCCTTTACTATCGTTGTCTAAGTGCTTTTATTAATTGATTTTGCAAATCTTTTGCTAGAGTATAATTTGGCTCAATCTCCAGGCACCTGTTAATTAACTGGAGTGCAGTCTTATAATCGTTTTTCAATGTATAAGCCCCTGAAAGATTATAAAGAACTTTCGCATCTGATGCATTATAACTTAAACTTGTTGATAGGTAACCTATTGCGGTTTCGATTTTGTTATTCAACAAATCAATTATTCCAAGCCATTTTGATGAGAAAGCACTTTGTTTCAGTCGATGAAGTATTATCAGATATGGATATGCATCCTTAAAAGTTTTAGCGTTTACCAGCAAGTTTGCCGCAAACTCAAGTGGAGATGGATCATAAGGGTACTCATCAATTATGTTACTAATTTCCTTTTTAAATCCAGTCTGATCGCCCTCTTTAAATTTTCTTCCAGCTAGTTGTAAGTGCGCACTTTCCCAGCTTAGTTCGCGTTTACCAACAAGGAATGCGAGTGAATCAGTGAAGGTTTTAATATTTAATGCTTTAAATTTTTCTTCATCAGATTTTTTTTCTTTTACATATGGCCAATCGCTTTTTAGTATGATTATCTGGTAACGGGCTATAGTTGAATCAAGTTCTGTGAATTCATATTGATTTAATGTTAAGCTATCCTGAATATCCAATGCTAAATTTTGTCTTTCCTTCTCAGGAAATATTCCTGTTTCAAGTGCTGTATTCACAAAGCGCTTTTCCGATTAGCTGATAACCTCTTAAATTCGGGTGAATGTGATCGGTGATTAAATTATCTCCCACAACATTATCCGGACTAACTTTACTAAATATTGAATCAAGCTTTACGACTGGATAATTAAATTTATCCCCAAGTTCATTAATTACAGAATTCATCTCTTCCGGGGCACGCCATCTTAAAGCATCCAGATCCATTGCAAATCTGAATAGGGAATCCGCGCTTCCTGGTATTTTCTTTTTTCAATTCTCCAATTGCCAAATTATAGATTTCTTCTGCAGGTTGATAGTCATCATCATCAACTGATGAAAAAGGTTTTTGATCCTTAAGATTACTAACAAGTGTACCTAGTAATACGGGGATACCAGCATCCTTCGACATTTCAAGCATATCATTTAAATTTCCTTCAAACTGTTCAATACCGGAATGAAAAGAATCTGAATTATATAGGATTAATTGTTTCTGTGACATTCTCGCCATTAGTGTACCATCAGTTCTTACCGGTTCTGAGAAAACGCCATAAATTGATTTTATAATGTTGCGTAACAGCTCGAAGGTTTTAAATCTGTTTAACCAAAGAACTGTGTTTACAATATACCGCGTATCTCCAAGTGATTCCGTTGAACCAACTCCCAGGGCGCCGTAATATTCGTTGTGCCCCGCATAAATAATAATCAAATCTGGTTTTTGGTTTAAAACTCCCGGCAGCATATCCCTTAGGGCATATGAGTTGATCGCCGACATAGCAATGTTTACAACTTCAATTGTTTTTTTGGGATAGAGAATGTTAAGTCTTTTCAGAATATATCTTGCAAATGAGCCATTCGGTGTAAAAGGAAAACCCGCAGCACTGCTTCCACCCATAATAAATACCCGGTAGCAATTCATCTTTTTATTTTCATCAAAGATGTTGTTTCCCGCAGAAGGCACTTCTTCCGTAGTATAAAAATATCTGTAAGCAATCTCCGGGTTAAGTGTCAATTTCCCTTCTCCTGTAGTTATCCATTGATCATATGTCCTCCCATAATTAAAGGCTCTCAGACTGAGTTCAAGAAGTACAAGAAATAGAATAGGTATTAAAACCAAAACCAGATAAAACCATTTAGGATTTTTCTTTGAAGATAAGAGAGGCAAGATATTCTTCAACAATCTTTGTCTCTAATTTCAATTCCTTTGCAATTTGAGTTGCTGTTAATTTCCCTTTTTTCTTTTGGATAAGCTTTTTCTGCTTTTTCGATATTGCCAAATAAGATCCTTTGTTGATTACTATTAATATAGCTACATTAAACCAAATATTTTTTTGACAATGATGTATGAAAAAATAAAAAATATTTGAGCTAAATTAAGCAGGGTGATGAAAAAAACATTATAATTAATAAACACGAAACTTTGCTCAGCCTAGTAGTATTTTTTACAGAATTAATTTCAACGTTTATTACTATCTTAACACTCTAACTTTATTGTTTGATTAAAAAACTTATAATATTTATCGAAATTGCCAGGTCAACCCAACCGCTAAAATTATTTATTAAGAACTTATAATAATGCAAAAATCTATTATTTTTTTAATACTGCTTCTTTTCCCAGTTACAACATTACCGCAAATTATTAGTGAAGAAGTTATTGCAAAGGTTGGAAATAATGAAATTACAGAACAGGAATTTTTAGCAAGATATGAGTTGACACCGCAAGTTACTGCTGGCATAAAAGGAATGGAAAAATCTTTAAAGAAAGAAGTATTGTATTCCATCATTTCAGAAAAACTTTGGGCACTTGAGGCAAATGAGCTGGGGCTTGGCACATCTGATCTGCTAAAATATACTTACAAAGTATATGAGGAAATGTATGTGCGGGATGCGTTGTACAAAGAGGAAATTCTTAGCAAAGTTAATTTATCAGATGAATATTTAACAGAAGCATTCAGAAGAAATTCACAGATTCTCCAGGTGAATTATCTTTTTTCATCAACCCAAGCATGAGATTGATTCTCTTTATAATCAATTAAATAATATACTGCCTCTTTCGATTCTCTTCTAACACTTCGCCCTGAGAGTTCTTTGCAGACAGAACCCTATTACGTGGGCTACGGGCAAATGGATAAAGAAGTTGAGGATATGCTTTATCGTCTGAATATAGGGCAATATACCAAGCCGGCAAAAGCACCGAATGGATGGTATATTTTTAAACTAGTGAAAATAGGACAGAACATTCTGATGAATTCTGAACAAGCTGATGCGGAACATAAGAAAGTTTTAAAGATTGCCCACACAACAGTTACTGACAGTATCTACAAAGAATTCTATGAACAGTTTTTCTCTGATATAAATGCTGAAACAAATGGTGTCTTATTTCAAAAGTTTGGTGAAGAAGTAATAAATTCCTTATTTGATAGAAAACAAAATGAGAATATTCCTGATGGAAAAGAGATTTTTCTGAAACCTAATGATTTGTACAGAATAGAAAATGATCTTGGCGCTGAATCTCTTAACGAATTATTTATTGAATTGGATGATCAACCGGTAATACTAAAAGAATTTATCCAGTATTTTGCATTTGAAAGCTTTGGTGTTGATACAATAGAGAACAATATGATTATGAATAAATTAAATTTACTTGTTAAGAGTTATATTGAACATAAATTATTATCACGGGAAGGTTATCGCAGGGGATTACAATTTTCTACAGATGTACAGCAGCAATTGAATATGTGGAGATCATACTATTTAAGCAATGCTTCAAGAAATAGGATGCTTGATAATATTCAAGTTACTGATGATGAGTTATTAATTCATTTCCAATCAAAGAAAAAAGAAATTGCAACAATATCAGATTCTGTTGAAGTAATGGAAAAATTGAAATTTGAACTTAAGCAAAAGAAGTTTAACGAATTGATAACAGATAAAACAGTTGAGCTGGCAATTAAGTACTCTGTGGAGGTTAATCATAAATTGCTCGATAATTTGGAAGTCACTAACACAACAACAGTATTTTATCGTTATTTTGGATTTGGAGGAAGATTACTTGCAGTACCAATGACGATTCCAAATTACAATTGGGTAAGATCCTGGCTAGAACAAGAGCCCCGAATACCATAACCTTAAATGATTTATTGCTACACAGTACATTGAAAGAAAATAATAAATACATTCTTGGTATCTCTGCTTTTTACCACGACAGCGCTGCCTGCCTGATTAAGGACGGCGATATTATTGCTGCGGCTCAAGAAGAAAGATTTAGCAGGAAGAAACATGATTTTCGGTTTCCCCAGCAAGCCATAAATTTTTGTTTGGATTATGCAAAGATTACCAGTGATGACCTTGAAATAGTTGCATTTTACGATAAGCCCTTCCTTAAATTTGAAAGAATACTCGAAACATATCTTACTTATGCTCCCATCGGGATTAAATCATTTCTGAAAGCAATGCCGCTCTGGATAAAAGAAAAAATTTGGATGAAAGAGCTCATTAGCAAAAATATGAACTACGATGGTAAAATAATCTTTCCCGAGCATCACGAGTCGCATGCTGCATCTGCTTTTTATCCCTCTCCACATAATGAGGCAGCTATTCTAACAATGGATGGTGTGGGTGAGTGGACTACAACAAGTTTTGGTTTTGGGATAGGCAATAAGATTGAGCTGCAAGCAGAAATAAAATTTCCACATTCTCTTGGCTTGCTATATTCAGCGTTTACTTATTATACTGGGTTTAAAGTAAATTCCGGTGAGTATAAAGTTATGGGGCTCGCTCCTTATGGTGAGCCAAAATACAAAAAACTTATCTATGATAATTTAATTGATGTAAAAGATGATGGTTCATTTAGAATGAACATGGATTACTTTAATTACTGTGCTGGCCTGACGATGACGAATAAAAAGTTCGATAAACTATTTGGAGGACCACAAAGAAAACCGGAGAGCAAATTAACACAAAGAGAAATGGATCTTGCACGATCATTGCAGGAAGTAACTGAAGAAATTGTTTTGAAGATGGGTAATCATGTTTATAAGGAAACGGGCTTAAAGAATTTAACCTTAGCCGGGGGAGTAGCCTTAAATTGTGTTGCTAACGGAAGATTGCTGAAGGAAGGCCCATTTGAAAATATATGGATTCAGCCGGCAGCGGGAGATGCCGGCGGCGCACTTGGTGCAGCACTTTCTGCCTGGTATGGTTACCTGGGAAATAACAGAACCGCAAACGAGATAAGTGATTCGCAAAAAGGATCATACCTGGGACCCGAGTTTTCAAATGCGGAATTGAAAAAGTTTATTGAAGATGCCAATTATAAAGCCGATGAGTTCAGTGAAGATGAACTGATTAAAAAGGTTTCAGAACTAATTTCAAATGAAAAAGTGATCGGTTGGTTTCAGGGTAGAATGGAATTTGGCCCCAGAGCATTGGGTTCTCGAACTATAATTGGTGATGCACGCTCATCGAATATGCAATCAAATATGAACCTTAAAATAAAATTCAGGGAAAGTTTCAGACCGTTTGCACCATCAGTTCTTAGGGAAAAAGTTTCGGAATATTTTAATATTGATACAGGTAGTCCGTACATGCTCCTTGTGGCAGACGTGAATGAAAAAAGAAGAAAAAAAATGAGTGATGAAGAAAGCAAACTGTTTGGTATCGAAAAATTAAACGTTCAACGCTCTGATATTCCGGCAATTACTCATGTTGATTATTCTGCGCGGCTGCAAACGGTGCACAGTGATACTAATCCTTTATATCATAAACTCATAAAAAAGTTTGAAGAAGATTCAGGATACGCTGTAATAATAAACACTTCTTTTAATGTTAGAGGTGAGCCGATTGTTTGCACTCCGGAAGATGCCTACAAATGTTTTATGAGAACCGACATGGATTATTTAGTAATGGGGAACTATATATTTGATAAGAAACATCAGATGTCATTAGAAAAAGATACTGATTGGAAAAAGGAATTTGAGCTGGATTAAAGAAAAATTATGTTAAAAGAAGAAATCAAAAATATAAAAGAAGAAAAAACCGATCTTCGCAAATTCGGTGTAACTGTTGGAATTGTTATTTTACTCATCAGTGCTGCACTTTACTTATTGGAGAAGGATTCGTTTATTTACTTTGGTATAATTAGCATTCTGCTACTACTTTTTGGAATTATACTTCCAAACCTTTTAAAACCTGTTAAATAAATTGTGGATGACTATGGCTATAATCCTCGGGTGGTTTATGTCCAGGGTAATTTTATTTATATTATATTATGTTATAATTACACCAATTGGGTTTTTCTTAAAATTGATAGGGAAGGACTTCCTGAATAGAAAAATCGATAAGGCTTCTCAGTCCTATTGGGAAATAAGAGAGAAAAAAATAACTGAACAGATAGATTATGAACGACAATTTTAACGAAGGCAATTATGAGTAAACTTTCTATTTTATCAGAATTATGGGACTTTCTTAAAGTAAGAAAAAAATGGTGGCTGGCGCCTATCTTATTATTTTTAATTTTACTTGGAGGGTTAATAATTCTTACACAGGGTTCTGCCCTGGCACCTTTTATTTATGCAATTTTTTAATTGAAAAATGATTAAAAGAAAAATTTCCAACGTAAGTAGGATTAAAAATTTTGTTCCCATTACCGTTTTCGTTTTGTTCTACTTTCCCATTTCTTCCCCACAGGATTTTTCTATAAATAAAATTGAACCACCAAACTGGTGGGCGGGAATGAAATGGAATACAGTCCAATTGATGGTCTATGGTGAAAATTTAGATGATGTAAGTGTATCTACTTCCTACCAAAAAAATAATGTGATTAAAACGCATTCTATTGAAAACAAAAACTACCTTTTTGTCGATATTGAAATTCCAAATGATCTTCCTGATGGAGATTTTGAATTAATTTTTCGCAAGGGAAATGAAATTGTTAGATATAATTATCCAATCCTAAATCGCAAATTGGCGCCTGAAGATCACAATGGATTTTCAAATGAAGATGTTATTTACTTAATCTTTGCTGATCGTTTCTGTGATGGTAACCTTGAAAATAATACAATCGGTGATTCACTGGATGAGTTTACATCTTCTGATCTGGATGGAAGACATGGTGGAGATATTGAAGGTATTATTTCGAAGCTTGATTACCTAAGCGATCTTGGTGTCACAGCATTGTGGATGACTCCAATGCTTGAAAATAATATGTGGATGAGCTATCACGGTTATGCTGCAACAGATCTTTATAAAATTGATCCACGTCTTGGAAGCAATGAACTTTATAAGAGATTAGTTGATGAAGCACATAAACATGGATTAAAAATAATTCTTGATCATGTCAGCAATCATGTTGGGATTAATCATTATTGGGTCAATAATTTACCTTTTGATGATTGGTTTAATGGAACTCCTGAAAATCATATTCCTGCTATTCATGATAAAATGGCGTTTCTTGATATTCATGGTGATAGCACAATCGTCAAGTCTACAACAGAAGGCTGGTTTCAGAATTATATGCCAGATCTGAATCAAAGAAACCCGCATTTTAAAAAAATATTTAATACAAAACACACTTATGGTGGATCGAGTACTCAGGTTTAGATGGAATTAGAGAAGATACTTATCCTTACAACGATCAAAAATATTTATCCGAATGGGCTGAAGCAATTTTAACTGAGTATCCTAACTTTAATATTGTTGGTGAAATATGGAAAGGTGATGCCTTCGATAATTTCTGGTTATCAATACAATTCACCTGTTAGGAAACTTGATTTTGATTCAAATCTTCCTGCTGTTACTGATTTTGCAATGGCTGATGCAATTCGATCTTATTTAAATGGTGAAAAAGATATTTATCAAGTTTATGAAACTCTTGCACAGGATATTGTTTATGACAATCCTGATAATCTATTAGTATTTATGGATAACCACGATATTGAAAGAGCAATGTATATAGCTGATGGTAATATTGATAAATTAAAAATTGCATTAAACCTTGTTTTATTTACAAGAGGCATTCCTGTAATTTTCTATGGAACTGAAATTGGAATTAAAGGTGGAATAAAATCACGGTGAACTAAGAAAACCATTTCCTGGTGGATTTATAGGGGATAATCAGAAACGCGATTTGTAAAATGAAGAAAGAACTAAACAGGAAAATGAAATATTTGATTATGTAACAAAGTTGTTAAATCTTAGGAAAAATATCCGGTATTATCTAAGGGGAAGATAAGACATATTTATCAGTGGTGGAGATTTATATGTAATTATCAAAACTTATGATGATGAACAAGTATTAATAATATTAAATACCGGAGAAAAAGATATTCATATTCAGCTATCCACAGATAAAAATGTTTTTACCTGAAGCAATGAGATTAAAAAACTTAAAAACCGAGAAGCAGTTGATTTAGGTTCCGATGAAATTTTTATCAGATGAAGTTTTAACTCTGATATTTTTATTAGCGAAAAATAGGACACAGATCTAACTGATTATACGGATCGGCACAGATCTGTTTAAATCAGTTTAATAACGTTCCATTATAAATAAATTATTATAAGGAAAGTTTCATGCTCGAAATTCAAAAAAAACTAACCAAACCATTTTATGCATTACTCAGTTTGCCTGCAACTGCAATGGGTTTTGCACTTTCAATTCAGATTGCTGTACTTAAGCTGGATACTAAATACCAAATATGGTTTGAACATTCACGAGATAGGAATTGTTTGGGCTGCAGGACCGATTGCAGGAATATTCGGACAAGTAATAATTGGCTTGATAAGTGATAAAGTTTGGTTTTGGGGAGGGCGGAGAAAACCGTTTATTCTCATTGGAGGCGTACTCGCAGCACTGATGATTATTGCACTACCGAACATTGATAAAATAGATGATTTTCTTGGCATAGGCAGTCTTATGGCTGTAGCCATAGCAGTTGCACTTACGCTTGATCTTGCAATTAACATCAGTTTTAATCCAACCCGTTCTATTATTGCAGATGTTACACCGGATGGTATTCCCAGAACAAAGGGATATACATGGATGCAAACCATTTCAGGTTTTTTTGGTGTGATGGCTTATGCAATTGGTGCGATAATAGGAAATTACTTTTTGATTTATTTCGGTGCAATTTTAGTTTTATTATTTTCAATTATTCCACCATTCTTCATTGAAGAAAGTAAAGATCTCACATCAGAAGAAAAAACCGAAGATCAAATTGAAAAAAGTAAAGTTACACAGTGGGGACAATTATTAAGAATCTATTTTGCTCACGGATTTTCCTGGATTGGCGTACAAACAATGTTCGTATATATAATTGCCTACATCCAGCAAAAAATGAATCCTGCAACTGAAACAGAAACTGGACAGATAATAGCCATTTCGTTTTTGGTTTTAAATGCAGTCGGATTTATTCTTCCTGCATTTGTATTAGAACCAATAACTGAAAAGATTGGAAGAGTCAAAACTCATCTTTCCTGTGTTGCAATTATGGCAGTTGGTTATTTTGGTATTGTCGCCATTGGTCAATCCCCATTTGCAATGTACATCCTTATGGCAGTTGTTGGAATTGGATGGGCAGCTATTGTAAGTTTACCATTTGCAATAATGTCTGAAAAAGTAGATGAAAGCAGAATGGGATTTTTTATGGGAATTTTCAATCTTTCTGTTGTTCTTCCGCAATTGATAGTAAGTTTAGTGCTGGGTTATTTCATTCTGGAAGCAGCAGATAAAAGTTTAATTTTTATTATAAGCGGAGTTACCCTGGCGATTTCTGCATTGCTCTGGATATTTGTTAAAGATAGTAAGCAAATAACTAAACAAATTTAGTAGTTGTTATAGAATTTTATCTAAGTTAATTGATGCTTCCTCTTTTATTAACAATTCTTTGCTCAACAAGCATTGCATTAATTTTAAAACACAGCGATACAAAGCAAGGTAACCCAATTGTGCTGCTTGCAGGAAATTATTTAACTGCAAGTGTTATTGGTTTAATTTTAATGCTGTTAAAAGATTCCTCTCACTCTTTTGAAACATTGATTTTTGGAGCGTTGTTGGGATTTTTGTTTGTGGCTTCCTTTTTTGCTTTTGCTAAAGCTGTAGCAATTGCTGGTACAGCACTTGCAACGATTAGCTCTCGGTTATCGGTTATAATTCCAATTATATTTTCAATTATTATTTTTGATGAACAACCATCCTACTTTAAAACTAATTGGTTTTTTATTTACAGGTATTACATTTGTCTTCTTTTATTTCTCATTATTAAGACAAAATAATTCATCAGCTAATAAACGAAATTATTTATTGCTGCTGTTCGTGTTAATTGCTATTGGGATAAATGATTTTAGTATGAAAATTTTTAAGAACACAAAACCAGAATCTGAAGAGTCGTTTTTTGTATTTACTATTTTCCTTTTTGCATTTATTTATTCAGTATTATTTATTTTTTTTAAAAAAATAAAAATTGATAAAAAAACATTCTTAACCGGAATTGGTTTGGGTGTACCAAATGTTTTCAGCACAATATTTTTACTTGCTGCACTTACAAATCTTCCGGCTATCTTCGTTTATCCGGCAATTAATATTGGAATAATTATTTTAACAGCCATTGGAGCCTATACTCTTTGGAAGGAAAAGTTAAACAAAGCGGGAATTGCAGCACTAACAACTGGTATTATTGCAATAATATTATTAAGTATTAACTCCGGATAAAAATTATAGAGTAATATGATATGGATAAAAAACAATTAGATTTCTATCAAAAGTTAAGAAATGAAGTAAAGCAATGGGTGAGTAAAAATCTTGATAAAGATAACAAGTGGAGCGATTACATTTTATTTGCGCCGGATATTTTTCATCTTCTTTGCAAACTTTCCATTGATAAAGAATGTTCCTGCAAGTAAAAAAATAAAACTTGTTGGGGCGATAGCCTACTTTATCTCACCAATTGATCTTAATTCCAGAAGGATTGGTTGGACCTATCGGTTATCTGGATGATATTGCGGTGGCATCCTATATTTTAAATGATTTAATAAATGAAGTTGATCCCAGAATTGTACGAAAACACTGGGCTGGAGAAAATGATATTTTGGATGTTATTAAAACCATATCTTGTTAATGCAGATAAAATGATTGGCAGCAGGTTGTGGAATAAAATAAAATCGAAGTTTTAATCAAATTTAATTACCGTTTTATTTTACCTCATCAACATCATCAACCTTCATCACTAATAAACCAGCAATTATCATTGCTGCACCACCAAGAAGTAATGTGTAAATGGCTTCGTTGCCAAAAACTGTGCGTGTAAAAAACCCTAAAATACTTGCAGCTGTAATTTGTGGGATAACAATAAAGAAATTGAAAATTCCCATGTAAACGCCCATCTTTTCCGGTGGCAGAGAACCTGCTAATATTGCATAAGGCATTGCAAGTATAGAAGCCCACGCTAAACCAATTCCTAACTCCGAAATAATAAGCATATCAGGATTTTTAAAAACATAGAATGAAGCAAGTCCTAATCCCCCCGCAAATAAACTAATCATATGCACGGTTTTACGGCTTGTTCTTTTAGCCATCCAAACTAAAGCAAAAGCCATAAGGGCAGCGAATCCATTGTAAACAGCCATCAAAACACCAACCCAATCTGCTCCTTCATTATATAGAGCAGAAGTTGGATCAGATGTTCCGTAAATATGATGAGTTACTGCAGGTGTTGTGTATATCCACATTGCAAAAAGTGCAAACCATGAAAAGAATTGAACGTACGATAACTGCCTCATTGTTTTTGGCATGTTGTAAAGATCATTAAGAACTACAACAAAACCATTTTCAGTTTTATTATTTTTTGTAAGCATTCCAGCAATTAATTGCATTAATCCAAAAAAGATGGAGCCCACAAAAAGTACATACAATCCGTAATCGGTTTCATTTAAAACAAATGCAAGAAAGAGAGTGACTACAATTCCCGCAATTAACCAGATCATCCCATCACGCATAAACTTATTTGAAGAAACAGATTGTCTTGCAGATCTTAATTCTTTTACTTTTTCTGAAGATTTTTCTTCTTCTTCGCTAAACTTTTTTAATTCTTCGGGAGAATATTCTTTTGTGCTGAAAACAGTATAAGCTACTGCTAATAAAAAAACTGCACCACCGATATAAAATGAATACTTAACTGAATCAGGAATTATACCTTCGGAAGCTACATTCGAAATTCCAAACCAGTTTGTCATCATATAAGGAAGAGCGGAAGCGATTACAGCGCCAATTCCTATGAAGAAACTCTGCATTGCAAAACCTTTGGTTCGCTGTTCCGATGGGAGCATATCTCCAACAAATGCCCTGAAAGGTTCCATAGAAATATTAATTGAAGCATCCATTATCCAAAGCATTCCGGCGGCAACCCATAGAGCAGGGGAGTTAGGCATAAAGATGATCGCGATAGAAGCGAGTATTGCGCCAACTAAAAAATAAGGTCGTCTTCTTCCAAGCTTATTCCAGGTTTTATCACTCATATAACCTATTATGGGTTGAACGATTAATCCTGTAACAGGAGCAGCTATCCAAAGAAGCGGGATTTTATCAATATCAGCTCCCAGAGTTTCAAAAATTCTGCTAACATTTGCATTCTGAAGAGCAAAGCCGAATTGAATTCCAAGAAATCCAAAACTCATATTCCATATTTGCCAAAAGTTCAGCCGGGGTTTTGTCATCAGGACTATCCTAACTATCTATTTTTTTGAATAAACTTAAAATTAATAGTAAATATATTTTAATAGCTAACAAAATAAAAAAGCCCCAAAGCTTGATAATTGCCGGGGCTTAAATATTTAAGAAGAATTAAGATAACTCTATTTCAATAGAATCATCTTCTTTGTTTCAACAAAATCTCCAGCTTGTAGCTTATAAAAATAAACTCCGCTGTTTACCTTGTTGCCAAAATTATCATTGCCATTCCAATTTGAACTATATGTGCCAACAGTTTTAACTTCATTAATAAGATTTTTAATTTCTCTACCAAGTACATCATAAATTTTGATTAAAACATTACCCGGCTCAACTATACTGATAACGAATTGTTGTTGATGGGTTGAATGGGTTTGGATAGTTTTGAGCCAAATTATATTCCTCAACAGTAATATCTTTTAGTTGATCAACATCACTCAGTATACCATCTTCCGGTGTTGGAAGTTTAAAGGTAGAATATATATGAAATTCACCTGGCTGAAGCGAAATCTGCTCATTAACATCCGAAACAAAAATACTATCACCGCTAAAGTAATCATACCACCAACCGGTTTCCGGAAATTCAGGATTCATACTAATTGATTGAACAGCAAAGTTGCCAACTATATTAACGTTCATAGACGAATCTAGTATGGTTATCCGTTTTCCTGTCGTATTTAATTTGTAGTTATAATTTGTGCTTTTAAATGTATCATATTCTCTCAGATCGATAAGTGCTTGAAATACTTTGTACAAATTTCGGCGATTTCCATCATCGTAATAATCCCATCTTATTGGTTTAGGATCAGTTCTACAATCGTTGGTCATGCAAGGATAGTTTATAGAAAAATCGTACCCCAACTCACCAAATTGCCATATCATTTTAGGACCGGGAATAGTAAAATAAAATGCAGCGGCTAACTTAATTCTTTGTATTGCAATTGGAAAATCTTTGATGTTATAATTTCCACTTGAATTACCAAACTGAAGATTCTTATACATTAATCTTTCCTCATCGTGGCTTTCCATATATGAAACCAGGTGAAGATCATTCCATCCACGCGAAATATGTGTTGCCCCGCTTAAATTGGAACTATATCCCATAGTTGCTTCATTATATTCATGGTTCATATTTCCCCAAAGCATCATTCCATAATTTGATAGTACTGTTTCTTCGGAGTTCTCAGCAAAGTGCTCGAGAATAACATAAGCATCCGGGAATGAAGCCCAGATTGTATCCGCCATTCTTGTTAGTAAATCAATTCTTGATTGATCATATTGTCCCCAAAGTCCAACATTACCACCGCTGTTAAACTGAGTAAATCCTTTTGATAAATCGAACCTGAAACCATCAAATTTAAATTCTTCCAGCCAATACCTGTTTACCCGATCTACAAAATATTGAGTAGCTGCACTTTCATGGTTAAAATCATAACCAACATTAAATGGGTGTTTAGGAACTTGATTAAAATAAGGGCTATTAGCTGCGGGGCTATTGATTGCCTCATCCCAGTATAACATATTTAGAGGTGAGTACCAAAATGCATGATTCAGAACCATATCAAGGATAACTGCAATACCATTTGTGTGAGCACTATCGATAAAGCTCTTTAGATCATGTGAGGGACCATAATACTTATCGGCAGCTAAATGATACATGGGATTATAACCCCAACTATTATTACCTTCAAATTCCATCACCGGCATCAACTCAACAGTATTTACACCAATCGTTTTTAAATAATGTAAAGTATCTATCAATGTTTTGTAATCGTGTGATTCTAAAAAATCCCTGATTAGAAGTTCGTAGATTACTAGTTCTTCTTTTGGTGGCTTCTCGAAATTTGTAATTTGCCAGGGATAAGGGGATTGTCCTGTTTGAAAAGTTGTAACAGGTGAATTCGTTTTATTATGAGGATAGGGTTTAAGATTTGGATACGTAACCGGATCAATCCATTGGTCATTCCAGGGATCCAGGACTTTATGCCCGAAGGGATCGCCAATTCTTATAATTTTATCACCATCAACAAAATATTGATAAGCATATTCAACTCCAACGCTTATATTATCCAGCGTAATCCACCAAACAACATCATCAGGTCCTTCAGCCCAGCGATTCAAAAAATAATCTGTTTCAACTTTCCAATCATTAAAATCTCCCAGCAAATAAACAAAGTCCTTATCCGGGGCAAATAGGAGTAATGTTATACTTGTGGGATCATTAATAGTAATTCCCGGTTCTACTCCTGCTGGTGGGGGTGAATTAACCAATAGCGGATTCACAAACATCATAAAAATTGTAGAATCTGAACTTCCTGATGTATCAATTCCAACTGCCAATACATCGTGCGGCCCTGTAGAGTAACTACTATAACTAAAAAGAAAATTTAAGGAATCTACATTGGATTGTGCCACCTGGTTATTATCAATAAAAAGTGTTAATGATGAAACTTTAGTTTCGATCTCTATCACTTGAAGTTTGATTAAAACAGAAGATCCTTGTTTTACAAATGCAGGCGACCTTTGCGGATCACCAAACTCTACAGAGACATCCGGATTTTCAACGACCACATTCAGTCCGGGTTGATAAATATCTAAAAATATATCAGGTCTGGATTGCAAACTTCCATCGGCGCTCCTAAAAACTATCGCGATTTGGTTGATTTGTTCATTTGGATCTATTACACTGTAGAATTGCCTTGGAAATCCAATGGTTAGTTTATAAAAATTCGCTCCTAACCTTTCCAGAGCCGGCTGATTTGTATTGTTTCCCCAATCACCAATTACATGTTGCCAGTTACCGTAGTTGGAATTTACACCCGTGTGGGCATATAGAGTGCCAGTATAATTAAGGAGTTCAGTCACTCCAGGTTGTGTTGCATCTAAAAATACGGTAATGCTATCATACTCAGTTGGAAATTCAGGATCTGTAAATACTGGGTGGGAATAGACAGAAGTTGATAAAAATAAAACTGCAAATATTTTGATTAATAAATTCATAATATTCAGACTTTCATAATTGAACTTTACTACTGTATTCTTCTCTTAGAAAAACAAAATTTACTTTCGTTTCGCTCATCAAATGGAAATATTGAAGAAAAAATATAGTACAAGTTAACAGTTATAATTTGTAAATAATATAGAAAAATAAATTCAACAAAGGGTCTTTTAATGGAGATAAAATAGGATGTATTTGATGGGTTTATGTAGGATAAAAAATGTGAATATAGCTTAAAATCGTAATCAGCTTCTTCTATGAATAACAAGATAAGTTTCAACAATAAAAATCTCCCGCCTATGTTATTAAGCAGGGATTGGGTAAGTCCATTAGAATTAATTTGATTCTTTGTAAATCCTCACATATGTTTCGATATATAACGAAATGACTTTTTAATATGTTAAAAAATAAAGCAAGAATATTTAAAGCTTTATCAGATCCGAATCGGTTGCGCATACTAAAAATGTTACAAATTCGGTCTTTATGTGTTTGTGAAATTACTGAGGTTCTTCAGCTCGCGACTTCTACTGTATCAAAACATTTAAGCATATTGAAAGAAGCTGATTTTATTGTAGAGGAGAAGAGCGGAAAATGGGTTAATTATCTGATAAACACAATTCCATTAGATCAACGTGTTTCCTCTTTGCTATCTCGTTTGGATTTCTGGATTTCTGATGAGGCAATAATAAATAAAGATAGAATACTTGTTAACAAAGTTGATAGAAATATTTTGTGCTCAAAATAATTTTTTACTAACGGTTTCGATATTTGGCGAATTATAGCAATAAGTAATTAGTGAACTGGAAAGAACAATATAAAAGCTTTTTGTGGATAGCAGGATTTTTCGTTTTTGCTTATTTCTTACCAATTGAGTCTGAAAAATTTCAGGGTGCAGTTAGCGATGCATTATCACTAACAAAATGGTATGCACAGGAACACGTTCTACTTTGCTTAATACCTGCTTTTTTCATTGCAGGAACTATTGCGGTGTTTGTTAGTCAAGCAGCAGTTATAAAATATTTTGGAGCTAAAGCAAAAAAATGGGTTTCTTATCTTGTTGCTTCTGTTTCGGGTTCAATTTTAGCAGTATGTTCCTGCACAGTTCTTCCACTATTCTCAGGGATTCATAAAAGAGGCGCTGGTTTAGGTCCAGCAATTGCATTTCTATATTCGGGTCCAGCAATAAATATTTTGGCAATTATTTTAACCGCAAGAATACTTGGATTTGAATTAGGTATTGCAAGGGTTGTTGGTGCAGTTGTGTTCAGTATTGTTATAGGAATATCGATGGCATTCTTTTTCAGAAAAGAAGAAAAGGAAAAAGCAGATGCTCAGTTAGCAATGCCCGATGTTGAAGAGGGTAGACCATTTTGGCAAACCTCATTTCACTTTTTTATTCTAGTAGGAATTCTAGTTTTTGCAACTTGGGGCACACCAGATTCTGATTCAGGCTTGTGGACTTTTGTTTACAATTTTAAATGGTTGATAACAGGACTGTTCGGAGTTGGATTAGCATTATCTCTTATTTACATATTAAAGATAAGACAATGGTATGTAATGCTCGGTTCAATTCCTGTAATAATACTTGCATTTATCTATCCGCAATATCCATTAATTCCTTTTGTTGCTGCTGCTGTTGTGTTGACAATTCTTCTTTCTATTTCCGATGGAGAAGCAAATGAATGGATGGGCGAAACGTGGGGTTTTACTAAACAAATCCTTCCTTTACTTGGTGCGGGTGTTTTAATTGCTGGCTTTTTACTTGGTTCACCCGAGGGTGGCAGTGGTATTATTCCTAATCATTGGATTTCAAACTTAGTAGGCGGAAATAGTTTATTCTCAAATTTCTTTGCTTCGATAGTTGGTGCATTTATGTATTTCGCAACCTTAACCGAAGTGCCAATTCTTCAGGGTTTAATCAATAGCGGGATGGGAAAAGGACCTGCGCTGGCTTTATTGCTTGCTGGTCCTGCATTATCGCTTCCAAATATGTTAGTCATTAGGAGTGTTATTGGAACTCGGAAAACCCTAACATATGTCTTGTTAGTAATAATAATGTCGACAATAAGCGGATTGATTTACGGTTCATTATTCTAAATATGAAATGAATGAAAAAATTTGTGTAAAGATTATATTTATGCGTAATGATAATCTTAAAGATAAAATAGAAATATTAAAATATTAGAAAGAGGCAAATATAATGGTTGTAAAAATCTTAGGTACAGGATGCAAGAAATGTAATACACTAGAGTTAAATGTAAAAGAATTAATTCAACTAAATAATATTGATGCCTCTGTTGAAAAAGTGTCAGATATTCAGGAAATAGTAAAGTATGGAATAATGATGACACCGGGTCTTGTAGTAAATGAACAAGTTAAGAGTAGTGGTATCATTCCTAAAGATGATCAAATTATTACCTGGTTAAAGGGAGGAAATTAAATGAAAATCACACCGTTTATTATTCTATTCTTAGTTGTTTCGACTTTTCTATCCGCACAAGAGAAGGAGATTAAACAAACCTCTCCTAAAATAACGTTTGTCGAACTTGGGTCCGTAAAATGTGTGCCCTGCATACAAATGCAGCCAATTATGAAATCAGTTGAACAAAAATATGGCGAGCAGATTAAAGTTATTTTTTATGATGTATGGACTGATGAGGGACATGAGTATGCAGAAGTTTATAAAATTCAATTAATTCCAACCCAGGTTTTTCTTGATGAAAATGAAAAAGAAATTTTCAGGCATGTCGGATTTTTCCCCGAAGCAGAAATAGATAAATTTTTGCAGGGGCAGGGTCTTACAATCATCAATTAATTAAGGCTGGGGATTATTGTGATAAATGATATATTCACTTTTTTAAGCGAAGCGCTTTACCAAAATTTCTGGATGGCATTGCTTGCATCTTTTGCTTGGGGCATTTTAAGCATTCTTTTAAGTCCTTGTCACCTTTCCAGCATCCCATTACTTGTTGGTTATATTACAAGGCAGGGTAAAGTAAGCATTGGCCGAACCTTTAGCATTTCTCTTCTCTTCGCAATTGGCATTCTTATTACAATAGCATTAGTAGGTATCATCACTGCTTCTTTAGGCAGGTTGATGGGAGATGTTGGAACCATTGGAACTTACATTGTTGCGGGATTGTTTTTTTTAATAGGGCTTTACTTACTCGATGTTATTAAACTTCCGCTTGATGTGGGTTCGGTTTCTCCTGTTAAACAGAAAGGACTACTTGCCGCATTAATTTTAGGTCTTCTTTTCGGAATTGCCTTAGGACCCTGCACCTTTGCTTATATGGCACCAATACTCGGTGTGGTATTTACTATGTCTTCTGAAAATATTTTAGGAGCAAGTTTGTTACTTCTTTTTTTCGGACTTGGTCATTGCTCGGTAATTGTTGGAGCCGGAACTCTTACAAGTAAAGTTCAGAAGTATTTAGATTGGAATGAGGCTTCTAAAAGTGCAAAGTGGGTTAAAAGAATTTGTGGTGTCCTTGTCATTTTAGGAGGCGTGTATTTAATTTATTCTGTCAACTGATTTTTTAAGAACAGAATTTTATTCGGATAGAGTTTAATTAATAATCTCAAGCAAGTATAGTTGAAACAAAAGCTATTCATTATAATTACAATATTAACTTCTTTCACTGGCTTTGCACAAATTGTGGGGGTTGAACAGCAGGGAAGAATTGCTCCGAACTTTGAACTGGGAGACATTAACGGCGGCATTTTTGAATTAAAAGAAACTAAAGGTAAGGGACCAATTATCTTAAGTTTTTTTGCTTCAATCTGTAAACCGTGTCGCGATCAAACTGAAGCTTTCTCAAAAATTTATAGTGACTACAAAGATGAGGGGCTGATGCTAATAGCCGTTTCAACGGATGATCAAAAAACTGTGGCAAAGGTGAAGCCGTATATAAAATCTAAAGGTTACACCTTTCCTGTTTTATATGATACTAACAATGATGTGGCAAGAATGTATTATGCAATGGCAACACCTTATAGTGTGATAATTGATAAGAAAGGTAGAATTGTTTACACGCATCTCGGTTATATGAAAGGAGATGAAATCGCAGTAAATAATAAAATTAGACAATTGGTGGAGAAATAAAACACTGTTTTTATTTAAGTAAAATGTCACAAACCCCCGCCTATGTTATTAAGCAGGGGTTGGGAGAATGAATTAAGTTGTTGGAATTTATTTAAGTAGTATCATCTTCTTAGTTTCAACGAATTCACCAGCTTGAAGTTTATAAAAATAAATTCCATTTGCTTGATCCTTTGCATTCCACATAAATGAATAATTACCAGCGGATAAATTTTCATTTACAATTTCATCAACTTGCTGCCCGATTAAATTGAATATCTTCAATGATACCATTCCTTCCGCTGGAATTGAGAAGGATATAGTAGTCGAAGGATTGAATGGATTAGGATAATTTTGATTGAGGACAAAATCATTCGGCAGCTCATAATTTGTATCATTAACATCGGAAATGCCAGGTGTATTTTCTTCTTCAAATGTTGGATTCATTAAAACAAATGACCCGGTTCCATTTGGATATCTACCTGTACTCAAATCAGTTGTTTGCGCGCCAAAGGTAACATCGTCTACAATAGTAGTATCAGGTGCAACTAATACAATTTCTTCACCAGATGCTGAAAGTTTAAAATTAGCATGTAAACCTTGTTGTCCTGCATCATCATCCGCCCATACGATTAAATAATCGTTGGGACCTATCGAAGTATCGGGGAACTCCCACTGAGTAAGATCACTACTCTCATCGCTTAGAAAATAACCGCTTAGTGAAATAGTAATATTTGAATTGTTATAGAGCTCGATCCAGTCATCATATTCTCCGCTTGGATCGGAACAACATTATCGTTATCCACCATAAATTCATTAATTACTAAATCGCCGGATACTTCGATGGTATAAAATTCATACTCAGCACGTTCCGGCGAAAATTTAACAGCATCATTGTTTTCTGCATATATGTTATATTGAACATCCGTGGATCCTACTGAGATAAGAGCACCATAAACACCATCACCAGCTGTGCCATCATTATGGTTGCCGTCATCATACATTTCATCCTTTTCAAATTTATTGGTCTGCAAAAACCTGTAAGCCAACTTTACAATATTTGCATTGCTTACTTCTGCATTCAACCATACATCACTATTAGCTGAAACAGCGGTGGGTGTATGTGTAATATTAGTAATTTCTGGTGCGATGTACTGAAACGAAGTAAGATTACTTAAATAATTTGCTCTTGCATCCATTAATTGGGTTATTCCAACAATAGCCTGCGGCCCGCCGCCAACAGAATTATAAATATTAGTTAAGAAATCATTGTAGGTAAAAAATTTATTGGGATCCGCCTGAACCTCTGAATCAATAATACTTTGAATTTCAAGCGCTCTTGTTTCGTATGATCCATCTTCAAAGTTTTCCTCTAAAATTGTTTTCATATGGGCGATATAAATTTTCTGGTACGTTTGATCGGGGAGGATTTTGTTGATGATGGGATAATCCGGATGCGATATGTGAAGTAAAGGATCCAGCTGTTGCATTTGCGTAACATTCAATGGACCACCTGATAGTAACATACTAAATGCACCAAAATTTTCATTTAAATCCCAAATAACAGGATTGAACCTTCCCGTTCCGTCTTTATATAGGTAATAGTTATGACCGAAATTTATAGGAGCATCAAGGTTAACCAGCAAATTATCAACGGCAAGCATCCATAAATTCTGTCAACATCCAATATATCTTCAACTAATGAAGTGTTATTGTTTAGAATATCCAAGAACTCAATTATCTCAGCCCATCCATAATCGATTTCAATTCATAATAGATCGAAATAGCTTGTGGAATCCATACCAAAGTAACCCCATATTGTTGATAAAGTAGGCATACCACTGGTTAACTCACCCTTGAAACGTGCATAGTCATTACTGAAGAAATGATTTGCCATAAAGAATTTATCAACTGACTGAACGCTGGTGTAAAGTCCCAAGTAAGTACCGTTGATGGTAACTTTTATATAATTAGCATTGCTTGCAGCCATATATTTTTTGGCAATTTCATAACTCAGGGTTTCCCTTACAAAACTCGGATCTTTAAAAACATTAGCCAGCTTCAACGTGCCATATCCATCTAATTCCTGATCTTCTATTACGTGATCCAGTTTTATGTTCAGAGGATTTTTTATTTGGTTGGGATTATAAGAACTGTTTCCTTTATACCTTACACCAACACTATCGAACTGTTCACCGTTAATAACCGCTTGCCAACCAATCTTTCTTCGTCTCCAGCTGCATATAAACTTTCAAGAATTTCATCCCATTAACTGTGAAATGTTATTTAGATGGTATTGATATTTTTATATCATAAAAATCATAGCTTAAAGCAATTTGAGAAATGCCAAAGCAAATAAGAAACGTGATTAAAATTTTTTTCATTTTCTACTCCTATTTTTTTGTACTATGTTGATCGAAATTAAATCGATTTTGTAATTGTAAAATTTCATTATTTAATCGAAATCAATTTTCTGTCTTTCCTAATGAATACATAATTATTTCTTAACGATTTGGTCTTTGTTGTTGAGGTTGATGATCTTGCTTTTTCATCAAACTCATTAAATCCTGCGTTCACCATTTAATAAATGCGATTATTTCCTTCAAATCTTTTCTCAGCTTGTCCATCTCTTCACGATTTTCTCGTTGATCTTGTTTATCATCCATAGTTGCTTTAACTTGATTAAAATGGGCTTGGAATATATCGAGAATGCTTGCTGTTTGATATTCGCTCAATGAAATTTCTTTCGATAGTTCAACTACCATTTTTGAGATTTGGTCAGAATTTGGATGCATCGGTGGATGCTGCTGACTCTGCGGTTGGGCTAACACATTGCCAGCCATTAGAAGAATGATTATTATCATTATTTGGATTCTAAGCTGATTCCGGATTTTTGCGAACATTGTTATATCTTTAATTTATAAGTTTATTCTGTGTTTAATAATTAAGACGCTTTTTGTCTAAAAACCTTGCGGTCGGTTTTGATAGTATAAAATAAATCAAAAAAATACTTTTATAAGAAAGTCAGCAATATCATATTGATACTTGCCTGGATTTTATTCGTGCCTGAGAGCTTCTATTGGATCCATGAGCTGCTGCTTTCCGTGCTGTATAAAAACCGAAAAACACACCAATAAAAGAGCAGAAAAGAAAAGATAAGAGTATAGCATCGCTTGTAATTAGTATGGGCCAGCCCATTATATTTTCAACGGTATTTGAAGCAAAGATGCCAAGCCCTACTCCAATAATACCTCCGATAACACTAAGTAAAATGGCTTCGAGAAGAAACTGTATTAAGATATCCTTGCCTTTACCACCAATTGCTAATCGAAAACCTATCTCTCGTGTCCGTTCTGTTACGGAAACATACATGATATTCATGACGCCTATGCCGCCTACGATCAAGGATATTGCTGCGATGGATCCAAGCAGCACAAGCATCATTTCTGAAATAGATCCGAATGTACTTATTAACTCTTGTTGTGTTCTAATTTCAAAATCATTTTCATCGGCATCTTTCAAATTGTGAAATTCTCATTGCTTCTTCTATCTGAGCGCTCCATCATCAATTTATCTTCGAAAATGCAAACATAACTATTGCACGCAGATAAGTTTGGCGTGTTATTCGTTTCATAATTGTTGTATAAGGCGCCAGTATAATATCATCCTGGTCCTGCCCAAATGTGTTATCGCCTTTTTCCTCCAAAATACCAATTACTTTAAATGGTTTTATATTCAATCTACAGTCTGCCAACTGGATCAACACCATCTTCAAACAGATTATCAATTACATTCGTCCAGTAAACAACCTTTGCGGACTTTTGATTTCCTCAGAAGTGAATATTCGACCGTTGGCAACTTCATACTTTTTTATATAACTGTAATTTTCGTTTCCACTAAATATTTGGGTTGGCCAGTTGTTTGAGCCAAAAATTACCCGACCAGAACCATCATCTTCCGGAGAGATTGCCTCAATTTTATCACAGTTTTCTCTTATATAATCAGCATCAGCTACGCTAAGAGTTTGCGACATTTCTCTACCTTGCTGAACACCACCCCTGTTTCTACTGGCAGGTTGGATGTGAATAAGGTTTGTACCCATCGTTGCAATTTGCTCTTTGATGCTGGCATTTGAACCTTCCCCAATCGCAAGCATTGCAATTACAGACGTAACTCCGATTATTATACCCAGCATTGTTAGGAACGAACGGGTTTTATTTCTCTTAATTGCTGATATAGCACTTTGATTAAATTTAATGTGTTATTTATCTACCTGATTTGTTAATGTTTAGATATTTGACTATGCCTGCCTGCCGGCAAGGCAGGCTTAATATGACGAATAGTTTACCCGGCATAAGCTAATTCTAATTTCTCCTGTAAAATTTCTTCTTCTTTTAATTGTTCAAGTGCTAATTGAGCACTGGATATATTTTTAACAACATTATCTTTAATTAACCTTCCATCACGGAAAACAATATTTCTCTTTGTAAACCCGGCTATATCAGGTTCATGAGTTACAAACCCGATTGTTATTCCATTTTCATTAATTCTTGGAATAAACTCATAATCCCATAAGAAGTTTTGGTATCCAAATTTCCGGTTGCTTCATCGGCTAAAATTATCACCGGATCATTTACTAAAGAACGAGCTATTGCTACACGCTGCTGTTGTCCACCAGACATTTGATTGGAAAGATGTTTCATTCTATCAGCTAACCCAACAGCTTCTAGTGCATTTTCTGCTTTTTCTCTACTAAGTTTATTGCTAACATCAGAATTATAAAGCAATGGTAATTCTACATTTTCTAGTGCAGTTGTTTTCGGCAAAAGATTATAAGACTGAAAAACGAACCCAATTTTTGTATTACGGATATTAGCAAGTTGATTTCGTTTCAATGAATTAACATTTGTTCCATCAAGCCAATATTCGCCACCAGTGGGTTTCTCTAAACACCCTAAAATATTTAGTAGTGTTGATTTGCCAGATCCACTGGCGCCCATAATTGCTACGAATTCGCCAGCTTCAATTGTAAGGTTAACATCTCGCAAAGCTTTTACGATATCAGTGCCAACCGTATAATTTTTGCTAAGGTTCTTTAATTCTATAATACTGTTTGATTTCATTTTTATCTTCCCGGACCACCGCCTGGTCGCTCTTGAACAAAAGGACTTTTTTGTGTTTCTTCATCATTTTCATTTTCAACTGAGGAACTAGTTCCAATTTCCATAGACATAACTATTTCATCACCTTCATTGAGCCCGGATAAGATTTCTAAATTTGTACCATCTGTCATTCCGGTTTCAACCATCATCGGTTTAATCATATCCCCATTTTTAATCCATACTCTTTTCATGTTTTCTGACAATTCTTTTTTATTTCCTTCATCATTAACATCTTCTTTATCTTCTGGCTTTGGTTCCATTTTAGGTTGCGGTCTTTCACTTTCCGGAAGAGTGTCAAAATAATCCATCATTATTTCTCTATCAGGTGTAAAACGAATTGCTTTTCCGGATAAAACAAGAACATCGTTTACTTCCTGTACATAGTCAGTTATGCTTGCTGTCATCCCCGGTTTTAATTTCAAATCTGGATTAGCAACTGTTACAATTACAGTATAAGTTATAACATTAGAAGACTCTATAGGCTTCAACCTAACCTGAGTGACTTTACCAGAAAATGTTTCATCCGGAAATGCATCAACTGTAAATTCTACTCTTTGTCCTTCTGTTACTAATCCAATATCCGCTTCATCAACATCAGCTTCAACCTGCATTTCAGTAAGATCATTTACAATAGTGAAAAGTTCCGGAGTGCTCATACTTGACGTAACAGTTTGCCCTTCTTCAACGGCTCTATTTGTAACAATACCATCAATAGGAGAATATATATTTGCATAACTCAAATTTTGTTGTGCTTTATTTAAATTTGCTTTGCTGATTTGAGTGCACCTTCACTTTTTTTATAATTGTATTTACTTAAATTATAATCACTTTCTGAGATCATATCTTTTTCAAAAAGTTTCTTATTTATTTCAAAGACTGATTCCTGATATTCAAATTCTGCTTCAGCGTTCGACAGATCAGCTTCGGCATTTTCTAAATTTGATTGCAAAGTAGACTTGGCAAGTTCAGCTATTAATTGTCCTGTTTGAACGTTTGATTAAAATCAACATATAACTTTTCTATCACACCCGATACTTGTGTCCACGACCGTTACCGGTTTGCCGCTTCTAATGTTCCTGTTGCAGTTACGGAATACTTATTGATCCTTTTTAACCGTAACGGTTTCAAAAACATATTCAACTTTTCCGTTTGCACTAATTACAAATACAGCACTTGCGATAATTATAAGAATTATCGCTGCGATTATCATTTTTCTTTTTAGGTTTAGATTTTTCATATCATTACTTTTTTATCTATGATTTGCATAATTATTTCTTTGTTCTATAATTTAAGACGTCAGCTTTAGAAATAACTTGTGCTGGAATAATATATTTTTATAATTTGTAAAAATGATCTTGATGAAACGTAAAAACCCTTTATTCATTTATAATAAAGGGCTAATGCTAGTTAAAGAGAGATCAATTTCTATGTGGTGGAGGTTTATCACCAGGAGGCGGAGGAGGAGGTCTATCATTACTCATTCTATGCGGTGAATTCTGACTGAAAAAATTCATCAATGAGTAATTTGAGTTTATCCTGCTGCTCCGGTTTGCACAATTTTTTCAGATCTAAAAGATATTGGAAGGTCAGTTCTTCAAGTTCAACCATTTTATCCTGTGATAATTTTAATAAAGAATCAGAAAGAGTCGGTTTTGGAATATCCTTTAATACCTCATCAAACATTTGCTTTTTTAATTTGCCGAATTTCATTCTGCAACTGCAAAACTTTTTCTCGTTGCTCAGCTTGCATCTTTAAATACTGTTTGGTTTGTGTTTCATCAAAGCCCAGCTCATCTTTTAAAAGCTTCTGAATGTGGGCAGTTTCCTGCTCAGGCCCCAGGTGTTTTCGATCCATTAAGGGATGTGTCGGTTTATTTAACCAGATCATTAGCAGAGTTGCTAAATTGATAATGATAAGAAGAACTACTAATAATACCAAATAACGCTTTTGTTTAAATATTCCATAGGTTCTCCTATTCTGCTAATAATATATTATTTTTATTGGTGTTAAGATTCAAATCGCTGGAAAGAATTTCTATTAATTCCTTTCTGATTCTTAGTTGAGGTATAATCTTCGTTGACTATTAAAATACCAAATAAAAGTGCCCACATTTAAGAGTAACAAGATTGTTAATAACGCAGGTTTTAAAAATCCCATACATCGTAGAATTACTTACCTGAATGTTCTTTAATTCTTTGTTGCACGCGCGTATAGAAATAAGGATTTGGTGGTAGCGATTCTTTTTGATCAAAAACTGTCTAATGTTTTCCTAATCTCTTCTTCTATTTTTTCTTTTTTGTCCATTTGGCTATCCATAATATTTAAGACGCTGTTTATATTAAAAAACTTGTGCACTTATTTATTTTTTTCAAAATAATTATATAATTCCTTATGTAAATTCTTTTTTGCCCGATACATCAAAGCTTCAACTGCGGATAACGACAAATCCATTATTTTTGCAATTTCATTATTGCTAAATCCTTCATATTTGCTTAAAACTATAGCTGTTTTTTGATTGTCCGGAAGCTTTTGAAGGGCAAAATCAAGCACTTCTTTTCTTTCTTTGTCATCTAATTCTTTATCAGGTGAATCATAAGAGGGGATTTCAATTATTTCTTCATCTTCACCGGATTTAAATAGAGAGGTCAAGTAAGCAAATCTTTTTTTACGATTTTTACTTCTAATAAAATCTAGCGATTTATTTACAGCGATGCGGTAAACCCATGTTGATATTTGTGCTTCTTCCCTAAAATGTGGAATTGACTCAAACACCTGGATAAATACTTCCTGCGCGATATCATCTGCATCTTCAACATTTCTCACAAAACGATAACAGGTATTACGCACCTTTTCCCGGAATTCATCAACTAGATTTCTAAATGCCGATGCATCACCATCTTAAATGTTAATAAATATTTATCATACCCAAGTTGTACAAATTTAATGTTGCAATCAAAAACTCTTTCTGTAGATAGAATTTTGTGTGTTATATTTTATTTATGATTTTTGAAACTGAGCCTTGATGAATAAGTTTAATATGGATTGTTATTGAAGAAAAGCAACAACGGTAAAATTCCAGTATTTGTTATTGAAATTTTTTTGTTCGCAAGTTAATTTCAAAACAACTATATCCACAATACAATTCACGTGCACACTACTCCTATTCAAGCCATACGACAGCTTTACCCCATAACGATTGGCAACATAATAAAAACCCCCGCCTAGTTATTAAGCAGGGGTTGGATAGTATAAGTTTTTATTAGGTGTTTACTTTTCAACACCATCAAAATAGTTAGATAAAAGTGAGAATTCAGAAGTGTTTATCGTGTGAAATATGTGAGAAAAACCCCTAAGTTATTGTAAATAAAGGGATTTTGCGGAGAGTCAGGGATTCTCCGCGCATCCCAATATAGTTTGATTTTAGCCCAAAAACACAGCTTATTTTGCTCACCTCTCCCAAAAGTCTCCATTACACAATCCTAATTCTTTTAAATACGATCTCTGCAAAGAAACTTAATCATCAAATCATACCAGATCTTCAATCAGTCATAGCAACCAGTTCTATTTCATCATACTCTGCAAACTTTCCATTCTTTTCAGCCATTCCTTTGTAGCATTTTGCGCAGGCAATACAGGAATGATCTTGTATTCGTTTACAATAAAGGATAGCAATCTTGGACATGATAACCTCTTTAGTTATTGAAAAAGACTTAGCAATTACCACCACGAACTGAGTTGTTCGGGGGATTCTTCAAGTTCCTGCATTGCATTAATGTATCGCTGAAAATATACTTTTGCCAGATATGACATAATCACAAATTCACTTTTATTTTCTTTTATTATGCGCAGAAACTTTTCCGCATCAAGGATCATCACCTTTGATGGTTTTGCTACTCGTGATCTGGTCATATATCTTTTTACACCAAATAGTAGATTGGTTCCAAATAGTTCTCCGTGATGTGCGATCTTCTCAATTTCTAATGAGAAATTTTCAACATTTATATCTTTTTTGCCGGGAACACTTAGAGAAACTTCCCCTTCCAATAAAATGTATATATTTCTTGCAAGTTCTTTCTGGTCATATATAATATGACCTTCTTCAAAATCCTTAATAACAGCAACGTCACTGATCTCAGCAATTTGTTTTGACGTTAATAGTGAAAATATTTCCTTCTCTTCGATATTAAATTTTTTCATAATGTGCCTCCTAAACTTGATTGATTGAATTTGTTAAAGAATATTGTTCGCATTAATTAGCTCCCTTTTTTCAAGAAGCTCCTCTTTCGATTCTATATGAGCAGGATTCTGAACCACACAGTCTACGGGACAAACCGATACACATTGCGGTTCATCATAGTATCCAACACACTCAGTACATAAGATTGGATTTATTTCATAAACTAATTTACCAGCAGTTATTGCATTATTCGGACATTCGGTCTCGCAGGCTCCGCAAACAATACAATCTTCTGTTATAATTAGTGCCATTGTTAATCTCCTTTTAAAATATTGTGATTATTCATAAGCAAAATTTTTCTGATAGAATTTATTTCCTGCATATTCTACTTCAACAAGTTTCTTCTCTTGTAAAAGCCTTTGAAGAACGGACCATCCTGTGATGCTCTTAGTTATAAAGGATTGAATTGCATCTTCCCGCATAGGATGAACTGATAAAGTACTTAGTAGCTCATCTTCAAAATTGTCAGTGTAAACAAAATCATTACCTTCATATCCAGTTATTAACTCCACTTTGTTTAATCGTTCATTAAATATTTGAAAAGCTTTGTTAATTACTTCGTTAGCGGGTGGTCTAACCCAATTTTCAGCTGGGGGTCTTGTAGGAATAAGTAAGTAAGCTTTAGTTGGATCAAGCCAGCTAACTAATGAAGAGGTGTCTTTTAACGATTCTTCAAAATCATTAATACCTTTTACCAGCATAGTCTCTGTAAGTAGATTACCCTTAAAATGCTGGGAAAATTTTTCAATGCCTTCAATAATTTTACTTAAAGTTAATGTGTGTTGTGGTCGATTGATTTTGTGCCACACACTTTCTAAGACCGTATCAATTTTTATCGAAACAAGGTCTGCTTTAAATAAATCTTCCTGAACATCTTCTTTCCACAAAAGAGAGCCATTCGTAATTACGGCAATCTTAATTTTGTAAGATTTTAACATCTCTATCATTTGTCCAAGGTTTAAATCCAGAGTTGGTTCACCATCAGGGACAAAAGTTATATAGTCAATAGTCTCGTTTGCTTTTCTAATATTTATTATTCTTTCGGCAACGTCACTAAGAATTTCTTCCGGTTTATAAAATTCCCGCCTCTCTGCCAACATCCTAGAAGTTCTTCCAACCTGGCAATAAACACAGGAATAACTGCAAGTTTTCGGTGGGATGTTATTAATGCCCAAACTCTGCCCCAAACGGCGTGACGGTATAGGTCCAAAGATTTTCATAACTTAATCCTCTTAATGGAATTCATGAATTCTTTTATCTTTTATGTATTGGTTAAACGCATCATCGATCCGGCTTTGATACGTAATAAATACATCAACTCCAGATCTTCGCAGATTATTTAAAAGTGGTCTGTTCAAACAATGGGAAATAACTGTTGTGCAGTCACTCAACTCACTTTCGATATTAGCAGTTTTACTAATATTTCTTATATGCTTCAACTTATTTTTATTATTTGATTGAACACGAGGAGCACAAAAATTTAAAGGATCATTTTTTCCTCCTACTTCGAAAACCATAAAATTCTTTAGTACATTAAATGGTGCTGCGATATTAATACCATCATTTGAGTCTACTGCTATTTTCATTTCAAATTCCTTTCACTAGAACAATTAGTTAATTATGATCACATACCAATTCCGGATTATTATCCAGCTCACCAGCAACGAATAAATTGATTGCTTTTGCCACGTATTCTTCTTCAGTAAGATAAGGCTCCAATCCTGCAACTTTTATATCGCTTAATAATCGTTTCCCCATTCCGTGTGATATTATTATATTACAATCTTTCAGCGCGGTTAGTATTGGACCGTGTCTGCCAGGTTCGTGCTCACTACCTTTAATTCCTCTCCTGTGACCAGTGAATTCATTTTTTCTATATTCCCGGTTCGTTATCCTTCCATTTTCAAGATCAACAATTACGAATCCGTTTGTTCGTCCAAAATGTGGCGCAATTTTTATTTCGTCATCGGATGCTATTGCAATTTTCATCTCATTCTCCTTTCATTAGGCTCTTTTTTATATCCTTAGATCAATACTTTATTTATAGAACTTGCAGCCTTTAGTAATAAAACTATTTTTTGCTTTCAACGTATAACTCAACCGCATTTCTTACATCAGTTTCGTTTGTTTGAAATACTTCAATTCCTGCTTTGTACAATTTCCTAAATAGGTTAGGCTCGATACCAAATGAAATTATTGTATTGCAGCCATTTAGTGCCCTTAAAATTGCTTCGCGAATTCCAATGCTTTTACGATTTTTTTTTGATGGCTGCCAATATATTGGATTATAAAGAGGACGATAGAACCAGTTTTTAATCTTTCCCTTGACAACATCAAATATCACAAATCCCGTAGCGGTGCCGAGTTGGTATGCTGTATTTTTTTTACTATTACAGGCTATTGCAATTCTCATTTTCCATTCCTTCCTTACCTAAAAAATAGGATGTGATTCGCGTGTGAATGATATTCTTTTGAAGAATAAGGTATTGGTCCTTCTTTAACCATTTTGCATCCACAAGCAGGACAACATCCAAAATAATATCCTAAAACTTTGGAGCTTGGTATTCTCAAACCACATCGCGGGCAATACAAAAAGCCCGTTTTACTTTTAGCTTTAATTTTTATCTTTTCCATAACTTCTTCTCCTTTGTCTTTTTCTCTGTTGATGAGATCCTTGAAGCCCCATATCTTCTCGATGGATATTAGTGCTTCCGCATTTTGCACATTTCGAAGGTCTAGGAATACCGAACTCAACCTCCCAAGTATGGGCACAATCAAAACATTTAAAATTTCTCTTATCCATTATAAAATTCCCTTTTTATTGAATTAACTTATCGTTCATTATTAATTGTAACTGGTTCAATTAGTTTACCTTCTATAAACTCTTTTAATACTTCTTCTGTATTTCCTTTAATCCAGGGCACAACGGTTATATTAGACTTTTTAAGTTTACTATCACATAGTTGCGTAAGCCCGCCACAAATAAGTACATCGGGATTTAGCTGAATAATTTGATGTATTTTATCTAGGGGACTACTTGGAATTATCCTTACCGGTTCACGTTTTTTAACTTTTTCATTTTCCAAGGTTAAAAGTAGAATCTTATCTGCAGCATCAAGACGTGATGAGATTCGATCTCTAAATACGGACAATGCTATCTTTTTCATTATTAGTCTATACGTTTATTAAATAGTTTAAATAGGATATTCAATTTGCCTGCCATTTAGGAGAATAATAATTGTTCTGTTTTTTGATTGATTTCTAAATCTTACTAGGTTTATCTAAGTTTTACGCTTTAAGAAACGTTGCATATATGAAGAGCTTAATGGATGGTGTGTTGCAAAAATGGGACTGGTATTAAAACGGATATATCATATCTACAAATAAAATGCTCGCTTGTTTGTGTTTCGGTAAGTCAATAAAAATTTCTTCATAATTCCGGGATAAGAAATTTACTATGAATGCGAATGACGTAGAGACTTGTAATAACTATTATCATAATCTCCATCAATAAATTTGTTACTTAAACAAAGTGATAATATATGTTCGGCATTTCCCTGAACCCAGGGGACGACATTTATATCGCTGTGACTCAATTTGTAACCACATAATTTTGTTAATCCACCGCAGATTAATACATCCGGTTTTAATTGAAAAATTTTATCAATCTTTCTAAGCTGATCTTCATCTCTCAACAGAACTAACTCTCTTGACTTTACTTTCCCATCATCTGTCGTAACCAGCATTAAATTTTCTGCTGAATCCAACCGGGAAGCAACTCTATCCTGAAATATTGATATTGCTATCTTTTTCATTTCCATTGAACTCCTAATTTTTATGTCACGTTAAATTAACTCATCTTTATTATGCTATCCTTTGATCATATCTGTTATGATCAATTTTCATTTTGTTAATTTCTATTTCAATTAACTTGATGTATAGGTGTTCTAAAATCTAAATAACAATTAGTTTGCCATAGTCAGGAGAGCTAGATAAGTGATTATATTACAAGTATATAGGAGTTTTTTTGAGGGAATGAGGAAGAACTAAAAAGGTTGCAGTGTTACAACGTTTTTATGTTTTAATTTGCAGTTGTAATACGAGCAAAGTATTGTCGAATATTAATTTGATTACAATTTCTTATTTGGCAAAATAAAAATAAAAGGTATTGATACAAATGCCAGTACTGCACAAATTTGATAGGTTAGTTCAAGCCCCATTTTATCCCCCAATATTCCCACAATTAAAACCATTAAAGAACCGATACCAAAATTGATTGACATATAAATACTATTTATAAAAGCTGGTCGTTCTGTGTTTGTTTCCTGCACGAGCGCTAATATAACTGGGCCAGAAGCAAAAAGTAGGAATCCCATAATAATTAATAGAGGAATCATCAGCAATTGTACTTGCAGTAACAAATGCCCACATAATCAGGGGAGCTTGCAATTGCTGTTATAAGCAATAAATTTCTATGACCAATTTTATCAGAAATATATCCTGCTCCAAAAGTACCGGCAACTCCTGCTAATTGCAGTACTGATAGTGAAATTCCTGCAATCCATAAAGACTCACCGTTTCCTATTAAATAGGTTGGCAGATAAAGTGTTAAAGCCGATTTCATCCCGCCTCTAAACAATTGAAAACCACTAATAAATAAAAAGAATGGGACCAGTTCTTTTACAGTTTCTCCAGCGCCTTTCACTTTCTTTTTATTGTTCTTACTATTCAGTGATGATATGTCCTTAAATTTGAAGAATAGAATAATCGATGCTATTATTCCAATGGGCATAACACGGTAAGAACCCTCCAGTCCCCAGATAGAAAGTGCAGCAGTAATTAATAACGGACCTAATGTTCTTGCTAATTCACCTCCAAACATAAAAAAACTCATTCCAGTTGCAGTTTTAGTACCCGAGTAATCTTTTATCATTACAGGAGACGGAATATGAAATAGGGCTGAACTTATCCCGGTAACAAATAGTAAAATGAACAGAATAATCAATGATGGTGATGCGCCAAGCAAACTCATACTTATTGCACTAATCCCAGGTGTAAATATGACAAGATATTTCATACAAATTTTATCAGCAAGAAACCCGATAAAGGGATTAAATAAGGAGGAATTTTTCTAACTACATCCAGCAAACCAGCTACTGATAAGGAGATGCCAAACTTCGCGATTAACAACGGAAGCATAGGCGCCAGAAAAGCTGTGTAAATATCGTGAAAAAAATGAGCTGACGATATTGTAATAATTTTTTCTGTCTGAAAAGATTTTTTCAAATTATAAGCCTATTAATTAGATTATCATTTCTGAAATCAGCTGCAAAATAACTTTTCCAGAATTGCTATGTTTATCCACTAATGCCCCTCAATGCTTCGTTTTAGAGTTGGGGTAGTAAGTTCTTCTAATTCGTTATTCAAAAATTTATCCAATGCTTCTTTAGCTTTATTTTTTCTTGCTAAATAAACTTTGGTACTTTTATCATTCAAAACTTTAAAAGCATTCGGTCCAATATTACCAACGATAAAATCAGTAACACCTTCATTGGCTAAATCAATTAAACTTGAATGATTATCATCATGCCCGTGATTAACTCTCGCTTCTATTTCCTTTGATTCGTTATCAAAGATCAGGTAGTAATTTGCATGCCCGAATCTTTTAGCAATTTTACTTTCCAAAGCTTTGCCATCAGTTGCTAATAATATTTTCATTTTAATATTCCTCCAGTATTATTTTTGCTTGTTTAATCTGTTGTTAGAAAAGTGCAGTCATTTCCTAGATTTTATTATTTACATACTCATTTATGAGGATTAACAATTCCTTTTGATATTTCTTTTAAATCAAATTTATTAATGATATCACAATCACACTTTAATCCATTGTGTTTAAAAAAGTCTATTGCGGATTTCACTTCTTCATCTGTGTGTGTTTCCTTCAGATACCATTCTGTGTTATCAAAGTTCTTTTTACAATTATTATCTAATGTAAAAATTTGATATAGATATGCTTGAAGATATGCTAAACGATGAATTGGAATTGGTAATTCTGATTTCTTCATTTAAATAATTTCCTTATTGAAATTGATTCATAAATAATTTTGGTATTCCATTCTAATAACTATTATTAGTCATATGCTAACCGGGTTTGCTCATCAGTTAATGTTGGTTGAATCAATTTTTTCCATTCCTTAGAATCCCAGGTACCCAAAGCTTTGTGCGTTAAATAATATTTTTGAGGTATTGGATGTGTTCCGATAACCACTTTTACTCCGTATTTTTTTTCAATGAATTTCTTAAAGTGATCTATATAAGGACAGGGCGGATAACCAACAACAAAACCAGTTGCAAAATGAATTACTTCCGCGCCGTTTTTTATCATTTCCTCCGGGGCGTATTCGATATTTCCGCCCGGGCATCCGCCGCAAGTTGTATATCCAACCAGTTCAAGACTCATCATTATCTTTATAAATACTGAATGCACCTTCCTTATTGCGCATAGCTCTAAAACATTTACCACCTGCACAGTTGCGATAGCGATCACAAATTATAATCCCAACTTTTAGTTTTGCTTTTCATTAAAAGTATCTTTTTTTAATCTAATTTATTCATTATAAACTCTTATAACTCTTTGCAAGTAAAATAAGCGCTCTGAATTGCCGATACTGCATCACCAACTTGATCAGCATCGCCAACTACATACACCGGAATTTTTCCTTCAATCTTATTTGCTAAAATTTTATCTGCTTTCATTCCAGTTGTAACAACATAAATATCAATTCCTTCCAACATAATTTTCTTTTCTGTTTCGTTTGTTTGAATCATATACAATGTTGATCCTTCAATTTTGGTAACCTGAGTATTTGTATAAACAGGTACGTTATGCTTTTTCAATTTCATCAGGTTAAGTTTTCGTGTTACCATTTCCATGTCACGCCCTATATCTTCGAGCATTTCAACAATAGTAACTTTGTTATTATAATCGAGTAAGGTGCTTGCAACTTCAACTCCAATTAAACCGCCGCCTATTATCACAACATTTTTATTTTTAGGTAGATTAAATTCGTAAAGTATCTCCGCCCAGTTATACTCTTTCAAACCGGGTATAGGTGGCATAAGTGGTTTTGAACCTGTTGCAATTATAACTCCATCATATTTTCCTATTAGATCTTTTTCCGTTGCTTCTTTATTTATCATATTTACATTTTCAAGTTCATCTTTTAAATAATCAATCTGTTTTTGAAGTGAACCTTTCTGCGAAGGTAATGGTGCAAGATTAAACTGTCCACCAAGTTTATCCTTTTCATACAGAGTAACATTCATGCCCTCTATTCTTTAAGGTTATTGCTGCCTCCATCCCTGCGAGTCCTCCGCCCACAACTGCAAAATTCTTTTTAACTTCCGCTTTAGTTAAAGGTTCTAATTCTCTTCCAACTTCGGGATTTATTTCGCACTGAAGTCCTTTGCCAATTTTTATTCTTCCCAGGCATCCGGTTAAACAGGAAGAGCAGGGACGGATTTTTCCTTCAACAATCTTTAGGTATTTACCCACAAAATCAGGATCGGCAATAAGTGCTCTTCCAAGGGCAATGAAATCAGCAGCGTTCTCTTCCATAATTTTATCAATATCTTCTGGTTCAGTAATTTGTCCAACCGCAATTACCGGAATATTTGTGATCTCTTTTATTTTTTTTGACATCTCCCATGTTTTGCCTTTCGGTATGAAATGATGCTGATAATACCATGGGGGCTTAGACATACATTTCCGGAAGTTACATGAATTGCCGCAACCTTTTCTTTTTCCAAAACTTTAACTATCTCCACTGCATCCTCTAAAGTCATCCCACCTTCAGCTTTTTCATCTCCACTTATTCTAATAATGATAGGCAATTCAACGACTTTATTCATTTCTCTTAAGATTTCTAATCCAAATCTCATTCTGTTTTGCAAAGGAACCTCCGTATTCATCAGTTCGTTTATTAGTATTAGGCGAAATAAATTGGGATATTAAATAACCCAAACCAAATTGAAGTTCTATTAAATCATATCCTGCTTTCTCTGCTCTTACTGCAGCATCAATGTATTGCCATTGAACTGACTTAATCTCTTCAATAGTCATAGCTTTAGGTTTTTGTCCGCCATTAGGACACTGAACCTCGGATGCAGATAAATAAATATTTCCGGGAAGTTTAGGATTTGCCATTCTTCCGGGATGATTTATGTGTGCAACTGCTTTCGAACCGTTTTTATGAATTTTATCAACTAACTTTTTATGTCCTTCAATTTTATCATCGTTATCAATACCTATTTGTGTTGGTAATTCTCTCACTCTTTTATCGATGAAAAATGGTTCAAAGATTATTGCACCCACATGTTTTGACCGTTTTTCCCAAAACGCTAAATGCCTTTCAGTAATATTTCCTTCGCTGTTACCGTAACCGGTTTTAACTGCACTCATAATAAAATTATTTCGTAATTCAATTTTTCCAAGTTTCATTATTATGTTCAATCTTCTTTTTGTAATAAAGCTATATGACTTGCTGATGGTTGGTTTTTAATTTCGTGAATTATTTTTAATCCGCTTTGATTTGCAAGTCCTTTAATGCCATTATTTTTAATGTATGATTTGAAATTTTTGTAATGATCTGTCCCTGCGGCGAATTCAACTATTTCGTTTAAATATTGCCAAATATTTTTAGGTTTTGGGGCAAGATAATCTATTATAATAATTCTGTTTGCAGATTGTGAAAGTGTTCGGAGAATTTTTTCTCTCAGGGGTTCATTAATTTCGTGAATTACGTAAGATAGTAGTGCATAATCATAATCAGAGCCGTTGTTATCGAAAAACTTTATTGCATCGGAATGATAAAAATTAATTTTTCCGGAACCATTTCTCCTAAGTCTTCTCTTTGCAACTTTAATATTTCTTAATGATGGATCTGTGCCATCAATCCTGCTGCAAATATCTTCCATCTGGAAAGCAAATCTACCAGTGCCACAACCGACATCTACTAAAGAAGAATTTAATTCGATTATTCTTTTAATATAATCAAACGCTTTATCTTGATTTGGTGCAATAAATTTATCATAAAACAAGCCATCGTACCAATGATTTTTGTTTTCATCCATAATAAGTAGATAAAGTAATTAATGAAAAAATTTTTTATACCTATTATAATTTTACTTTTCTTTTTTAAATAGCTAATGATTTTGGGAACTATTTCTTAACAGCTAAGCATCGCATTTAGTGTATTTCTCTTCCGGGATTCCTAACTTGAAGGCAAGCAAAGCAGCTTGTTTATTTAAACAAAGTTGATCATAATATTTTGGACCAACTAGGATGACCGGGGAGATGAAATCATTAGCGAATTCTTCAATCGGTTTTCTCACGAAAATTGCATCCTTTTTCGGTAACCTAAAATGAGCAGTTGAAATTCACTGATCTTTAAGCAGCGATGTAACTCTGTCCAGCTATCATCGTAACATTCCCGGAAACCAATATTAAGATATTCTCCTGCGCGCTTATCATAATACAATCGTAGTTTTTTCTCTTCGGCAATAGCCATTTTATCCAGTTCTGAACGTGATAAATATTTTGGCTTACTATAATCCGGATCGTATGGATCCTGTAGAAAATGAAAAACATTCAATTGTATATTTTGCTTTTGAGATATCTGTAATGCAAAATCGAACGCCCAATCACCCTGTTTTGAATAATGAGCGCAGAATCCTATTGCATTAAATGTTGGAATAGCCATATCTCCTCTATATTTTCATAATAATCATTATCGCTTATCAAATGATATCCCGAACTATAGATCACCACTTCAGATAAATAATCTGATTTTTATGGAGTTCAATTCACTTGCCAGAATGCGAAGGAGGGCACTACTCTTGTTTTCATTCAAAAAAGGATATCAAATGAAGTTAAAAAGTAATCAGCAGAAATTGTGGTTGCAAATATGAAACGGCAATTATTAAATTGTCTTAGTAGTGAAACGAATCAGTTCTTCATGTCAAATCATACTTTTTCATTTTTCGCCAAAGTGTAGAGCGGTGTAATCCTAATTCTTCTGCAGTTAGTATCTTGTTACCGTTATGTTTTTCCAAGGTATCTTTTAATAGTTGCTTTTCAAATGCCTCAAGAGGAGGACCACCAACTTTTTCTTCAAGTATCACCTTTTCAGACTTTGGATACAACTCAGCTGGTAAATGGGCTGTTCTTATTTTTGAACCCTGACACATTACGCATGCATGCTCAATTATATTTTCAAGCTCGCGTACGTTGCCAGGGTAATCATACTCCATCAAAATATTCAACACATCTTTTGAAACATCCTCAATGGATTTACTCATTCGCTTATTAAATTTATCAATGAAGTGGTTTATTAATAATGGAACATCATCCCGTCTCTTTACTAATGGTGGAAGTTCAATTTTTACAACATTTAATCTATAATATAGATCATCCCTAAATGTTTCCTTTTTGATGAGCTCAACTAAATTTTCCTTTGTTGCAGCTATAACTCTAACGTCTGCTTTAACAGGAACAGTTGCACCTAAAGGTTCAAATTCTTTTTCTTGCAGAACCCGTAACAATTTTACCTGGGTAGATAAAGGCAAACTTTCAATTTCATCTAAGAAAATTGAGCCTCCTCTTGCTAGTGCAAAACGCCCAGGTTTGTCCTTTTTCGCGTCGGTAAAAGCACCCCTAACATAACCGAACAATTCTGATTCGATTAATGTATCTGGCAAAGCACCGCAATTTACTGCAACAAATGGTTTTTTCTTTCTGTTGCTCAAACTATGAATTGCACGGGCGAATAATTCTTTACCAGATCCACTTGGTCCCTGAATTAACACTGTGCTATCACTCTGCGATATTATTGGTAAAGTATCGAATATCTGAAGTACAAGATGATTTTTTGAAACAATATCTTCAAATGTGTAACTTTTATTTATTTCCTTCTTTAACTCTTCAATTTGGGTCAAATCTCTAAAGGTTTCTACACCACCGATGAATTTTCCATTTTCATCCTTTAACAATGAGGTGTTTATACTGACAAACAATTCCTTTCCATCATCTCGCAACACATTGACGCGTTTGTCAATAACGTTTTTTCCAGTTTGAAGTGAACATTTAAGAGAGCAATTTTTTTCACAGATGTTCGCCCGCATTACTTCAAAGCAGAACTGCCCCATAGCTTTTTCTTGTGAAATCCCTGTTATTTTCTCAGCCGCTTTATTGAAATAAGTAATAACCATATTTTCATCAACAGTAAAAACACCTTCATTCACACTGTTAAGAATTATGTCTGTATGGGTTATTTTAAAGTTCTTTGATATGTTTTTCAGTTCTTGCATAAAATCACATAAGAATTGAGTTGCAATACAAATATAATAAAATCTAAGTTCGGTTGCGAGATTGCAACATTACAAAACGTCGTTAAGGCTGTTATTATATGAAAACCCTCAATAAATAAACTTTTTTGAATTGGTCTCTTATTTGCCTCCCAGATTGTGAATGTGTAATAACCAGGAGAATAAAATGGAACTTCTAAAAAACATAGGCAAACCGGAGATCAGATATCGTTACAAATTAGTATTTGAGTGTAGCATTATCACATCTCTGCTATTAACAATTTTCGCATTCAAGTACTTTCCTGACATAGAGAGACGTACAATTGAATACCAAGCACCGCAAGAACTTTTTACTGTTGAAGATATTCAGCAAACAAACCAGGATTATACACCACCTCCACCCCCTGAAAAACCGTCAATGATACTTGAAGCGATAACAGATGCGGATATTGAGGAAATAGAATTTGAAAGCACAGAACTTAATATCTATGAAGAACTCGGTGCACCACCGCCTCCTCCTAAAGAAGAAGAAAAAGAAATAATGGAGGAAGAGCCAGTCTATTTTGTAGCTGTAGAGGAAATGCCTTATCCTATCGGGGGAGTTCAAGCCATACAGGATTTAATTATATATCCTGAAATTGCCAGAAGAGCTGGAATTGAAGGCAAAGTGTATGTGTTGGCTTATGTAAATGAAGAAGGCACTGTTATAAAAACTGAAATATTAAAGGGTATAGGTGGAGGTTGTGATGAAGCTGCTGAATACGCTGTTAAGCACACAAAATTTTCTCCAGGAATACAAAGGGGTAAACCTATGAAAGTCAAAGTAAGTGTCCCAATCATATTTAAGTTGACTAATAAACCTGCATAGGTAGTAAATCAATTATAAATAATTAATAGAAGTACAGAGATAAACGTATAAAATATAGTCAGTATAAACTTTAAGATGGAGAAATGAATGAGGAGTTTTTTTCATTAATTATAGGTTGGGTTTTTATAGCAGGCTTTTTAATAATGCTTGAAATTATGGACAGAAAACAAAAAGCGATCAATAGAAACTTTAGAAGCAAAACAATTAAGCACAAAAAGGAACTGAAGGATAAACATTTATAACAATTTTTTGGAGATAATGATGGGAACGTATAAAAACCTAGAGTTCAATGAAGAATACATTGAATGTAAAGTGGATTTGCCTTTGGCGATATTAAGAATCAAAGAGAATGCTTTTAAAAGTATAGTAAGTATTGAAGAGAATAGTAAAATATACGAGTGGCTTGATAATGTAAATAAAACAAAAGAAGTTAAAACCATCCTTATTGTTGCGGATGAATTTGCACTTTCAGAAAATAAATATCACTCTTTTCTTTCTGGAATATTCGGGAAAAAACTTGGAGATTTTAATACGAAAGACGCCGGCTCAATAACAGATTCTACAGAACGAGCAATTGAGATTAATTCGATCTCAAATTATGTGAGACAATTTATAAAATTAGATAAGTTAATCATTAGCTGTTTGAGTGGTGAAGTTGTTACTCCATTTTTTGGATTGAGTCTTCTTACAGATTTAAGGTTTGGCTCAGAAAATATGACTTTTTTACTCTCCCACTTAAAATACGGTATTCATCCTAGCGGTTTACTTCCCCTTATGCTTCCAAAGCACATTGGATTAGGAAAAGCAATGAAGTATTTGATCTCTGGAGGAAAAATTAGTGCTGCTGAAGCATATGATCTGGGATTACTTTCAAGAGTATTTTCTAAGGCGAATTTTGAACAGCAATGTATTGAAGAAGCGAATAGAATATCGCTTAATTCCCAGAATGTAATTCATTCAACAAAAGAGCTGTTTTATAATTTTGATAAGGAATTGGAAGAGTATATCCACAAAGAGGCTGCAAGATATACCTACTGTTAATTATGTAAAATAAACTATGGTGGATCTTATGGAAATATATGAGGTTGGTGTTAGTGCTTTAATTATTATGATGTTGCGTATCTGCGATGTTACTCTAGGAACATTCAGGACAATACAAGTTGTGAATGCAAAAAAATACCAAGCTGGTTTAGTGGGTTTCGTTGAAGTGCTAATATGGATATTTGCAATGAGATACATTATTCAACATTTGGATAATACTTTTAATCTAATTGGATACGCAGCAGGTTTTGGTATAGGAAATATATTGGGGGTCACATTGGAACAAAAAATTGGGCTGGGATTTATTCAGGTCAGCATTATCTCCAAGTTTAATACAGATTCGATTGTAGATGCATTAAGAAAATCACGCTATGGAACAACTATTTTACCAGGAGAAGGTGGGGCTGGAGGTGTTTCGATTATCTTCACAATTATTCGTAGAAGGGATTTAAAAGAGCTAAGAAAAATTGTTGAGAGCATTGATACTGATGTATTTATAAATGTTCAACCTGCATCTCCTTTCAGAGGGTACATTCACGGAGTAAGAAAGTAACTAGAGATATATTACTTAGTAGCATAAATAAAAATTTAATTCTTTTCGTAATCCATGATCAAAAATAGGCGTAACAAATTTATTTATTGTAACTATTGAGGATATTGCTAAAATTTATTTATTAGATATTGATGATAAGAAGGGGAGGTGTTCATTTATTGATATTTGATTAGAGGTTTGTAACTAGTATCCGAAAACTAGTATGATTGTAAAATACCAAAATAATTCCTCAATAATTTGATTAGTTAAAGACAATCTCCCAGTGAATCGATTAACCATCCGAATCATCTAAATGAATTGTATATTTAGAGTTATTTAGAGAAAAGAATCTTGTTTTAATAAAAAAGATGAACCAAAAATTTGACTAATATGTTATGAAAAAGATAAGAAAATACATGCCCTTTTTAGGTGGAGTACTGCTTTTAGCTGGTGCATTGCTAATTGCCATAATTTTTATTCAAAGTAAAGAAAAGAAGAAACCTAATAATGAAAAAGCAATAAAAGTTGTTTATACCGAGGTTGTTCAGAATAAAACTATCCCATTAATAATTTCAACTGGTGGAAATCTTACAGCTAAAAATAAAATTGAACTATATTCAGAAGTTCAAGGCATTTTGAAATTTTCAAATAAAGATTTCAAAGCAGGGACGTGGTATAAACAGGGTGAAGCAATCATTAATATTAATAGCGATGAACAATTTGCAAGTTTACAATCGTTAAAGAGCAATTTGTTAAATACTCTACTTACAATGCTGCCGGATTTAAAATTAAATCACCCTGATGAATATGAAAAATGGCACTCTTATCTTGAAAGTTTCGATCTCGATAAAGCGACCCCACAATTACCTGAAACTAATTCAGATCAGGAAAAATACTTCATCGCATTCAGAAATATTTATACAAGTTACTTCAATGTTAAAACTCTCGAAGAACGACTTATTAAATACAGCATAAAAGCTCCTTTCAATGGTATATTGACTGAAGCTCAGGTAACACCAGGTTCTTTAATTCGTCCCGGTCAAAAATTAGGTGAGTTTATTAATCCTTCTGTATATGAAATGGAAGTATCAATTAATGCTGAGTTTAATGATTTATTAAAAAAAGGTAACAGCGTTGAACTACGTAATTTAGAGCACACCAAAACCTGGGAAGGAAAAGTTATAAGAATTAATGGAAAAATTGATCAATCTTCTCAAACAGTAAAAGTTTATATACAAGTTAGAAGTAGCGACTTGCAGGAAGGAATGTATCTTGAAGCTTCCTTAGCTGCTAAATCTGTAGATGATGCCTATGAATTATCCCGCACACTATTAGTTGATGGCAAAAGAGTTTATGTGGTGAAAGATTCTCAATTGGATTTAATTGATATTAACCCGGTTTATTTGACTGAGAAATCAGTTATAGTAAAAGGATTGGAAAACGGAACTTTGGTTTTATCAAAAGAGATCCAAGGCGTCTACACGGGAATGCTGGTAAAGATTGCCAAAGATATGGAATAGCTCGCCTGCATGAAAAGCATCATCTCATATTTTATAAAATACCCGGTTGCTGTAAATATTATAGTTGTAATGTTTATTGCGTTGGGAATTGCCGGTGCGCTTTCAATGAAGTCGTCTTTTCTTCCTCTTCAGGATTCAAAAAATATTAGCATTCAATTAAATTATCCCGGTGCTTCACCTCAGGAAATGGAAGAAGGTGTAGTTCTAAAAATTGAAAATAATTTAAAGGGAATTGTTGGTGTAGATCGTGTAACTTCTGTTTCCAGGGAAAACGCAGCAAATATTAATGTAGAAATTTTGCGCGGTAAGAACATTGATGTTGTTCTTGCAGATGTTAAAAATGCAATTGATAAGGTGCCTTCATTTCCAATTGGAATGGAACCACCAATCATTGCAAAAATTGAGATCGTTAGAGAAACTATAAGTTTTACTATTAGCGGTAAAAACCTTCCGCTAAGAACCTTAAAACAATATGCACGAGAAATTGAAAATGATTTAAGAAGTTTGAAAGGTATTTCGCAAGTTACTGTTACAGGATTTCCTGATGAAGAAATTGAAATTGCAGTTAGAGAGAATGATCTAAGAGCTTACAATTTATCTTTTGAAACGGTTGCTAATGCTGTTAGACAATCGAATATATTGGTTACCGGCGGAAGTATTAGAACTGATGTTGAAGATTACTTAATAAGGGCTAACAATCGGGGTTATTATGGTGATGAATTAATCAATCTAATAGTAAGGGCTGATAAATCCGGTAAAATTATAAGATTAAAAGATGTAGCGGATGTGAAAGATACGTGGTCTGAAACTCCGGATAGAATTTTTTATAATGATGAAACAGCAATTAGCATTTCTATAAGTAATACCAACAACGAAGATTTACTCAGTTCCGCACGACAAGTAAGAGATTATATTGAAACATTCAATCAGCAGCACGAAAATATTCAAATAAATATTTCCAACGATCTATCAATTACTTTGGGTCAACGGACAGAACTTTTATTAAGGAATATTTTTTACGGTGTCCTGCTGGTTTTATTCTTTCTTGCTTTATTTCTAAATGTAAGATTGGCATTTTGGGTTGCTGCCGGATTACCTATTGCATTTTTAGGAATGTTTATTTTCATAGCACAATTAAATGTAACTATCAATGTATTCTCACTCTTCGGGATGATTGTTGTAATTGGTATTTTAGTTGATGATGGAATTGTCATCAGCGAAAATATTTTCAACCACTATCAACAGGGAAAAAATCCCATAAGAGCCGCTATTGATGGGACTTTGGAAGTTATCCCTCCGATAGTTTCTGCTATTCTAACTACACTATTGGCATTCGCTACTTTCTATTTTTTAGATGGTAGAATGGGAGATATGTTTAGTGAAGTATCTACAGTTGTAATACTTACACTAGTAATTTCGTTAGTTGAAGCTTTAGTTATTTTACCCGCACATATCGCACATTCAAAAGCTTTAATGAAAAATGAAGAGAAGAAAAGTAAATTCAATATTTTTTTTAGTAATGTAAATAAATTTGGCGATAAAATTTTACTCTATATTAGGGATCGTCTCTATGTTCCTTATTTAAGATATTTTTTAAAACATAAATTTTTAGGATTTGCAATTCCAATTGCATTGCTTATTCTTACCTTTGGCGCATTAGGTGGGGGATTAGTTAAAACATCATTTTTCCCATCCATTGCCAGCGATAAGATTACAATAAACCTGGATATGCCTCAAGGAACGAATGAGTTAATTACTGATTCCATTGCAACAACAATTGAAAAAGCTGCACTTACAGTAAATGAAGAGTATACAGATAAGCAAACAGGAAATAAGCCTGTAATTCAAAATATTATTAAACGGATCGGTCCCGGTTCCTCTCACGCAACCTTAACACTAAATTTATTGCCCGGCGAATACAGAGATTTTTCATCTCCGGAAATCACAAATTCTATACGAGAGAAAGTAGGAGTTATTAATGATGTTGAGAGTTTAACTTTTGGATCTGGAGGTAACTTTGCGGGAAGTCCTGTATCTGTTTCCTTACTTGGGAACAACATCCAGGAGTTGAATGAAGCAAAGAAAGAATTAAAAAATATTCTACTAAGTAATCCTGTTTTAAAGGATGTTACGGATAATGATCCAAGCGGTATTAAAGAAGTAAAAATAAAATTGAAACAAAATGCATATTTACTTGGATTGACTTTGCAATCAGTAATGAACCAGGTTAGATATGGATTTTTTGGTTTCCAAGCTCAGCGTTTTCAACGCGGGCAAGATGAAGTAAAAGTGTGGGTACGTTATACCAAGGATGATCGCTCTTCCATAAAAAATTTGGATGATATGCGAATCATCTCGCCAACCGGTAGTCGTGTTCCTTTTTTAGAAATTGCTACTTATGAAATTAAACGCGGTGAATTTGCAATCAACCACTTGAGCGGAAAAAGAGAAATCAGAATTTCAGCTGATTTGAGATCTACTAAAGATAGCCCTACTGATATATTAAGTGATATCAAATCAAATGTGCTGCCTGGACTCTTCTTAAAGTATCCTTCAGTAACTGCATCTTATGAAGGCCAGGATAGAGAAGCTCAAAAAACTAAAGATTCACTTGTTGGAGTAGGATTTGTTGTTTTAATACTCATTTTTGGTGTAATTGCATTTACATTCAGGTCCTTCAGCCAGCCGGTTTTACTTCTATTAATGGTTCCATTTAGCTTAATCGGAATTGTATGGGGGCATTATCTTCACGGACTTCCAATAAATATTCTCTCCTGGTTAGGTATTATTGCCTTAGTTGGAATTATGGTAAATGACGGGTTGGTTTTGGTTAAAAAATTTAATGGTTTTCTTAAAGATGGTTTAAAGTTTGATGAAGCTCTCATTAAAGCAGGTATTTCACGCTTCAGAGCAATTTTCTTAACCTCACTTACTACCTTTGCTGGTTTATCACCGCTTTTATTTGAAACAAGCCGGCAAGCCCAGTTTTTAAAACCCATGGCAATATCTATCTCCTACGGAATAATCATAGCAACATTTTTAACATTACTAATGCTGCCGTTACTATTATCAATGAGTAACTCAGCAAAAGTATTCATTAAATGGGTTGTTACAGGAAAAGAAATAACAAAAGAAGAGGTTGAAAGCGCTATTCGCGAATATAATTCTGAGCAAGAATAATATCTTTCGAATAAAATTGTGCCATCCTTATAAACTGTACCAGGTTATATCTTAATGCAAAACTACCCTAATCCACTTAATAATTCTATAGTTATAAATATTCGATTCCCCAAGAAGGATTATTTACACCTAATATGTATAATACAATTGAAGAATTAGTAAAGATTGTAAGTGTAGCAAAGCAAATCGGCAATTACATAGTATCATAGGACTACCCAGTGGACTTTATTTTTACTAACTACAAGCAAGTTCTTTTGTTGAGACAAGGAAGATGGTGTTGATGAAATAATAATAATATTTACCATTGCCGACTCCCCTGCTTTGTTAAATAAGTGGGAGTTTTTTATGCAACCAGTTTAGTTAGTTCTATTAATATTTGAATTTTGGAGTTCGCTTTGCTTTTCAAGTAATTCCTGAAGTTTTACAAAAAACTTATTTCGTACTTTTTCTATATGCAATGCTTCCCTGTAATCAAGCATAGCAGTGTCTTTATGCTTAAACCTTTCTGGTTCAACCTGTAATGCATAAGAATTGACTTGTCTTTTCCAAAACCACTCTGCAGAACAGAACTGAATATTTTCCGAATCAATAACCGTGATTTCCTTCAGAGCCTTTAAAAGCTTTTTTCCCGACTCAATATTATCAATGCAAAAAGCAATATAGGCAATCCTGTATTCGACTTTTACTATAGTCTTCTTAACAGGCAAGGAATTAAGGTTATGTTGATCGTTCTGACCATTGTAAAGAAAATGTCCATAACAACTTTGCATTGTAAAACAATATGCTAATTTGTTAAAACCATTTATGATCTTGATTATTGGTTTATCAATTATAACATCAGTGAAACCTAACAAGCCTTTCTGTCTTTGCTCTTCATAATGCAGATTTGTCGTTAATTCTTTAGGCTCTGTGAAGGTCTGCAACTATGTCATCCTTTCTCAGCAGATAAATTATTTTATTTATCCAGTTAGCGGTATCGCGATTATGATATTTCTGAAATAACATTTTGGTAAACAGGGATAGTAAAATTTTTTTTTAATAAAATCTAATACAACTTTTTTAATTATTGAATAATGTTCTATAATCAGAGTGAAGAAATAACGAGATTATTTTTATAATAGTATTTCAAATAATGATTTTATAATTTGCAATCAAAAGCTTGGAATAAATTGAAAAGGAATAAAATACATTCACAATTATTACTGCTTGCTGTCGCAATTATTTTTTTATTCCAATTCTCAATCATTCCTCTTCTACACAATCATCCGGCAGATCTGCAAAAGCACTACGATTGTCCGGCTTTCATTTTAACCGTAACTCTTGTTTCATTTTTTGCATCAATAATTATTTGTATTAATATCCGCATTCCTTTATTCAAAAGGATATTTCTTTCAAGTAGTTTCGATGCTATTCCAAACCCATCCACTTTCAGAATAAATAACAAAGCGCCTCCCTTATTATTCCCTTGTTAATTTAAAAAAATCTAAACAACAAACGAAACACTCTAATTTATTTTAGGGAGGAATGTGACTATGGGAAATAGGATTATCTATTTGTTGATATCTGTGTTGATGACATCAGGCTTATCATTATCTCAAGAAAGTGATTCTACAAAAATAGCTCAATTACAAGATCGAATAAAAAAGCTTGAAGAAAAAGTTGAGCAGGATGAACTGGATAAATTATTAAAAGAAGCGGAAACTGTTGCTAATAAAGAGGAAGTGAAAAAGGAAACAAAAGAATTTAAAAGCGGTCAACGATCTCTTCAGGCAATAAACCCTGAGATTAGTGTTGTAGGGGATATGTACGGACAATATATAGCTAATAATAAAAGCTTTACAGAGGATTTAAGAAGCGGTGCATTCTTTCGTGTGTTGGGTTTACACATTCAAAGTAATCTTGATCCGTTTAGTTTTACAAAGGCTGCAATAGAATTAACTCCTGCAGGGCTTGAATTAGGCGAAGCATACATGACCTGGACAAATATTTTGCCAGATATAGGGCTTACTGCAGGAAAATTCAGGCAGCAGTTTGGTGTTGTAAACCGCTGGCATGTTCATGCGTTGGATCAGTTTGAATTTCCTCTTGCACTTTCCACAATTTTGGGTGAAGAAGGTTTAAATCAGATAGGTCTGTCATTCGATTGGACAATGCCTTCTATTATCTCTGACGCCAACACATTAACATTGCAGATTACCAATGGGCAAAATGAACATCTTTTTTCTGGCGATATATTTCCCTTTCCGGCTGGGTTACTTCACCTAAAAAACTATTGGGATCTTTCCAGGGATGCTTACCTTGAATTAGGTCTAACCGGAATGATTGGTCAAAATAATCAAAGAGGATATGATGAAGAGGGAATTCTTATATTAGAAGATTCCCGGTTAACTGCACTGGGTGGATTGGATTTAACCGTTTTTTGGGAACCACTTAACCAGGCAAGGTATCATTCATTTATTTGGCGCACGGAACTTTATTATTCAAATAAAGAATTATTGAGAGACAGAATAAAAGCATTTGGAGGTTACAGTTACGTTGAATACAAATTCGATTTGCAGTGGCAGGTTGGTACACGATTCGATTACACTCAACCCTTCGAAACATATAATAATTCAAAGTACACATGGCAGATTGTTCCTTACATTACCTGGTGGCAAAGCAACTGGGTAAGATTGCGGGTGCAGTACAATTATTTGGACGGTACTGAAATTCCAACTGCTCAGAACACAATAAGATTCCAAATTGTTTTTGCTGCAGGTCCGCATAAACACGATCGTTATTAATGAGGTGAATGATGAAGAAGCAAATATTTTTAATCGTATTATTATTAATTAGTAACATTCTTTTTGCAGCAGATAAAATTAAAGTTGTTACCACACTTAGCACTTATGCTAATATTGTAAAATATATTGGTAAAGATAGAGTAGACGTTCAATACATTGTTCAGGGCGATCAGGATGCACATTTTGTGCGCCCCAAACCAAGCTTTGCAGTACTGTTAAGCAAAGCCGATTTGTTTATTTCAACCGGATTGGATTTGGAATTATGGGTCCCATCTCTTGTCGATATGTCTAAGAACGATAAGATTCGTTCTGGTCAGCAGGGTTTTGTTGCTGCATACGATGGAATAAACTTACTGGATAAACCGGAAGTTCTCTCCCGCAGTGAAGGAGGATTGCACATTTACGGCAATCCGCACATAACAACTAATCCACTCAATCTTAAAATAATTGCTGAGAATATTACAATAGGGTTAGAAAAGATTGATCCACAAAATTCAGATTTCTACAGAACTAATCTTAAAAATTTTCAGGATGAAATTGATAACAAAACTTTCGGTGAAGAACTTGTAAAACTGATGGGCGGCACACTTGTAACTAAGCTTGCAAACAATGGTCAGTTAATCAGTTTTCTTGAAGAGAAAGAATATAAAGGAAAAAAGATGATCGATTACCTTGGCGGGTGGATGAAAGCTGCACTTCCTTTTAGAGGTAAAAAAATTGTAGCGTATCATAAAAACTGGGTTTACTTTCAATCATTATTAGGATTGGATATAGTTGGCTACGTTGAACCGAAACCTGGAATTCCACCTTCACCAAAGCACGTTGAGGAGCTTGTTCAGGAGATGAGAAAGAATAAAGTCAAAGTTCTTTTGGCTGCCAATTATTTTGATGAAAATAAAGTCAGAACAATATGCGAAAAAGTTGGCGCTGAGCCCGTTATTGTTCCGATGTTTGTTAATGGCGCACCCGGTACCGAAAATGTTTTTAAATTGATTGATCTCTGGATAAATAAACTGAACGAAGCTTTTGCCAAAGTGAATTAATAATTATTAAATGTTTGAAGTGAAATAATATGGAATTAAGTCTTTGGGATATAATGGCTCCCGCTTTTTTTGAATGCCTCATACTTGTAGGGATTCATTCATACCTGGGGCTTCATGTATTAAGAAGAAAAGTAATATTTGTTGATCTTGCATTAGCACAAATTGCTGCATTAGGAACAACGGTTGGTTTTCTATTTGGAATATTGCCTGATACAACCGGTGCGTACTGGTTCTCGCTTATTTTCACATTTATCGGAGCTGGAGTTTTTTCAATTTCAAGAATAAGGCATGAAAAAATTCCGCAGGAAGCAGTTATAGGACTCACTTACGCAATAGCTGCTTCAGTTGCAATTTTGGTTATCGATAAAGCACCGCATGGAGCAGAACACATTAAAGAAATACTAACGGGCAGCATTCTTTGGGTTAAGTGGGAAACAATTCTTAGCGCTGCAATAGTTTATTCCTTCGTTGGAATATTCCATTTCATTTTTAGAAAACAGTTTATTCTTATTTCAGAAAAACCGAATGAAGCTTACAAAAAAGGAATGAATGTTCGTTTCTGGGATTTTCTTTTTTATGTTTCATTCGGTGTTGTAATTACTCATTCAGTTGGCACTGCAGGAGTGCTTTTAGTGTTTGTGTTTTTAGTTGTTCCTGCAATCACTTCAATGCTTATTACGGATGTTCTATGGAAACAATTGGTTATCGGCTGGTCAATGGGCGTAGTGGTAAGCATTATAGGTCTTTATCTTTCTTATATTGGTGATTTACCTAGCGGCCCTACTGTTGTTTCCTTTTATGGTTTGATGCTGATTTTAGTTGCATTGTACCTTTATATCTTTCGTGCAAAGATGCGTAAGAAAGCGCTAATGCGTGTTGCGTTGGGATTGGGAACAATTATAGTGGCTGTCTTTGGATTTTATCTGTTAGGAAATTTATTCAGCAGTACTCACGAGGAACATGCACATATAGAATTAACAGAAGAAATAGTACACGATGATTCGCATTCAGAAAGCGTAAATATTGAAACAATGACAGAAAAAGAATTGGATACTTATCTTTCCGAAAAAGAAAATATAGATCATCTAACAACTATATTTGATGAAGCAGATGAATATAATAAGTTTAAGATCGCAAGCAGAGTATTAGAACTAAATAAAAAGAAAGGGCTCGGATTATTAATTACGATTTTACAAATTGGAGAACTCCCTTTTGTAAAAGAAGAAGTGAATAATAAAATAAAAGAATTCAGTGGTAAAGATTTTGGTTTCGATCCAATGAAGGATGTTTTAAGTAATCAAAAAGCTTTAGACGCAATGAATGTGTGGAAGAGTTTACTTTAATTGTTTGCCGGGATAATTCTTGAAAAAATATTAGAATAAGAAATTTGATCTGGATTTAAAAAGATGTAATAAATAAAACTATATTTTTCTTCTATGCCAAAACCGATTCGATTTACTACACATTGACCTTTTTAGATTCAGCTTATTAATTAAGAGAAAAAGAAATTTCTTGTTGAATAACGGATTGTTTATAGCTTTTAATATTACTCAATAGAGAATGCGCTGTTTTCTCTTTTATGTCCCAGTTCTTCGCGATAGTTGCGTGTTACTACCGGTTCAATTATATTAAAACTGAAGAGGAATTTCAAAAATATTTTAGGATTGAATGAAAGAAACTATAGAAGACTTAGATTTTTTTAAAGTCATTCTCAGCTCAATTGCAGATGGGGTATTTACTGTAAACAGCGACAGGATAATTACAAGCTTCAACCGTGCAGCTGAAAAAATAACGGGAATCCCTTCTTCACAGGCAATCGGGAAACACTGCCAAGACGTATTCAGATCCGATATCTGTGAATATTGTTTATTAAAAGATACTCTTGAGACAGGAATCGAAGCTATTGACAGACCGGTAAATATTATTAATAGCCAGGGAGACAAAATTCCTATTAGTATCTCAACCGCTGTTTTAAAAAATGAAGAGGGGATTGTTTTAGGTGCAGTTGAAACATTCAGAGACCTTTCCACAATCGAACAACTTCGTAAAGAATTGAGCCAGAATTACTCTTTGGAAGATATTATATCCAAAAGTCCGAGAATGCATAAACTTTTTTCGATTCTGCCGGATATTGCCGAAAGCGAGAGTACTGTTTTAATTCAGGGTCCTTCAGGATCCGGGAAAGAATTATTTGCCAGAGCAATTCACAATTTAAGCCCGCGAAAAAATGAGAAATATCTCGTAATTAACTGCGGTACTGTTCCTTCACAATTATTTGAATCGGAATTATTTGGTTATGTAAAAGGTGCTTTTACAGACGCCAATTCCGATAAAAAAGGCAAACTTGCAGTTGCTGAAGGTGGTACAGTTTTCTTTGATGAGATAGGTGAACTTCCCCTTGTCAACACAGGTTAAGTTGCTTCGTGTTTTACAGGAAAGAGAATATGAACCTCTTGGCAGTAATGAAACAATTAAGACAAATATCAGGATTGTTGCGGCTACAAATAAAGATTTAAAAAACTCGTTGCCCAGGCAAAATTTAGAGATGATTTATACTTTCGTCTGGCAGTAGTTAAATTCGAATTACCGTATTTAAAGGATAGAACAAGAAGATATTCCATATCTGGTTGACCACTTTATTAGAAAATTTAATGCGAAGACCGGCAAGAAAATTATAAGTGTAAGTCCTAATGTGATGAATACTTTAATGCGACATGATTTTCCCGGTAACATTCGAGAACTTGAAAACATTATTGAACATGGCTTTGTTCTTTGCAGAGGGAGTATAATAAAACAAGAACATCTTCCCCCGGAATTTTTGCGATATTAAGATTATAAAATCTTCCAAATCTTTTAAGTCAACCCCAATTACTGAATCTATCGATGAAGAAGCTCAGATAATAGCTACTTTGCAAAATTGTGACGGAGTATTATCCAAAGCAGCGGCAGAACTGGGAATTCACAGGACTACTCTCTGGCGAAAAATAAAGCGTTACAACATTAATTCTGATAAACTAAATAATCATTAGGTATAAATAACGATGCATTATACTGCAACAACATATGTTGCATTGCAACGATAATGTTGCATTCTATGCAACACACCTCATTTATTAATTTAACTTACCTCTCTTTACAGCAATATTTCCAACTAATAAGAAAAGGCATTGATGTTGCAATAATCGTTGCAATATGAAAGTTGCGATACCGGAATTAAACGATATGATTGCACCATGCTTTGAGGCGGCAAAACAATTTTATATTGCAATCATAAACAATTCAAAAATAACTCACTCGGAAACTGTAAGATGTTATTGCAGTGAAGGGTTTATGAATATACGTATCCTGCGCCTTCACAAAGTTCACACTCTCATCTGTAATGGAATAAAAAGTTTTTATAAAGATCAGTTGAGAGCTATGGGGATACAGGTGATCCCAAATGTAAATGATTCCATTCAAAGATCAATCGACAGATTTATCAAAAATGAGTTGCCTTGTATTACCAGTTTAAATTATAACAAATGCTGCAGTAATGCAGTCTCGCACGATGAACTGGTAAGTTGGGCAAAACATTTATTCGAAAATGCCGGCTATAAATTATCGGTATTTCATGAAGATAATTCTTTTCTGATCGATCTGGTTGCTGAGATTGAATGTCCTGTATGTAATAAAATAATTAAGGTAGCAGTATGCTGCGGTGCACAGACATACCGTGCCGACCAGGAAATAAGAGAATTTCATCATACTACTAAAACACAATATAACGCACGCGTTTATGTGTATCTAACCGACCCTCAACTGGAAAAAAGCTGCAATGAATATGGTATCGATTTTCTCAGTCCGGAAATAGACTGCAAGGAATTTAAGAAAGGAAGCAAATCATTAATTCCAATTCTTAATAGACCGGTTGAAGGACATGAAAAAGCATTTAACATATAGGTATAAATTCTTTATAGAACAATTCAAGCAAAAAAAATGTAAGCAAACTTCACTTTGAAAACAGGAAATAAATGAGAACCTCCGTAATAACAGATGAAGAACGAAATAAAGCTTTTGAATCTTTAAGAAAACCGGAAGTAATAGAAAAGCAAAAACTAAATGTTCGTTATCATATAGAAGATTTTGATATTAACGATAGACCGCATCGTTTTTTAGAAGCTTTTGCAGCTATCTTAAAACATTCCAATTATAAAATGGCATTGGATCATTTTATCCGTATGAGTGCTAAGTGCTCGCGATGTGCAACTACTTGCCAGGTTTACCAGGCAACCGGCGATCTTAAAGACATTCCTTGTTACCGATCCGAACTTTTACTAAGTGTTTACCGACGTCATTTTACCGTCGGAGGATTGTTGAAAGGGCGTCTACTAGGAAGCGGATATTTAACAGATGAAAAACTTCAGGAGATGGCAGAAAGTTTCTGGAACTGTACTGCCTGCAGAAGATGTACACTTGAATGTCCCTCGGGAATCGACCATGGATTAATTGCACATCTTGGACGCTATATATTAAGTGAAATTGGAATTAGTCCCCGTGCTTTAGTTGTTAGTACACGTGAACAACTTGAAGGAGCTACAAAAAATACATCTGCCATACCCGTACCGGCTTTAATGGATACACTGGAATTTCTGGAAGACGAAATGCTTGAAGAAAAATCAGTTAAAGTAAAATTTCCCATCGATGTTTATGATGCAGATTATGTTTTCTTCCCCGCGGTAAGCGACTTCCTTATGGAAGCAGAAACTCTTATGGGAATAGCTGCTGTTTTTACAGCAACCGGAGATTCCTGGACAACCGGAACGGGATATTTTGATGGTATTAACTATGGACTTTTTTACAGTGATAGAATATTAGAAAGAGTTGTTAAAAAAGTAGATGAGGAAACCAAAAGACTTAACGGAAAAAATATTCTAATAGGTGAATGCGGACATGCTTCCCGATCAGCTAAATATTTTATACCTGCCTACTGTGGTGGTAAAGATGCACTCCCCGTAATAAATATTATGGAGTACACTTATAAAGTTTGGAAAGAAGGAAAGCTAATGCTTGATCCTGATGTCGTTAAGGAAAAAGTAGCATACCACGATCCTTGCAACATTGCCAGGCAACGATGGATAATTGATCAGCCGCGGGAAATATTAAAAACTTTTTGCAAGAACTATGTAGAAATGACTCCATCGGGAGAAAATAATATCTGTTGCGGAGGAGGAGGAGGAACTGTTTCAATTGATGAAATAAGACCATACCGAACAACTATCGGCGGAAAACTTAAAGCTGATCAAATACGAAAATCCGAATGTGAAATACTAATTGCACCCTGCGCTAACTGTAAGAAACAATTAAAAGAACTTGTTGAAGATCAGGGAATAGATTGCGAGGTAATGGGTTTACACGATTTAATTTACAAGGCTATCATTTTTGATAATTCACTTATTGTACAGAAAAAAGATGAATCTGAATCTATCAGGAAGGAGGATTAAATATGGAATCCTGGTTGGAACTTGCAAGCGGCCCATTGTTTCGGCTTTGCTTTGCAATAATGTTGTTGGGATTAGCCAGAATTTTTTTCCTGGATATTTGGGGAGCTTATAAAGCATATCGCAAGGCAGGCGATAAAACAATGCCGTGGAAATTAATTTTTAGCCGAAGTATGGAATGGTTCTTTCCAGTTAACAGGGTTGCACGCAATCGTCCTGTTTACTCAATCTTTTCAATGCTATTCCATATCGGATTATTAATTGTCCCTATCTTTTTATTTGCACACGTTAAACTGTGGAGCGAATCAGTTGGAATTTCCTGGATCACCCTTCCTTATGAATGGGCTTACTGGCTAACCATCAGCACAATAGTTTTTGGATTTGCATTGTTAATCGGACGATTGTTGAATAAATCTTCAAGTTTCTTAAGCCGCAAACAGGATTATCTTTGGCCACTCTTGTTACTAATTCCGTTTGTTACAGGATTTGTTTGTGCGCATTTAAATGTTAGCCCAAACAGTTACCAGTTTTTTATGCTAATGCATATTCTTTCTGCTGATCTGATATTCATACTCATACCTTTTACCAAGATAGCGCATTGTGTACTTATGCCGCTATCCCAGGTAGTTTGTACTATTGCCTGGAAATTTCCACCAAACACTGATGAAGATATCTGCAAAACACTAAATAAAGAAGGAGCCCCGGTTTGAGTAAAGCAATTTTAACAGATATAACAAAATGTATTGGCTGCCTTAAATGCGTTTCTGCATGTAAAGAAACGAATAACCTGGAAATGGATGTTCCCAGAATATGGCAAAAAAATGATGGGCTTTCATCTGAAAACTGGACTTCAATCATTCAAAAGCCTGATAAACATTATATACGAAAACAGTGCAGGCATTGTCTTGAACCTGCTTGTGTAACTGCTTGTCCTGTTGGAGCGCTACATAAAACCAAAGAAGGCGCAGTAATTTATGATAGTGATAAATGTCTCGGATGCAGATATTGCATGATGGCTTGTCCTTTTGGGATTCCCCGTTATGATTGGGATGAACCAGTTCCATATGTTCGAAAATGTATTTTATGTTATGATAGACTTAAAGATGGCAAACAACCTGCTTGCACCGAAATTTGCCCGGAAGGTGCAACCATCTTTGGAGAGCGAAAAGAACTTATACAATTGGCTCATAATAAAATCAAAGAGAATCCTGGTAAATACATTAATAAAGTATGGGGTGAGCACGAGGTTGGTGGCACATCTGTTTTATATCTTTCGGATATTGATCTTGGATTTCTTTCATATCAAACTCATATTGGCAACAAACCGCTTCCTGAAACAACCGCTCCTGCAATGGAATCAGTTCCATTTGCATTTGTTGGTATGGGTGGATTTATGCTCGGTCTAAATTGGATAATCCGCCGGCGCATGGAACTGAATAATAAGCAGGTTAAGAAAGAGGAATCTTCTGATGAATAGAGTACAAAATACCAAACTTTTTTTATGGCTGATTACAGGATTTGCGGCAGCAGTTGGGCTTAATCGTTTTATTTTTGGATTAGGTGCAACAACAAATTTAACTGATTCAACACCATGGGGATTATGGATAGGTTTTGATGTTATGGGTGGAGTTGCTTTAGCAGCAGGTGGATTTGTAATGACCGCAATCTTTTATATTATGAAACGCGAAGAGTTTCATCCTTTTGTTAAACCTGCTGTATTAACAGCATTCCTTGGTTACCTTGCTGTAATATTTGGTTTGATGTTCGATTTGGGTTTACCATGGAATCTTTGGCACATGATAATTTATTGGAATCCTCATTCTCCTTTATTTGAAGTTGGCTGGTGCGTTATGCTTTATACAGGTGTATTGCTGCTTGGAATTCAGTCCTGTACCATTGGAAAATTACAGCCGTTATGCTAAAATCAGAAACTTTCTGATGAAATTTCGGTTTCTGTTTATTCTGCTTGGAATAATGTTATCAACGTTGCATCAGTCATCGCTTGGCTCATTGTTTTTAATTATGCCGTTTAAGCTTCACCCACTCTGGTATTCCAACATACTCCCGGTTCAATTTTTTATTTCTGCTATTGCGCTTGGATTAATGATGGTTTCTTTAGAGAGTTTAGTATCGCACTGGCTTTATCGTCGTAAGCCCGAGACAGATCTTGTTGCTAAACTTGGTAAAGCAGCTGTGTGGGTTCTGGCAATATACTTCATAGTAAAAATGATTGATATTATTCTTTCCGGTGACTTTGCAATGATAGCGGACGGCAGTTGGGAAAGTTTTCTTTTCTTAACAGAAATTCTTATTTCTATTTTCATCCCGATTATAATTTTTGCAGTTCCACGATTTCGTAAGAATAATAAAGCACAATGGATTGGCTCCTTTATGGTTGTGTTTGGAATGGTATTTAACAGGATAAACGTGGGTGGATTGACAATGCTAAGTGTAACCGGTGATTCATATACGCCTTCCTGGATGGAAATTACTATTAGTCTTGGCGTAGTATCTACTGCAGCATTAGTATTCCTTTTTGCAATTGAGAAGTTTCATATCTGGGAATTAAAACCGCAGGATCCGGAATCACTACCGCATACAGCACCTTCGTTTGATTATTCCTCGCGGGTTTGGCTTGGTTCTCCAGGCGTTGCAGCTTTAACAAAGTATTCACTTGCATTCATTATGAGTTTTGCAATTGGAATGGCTTTGATGCCTGAAAAGAAATTGTACGGTAAAGGAATTGAAGATATAAAAGTAAACCGTGCAAGCGGTAAAGATATCCTTTTAATAAACGGAAACAGGGATGACAACTTTGTTGAGTTTCCGCATAAAGAACATATAGCACGAATAGGTGAAGACCAATGTGTAAAATGTCATCATTTAACTCTTCCCAAATACCAGGAAAACAGTTGCTGGGAATGCCATACAAGCATGTATAAACCTGTTGATTTCTTTAATCATAAATGGCATAGCTCGCAAGAAGGGGCCAATATAAAATGTAACGATTGCCATACAGCAGGTGTAACCAGAAATATTGAATCAGCAAAAAAATGTGTTGATTGTCATCCCGAATATGAATTTTCAGCGTATGTAAAAAACAATTTAGAAAAGTATTATGCACCATCATATACTGATGCTCTGCATAAATTATGCGTTTCCTGTCATACAATTAAATCTGTTGAATTAAAAGATAAAACTGGTTTAGCGCAATGCACTACCTGTCATAAAGCCAAACTGCCTGAAGAACTAAATGCTAAATTAAAATGGGAAACTACTCTGCCGCATTTTAATAGCGTAATTCTTCCAGATATTGATTTGGATACAAATGAAAAGGAATAACTAATGTCTTCAAAGAAAATATTAATAATTGATGACGAACCTGATGTGGTAACCTATTTGTCTGCTGTGTTAGAGGCAAACGGTTATAAATCTTATGCAACCGGTGATATAAAAACTGCAATGGAACAGGTAAAGAGATACATCCGGATCTCATTTGCTTGGATATAGTAATGCCTGAGGAAACAGGAATATCATTCTATACACGGCTGCGACAGGATAAGGAATTGAAGACCATTCCTGTAATTATAATAAGCGGAATTGTTGAATTGGAAAAATTTGATTTCCGTTCATATACAAAGGATGATTCAATCCCGCCACCGGAATGTTACATGGAAAAACCAATTAATGTGGAAAAGTATATTAAAAAAGTTAAACAGTTAGCTGGTTAAAATTCATCAACATTAAACAGAGATAAAAATTAAACCTGGTACAAAAACATATCGTTCTAATAAAACTGAAAATATAATTTTTCAGGGAAATGTTTCGAGCAGATCCCTTACAATGTTGCTGTTATCGATCGAGATTATAATATCGTTGAAGCAAACGATAACTTTAAAGAATATTTTGGAAACTGGAAGAAACAGGAAATGTTATACTGTATATAAAAAACTAAATGAACCTTGTAAAGATTGTCCGACTAAAGAAGTTTTTAAGAAGGGAGATCCTGTTGTTGCCGATGCAATTGGTATTGACCAACATGGTAGAAAGACACATTATGTTGCACATGTTCTTCCGATAAAAATTAAAAAGGATGGTAAAGTTGAATATGCAATGGAGATGACCCGCACAGTTACTGAAACCGACCGCTGGCAGCAGGAATACCAAATCCTTTTTGATAGAGTTCCCTGTTATATTACTGTTATAGGTGAAGATTATAGAATAGTAAGAGCTAACGAAGCTTTCCGCGAAAACTTTGGAGATGTTTTAGGACAACATTGTTACAAGGTATATAAAAGAAGAAACACCAAATGTCCGAATTGCCCTGCTGAAAAAACTTTTAAAGATGGTAAGGTTCATCAATCAAGTCAGCAGGGTATTGGTAAAAATGGTCAGAAAATTCACTATGCTGTTTCTACTTCTGCTTTAATGCGGGGTAGCGATAGCGTTGCACATGTAATCGAAATATCCAATGATATAACAGCAATGAAAAAGCTTGAAGAAAAAGTTATTGATGCCGAACGTCTTGGTGCAGTAGGACAAACAGTAGCCGGGCTGGCGCATAGTATAAAAAATATTTTAATGGGATTAGAAGGCGGTAAATATATTGTAAGCTTAGGATTAAACAAAAATGATAAGGGAATGATCAACCAGGGTTGGGAAATGCTGGAACGAAATTTTGATAAGACAACATCGTTAGTTAAGGATTTTCTTAGCTTTTCCAAAGGAAGGTTACCGGAATTGGAAATGGTAAACCCGGGTGATCTTGTTTTGGAGATTGTTGATCTTTATAAAGATATTGCAGCTCAATCCGGTATTGAATTGAAATCGGAAATAGAGAAAAATGTTAAAAGCTGCACCTCTTGATCCGGCTGGAATTCATACTTGCTTAACTAATCTTGTATCGAATGCAATAGATGCATGTTTAATGAGTAAACAAAAGGGAACAGAAGTATTAATTACTGTTTCCGAAATTCGCGATAAGCTTATCTTCGAAGTAAAGGATAACGGCAGCGGAATTGATTATGAAATTAAGAAAAAAATATTTACAACATTTTTCACCACTAAAGGTGGGGGCGGAACAGGGCTGGGACTTTTAACCACCAGAAAAATTGTACAGGAACATGGTGGAAAAATTTTAGTTATTTCCCAGAAAGGTAAGGGTGCAAAATTTAAAATGGAGTTTCCGCGAAAAAGGTTGATGGCATTGTATAAAGAAGCTAAAGTTTAAAAATTTTAATAAAAGGAGCTAACCATGCCGGAGATAATTAAAAAGAAAATACTTGTTGTTGATGATGAAAAGGATGTGCGTGAATTTTTAAGGGCTGCACTTATTGAAGCAGGGTTTGATGTTATTCTCGCAGAAGATGGTAACATAGCTTTAGAAGAAGTTAAAAAACAAATACCAGATTTAATTTCACTTGATCTTGTAATGCCAAAAAAATCAGGTGCAAAATTTCACCGTGAATTATCGAAGCATAAAGAATGGTCGAAGATTCCAATTATTATTGTTACCGGTCATGCGCGTGATGATCTTGGCAAATCTGATTTAAAAGAATTAACCATGTCTGGTCCGGGAGTTTATCTTGAAAAGCCGGTTAAACCAAATAATTATATTGCGGCAATTAAAAAGATTCTGAAAATGGATACTACGGATGAAGAGAAAGAAACTGCTGAGATGGTTCATCTTCAGAGTGACTTAAAAAATATCATCGACAATGCAGATCCTGAAACTTTAAAGAAATTAAAAGAAATGATTAACAAAACAAAATAAAAATCCAGAGGTTAATAATGAAATTATGTTTTCCAGTTGAAAATGAGAATGGAATGGATAGTATGGTTTACGGACACTTTGGTTCCGCGCCAATGTTTATTCTTCATGATTCGGAAACGAATGAATTAGATATAATTAATAATCAGAATATGCACCATGCTCATGGAATGTGCAGTCCTTTACAGGCTTTGAATGGAAAAGTAGTTGATGCAATAGTGGTTGGGGGGATTGGAGCCGGCGCTATAAACAAATTAAATACAATGGGCATAAAAGTATTCCGGGCAAGTGAGAGTACAGTCCAAAATAATATTGATTTATTTAATAAATCTTTACTACCGGAATTAACGGATAATGACGCTTGCGTGCATCATAACTCAGGTAATGGATGCAATAATTAAAAGTTATTTAAGATATATTAATTCATCAATAAAACAGGGTGAAATTATAAAGCAGATTTTGAATAAGATAAGTTTTCCTACAACAAAATAATTGAGGTTGTGATGTCGAAAATCGCAATACTATACTGTAAACGAATTAAAGATCATTCTTGTATTGCTTGCGCAAAATGCTACAAAGGAATAGCTGAAAAGAATGGAGAGTTTGCTAAGTATGATGAAATAGAATTGGTTGCTATGACTGATTGTGGTGATTGTCCGGGTCTTGTAGTTCCAAGGGTTAAACTATTAAACGAATTGACACAAAACCTTGACCGTCCAATTGAAGCACTCCATCTCGGAACTTGTGTGAAGTTAGCTATGGAAACAGCCGCTTGTCCCATAGAATTCGATGATCTTCAGATTATCCTAGAGAAAAAATTTGGTATAGATGTTATACTGGGAACACATTCTTACTAACACATTAAATCAATAGGGGTCTCAAGGGATAAACAAAACAGGTTTTATCAAAGTTGGCTGAATGTAAATTCTTTACTCGCTAATAAGGGATTGAATTAATATGATAAGTAATAGGTTATGCCATGACTCTGCTAATGTAATTATATAATCCTAAAGAAGAAAAAATAAAGGATAAACAATGATTAAACTTCCTAAGAATGTGCAAATTGAAGAGGTTCCTCTTGAAGCAATGTATCGCGGTGTATTACGTGGTTTGCTGACTCGAATAAAAGTTCTTTATGAAGCAATTTACAATCGATATGGAGATGATGGACTCGATTTGATTCGGGAGGTTAGTGAACAGTACGGAAATGAAATATCTAAACGGGTGCGTGGTAATGATGAGCCCTGGGATATAAATAAGGTTGGACTTTTCCTTGTTAAAGTGTTCAACAATATGCGTGCAGCGGGCGAAGTAACTGAGTTTGGAAAAGAACGAGTCTCAATTATGGTACCGCAGTGTCCATATCCATTTAAAGATATAAAAATCTGTTCTGCACATACATCAATGGAGTGTGCTTTGGTTAAAGGATTAAATCCTGATTTGGAATACTATATTGAAAAATCTGTACCTGCTGGTGATTCTTTTTGTTTGCACGTTCTGCAACGATAATGTGTTGAAAGATTGTGAAATCAAACCATTCGAGACTGATGTGAAAACTGCGGCTGAAAGATTATAAGAAAATAAAAAGGAGAAATTGAACCTTATAACTGGCGGCAATTTTATAAACCATTAAAATGAATTCAACAATTTATATTTCCCTCCTCCTGCTTTATAACATAGGCGGGGGTTTTTACTACAAATTTTTAACATATCTACGTAGAATCTCGTATTCTCACTCTAAGGTCAAAAAGTTTCACTATTAACTATAAATAGGATCATCTTTCATTGGGCTCTCCTAGAACTCTCCATTCAAATCTCCGATTGTGGAGTGCAATCCTAATTTTACTATTAACCTTTAGTAAAAACCCACTGATTGTACATCAGCCTAATTGCATAATGAAATTAATTCACCGCCTTGTTTTATACTTTAATTTTCAGTTAAATATAATTCAAAACCTATATCAAAAAGTTTACTACACATAGTAATTTTTTTGCTCGGTTCGATTTTAATATTCTTGATTTTGTGAACAAATTAATGTACAATTTCAATGTAATTAAAAAAAAGTGTTTGATTTCAGAGAATAAATAAAGAAGGTCAACCAATTTGTAATCAGCCGGTCGGCGGTTCGAGTCCGTTCACCAGCTCCTCATAAAGCCTTGTAATTGAATAAGTTATGAGGCTTTGTATTTTTAAAGCATCTTGGGAAAACCCGATGATTTGTAGGGACTTTGTAGGGATTTTGTAGGGACTCGCACTCCTGATCCTTCTCCACGCCTGTTTAGTTGTTAAATATTAAGCTATTTAAGCTACTCCAATTTAGTCATTTTGATGCTCATTTGTTACTCGAAACTTCTAACATATTATAATCGAATAGTAAGCAACCTAATAAATTTTACTATTCATCACTATATTTGACACAAGTAAAAACCTTTTTTAGGGATAAATAAATGCAAAAGAAACAATTAGGAAGCTCAGATTTAAACATAACAAGTGTTGGATTTGGTGCGTGGGCTATCGGTGGAGGCGGATGGGAATTCGGTTGGGGACCGCAAGATGATGATATATCTATAGAAGCAATTCATCGTGCACTTGAAATTGGTATTAATTGGATTGATACTGCAGCTGTTTATGGATGCGGACACTCTGAAGAAGTAGTTGCAAAAGCACTTAAAAATTGGGCAGGCGAAAGCCCATACGTATTTACAAAATGTATTTTACGTTGGGATGATGATGGAAAAATATCTCAAAATTATACACCTAAATCTTTACGGCAAGAATGTGAAGATAGTTTGCGAAGATTAAATACAGATGTTATAGATCTATACCAAATACATTGGCCACCTGAGAAAGAAGAAACACTAATTGATGCTGCTTGGGAGATGATGGCAAGATTAAAAGAAGAAGGCAAAGTAAGGTGGATTGGAGTATCTAATTTCAATATTGAACAAATGAAACGTGCCCAAACAATTTGCCCAATAACTTCTCTACAACCGCCATATTCCCTAATAAACAGAAATATAGAAGCTGAGATTTTACCTTATTGTGTGGAACAAAATATTGGTGTTATTGTTTATTCACCTATGGCTTCTGGATTATTAACAGGTGCTATGACGAGAGAAAGAATAGAAAATCTGCCGGATGATGATTGGCGGCTCAAATGGGATGAATTTAAAGAACCAATGATTACTAAGAACCTTGACCTTGCTGAGAAACTAAAGGAAATTGGAAAGACACACAATAGAACTGCTGGGGAAATAGCAATTTCCTGGACTTTAAAACATTTTGCTGTTACCGGTGCTATTGTGGGGGTAAGGAGTGCTGGACAGGTTGATGGTGTTATGAAAGCGGGAGAGTTTAAATTAAATGATGATGAAGTAAATGCATTAGAAACACATTTTAATTGAGATTACGAGAAATTTAATAAATACTATTGTTGAAACTAAGAAGATGGTGTTGATGAAGTAAGATTAACCTCGAAAGAGGTGACCGCCTGCCCACTCACTATGATGTTCCCCCCTACATCATAGGGCGGGGGTTTTTATTACTTGTCATTCGTTAAGTTTATTTTTCTTGTCTTATTCTTCTTTATGTTTTAGTTTTCAGATACCAAATAACAAAGGGAAAGAGTTATGTGCATCCTTGCCAAAGTTATTTTCGTATCATCATTTCTTGTTGTTCAACTTACCTCCCAATTATTTGCCCAAACATATGGATGGTATGTTATTGATCCTCCATCAATACCTGGAATAGTTGATTTTTCCGATATTTACTTTACAGATGATAATACAGGGTGGTTAACTACCAGCACATACGATAGCATTTACAGAACAGATGACGGCGCTATCACTTTTTCACGGCAAACAACTCCCTTGGGATATACCAGTGCTATCCATATGCTGGATGCAGATAATGGTTACTCAGGTGGAGCGGGGGGATGGATATATAACACAACAAATGGAGGACTTAATTGGGATTTTATAGGTTCAATGGGCCATCTCCTTGATATTTCCTTTCCTTTTGGAACCACACCTGCTAATCCAATTGGATATGCCAGTGGAAATGATGGAAGGGTATGGGAAATTACTTCTACCCTAACTAATTTGAATAGCCCAAGCTCATCTACTCTCAGTGGAATCAGTGCCCCGTCTGTTAATAATGTCTGGGTCTGCGGAGGTAACCGTATATATTATTATAACGGCACTAGCTTTACTTCACAAAAGCCCCAACAGGAACCCTCAATGACATCCATTTCATAAACAACCAGGAAGGATGGGTTGTTGGAAATGGTGGTGTAATGGCCACACCACTGATGGAGGAGCATCACTGGGTTGAACAGACAAATCCTGACACTCAGAACAGGGCCCTAGTCGGTGTATTTTTCCTGGATACTGATAATGGATGGGCAGTAGGGAATGGTGGGATTATCCTCCATACTATAGACAGAGGAACTACCTGGACTATAGAAGCAGCAGGACTTACATCCGCATTCCTTAGAGGAGTTTATTTCACCTCCATTACAAACGGTTATATTGTAGGAAATGGAAAAACTCTCATCAAGTTTGGAGAATTAACTTCTGTAGATGATGAAAACATAAGCCCAGGTGCATTTTCGCTTTCACAAAATTATCCTAATCCATTTAATCTATCTACTGAAATAAGCTACCGGTTATTAAAGCAATCTTTTATTTCGCTTAAAGTTTATGATGTTTTAGGAAATGAAGTCGCAACATTAGTAAACGAAGAAAAACCAGCTGGAAAATATGAAGTTGAGTTCAACGGAGAAGGATTAACAAGTGGAATATATTTCTATCAACTTAGAGCAGAAAACTTTATTGAAACTAAGAAAATGAATTTGATGAAATAGGAAACATCTATGAAAAAGTTTTTAATTGTTTTAATTATTAATTATTCATTGTTGGTTGTTAATTCCTTTGCCCAAACTTACGGCTGGATTTACATTGGCAATAATATTCCTGGAGATTCTCTCTTTCACGATTTAAGCGATGTTTATTTTATAAACGATGTTGAGGGTTGGGTAACCTCTTCTTCGCACGCAGAAATTTACCACACAACAGATGGTGGAGAAACATTTGAAATACAAACAACACAGTTCCCTACGAATGCCATTTGGATGCTTAGTGAAAACGAAGGCTATGCAGGAGGACAAAGCGGTTTTGTATACAGAACTACTGATGGCGGAACGAACTGGAACTTCCACGGAACAATTGGTGCAACACTTACTGATGTCACATTCCCGCAAACTGCAGATACTGGTTATGCTTGTGGTGATGCTGGAGCAGTTTACAGTATAACCGCAGGTGGAACAGCTAATTTAAACAGTGGTCTTGGTATAGCATTCAAGGGTTCAAGTTCTCCATCTGCAAACAATGTCTGGGTTTGTGGAAGCTCTAGTATCTATTACTATAATGGGAACACGTTTACAGAACAGTTTTCACCAACCGGTACCTTTAACTCAATCTACTTTGTAAATGATATGCAAGGATGGGTTGCAGGCACAGATGGAATAATTGCTCGCACAACGAATGGAGGAACGAGTTGGTTTGTTCAGGCAAATCCAGATAGCAATTCTCTTTTTGATGTTTTTTTCCTTGATGAAAATGAAGGTTGGTCTGTTGGAGTTAATGGTTCAATTCTGCGTTCCTCTAATGGAGGATCAAACTGGAATGTAGAGGGAGCAGGTATGACAAATAATTTCTTAAGAGCTGTTCATATCCCTTCACTAAATACTGGTTATGTTGCTGGTAACCACAAAACTCTTTTCAAATTTGGGATCCTTCCGTCGGTAGATGACGAAAACATAAGCCCAAGTGCATTTTCACTTTCACAAAACTATCCTAATCCATTTAATCTATCTACTGCAATAAGCTACCGATTATTTAAACAATCTTTTATTTCACTTAAAGTCTATGATGTTTTAGGAAATGAAGTTGCAACATTAGTTAATGAAGAAAAACCAGCAGGCAGTTATGAAGTTGAATTTGATGAGAAGAATTAACAAGCGGAGTTTATTTCTATAAACTAAAAGCTGATGGTTTTGTTGAAACTAAGAAGATGGTGTTGATGAAATAAAATTCACGACTGACTTATAATCAGTTGTAATTTTAATCATTTAATCAAATTTTTTAACCTTTTAAGCTCGCGCATAGTATAAATCAATTTAATTAATTTTTTTTTGCTATTTGTGTTGCCAATATTTATATTGTTGCCCAAGTGGACAACAATTATGAAATAAGCAACAATGAAAGCTGAAAAAGAAATATTGGAATATATAAGAGAGAATCTAATCAAGTTATTACCCTTAAAAGGAATAAATTTGAAGATTCTCAATGAACAAAAGAAAAAAGCCGGATTTCGATCAGATTTTGAAGCCGAGATAAACTTTGAAGGTAAGAAACATAACTTGATAGGAGAAGTATGGAGATCGAAAAGTTCTGAGTCATTCCGAGATAAAATTGAAAAGCTACGCTATGTTGCAGAAAATTATCCAGAAAGTAATCTATTATTAGTTGCTAAGTATCTAAGTGAGGAGAAAAGAAATCAGTGCAAAGATGCCGAAATAAATTTTTTAGATCTCTCTGGTAATGTGTTTATTGCGATCGGTGGAATTTATGTTGAAAGGTTAGGAGAAAAGAGCAAGTTTCCTGAGAAAAGGCTGGGTAGAAATCCATTCTCAGATAAAGCCTCATTAATATTAAGGATTTTGATTAATGATATTGGCAAATCATGGGGTATTCGCGAAATTGCAGACTCTGTAAACCTAAATCCTGGTTTTGTATCAAGGATGATTAGGGAACTTGAGAAAATTAATTATGTTAAAAAATCAAACTCAAAGGTCTCTTTAGTAAATCCCAAAAAAATAATAGAAAATTGGGTAGATGAATATGATTATTCAAAGAATGAAGAAATTAAATTCTATTGCTTTGCAAAAAATGTGAATGAAATTTTTAATAAGCTAAAACAAAACAATCAAAATTTAAACCTTATTCAATATGCACTTGGATACCAAGCAGGTGGTAACTTAGTCTATGACTATTCAGCCTTTAACGTTGTGCATATTTATTTACAGAATAAAGAAATGATCAGTAAATTTGAAAAATTAAATCTGAAGAGAGTAGATAATGGAGAAAATCTGGTTTTTCTAATTCCATATTATAAAAACTCTGTATTCTATAATAAGCAAAGTATAAATGATCTTTGGGTTGTCTCTAATTTACAACTCTATTTAGACCTTTATCACTATCCTCTAAGAGGACGAGAGCAGGCAGATAAAATTTATGAACGCAAATTGAGGAAAATAATACAGGCTGAAAACAATGGATGAGAAAATTAGATATGAGATATTTAATACCTTGCAATTATTGAATGATTACTTGGATCATATTATCATTGGAGGAGGATGGGCTCAAATATTATATTTTAAATATCATCGAAGAGATAAGGAAAAATTTAATTTATTTACAAAAGACTATGATTTTTTTAGTTCCAAAAAAGATCGGTATTAAAGGAAATAAAAGTGTGCACGAAATTCTCACTGAAGCCGGACTTTCAGAAAAGTTTTTTGGCCATTCTAAACCACCAGTTGTTCATTATGAAGGTAACATTATAGATAATGCGGTTGAAATTGAATTTTTAACTGATAAAAGTTATGATCGAGATAAAGATGCTATCACAGTTCAAGATGGCTTAGTTGCCGAGACATTAGAGTATTTAAAAATATGTATCGATAATACAATGAATGTCAATGTGATTATAGATAAACGTAATAATAATAATCTGAAAGTAATAATTCCACAACCAGCAGCTTTTGTGTTTAATAAAGGACTGGTTTTCATTAGACGTAAGGATATTCAAAAGCGAGCGAAAGATTTATATTATATTTTTAATTTTATCTCCTACGATGTTTCATTGTTCGATAACATCGTTAACGGAATTAAGCTACTTTCTAATCGTTACGCTCCAAATTGGTTTAAGACATTTAGAAATAATTTAATTAAATATTTTATAAGTGAACCAAAGGAAGGGATTGAAATGGTTTTGCAGCAAAGACCAGCAGGAGATTTTAGTGACTTAAATAATGATCAGTTCAAAAATTATGTTGAACAAACATTTGTTCAATTCATCGGATCATTTGAGGGCTAGATTTTAATATCCGTCTAACTATTAACTTGAGTCAATCCTAAATTAACTCCTAATCAATCCAACATTATTCATAAATTAAAATACTTTGAGAGCAACGGCTGATTGTCAATCAGTAGTACAGATTCTCCTACCGTCATAACAATTGAATCATAGACAATATGTAAAGAACGACTGATGTGTGATCAGTCGGTAATGTTTCATATTTAATGAATTGAAGTGATAATATTATGAGAGTACACTTAAGTGATCAGTCAATGATTACTGATACCTAATAACAGGTCATTAAACTAATAATTTGTAGCAATGTCCATTATGAAGATCTGGTAGGTGTTCGAAATCAACAAGATGGTCTGTAAATTGTAGATGAAACCAAACTTGAGCCCCTTAGCAAATTTCTTAAGATTATTTAACCATTATTTAGGTGCAATTTTTTTAAGAGTGTAACGATAGTTAAGCCAGCGAAGTTCATCATTAGGCCTTTCAATGGTGAAAGGTTTCTTTTGAGGACTTACCCATCCATCTTTAAGAACAAGATAATGATCCCCTGCTCTATCAAGAAATTCATCTGATGCATATTCAATAGCTTTCCATATCGAGCACTCAGGCATTGGTTTACAGGGTTTTCTAAACAACGCTTCAACATATCGCTCGGGAGGAGGTTGAGGTCTGGGCCAAAAGAGACGTACTTTGTTATCATCAACTGTTCCGTTGATATTTTTTCCCTTCATACTTGTAATTTTGTAGAAATACTTACTCTTTTCATTCTTAGTCCCCCAATAAGTTGGATCATAAAGAGTACCATAGTTAATATCAGCTATTGTTACTAATCCTTCTTTATATTTCCACTTACCCTTTTTCTTTTTTATTATAAACTCCACCCTTAGTTTATAATCAAAGCGTCCTCCAAATCTGATGGGCTTATTGTCCGGAGTTTTCCACTTTGGAATTTCATATTGACGTTGTTCGTAACCTGTAAAGAATAATCGCCATTTTTGCTCTTCGCCAACCTCAAGAATAACCTTTCGTGATGTATTACCACTTCCATCAGTCATATTAATAAACTTAATCTCATCTTTATATTCTTCCTCTTTAAGCTTTTTTGCTGACTCGTTTATAGAAATCTTAACACTGGTCTTACTTCCAGGCGCAAGTGTTCCAGTAGAATTAGATACATCAAGCCATTGAGCTGTCTTGGTTACCTTATAATCTAGTGGATTATTGCCTCTGTTTTTAAGCGTGTATGTTTTTGAACCTGGTACAAATACTCCATCAGGGTTTGGGCCTGAGGATTCAAATCCATCTTTAGGAGTGACTACAAGCTGGTAAGTTGGTTTGAACTTTATTTCAATATCAAAAACAGATTCAATACAATAACCTAAACTGGTTTTAAATGTTTTTCTAAATAATCCATTCTCAATTGCTTTGGAAAATTCAGAACCAGTAAGAGAATCATCAATTGCAAGATTACAATCAGCCAGGGATTCTCCATTGGGTCTTTGCGCAGGAGTGAAATCAAGCCCAGGAAATGAAAGATATAATGAGTAGTTCGTTTTGTCCTGATCCACATAACGATTAAATGGTTGAATTGCGATCGTATAATTCTTTTGCGGATCCGTCAAAAATTCGTATCCTGTAAAAGGAGACTTTACCTGTTTACGACCGTTGTATATCATCATCCAACCAGAAAATTTTTCGACACTAAAATTAAGTGGAGTATTCCAAGTCGTAAGTAATTGTGTATCAATGTGAGTTCTTGTTTTTGTAGAAAGATCATATTGATATCTCTGAATTAATACAGCGTTAGCAGTTCCTTTAAGCTGGCATTTAACCTCATCTCTGCTAACTCGTAAAACACTATTATTAACGATGGTAACCGATGCCTTTTCACAATAACAAAGAGTCACGTAATTTTTAGGAGGGAGTTTCATATTGCCATGCTGCTTATTAAAAAGAGCAATATCCTGGATGAGTTCATCGTTCATCTTTTTCACTTGTTCAAAGTTACCATCGGGATCTATTATTATTAAATTGTTCAACGTCATAGAGTTGGTGAATATCTTAGTAAGAAGCGGGGGTGCAGTATCCTGAGCAGTAACTACTGTTGAGCAGAGGAATAAAAATAGAACTGATAAGAAGATTATTGCGCGACCTGGAATCAGTGCAACTTGCATTGTAAATTCTCCATTGTTATTGAACAATCTGCTCTCCTTTATTTAATCCGCAAAGACTTTTAATCCCACAGAATTAAAACAGTATCAAAATAATAATAAACTTAAAAATCTAGCACAACTTCCTGTTAAAATAAATCTTCTTCTTTTGATTCACTAAATTGTTTTATTAAAACAATAGAAACTGTATTTTGTATTTGAATTTCTAGTTTAGTATAAACAATAAATATCTTAGAAAAAGAAAATGGAAAATAATCAAACCGGAATTAATCTTGAAGGAAAATCTGCAATTGTAACAGGTGGTAGCGTAGGAATTGGTTCCGCTATCGCTCTTAAACTTGCTGAGTTCGGGGCAAATGTAGCAATCAACTATCGGAAACATAAAGATGAAGCTGAAGAGGTAATAGCAAAAGTAAAAGCTATAGGGCGTAAAGGACTCGTGGTACAGGCGGACATCTCAAATTTTAGTGATGCGGGAAAAATGGTTGATGATGTAGTAAAAGAGTTTGGTTGTTTGGATATTCTGGTCAACAATGCAGGAATCAACTGGGATGGTGTTATCTGGAAAATGACTGAAGAACAATGGGACAGTGTTATCGACATCAATCTTAAAGGTTATTTTAATTACGTACGAGCAGCTGCTCCAATATTCCGTGAACAAAAATCGGGAAAGATAGTAAACGTCACCTCTATAAATGGGTTGCGCGGAAAATTCGGACAATCAAATTATTCAGCATCAAAAGCAGGTATTATCGGGTTAACAAAAACGGTTGCAAAAGAGTTAGGAAAGTACGGTGTAAACGTAAACGCGGTAGCTCCTGGTTTGATCGAAACAGATATGATGAAGCAGGCAACTGAAGAAGTTCGTAAAATGGCGATTGATGAGATAGTTTTAAAAAGAATCGGACTGCCTGATGAAGTTGCTGATGTTGTAGCATTTCTAAGCAGCGAAATGTCTCGCCACATTACCGGTGAAGTAATTAAAGTAGATGGTGGACAGTATATTTAAAGTATAAATTGTACTTCGTTAACCGTAAATTAATTAAATAGAGAATATCATGGAACTAAACGATATAGTAGCCATTTCGGCGGTAAGAACTGCAATGGGTAAATTTGGCGGAACACTTAAAGATATTCCTGCATACGATCTTGGGGCAACGGCTATTCGAGAAGCCGTGAACCGTGCTTCAATTACCAGCAATCGCATAGATGACGTTATACTTGGAAGCTGCCGCCAGGCTGGCAACGGACCAAATCCCGCACGGACAGCATCAGTAAAAGGTGGTGTTCCTGATTCTGTTCCTGTAATAACTTTAAACATGGCATGTCCTTCTGGAATGAGAGCACTTGCCTTTGCTACTCAGTCAATCCGTCTCGGTGAATCCAATGTTGTCTTGGTGGGTGGCTTCGATAGTATGAGCACAATTCCCTACCTATTAAAGGGAGCCCGTTGGGATGGTTTTAAAATGGGTAATAAAGTTATCGAGGATGGGTGGAGCGATAGCATTGATCCGTTGATAGGTCAGGGTATGGGTGAAACCGCAGAGAACCTTTTTGATAAATATAAAATATCGAGGGAAGAACAGGATGAATTCGCTATAGGCAGTCATCTTAAAGCTTCCGCAGCCCAGAAGAATGGATGGTTCGATGAAGAAATTGTTCCGGTTGAAATTCCAGCAACAAGAAGAGCTCCCGCAATAACATTTAATAAAGATGAAACTATAAGACATGAAATTGATAATGCAAAAATGGCTAAGATAAAACCGGCATTTAGAAAAGATGGAACCGTTACTGCAGGTAATGCCTGCGGTTTGAGTGACGGAGCTACTGCTCTTGTTATTACACACAGAAAAATGGCAGAGAAGCTGGGTGTTAAACCATTATTCTCAATTGTATCTTACAGCCAGGTTGCAGTTGGACCTTCAACAATGGGTGAAGGACCTGCTCTCTCTATACCCGCCGCATTGGAAAATGCCGGAATGAGTTTAGATGATATGGATCTTATAGAAGTAAATGAAGCATTTGCTATCCAGGTACTTGCGAATGAAAGAGTATTGAAGTGGGATAGAGATAAACTTAATGTTCATGGTGGTGCCATAGCCCTTGGTCATCCAACGGGAATTAGTGGTGCCCGAATAATTGGTACTTTGTATTATGCTCTGAAGCGTTTAGACAAAACTTACGGAGTGGCAGGAATATGCGGCGGCGGCGGTGTAACAATGGCCACTGTAATTAAACGGGAATCATAAAATATAGATATTTAGTCAAAACTAAAATGATCTAGTTTAGATTTTCAGGGAATCATTTTATTGTAGCTGTAATAAGTAATTTATGATATATCCAATTACTCTCTTTGAGCATACCAATAAAAAATATAAGTCTATCACTTCACGAAATCAAAGGAGTCTTAAAATGGTAAATCGATTCAGGGATTGGGACAAAAACAGACACTCCTATGCAAAAGCCTGGAAAGAAAAAACAGGGGGAAAAGTTGTTGGCTATTTCTGCACTTATGTTCCCGAAGAAATTTTATACGCCGCAAATATACTTCCTGTTCGAATTCTTGGCGGGCACGAACCACAAGATGTTACCGAACCACACATTTTTGGAATGTTTTGTCCTTTTTGCAGAGATTGCCTTGCCCAGGGTTTAAAAGGTAGGTACGATTATCTTGATGGGATTATGATCGCCCGATCATGTTTGCATATCCGGCAGGCATATACAAGCTGGATAAAACATATACCAGTTGATTTCTCATATTATCTTCCCATGCCTAACAATGTTCAAAGTCCGCATGCTGTAACTTATCTCATGGGTGAGCTGAAAGCCTTTAAATCAGAAATAGAGAAATGGATTGGCAAAAATATTACTGATGAAGATATTCGAGCAGGAATAAGGCTAATGAATGAAAACCGTAGTTTAATGCATCAGCTCTATGAATATAAGAAAGAAGAAAACCCTCTGATATCAGGTGAAGAAACAATGGAGGTGGCTATCTCTCAACAGTTGGTTGATAAGAAAGAGCATATACAAGCCCTCACACAATTACTTGAAAAACTCAAAATCGGATGCGGTGAAAAAAACACTGGAACAAGACTTATGCTGCTAGGAAGTGAAAACGATGATATACCTTTTGTCCAGATGGTTGAATCAGTTGATGGGACAATCGTGATCGAAGACCATTGTATCGGCACAAGATATTTCTGGAATAATGTGGAAGAGGATAGTGGTGATCCGCTTGGCCTAATAGCAAAGGGTATGTTGAGCGACCTGCCTGCCCGAGTAAAGACTGGATGGATAGGTCTCGCATTGATCATATAATAAAATTGGCTAAAGATTACGATGTAAAAGGAGCCATTGTCATTCAGCAGAAATTCTGCGATCCGCACGAGCTCGATATCCCGGCACTTACAAAGGAACTGAATAATGCCGGTATAAAAACTCTGTTTCTTGAGTTTGATGTTACAGTTCCTATCGGGCAATTTAAAATTCGTGTTGAAGCATTTTTGGAAATGCTTCAGGAAGAAGATTTATTTGCTTAAAAACCTGGAAGGATTATGAAAATACCAACATACAAAACAGAACAATTAAAGTGCTGGAATAAAGCAAAAGAAATAAGAAATAATTTTTATAAGAATTACGCAAATGCTCATGATAACGGGGGGCTGCGATGGGCAGGAGGAGCGTGGAGTTTTGGCGCAATCCCGGCAGGACTCGGTGATGATATTTATCCCATTACAGGCGAACCTTATGGAGCCAGTATTGCTTTTGATAAGGAATTTTCACTTCGCTGCCTTGAAGCAGTTGAGAAAAGAGGTTATGCAAGGGACTTGTGTTCCTATATGCGAAACTATTGGGGATCGGTTATACTTGATGAATATGCATTCGGAGGAAAATTTCCTAAACCGGATTTTATGTGGCAGGATCATATTTGCTGCAGCCATGCAAAGTGGTACCAGGTTGCTTCAGAATTGGAGGGAGGCATTCCAACATTTTGTATTGATGTTGCAGTCGGTCCTTACACTGAGGTAACTGATAACCGCGTAGAATATATTGTTAATCAAATGCATGACGGAATTGATTGGCTTAAAAAAACAACCGGAAGAGAGTATAATGATGAAAAACTAATTGAAGCGGTGAATAATGAATGCCGATCTACTTCTGTATGGGCTGAGATTTGTGAGTTAAACAAAGCTGTACCAGCACCTCTGGATGAAAAGTCAATGTTTTCACTCTATGTTCTCGGTACGCTTGAAAAGCACTCAAAAGAAGTTGCTGATTTCTACGAGGAACTTCTTGATGAAGTAAAATATCGTGTAGAAAATCAGATTGCTGCAGTAAAGCATGAAAGATGCAGGCTTATGTCTGACACCCAGCCACCCTGGGGATTTCTCAAAGTATTCAGGTATCTTGAAAAATTTGGCGCTGTCTCGGTTGGATCATTATATACGTTTGGCTTAATAGGAGTATGGGAAGATTAAAGAAGACGGCTCATGGGGACCAAGAACAACTCCGAAGCAAAAAGGAATCAAAATTGAAAACAGAGATCAGGCACTTAAAATACTTACTGACTGGAATCTGAGTAAACCGGAATGGCAGCATTTCTATTCCCCCCATCTTAAAAGCGATATGATGACCCGCATTGCCAAAGAGTGGAAGCTAAACGGTATAATGCTTCACTATAATCGTGGATGTGAAGGACTTTCCATTGGGATAGCTGAAAACCGCCTTGCTCTAATTGATGAGGGTTTCCTGTAATGACTTTTGAAGGTAATATGGGTGATGAAAGGGAATTCGATGAAGCACAAACAAGTTCCCGGATAGACTCGTTTATGGAAACTCTTGGATTGGAACAGATTGAAGATTAAGTAAGAAACATTATTCAAATGAAAGACAGAAATTTTCTATAATCGAAAAATAATTTGAGGTTAATATGATACAAGTTGGTATTGATGTCGGTGCAAAATTCATAAAGGTTTTGGTTATTAAAGATGGGAATGTAATTGCAAAGGATCAAATTCCTCAGGTTTTGAAAGTAAAGAGAATGTAGCAAAACTTTTTAACAGGTATTACAAAAAGCAGGTATTTCACGGGACGAAATAAATTCCATTACATCTACAGGCAGCGGACGTAAAGTTGTGGATTTTGCAACTAAAAGTATCACCGATGTAACTGCCGCCTCAAAAGGAACAACAAGCTTGTATCCTGAGGTACAAACAGTAATAGATGTAGGTGCGGAAGAAGGACGTAGTATCCGTTGTAATAAAGAAGGGAAAATAGTTGACTTTGCAATTAATGAGAAGTGTGCGGCGGGAGCCGGATCGTTTACGGAAGCAATGGCACGTGCACTTGAAATTCCCCTTAAGGAATTTGGGGACCTTTCACTTGAAGTCTGATAAAGAAATCCCGATGAATGCTCAGTGTGCTGTTTTTGCAGAATCGGAAGTAGTATCTCTTCTGCATGCAAAAACACCTAAAGAAGATATTGCCAAAGCAATTAATGATGCCGTTGCATCGAGGATAACATCTATGGTTAGAAAAGTAGGTTTTGAGAAAGAGATTGCCCTGATAGGGGGTGTTGCTTATAATACTGGGTTTATTAATTCTCTTGAAACTGACCTTCAGGAAAAAATAATTATTCCTGATGACCCGGAATATGTTGGAGCTTACGGAGCTGCTTTAATTACTAATTAGTCCGAATAAAATAAAAGGATTTTATAATGGCAAAGGAATTCTGGCGCTGGAAAGAATATAATTGGAAGAGCGATACAATTGATTGGAAATCTGGAACAACTGTAAGTGCCGGTGTTGATGTAGGATCGGTTAGTTCGCAGGCAGTTATTCTGGTTGATGGTGAACTCTACGCATATTCAAATATGAGAACCGGTTCTGATAGCCCCATGAGTTCTCAAAATGCTATGAACTGGGCATTAGAAGAAAACGATATGCAACTTGAGAATATCCATTATGTAGTAGGAACAGGTTACGGTAGAGTAAACGTTCCATTTGCCAATAAGACGATTACCGAAATTGCATGTCACGCAAGAGGTGCAAACCTCATGTACGGCAATACCGTACGTACGTTGATTGATATGGGAGGACAGGATTGTAAGGCAATCCAATGTGATGAGAAGGGTAAGGTTGTAAATTTTCTTATGAACGATAAGTGTGCAGCAGGAACGGGACGGGGAATGGAAGTATTCGCAGACCTATTATCCTTATCTATTGAAGACGTCGGTGAATTATCTTTTGACATTGATGAGGAGCCGGAACCTGTCAGTAGTACCTGTGTAATTTTTGCAAAATCGGAAGCGACGGGTTTGTTGCGACTGGGATGGCCTAAAAACAAAGTTCTTGCTGCTTACAGCTCTGCAATGGCGCATAGGGTTGTAGCACTACTTGAAAGGATTGGATATTCAAAAAGATTTTGTTATTACTGGTGGTATTGCAAAAAATATCGGAGTAGTAAACCGGCTTCAAAAAGAAATTGGGATTGAAACACTCAAAACTGATTATGATACTCAAATAGCCGGTGCTCTGGGTGCTGCTCTTTTCGCAAAAGTATTGGCAGAAAAAGCCAGGAAGTAAAAGTAATATTATGATTGCAAATTTTGGCTATAAAGACGGATCGGGAGAATTTTTCATAACTATTGATACAGATAAATGTAATGGTTGTGAAGATTGTATACCTGTATGTCCGGCAGGAGTTCTTGAAGTTGTGGAAAATGAATACGATCCCCTTGAGGAAGATAAAATGGCAGTAGTAAAAGATGAGCACAGAAAAAAGATTAAATATTCATGTGCGCCATGTAAAACTGATAATGATTCGAGTAAGGAACCATGTATTGCTGCTTGTGAACTTCAAGCAATAACTCACTCGTGGTAATCAAATAATAGATTCGCTGTGTCATTAATGGATAATATTCAAGATGCTTGAAGTTCACCGACGACTATACAATTCTTGAAGCTGCGCGCTCCGCTGAAATTTACATCCCAACAATATGCAGTCATCCCGATTTGCCGCCATTCCATTCATTAGAATTATCGGAGGTGGTTTACCAGGGAGAAAATAAATTTACCAATGAAACAGATGCATCGATTGAATCAATTTCGGGGTGTGGATTGTGTATTGTAAAAGTAAACGGTGAGGAAGAACCGATATCTTCGTGTAAAACCAAAGTGAAGGACGGGATGAAGATAACCACCGATAACGAAAATATCAGGAAGCGAAGACAACAAAACCTAATCCCCATTTTGGCAACTCACCCACACTCCTGTCTTACATGCGGTCAGAGGGAAGGATGCATTCCAGTAACAGATGTTTGTCCGGGCAATGTACCTGCTGAAGAAAGATGTTGCGAGCTTCTTGGAAATTGCGAGTTTGAAAGGGTTGTAGATTATGTTGGCATTGCTCCTGAAACCCCGAGATATCAGTATACAAATCTTCCGAAAATTAACATCGACCCATTGTTTAACCGCGATTTTAATTTATGCATTGCCTGTGGTCGTTGCGTAAGAGTCTGCCAGTACGTAAAAGGAGTTTATGCACTAGGTGGAGTCATTAATAATGATAGGCTAATAATCGGTACAGTTAACGGCCCAATGTTAAATGAAGCAGAGTGTAAATTCTGTGGCTCCTGTGTTGAGGTCTGTCCTACAGGTGCTTTACTAGATAAAGCCAAACCTAAACTAAAAGGGTTTTCTGAACTAGTCCCTTGTAGAGCCGCTTGTCCCGGCGAAGTGAACATTCCTTTATATCTTCGTCTTGTATCAAAGGGAAAAGTCCAGGAAGCAGCTGAAGTAATAGCATCAAGATTAACTTTTCCATCTGTCCTCGGTAAAATATGTTTTCATCCCTGCGAAGTTGAATGCAGGCGAAATGAATTCTCTGAATTTCTGACAGAAATAATCGAACCGGTTAACATCCGTATGATAAAAGATTTTGCAATGAGCAACAGCACTTTGCCCCCGCTTGAAAAATCAAAAAAGAAAACAGGAAAGAAAATTTCTGTTATTGGAAGCGGACCGGCAGGTCTAACGGCAGCATATTTTCTTGCATTAAAAGGACATTCTGTTATAGTATATGAAAAAGAAGAAAAACTTGGTGGTATGTTAAGGTATGGAATTCCAGGGTACAGATTACCAATAGAAATTTTAGATAAAGATATAAGCAGAATTCTGGAAAGTGGTGTTGAAGTTGAGACGAATATTACAATCGGTAAGGATAAAACAATTGAGTCTATAAAAGCGAATGGTGCCGATGCTGTTTTTATATCAACGGGATTATCAAAGAGTAAGCCAATTCCAGTTGCAGGTGATGAAGTTGACCAGGTTAGATACGGAATTGAATTTTTGAACAGCGTTGTCAAAGATAATTTGGCTTCAGATTATTTTGATTCAAAATCTGTGATAATAATTGGTGGTGGAAATGTTGCAACCGATGCAGCTCGTACAGCAATCAGATTAAAAGCTAAAAAGGTTACAATCGTTTGTCTGGAGCAAAAAGGTGAAATGCCTGCTTATGAAACTGAAATTAAAGAAGCTGAAGAAGAAGGAATAGAAATCTTAAACGACTGGGGTATCGGCAGTGTAATAAACTCAGATGATAAAAATTTAGTAGAAGTCAAAATTAAAAAATGCACAAGTGTTTTTAACGAAAGTGGAATTTTTGCTCCAACTTATGACGAATCTGTTACTGACATAATTTCAGGAGATGAAGTTATTATTTGTATTGGACAGGAAGCAGATACTGGATTTCTGAATGACGAAATCAAACAATCTGTTTTTTCAGATGGGATAATCAAAGTAAACTGGGATACACTGGGAACAAATATTGAAGGAATTTTTGCGGGCGGTGATATAGTTTCAGGACCCGCATCAGTAATTGATGCTGTAGGTCATGGTAGAAGAGCCGCAAGATCAATAGATATATTCCTAGGTGGAGATAGTGTAATTGATGGTGAAGACGATATGTATAATGATAATCAAATGTATATCGGACGCGAAGAAGGCTTTGGCACTTTAAAGAGGGAGAAAGTTAATTATATTGATGCCGATAAAAGAAGATTAAACTTTAATCCGGTTGAGTTAACTTATAAAGAAGATTCAGCGATTAAAGAAGGAAGTAGATGTCTTCGGTGTGATCTGCGCCTGAACTTCAGACACAATCCTCTTCTACCTGAAAAATATCTGAAGTTTGATGCTAAGGTTATCGAGTCAATTCCTTCGAAGGAAGGAGTTATTCAACTTCTTGATGAAAACAAGGAAGTATACAATATTAAAGGCACTGATAATATAAAAGAAACCTTATTGGAAATACTGGATGACAACGAGAGAGCATCATATTTTATTTATGAAGCAGATCCGATGTTTACTAAACGTGAGAGTGAACTATTACAGCAATACCTCCAGAAGCATGGTAAAGATGCCTGATTCCGGTGATAATCTTGACGATCTTTTTTAGAAAATGATGGATAATTTAAAAAATAAAAAGATGGCTGATTGGGATAGAAGAAGTATCATCGATAACGATCGTGTGAACGAACAGGTTGAAATGTATGAATCAATTGGGTTTGAAGTAATGGTTAAAGATGTTGATCCTGAACATCTGCCTGAGGAGTATTGCAAGGAATGTTTTTTAGTCAACCCGGAGAAATATAAAATCCTCTACACGCGAAAAAAGGATGCAGAGTAAACTAAAATTTACTGCCCACGACTCTAATTAATCTTAAACAGCAATTCAATATATAGCAGAAACCTTTCATATGAGTAAAAAACAAGTATTATTTAGAACATGTATATCAACAACAGCTAATAATGAAAACAATTGTTAATTATTAAAGTTGATTTTCAGACAAAAATGTCTTATTATCAAGAAAAGCTAATACGGTATATTAATAAATTCTACTTCACAATAAATAAATGAAAAGTATTAAGAATCTAATAGAAAAATGTAAAGACCTTGCATTCGATTTGAATTTTACAAGAGCCAAAGAGTGGAAAGCCGAAGAAAGTAGCAGGGTTTTAGTCGGGCATATGCCGGTCTATTTCCCGAGGGAAATTGTTCATGCAGCAAATGGAATGACAGTGGGAATTTACGGTGTAGGGGACAGAAAACAGATTATAAAAGGAGATGCATATTATCAATCGTATATATGCCGCATTCCAAGAGGAATTATTGAACTTGCTTTGGATAATCACTTTGAAGGAATTGATGGCTTTATCTTTCCTGCAATTTGTGATGTTATAAGAAATCTTTCCGGTATGTTTCAGATTTTGGGCAAAGGCAAATTTGCCAGCTATTTCGATCTCCCTCAGAATTTTCAACCGGAGATTGGAGGAACCTTTTATAGAAGCGAACTTGATCACGTTCTTAACGCTATTAAAAAAATAAACAAAGCAGAGGTAACTACCGAAGCATTAAACCATTCAATAAAACTTTATAATAAAAATAGAGAATTGATAAAAAAGATTTATGATATAAGAGAACAATTTCCATGGAGGTTAACAGCAGAAGAAGTTTATTATATTGTCCGCGCAGGTTTGGTTATCCCGGTTGAAGAACATAATGAAATGTTGGAAGTAGTTTCTGATTTTTTTCAGGAGGAAACGGGCGAACCGATGGATAAAATAAAAATACTTGTGTCCGGTTCTTTCTGCGAACAGCCGCCGGTTGGATTAATAAAAACAATTGAGAACGCCGGATGTTATATTGTGGAAGATGATTTTATGATCGGTTCAAGATGGATACAGGGAGATGTTGATGCTGGCACAGATGACCCGCTAAATGCACTAGTAAAAGGATACCTTACCAAAAGCACTTTCTCCTCTTCAGTTTATGATGTTGATAATCCTAAAGAAGCAAGATTGATTGAGCTTGCCAAACAACGAAATGTTGATGGAATAATTTTCGCCGCGCCTAGTTTCTGCGATCCTGCATTGCTGGATATACCAATCTTTGAAAAAGCTTGTGATGAAATAAATCTTCGTTATATCAGTATTCAGTATGCAGAAAATACAGGTCAGTTTAAGAATATTAAAGAGCAGGTGGGAGCGTTTTCCGATTCAATAAAACTTTGGGGAGAAGAAGTAGCAGCAGGTTAAATAAAGATCATTAATAAAAGTTGAATTAATATGTCATCGGCAACAAAACAAAAAGCGGAAGTTAGAAAAGAAAGAAGCATGATTCTTCAGAAGGAAATGGCGGGAAAACTTTTTAAAGATTTAAGCACCACAAAGGAAACTGGTAAAAAAGTTGTTTACACTTTTGTGCCGGGAAATCTTTCTGAATTAATCCACGCATTTGATCTGCTGCCTGTTTACCCGGAAATAAATGCGCTTCAATCAGGTATGAGAAAAAAATCGGGTGATTATATCCGTGAAGCTGAAAAGTATGGGCATTCCGAAGATGTTTGTACTTATGTTAAGTGTGATATCGGGATGATGCTTAAAGGCAATATTGGTCCCACTGGCGAAAAGATTCCTGATCCTGATCTGCTGCTGTTAAGTTATACCGGCTGTTTCACTTTTCTAAAGTGGTTTGAATCACTTGAAGATTTATACCCTAATGCAGAAATTGCAATGCTTCACACTCCTTACCAGAAAGATGGTGAAATTACCGAAGAGATGAGGCAGTACATGGTTAATCAGTTAAAGGAAGAAGTTATTCCTAAGATGGAAAAGGTGTCCGGAATTAAATATGATGAAGATAAATTAAAAGGTATACTTGAAAACTCTGTTAAAACTGAAAACTTTATTGTTGATATTTTTGATACAACTAAGAATGTTCCTTCACCGATCGATGCATACTTTGCAGGTGTTTATTATATAGGCCCTATTAATATTGGATTCAGGGGAACACCCGAAGCAGTAGATTATTACCAGGAACTTTACAAAGAAATCCTGGAAAGAGTTGAAAAAGGATTGGGGCCCGTTACACCGGAGGGTGAAATTGAAGAAGAAAGGTTCCGGCTTGTTGTGGAAGGCCCGCCAAACTGGACAAGCTTCCGCGAGTTCTGGAAACTCTTTTATGATCTTGGAGCTGTTATTGTTGCATCAACCTATACAAAAGTTGGCGGCGTTTACGATATGGGCTTCCGTCATGATCCGAAAAGACCGCTGGAAAGCCTTGCCGAATATTGTATGAACTGTTATACAAATTTAAATCTTCCCCAGCGGATTGATCTGCTTGAAAAATGTATAACTGATTACCATGCAGACGGCTTCCTTGTTAATTCCATAAAAAGTTGTAACTCATTCTCTGCCGGGCAGTTGTTAATGATGAGGACGCTGGAAGAGAAACTTGAAATACCAGTTGGGTTTATTGAATCCGACCTGGTTGATCCAAGATATTTTTCTTATGCAAATATTAAAAATCGGTTGGAATCTTTCTTCCAGATGCTGGAACAGCGTAAATTAATTATTGAATAGTAGAATTCTAAAATATGCATAAATATTATTTAGGAGTTGATCTCGGATCAACAACATCCAAAGCTATTATCATCAATGAAAGAGATGAAATCATTGGAAGAGGAATTACGAACACACGGGCTAATTATAAAGTTGCTGCAGATATTGCGCGCCTCGAAGCTACTTTTGACGCAAGGTTTAATTTGCTGAAAAGAAAATTAAAAAATGAAATAGAAGATCACCCGGAAAAGCTTACATATATAGAAGACTTGAAAGCTGTTTTCCAATATCTTCAGTTTAATGAGCGGCTTGATATTCTTCATAAAGAACTTAAAAAAACTGTTAACACATCATTTACTAATGAACTTAAAGAAAAGCTTTCCCCTTATGTTGATAAAATAATCTCCAGCATTGGACCAGTAATAAAAAATGAATACTTGCACGGATATCTGGGTGGAAAAAACCAGTTCTTCCGGGATGTGATTGGTGAAAAGTATCATGCAGAAGTTGAAAAACTTGATAAAGATTATTTCGAACCGCTGATGCTCGCATTTGATAAAAGCATAACCCCGGTGGAAAATGAAATGGTGGATTATAATTTTGTTGAATTGGTTCATGAATCAATTGAAATCCTTGATGAAAAATATAATGGCGTTGGAAGGTCAGGTGATGAAGAAAAAAGTGTTCACTTCGATGTTGAATTACACCTGCTTGAAGGTAATTATCAATCCGTTTCAGAATCATTAAAAGACCACATTGAATATATTGCTGAAATGGAAATACATATAGCGAATATGGTTGGAACCGGTTATGGAAGAGCGCTGCTTCCTTTCCCCGAAGATAGTATAAAATCGGAAATCCTGTGTCATGCTTTTGGCGCACATGCAATTTTTCCTAATACAAAAACTGTGTTAGATATAGGCGGGCAGGATACAAAAGCTATTCAGGTAGATAGCCATGGATTAGTTACAAGTTTTCACATGAATGACAGATGTGCCGCGGGGTGTGGACGATATCTTGGTTATGTAGCTGACGAATTCAGTCTTTCACTTAATGAATTAGGACCGTTAGCACTTGATGCTGAGAAAGAAGTGAACATTTGTTCTACCTGTACTGTTTTTGCTGGTGCAGAAATCAGGGAACTTTTAAATGTGGGTGAAAAGCGTGAAGATATTCTTGCTGGATTGCATAGATCAATTGTGATCAGGGCTATGTCTTTAATTGCTCGTTCCGGCGGAGTGAGGAATGAGTTTACTTTTACCGGTGGTGTTGCTCGTAATCAAGCTGTTCTAAAGTACATTAAGGATATGATATATGAAAGTTATGGAAATGATATAACCATTAATATTGATACAGACTCTATCTTTATGGGTGCATTAGGAGGAGCAATGTTTGCACGAAGGAATTTAAGAGCAGACCTGCCGGGTAAGAAATCACAGAACAAAGTAAAAAACATTAATTAATATGAGCCATAAACTTTACACATTGGGAATTGATGTTGGAGGAAATTATATAAAAGCGCTGCTGATGAAGTATGGCGATGAACAAGTGATTATTGATAAACGGATTGAAAAGATAAGGAAGAGAAATCCTTCTTCAGTAGCCGAAGAGCTGCTTGATTTATTATTGGAAAGAAATAAGCTGAATTATGAGGATGTTATCTATCTTGCATCTACCGGGGAAGGTGAGATGGTAAAGAGAAAAACGGGACACTTCTATAGTATGACAACTCACGCTAAAGGCGGTGTGTTTCTTTCACCCGGTGTGAAAACCGTTGTGGATATGGGAGCACTTTTCGTAAGAGCAATTAAAGTAAATGAAAATGGCAAAGTGCTTGATTATAAGATGACCGGGCAATGTGCTTCAGGTTCAGGACAATTTATAGAAAACATTTCGCGTTACCTGGGATTATCAATTGAAGAAGTAGGAGATGTTTCCCTCAAGGCAGAAGCTCCAGAAACTCCATCCGGAATTTGTGCAGTACTTGCTGAAACTGATGTTATTAATATGGTGTCTCGAGGAATTTCTACACCGGATATTATTAAGGGTATTCATTTATCGATTGCCAACCGGGTGGTGAGATTGTTGTCATCACTAAAGGCCAAATCCCCCATTTTTCTTACCGGGGGTATGGCGATGAATAAAGGAATGATTCAGGCTATCGACGAGTTATCGAAAGAAAGTAAATATGAGTTTGAAATCAGAACCAGTCCTGATGCAATCTATGCAGGAGCTCTGGGCGCAGCACTTTGGGGCGGCTTCAGGTATTTGAAGTTAAAAGGGAAAGATGAAGAAGTATTTACAAAATAGAATTTTATTCTTTAAGAGATGAACAATCATCCATCAATAAAAAACTATAGCGAACGGATACTTGACTATGATAAGAGTATTTAATTTGGAAGCGAATTATTGATGACTAAAATTAATTCACAGCCCGTTTTTGTTGGAGCCGATGTGGGGGCATCGAGAACAAAAGTTGCTGTTATAGATTCCGATAAAAATTTAGTTGGCCACTCTGTAGAAAAATCGGGTACAGATTTTACCATCACAGCCAATCTTTGCTTAAAACAATCCCTGGAAATGGCAAATGTTGAAGAAAAGGATATTGTCCGATCGGTAGCAACCGGTTATGGAAGAAGGAATGTATCGTATGCAGGTGAGACGGTGACGGAGATCGGCTGTCACGCAAAAGGATGTCATCACTATTTCCCAATTGCAATTACCATCATTGATATTGGCGGGCAGGATAATAAAATAATTAAGCTTGACGAAAGCGGTAAGCGCTCAAGTTTTAAAATGAACAGAAAATGTGCTGCAGGCACGGGTGCATTCCTGGAAGAAATGTCTGCACGACTTGATATTCCTCTTGAAGATATGGATGAACTTGCATGCCAATCGGAAGATATGGTAAAATTAGGAAGTTACTGCACTGTTTTTTCAGCCACAGAAATTTTGGAAAATATACGAAATGGAAAAAAGTTACCCGATATTGTAAAGGGTGTCTTCTTTTCAGTTATTAAGAGAATTATTGAAATGGACTCATTTACAGAAAAAATTGTTATGACTGGTGGAGTTGTAGCTCATAATCCATACCTGGTTAAGATGACACAAGAAATGATTAAAAGAGAAATATTAGTTCCGGCTTACCCGCAGCTTTCCGGAGCTGTAGGTGCTGCTTTGTATGCATTGGAAAAAGAATTATAAAAATTTATAATTTTTGAAAAATATTTAAACGAAAAAATTTAATCCATTAATGTATAACCAAGATTTAAATTTATTATGTTTTAAATAAGCAAAATAAAATTTATCGGACTGGAGGATTTTTCATGGGCGAAGAGAAAAAATTAACCCGGAAGAAAATAGAAGCGACTAAACTTATGAATAAATATATGTCCGATTATTTTTATGAATTAGACAGGGCTTCTAAAACAGGGGAGGAAAAAGTTGCCTGGTGTACAAGCGTTGGCCCTTCAGAGCTGCTTTTATCAATGGGATTTAATGTTTATTACCCGGAAAATCATGGTGCCCTATTAGGCACATCACGTTCGCAGCAGAAGTTATCCCGGATGCTAATGCAATCGGTTATTCTCCCGATATCTGTTCTTACCTCACATCGGATATAGGCGCTTATATTAAAGGCATAACTCCATTATCCAAAGCATTTGAAGGAATAGAAAATGTTCCGAAACCGGATGTTTTAGTTTACAATACTAATCAATGCAGGGATGTAAAAGATTGGTTTGCATGGTATTCCAGGGAACTCAAGGTTCCTTCATTAGGCATTCATACTCACAGAAATCCAACAGAAATTAATGGAAGTATTATTCCATCTATTGCTAATCAGATTGAAAATTTGGTAGAACCTCTCGAAAAAATCTCGGGTAATAAATTTGATATGGAGAAACTAAAAATAGTTGTGGCTCTATCGAGAGAATGTTCTGAGCTTTGGAAAGAAGTCCTGGAAACAGCTACAACCAGCCCGTCCCCATTCACATTTTTTGATGGAACTATTCATATGGGTCCTGCTGTAGTTTTAAGAGGAACCGAACAAGCCGTTGAGTATTACAAAGTACTTCTAAAAGAATTGAAAGAAAGAGTGAAAAACGATGAAGGTGCAGTTGAAGATGAACAGTTCCGGCTTTATTGGGAAGGTATGCCCGTTTGGGGGAGACTAAGACCTCATTCGGAATTGTTTGCAAATTTAAATGCTTGTGTACTTGCTTCCACCTATTGCAATAGCTGGATATTTACAGATTTTGATCCTGAAGACCCATTTACGAGTATGGCAAAAGCATACTCGGAACTTATTTATTGTAAAATCAGATGAAGCAAAAGAAAAGTATATGAAAAGGATGATAGAATTCTTTAATATAGATGGGAGTTATTTTTCACGATGCAAAAACTTGTCCTAACAATTCGAATAATCGTTATGGTATGCCGCAAAGACTTGAGACGGGAAACAGGTATTCCGAGTATTACCATCAACGGCGATCTTGAATGACATGAGACTTATCTCTGATGAGCAGACTAAAACAAATGTAGAAGCTTTTATTGAACAGCTTGAAGGAAAACAAATGATGAAATTTTCGTGATTCCACTATAAAGAAAATACAAAGATAAATGAGGTGTTAATTTAATAAATAATAACAGCGAGGAGAACTCATAAAATGTTTGATAAATTATTCAGTCCAAAATCTGTAGCAATAATCGGGGCATCCACAAAAGAACTTTCCATTGGTAACGTTATAACAAAAAATCTTCTACGCTATGATTATAAAGGGTCGATTTATCCCATTAATCCAAAGGCAGATGAAGTTAGAGGTATAAAAGCCTATAAAACAATTTCTGATGTTCCCGAATGATGTTGATCTTGCACATATCAGCATTCCAGCGAAATTTGTGCTTCAGGCAGTAGAAGATTGCGGAAAAAAAGGTGTTAAGTTTATCATTATTAATAGTGCAGGATTCAAGGAAGTTGGTGCCGAAGGAGAAGCTCTTGAGAAAGAAGTTGTACAAAAGCAAGAGAAGTACGGAGTGAGGATTTTCGGTCCAAACTGCCAGGGTATTATTAATTCTGATCCCGATATTAAAGCATATTGCGATTTTACATTTACCTACCCGGACCCAGGACATATTTCTGTTGTGGCGCAAAGTGGGGGAGTAGGAGCAGTAATTATGCAGCGCTTTTTCGATCTTGGAGTTGGAATGAGATATTATGCTTCCAATGGAAATGCATGTGATATTTCAATAGAAGAGATTATCAGGTATTGGGGCGATGATGAACAAGACAAGAGTGATAGTACTATATGTTGAGGGATTTTCCGATCCAAAAGGTTTTATGGAAATGGCTTACGAAGTTGCAGCTAAAAAACCTATCCTTGCGATGAGAGGAGGAAGAACAGAAGAAGGTGCAAAAGCCGCAACTTCTCATACAGGCGGATTAGCCGGAATTGGGCTTTCAACTGAACTTATTTTTAATAAAACTGGAATAATAACATTCAGGGATGAAGAAGAAATGTGCCAGGCAGCTATTGCGTTTGCAAACCAGCCAATTCCAAATGGCAATCGTGTTGGATTAATAACAGACACGGGCGGTCCGGCAATAATTGCAACCGATGAACTTGTTGATCATGGACTGGAAATTCCTCCTCTTTCAGAACAATGCAAAAAATTCCTCTGAAGGATAAACTTTATCCTGAAGCCTCCGTTCAGAATCCTATAGATGTACTTGCAACTGCTGCAGCGCCGCATTACCGTGCTGCAATGGATACTCTACTTGCAGAATATCAAATCGACAGCATTTACATCAATTTTGTTACGCCTCCATTTGTTGATACTGAAAGCGTTGCTAAAGAAATGGCTGAGGTTAGCAAACTGAAAAAGAAACCTATTGTTTGCAACTACATGACTGATAAAGCCCAGTGGATAGAAACTACTAAGATTATGAAAGAGGGAGGAATTCCCTGCTATGATTTTCCTGAAATGGCGGCGAAAGCTCTAGCTGCATTGACTCGTTTTGGAGAAATACGCAGACGGGAAATAGATGAGGTTAAGAAATTTCGATGATGTAATTAAAAGTAAAGCCGAAGCAATATTATTGGAAGCGAAGAAATCAAATCGTGAAATCCTAACTGCGGAAGAAGTATATGGAGTTCTTGCTGCGTATGGAATTCCTGTTGCTGATTGGAAAATTGCCGGTAATGTTGAGGAAGCTGAAAAAGCTGCAGATGAAATAGGATATCCCATGGTAATCAAAGCAGATTCTGAATCCATAATTCATAAAAGTGACGTTGGTGGAGTAGTAGTAAATCTTAAAGATAAAAACGAGGTAAGAATCGCCACAGAAAAAATGAAGAAAAATTTTGATGAAGCAGATATGAAATTTTTTATTCAGAAATATTTACCTGGTGGGAGGGAATTGATTGTTGGTGCAAAAGAAGAGAATGGACTTGGGCACCTTATTATGTTCGGAATAGGTGGGATTTTTGTCGAAGTACTGAAAGATGTAATCTTTAAAATCGCACCAGTTACTCGTACGGAAGTTAAGGATATGCTCTCATCTATTAAAGCTGCTCCATTGCTTAGACGGAATACGAGGAGAGAAGGGAATTGATAAAGATGGCGTAATTGAAATCATCCAGCGCACTTCGCAGTTGATCACCGACTTACCTATGATACAGGAAATGGATTTGAATCCTATAATTGCATTTGAAGACCAGGTTTTGGCAGTGGATGCCCGAATCAAAATATAAAAGTAGTGGAGGAAAATAAGTTTCCATCATAAATTCTAATTACCATTTAAATTTTATAGATTACATTTGAATTTTAAAGCATCTCAGCAAAAAATAATTAGATTTTCTAATTAATAGCTAAAACAATAAAACATTTGTTCAACAAATGGAATAAAAAAATGGATCCTGAAAAATATAAAATCGGAATTATAGGATTAGGACCTGTCGGGCTGGTCCTTGCAGCACATTTGCAGGAAGCCGGCAGCGAAGTGCATATCTGCGATATAGAGAAAAAAAAGATTAACCTGATAAGAAGTGATGGTATTGAACTCTCAGGTAAAATCGAAAAAAGCATTTTCTTTAAACATGTTTACTCCTCACTAAGTGAACTGCTTGATCAAGAAATCGATGTTCTGATAAGTGCTGTTAAAGCTTATCACGTTGATTCAGTTCTTGGATCAGATTAAAGAACAAGTCAGTGGAAATTTATTCTTGCTAAGTGCACAAAATGGTATTGATATCAGGGAAAAGTATACCAGCCATTTTGATGAATCACAAATATTAAGGATGGTTGTTAACTTCGCAGGTAATTTGCATGCACCTAACGTAGTTAATGTTACCTTTTTTAATCCCCCGAATTATATCGCATCGGTCGACGATTCCAGAGCAGATATTGCAGAGTGGCTCTCTGAAACTCTTACAAGTGCTAACCTGGAAACGCTGCGTAAAGATTCTTTTGTTATCGCAGATAAAATTTGGGAAAAAACAATTCTTAATGCAGCTCTTAGCCCTCTCTGTGCTATCTCTAATTTGACTATGAAAGAAGCTATGGCTCATCCGGATACTCTGGAAATTATTGAGCAGATTATTTTTGAAGCTATTGAAGTAGCAAAAGCCGAAGAAATAAAATTAGGAGATAACTTTGTAAAGCTATGTATAAGATACCTTAAAAATGCAGGGGATCACTTTCCCTCTCTCGCAGTAGATTTAATCAGCGGTAAAGAAACTGAAATTGATTATATGAACGGTAAAATAGTTGATTACGGAAGGAAGCACTATATCCGTACTCCTCTTAACCTTACATTTACAAATTTGGTAAAAGCTATCTCTCATAAAAAGTCTAATGCAAAAAGCGAAAAACAAAAATCAACAGAAAGCATTATGGATCTTTGATGTACTTACAAATAAAAATTTCTATTAATAAGAAAAGGTTTTATTACACAGGAAATTTATATACTAAATAAAGATTAGAACAAGATTGTATCTGCCGGATTTTACATATCATAAACCCACAACATTGCAGGAAGCTTGCAAACTGCTGGAGAGTAAAAAAAATGCGGCTGCTATTGCAGGTGGAACTGATATACTGGTTGAAATAAAAAAAGGGCTTAGACATAATGATAATATTGTTTCATTATCAGGAATCAAGGAATTTAAAATTCTTGAAGAATCCGGAAACCATCTGTTAATTGGGGCCGCCGTAACTCATAATGAAATAAAAAATTCGAAATTAATAAAAGAAAAATTACCGGCTTTATCAGAAGCTGCTTCATTAATTGGCAGCGACCAGGTACGAAATACTGCAACGGTAGGAGGAAATCTATGTACAGGCGCTTCCTGCTGCGATATGGCTCCGGTTCTTATTGCAAGCAATGCATCTGCAGAAATCGTTTCCTACAAATGAGAAAAGAATTGTAGCACTAAAAGATTTCTTCGTCTTCCATAAAGAAACTTCCATCGGGAAAGGAGAAATAATGACGAAGATAGTCGTTCCGATCCCTGAACCAGGAACAGGTGTTTGTTTTACAAAATTTGGCTTAAGAAATGCTTCCGCTATATCAGTTGCATCGGTAAGTGTGATGATAAAGACAGATGGTAATTTATGCATTGATTCATGCATAGTTGTGGGCGCGGTTGCTCCTACACCAATGATTAGTATAAAAGCAAGTAAGATATTAATTGGCAGCAATCTCAAAGAGTTTGATACAGACAGATCAATATTGAATAAAGTTGGTGATGAAGCTGTTAAAGATTCATTACCGATTGATGATATACGCGGTACTGCGAAGTTCCGTCGTAATCTTGTAAAAGTTCTTACCCGGCGTGCAACTATTACAGCAATTGCGCGCGCTGAAAAATCATTAAAGAAATAGAACCTCTTCGTGAAACAGATTATTAACATAAATGTAAATGGTACAGATCATGAAGTCGCCGTAAAACCAAATCATACTCTTCTGGATCTTCTTCGTGATCAGCTCAATCTAACCGGAACAAAAAGAGGTTGCGAACTTGGTGATTGCGGAGCCTGTACTGTTTTGATGGATGGAAAACCGGTTAACTCCTGCCTGCTTCTTGCTGTTGAAGCAGAAGGGAAAAGTATTACTACTATTGAAGGAATCACACAAGGGGAGGAGCTTCATCCAATTCAGAGAGCTTTTGTTGAAAAAGGTTCTATCCAGTGCGGTTACTGCACGCCTGGAATGATATTAAGAACGAAATCTCTTCTTGATGAAAATCCTGATCCCGGTGAGAAAGAGATAAAAGATGCGTTATCAGGCAACTTATGCCGATGTACAGGTTATACAAAAATATTTGAAGCAGTTGATGTTGCTAAAGATTATTTGAAAGGGAAAGAACCGAAAGCGATTGAGTACCAGCCGCAAAAATCAGCTATGAATTTATCTGTTGTTGGTAAACGATTACCAAAAATAGATGCCCCCGATAAAGCAACAGGAAGGGCATTATATACAGATGATATAAAACTACCAAATATGATTTACGGTAAGCTGCTCTTAAGCTCTGTTCCTCATGCAAAAATAAAATCAATCAATACAAAAAAAGCGTTAGAACTGCCGGGTGTGAAAGCAATTTTTACAGGTGAAGACGTGACAGATATATCCTATGGAACTTCACCCCCGCGTTATGATGAAAATGTTCTTGCAAAAGATAAAGTAAGATATGTAGGCGATGTAGTTGCAGCCGTTGCTGCAATTGATGAAGAAACATGTTATAAAGCCATCAAACTAATTGAAGTTAAGTATGAAGAACTCCCTGCAGTCTTCGATCCGATGGAAGCAATGAAGGAGGGAGCCCCGCGCCTTTTCGATGATAAATATGAACATAATATCAATACCCGTGTAGATCATCACTTTGGTGATATTGAAAAAGGATTTGCCGAAGCTGATTTTGTTCGTGAGGAAAGATTTGTTGGAAACCGTACTTATCAAAACCCGATGGAGCCTCACGTTGCAATAGCTGAGTGGGACAGGCATGGAAGAGTAACGCTTTACACTTCCACGCAGGTAGTTCATTATGTTCATCACCAGCTTTCCCGCATTTTAAATTTACCTCTTGGCGATATAAGAGTGATAATGACTAACTGCGGCGGCGGCTTTGGGGCAAAAGCTGCTACAAACATGCTGGAAATTCTTTCAATACTGTTGGCAAAAAAAGTTGGTTGTGCAGTTAAGATGAGATTCAACAGGGAGGAGATGTACCTTTACGGTAGGGGTCGTCATAAACAGTACATCGATTTAAAAATTGGTGTGAAGAAAGACGGAACAATTACAGCTGTTAAACAAAAAGCAGTTCTTGAAGGCGGAGCGTACTCAAGTTTCGGTATAGTCTCAACTTATTATGCAGGATCTATGCTGCCAACACTCTATAAATTTTCAAACTATAAATACGATGGCTATCGTGTAAATACAAACCTTCCGCCATGCGGTGCATTTCGCGGGCACGGTACTCCGCATCCGCGTTTTGCATTTGAATCTTTACTCTCGATGCTTGCGGATGATATTGGAATGGACCATATTGATATACGATTAAAGAACGCTATGCAGCCGGAAACGCGTACTTGCAACGATCTTGATATACATTCCTGCGAATTAACAGCTTGCCTGGAAAAGGTTCGCAAAAGATCCGGCTGGAAGGAAAAGAAAGGTAAACTTCCACCGGGTAGAGGAATAGGAATTGGCTGCGGCGGATTTGTTTCCGGCGCCGGTTATCCTATTTACAGATCAAAGTTCCCTCATTCTAATGCAATAGTTAAAATTCAGGAAGATGGCTCTAAAGCAGTACTTTTTGTTGGTGATGCAGATATAGGACAGGGTTCCGATACTGTCCTTGCTCAGGCTGCAGCGGAAGCGATGGGAATAACTCTCGACAGGATGAGCGTTATATCTGCTGATAGTGATTTAACACCACTCGGCTTTGGTGCTTATTCGAGCAGAGTGACTTTGATGGGTGGCAACGCTTCTAAAATGGCAGGTGAAGAAATTAGAAATCAAGTTTTAAAATCCGCTGCAGAAATTATGCAATTGGATGAATCAAAACTTACTGCTAATAACAATAAAGTTTTTGAAATAGATAATCCTGAAAATTTTATTCCATGGGAAAAAGCAGCGGACGCACACTTTTCAACAAAAGGACCTCTTGTAGGTAAAGGACATTACTCACCCCCGGAAGGATTAGGCGGAACATATAAAGGTGCTGCTGTCGGCACGTCCCCGGCATTTTCATTTTCTGCTTCTGTTTGCGAAGTTGAAGTTGATATGGAAACCGGTAAAGTCAAAGTCCTTGATTTTTGGGATGCACACGATTGCGGCACTGCTATCAATCCAATGGCTGTTGAAGGACAGGTTGAAGGCGCAGTAGTAATGGGATTAAGTGAAACTTTGTTTGAAGATGAAGTATTCGATAAAAACGGAAAATTACTTAACGCCGATCTCCATAATTATTTAATTGCAACTTCTGCTGAAACCCCTCGTATCGATTCGACTATTGTTGACAGTTATGAACCGGAAGGCCCTTTTGGAGCAAAAGAGGTTGGAGAAGGCGCTACTCTTCCCGTGCTTGGTGCAATTGCCAATGCAGTTGAAGATGCTATTGGTGTAAGAATTAAAGAATTGCCAATTACTCCTGAAAAAATCCTAAATGCCATTAAGGAAAAAGAAAAGAAATAAGAATAATATATGATCTTTATGGAGTATCATTTACCGACGCAAACAATGGGACTGCTGTTGGATACGCAGGCACAATCGTCAGAACAACAAATGGAGGAACAAGCTGGATAAGCCAGGCAATCGGAACATCAACGCATTTTTATGGAGTATCCTTTACCGACGCAAACAATGGGACGGCTGTTGGAAACCCAGAATTCCCAGGAGGTGGAGGTCCAATCCTCAGAACAACAAATGGAGGAACAAGCTGGATAAGACAGGCAAACGGAACAGATCATTCGCTTTTTGGAGTATCCTTTACCGATGCAAACAACGGAACTGCTGTTGGAAGTGGGGGCATAATCCTCAGAACAACAAATGGAGGAACAAGCTGGATAAGCCAGACAAGTGAAGCAACAACTTATGGAGTATCATTTACGGACGCAAACAACGGAACGGCGGTTGGAAGTGGAGGCACAATCCTCAGAACAACAGATGGAGGAACAAGCTGGATAAACCAGACAAGCGGAACAACAATTTATCTTCGTGGTGTGTCATTTACCGATACAAACAACGGAACTGCTGTTGGAGATTCAGGCATAATCCTTAGAACAACAAATGGAGGGACAAGCTGGATAAGTCAGACAAGCGGAACAACAAATTATCTTTATGGAGTATCATTTACCGATGCAAACAACGGAGCGGCTGTTGGAACAGCAGGTACAATCGTCAGAACAACAAATGGAGGAACAAGCTGGATAAACCAGACAGGCGGAACAGGAAATTGGCTTTTTGGGGTATCCTTTACCGATGCAAACAACGGAACGGCTGTTGGTGGTTACGGCACAATCCTAAGGACAACAAATGGAGGAACAAGCTGGATAAGCCAGGCAAGCGGAACAGAACGGTGGTTTTATGCAGTTTCTTTTATCAATGCAAACAACGGAACTGCTGTTGGAGTTGCAGGCATAATCCTCAGAACAACAAATGGAGGAACAAGCTGGATAAGCCAAGCTAGCGGGACAACAAATCATCTTTATGGAGTTTCATTTACCGATGAAAACAACGCGACGGCTGTTGGAAGTGACGGCACAATCCTCAGAACAACAAATGGAGGAACAGATTGGATTAGTCAGCCAAGCGGAACAACAAATGATCTTGAGGGAGTTTCCTTTACCGATGCAAACAACGGAACTGCTGTTGGACACACAGGCACAATCCTCAGAACAACAAATGGAGGAACAAATTGGATTAGCCAGGCAAGCGGAACAGCAGGTTTGCTCAGGGGAGTATCATTTACCGATGCCAACAACGGAACGGCTGTTGGAAATGGCGGCAAAATCCTCAGAACAACAAATGGAGGGATTACATTTGTAGAAGATGAAATGATAGAAGAAACACCAGAAGATTTCAACTTAAGTCAGAATTATCCTAACCCGTTTAATCCTTCTACAACAATCAATTACCGTATTCTAACCTTAAATTTTGTAACACTTAAAGTTTACGATATTTTAGGCAATGAAATCGCAACACTTGTAAACGAAGAAAAACCTGCCGGACATATGAAGTTGAATTTAATTCTGCTAGAACAAGTCGCGGCTTATCCCTTCCAACGGAGTTTATTTCTATCAACTTCGAGTGGACTCATATGTTGAAACAAGAAAGATGATTTTGATGAAGTAATTTTAAACCTCAAATAAAATTGCAATCGGAGTCTAATGTTCCAGCATTTTGAGAATAAGAGTATTGGATTATCTTTTAGAATTATTTCCGTTTATGTTTCAAATGTTGCTCGTTTTATTAATGAATGGCTATTATTATTTTATTAGTGGAGATTTTTAAAAATATAAATATCTTACATCGTCAAAGCAGGAGGTAAATAAATGAGTGAAAGTAAAATATCATCCTGGAAAATGACCGAACCTAAAGGGGAATTTCAACTAAGCGAAAGTTCCTTTCCCGAATTAAATGAAAATGAAGTGCTCGTAAAAGTTGCCGGTTGTGGTGTTTGCCACACCGATTTAAGTTTTTGGCATTACGGTGTAAAAACCAAGCACGAACTTCCACTTACTTTGGGTCATGAAATAAGCGGAACAGTTGTAGCCGGAAAGGATAGACTGGTTAAACAAAAATGTAATCATTCCGGCGGTACTGCCCTGCGGTGATTGTGAACTTTGTAAAAAAGGAAGAGGTAACATTTGCCAGAAACAGTTAATGCCTGGTAATGATTTTGACGGCGGGTTTGCTTCACACATTAAAGTTCCTTCAAAATATCTTTGTGTTGTTCCTGATGATGTTTTGCAAAAGTACCCGCTGGAAAAATTAGCTGTAATAGCCGATGCAGTTACTACTCCTTACCAGGTAATTAAAAAAGCCGAATTAGAAGAAGATGATTTTGCTATAGTTATTGGAGTGGGAGGCATCGGAATTTACGGAGTTCTTCTTTCTAAAATATTGGGCGCCAAAGTTTTGGCAATTGATATAAGTGATGTTAAGCTTAACAATGCGGGACAGAATGGTGCGGATGCAACATTGAATATTAAAGAACTCGATATTAAAACAACAAAATCTAAAGTAAGGGAAATAGCAAAAGAAGTTGGAGCTTCACCTTATCGCTGGAAAATTTTTGAGATGTCCGGCACCAGCGCAGGCCAGGAACTTGGATTTGCTCTGCTTGGTTTTGCATCCACTCTTTCTATCGTTGGATTTACAATGGATAAGCTTGAAGTAAGACTAAGTAACTTAATGGCATTCGATGCAAAACTGATTGGTACGTGGGGATGCAAACCAGAACTTTATCCTGAAGTTGTAGATCTGGTAGCAAAAGATAAGTTGAAGATTGATCAGTTTGTTGAATCTTTTCCTTTATCAAAAATAAATGAAGTTTTTAATAATACACTTAAACATAAATACAATAAACGCTCGGTTTTAATTCCCGATTTTGAATAAATTAATTTTTTTTAACTAAAAAGTGAAAAAGTCATGTTAATAGATCACAATTTGACAAAAGTAGAATACAAAGATATTATTTTTGAAAAACGCCCTTGCCTTGATAACGAAGGTAAGGCTGTTGAGGGTTTATACAATGCGTGGATATTTCTTAATAATCCAAAACAGTATAACTCTTATACAACACAGGCAGTTAAGGAAGTAATCCTGGCATTTAGAGAGGCTTCTAATGACAGGAGCGTTGTGGCAGTAGTATTTACAGCAGTTGGCGATAAGGCATTCTGTACAGGCGGCAACACAAAAGAATATGCTGAGTACTACGCCGGAAATCCGCAAGAGTACAAACAGTACATGCGACTTTTTAATGATATGGTTTCCACAATTCTGATGTGTGATAAACCGGTAGTTTGCAGAGTAAATGGAATGAGAATAGCCGGTGGGCAGGAAATAGGTATGGCTTGCGATTTTACTATTGCACAGGATCTTGCACGGTTCGGGCAGGCTGGGCCAAAACATGGCAGTGCACCAGATGGTGGTTCAACCGATTTCCTTCAATTGTTTGTTGGGATTGAAAGAGCTTTTTATTCCTGCACTGTTTGTGATCCCTGGTCTGCTCATGAAGCATTACGATTTGGTTTGATAACTGAAATTGTTCCCGCATTAAAAGTAAATGGCGAGTTTGTACCCAATCCTATGGTTTATACAGACAAATGGGTGAACGAAGAAGGTGAGATGATATACGGAACACCTAAAAGGGGTGAAGAGAAGGAGAAGGCAAAAGAATTATTAAAATCAGGTGAAATAAATCTTTCCTTGCTGGATAAAGCCGTTGAAAGAATTTGTACAAAGCTTATGTACCTTATGCCCAATTGTTTAAGCAAAACATTAAACTCGTTACGCAAAAAGAAACTTGAACATTGGGATAAGAATAAAGAAAGCAATAGGGATTGGTTAGCTCTAAATATGATGACCGAAGCTAAAGCGGGCTTCAGAGCATTTAACGAAGGATCGAAAGGCAACCAGGAAGTTGATTTTATTAAGTTAAGAAAAATGCTCGCAGAAGGACATGAATGGAATGATGAATTGATCGAAGCAATATCACCACAATTTCAAAATAAAAAATGACCAAAATGCAAAAACTGAAATTAGAACACATACATAATAACTCCGTTGCCCGCATTATACTTGATGACGGAAAAGGAAACGTTCTCGATAGTATTATGATGGGAGAATTGAGTGACCTTCTAGACTCATTAAAGAATAATAACGATATAAAACTCATAACATTTGAAGGAGCAGGCAAACACTTTTCCTTTGGTGCGAGCGTTGAAGAGCACACAAAAGAGAATGCACCGGCAATGTTAAAAAGTTTCCATCAAATATTTTATACAATAGCTGATCTGGCTATTCCAGCACTCGCAAAAATCTCCGGGCAATGTTTAGGCGGCGGACTTGAGCTTGCTCTTGTTTGTAATTTTCTCTTTGCAGATCAATCCGCAAAATTAGGGCAGCCCGAAATAATACTTGGTGTGTTCCCGCCTCCTGCATCCGTTATTCTTCCTTTGAAGATCGGAAATGCAAAGGCAGAAGAATTAATCTTGACCGGCAATAGTATAACTGCAAAAGCAGGAAAAGAGATTGGATTAATCAATGAAGTGTTCGATAACAGGGAAGTAATGGAAACTGAATTAGATAAATGGATTTCAGAAAACATTCTTCCCAAAAGCGCTTCATCGTTACGGTATGCAGTTAAAGCATCAAGAGTAAAGTTCAATCATATCTTGCGAAAAATGCTGGTGGATGTGGAAGCGCTATATTTAAATGAACTAATGGAAACTGAAGATGCAAACGAAGGAATAAATTCTTTCTTAGAAAAAAGAAAACCGGAGTGGAAAAACCGTTAACTCAAAAGTATATTAAGCGGCATCGGGTTACATGGGCAGTATATCATAACTGATTTACTTCAGTGGGAACCTCTGGAATAAGATTAAAAAAAGCAATCAGGAGATATTCATGAAAGGGATAGAGACAATGTTCCCAAAAGCCAGGATTCCTTATGGAACCTGGGGCAGTAGTTATTTTCCAGCGTGGCAGACTTCTGCTCTGGCAGAAGTAAATATTGGTCAGTTTGCAGGCGAGGCAATGAACAAAATTTTGGGTATAAAAAAAGTTCCTAAAAGTGCATTGGAATATCTTGTAATTGGTTCAACAATTCCCTGGCATTGGAAATTTTGGAATGCACCACTTGTAGCAAGTTGTCTCGGGCATCGTATTCCGGGTTATCATATCGAACAAGCTTGCGCAACCGGATTGCAGGCAATCCTGTTAGCCGCATCTGAAATTGAAGGAGCTTCCTATAATGTTGTAAGTGTTCTTACATTTGATCGTACAAGTGATTCGCCTGTAGGTGTTTTTCCTGAACGTCGCACTTACCGTAGAACGGAAGTACTTGCTGATGTTTGGGATAATTTCGGATTTGATCCTGCAACCGGTAATTCGATGATTAAGACTGCAGGTTTAGCTGCAAGAAAATATAAAATCGATAGAGAAGAAGTCGACGATCTCACCTTCCATAGATATCAACAATATTTCGATACTAAAGATTCAGGCTGGTTTAATAATATCCTCATACCTTTTGATGTTTTGAATAACCAGGGTCGCTTCCTGGGACATATCGATGAAGACAAAGGGGTTCGTCAAATAAGCCGTTCATCTCTCAGGGAAATGCCTGAACTTGATTCCTGTATTACACCCGGCAGCCAAACCCACGCTTCCGATGGTATGGCAACACTGCTGGTAACTGGCGTGGAAAAAGCTAAAGAACTCAGCACACGACCTGAAATAGATATTCGATTTGTAGGTAAAGTCGAAGTTAGAACACTTCCAAGTTTCATGCCCGAAGCCCCGGTGCTCGCTGTAAAGAAACTACTTAATCGAACAGGATTAGCAATGGATGATATGGCTGTGGTTAAAAATCACAATCCGTTTGCAGTTAATGATGCAATTTTTGGCAAAGTAATGGATTATGATTGGCACAAGATGAACACAACCGGGTCATCACTTGTCTGGGGACATCCACAGGGACCAACACTAACCCGCATAGTTATTGAAGCACTGGAAGAGGCTGTATCTCTTGGCGGAGGATTCGTGCTGGTCTTTGGATGTGCTGCAGGAGACGTGGGTATTGCAGCCATTTTAAAAGTAACAGATGGAGGGACTAATTAATGATTAAATCGATGAGGCAATCAACGCTCCAAACACTTGGATTGGGTTCAGTTCTTGAAATATTTCAAAATGGTAAACTGCCGGTTGATACTGGTGAGATTGTTGAACAGGTTTTTGGAAGTCAGGATGAAATAGGTAGCCTGGTAATTTCGGGCGCGAATGGTATTGTCGGTGCAGGCAAGGCAATGCAGCTGGGTTCAAGACTGGAACCTTTCAACGTTCCTGTTATTGGATTGGATTTCCCGGGAGTTCCAGATGGAATTACCAGGAAGTATCAGGGACTTGTCAGTACCTTTGGAAAAAAAGATGCTGATAAAATTATGTCAAATGTTATTCGTCTATCTTATGATGGCGGGAGTCTACCAACTAAACTAAAAGATTTTAAACCTCGTTTCCTTCTGGAAGCGATTCCGGAAATTCTTGATATTAAAATCAATCATTATGAACTTTTTAGAAAAAACTTCCCGGGAATTGAGATACGCTCTGTAACATCAGGTTTCCCGGGCTCAGAACTTGGTGTAGGTATTGCTCATCCAGCTTTTCCCCACGAGATAAATAAAATCTGGGAGATTGTTGAACCGAAACCATCTGCTATTACTCATCTTTTGTGGGCATTGGGATTAATTCCCGTTCCGGTAAGTGACCATTGGTCATTCGTTCTGGATGTTCTTTTCTGCGGAATAACGCTTTCCGGTTTACGGTATAATGAAACGGCTAATATGCCATTCTGGAAAATCGATAAGTTTATTAGAAAAGTTGCGGGACCCAATCCATTCAGGGCGCACGATGCTATAGGTGCGGCAGGTGCAAACTTTTTAACGTGGTCATGCCTTCAACATTTGGCTAATCATTATGGTAATCTTTTTGAACCAACAAAAGACCTGGTGGAACATAAGGATAGCGGACAGAACTGGTATCCCCAAAATCACTTTAGACCTTTGGTTGATTGGAGTTTAGATGATGAGCAACAAGATGAGTTTTTGAGCTGGATACAGGGACCTCTTTTCCAGATGACGAGTTTGTTGCTGCATGAAGAACGAGGTCATCTTTCTCATATTAATGCTATCGGAGAGTTGTGTGCACAGTTCACAAATGGTGTTATAGCAGATATTCGACGCATAGGATCTGAGTCAACGATTAAAAGAGTGGAATCATATCATAAACTTTATCCTGACGCTGCAAAAGGATGCTGGTATCCAGATGTTTTCGAGAAAATAAGTGAACCCGAGTGGCAGCAACTTTATGTTAACGCAGAGCATGACGGAAGTATTGGAGTGATAACAATAGGTCGTGAAAGTTATAATAATGATGTAGACAGTGAACTTAATCGTGCTATTGACTGGCTTCAAATTGAAGGAATTAAAAATGTTATTGTCACCGGAGATTTTCATCTTTCAACTCAAATGGTGGGTGCCGATACAGGAGATTTCTTCCCAGCTCTCAAGCAAGTGGAAGAGGGAATAAGAATATCTAGTTCATGGTCTAAGACTGCACGCAGACTGCACTATGAGTTCAAGGTTTCAGTGGGATATATTAATGGAAAGCGTTGTCTCGGTGGATTTTTAGAATTGCTTATGCACTGTCATTATCTGATTTCAGTAGAAGATTCCAGGTTAGGTATGCCTGAAGTTACATTACCCGTAGTACCGGGAATGGAGGGCTGTCATTGGTCTTTCAGGAAAATTAAAAAAGAAGAGCAACATAAACTTCTTAAGCTATTGCTTGAAGGAGAACAGGTGATTGCAAAAGATGCGGTTGGATGGCTCATTGATTTTTCGGGTTCGCACAATGAAACGTTACAGATTGCCTGGAAGATGGCAAGCGGCAAAGATCATGGTTTGGTAAAGCGAGATGTAAAGGAAAATGTATTAGATGAAATATCTTTTGATATCAAGCTGAAAACTCCTGATAATCCGGGGATGGAAGCAGCAAGGAAAGCAATAATAGAAACTATACGTGATTCCTGTGGTACTGATTTGCAAAATGCGCTCACAATTCAAGCTAAACACTCTGCTGAATTTATGGTCTCCGATACCTGTAAAAACGGAAGAATCGGTGCAGAGTTTAAGCGTGTGATGGATGTATAGATTTTGATTAATTGTTTTCATATTCTCAAGGAATTACATTAACTCCCGAAGGGTTTACAGTGAAGTAATTCTAAATCAACACCAATATTGGCTTTAACAGCTTATGCATTTAATGGGGAGGTAAAAATGTGCTATGAGGCAGGCTGTAGTCACTATATCTCAAAACCTGTTGAACGTGAGCACTTGATTAATCAAGTTACTGAAGCTTTGAAACAGAAAAAATAACTGGACTTTGTAGAAGAAGAATAATCGTATTTAATTTTTTAAAAGGAATCAGTTTATTCTTCCGTTGTCTAGTTTATCTCATTCGTCATTATCGATTTTCAAAAGGTCAGACACTAGCTCGTTTTAGTATTTCTCAACTGAGTATATCCTTAATTTTGTTACTCATATGTTACTCGAAAATATTAAGTTGTTATTTTATAATTACTTAGGTGTGCTAAATATGATGATATCACATGATAATTATTTTTAAAATCGTTACGTACTTCAATACGGACTTATTTTAGAAATCCACTTAACAAGTAATAATCAAATGATACCTGTTAATATTTTATCAGCCGGTAAAGCTTATAGCTTTTAGGCAATGAAATTTTTGCTTAATAACATAGGCAGGGGTTTTTTTACTACATGTCAATCTGAATTTGATGGAGATAATTTTCTGAATTAACGAGAGTTGATGATTCTCCTTTTTAAGTTGAGCTTTGCAATAAATAAAGAATCAAGTTTAGTTTTCAAATTTATAAAGGCAAGATAATTTATCTTTACCGGAACCCTTGCTAGTTTCCAAAAAATGATTTATACTAAACTTTAAATTCTGCAATTCAGCTAAATCAGATAATAAATAAATTAATTAATAGGAGCAGCGTGTCATATCTTTATGAATTAGATAAGATAGCAATATCTGTCAAGTCGCACAGATTATTAAAACAACTGTTAAAGGAAAATCCTAAGCTTGAAGAAATAATGTTCGGTGCCAAGAATGAAACAGAGGCTTTAATCGGTGTTAAAAACTGGGTACTAAAAATTCTTAAGGATAATACTGCGGCTATTAAATATTATGAGAATGGAATCTCCAGCGGTGTATCTTTTAAGCAACTGAATTGGGCGGATATTGCTGTAATAAGAATTCTTGATTATGTGGATAATGCTGGAAGAGAATTTATCGATCTCAATCTCAGGGGTGAGATTGGCGAGTGAGTAATCCAATTAAATTAATATGGCTGGCTGTCAACAAAGGAACCGGCGGAGCAAAACCTGATTTTTTTGAAGATATGGTGCATCTATTCAGACAATTGATGGGTAAAGATCGAAAGACACACTCACAGCAAAGAGATAAGCTTGAACCAATGGATGAACAGATTTCCTTCAGGACTCGATCCGAGGATAATAAAACTCAGAGAGGAAAACAAGTGACAGAATATTGAACATAATAATTGATAAAATTGATGAAGGAGAGATAAACGATTCAAAATACAAATTTGTACCCGGACTTATTGCGTGATGAAAAATTAGAAACAGCCCTGGAATGGTGGAAAGAAAGTGCCTTTCACTTAAGGTTTGCTATACGATCTCCTGATCTGCTTAAATGAAATGCTTGGCTACTCACTCGATCCTGATACAATGCAAATTCTTTACGAAGCAGAAAAAAAAGGCATACCTTTTTTTGTAAATCCATATTATCTTTCGCTTGCTTCATGTACGCGTTCCCTACTTTGCAATTGGAGCTGATCTGGCAATACGGCATTATGTTGTTTACAGCCGACAGCTGGTTGAAGAATTCGGACAGATAATTGCCTGGGAAAAAGAAGATGTTGTAGAACCCGGAAAACCTAATGCTGCCGGATGGCTTCTGCCGTCCCATCATAATGTTCATAGAAGATATCCTGAAGTTGCAATTCTTATTCCTGATACTATGGGAAGGGCTTGCGGCGGTTTATGTTCTTCCTGCCAGCGAATGTATGATTTTCAAAATGGATACCTAAATTTTAATCTGAATAAACTTAAAACCGGAAGAATCCTGGCCATAGAAACTTAAAACCTTGCTGGACTATTTTGAAAATGATTCTCAATTAAGTGATATATTGATTACCGGCGGTGATGCTCTGATGAGTGCAGATAAATCGCTTAAGCATTTACTAGATGCGATTTACGAAATGGCAAAGACTAAAAGAGAGAAGAATGAAACAAGACCGGATGATGAAAAATATGCAGAAATTGTTAGAGTCCGGCTTGGAACAAGATTGCCTGTGTATCTGCCACAAAGGATAACAAATGAACTTGCAAAAATTTTAAGAGAGTTTAAAGAAAAAGCATGTGAAATTGGAATTAAGCAATTTGTAATCCAAACCCATTTTGAATCTCCAATGGAAATTACTCCCAACTAGAGAGGCTGTGACAAAACTAATAAGTTCGCGGGTGGACTATTACAAATCAGCATGTTTTTACAACTGCTGCGTCCAGGAGTGGACATAATTTAAAACTAAGACAGGTTTTGAATGAAATTGGAGTTCTTCCGTATTATACTTTTTCAGTAAAAGGATATATGGAAAATCACTATAACTTTGCTCCAAATGCAAGAGCGGTTCAGGAAAGTATTGAAGAAAAAGTTTTGGGAATAATTCCAAAAGAAAAATAGATAAAATAAAACATATCCCGGAAACTGCGGAAAATATGATTGAGAATATTAAACAAATAAAGGAGGAAGCAGATATCCCATTTCTGGCACAGACAGAAATGTACTTAATCTTCCGGGGGTTGGTAAAAGTCTTAACTTTCAGGGTAATTGGAATAACAAGATATGGCAGAAGAATACTTCAATTTGAACACGATACCACACGATGTACACAGCCCGATAATAGAAAAATTAGGAAAGATTGTTATCATTGAATCAAAATCTATCAGTGAGTATCTTAAACAACTTGAAGAAATCGGGGAAGAAATTTCTGAATACTCAGGTTTATATGGTTATTCGATTGGGAAACGGAGGCAAGAGCACCAATTTATGAATATCCCGAACAGGATTATAAAATAACAAAAGAATTAACTAATCTTGAAATTCCTGTAGATAGAGTTGAGATTATATCGGTAGATAATTAATAACTATTTAAACCAGAATCCTTCAGCCCTCATATCACGCCGTTAAGAAATTTATCCAACAGTCTAAAGAAGCATTCCTAGATTACTTTCGTTTAGAGTTCATTTATCCTTAATCACTTTTGTGGTTGAGGATATTTTAATTTATATTATCAAAAAATTCTCTAATTCCTTTAAAAAGAAATAGTTAACTATAAAGAAGTAACATTATAGTAACAATAATCTATTTCATCAAAATCATCTTTTTTGTCTCAACAAAAGAACCTGCTTGTAGTCTGCTAGAAATAAACTCCACTTGGTAAAGTTGTTGCGTTAAACTCAATTTCATAACTTCCCACAGGTTTCTCTTCATTAACTATTGTTGCAATCTTATTTCCTAAAACATCATATACCTTAAGTGTAACAAAACTTAGGTCTGAGATTTGATATTTAATTTTTGTGTTTGGGTTAAAAGGATTAGGATAATTTTGGAATAATCTAAAATCATCAACAACTAAATTGTATTCATCTTCAACAGGTAAAATATTATAATCAAAATTGGATTGATAAAACTGCTGAACAAATGCAGAAACTTCTTTACCTACGGTAACAGAATTTAGTGGATCGATTCCTTGCCCGATTGTGTAGCCAACAATAATTGTAATTGGTTTATCCACCTCTAAAGAAAAAAGACCTGTATTAACAATCATTCTCTTATCAGCGGCTCCAGTATTTAGCCAGCCGTAATTAGATTCGGGGTCTCCGGAATACCAGAATAGTGGGTTTATAGTTTCACAAGGTATAACAAATACCTCCCCCCAGACGCATCACAGGGATCTATCGGTGTACCTAATCTCGTAGCCCTAGCATATAATTTCTTGCTTCAAATTCATCACCAGGATCACCCCGTAGTGGGTCGGATGATACTAAATGCGTAAATGCAGTCATCTTTTGATTTTTTGCACCGGAAAATATCTGGAATCCTTTTACTGGTCCTTGATGATTATATGCGCTGTCCAAAGGTGTATCTATACTATCTTCGTATGTTCCATTAGAATTATTATCAATAAAGGTTTCTCCCGGAATGTATGAGTAGGGTCCCTGCAAAATATTAATGAAAAAAGGAGGGGGGATTTTCACCAAACTGGCCATCAGATCCCGAATTATAAATTAAACCTGAGTTATAATGTATCACAACCAACTAAATCATCAAAGTGATCACCCAAATCAGGATCAGCCCAGGCAGTAAAATAAACTGAATCTAAAATTGAGTTAATGGTTCCCTTGTTGATTATTTTATAGCGGATGAACAATATATTCTTAAGTTGAGGCGCGTTATTAGTTCTATAACCAAAAACAGTTTGATGAATTTCAATTCCTAACGGCGGGACACCTGCAAATCTCACCCTTTGCGTTACTGCATCATTAAAAACACACCAGGCAATCTGATCGCCAATAATATCAGGTCTATCTTCTTCGGGATCCCATAACCCATTTCCATTCAAGTCAATTGGATTGTAAACTCCATCATTATCTCCATCGTAAAACTCAGCCCCTGTTTCCACTGCAAAAATCCATTCCTGCCAGGAAGGACCAAATGGCTGGTCACTCTCTTTAACAACATAAATTTTATAACGTGGATCGTATTGATTAGAACCAACATTCCCAGGCAAGTAATTTTCAATTAAAGAAGCTGATGCCATCGCATTTGCCCAAAGAGTATCTTCATTGTAACCTGATAACCAAAAGCCTCCTGAAAAAAGGAATGGAACGTCCAGGTATCTTCCAAGAGTTCCATCTGGTGGAATATTAACATCAGCTAAAATTCCCTTGTTATTCATCGGCATATTGATGTTGTTGATGTGAAATCTGAATTGAGATTGTGCTTGCAGCGTAGGAAGAAATAGAAGAAATGTAATTAAGATCGTTTTCATAATTCACTCCTACATTTAATTTTTCAAAATTGAATTAACAGATATAATAATCCAAACCAACTTTGGGGGAATCCGAAACGGAGTAAAGAATACATTATTAACGCAGACAACAATTTCCCTCAAAATTGTGTTGCACACTACCTTAAACAAACCTTGTAAACTTTATTGCAAATGTCAACAACTAAATATGTTAATCACTATAATAATATTTTTTGCTTGCCGGCTAGCAACTAAAACTATTACACATTTACTAATTGTTCATCAACATTAAGTGGGAATTAAATGAGGAAGTTTGATTGAATTGTCTTTGAAGAATTTTTGTAGTTCACGATAATTTTTTGTTAAGTGAATTTCTTCTGGATATTTTTTAATTTTTTCATCAGTTATAAATACTTCACCTGTTTTAATATCAATCCAATTTTTTGCTTTACTATGATAGTTGAATCTTTGAATTATATTTGCGTCTTTTATATCATTTATTATTTGATCATCCAAACCCTTTTTTATGCTGTCTCTCTTAATGTTCTTTGCAAGAAATAAATTTCTTCCCTTTGTTGCTTTTAATATGTTATAAGCCATTGGTATTACGCTCTTTTTTATATCCTTCACTTTAAATAAATACTTGAAATTTTCTAATATTGATTTTTCTTGAGGTTTTAAATACTGAGCCTTTCTGTCTGCCAATTTTCCAAAATACTTAAGCCAGTAATCTCTTAGAATTTCACCATATATTATTACATCGTTTTCATTTTCACCAGCTAATAGACAATGAAAATGATTGTTATATGTATTAGCGTGTTTATTAAACGTGGTCTCAAAGCTTCTTATTAATATCACGCTGTCGTTTAAACACTTATATTCCTTATTCCTTTTAATAGAAGACTGATTAAAAAATTTAAACATACTATCCAGCGACATTTTAAGCTCTATTTCATCTGGATTTTTAATACTCAAAACCATATGATATTTATAGGGCTTTTTTTCAATATAGGGCAGGTACTTACTAAAAAATTTTGAAGATTTTATTGAGTTACACACCAGACAGGTCTTCTGACCACAAAAATATGATCTAACAACCCCATTATCATAAACCTGAAGATTGCTCGAACACTTAATTTGTCTTATCATATTTTTTAGCATCATTTTATCTTCCGGATGAAATTCTTCTACATAATCCCTTATCATAAAAGCTATCTTTTGAGAAAGTATCTTCTTAAAGTGCCTCTTGACCTGAAGTACTGTGTCATCGTTCTGCATTTTTGCACCACAACTTTCTTACTTGTCAAGGGAACTTCATTTAACCTCTGTTTCTTTTTGTTTGTTGTATTCTTCTTCTACCTCCTCAACACTCTTAATTTTTGCTTTTGTAATCCACTTATTTAATTCAAGTTTATTGAAATAAACACGCTTCCCAAGTGGTTTATGGTATGGAATTTTCTTTTGGTGAATTAATGAATAAATATAGGAGGGCTTCAGCTTTAGATATTCTGCAGCTTGATTTAAATCTAACAGCTCTAGGCTCTGATGGTTTATGAGTTGCTTAATTTCAGTAAGCAGTTCATAAATTTTGTTGATGTTTAGGTATTTCATTTTTGGTTCCTGTTTTTATTGTGATTACTGGAACCAATATATTTTATGAAATGTCGTCTAAGGGGAAGGCGATAATTTATCTACTGTCAATAGTAGATAGAAATTTTTCATACTCTTCGAGGGTGAGAATTTTGTTTTTGTTCTTAAACTTGTTAAATGATTTGTAAACATTTTCGAGTTCAGATTCAGAGATCATTTTTACGTTCCAAACTGCTTTTCTATAATTGCCCTCACCATCTCTTCTTATATACTCATCATTTTTCTTATATATTTCTCGGTAAAATTTTTCATTAGTTTTGTGAGGTTTTTTACTGTATGGTTTCGAATATTTCTTTTTCAGCTCATCTATTAACCGTTGCTTTGTATCAGAATCTTTGACCCATTTAAAACTCGGAGAATTTTGTCGCAAACTTAAAAAGTTCAACGGTTTCTTTAATATCTAATTCTGCTTTATTTGTAATTTTCTTAAACGCCTTTGTTATTTGAATATTTTGTTTTTCTTCTAGCTTTTCCATCTCAACTAAGAGTTTATAAAACAAATAATTCTTTATCAATTTAGTAGTTCGATTTCATAAAAAGTTATTAGCCATCTTTCTTTATGAAATGAAGTGGGGATTTCAAATGAAATCACTAAATTTTGAATTTCGATATTGCATATATCGATTAATCTTTCCCAACCAATAAAATCAATTTTTTTAATAAAGTCTTTGCCCTTTTTGGAGGATCTAGCAAAAGCTCGAAACTCTTTTTTAATTTGGATTACAAGATTAGGTTGATTCCATTCATTGAATTCCGCATTAAGTTTTATATCATTTTTAATCATATTTAACTAGCAATAGTTTAATGTTAAACTAATATTATAGTGATTTATATATGATTTCTATTAAAATTTTATATCGTTTATATATAGTTCACTATTCATTTCATATTGATCTACAATGAATTTGCTTTATCTTTTCTAGCTTTAGGAAGTTTTTGTACAGCTTCATCTTTTTTATGATCTACAATTTTAGCATAAACCTGTGTTGTGTTTATGTTTTTGTGTCCTAACATCTTACTAACAGTATATAAGTCTATATCGCATGTAAGTAACATAGTAGCAAAAGTATGTCTAGCCGTATGAAATGTAATGTATTTATTAATTTCTGCCTTCCTAGCCCACTTACGCAAGTGTGAGACCTATATCCTCACTCTTACTTAACAGCTTAAATACCCTCATCTCAGGTAACGGTATATATATTATTTTCGAATCCTGAATCAAGCATCTCTATTGCTGTTTCGTTAAGAGGTAAATATTCTGCCCCCCTTTGTTTTCTTTTGTATGAAGAATAGTTTACCATCTCTTATTTGTCCCCAAGTTAATGCCTTTACATCTGATAATCTTAACCCAGTATAGCAGGAAAATAAGAAAGCTCTTCTAATATCGAACTTATCGTAGTCTGTATTATATAATTTATTAACCTCATCAATTGTGAGATATATTTTTTCAGTTTCCTGAACGCTAATACTCACAAACTTTACCGGGCTGGAATGTATTATTTTTTGTTTTACTGCTTTATTAAAAACAGCTTTTAGCTTGTATATATAAACCCAAGCTGTATTATGCCCGATCTTTGTTAAGAGCCAATCTCTATAGTCTTCACAGTACTTTTCATCAATTTTATTATATGGCAATATTCCGGCCATTAACTTGTTTTCACTAAATTCTTTAAACTTCTCAAAGGAAGACTTATAAGCACCGTCTTTGCAATTATCTTCATAGAATTTTAAGAAGTCTTCTTTGCCATTATAGATATTCGGTAAGCCATAAGCATTGGCGTGTGTTTCTAAGTCTCTCTGCGATCTGATCTTTTCGGCCAGTTCCTTTTTCTGCTTTTTATCACGATCATTTTTTTTAATCTTCATAGCTAAAAATTCATAACTTCTTTTCCCTTTATAATTAATATCCAGGTAAAGAGACTCACCACCATCTTTCAGTTTCTTTGATCTTAGTGTAACACTCATTGCTAGCCTTATAAAAGTGAGTAACAAGGTAGTAACAAAATATCATAAAAGAAAGTAAATGAAAGGATTGAATAAAAAATAATTGTTACCCCCAGATAACAAATTATATTCGAATTGTGAGAATAATCTAAATATTTCTTATTCTTGTCTTATGATGGCTTTTTATGTTTTAGGTACAGAAAGAGAACCGCTTTTTTAATTTAAAAAATTGGTACAAGAATCATAATACTTTCGAATCCTTTGTATTATTGCCTTCTCAATCGAATGTAATCCTCCATTTGGTAGATATTGTATATCATTCTTACTAATTCCTACAACTTAATTCTTTTCCCCAAACCCCTGCTCAATAACATAGGCGAGGGTTTTTTATATTTTATTAGTAAGTACTTTTGTATGAACTCACGTTAAAAATTTGATTTGTTGTTAGTATTCAAAGAATACCTTTTGACTTGTTGTCAGTAGTCCGCCAGTGATCATTTCGGTGAACATTCAGAAGGATATGATTTTAATTTAATTATTAATTCAGGAAACCGACCGATGGACAATCGGCAGCTATTAAATTAATTTGTAAAATACGTAGCTTGCTAATATGTGATAATTAAGATTATTAGTGAGAGTTAATTCAATAGTTATTCTTAGAAATTTCAGAAGAAAATATAATGGATGAATTTAAAGTTTGTTCCTCCCAGCATATTAAATGATGTTATTGGTCCGATAATGCGTGGACCATCAAGCTCACATTGTGCTGCTGCATTAAGAATTGGGAAAATTGCAAGAGATGTGATGAAGAAAAATATACAGCAAGTTCTTGTTGAGTTTGATACGAATGGTTCTTTAGCTACTACCCATAAGAGTCAGGGATCAGATATGGGATTATTTGGTGGTTTACTTGGTTATGAATGCTGATGATGAGAGACTAACAAACTCCGAATTCGCCCTTAGTAGATGCAGGTATCAAATTGGATGTAAAGATTCATCAAATTGGTGCCATTCATCCAAACACATACAAGTTAACTTTAACCAATCAGTTTTACCAACATCAGATAATTGCCATTTCAACAGGTGGGGGGATGATAGATATTATTGAAATTGATGGAATACCTATATCAATGAATGGAGACTTTTTCGAATCAATTATTTATCTAAAAAAAGATGGTCTGAAGATTCAAGATGAGTTATCAATTAAGTTACCGGTTGATGATATTTTATTCCATAAAGGAAACGATTTTGAAATGGTGGAAATCAAATCACAAAAATTTTTAGATGATTCTCTAAAGAATGAACTTCTAAAAAACGCAAGTGTGATGGATATTAAAGAAATAAATCCAGTGCTGCCAATTCTTTCAACCAAAGACACAAATGTTCCTTTCATTACTTGTGAGGAGATGAACAAATTCAACCAAGATAAAAATTGGTCTTTGTGGAAACTTGCTCAGTATTATGAATCAAAGCGTGGGAATATCAGCGAAGAGGAAGTATTTAATAAAATGAAAGAGATTGTTCAGATAATAAAAAAATCCATTAAAGAAGGATTGATGGGTACTGAGTATGAAGATCGCATTCTAGGATATCAATCAGGTAAATTTATTGAGATGAACAATAAGAATAAGTTATTAAATGGTGGAATCTTGAACACTATTATTCCGTACGTAACAGCTATGATGGAAATAAAAAGTTCTATGGGAATAATAGTTGCGGCGCCAACAGCTGGTGCTTGTGCTACCTTGCCGGGTACTTGTGTTGCAATAGCAAATGAAATGAATCTTTCAGATGATGATATTACAAGGGCAATGCTTGCAGCGGGAATGATCGGTGTTTTTATTGCAGCAGATTCTACATTTGCTGCTGAAGTAGGTGGATGTCAGGCAGAAGGTGGTTCTGCATCAGGGATGACTGCTGCCGCACTTATTTCTATGATGGATGGAACAGCGGAACAGGCTACATCGGCAGCTTCAATGGCGATTCAAAATATGCTTGGATTAATTTGCGATCCAGTAGCAAATAGGGTCGAGGTACCTTGTCTTGGTAAAAATATTATGGCAGCGAGTAATGCTTTCTGTTGTGCGAATATGTCTTTATCGATGTTTGACCCTGTAATCCCCTTGGATGAAGTAATTAATACAATGAATGAAGTTGGAGAAACTCTACCATCCACGTTATGCTGCACTGCTCTTGGTGGATTATCTATAACAAAAACATCAAAGGAAATTGAGAAGAGTTTGTCACATTAGGTGTACTTCCAGGAGAATAAGTCGTAATTATATTTGAAGTGGAAATAAACCGACTGATCATACATAACTTGCAACTGATTGACAATCAATCGGTCGGCGGTTCGAGTCCTAAAAATAACTCTAAGCCCAATTAATATTCCTTAATATCCTCACAACTTTAACTCCACAACCTTACTTATGGATATAAAAATATTTCCTTCGTAGATAAGAAGGCATTGATCGTAGCATAATCATAGAACAATATTTTTGCCAACATATTGACAATTACCAATATATTGGCATTTTTCGTGCTTACTTTTTGATACTGACCAAACACTCATCAAATCAAACTGCCGCTTGTAATCTGATAGCACCTTTCAGTATAACCTGATCTTACTGGCAAACCATTTGTATTACTAGATGGAATTTAGAGTTTGATAACTATAACGAGGATTTATAAATGAATAAGATAATTAGTAGCAATCCTAGAGAAAATTCTCTATTAGAATTATTGAAAAACAATGAACTGATGCTATTAGAAGTAAGAGCTAATTGGTGTGGGGGATCCCATATAATTGCTCCGGTTATTAAAAAGATAGAAGATGAATTTAACAGCAAGATTAAGATAGTGAGAATGGACTATGATTCTCATAGAGAATTTTTATATAAGAATAATGTAAACAGTATTCCCGTTATACTATTAATAAAAGAAGGAAAGGTTTTAAATAGGATAGATGGAACTATTTCAAGGGGGAACTTAAAAAATCTTGTACTGGAATTACTAAACTGCTAAAAAATTTAGACTGATAATAAGATATATAGCTCTTCACTAATAAATGAAATAATAATAAAATTTAAAAGGATTTTACAATGATTAAAAGTACTGCATACTTGATTTGTTTATTACTTATAGGATTTCAGCAAGTAATACCAGAACAGGGAAATACCTCATCAATAAAAATTGTTGCAATCAAGACAACAAATAATATCATTATAGATGGAATTTTATCTGAGAAAGTATGGCAGAGAACAGGATTTTCAAAACTGTTACAGCAAGATCCTGAGCAAGGTAAGCATCCAACGCAGAAAAGTGAAATTTGGGTAGCTTATGATGATGAGGCAATCTATTTTGCCGGAATGTTTTATGATACTAGTCCCGATTCCATAATGGCACGCCTAGTACGTAGAGATTTTGTTTGGGGTGACCCATCTGATGGATGTGTTCTTTACCTAGATTCTTATAGGGATAAAAGAAATGGATATTTTTTCTATGTCTCCGCAGCTGGAACACTTGCCGATGGAGTCTTGGAAAATGATACCAAATTCACAGATATTTCGTGGGATGCAGTTTGGGAGGGAGTTTCAAAAATCAACTCCGAAGGTTGGTCTGTTGAAATGAAAATCCCTTACTCACAGCTTAGATTTAAGGAGGGCGATTCACAGGAATGGGGAATTAATGTTGAGCGATTTATTAGTCGTAGAGTTGAAACTGATATGATTGCATATACTCCTCGCAACGAAAGTGGATTTGCTTCTAGGTTTCCGGCTCTAATTGGGATTGAAGGAATTTCTCCGTCACCTCGTTTTGAACTGTTGCCTTATGTTACTGGTAAAACGTCAAACGTGGGAAATGATCCCAGCAATCCGTTTAACTCAGTACAGCAATTTCTGGCTGGAGCCGGTCTTGATCTAAAAGCAGGTCTTGGGAATAGTCTTACTTTTGATGGCACTATCAATCCGGATTTTGGACAGGTTGAGGTCGATCCTGCTATTGTTAATTTAACTGATGTAGAATATACCTTCCAGGAAAAACGTCCATTCTTTACAGAGGGAATAAGCATTTTCCGTTTCGGCCGGGGTGGATCAAACAATAATGTTTCCTTTGATTGGTCGGAACCAAGTATTTTTTATAGTCGAAGAATTGGACGCGCACCCCAGGGTAGTTTATCGAATTATGATTATGCAGATATACCGAATGGAACTCATATTCTTGGTGCTGGAAAAATTTCTGGACGAATATCGAAGGATTGGAAAATAGGAATGGTGCACGCGATAACGCAGCGGGAATATGCCGAGCTATATATCGATGGTAAACGTTCAAAAGCTGAGATGGAACCTCTTACGTATTACGGAGTACTACGTGCTCAGAGAGATTATAATGCGGGGCATCAGGGATTGGGATTTCTTTCAACATTTACAAATCGTTTTTTTAATGACCCAACACTCAGAAACTCAATCAATAAAGATGCGATTGTTGTAGCTACTGATGGTTGGGCTTTTTTAGACAACGAAAGAACATACGTACTCACAGGTTGGGCCGGGGTTTCGCGTGTTAGTGGAAACAAAAACCAAATGATCGAACTTCAAAAAAATTCACGGCATTATTTCCAGCGCCCAGATGTAACTCACATTAACATTGATAGTTCTGCGACTACTTTAACCGGTTATGGGGGGAGGTTAACTCTTAATAAAAATCGTGGTAGGTTTACTTTTAATACAGCACTAGCTTTTATGAGTCCTAAATTTGAAGTTAATGATCTGGGCTTTGGTTCGTATAGCGATAAAATGAATGCACATTTCTTTGCAAGTTATAGATGGAATGAACCAACAGATTTTTATCAGAATACGGGAATTAGTACAGCTACTTTTCTTAGTTATGATTTCGGAGGAAACAAAACAGCTCAAGGATTTCGGGTAGGGGGCTATATGACCCTCCCAAGTTTTTACGGAGGTAATTTTAACTTTACTTATAACCCAGAAACTCTTAATGCAAGACTAACTCGTGGTGGACCACTGACCCTCAATCCAATTGGACGTACACTAAATTTAAACCTTAACACAGATTTTCGTAAGTGGTGGGTGCTTAATGTTGGGGGTAGTATTCGGAATGGTACTGCTGTTGAATCTTATTCGATCTTCACAAATTTTGAATTTAAGGTAATACCTACACTAACACTTTCCGTCGGCCCGGAATTTTCCAAGGATAATTATCAAGCTCAATGGATAGGTGTTTACGCTGATCCAGAGGCTACTAAAACTTATGGCAAAAGGTATGTTTTCGCCTCTTTCGATCAGACAATGTTTGCCGCTGATATACGTGTAGATTGGATTATAAGTCCAAATTTAAGCTTCCAGGTTTATGTTCAACCACTAATCGCGTCCGGAAAATACAGTGACTTTAAATCATTATCAAAACCAAAGACTTTTGAATTTGATAGGTATGGTGTCAATGGGACAACATTGGAGCAGACTATTTCATCAACAGGAGAGACAAATTATTTTCTTGATTCTGATGGAGGAAGCTCAGATAATGGGATGACAATACGAAATCCCGATTTTAATTATATATCTCTTAGAGGTAATGCGGTATTAAGATGGGAATATATGCCCGGATCAACAATCTATCTTGTTTGGACTCAGAGCAGGGAAAACTTGGGATCAACCGGAGAATTCTACTTTGGTCAGTCAATGAGGCATCTTTTTAATATTGAACCAGATAATATTTTTATGTTGAAGATTACATATTGGCTGTGAATTCGGAATTTAATGATGCTACTTCCATTTATAATGATGGAATATTATGGTTGTAAAATTTCTTAAAACTAGTTTGATTAAGTAGTGAAGGATTCTTTAGTTTATCATATACAATATTAAATGTTTAGTGTGTTTAATATTTTTTAAATTTCTAATGCACAATTTTTAAATGAATTGCTATTCATTTAAATATAATATGATAAAAAGAAATCTTCATATAACTTTCTTCCTTCTCCTTCTCCTGCCAACAATTAATAGAGCACAATTACAGCAAGATCAGATTCAGTTCGAAAATATTTCTATTGATGAGGGGCTTTCTCAAAGCATTGTAAAGTGTATTCTACAAGATAGGAAGGGGTTTATCTATTTTGGTACGGAAGATGGATTAAATCGTTTCGATGGATACAGTTTTGAAGTTATTCGGAATAAGCCTGAAGATGAAAATAGCTTAAGCTATAATGATATTACCGCACTATATGAAGATCAAAAGGGTAATCTATGGATTGGAACTTTCAATGGCGGTCTTAATAAATATAATATTGGTAGGAAGCAATTTACCCGTTTCCTTAATGATCCAGATAATAAAAATAGAATTAGTAATGATAATATTAATTCTATAATTGAAGATAACGAAGGTGCGATGTGGATCGGAACTGACAATGGATTAAATATAATTTTACCTGAAGATACTACTACGGGTACCCACTCTATTATACAAATTTCACAGGAATCCGACAATTCTTCAAATTTGATTCATAACATTGTTAACGTTGTTTTTCAGGATCGATATGGGACTATTTGGGTAGGTACCGAGGGTGGGTTGGATAAATTAACTATAAACCGAAGTGATTTTAGTCAAATTATTATTGAACATCAATTGCATGATCCTTTTGATGTAAATAGTATAAGTAATAATTCTGTCAGAACCATATTTGAAGATAGTCGAGGGTATTTATGGGTAGGAACTGATTTCGGATTGAATAAGATAATACTTAATAATAAAAATGAAGATGTAAGATTTGCTTCTTATAAATTTAATAGCACCAATGCTAATAGTATTAACCATAATAAAATATATTCCATCAATGAAGATGATTCAGGAATATTATGGGTTGGTACTGATGGAGGGGGAATTACTTTATTTGATTTTGAAAAAAATAAATTTACACACTATCTAAATGATCCTCAGAATAAAAGATCCATTAGCTATAATGAAATCAGATCAATCTATAAAGACAGATCAGGAATTATGTGGATTGGGACATATGGAGGCGGAATAGAAAAAGTCTTCAGAGGTGCTCAACAATTTTCACTATACAATCATAAACCAAATGAACCTAATAGTCTTAGTCATCCAATAATTTGGAGTATTTGTGAGGACAGGCAGGGCATTTTATGGGTAGGAACTCATGGTGGTGGACTTGATAGAATAGATCGTGTAAACAATTTCTATAAACACTTTAAGCATATTCCTGGTTCTTCAAATAGTCTGAGTAATGATATTGTTAGAATTGTCTATGAAGATATTGATGGTACCATATGGTTAGGCACACATGGCGGAGGAATAAACAAATTCGATCCTGAATCAGAAAAATTTGAAGTTCTTAGAAATATTCCTGGTAATTTAAACAGCTTAGTACATGATGAAATAAGGGGAATAACGAAAGATAAATTTGGTAACCTTTGGATTGGAACGTATGGGAAGGGACTCGATAGATACATGGAAAAAACTGATTCATTTACACATTTTAAAAATAATCCCGCTGATATTTCAAGTATAAGTAATGATTTTGTGAGGGTGATTTTTGAGGATAAGAATGGTACTCTTTGGATTGGAACTGAGGGAGGAGGTTTAAATAAATTTAACAGGGAAACTGAAACATTTAAACGTTTCAAATCCGATCCACGCGATGATACCAGCATAAGTAACGATTATATATTTACTATTCATGAAGATGAAGAGGGAATGCTTTGGCTTGGCACTTGGGGAGGAGGATTAAATAAGTTTAATCCTGATACTGAAGTTTTTAGCTACTATTCTACAAAAGAAGGATTACCAAGTGATGCGATTTACGGAATACTTGAAGATAATCAGGGAAATCTTTGGTTAAGCACAAACAATGGGCTTTCGAGATTCAATCCTGAGACTGAATTATTCAATAATTATAATATTAAGGATGGATTACAAAACACAGAATTCAATGGGGGTTCATATTATAATAGTAAAAGCGGTGAAATGTTTTTTGGAGGGATAACAGGTTTTAACTCATTCTATCCCGATGACATTATAAATAATAAATACATACCCCAAATCGTAATTACGTCATTTCAAAAATTTAACAAACCTGTTTTGTTTGATAAACCAATTTATGAATTAAGTGAAATTAATCTTTCATATAAAGATTATGTTTTTTCTTTCGAGTTTACCGCGTTGGATTATTCGGCTCCGGAAAAAAACGAGTATGCATATATAATGGAAGGATTAGATGATGATTGGATTTATACTGGATCACAAAGAAGGTTTGCAACATATACTACTCTTTCTCCTGGCAATTATATTTTTAGGGTAAAAGGTACTAACAGCGATGGTGTCTGGAATGACAAAGGAGCATCAATAAAAATAATTATTACTCCACCATTCTGGCAAACATGGTGGTTTAGGACAGTAGTAATTTTGCTCATCTTGGTAGCTGCTTTTTCATTTTATAAAAGACGTATAAATAAAATTGAAGAAAAGAAGAAAGAACTAGCCGAAAGACTGGAGGAAAAAACTAAGGCAGCTACTGCACTCCAAAATGCTTTATCAGAAGTTGAGTTATTAAAAAATAGATTATATGCTGAGAACATTTATCTTCAAGATGAAATAAAACTTCAACACAATTTTGAAAATATTATAACTCAAAGCGAGGCTTTGAAAAAGTTACTTCATAAAGTTGAGCAAGTTGCATCAACTGATGCTACAGTTCTTATACTTGGCGAATCAGGAACAGGCAAGGAACTTTTTACTCGAGCTATACATAATATTAGCGAGAGAGGTGATAGACCACTAGTTAAAGTAAACTGTTCCGCATTGCCAGCAAACTTAATTGAAAGTGAATTATTTGGTTATGAAAAAGGTGCTTTTACTGGAGCCACTGCTAGAAAGATTGGGCGATTTGAACTTGCTGATGGAGGAACAATTTTTCTTGATGAGATTGGAGATTTACCAATTGAATTACAACCCAAAATTTTAAGAGTTTTACAGGAAGGAGAATTTGAAAGGATAGGAAATCCTAAAACGATAAAAATTAATGTTAGAGTTATAGCTGCCACAAATCGTGATTTGGAGAGAGAAATTAGTGAAGGAAATTTTCGTGAAGATCTTTTTTACCGCTTAAATGTTTTTCCAATTTATATTCTGCCTCTTCGTGAGCGAAAGGAAGATATCCCACTATTGGTAAATCATTTTGTACTTGAGCAGAGCACAAAAATTGGGAGGAAAATTGAAACCGTTTCTCAGGCAATAATGAGTATGCTTCAAAAATACAATTGGCCAGGCAATGTAAGAGAACTTCAAAACATAATAGAAAGAGCGGTAATAACCAGCAAAGGAAAAACACTTACTTTGGGTGAATGGTTACCGAGAGCTGAAAATATTGCAAATAGTGAGCGAGTACTAACCATACATGAAAATGAAAAACGGCATATTTTAAAAATACTTAAATTGACAGATTGGAAGATAAGCGGAGCTAATGGAGCCGCGGAATTATTGGGGATAAAGCGCACTACTTTAGAAGCCAGAATGAAGAAATTGAATATTCAGCGTAAGAAATAATTCTGCCAGTATATTGGCAATTGTCATTATATTGGCATCATTCTAACCAAATCAAAATTTCAAACCAAAATTACATTCACATTTAACTTATTGTATAATAATAAGTTAACTATTCCACAGTTGAACGATTTTACTTTGGCAATCCTTTTGTATTTCATTTGATAAATAATGAATGGATTATCAATAGTGGAACTAGCTGAAATGAAACAAATTACTGAAAAAACTCTGGAAGAAATATATAACGATAGCACAAAAGAGGGGGAGATAATTTTCTTAGTTGAAGTTAGAGCAGAATGGAGCGGTAGTTCGCACATTGTTGCACCAATAATTAAAAGAGTAGAAAACGAATTTAGACATTTAATAGAAGTGAGAAGAATCGATCTGGAGAGTAATAAAAAAACATTAAATGAAATTTGCGCTGAGTTTATACCTTCAGTTTTATTTATTAAAAATGGAGAACTGTTAGAAATACTAAGCGGAACATTTTCAAAAAAGAGTATAGAAAAAATATTGTTGGATTTACTTGATGGTTCAAGTGTATAGATAATTTCAAGTTCTGATCCGATTCCAAAGTAAATAACAAATCATAATCAATAGAAGGAGAGCTAAAATGAAACGGATGAATCAATTACATATCGTATTCGCAGCAATAGTAATTGTTATTTCTACTTCTCTTTTGTTTGCAGCTGAACCCGTTAAACCAGCCAAGGCAAACAGTACAAGTACATATAATAATTTCAATGTCTTCAGTGAAGAGGAGTATGATCAGATTGAAGCAAATATGCTCGCTGGAATTAAATCGGACAATACCGGCTTACAAACCAGCTGTGCCTATTTCCTTGGTGAAATGAAATCTGATAGATCTATGATTCCACTACTCAAGCTTGTTACAAATGGCAAAACTGAAGAAGCAAGAATTATTGCGGCACTTTCACTCTATAAAATTGAATCAAATATCGGAATGTACAGACTTAAACACTTAGCTGAATCTGATGAAAGTGAGTTAGCAAGACGAGTGTTTGAAAGAATCTATAATATTTATTTGTCCGATAAATATTCATTTAGGGAATTGTGATCCGTGAATATCATTTGTGAGAAAGAAATAATAAAATGATAATGGCAAAAAGTGAAAAAGGAAATTTGCTTTGTTGATAATCCTTTTTATACCAGCGGTTATTTCTCAAGCTTCTGTCTATTTGTTGTTATAGTATTGAGTGAAATGAAAAGCACAGAGGAAATAATAACAAGGGTAGATATGATATCTAATATCATATTCTGCCCTTCAATATTTTTCAATAAGTTCAACCTTGATACGAATAACCCTCAAATAAAATAATAAAGTTACAATTTTTGCTAAGATGAGAGCTAAATTAAAGAAATACTCAAGTGCCTAGGAAATATTTTCGATGTGAAAAAATAATCAAAATCAAATTCTCTTTTTAATAATGGAGTTTTACATGGAAAAAAAATATGAGTACAAATTTGTGAGGATTGGTAAAGGCTTTCTTGTTATTAAATCAGAGGCAGAGAGAACATATCAAAATGTTATTGCTGAATATGCTGAAAATGGGTGGAGATTAGTACAAATATTTTCACCAAGTCTAGGTATTTGGGGATTATCGAGATTTTACGAATTAATTTTTGAAAGGGAGAAGCAATGAAGATTATAATTACTTTTTTATTAATTTGTTTAACAGGGTTTGCACAGCAAACCGTTACAGATTATGATGGAAATATTTATGAGACAATTACAATTGGTGATCAAGTTTGGATAAAAGAAAATTTAAAATCTCTGCATTATTGCGATGGGGAACCAGTTCCGGGAGTTGTTGCCTATAATAACAATGATAGTCTAGGTGCAATTTACGGGTTACTTTATACCTGGAATGCAGCTATGAAAGGTTCAACCGAACCGGGAACACAAGGAGTTTGCCCATGTGATTGGCATGTTCCTGCAGATGCAGAATGGACAATTTTAGAAAACTATTTAGGGGGACCAAGTGTAGCCGGTGGAAAAATGAAGGAAACAGGGACCGAGCATTGGTTAGCACCAAATACCGGGGCAACAAATAGTAGTGGTTTCACAGGATTACCAGCCGGAGAATACGATGCGTATTTTAATCCAAATAAATTTTGGTTGTTACATACTGCTGCGGTGTTTTGGACGTCTTCCCAGACAAATCAGTCACAAGCAATTGAAAGATACTTATCTCACGATGATGCAGTGTGCGGTCGTCTCGCCTGGCAAAAAATAATGAAGTACTCAATTCGTTGTATAAAAGATTCTCCATCAAAGATTGAGATAGAATCGAATCCAATTCACAATTATGAATTGCTACAAAATTATCCGAATCCATTTAATCCCCAAACTACAATTCAATATACAATACCAGAACCGGGGATTGTTTCTTTAAAAGTATTTAATGTATTGGGAAACGAAATATCAACACTCGTGAACGAAAATCAGTCCGCAGGAAAGCATAAAACAGAATGGAATGCCCAAAACCTGCCAAGTGGAATTTATTTTTACAAAATTCAAACAAAGAATTTTATTGAGACTAAAAAGATGGTGTTAATGAAATAAAACTGAATTATAACAATCATATTCTAATAAAAAAATATTGGAGAAGTGATGAAAATATTCATTATAATTTTACTCACAATTACTCCCCTCATATGTGTAATTGCGCAGGATACACTACAAGTGCCATCAGCGTATTCATCTATACAACTAGCAATAAATGCTTCAACAGATGGTGATATTGTCTTGGTTGCTCCTGGTACTTATTTAGAGAATATTAATTTCAAAGGGAAAAATATTCTTGTTACTAGTCATTTTATTCTTAGTGACGATTTAGAATATATAAAGAACACGATTATAGACGGCAGTAATCCTGATAATCCTGATTCTGCCAGTTGTGTTTCGTTTCATTCAGGTGAAGATCCTTCAGCTGTTATTCAAGGATTCACAATAACAGGTGGCACCGGGACAAAATGGATTGATCCAAATAATCCGGGATATATATGGAGAGGTGGCGGCGGTGTTTTTACATTTACATCTTCACCAACAATAAAAAAGAATATCATCATCAACAATAACGTAACCAATACCTCCGGCGTAGATGGTGCTCAAGGTGGAGGAACTCTCAGCTATGATGGCAACCCACAAATATTAAATAACATTATTATGCTGAATGAAGCCCGTTATGGTGCAGGAATAGTAATAGACTATTCAGGTGGGATTATAAAGAATAACATTATTTACAAAAATACCGGAGGTCAAGATTACGGAGGTGGCGGCTTTTGGTCAATAGGCAATGGTTCCTCACCAATTATCGTTGAGAACAATCACATTGTTGAAAATTCAGTAAGTGGTAGCGGAACATATGGCGGGAAAGGAGGAGCTATGTTTGTTTGGATGGGAACCGTGACTGCCCGAAATAATATAGTCTGGGGAAATACCCAAAGCCAAGGAGGTCCGATTGCAGAAATCGATGGTGGTAATGCAGTCATTAGATACAGCAATGTTGAAGATGGTTTTACCGGAACGGGCAACATTAATCTTGATCCTGAATTCACAAATCCAAATTTATACCTTGATCAAAGTTCTCCTTGCATCGATACCGGAAATCCCAATCAGATTTACAACGATCCGGAAGATCCGGTAAATTCTGGTTTTGCTGAATTTCCTTCGATGGGAAGTTTAAGGAATGATATGGGCGCATATGGTGGTCACTTACGTGTATTCTTTCCTTTATTCATCTCAGAGAATCTTTTAAATCAACCGGAAAGTGCTGCATTCGATTCAACTCATAATCTTTATCTTGTTTCAAATTATGGAGACGGGAGTGTAGTCCAGATTAATGCAAATGGAACGCAAGATTATTTTATTACTGGTTTAGGAAAGTGTTTAGGAAATCACATTGCTGGAAATACTCTTTATGTATCCGTTAAAGATTATTCGGGAGTAACCGGAGGTGTTGGTGTTTTGGGGATTAATCTGACTACGGCACAAATAGAATTTAGTATAGCGATAACTTCAGCTACAACTTTAGATGGTATAGCTTCGGATACTTCAGGTTATCTTTATGTAATAGAGACATCCGGTAAAATATTCAAGATTGCAATTAGCAGTCAAAATTATTCGCTATACATCAGTTCTGGGCTGGCCGGTTTTCCTCAGGATTGCATTTATGATGAAGTAAATAATCGGTTAATAGTTGTTGCAGCAGCAAGTTATGCACCCATTCAAAGTGTAAATCTTGAAGACTCTACTATATCAACGGTGGTTGTTCCTCCATTTGGAAGTATGGATGGCATTACAATAGATCAGTATAGAAATATTTATGTAGCCACACATCAAGGAGGTTGTGTTTATCGTTATGACAGTGCTTTTAATAATCCTCCTCAATTAATATCAAGCGGACATAACGGTCCTGCAGGTCCTCATTATAACAAAAGGGATAATATCTTAGCAGTCCCTAATTTTTATTTCAATAGCGTAGATCTTATTCCCGTTTCTCTCTCTTCAGTTGAAGAAGAGAAAAGTACATTAACTGAATTGTTCGAGCTGTATCAAAACTACCCTAATCCGTTTAATCCTATAACAAAAATTAAATATGAAATTCCTCAATCAGCAAATGCATTACTTAAGGTTTACGATGTTTTGGGGAATGAAATTGTAACACTTGTTAACGAAGAAAAACCAGCAGGGAGTTATCAAATTGAGTTTGAAGGAGTGGATTTACCAAGTGGTATTTATTTCTATCAATTAAAATCCGATTCATACATCAACACAAAAAAAATGGTTCTACTAAAATAATATCGTATGAAAATAATTTGTGTAAAGGAAAAGAATATGAAAATCTTATTAACTGTTCTACTATTTGTTATGTTCTTTGATCATTATCTAGAAGCTCAAGATATAAAACAAAATTCTAGTAA
>CAVXUA010000006.1:0-110113 GCA_963764825.1 uncultured Ignavibacteriales bacterium | reverse complement strand
CAGCAAAACATGATTTTGTCAATCCGTTTCACGTGTGGCTATCGTAGGAGCGGCTTCCAGCCGCGATTAGCGGTACTAAATGTTCAGTTTATCGCGGCTGGAAGCCGCTCCTACGAATAAACCGACATGGTTGCGCCCCGGTTTGGGATTTCGATATTGGGTTTTGGCATTTATTTGGTATGTGGTGCTTGATTTTTGGAATTTTTCACCCGGTCCGGCTGGTGAAAAAAATGCCTGAACTTCGAGTAGGGGTAGGAATACCCGACGGCGGCCGTCACGAAGGCCTGCCGGTCATCGGGGACCAGGGGGTACTGACGCCCGGGCCCCATATGCGTGTCCGCAAAGTGAAGGGTTGTTTGCACCGGCGTCAGATCGGCCGCTTCGAAAAAATAGTCCTGCCAGTTGTGTCGGCAGGCGATGGTTTTGCCGCGTCTGGGATCATATGCCGGTGTCAGCATGATCGCCTGCTGGTAATTAAAAAGTCTTCCAGTGATGGGTCAGGTTCGATTCCCTGTGAAGCCAGAAAGTCGGCCACCGACCGGTAAAATTCTGTCCGGTCCTCACAGATACTCAGCCACAGCCAGGTCCACAACGGCCAGCCCCTGCGAGTCGGGTGATACCGCCGCAGCAGTCGCAGCATGTCCGGCTGGGTGAGGATCCGGTTGACCTGGGGCATGTCCGGATCCGCATGGTAATCGTCGATGAGCTTTTTAAGACGGTTGAACACGCGCCCGATGCCCCGCGCATCTGCCAGCAAATGACCGAGGAGCCCGTCATAGAATTGCCGGTAGGACAATAGCCCTTCACGATCCAGGTAGATGGCGATAAACCGGGTAAAGGCCCCATTGTGAAGGGCCTGAATCATCTCGGCAAAAAGCAGGCAGTAGGCCCAGTCCGCATAGGGCATCGTCCGGGTGCCGAAAACCAGCTCCACCACCTCTCTTTGAAAACCCGCCTCGGTGATCCGAATGGGTTTGAATCGGGTCTGCAGGCCATATCGTTCACGCATGCCGGGCTGGCTCAGGGGCGCATTGGGCAGCAGGGCCAGTTCGAACACCCGGATGTCGTCATGCATACCGATTTCGAGCAGTCGGCCGATGCCGTCCACGAATGATTCCCGGGTCTCCTGGGGCAGACCCAGGATCAGCTCCGTGTAGGTGGGGATATGGTGCCGCTGGTAACGGTTTTTCAGGTCGGCATACACGCCGATGTCCACATGCGGCCGCGCAATCGCCTCCAGCACATCCACGTCCACACTTTGCATCGACAGGGTCGTTCCCCAGAGCATATCATTTTCGAACAACAGCCGGCTGATGGCAAACACCGTTTCATTGGAGGTCTTGGCGAACTGAATCCGGACACGCTTGGGAAATCCGGTTCGATGGCGCGCAGCGACCAATAGCCGGGCGATCTCCAGATCCCTCTTGAACAGGCCAAAGTTGGAGTCGGTGATGTAGATGTCGGCGACGCCCTTATCGGCCATGGTAGTTGATTTCTTCGGCGACCCGATCCAGCGCGTGCAGACGGACCTTGTTTTTGGTGCGCACGCCCCAGTCGCAGAAACAGCAGGCAAACGGACATCCCCGGTTGGTCTCCCACAGCGCGATCCGGTTGCCGTGTTCCTCCCCCAGAAACGCATCCAGGCTGCCGTTAAGATAGGGACTGGGCACCGGCAGGTCTTTACCCAGCCGCGTCCCCATGGGCGTGGTGACCGTGCTGCCGGACCGGTTGAACGATATTCCCTCAAGGCTCCCGAAATCGGGATGCTCCTCGAGCAGTTCCTTTAGGAGGCGGGCAAAGGGAATCTCCCCTTCCCCGTGGACCAGGACGTCCGCATGGGGGAATCGCGAAAAAAAGTCACCGGGCCGGTCGGGGACATGCGGCCCGCCGCAGACCACCAGGCAGTGTGGATAGTTCGCTTTCACCCGGCGGGCGATGGCCATCTGCTGGTTGTGGTTCCAGACGTAGCAGGAGAGGCACAACAGGTCGGGATCGTTGATGCCCGCCACCACGGCATCCACCGGCTGCGGTGTGGTCAACGGCGCATGCCAGCGGTAGGCCGCAGCAATCAGGGGGTTCTGCAGGGCGTAGCTTTTTAAAAAACCGAAGGCATAGGGAACAAATGAAATCATGTTGAAACTGAGAAAATAGATCGATTTCATGTATACGGTCGACCTTCATGCCGAGGATAAGGGTGATTAGGGCCGATCAGTTCGCGCTGGATCTGTCCAATTCCGGATTTTTGTACAGGATCTCAACGGTGCGGTTTTCCTGATCCACTTTGACGCTGCGATTATAAACGTTGGAATACCAAACTCCGATAATTTCACCGGAGGGGCTCACGATGTTGGCTCCGTTTGGATTATCATGCTCCGAATAGTAGATGTGATCAGCCTTTTTTTCAGCTCTGACGGTTGGGGATCAAAGGCGATCCACAATTTTGAAGGTACCGTGTACCCGTTGTCGATGCCGATAATGGCATAGTGTATGCCCCCTCTGCCCGTATAGAAATACTGGTACCCGGGTTGGGCTTCTCCTTCCTGAAAGGATTGTTTTACTTGGGTATCCAAGTTGAATCGACCGTAGTTTTTCATACATCCGGCAGCCAAGAACACAGCTTGAAAAGCCATAGGCTACGCCATGCATGGTATCGTTTGATTGTCATCATCATATCCTCCTTGCTTTCTGAGGGTCCTCGGAGAGTCAATTTGTTTATCAGGATCTCTATGAAGCTCCAGTTTAATCGGGTGTGACCGTATCTGTCACAACCCGATGCTATAAAGGCCTTATAACCCACAAAAGGAGGCCTTTATGACAGACTTTACGATCACTGAAGATTTCCCGAAATCTGAAATCGAATTTGAGTTAAGGTTTTCAAATCCAAAAGCTTGCTACGATTATCTGTTCAAGCAAAAATGGCCAAATGGCTTTGTCTGTTCGCGATGTGGTCATGATCATTACTGGTTCAGTTCACGAAAGCTGTACATTTGCACCCAATGCCAGTTCCAGAATTCACTGACCGCCGGGACGATCATGGACAGTTCCAAAAAGCCGATCACCTATTGGTTCAAAGCCATGTGGTGGTTCACCACCCGCAAATCCGGTGTCAATGCGGTGAACCTGAAGGAACTGTTAGGCTTTGGCAGCTACGGCACCGCATGGACCTGGCTCCAAAAACTCAGACGCTGCACCATTCGCGACAAGCGTGAAAAACTGTCCGGACGCGTCGAGGTGGATGAGTTTTTCATCGGCGCTGCCCGGTCCGGCAAGCGTGGCCGGGGTGCTGAAGGCAAAACGATCGTCGCTGTAGCTGTGGAACGATGAAACGTGGAAAAACGAATGGGTCGCATTCGCCTGCACGTCGCCTTGGACTGTTCAGCATATTCATTGGAGACTTTCGTTTGGGATAATATCGAGCCCGGCGCAACCATCGCCACAGATAAATGGAAAGGCTACAATTTCATTGATAAAGAGCAGCATCGGCGCGAAGTAACGAACCAAAGCAAAAGCGCCAATTTCGAAAATCTATATGGTGTCCATCTGGTGACGACCCTGATCAAACGGCTCATCAGAGGAACCTATCACGGACGATTCGAACCGAAATATCTTCAAAACTATCTTGATGAATATGTCTTTCGATTCAATCGCCGCAAATCAAAAAACATCGGCAAAAAGTTCATGCGGATTGTCCAGCAGGTGGTACGATCAGCCAAGATCACCTGGCCGGCAATCCAGTGGGATATGGACCCCATATCCGAGTACTTTTTGGCAACTGGAGTTTTATAGAGATCCGGATTTGTTTAATATAGTCACAAGCGGTTTTATAGCAACCACATCCGGCCTGGTAGTCGCAGGAAGCTGAGCCACCGGATATGGAAACCACCGTTTCCCTGATAGTCGTAAAAAACAAAAAAGGCTTACAGCGGATGCCGTAAGCCTTTATTTCAAGTGGCTGAGGGACAAGGATTCGAACCTTGATTGACGGAGTCAGAGTCCGCTGTCCTACCATTAGACGATCCCCCAGCATCGGTTGGTGCCCGTTTACACAATAGCGGCAGGGGAGTCAAGGCTTAATGTGTTCACATTATTGGATCCCTTCGCATATCAGCCGTACGTCGCAAAGCAAATTATTCTTCGGGACGCAAAATCCCAAAATCCAAATAACAAATCTCAAATAAATCCCAATAGCCAAATCTCAAACAGGACTTGTTCGGATGTTGTTTGGGGTTTGATCATTGGAATTTGAAGTGTATTTGATATTTGGAAATGGTGATTTGAACCGCGATAGCGAGCGCATTCCCCCGCGGCTTGCAGCGGGGAGGATACAAAAATTTCTTGCTATTTCTGATCAACCCTGTATGTTTCTTCCGGTAGAAACGTTGGTCATTTAAAAGGGGCTTTCAACGCCGCATCGTGCCGTGCTGTTGCATCCGCCCATGCAACCTATCGCGGCGGAAAGCCGCTCCCGTTAACCGGTGCTGTCGAGCGCTCACCAACCATTAAGAAAAGGAACCGCCATGTTCAGAGACTGCTATCGTAAATGGACCTTACTCACCGCCCTCATGTTTTTTGCCGTCACCACCAGCGCCGTGGCCTATGACCTTCCGTCAGTGAACCTGGGATTTACCAGCTTTCTCGATGGCGTCCACCAGCCGGTCCGGGTTTCTACATTTCCCAATACCTTCAATATTACTCGGCGGACCAACTGAACGACAAGGATGGCAATGATTTGAAGATTCCGGGCACGGATGTGGAGGCCTGGGTCAGTCTTACGCAGTTTCTTTATCAATCCGACACACCATTGCTATTTGGTGGCAAGTGGGGAATGGATGTCATTGTTCCCTATGTGTCCATTAATGCATCCTATGCTCCCGGTATTCCAGGACCCGAAGCCAACGGTGGCGGATTTGGGGACATTCTGGTGGGCCCCTATCTGCAATGGGACCCGATCATGGGGAAAAACGGCCCCGTGTTCATGCATCGCATCGAACTGCAGCTGATCTTGCCCACCGGCAAATATGACGCCAACAAGGAGCTGAATCCCGGCAGTAATTTTTTCTCCTTCAACCCATATTGGTCCGGCACATTGTTTATAACCCCCCGCTGGACGCTATCCACCCGCCTGCACTACCTGTGGAACGCTGAAAACGACGACCCCAACAGGGGATTTGTCGCACGGCGTCTGACACACAGGCCGGCCAGGCCATCCATGCCAATTTCGCCAGCGCCTATGAGGTGATACCGAAAATGCTGCGCGTCGGCGTCAACGGCTACTATCTCAAACAGATCTCTGATACCAAAGCCAACGGCAACATCATATTATTTGTTAGGTCAGTTAAAAACTTTTCCAACATTTTTTCTCGCATTTATGCTGGTTGCACTTGGTGCTGCAATGTTTAAACCGGTTATCATCGGCACGGTTTCAAAAACAACCGGTGAGAAAACCTCTTCAATGGGTTTTGGTATTTTTTATATGATGGTAAACATTGGCGGGTTTGTTGGTCCTATTGTTGCAGGTATTGTCAGAGGATGGTCCTGGGAATATGTTTTTATTGCTTCTTCCGGATGGATATTCATCAATTTAATTATTGTTCTTATTTTCTTTAAAGAACCGCAACTAAAGGAGGCGGCTCTGATGTGCGTTCACTTAAAACAGGTTTTGCAGGATATGGTTGAGGTTCTTGGAAACGGGCGTTTCTTCCTTTTTGTTTTTGGTTTGCTCTTAGTATTGGTATTGGGTTCCAAGTTTACTTCGGATGGTTCATTTACCTGGATGGAAATAATATATTTTGTGATTGGTTGGACAGCGTTGAATTTCATCTATGATTTTTTCCTGAAAAAATCAGGTAGACGGAGAAAAGAAATCCTGGTTTGCTACAGCAATGAAACTCGGAGACTGGCGCTTTGGGTTATTCCTTCTTTTAATGTCTGGTTTCTGGACAAGCTTTAACCAGATCTTTTACACACTTCCACTTTACATTAGAGATTTTACTGATACAACCGGTCTTATGAATGCCTTCACAGGATTTATGAGTTTTGTTGGTTTAAGTGGATCAATAGAAGCTTTGAAAAACTCGATGGCAGTTGCAGGACAGGTAAATCCGGAATATATAATAAATATTAACGCCGGAGCTATAATATTTATTCCAGGTTGCTATCTCTTATTTAGTTACCAGATTAAAACCATTCACTACAATCTTTTGGGGTGTGATGATAACGGTAGTAAGTTTCACAATTTTAATTTTCGGTACAATCGGCTGGATTGTTGTTGCAGGTATATTTGTTTTCTCTTTTGGTGAAATGATGGCAAGTCCAAAATCAAAAGAATATACTGGCAAGATTGCACCGCCAAATAAAGTTGCACTTTATATGGGTTACTTTTACTGGTGTGTAGCACTTGGAAATCTTTTTGGCGGAATTTTATCAGGACAGCTTTACGCAGCATTTGCGCGCGATATGCAGCGACCTGATATTATGTGGCTTAATATTTGCATTGCTAGCACTTGTTTCCGCACTTATAATTTTGGGTTATGATAGATTGGTGATAAAGAAGAAGTAGAAATTAATTTCAAATGTTCCTTAAATATTTTAAGGCGTCTTATGAAGATCTATTTGAATATTCTCATTGTTCTTATACTTGGCATAACAGTCTATGGGCAAACATTTCCTGATAGTGAAACAGATGGCAAATATTATAAAATAAATGGTGCAAAAATATGGACTATAAGTTTTGGGAATGGCGACCCTTTATTTCTTATTGCCGGTGGACCGGGAAATGCACATTCCTATTTAAGAAAATTTGACTCACTTTCTACAACCAATACATTGATATATTTTGATGGATTCGGACGAGGTAAATCTGAAACTGCTAAAGATGTAACAGAATATTCTTTAGAAAGAGATATTGAAGATTTGGAAGAATTGCGTAAAGCAATGGGTTATTCTTCAATCGGTATTTTAGGGCATTCCTATGGTGGAGTAGTAGCACAGGGATATGCAATTAAATATCCCGATAATGTAAAACATTTAATACTTGCCAATTCTTTCCACAGCTATCTTATGTGGCAGGAAAACTGTGATAATTACAATCGTGAAATAAAAACAAGTTACCCGGAAGTATGGGAAGAATTGATGAGCATAAGAGAACAAGGTGCTGTTTCAAGCGATAAGATCCACCAGGAAATATATGGACGCGTGCCTTATGGATTTTTGTACTCATATAATCCGGAAAATTTTAGAAAAAGAAATCGAAAACCTTATCCAAATTCTATGAATATGGATTTGTATTATCAGATGGTTGGGAAAGATGGAGATTTTTTAGTTGCCAATGATATTGGCAACTTTGATTTTAGAAAACAATTAAAAGATTTAAGTATGCCAATATTGATTTTCGGGGGAAGATATGATCGCGTCGCTGTTCCCTGGATGATGGTTAAATATAAAACGTATTGCCCGCAAGCAGAGTTTGTTATGTTTGAATGCAGTGGTCATCAACCACAAGTTGAAGAACCGAAAGCAACGATTACCTTGATTAGAGAATTTTTGAGTGAATAGTCTCCCCCAGAAATCTCTTTTTCTGTATCTTTTATTTTTATATTCGTTATAGATCCAATAAGTACTTAATTAAAAATAAACTTCAAGTTCAACTTAATAACAAATTAACTTACTTTGTAAGCCGGTAATATGAATTATTTAAAATAAAAAAAGGATGATATTACTACCATCCTATTGAACGTGGGCAGAGACGGAATTGAACCGCCGACACATGGATTTTCAGTCCATTGCTCTACCAACTGAGCTATCTGCCCAAAAATTGAAGAACAAAAATATAAAATTTAGTTACAATCTCAAAAATTTATTCTACTGTAACACTTTTTGCAAGGTTACGAGGTTGATCTACATTAAGACCTTTGTTTACTGCAATATGGTAAGCCAGCAACTGTAACGGGATTGAGGTTAATATTGGGCTGAACATTTCTATAGTTTCAGGAATCTTTAGTGTATAATCTGCAAGATTGTCCAGCTCGCCATCCTTCTCATCACCAACTGCTATAATTCTTCCTCCCCTTGCTCTAACTTCTTCTATATTACTTAAAATTTTATCGTATGTTGCTCCTTTTGGAGCAACAAAAACAACCGGCATATCTTCATCAATTAATGCAATAGGTCCATGCTTCATTTCTGCAGCCGGGTAACCTTCTGCATGAATATAAGATATCTCTTTAAGTTTCAATGCGCCTTCCAGGGCAACCGGAAAGTTATATCCCCTGCCAAGGTATAAAAAATTTTTTGCGTCTTTAAATTCGTTTGCAATATGTTCTATTTCCTCATTCATCTTTAAGATTGATTCAATTTTTTCAGGAATCTTTAAAAGCTTCTTCAACAACCACTTTTCCATCCTGCAACGCTCATTCCCTTTCTTCTGGCAATAAGAAGTGTAATAAGTGCAAGAACAACAAGCTGCGATGTAAAAGCTTTTGTTGATGCAACGCCAATCTCGGGTCCAGCATGAATATAAACACCTGCCTGGCTTTCCCTTGCAATTGTGCTGCCGACGGTGTTGCAAATTCCTAAAATCAATGCACCTTTGCTTTTAGCTTCTTTAAGTGCAGCTAAAGTATCAGCAGTTTCTCCACTTTGCGAAATAAAGAAAACTGAATCTTCCCCTGTGATAATGGGATTTCTATACCTGAGTTCAGAAGCATATTCAACTTCAACAGGGATCCGTGCATACTGCTCCATCATATACTCGCCAACCAGAGCAGCGTGCCATGAAGTTCCGCACGCAGAAATTATAATTCTTTTTGAATTTACCAAACGGTCTATAACATCTGTTAATCCACCAAGCTTAGCCGTTCCTTCATCAACTAATAACCTGCCACGCATAGAGTTACTAACAGATTCCGGCTGCTCCATGATTTCTTTAAGCATAAAATGAGGATAACCACCTTTATCAATTTCATCAAGACTCATATTTATTTCATGTATCTCTTTTTCAATTTCTTTATCTGCAATAGTTTTTACTGTATAACTTTCCCTGGTAATAATGGCAAGTTCGCCATCATCCAGATAAATTACCTTTTTTGTATGCGCAAGAATTGCAGAAACATCGGAAGCAACAAAATTTTCACCATCGCCAACACCGATTACCAGCGGTGATCCTTTACGGGCAGCAATAATCTTATCCGGCTCTTTAGCATAAATAACTGCAAGACCATAGGCACCGTCAACTTCATTTAGTGCCATTTGCACCGCTTTACTTAAAGGATAATCCTTTGAAAGAAAACTATCTATAAGATGAGCTAATACTTCAGTATCGGTATCACTTTTAAAATTATATCCTAATTTTATAAGCCCGCGTTTTAGTGACTGGAAATTTTCAATAATTCCATTGTGAATTATAAAAAGATTTCCGTCTTGGTTTGTATGAGGATGTGCATTCTAGTTCATTTGGTATTCCGTGGGTTGCCCATCTTGTGTGCCCAATTCCTATTGGTGAATCCAGATTAAGCTCTGCAACTCTATCTTCCAGGAGGGATACTTTTCCCTTATTTTTTATAACAATAGATTCACTGATTTTATAATTCCTATACCCGCAGAATCGTAACCTCTGTATTCAAGTCTTTTTAATCCATCAATTAGTATTGGCACTGAATTTTTCGCACCTATATACCCTACAATTCCACACATAGAAATCCCTGATTAAATATTTATAAATAGTCTAGATAGGAAATATAATATTATTTTAACAGATATAGAAAAAAGTACAGCTAATTTATTTAACTTTTGCAAGCTTCTGAGTTTTAACTTGAGTCTTATCAGGAAACTTTGCAATTACCTTATAAAAATAAACACCATTACCCAATTCATCACCATCCTGATCTCTTCCATCCCATTCAATTTTATTAAAGCCAATCTGCAATCGTGATTGAGGAAGAGAAATATCACGAATCAATCTGCCTGCAATTGTGTATACTTTTATTAGGAATTCATCGGGCAGCGTACCCCTTAACTCAAAAGTAAAATGAGTTTGGCTCGCAAATGGATTAGGATAGTTATAAACATTTTGAAGATTTGAGACACTATCCACAATGAAAATCGAGCGGGAAGAAGTAGAGTCGAAGAAATTACCAGAAGCATCTTTAGCTAGGACTTCCAATGTATGTCTTCCATTTACAAGATCCGGCGTCCAGGTAATAGTCACTTTGGAATTAGGATATTCTACAATCTCAATATTCAGATCGGGATCAGAAAACCGCAGTGGTATATTTTGATGAACAATTGTAAAAAATGCAGTGTCCAGCGGTAATGGACTATTATCTTCGAGAATTATTACTACTTCGGGATTAGAAGAAACAATATCTTCATCAATAATCTCCTTACCATCAAATGTAATATTAAAGAGCGGTCTTATCGAGTCCCTTGCGACAAAAAACAGGTTATCAATCAAGTTATTAAACTTAAAATATTCTGTCTCATCGGATTCAGCAAAAACCTTTATTTCATTATCAAACAACATTCTATCTGTTTCAATTACATAGGATATTTCTTCGGAAATGCTATCCTTGGGTATATCAACAGTTACCGAGTGAAACAAACTATCTAGCCCATTTAGATAGAAATTCAGTTTAATTTCATTCTTATCTAGTGGACCTACGTTTCTTCCATTAAAACTCATGGTAATAGGCAATCCCTGAAGAATTGTATCGGGATCGAAAGCTAAATCTTCTCTTACAAAATAAATTTCCGAAGGAACCTGGTAGTCGATATTCAAACTATAAAATTCCATGGGTAACGAGGTGCCAAAAGATGAATCTGTTAAAGTAAAGTGGACTTTTAAATAGGAGTATCTAGAAGAATCGACGGAATTCAAGGGTAATGTAGCAGGGATGTTAACCAATAAAGTATCCCATTGTTTTGTAGTATTGTTTAATCCTAATAAATCTGCTCTAGATTCACCTGTAATACCTGGATTAACTAAGTTATACTCAAGATTATTCCACCACGCTGCCAGTCCGATTTTAGGCGATTCAATTGTTCCTTCAGCATCAATGTAATATCCAGCAAATTTCGAAAATCTAGTTTCATAACTTAGAAAAGTACTATATGTGGAAGCGTATATCTGGTCATTAATCCAGTCCCAGCACCAGGCATAGTATTTTTGAAAATCGAATATAGGTCGCCATTCTTCTACAAAAAAACCATCACTTAACCGGTGCATCCTGGTATAATTTTGGCGCAAAGCTTCAACAGTATAGATATAATCTTCATGCACATAAAAGCCAGAAAGCCCTCTAAGCTAATGCCATCAAGAACAAGATCCGGGCGAGCTAAAGACCAATTATTTGCTGGGTCAAAAGTCCTGACAGTGTATTTCTGATTACCGGCAGTATCAACTACTGTTAAATTATAAACATACTCACCATTTGAGTTTAGGTATACTCCACCATTAATAGTGGGACTAGAGGAATCCCAGGCCAGTAATCCCTCAGGAACATTTGCTGTATCAATTTGTCCGGTAGAAATATTAATTCTCGTAATCTGGTATGGATTTCCTGTGGGTATATAAATAAAACCATCGCTATGATATGCTAATGTATTATTGATTTTATCATAGAATGGAGTAAACGCTCCATAAAATTGCCCCTTGGTAGTTCCATTATTCCCAGTACCAACCCTGTATATTCTTGATTTCCCATCTCCGCCGTTTTGCTGCTCCCAATAGGAGAGATAACCAAAATAAAGATATGTACCATCAGTAGTTAATGCGGAGAGTGTCAAGGTATCGGATAATTGTGGATCTATAAAAATATCCTCAATTAAATTTTTAGTTGAAACTCTTGGAGGTAATGGTTCTGTATTTAGGGAGAGGCTTTTTGTCTCTTCTGAATAATTCATATTGTAAGTATGAAATGTTTTAAGCATTTTATCGTGGGCAAAATAGCCGTTTATACTATTACTCATTACAGAAAAACTTCTCAATACGCTCCAATCACCAAAACTGCTTCCATCAAAAATTCTTGCTCTCCAAAAATAAACCCCAGGTGCTAAGTTTGGTGTCTCCCATTCTGCAAAAGCTCCGGAAGGTAGTAATTTACCAGAATTAATTAAGGTTGAGGTGAAATTCATTGATGTATCGATTTCGATATAGTATTCTAAATCTTTGCGTACATAGTGTCCAATATCAGAAAATAAAAATTCAACCTTGTTCGTTGTAGTTACAAATCCATCAATTGGTTTTAAAGTATTGGGTTGACTAATATCAAAAATTATAAACAATTCAGATGCGATATTATCGGAGTGATCTTCCTCAATTATCATTTCTGTTTCATTTATTTGAGCTGTTAGCTCATACAATCCTCCTGAATTGGGAACCCATGGAAAATAAACTGAATCTCTTTCTCCAAAGCTTGGAAGCTTTGCAATTCCAACCTGGTATGCTGTATCCGTAGATTGAGCAAATAATTCAACCACAACAGAATCACCAGGAAATACAGTGCCCCAATTCATAATATTTATTTTTGCCAATATAGTATCGCCTAAAACCGGACTTTCAGGAATCAGTGAAATATCCGAGGAAGATATAGCGAAATCCGGATAATTTGGAAGAGCAAGTCTCATTACTGGATCGCCAAGGTAAGTTAACAAGGAAACCTGTTCACCAAATATACCCACACCCGAGACCTGATTTTTTCCATTAAAAATCGCCTTCCCAATGATATAATTTCTCTCATTAAAGATTTCATTAAATGTTTTATTGTTAATTGATGTACCAACACCCCAATATGTTAGACCAGAGGAACCATAAAATCCGATACTTCCTTTCCCTTCAACACTGTTGAATTGCTCTCCAAAAACATCCTGGTTATCAAAGTGAGCTGTATAACATGTAACACTAAAAACTACGGGCAACCTGCCACTATTTTCTAAAAGATAGATATCATCAATGGTAAATACAAGATCCCACTGAAATCCGGCACCGTGACCGTAGTAATTAAGTAAGACCGTTCCCTTATTAATTTCCTCCCTGATTTTAGGTCCCTCGCCCTGAAATGGTTCGTGTTCAGGTTTGCTTGGATATCGAAAAACTTTGGAGCAGGCAAATCCCTGCGGCGATACATAATTATAACAAAGTCCAAGGCTGGCATCATTAAATCCGAATGACAGTTCATCATCCAGGTTCAGCCCGGATGCAACAACCAAAACATTCTGCTTCCAGGCTTTTGAGTCATCATCAGGATAGTTTAATAATTTGTTTATCAATATGTTCCCTTCTTCAATACTTTCCATAGACAATCTGCCAATTGCTAGATCTGGTTTCAGATCATTTCCTGCCACTGTTACAATCAAATTATCACTTGCCGCCTGACCATAAATAGAAGCAAAAAACGGAATTGAAGGTATAAAATTTTTCCTGCTATTGGGCAGGATTTCCCTGTAATCGTAGCTCATATCCCCCATTAGGACTATATAAGAAGGTGCAGGTGCCTCCCATTGTTCAAAAGCATATTTGGTAAAATACTGCAATGCATACGGATCCAACAAACCATAAGAAAATTCATCATAAATCTGATTTACATTTACAATTTTAATTCTTGGGTTTTGTATTGTTGAGTCAGGAAAATTATTAGCTCTAAAAACACCAAGAATCTCTGCAAGACCAGCAAAATCCGGATGGTAGATAATAATATAGTCCGCTCCATTTGCCAGATCTCGTAAATTTGAAGAAGCATCTGCAACAATAGAATCTACAGTTGAAAAATATTCAGGCGAGGCACAGAAATACTCAGTTTTACCAGCTAAAGTATCTGTAAAAGCCACGGTTTGAAGCGAATCATTAAAAAAATAATTATTTATAAGCAACCTGTTTTTTTGCGGAATATAAACAATCATATCAGTTGCTTGCCAACGCCACATCCGGTAAAGATTCATTCCTGAAACATCATAATTTGTAAAATTATAATATTCACCATTAACACGATTTAATCTCCAATACTCAAATTCTGCCCAATTAATTCTTATCTCATCATTATCAACTAACTGGCAGATATCTCCCCTAACTTCTACTTGCAATCTATTACCCGTGGAAAAATATTAATACTATCCGACTGAGATATAAAATCTTTTATTGAATGTGACAGATCTCTGACCATCCCAAATTATACTTCCAATGGGTTGATCCGTAATTGAAATATATGCCTTGTGATCAGTGGTACAATAGCTGCTATTGGTAATACCATGCATATTAACTTTGAGTCGGACATAATTCGAGTCTGCATATATATTTTGGAATTCATTAAATCTATGTTCGAACTTCAATGTAGGTACTCCGCCAAAAGCTGTTGCTTTACCCCAAAACCAGTAATCATTATCTGCATTAGGCGCATAACCTAGTCGTTCGTAAATAGTATCACGCTCAAAATGGAGAGTAGTTAAATTTGAGATGTAATTGCGAGTAGAACTTGGACGAAATCCGTTCATCTTTTGATAGTTAAGTCCGGTTGAATCACTTTGATAAGAAAACCAGTACACATTAGCTAAGATTGTAAATGTTCATTGTACAATAGGGAGACGGTTCGGCTGGGAACCCAACAAATTGGAAATAATCTCCCTGGTTAAAAACTTGATCTCCATGGTCATAAACATCAATTGGTACTAATTCTCCATTACAATAAAGTTCAATTTTATTACTTTCAGTATTACCTCCTAGCTGCACTCCAGATGCTATTAATTCTTCATACGTAATTCTGTAAATGCCCTTTGTTTTTACATAAATCTTAAACCACTCCTTATTCGGATCATACCAATAAGATTCACCCGAAGCAGGTTTTGAGGAGATAGTGGTTTACCAATCCATTGTACAGCTTGATCAAAATTTACTACTGATGATTTTAAATAATCTTCAGTAAATCCATCTTTTATATATTCTGCAGATACGCCCTTAGAGTTATAATCTATTCTGATTTTAAGATAATTATTCTTCCTAAGCTGCCTTGATACCGGCTGATATTGGAACGGAGCAATTTTAAGAGTAATAATCTTTGCATACCTAACTGTAAAACTTGAATCAAATATTGCGGGAGTGTTTGGGAAAAAGTTATTGTTATTGTAAATTGCAATGTCCATCTTCTTAGCTGAATACTCATTAAATTCAGGGTCTAATTCAGGAAATGGAGGGATCATTTTATTTGAATAATCTATGGTTTTATTTCAAGTATAGTCGCTTTAGGATTTGAACCGAACGGAATTCCAAGATTTACATTGTATTCGGGCAACCATGGTTCGCCAATGTTCCGGGAACTAAAACCATCTTCTGTAATATGTTGAAACGTCTTACCACTTATAACCGTATCAACAATTTTATATCCCTGCGAAAAATTAAATTCAATTATGATATGATCTGGTTGAGATTCAATTATATGATAAGACTGAGAGAATGAGTTACTAAAAAGTAGAAGAGCAATAGAAAAGGGAATATACTTTACTCATATTAAATCAATCTAAATTTGGAGAAAAATTTTAATCAACATAGAACTTTATTTAAAACAGCGCAAGTCGAAAATGCTTCCAAAAATTATTTAATAAATATATCCTGGTATTCAGGATATAATCAGGAAGGAGGGTTACTAAATAGTATTAATATTCTTGATTATAAATTACCTTTATTTGTTATGATTACCGTAATTGTCTTCATTGCAACAAGAAGATCAGACCAAAAACCAGCTTTTTTATAATAATTTAATTCCATTTCAATCCGTTCGTCAGGTGTTAAAAGTTGGCGACCATGTATTTGGGAAAAACCTGTTATGCCAGGTTTATATTTAAATATCAGTTTTTGATTTTCAGTATATTGTATTTGTTATTGAAATAATTTCCGGTCTCGGTCCAACTATGACTCATTTCACCTTTAAGAACATTTATCGCCTGTGGAATTTCATCAATGCTGGTTCTTCTTAAAAATTTTCCAACCCTGGTAATTCTCGGATCATCCTTCTGGGTTAGTTCAGGCCCTACTGCAAGAGCATTGTTAACCATTCCCCTAAACTTAATCATTCTAAATGGTTTACCTTTTAAGCCGGTTCTCTCGTGGATAAAAAATATTGGTCCCTTTGAATCTACCTTAATAGCCACCGCAACAACTAGTAAAATTGGAAAGGTAATGATGAGAGTGGATAAACTGAAGATCAGGTCTGTTAATCTTTTAATAATGCTACCTTGCTTACCCATTGAAACAAGATATTTTATTTTTTATGTTTTTTGACTAAGTCTGTCAGAACACTTATTACTTTGTCAACATGAGAGTCCTTCATACCAGGATAAATGGGCAAAGACATTAATCTAGGAAAGACATTTGAGGCAACAGGAAAACTATCATCGGATAATTTAAAAGTTTCATTATAATATAAATGTTGATGTACAGGCATAAAATGAACGCCGACACCTATATTATTTTTTCTTAATTCATCAATCATTTGTGCACGGGTTTTTTTTAATCTATCAAGATGCAATCTAATTGGGTACAAATGCCAACTGGATTCTCTATCATCTTTTATCGTGTGCAATTCAATGGTATCCAAATCTTTGAATGCTTCTGTATATTTTGCTGCTATCCGTTTCCTCCAATTCCACATTTCATCAACTTTCTTTAACTGTGGTATGCCAAGTGATGCCTGTAAATCTGTAAAATTATATTTATAACCGGGTGCTACAACTTCGTAATACCACGATCCGGATTCGCTGTAACGTTTCCATGCATTTCTGTTTATCCCATGCAACCGCATTATAGAACATCGCTCAGCAATCTCCTCATCATTCGTACAAATCATTCCACCTTCACCTGTAGACAATGTTTTAGTAGCATAAAAACTAAAACAGGTTACATCTGATAAAGTTCCTATTTTTTTACCTTTATAAGTTGCAGGAAGTGAATGAGCTGCATCTTCAAGAACTTTGATATTGTATTTTCGGGCTAGTTCAAGTATTTCATCCATATCGCAAGGTTGACCACCATAATGAACCGGAATTATAGCTTTAGTTTTTGGGGAGATGGCTTTCTCAATCTCCTTAAGAGAAATATTAAGAGTATCTTCTTCAACATCAACTATAACTGGTTTTGCACCAAAGTAGCATACAATTTCTGCGGTCGCCGGAAAGGTCATGGTTGGAACAATGACTTCATCATCAGCATTAATTCCAAATGCTTCTAAGGTTAGATGCCCTGCAGCAGTCCACGAACTTACAGCGACAGATTTTTTGGCTCCAATGTATTTGTTGAATTCATTCTCAAACCGGATTGTCTTAGGCCCCATACTGAGCCAACCGGAACGAACAGTGTCAACAATTTCATCAACCTCTTCATCTGATATGAATGGTTTGTGAAACAGCAAAAAGTCGTTCTTCATAAACCCTTTTGAATTACCAATATGTGATCAAAGATAATAATTTGAATAGATAATATCCAAATAAACGTGTCAATTTTCCAAACATTTTTATATCGGTTTTTTTATAGTGTAATACAAGATAGAATAAATATATTCGCCAAATTAGAAATATTAGTAAAAAAAGTAAAAATTGAGGTTTTTAGAAAAAGGAGAAACCTCGAATGAAAGTAGGATCTGACAGACTTCGCCTGCCAAGACGAGCTAACATTGAGCTTAAAAGAAATAGATCGGCTAATGCTGATATCACGAATAATAGAAGAGAACATATTAAAAATAAAAGAAACCAATCGGTTAGGGCTAAGCCAAAGACAGATTTACCGGATATTAAAAAGGAAGGAAGGATATAAAAAACATAAAGTTCCAAAAGACCATCCTTAGGTTGGAAATGAATCAGATGATAAAATATAGTTAAGTGCGCAGAAATTAGTACACGATGGAACGGAATTCAGAAGTGAGGAGTTATAAGTTATAAGATAGTAATTTATTTTTTGATTGTAACATTACTTTCTAGGGGAAGTTCATATTCAGCGTTCAAGTATTTTTACCTTTAAGTGAAACTGTTTGCAACAATAGGCTAAAACTTCTGTTTTCCCTTCCTTGCTTTTTGTTTATCTTTCTATATTGTTAAACAATTCCATAAATTGAAACTAATTCTAATCAAATGAAGTTATAGCAATTTAAAGCTTACTATAACAAAATAGCTGTGTTTTTTAATTCAAATTCTGCTAATTATTGGAACAGTATAACAATATGTAATATTGAATCAAAACCGGAAAAACTTGGTGGTTATTATCTCGATTTTAGCAGTAAGAGTGAATACATAGGAAAGTTGGATGATAAAGGAATACCTTTATATAGCTTGGGTTCGTCAGATCTGTTTTACCATCCCATTGTTATCTGTCAATATGCCCTAGGATTGTTTGAAAAGTTTTTGCTCGAGAAAAATAATAGCGTAATTTATAAAGAACGTTTTCTTCTTCAAGCTGATTGGCTCATAGATAATATTGAAGAAAAAGATGGGATGTTTGGATGGTTAGTTAAATATGATATTGATGATTACGATTTGAAAATTTCCATGGTTTTCTGCAATGGCACAAGGAGAAGCGATTTCTGTGCTCACACGAGCGCATCTGTTAACTGGAAAACTGAATTATCTTCATATAGTAAAAAAAGCGTTGGCTATTTTTGAGCATTCAACAGCCGAAGGTGGGATTGTTAATAAATTTAAAACTTATCCAGTTTTTGAAGAATATCCATCACCAACAAAGCCCGTTGTAGTACTTAATGGATTTATTTTTTCATTATTTGGACTATATGACTTACTGATTGCAACTGGTGATGAGAGAGCAAATGAATTATTTATTAGAGGGATAGACTCATTATTAAATATTCTAGACTTGTATGATTTCAAAATACTGGTCACAATATCATCTTTTTAATTACCCCAAAAGTTATCCTGCTTCTTTCACATATCAGATGCTGGCAGTAGAGCAATTGAAAACTCTACACAAACTTACAGGGAAATATAAATTCCTTGAGTACTCAAATCGATGGAGAAAGCAAAGTGATAATATCATCTGCAAGTTAAGAGCACTACTTGCTAAAATACTTTTTGCTCACAAACTTAGCTGGTCAGATGTGAACAAATCGAAAAAAATGAATTAACATTCTATGTATAGCGAAATTACGTGTTAAGTTTTAACTAACAATTTTCGTATTAGATCCAGCTAGCTCACTTCCGTTCAATATATATTGTCGTCACCGAAAAGATTAATTATCAACTCAATCATAATAAATTAGCAGTGCAAAAAATTTCTTCTTATAACTCTTTTCCTTGTAGAAAAGATATACTCTACAGATATCATAATTATTTGAAAGCAGTAATACCCTCATCTTTCTTTCCCAATCCGAGAATAAACCCGCTACCGTATGAAATGTGCAAGCATGAAAAATGCTATGCAGGAGAAAAATTTTTCAGTAAAATTCATCCTATTATTAACAGAGAAAAATAAATTAATTATTAAATAAACTAATAGCGGAAGAAGGTACAACGGAAATTTTATTGCGATTGGTAATGATATTAAATATAAAATAAACAATGGTGGAATGAGATGACGAAATTTTGCTTCAGACTTTACTTTTTTTAATACCAATGGTTTAAATAGTCCATACTGAAAATACTGTTTGAATAAATTTTTCAGTGATGACCTCGGATAATAATAGGATTTAATCTTTGGATTTAAATAAATTTTCTTTCCCAGACTGCGCGCCCTATAGTGAAATTCATCATCCTGATTTCTCTTTAGTTTTTCATCAAATAAGCCTATATCGTCAAATAATTTTTTCTTCCAGGCACCAAGATAAACGTGGTCAGATTCGCCCTCATAATCTTTCTGATGTATCTTGCTACCACCAATACCGAATGATGTTGATGTACAATAAGCAACTGATCTTTGAAATGCTGTATTCCCTATTGCTCTCATTGGGCCTCCAACAATTTCGGATCCGGATTTTTCAAAAGTATTTATTATCTGGGTGAAATAATCTTCTTCATATTCAGTATGTGCATCCAACCGGATGATCAGATCTCCTTTCGATCGTTATAACACCTATGTTTAAGGCGAATGGCACATACTTATTCTGGATTACTTAAGAGATGAATATTTGAATATTTTTTGGACCATTCATTTACGATTTCTTTTGTTCCATCATCTGAACCACCATCTATTAAGATAAGTTCCTTATCCTCAGGCATCGCATTTATGAAAAACTTCAAAACCTTTTCAATATAGTTTGCTTCATTAAAAGTGGGACAAATAACAGTAATCATAAAGTGAAAATAATCAATAACTATTAATATATTTTTTAAATAGTAAATGGATTTTGCATTTTCGAAATCTAAATTGTATCCGCTTTTGTTGTAAAAGTCCTATTGCGCTCTTGTTATCTTTTCTAACCGATAAGCCGTAAACATCAATACGATCATTTCTCAACTCTTCCTCCAGATGTTTGTAATTTCATTCCCGATACCTTTACCTTTATATTTTTCCTCCACCGCTATTAAATAAAGTCTGCATTTGCTCTTCTTCTATCAGGTTGTTAAATATTCGAGTATACAACTCTGTTATTTTTTCAAGAATAAAGGAAGGATGTTTTAATAATGTGATGATTAATTGGAACTGGTTATTCTTTGTAAAACTGTTAACTGCTTTACTCAGTGTTAAATCCTGCAATTAGATAACTTTGTAATTCATTTCCTCGGCATCGAAATAAACGAAACAATATTCATTCATCCTGATAAGGCTTAACAAAATATTTTTAAGAAGGGTTTTGCATGAAAATTGCAGAAAAATGGTTTTTACCAAATGAACGGAGATGTAATTTAATTATTTTATTTATGTCCTCGATGCCAGCTCGTCTAATCATTAATCTGCTAATTTTTAGTTGTAATTTTATTATAAATCTCGATCATTCCACTTACATTTTATCCCAATCATATTTTCCTTTCACCATTTCACGGCCTTGTTTTCCAAATTGTTTTCTTAGGTTGACATCCAGAACAAGTTTTTCGATTGCGACTGCTGTTGCCTGTATATTATGGGGTTCAACTATTATTCCTGTAATGCCATCCTTAACTACCTCCGGCAATCCTCCAACCTTAGAAACAACAACAGGCTTTTCACAAGCAGAACTTTCCAATACTGAAACACCAAAGCTTTCTACATACAGAAACATAAACAGCTATCGATAATTTATTGTGGTATTCTGCTACTTGGTTATAATGGTATTTGTCCTGTAATAATTGATGAATCGCCAATTTCCAATTCATCTATCATTTGTTTAAATTTTGATTTTAGTGACCCACCGCCAACTAATATCATTTTAAATTTTTATCAGGATATTTTTTCTTCACTATTGAATATGACTTTATTAAATACTCAATTCCATATTTTTTCTCGATCGATTTAACTGTACCAATTTCAATCTCATTTGTCCTCATCTAGGATTCAATGAATCCTGGATCGAATATATTTCTGTATCAATCCCAAACGGAGTAATTTGAATCTTCTTGCTGGTATATTTTTTTGTTTCCGCTGCAAGATATTCACTTGTAGCAAGAACTTTATCAGCTCTTTTAAAGCAATCTTTACAATGCTTTTATGAATAACTGAGTTATTAGGGAATGTTAGAATATCTATGCCCCAAACCGATAATATATACGGTCGGAATCCGGTTAAAGCACTAATAACGCCGTAGCTGGCTGCGTAGTGAGCATGCAGAATATCGGGGTTAAACGAATTTATTATCCGCTTTAATTTAGGGAGCGCAACAAGGTACATTAACTTCAAAAAGTTTCCATTAAGTTTTGCTTTTATATTATCAGGAGTTTTCAGAGAATCGATTTGAATGTTATCATGATATTGGCTAGCGTCATATCTTGATAATCCGAAAAGAAATACTTCTACTCCTCTTTCATTAAGAGAATTCGCCCACTTAATTGTGTGTGCCGAAGATGGATCAGCGAGTATAAGTACTTTCATATCTGTTTACAAACCGTTCGTTATTTTCAAGATAAATGATAACCCCTTGAAACTTGTTCCTTTTTATTAACAATATTATTATAAAAGTAAACAAGTATGCCAAACATCAACCAGAAAGGTAAATCAACAGAGAGCCAGCCATACGACAGTATATTAATTCCATCAAATAATCCTCGTACGAAAAGACCAGTCATAGTTGCGGTAACTCCAACAACTAAATAATAAGAATTATTAGCCAATTCATTAAAATGTTGAAGGACAGTTTTTGATATTTTAAAAAATACAAATGGTAACATTAAAGATACCATAAGACCTAATATCCCTAAATCTGTAAACATAATAAGATAAAAGTTGTGTGCACTATTCCTCCCCCCCACCATTTCATAAAGCCCAATTAGATTCCGACCCTGGAAACTGTTAAGCATAGCAGGAAAATAATCGAACATCTTGAAAGCGTATGCGCCAGGTCCAATGCCAAAAATAAAATTATCTTCAATCAGGTCTACTGATATTTTCCACAAATGATCACGATGAGTTAATCCACTTTCCAATCTCAATGCCAAAATTAAAAAATTTCGGATGGGCTCGATTAGCATCAAAACTAGAATCGCCGAAATTAAAATGATAGTAACTCTAATTAACAATTTTTTGTTAAGAAAATATAATATTAGGAATACACTTATTGCACAAGCTAAAAGAGCTGATCGTGAACCTGTAATGGTTAGTGCAATAAACAGTAAACCTATTATTGCACTAATCATTATCCTTGTGATTTTTACCTTTGATACATAAAGAAAAGATATAAGCAATGGAATAGCAATTGCAAAATATCCGCCTGTAGCATTAAAGTTACCAATAAATCCACCTGTCCTGTATATTTCTCCGGCAATCATCAGCAGGTTAAACCCTGTATCCAAAAAGTCATAGAATGTACCTACAGCCATAATTATAGCAGAAACTATTATTGCATAGATATATAATTTAACATCCCTAACACTCTTAATCATAACAAAATACAGGTAAACAAAAACAAAAAATGCCGATAATCTTAAAACCAAAGGAATCGCTGCGAAACCATAATCGGAGTTTAAAATTGAAATAGTCAATGCTGTATAAAGGAAAAAAATAAAGCCTTGAACAGGCAGGGGCACTCGCGCATATTTTTTTATATCGAAGCCATATTTTCTAAGAAGAATAGATATAAGAATAACAATTGCCATTAATTGAATTACTAATCTCAAATTCGGATTGATTTCTCCAACAAGTACTAGTAATAAAACCGTGATGGAAAACAAGATGAACTTTTCCTTGAACAGAAAAGAAAGTAGAAGTAATAGAATTGAAAGAATATAAAATTCAATGTAATCGGGGGTTAGGAATGAAAGAATTATAGCAATTGATGTAATTATATAAATTTGAGCAGAGTTGCCAAAATTAGTAATTAAATTACTTCTGCCTATTAACATTAACTTACCCGAAAAAATAAAATCATCATTTGTAAAACTATCAACTACTAAATTTTGAATTATCTATTTTCCTAACAACCACCTCAATAGAAAACTCACCGTCACTGTGTATTTCCGGTTCGGTTATTGTATGCCCTTCGCTGCATTCTTTAGCATAGACTATGTCAAAATCATTTAGGGTTGTTTCAATTAGGGGAATAATACCAATAGTATCAGGTTCCTCGTCTCTATCAATTAGAAAGAAATGATAATGATTCGAGTTAAACATGGATGGGAGCGTTTCTTTCTTTTCATATAAATCTCTGTGCGGTAAATATATAATCAAATAACCGCCCGGTTTAACTACCCTAAACCAATTTTTCACTCCTTCTGCAGGATCGGGCAAATGTTCTACAGTATGTGATGAATAAACAAAATCGTATGAGTTATCTTTTACTCCTTTAAATACTGAGCATTTCCATGTTCAAAATCGTAGCCCTTAGCATCTTTGGTTATTAAATCGCTGCCAAAACCAATATCTAATCCATCTCCATTGCAAAATTTTTCAAAGAAGCCTTCTTTTACTCTGCGTGAATGTGCCTTGCTAGTTTCTCCAGGTACAAAGGGTCTTCCGATAGTTCTGAATTTAAGGGCTAATAGGTTTTTTTTCAGCCATTGTAAAATTTTCCAGATTTTTCCTGGTAAAAGAGTTTTAAGTATTTCTTTCATTAGGCTTTAATTATAAATCATATTTACTATGAATAACTTTTAATTTGGTATTACAATGTTCCTGTACAAATGGAAATACCTTTTTATATACTTCATCGGCTTGAAGTGATTCCATACATTTAAATGCAGGACATCCTATAAGACCTGCTGTTGTATAACAATATTGCTTATTTTTTTCAGGAGAACAATGTATAGTCTTAATTATATATCTATGATTATCCCCGAAAGGAACAGAATAATCTGGATTCGTTGGGCCATAAATTGTAAATGTAGGTTTGCCCAACATATTTGCAATATAAAGAGGTCCTGAATCATTTCCGATGAAAACAGAACAGTCCCTAGTTTGTTCAATCAATTCATAAATTGAATTTGTTATTGTAATCGGAATTCTTCTTTTTTCAACTTCTTGATTTTGAATGGATTCAATAGATCCAACGGGCGCAATAATTTCAACATTATATTCTAAACTTAACTTTTCTGCAAGTAAAATGAATTTCATAATCCCCATTCCTTAGCTGCCCAGCCTCCAAATGGATGAATTAGAATTTTTCCATTCTTGTCATAGTTGCTTTCAAAAACTTTTATGCTCGATTCGTTCTCAATATTAAATCTGGTTTTAACGGCATCAAGATAAACATCCATTAGATGAGGAGATTTTCTAACTGGAGTAAAGTGCGTATAAATTCCTCTGTAATGTTCTCTGTTTGTACCAATTATTTCTCTGGCTGATGAAGTGAGTATTAGAGAAGCTGATTTCCCAATTCCTGTTAAATCAAGTATAAAATGTGGTTTAAGGCTTTTAATCAATTTGCGCGCATTTCTTTTAGCTACTCTGCCCCCTAATCTAAAATTATCATTTCCCATTGTTACATAATTTAGGTCGGGGAAAATCTCTTTATAAATTGGGATACTATGATCGTTACAAATTATGTATATGATCTTTGAATAATGTCTAATAATTTCTTTAACCGCAGGGATTGTAAAGACTGTATCACCAAGCCGGTGCAATGAAATAATGACTAAACTTTCACCTTTTGTACTACCTAACCTGCAGAACGACCGTAATAAATAAAACCCAGGAAAAGCTACAATATTTAGTAGCTTTTGTAATATTGGAACTCGTGCAAGTAAAAATGTTAAGTTGTATTTGGAAATCCTCAACTTTGTACCTCAACCTGTGATTTACGGTAGTGCTTGTAAGTGAGCATAGCATTTGTTAAAAGGGTAACTGAATGATGTCCGGATATTACAGAATTGAGACCATAAAATATTAAAAATATTAAAATTTGAAAAATATCAGATTCAATGGATGAATCACGAAATAGTAATGAAATTAACCATGAAGAAAGCAATATACTTACGCCACCATTTATTAATCCCCATAATAATTCTTTTAAAAAATAACTTTTATTATATAATTGAACTTTCAAAATCACGACAAAAAAGCTAAGAACGAAGAACGACAAATAACTAAGAGTTGTACTTAAGGCTAAACCATTTTGTTTTAATTCAACAACAAAAATAAAATTTAAAAGAATTTTTAATGATATACTTACTACTGCCACCAGCAAAAGGTATCCTATTAACTTTTTGCTGTAAATCAGTTTATTTATAACTGCATAGCTGGAAAAGAATATCAAACTTAGTGCATAAACTTTTAAAGCTGAATAAGTCATTTCGCTATCATGCGTGGTGAACTCACCTCTCTCAAATAATACTTGGATTATCGTATCTCCAAAAAAAACAATCACAATTGTGATTGGTATAAACAATAAAGTATTTACAGAAAAAAAATTATTCAGATGTTTCTCTGTTTCTGCAGTTTCTTCATTGATACTCTTTGACAATGCAGGAAAAATCGCGGTGGATAATGCTAATGAGATAATTGACACTGGTAACAGATATAAATGAATGGCATAATTCAACGCAGCAATTCCGCCAGCTTCAACACTTTTGTAAAAATACCTATCACTAAACATAAAAAGCTGGCTTAGCGATTCAATCACGACAATAAGTAGGAGCGATCCACTTATAAACTGCAAATATTTTTTCTTTCTAAAAAACTTAAACTGGAAAAGATTGATCTCTTTCTGAACAAAATAAAGGAGCCATATCAATTGTAGAATAACCCCGGCTACATAGCCAATTGCAATTGCTTTTACACCTATTGAGCTGTGAAATACAAGGACCAGGATTATCAATGCAATATTTAGAAGAAGCTGTGATAATGAGGGTAATCTAAATTCAAACCTGGCTTGCAGGTAAGCTGAAAAGACCGAGCTTACAGAAAAAATGGGTATGGCAAAAAGAACAATCTTAAATAAGTTGATAGTGGATTCGAGAGATTCTGCTGAAACATCTGGAAGATAAACACTAAATATTTTATCAGATAAAACAAATAGGATTGTTGAAATAATTATTCCTCCGAATAGGAAAAGCCAAACAGTAAACCCGGTAAAACTAATGGCTTCGTTTTCAGAATTTTTTTTTGCTGAATTATAATTTGGGATGAAAAAATTTTGAGCGATATATAATATAATCGAATTGATTGTTATAGGCAGAACAGTTGCCACTAAATACAGATCGTATTCTGCGCTTAAACCAAAATAGTTAGCAAAAATTACTTCACGAATTAATCCAAGTCCCCTGCCTAATAGTAGAACAGCGGTTATAAAAATTGAGGCGCCGGCAATCGTCGATGTAAATTTTGGTTTCATTCTTATTAATAATAAGTAACTATATCATTAAAGAATAAACATAAGAGTTGAATGATCAACTTATGATTTGAGTGATTTGAAATATTCAATGGTTTTTTGCAACCCTTCTTCCCTTCTTATCTTTGGCTCCCATGCTCAATATCTCCTTTGCTTTTGAAATATCTGGTTGTCGTATCTTTGGATCATCAATCGGTAATTCTTCATAAACTATCTCACTTATACTTCCGGTTAGTTTAACAATCTCTTCGGCGATTGATTGAACTGATATTTCTTCCGGGTTGCCAATATTTACAGGCTCATCTTCACCTGAAATCAGTAGTTTAAACAATCCTTCAACCTGGTCGGTTATGTAACAAAAACTCCTTGTTTGCTTACCATCACCATAAATGGTAATTGGTTTGCCTGCTATTGCCTGTTGAATAAAATTAGGTAACGCTCTTCCATCATTTTTTCTCATTCGTGGACCATACGTATTAAAGATTCTGGCAATACGTGTTTCTAGCCCATGATATCTCTGGTAAGCCATCGTAATAGCTTCAGCAAATCTTTTGGCTTCATCGTAAACACCCCTTGGTCCAATGGGATTTACGTTTCCCCAGTAATTTTCACTTTGAGGATGCACCTCGGGATCACCGTAAACTTCAGAAGTAGATGCCAATAAAAATCTAGCGTTCTTTTCTTTTGCCAAACCAAGAGCTTTATGAGTTCCGAGCGATCCAACTTTTAAAGTCTGAATTGGAAAGTGTAAATAATCTAAAGGACTTGCAGGAGATGCAAAGTGCAGTATAAAATCTACGTGACCGGGAAGGAAGATGTAATTTGTAACATCATGTTTAATAAAAGAAAAGTGTTCGTTACCGGAAAGGTGAGCAATGTTATAAGTATCTCCGGTTAACAAATTATCAACACAGACTACTTCGAATCCTTCATTTAAAAGCTTATCACATAAGTGCGAACCAAGAAATCCTGCACCGCCGGTTACAACTACCTTATCTTTTATCATCTAATCCTTATTGCCCTTTAATGAAATTATATTTTTCTCTCTTACTATAAAATAAAGCGAGACAAGAAGAAAAATAAAAATTCCGCTAAGCAATGTTGAAAAGATAACCCTCGGTCCCGAAGCTTTTAGTGGTGGGATAGCTTCATCCAAAACTTCAATGGTTGGAAGGTCTCTGTTCTCCTGGATTTTTTCTTTGTAATATTGTTGTTGAAGCAATAAGTAAACTTCACTCTGAATTTTAACTTCACGCAGCAGCTGTGCCAGTTCCATTCCTAATTCAGGAACATCATTAAAGGCAACAAGATAATCTTCTGTTCCAACTTCAAACTTATCATACTCTTTCTGAAGTTCAGAAAGTTTTGTTCTTAGGGAAAGGAGTGCTTTGTTATCCTCTCTCAAATTTGGTTTCAGTAATCCAATCTCAATTTCAGTTTTTATAATTTCAGCTTTAATTTCTGCTGAACTTTCAATTGCAGATCTTAACTGATCAGGAAGTGAAATTGTTTTATTTTCCTGTTGAAAGCTCATCAATCTAAATTCTGCTGAATTCAGGGAAGCTTTAGTGAGCTCAAGTTGTTCCTCAATATATTGCCTTGCGCGCTTAGCTTTGTAAGAAATTTTTTCGCGATTAATTTTATCCAGTGCTTTAATGTATGTATTTGAAAGTGCAGCAGCAAAACTTTTTGTAGAATCAATATCTGCAAATATCATCGGGATAAAGCTGGTTTTCACTTCAACAGATAAAGTTACAATTCCCTCTTTCGATAAGTTTAACACAAGCTTATTTTGCAGTTGTTCGGATGCATCATAAGTATCTTCAGCATTAAAAAAATTAACTAAATTATGCTTCTTAACAACAAATTCCGCAGCTGTACGGCTCTTAAGAATTTCCATATAAAGCTGTGAATTTCCTTGTGCACCACCGCCTAACAATAGGTTTGTAAAATCTCCACCACCCAGCAGGTTGCCCAATCCAGTTATCTGGTCATTCTCAGAGGGAGGCAGTAATGTTACAGGGGCTTTATATGTAATTGGTGATATTAAAAACAGGAAGAGAAAAACTATTAACGCAGCAGGAATAGTAATCTTTAAAATTATATACCTGTAAGAAAGTATGGTATTTAAGATTTCGTGAAATGTCATTATTTACCTCGTTGCAACAACTATAGCGGCAGCTGCTGCAATAACGGCAGCTAACTGTGCAAAAATTTGCAATCCATCCATAAATACATCCCAAAATTTTGGTGCGGGTGGATCTTCAGGAACCCAAATTGTATCACCGGGTAAAAGTTTAACTTCATCATCTGCATCAATCCACTCGCCGGTTTTGGTTTTTATCACTCTCACCTCTCCCTCCAAGGCTCGCCAACCGAAACCTTCAGCAAGGGTGATATAATCTTTAACTGTAAGATTAGGATCGTAAATTATTTTACCAGGATTAACAAACTGCCCAAGCATAATAATATAATCTTTTTGCTCCGGGATATTGATTATATCACCTTTTCTAAGAACTATGTTTTCACTAAGATTATTGTTGTTAAAAAGATCAACAAAATCTATAACTACTCTGCCAGAAGTTTGCCTTGATTTGGATTTGAAATAATCATATTCATCTTCTGTCATATCAGCCTGCATTATCAGCTTCAGCCGATCAAATTCAGGGTCCTCCTTCTTCACCTTCCACAATTCTTTTCAAACTAGCTTCAGTAAGAGAAGCTTCTTCCCTAAAGCCGCCTGCTTCTTCTATAATCTCAACAAGAGTAGTAACATCTTTTACTATTTTGTACCAACCAGGATATTTTACAAACCCCTCTAACTTAACATAATTATTTTCATAATAATTCGGGATTTGTCTAATTACAATATGATCTTGCTTCTTTAACATAACGTTACTGTTTTTCAACTTATCATAGCTAAAGTAATTGCTTAATTGAATTTTACCTGCCGGATCGAAACTGATTATCTCAATAGTATCAGTTTTTGCTTTACTTAGTAGTCCACCAGCAAGATCAATTAAATCCCAAAAACTTTCACCTTCTATAAACTCATATATTGCCGGGTATTTAATTTCACCACTAATCTCTACTACATCATCTACCTTATCCACTATTACAACATTACCTTCTCTAAGCATTGGATTATTTTCATAATCTCCAAATCTTAAAAAGCTTAGAAGATCGTATTGTTTGTTAGTTCCATTCTTCGATACAACATTAATATTCCGAAGATTTGCAGTTTTCCTCAATCCATAAGATGTTGTTATGAGATCCATTAATCTTGAGTTTGCAGAAAGAACATAAAGTGATGGTCTAACAACATCACCGGCTAATGAAACTTTAATCTTCCTGAAATCAACTAATGCAGATAAAGATCTCAACATTTTTATAATACTTGTTAAGGTTATTTATAATTTTTTCACGTGCATCTGGAAAGTGTAAGATCTTTAAGATCGGTTGCACCAACTTTTGGTATATATAAGCCAACCTTCCTGATCAATTACCAGGTTATGAACCACCTCCAGCACTCCACTTATTGAAATAAAGATTTTATCTCCGGGACCCACATAGTATTCATCAGGATCAATGCTTCCTTCAGTGGCTTCTATTGTATAGAAATCCTTAAAGCCCTTTTCAGGTTTAATTTTAAGTGAATCATTTTTGACCTGGATGGTTCTTTCAGGATAATTAGGCAGTTCCTGCTGCGCAAAATTATTTGCCAGAAAGATTGCCAAAACAAATATTATTATTTGATAAACTATTTTACCAGATTTCAAATTCTTAACTTGTATTAATTTTTAATAGATATGACTATAAGCTAAAAAATTACTTTAATTGAGCAAAATTAAAAAATATTACCCCCACATCAAATATTTAAAGTCAATTTTCTTAGAGCAAACAGTGTTACAAATAGACTAAGGATTGGACTTAGAATTAATAATAAGGCATAATAAAATACCTTATTATCTCGTACGAAGTTAACTAAAAACTGGTAATTACTAATTTCTGAAATAACCAGTTCAAATATTAAAACGCTAATTATGCCTGCAATAATTCCTGCAGTAATGTTATTAATTATTATAGGCATTTTTATGGTGGATAGTTTCGCTCCTACCAACTTCATGGTTTCAAGTTCGTTCATCCGGTTTTCTGTAATAAGCCGGGTCGTACTGTAAACGAGATAAATTGAGATAAGCAAAATGATAACTGTTATAATAAAAAGATATTGTTTAGATTCATCTACGTATTTTAGCACCCTGTAAATAAAACTATTCCCGGATACCACTTCATCAACCCATGTATATTTTTGTAAATTTAAAATAATATTTTCAACCGAATCTTCTGCAACAAACTCCGTCTTCAATTGAATTATAAACGAAGCTGGTAGAGGGTTGTAATCAAGAATTTCCCTAAAGTCTTCTCCTGTTTCCTTTACAAAATTTTCTGCGGCTTTTTCCTTGCTTATATAGTTAACAGCATTTGTAAATTTAAGCGATTGAAGTTCTTCCTTACAAACGTTAACAGAATTCTGTTTTACTGAATCCTGTAAAAACAGGGTTAATTTTACATTCTTCTTTAGTTTATTTTCAAATATTTCTGAAAGCTGAATAGCACTGACCGAAGCTGCGATTAAGATTACTGCAATACATAAAGTTATTAAAGTTAAGATGAAGGAAGCTTTGGCATGAAAGATTGATTTAAAAGCTTCTTTAAAGTAAAATATGATCATACCTGAATACGAATGCCTTTAGTGGTAATAAAAGTTTAATAAAAGTTAGTTAAAAATTTGATTCGTCAATCCAGCGTGTAATTGCCCATTGCTTTGTATCAGGATCTTTTCTTAATGATAAGTTTACGCGCCCATCAACCCGCACAACATCCGTGGGATTAAAAGTGATATTAAAATTAAAACTTCGCACAACGCTTGCATCCAAAGTATCAATTGTGCTGAGGACAATATTATTCCATATTAAATCCAGCCGCTCCGAACTTTTAAACAATCCATCAGTTGCTCTCATCTCTTCATCTCTTCCCCAAGATACATCGAAACCTTGCTCATAATCCCTGTACGTAAAAATAAAATCCGTAGAAAGTAATTGCCCGTAGATCAAAGTATCTTTAAAAGTATAAGCATACTGAAAATTCTGGAAGACACCTTCAATTGTGGTTCTATCGGAAATTGGCGGACGGTTACTATCGAAGTTTTCATCAAAAGCTGGTGCAAACGGATTTTTACATGCAGTAAGAATTAGAGCAGAAAAGAAAATGATATATATTTTTTTTCGGCTAATAGCTTATCCCTTTCAAATCACTCCAGCTTTGGGATTGCTGTATCAGCATTATCCTGCCAATAAGTAGATAGCCCATGTATCCCTCATATCTCTAACCATACCAAATTTAACATTTCCACTATAATTTAATGGATCATCATTAAGTTGTGGAATACTTATAAAATACTCTGCGGTATAAATTAAACTGTCACCCAGTGAGTTATAGTTCATGGCCAGAAAAACTTAGTATAATCGGTAAATCTTCTGGGGCAGCATTTACCAGGTTTTGAAAATATTGAAATTCTTTATCCACATCCCAATCTATCCAAATGTTGCTCCAGGTTTGTAAAGCACTGCTAGTTGGCAGGAAGAAGAAAACTTTATTACTAAATGTCGGATCGGTAAAGGACTTTACATAATTATTAGCATCTTTATCGCTAAAAGAATTTATAAGGTTCTGGATTAATATTTCCGGCTCACTTGGTGTGGTGTAATTCGATCTGCCCTCTTCAGGATCTTCTGCATCGCGGGTAGTAAAAATATCGCAAGCGGTTAATGAAAGTAGGGCAAATATAGTAACAAGCTTTTTCATTTACTTGCAATAATAATAACTCTGGGGGAAGTTTCAAGCACAAACGGTTTGCCATCAAGATCACCAAAGGTTGAGTTTATTTTAAACCCGGTTCTTTCTAATTCAGTTTGTAATTCATTAAAGCCAAACATTCTAACAGATTCAAAGTACTTTTTTGTATTACCATTTTTGCCGATTATAATTTCCTTTACTACTCTGTTGCCTCGAATTGAACGATTTTGATTTATTACTGTACCATTTATTGTTTCAACAGAACTTGGGACAAGGTTATTTTCAAGATAATTCCTATTAAAATAATCCAAAACAAAATATCCGCCAGGTTTTAAAAGGTTGTAAGCTTTTCTAAGCAATTCAAAGTTTTCTTCATCGCCATCAAAATAGCCAATACTTGTAAAAAGATTTACAACGAGATCAAATTTATCACTTGTTTCAAATTTTCTAATATCGGAATGCACAAAATCGATTTGGAAATCATAAACCGAAGCAGTCTCTTTAGCTACTTTTAATAGGTTCTCACTCAGATCAACCGCAGTTACATTAAATCCTCTCCTGGCAAAATTTATTGCGTGCCTTCCTGCCCCTGCAGACATATCAAGAATTTTGGCGCCACTATTAATTTTTATATTTGATAAAATTAATTCAGCAAGAGTTTCTGCTTCAACATTATCCCTGTTTTTGTAAACTTCCAGATATTCTTTTGTGTTGAACCATTCTTCGTACCAGTTCATAATCTACAAATCACCTCTATTTAAAATTGCACGCCCTATGGTTGCTTCATCAGCAAATTCTAAATCGCCACCGATTGGTAAACCTCGTGCTATCCTTGTAACCTTTATTCCCAGCGGTTTTATCAGTTTTGCTAGGTAAAGTGATGTAGTTTCACCTTCGGTATCGGGATTAAGCGCCAGTATCACTTCGTTAATCTCTTCTTTTTCAAAACGTCTTATCATCTCTTTAATTTTTAATTGATCAGGATTGACGCCCGATAATGGAGAGAGCACACCACCGAGAACATGATAAACACCATTGAACTCATTAGTTTTTTCTATCGCAATTACATCACTTGCTTCTTCCACAACGCATAAAACCGATTTATCACGTTTAGCACTTTTACAAATTTCGCAAAGTTCTTCTTCAGCAAGATTGAAGCACCGTTCACAGAATTTAAGTTTTGTTTTTAATTCTTTAATTGATTTAAGAAGATCATCAACCTGATCTTTATCAGATTTTAAAATATACAATGCAAGCCGTTGAGCAGTTTTTTTTCCGATGCTTGGTAACTTGCTAAGCTCTTCAATTGCTACCTGTAATGGTTGGGCTATCTGCAATTTTATAATCCTGGTATGTTCATGCCCGGAGGAATCATCCCCTTGGTAACCTTAGCCATTTCTTCTTCTGATAGTTTGGTAGCAGATTCCAGCGCTTTATTAACTGCAGCAACTACCAAATCTTCCAATATTTCCTTCTCTTCCTTTTCAATGACTTGCGGGTCAATTTCGACAGAAATGATCGCTTTACTTCCATTTGCAGTCGCTTTTATCATTCCACCACCTGCTTCTTCTGTAACCGTCATATTAGCAAGTTCCCCTTGAACCTTTTGCATTTCTGCCTGCATTTTTTGCACCTGCTTAAGCATACCCTGCATTCCACCTTTCATACAAAATCCTCCTGTTAAATAAAATTATTAAATCTGGATAAATTTCCTTAATTTTGGTGCAAATATACTATAATCGATTGACTTTATACACTTACTTTTCATAATTTCTTAGCTGAATTTCAGCAAATAAACTTTTACCTAAATGATAGCATAGTATGACAAGCCAGCAATTTATTACAAATCTTCCTTTTGATAGCCAGAACTACCAGCTAGTTGAATACTCGGATTTTTTCTCTTTAAATCAGGACAAGAAAATAAAGGTGAAGGATCTAGGTCAAAAATTTGCCTCTGTAAATTCATTCTTTTTTGATTACTTAAGAGAATTTCACATTCCGTGTGCTTACATTAAAAAGTACGAAAAAAACTCGCTGATGTTTGTTAAGTTCCAACAATTGCCCTTTGTTGTTAAAATTCTGAATTCAGCAGATAAGCGAACAGCAAAACTTTTTTCGCTTAAAGAAGGAGCTCATCTTAATTTGCCTGTTTTCGAATACCATTTTGGTGATTCCAAAAATTCGATTGTATCGGAAAGCCATTTAATATCGTTCGATCTATGTACAAACGAAAATTTGAAAATTATTAATAGGATTTGCTCAAAAGTAAATGCTGTGCTTAAGTCTTTCTTCGAAAGAAGAAATGAAACTATTGGCGAAGTTACCTGCAGTTTTGGAAAGTTCGAATCAAAAATTTACCTTATTGATGATTTTACACCGCTCAGTTTAAAAATATTTCCAAATGAAGAAAATAATACGAATAACTGGGTAAATCCCTATCACCTGAACACATCGAGCGAAATGAGAAAGTACACTGATCATTTGTATAACATTACAAGCAGTTAGATAGATGTTTACTAAATATGGATATACCACAATTGGTATTATTTCAATTCTTTCCTTTGTACTAATAGCTGCAAGTTTTTTTATTCAAAATAACCCTGTAAAAATTATTCTTATTGCAATTGCAGTAATAAGTTTGGTTTTCACTCTAGGATTTTTCAGAGATCCTGATAGAACCGCTCCGGATAGGGATGATGTTATTGTATCGCCAGCCGATGGGAAAGTACTATTTGTAAAAGAAATGGATGACAGATAAATTTGTTGGCGAAAAGGTAAACATGATTTCGATTTTTATGTCTCCATTAAATGTACACGTTAACAGGATTCCTATTGACGGAGTTGTGGACTACATACAGTACTTTGAGGGAGAATATATTGCGGCTTTTGAAGATAAAGCTTCCGAATCAAATGAACGGATGGAAATTGGAATAACCGGCAAGCATGGGAAAATTTTATTTACGCAGGTTGCCGGAATGGTTGCAAGAAGAATTGTTACCGAATTGGAAACCGGCGATACGGTAAAAATTGGAGAGCGTTTCGGGATGATAAAATTTGGAAGCAGGGTTGATGTTTTTGCACCTCTTAATTGGAAACCAAAAGTTAGTAAAGATGAATCTGTTACAGCAGGCGAAACAATACTTTTTGAATTAGATACAAAATGAACCGTCTGCGCATTACCCCATCCGTAATCCCTAACCTGTTCACATCACTAAACATGTTTAGCGGATTTTTATCCGTTATAAGTGCAGCAAACGGAAACTACAATTACGCTGCATGGTTAATTTTAGTCGCAGCGCTTTTTGATGCCCTGGATGGGCTTGTTGCACGTCTAACAAATTCCAGTAGCGAACTTGGAGTTGAACTCGATTCACTTTCAGATATTATAAGTTTTGGTGCTGCTCCTTCTTTCCTTATGTATAAGACTTACTTCTTACCAGTTTGATGCTATAGGAATTGTACTGAGCTCTCTCCCTTTAATAGCAGGTGGTTTCCGGCTTGCACGTTTTAATGTTCAACTTGTTGGATTTGAAAAATCATTTTTTATTGGATTACCAATTCCTTCTTCCGCACTTACAATAGCCACATTCGTTTTGGCTTTTAATAATGAAGGATTTTCTGAACCGTATTCTTCATTCATTATTCCCATGATTTTAATTTTATCCTTCCTGATGATAAGCAATATCAGGTATGAAACTATGCCAAAGCTTACGCTTAAAGGAATGAAAGAAAAACCATTTCACTTTCTGTTTTTAATTGTTGCAACTGTACTTGTTATTTTTACTTTAAAGTTAGGATTGTTTATCATTTTTGTTTTCATGATTGTATTTGGTATTTTAAAACACATTTATTACATAGTTAAAACTTCTCCAGACAGATGATTCTTAACCAGAATTCTTAGTAATACAAATATTTCTAGGATTAAAATTTGTTCAAAGCAACAGTATTAATTAAACGAAGATCAACCATTTTAGATCCGCAGGGTAAAGCAGTGGAAATTGGCGCCAAAACATCTTGGTTTAAATAACATCATCGAACACACGAATTGATAAATACATCCAGTTTAATGTTGATGCTAAAGATAAAAATGCTGCGGAAAAAGAAGTAGATGAATACTGTCATAAACTTCTTGCAAATCCTATTATGGAGGATTACGAGTTTACCCTGGAAGAGGTAAATTGATTTCACCAAAATTTGGCATTGTTGTTTTTCCCGGTTCAAACTGCGATCATGATGCATATTGGGTTTTAAGAAAACTTCTTGGTTACCAAACAAATTTTCTATGGCATAAAGAGAGTGATCTGAAAGAGAGCGATGTGATAGTTTTACCGGGAGGATTTTCTTATGGTGATTATCTTCGTACAGGTTCAATCGCACGCTTCTCTCCAATTATGAACGAGGTAATTAGTTTTGCAAAAAAAGGCGGTACCGTAATTGGAATTTGCAACGGTTTCCAGATACTTCTCGAAGCAGGATTACTACCAGGAGTAATGCTCAAAAATATTTCACTCAATTTTGTATGTAAAGATGTTTATCTTTCAGTTGAAAATAGAGAAACTACATTTACAAAAGGCATCGAAACTGATGCAGCATTAAAAGTTCCCATTGCACATGGTGAAGGAAATTATTTTGCAGATAAGGATACATTAAAGGAACTTGTTGATAATAACCAGATAGTTTTTAAATATTCTTCTAAAGATGGAGAAGTTTCCGAAAAGTATAATCCTAACGGTTCAGCTATGAACATTGCAGGAATAATAAACAAAGAAGGAAACGTTCTTGGAATGATGCCGCATCCTGAAAGAAGCAGCGACCCGGTTCTTAAAAAGACTGACGGCAGTTTAATTTTTAAAGGCAATTGCAAATAATATTTTTAATTAAGAGGTGATGATATGTTTGGTAACTTAGGTGCAGGCGAAATAATTTTAATCCTGCTGGTAATTTTAATCCTCTTTGGAGCTAAAAAAATACCCGAACTGGCAAAAGGACTTGGCAAAGGAATGAGTGAGTTCAAAAAAGGATTGAAGGATGTTGAAAGCTGAAATAAAAGATGCTGATAAAGATTCAACTAAAATTGATGATAAGAAAAGCTAAATTAATCTAAATATCAATTCAAGTTTAGCCGTTTCATTTTAAGGAACGGCTTTTTTAATGCTGCAAATAAACTTAACAATACTCACTCTCTTCTAAGTATATCTCTCTCTAATCAATTCTGTTCAAGAAGATGATATTTCACCCAAAATCCTTAAATTTGGATTCTTAATTTTAAACCAATTCTTCTAAAAGAGGGAAAACGTTTTATGAGCATATTAGTTGATAAAAAAACACGTCTCGTTGTTCAGGGAATTACAGGCAGCGAAGGTTCATTTCATACAGGACAAATGGTTGAATATGGAACCAAAGTTGTTGCAGGCGTAACTCCCGGTAAAGGCGGAACCAAGTTCGAAAAAATTCCTATTTACAACACTGTTGAAGATGCAGTAAAACGAGCAGAAAGCTAACACCTCAATTATTTTTGTTCCGCCGCCATTTGCAGCAGATGCAATTCTTGAAGCGGCTAATTCAGGAATTAAAGTTATCATCTGTATTACTGAAGGAATTCCTGCTGCTGATATGGTGAAAGTTTATAATTCAATTAAAGAAAAAGATGTCGCTCTTGTTGGACCGAATTGCCCGGGAGTTATTTCACCCGGAAAAGCTAAAGTTGGTATTATGCCCGGCTTCGTTCATAAAAAAGGAAAAATTGGAATTGTATCACGAAGCGGAACTTTAACTTATGAAGCTGTTAAACAAATTGTTGATGTTGGAATGGGACAATCGACTGCAGTGGGAATTGGAGGCGATCCGGTTATTGGTTCACAGTTTACTGATATTATAAAACTGTTTAATGAAGATGACGGGACAGAAGGAATTGTAATGATTGGCGAAATTGGTGGAACTGCAGAAGAAGAAGCCGCTGCTTACATTAGAAAGAATGTTAAAAAACCTGTTGTTGGTTTTATTGCAGGAAGAACCGCTCCTCCAGGAAGAAGAATGGGACACGCAGGTGCCATTATTGCGGGAGGAAAAGGAACCGCCGCAGAAAAAATTACGTTGCAATGAAAAAAGCTGGAATAAAAGTAGCTGAATCTCCTGCGGATATTGGGGTAACAATGTTAAAAGCAATTGAAAAACTGAAAAAGAAACCGAAGAAAAAAACTGCTGTAAAAAAATCCGCTAGCTGCGAAGAAAGCAAAAGCAAAGAAAAAGAAGAAGAAAAAATAATTATTCAATTAAATTGATTCTATTTCAATTTATTTAAAGCCCGCTTTGCCGGGCTTCAATTTTGACTACAGGAACAGAAAAGAAAAAGGAGCACAATTTGGGAACACAGACACTTGCAATTATTAAACCTGATGCAGTTGAAAATGGTCATACAGGAGAGATAATATCGATGATAATTAATGCCGGGTTTAAAATTAAAGCTATGAAAATGACACAGCTAACCGAATCCTCTGCAAAAGGATTTTATGAAATTCATAAAGGACGACCATTTTTTGGCGAGCTTGTAGAATATATGACTTCAGGTCCGTGCGTTCCTATGGCGCTGGAAAGAGAGAATGCTGTGGAAGAATACAGAAAACTTATTGGAGCAACAGATCCTGCAAAAGCTGATGAAGGAACGGTGAGAAAACTGTTTGCAAAAAATATTCAAGCGAACGCAGTACACGGTTCTGATTCTGATGAGAATGCTGCTATAGAGATTGCTCACTTTTTTTCGCGTAATGAACGCTTAAATATTTTTACCGATTAAATTTTTCTATTAACTCTTACAATCAGTCCTGCGAAGACAGGGCTATTCCATTTAAATTAATAATGAAATTATCCATCATTATAGTTCTTTTCTTACTTTCTACTTCTGTGTTAAGCTGCAGCCAATCTTTACAAGAAGAGAAATTTTTATTCGGTTCAGATGTTTTGGTGAAGGAAAATCTTCACTTGCTGGATGGAGAAAAAGTTGGGATTGTATCAAACACAAGTTCTGTGTTGATTGATGGGACTCATTTGATAGATACACTTTTATCACTCGGAATAGATGTAACTGCACTCTACTCTTTAGAACACGGGTTCGGTTTGGATTTTGCTGATGGTGTTCTTATAAAAAGTTCCGAAGATAAAATAAAAAGTATTCCTGTTCATTCACTTTATGGAATAGCTAAGAAACCAACGGGAGAAATGCTAGTAGATGTTGATATTATTTTATTTGATGTTCAAGATGTTGGCGCAAGATTTTACACTTACATCTCTTCAATGTTCTACATCTTACAGGCAGCGGCAGAAAATAACATTAAGATGATAATATTAGATCGCCCAAATCCACTTGGGGGTAAAAGGGTTGAAGGACATGTTCTTAATGAAGATTACAAATCGTTCTTTGGTATTTCCCCAATTCCTATTTTACACGGAATGACAATTGGTGAACTTGCCATGTTATTCATTTCAGAAAATTATATTTCATCCACCTCCCCGAATATTGAAATAATTAAAATGAAAGGATGGGAAAGAAAGAATTGTTGGGATGACTTAAATTTAAAGTGGCTTCCTACTTCGCCAAATATTCCTACATTCGAAACTGCACTGGTTTACCCGGGAACGTGTTTAATTGAAGGGACAAATATTTCTGAAGGAAGAGGAACTGAAAATCCATTTCTAACAATTGGCGCACCATTTATTAATCCTGATAACCTGATAAGTGCATTAAACACTAATGAATCAACTGGAATCATACTCTCCCCGAAAGAGTTTATTCCTATTGAGATTGAAGGGAAAGCAGTTAATCCAAAATTTGAAGGTGAAAAATGCTATGGAATTAATATTGAAGTAACTGACAAAACAAAATTTAGTGCAATTGATTTTGGATTAAATCTGGTTTACACTTTACACAAATTATATCCTGATAAATTTGAATTCAGAGAAAATCATTTTGATTTACTTGCTGGAACCGATGAGCTAAGGTTAGCAATCGAAAAGGGCGAATCTCAGAATCATATGAAAAATTTATGCCAGGAAGAATTAAATAATTTTAAGAAAATTAGAAACAAATACTTAATATATTGAGGAAATAATGTACAAATACACAATAATTATTTTAGCAATAATTGTTCTCTTATTTGGTTGTGATAGCAAAAAAACAACCGAGGAAGAAACTGAAACGATTAGCCTTACACAGGTTGATAGTTCAGATCTTGTTACAACAGAAGTGGAAGATGAAGATGAATTTTTCTTTTTCAGATATATGTTTGATGAAGGAGAATCAATTAACTATAGGTTAACTGTTATTTCTGAATCACAACAAAATATCGAAGCTGATACTTCTATTACTCAATCTTTCAATCAGACTGTTAAATATGCAATAAATTTCCAGGTTATAGAATTAGATGAAGATAGCGTAGCAGAACTGATGTGCACATTTAGTGCTGTAAACCTGGATGCAAGTTTAAATGGTGAGATTATTTCTTATAAATCAGGTTCTACTTTGGATTCTCTGGATGTTATAAAATTTGCAGAATATGAATCCTTAGTTAACAACCAGTTTCGTTTAAGAGTAAACTCTTTAGGTGAGGTTGCAGATGTTTATAGAGTTGATAAAATATTCAACAAGTATCTCGATCTTCGGGGAATGCAGGATTCACTCAACACAGAGCAAAAAGAGGCAGTAAAAAATGATTTGCTTAACGCTGTGTTAAGACCTCTAATGGGACAAATTTTCAGGGTGATGCCTGTCAAACAAATGGGTAAAGATTCAAGCTGGACTTATACAAAAGCAGCTGTTTCTATGATGGTTTTTCAGGTAGAGTACTATAACCTTTACAAAGTTGCTAACCTGGAATTACTTGATGGCGAAAAGCTCGCAGTTATAAATGGATCTATGAGTACAAACGTGACAGGCGATCCAAATTATAGCGAGCAAGGAATTAGTTATGTATTTGAAAAACCGGTATCCTCTGCAGGCGGTAAGGTTTATTTTAACCTTGATAGAGGATTAGTACAGAAGAGTAAGACAGAAACAAGATTAGAAACAGCTTACACAATGGAGATGCCAACTCCACAAGGATTGATGAAAGGGAGTACAAAAGAAGTAATAATTAATAAAAATATTTTAGAACTACTGTAACAAATTTAAAGGGTGAAGTACAAAGTTACTTCACCCAGTTTTATCAATTCCTTTATCATTCTTTAATTTTCTAACAACAACCCTAATTCCTTCAACTTCAACTACTTCAATCTTGCTCCCCTTCTCAATAAATTCTGAATCGGTAACAACATCCGCACGTTTGCCATCTATTTCTGCAGTGCCGGAAGGACGAAGATCAGTAATAGCTTTTCCCATTTTGCCAACTAATTCTTCTGAAGTTGTGTGAGACACAAATCCTTCTTCCGATTTTTCTTCAACGGAGAGAACAAACTTTTTAAATATGGTCGTCCTTGGAAGAAACTTTGCAAGTACAATTATTAAAATTATCGAAAGTACCAGCGCAATTGTAAGTTGAAATATTGCCATAGAAACTGCCCTCATATCTAAAAATGGATCTGCTCCAATCAATGCGAGAAAGAGCGAAGCAATGATAAGTAAAATTCCGCCAATGCCTGCAATTCCAAATCCGGGAATTACAAACACTTCGAGTAAAATTAAACCCAATCCTACAATAAACATAAGTATTTCAACAATTGAAGCAAGCTGTAAAATGTAAGATGAACCGAAAAATAATGTAAGCGCTAACAATCCAGCAGTACCGGGAACACCCCAACCAGGGGATTTTATTTCAGCAAACAAACCAAAAAATCCTATCATAATTAAGATTGAAGAAATGATCGGATTGTTAAGAAATCTTACTACATCTTCTGCCCAGTTAGAGTGTTCTACAACCGATTTTGCACCAGCGAGATCAAAATACCTCAAGCACTTCATCTATATTTTCGAGTAAGGTGTCCGCTATCCCGTACTTATAAGATTCATTAGCAGTTAAAGTAATTAGCTGCGTGGAATCAACAAGTCCATCAATTACAAAAGTTTCATCAACCATTCCCTGCGCAATATCAGTTCTTCTTCCATTTCTTTCAGCAGTAGATCTCATCTCGGAGCGCATGTACGATTGATACTTTTCACTTTGTTTTTCACCTGTTTGATCTACAACAGTAGCGGCGCCTATGGAGCTTCCGGGAACCATAACAATTTTATCACACGAAATTGCAATTAGTGCACCAGCAGAAATAGCGCGGTTATTAATAAATGCAATGGTAAGCAAATCAGTTCCAATTATCGCATCTTTTATCTGTGTAGCAGCATCCACCCTTCCGCCGAAAGTATTTATCTTGAAAATAATTGCATCAGCACCAGCATTTTCTGCATCAGAAACAACACGCGAAACATAAGGAGCAATACCTAAATCAATATCTCCTTCAATAAAAGCTATGTAAACTTTTTGTTGCGCAAGTGATGAACTAACTAAGAAGAGAATTATGATAAGAAATTTTAATGAAGTTTTCAATTTCACTCCGATTAATAAAAAGTAATTATTTGAAGAAATCTTTTACAGCACAAGGCTGTTAAACTAACTAATCAATTACAAAAATATATTTATCTCCCGTAAATAAAAACCTTATTATTTATAAAACAAAAATGGCTTTAGCTAAAGTATAATACTTTAACCAAAGCCACAAAATTGCACAGCTTAAAACTTGTAGTTACGAGTTAAATTACTCTCCCTTTTTAGCTGTAACTGTAGTAATTGCAGATCTTTCAACCTTCATTTTAAGGTTATCACTAACCTGCAGAAGAACTGTTTTTTCATCCAGCCCTGCAATAATACCATGAACACCCCCGCTAGTAATAACCTTATCACCTTTTTCAAGGTTAGATAAGAGTTTATTTCTTTCCTTAGCTTTCTTCTGCTGCGGTCTTATTATCATAAAATAAAAGATTAAAAAGATAGCACCAAACATTATAAGTGTACTTACTAAACTTCCGCTTCCGCCTTCACCGCCCTGCGGAGCCATTGCAAATAGTAGTTCCAATTATTCCTCCGGATTAATATTATTTTTTATTGATATATTCTTAACAATTTCATTTTTCCATTCTACAAAGATACCTTCTTTTATCTTCTCCCGTGCAGTTTTCATCAAATCAAGATAAAAATGCAAGATTATGAATGCTTGCTAATTCGAGAGCAAGAATTTCACCTGCATTAAATAAATGCCTTAAATAAGCCCTTGAATAATTTGTGCAAGTATAACAATTCGCATTCTTCATCAATCCTTTGCAAAATCATCTTTATAAAGTTGAATTTCTTACTGAAATAACACCATTCCAGGTAAAGAGAATTGCGTGCCTTGCATTGCGTGTTGGCATAACGCAGTCAAACATATCTATACCGCGCTCAATTGATTCTAAAAATTTTCAGGTCTGCCAACTCCCATCAAATATCTTGGTTTATCTTCAGGCATAAAATCAGTCGTGAAGTCAGTCAGTTCATACATTTCTTTAGTCGGCTCACCAACTGCAAGTCCACCAATTGCATAGCCATCAAAATCCAATTTTACCAAATCATTCGCAGATCGTTCTCGCAAATCTTTATAAACACTTCCCTGTATAATTCCGAAAAGGTATTGTTCGTTTCCATATAACGGTTTTGTTTTTGCAAAAGCTTCTTTATTCAGCACAGCCCAATCGTTTGTAAGCTTTGTAGAATTAACAGCATAATCATACTCGCAAGGGTAAGGAGTGCACTCATCCAGAACCATCATTATATCCGAGCCAATGCTCCTTTGTATTTCAATAACTTTTTGCGGAGTGAAGAAATGTTTTGAGCCATCTAGGTGAGAACTGAATTCAACACCATCAGCCTTCAATTTTCTCAGATCGGATAAACTAAAAACCTGGTAACCGCCGCTGTCTGTGAGAATCGGTTTTTTCCAATTCATAAATTTGTGCAAACCACCGGCACTTTCAATAATCTCAGTTCCCGGTCTTAAATAAAGATGATAAGTATTTGAAAGAACAATTTGAGCTTTTATATTATGCTCAAGGTAATTTTGATTTACAGCTTTTACGGTTCCCTGTGTGCCAACAGGCATAAATATAGGAGTTTCTACTTTACCGTGATCGGTCTCAAAATATCCTGCTCGTGCTTTGCTTTTACTATCTTTTGCTTCAATTGTAAAATTTAACAATCCTGGTTTGCTCACTCTTTTCTGAAATCAAGGGTACAAATTTAAGGGAAAATAGGGGAAGGGGCAAAGAGGTTAAATGCGTAAAGCAGATTGGTCGGATAATAAACCTAATCTAAAAACTTTCCTTTCTCCTTGTTAGTAGGAATTCTGCAAACTTCTTTCTTACCAAAAAATTTATACCTGCTTTTAGCAATCAGATCATAAAAAAAATCTCTGAAACGTTTTGGCAGAATAAATGATAGGATAAAATATTTTTACAACACTTTTTAATTTTCCGGCAATCATCAATGCAGCAGTTGATTTTATAAAATGGTTTTCACCATCGATCAAAATAAAAGTATCGAAATCGGAACTGCTTAAATCAAACTTTGCAAGTAGCTCCTGCCCAGCATTAGACTGCAAAGCAGCAAATCTGAAATGATCATATTTATCTCTTGCCAAGACAAAGTTCACCCAGTAATTGCAAAAATTGCAAACACCATCAAATAAAATTACCTGGTGATTTTTCAATTAAATTATTCGGAAAGATGGATGAGTTTTACTACTTCAATTTTTTGTGCAGATGCACGAGCGATGAGAAATTCATAATTATCGAGTTTAACATTCTCTCCCTGTGCAGGTATTCTGCCGAGCGCTGAAACAATATACCCTCCGATAGTTTCATAATCGCCATCGGGAATATTAAGCTCATATTTTTCATTCAGTAAATCGATTTCTACTTTACCGCTAATAATATAATTGTTATCGCCTATCTTTCTACATATCTCCTCTTCAACATCAAATTCATCTTTTATCTCACCAAATAATTCTTCAAGAATATCTTCCATCGTAACAATACCTGCGGTTCCGCCATGCTCATCAACAACTACTGCAATTGAAATTTTCTTTTCAAGAAATTCATTTAATACTTCAAAACTTTTTTTAGTTTCCGGTATAAAGCTAACATCTCTTAAAATGCTTTTTATATCAGCAGGTGATTTGAAAATATCTTTAACAAGAATGATGCCTTTGATATTGTCCAGGTTCTCTTTGAAAACAGGAAGTTTAGAAAATCCAGAATCAATAAATGTTGTAATTGCATCATCAATGTTATCAGACATTTCCAGTCCTATAATATCTGTACGCGGGGTCATAGCCCCGTAAACACGTTGCTCACCAAGCTCAATAACTTTTTCAATTATGTTGCTCTCCTTATTATCCACGACTCCGGCTTTCTTACTTTCTTTTACCAAAGCTTTAACATCTTCCCTGTCGAAAAGATGACTCATAGAACCTGCTGATAACTTTGAGGCCTGAGTTAGCTTTTTAGATAGCAATGAAGAAAGTTTTACAAATGGATAAAGCAAATAAGATACAACTCTTAATGGTATTGCGGATAGAAGCACGACTCTGTCCGAAAGTTCTCTTGAAAAATATTTTGGAACAATTTCTCCAAACAGGAGGATAAAGAAAGTTGAGATAATAAGAATGTTTAAATCGTTTAAACCAAATAGTGAAGCAAGAAAAACTGCACTTAGTGATGCAAGAGCAACGTTAACAATATTATTGCCAATAAGAATTGTTGAGAAAAAAGTTTCAGGGTGATTAATAAAATATAATGCGTTTTTTGCAGAAAGTTTCTTCTTCCTTGCTTTAACTTCAATTTTAAGTTTATTGGCAACAATAAAAGCAAGCTCAGTTCCTGCAAAAAACCCGCTAAGTAATAAGTAGTACAATTAGCAGAATAATTAGTTCAATCATAAATTAATATGCCTGTTCAACAACAATATTATTTAAATCCAGCTGAAAAAATTCTGAGCCGCTGATAAATTTCATGGTTATATCAATCAGATTAATTGTCATTAATCTTTCATCAATTTTTAATCCGGATTCTACTCCAAAAATATATATCTTGCCACTGCCCGATTCAATTGAGTTCGTTTCAGAGAGATCCTTCAGCTTAAAGAACGGATAAAATGAATAGACAAATTCTTTATCCGAATAAACTTTTATTTTATCGAGCTTAAGTTCTTTAATAACTTCGCTGCCCGGATTGTTAATTTTCAATTCGCCAAGCAAGATGGAATTTACCCGGACTTCCCGGCATAAGGTTAAGCCAGCTATGAAGATCATTTACCTCAATATCTAGTTGAAGTGTTTCTTCACCTGTTTTTGTAGATGTACACGCAATGAGCATAACGGTTACTAAAATGAGATGTAATGATTTCATCTTCATTGTTAAATGACGTGATAAATAATTAGCACTGTTGTAATGATATACAACGCAACTGTAATTATCATTGCTAAATCGGTGGCAAGAACCTTTGTAGTGTTCTCTCCGCTGTTGCTTTTATATTCAAGATACATATACCTGAAAATTCCAAATACGACAAAAGGTGTTGTATAGATAAGATTCTCTGTATTAAAAACCGAAACAGTTCTGGCAGCAACAGTATAGAGTGCATAACAGATAATAACACCTGCAGCAGCAACCGTAGCCATCTGGTCAGCAAAGTTAAGCGAATATTCTGCAAGAACTTTTCTGCTGGATGAATTTTTATTTTCCGGTGTTAATGTAAGTTCGGAGTGTCTTTTCATAACACCAAGGAAAAGTGATATGAACATTGTTGTTAATATTAACCAGCTGGAAATAGGAACGTTTATAACAAAAGCACCTGCAAGCACCCTTAATGTGAAACCGGCTGCAATGCTAAAAACATCAAGGATAACAATATGTTTAAAATAAAATGTGTAAAGAATATTTAGAACGATAAACGCAGCAACACAAATTATAAAATTCGTAATTAAAATTTGGAAGAAGCACGCCAATTACTGTAATAAGAATAACCATAAAAGTTATAACTGCTGCGGTTTTGGTTATCGCACCCGAAGGAAGAGGACGGTTTTTCTTAAGAGGATGTGCCCTATCTGCTTCAATATCGATTAAATCATTTATTACATAAATGGCGCTTGAGGCAAGGGAAAAAACAAAGAAACGCAAATAGTGCAGTTAAAAAATATTCTCTTTCAAAAAGATTATGAGAAAAGAGAAGCGGAACAAAAACAAAAATGTTTTTAACCCATTGCTGAACACGAATCAGTTTAAGATAATTGAGTAACATTAGAAAACTGCTATTTCTTCGTAAGTACCGAATATCGCTTTCAACTTCGTGGACCATCTCGCCTAATGTAACATAATTATGAGCAGCTTTTATAAATACAGGCATAAGGTTAGTGCCGTTCTCCCCAGCTTCTCTTATTTCCTTTAAACACTCTTCAACATCTTAGCTGGTTACGGCTTTGCTTTATTTCAGCCATCCTTTTCTTTTGTTCAATTTCAACTTCGGGAGAAATTGTAAGCAACGGTATTTCGATTTTATTTTTATCTTCAACAAATTCATTTACACCGACAATAAATTTTTCTTTTCTTTCAAGTTCCTGCTGGTAGCGGTAAGCAGCATCAGCAATTTCCTTCTGGAAATATCCATTTTCGATTGCGGGAATTACGCCGCCCATAGCATCTACCTGTTCGAAAATCCGGTTAGCCCCTTTTTCCATTTTATCAGTTAATGCTTCAACAAAATAACTTCCGCCCAAAGGATCGACAGTATTTATAACTCCTGTTTCATAAGCAATTAACTGCTGTGTTCTAAGAGCTATTTTTGCTGCTTTCTCGCTTGGTAACGCAAGAGTTTCATCCATCGAATTCGTATGAAGTGATTGTGTTCCGCCCAAGCACACCGGCAAGTGCCTGGAAAGCAGTTCTAACAATATTATTTTCCGGTTGTTGTGCAGTTAAAGTACAACCCGCAGTTTGTGTATGAAATCTTAACCACCAGGAACGTGGATTTTTAGCACCGTATTTTTCTTTCATACGTTTTGCATAAATTTTTCTTGCAGCCCTGAACTTGGCAATCTCTTCAAAAAAATCGAGATGAGAATTAAAGAAGAATGAAATTCGCGGAGCAAATGCATCTACATCTAATCCTCTTTCAATACAAGCTTCTATATATGCAAAACCATCAGCAAGCGTGTAAGCAAGCTCCTGCACTGCTGTTGAGCCGGCTTCGCGAATATGATACCCGCTAACAGAAACCGGATTCCATTGTGGAACTTCATTCGTACAGAACTCAATCATATCTGTAATAATGCGCATTGAAGGTTTTGGTGGATAAATATATTCCTTTTGCGCAATGTACTCTTTAAGAATATCGTTCTGCAATGTTCCTCTAAGAGTTTTGAAATCTACATTCTGTAACTCCGCAATTGCAAGGTAAAATGCAAATATCATCGCTGCGGGTGAGTTGATTGTCATAGAGGTTGATACTTTATCAAGAGGAATTTTATCGAAAAGAATTTCCATATCCTTTAAGAGAAGAAACTGCAACGCCGCAAATTCCAACTTCACCTTCACTTGGATGGAGAATCCGCATCCCAGCCCATAAGAGTAGGAAGATCGAAAGCAACTGATAAACCTGTCTGCCCATGATCGAGCAGATAATGAAACCGTTCATTTGTGTCTTTAGGAGTTCCGAAACCGGCAAACTGCCGCATCGTCCATATCCTTCCCCTGTAACCGTTAGGATGAATACCTCGTGTATAAGGATATTCGCCAGGGAAACCAATTTCGCTAAGGTAATTAATATTTTCAATATCATCCGGTCCGTATAAACCTTCTATATCTTCACCGCTAACAGTAGTAAACTTCATTCCCGTTGTCTTAGCGTTTTTTAGCTTATCATTATACTCAACCCTGGATTCCAAATATTTTTTATCAATCATTTATATACCTTTTTAAGTTGTTTCCAATTTATTGAATAATTCATTCAAAATTAAGTCCTGCCGAACCTTCTGTCAAACTCATTTAAAGATATCTTTACAACAACCGGTCTGCCATGCGGACAAACGTATGGCATCGAAGTTGCAAAAAGCTGATCAATTAATAACCGCAATTCTTTTTCGTTAAGTTTATCGCCGGCTTTAACAGCCGTTTTACAAGAATATGATTTTGCGATATTATCTTTCTCCTCGTAATCCTTTTGCCTCTGGTTATTAGTATACTCTTCAAGAATTTCCAGCAAAACTTTTTCTTCATTTCCCCTTTTTACATCATCAGGTACGCCTTCAATAACAACATATTTCTTACCGGAAAATTTTAATTCGAAGCCTAGCTTATTAAGATGACCGTTTAGTTCCTTAATTAAATCAAAACGTGCAGGATCAAGCTTAATTTTTTTTGAAAAGAGAAGTTGCTGCGAAAATGGGATATCTGCATCCAGCCGGTTCAATGCTTTTTCGTACAATATTCTTTCGTGAGCAACATGCTGATCTATAATCATCAAACCTGATTTTATCTGCGCAAGAATATACTTGTTATGAAGTTGGATAATAAAAGGAAACTCTTCTATCCCGGTTTCAATTTCACTTTCCGTTTGTGTATGAAAAACTTCCCTGTTTTCTTCCTTCTGAAACGGCGGTTGAAGCGGCTGACCGGGTGATTTTATAATTACATCATCAGTTATGCTGCCAAATATTTTATCAATATCCTCATCTGAAAAGCGTGGAATTTCAGGTATAAAATTTCTTTGGGAAGGTCTGTCGCTAAAATCGTTTTTACTTGCCGGGTCAAATTTATTCACCATTAATTTTTCTTCAGATAACTCTTCATCATTAAAAATCATTGATGGTACAAGATCGTGCGTGCCTAAACTTTTCCTTACCACAGCAAGCACAAAATTATATACGTCCTTTTCATCATCGAACTTTGCTTCAAGCTTTGAAGGATGAATATTCACATCAGTTTTTTGTGGATCAATTTCAAGGAACAAAATAAAAAACGGGTAATCACCTTTTTCAAGAATATTCTCGTAAGCAGAAAAAACAGCATGGTTTATTTGTTTATTTATAATATATCTTGAATTAAGAAATAGATATTGATCGCCTTTACTCTTTTTAAGCAGTGATGGTTTACCGATAAATCCAGTAACGGATAAAAAATCTGTTTTTTCATTAACAGGTAAAAGTGCATCGAGCATATTATCTGCAAACACCTGCTTTACTCGCTCTTCTAAATTTCCAGATTCATAATCATAAATAAGTTCATCTGCATTAAAGAGTTTAAAATGAATTGAGGGATGACTTAAAGCATTTTTATTGAAGGTATCAATTATATGCTTTAAGCTCGGTCGCATCTGTTTTCAAAAACTTCCTGCGGGCAGGCGTATTAAAGAAAAGATTTTTAACAGTAACTGATGTTCCTTTTGGATATGATCCTTTATCTTTAACCAGGTTACCTGATTCATCAAACCTGATGCTTGTTCCAATTTCGTCATCACGTGGTTTCAGTTCTTATTTCAACCTGGCTTACTGCAGAAATAGAACTAAGCGCTTCTCCCCTGAAACCAAGAGTTTTAATCGACTTCAAGATCTTCGATAAGCCCAAATTTTACTTGTTGCATGCTTCTGAATAGAAAGGAGAAGATCTTCCTCAGACATTCCAATTCCATCATCAACAACCTGAATTAAATTCTTCCCTGCTTTTTTAACAATCAATTCTATTTTTGTTGCGCCTGCATCAATTGAATTTTCAATCAGCTCTTTTACAACCGAATCCGGTCGCTGAACCACTTCGCCGGCTGCAATTTTGTTTGATATCCGTTCTGGTAATATTCTAATCCTGTTACTACTCATCTCTTCCTTGCGTATTTAATAATTTCAAATTTTTCTCTATCCTCACGGTATTCCTCTTCCCAATCGTTTTTAGATATGTCGGGAAAATTAATTTCACCTTCAGCATCAAATTTCAAATAGGAAATTATCATTTCGTCAGCAATCTCAATTGCTTGTTTGTAAATTTCTCCACCGCCGATAATAAATATTTTTTCAGGGCTGTTGATTTTGCAATGCTCAATTCCTTCGTTAAGTGAATGTACAATTTTCACCTCTTCAAATTCACAGCTGTAATTCTCGTCCCTTGTGACTAGTATGTTTTCTCTTCCCTTTAAGGGTTCACCCAAAGTTTCAAAAGTTTTTCGCCCCATGAGTATTGGAAAACCGATGGTAGTTTGTTTGAAGTGCCTAAACTCTTCTTTAACGTGCCAGGGCATTTCACCATTTGATCTTCCAATCACACCGTTTTGTGCAACAGCAGAAATAATAATAATTTTCAAACTGCAACCTCAAAAGTGATCTTATCGTGGTGCTGGTAATTGATCAGTTCAAAATCTTCAAATTGAAGTTCATCGAGTGGTTTGTTTTTTATTTTTAATCTAGGTAACGCAAGTGGTTCCCTTGAAAGCTGTTCTCTTAATCCTTCAAGATGATCATAAGATTCGGTTCCGCTTCCTTTTGCGGCAACATAAATATGAGCATCAATTATAGTATGTGCGAATTCTCCTAATTCTAATCCAAGCTGTTGAGCAATAACCTGGGTTAGCAAAGAATATGCTGCAAGATTAAATGGAATTCCAAGGGCAATATCGCCGGAACGCTGGGTGAGATGGCAATTTAATTTTCCGCTGTTTACATTAAACACAAATGAATAATGACATGGAGGAAGCTTACTGGTTGTAGCATTTCCAGGTTCCCACGCAGATACGACCAATCTTCTGCTGCTCGGATTTCGCTTTATCTCATCAATAACATATTGAATCTGATCAACTTCAGTTATTTTCCATTGCCCGTCTTTATCCTTTTGAGCGCTCGGAAAATGCCGCCAGTAATATCCGTAAGCAGTTTCAAGATTTCCATCCTTATCAGCCCATGAATCCCATATCTTAGTATGTTGTCTTAAATTTCTAATATGATTTTCGCCTGATAAATACCATAGCACTTCGTGTAGAAGTGATTTCCACTGCATTTTTTTTGTAGTTAGAAGCGGAAATCCTTTGCTCAAATCTACTTTATAAAAAGCACTAAAATACGAGATCGTATCAACACCGGTTCTCGTTTTTTTGTGCTTTCCCTTTTCCATCACCAATTTCACTAAATCGTGGTATTGTTTCACTAATATTCTCGTTTAACCTTTTAAATATGATTAATTGAATTAAAAATAAATTTACAAATTTTTAGCGTAGCTATAAAAGTCCATAATTATAGATTATTCTTGATTTTTATGCAAGCCAGCCGAATTCCGCTTTCAATATTTAAGATTGATTCATCTTTATTTTGAAAAAAGCAGTTTATCTCAATCGGTAAAATATAATCAGAAAGTTTCTGTGTAACTTCTTCATTTATTATTCCACAAAGCAAAAATATTTTATCACACTCATTTTCAAATTCTCCAAGTATGATCCCTGCTCCCTTTCCCATTAAAGATTGATGATCGAATGCTCCCTCCCCGGTAATTACATAGTTTACTTTTCTCTTAAAATTACTTATACCAAGATCATCCAAAATAAAGTCTTTTGCACTTTCAATTTTAGCATTTAGGAGAAGATGAAATAAGGATGGAATTCCACCACCTGCACCATATAATTTATTAGGTAAATCTACTATATCATTATTTTCTAATAAGTTAACTATATTAGCAAAACCACTTTCAAGAATATCAATCTCTTGCCTGCTTGCTCCTTTTTGATGCCCAAAAATTTTAGCTGCTCCATTTTTACCCAGTAGTTGATTATCAACATCCAGAATCAATTCTATGTTAAAAGAAAATTTCCTTTCTAACCAATGAATGGATTTAACTCTGATTAAATTTTCCGGAACGGGTAATATTTCTTTATTATCTCCATCGTATAATTGCAATCCCAATGCGGAGCACGCACCTATTCCGATATCAATAGTAGCAGTACCTCCTATTCCAACAATAATCTTATCTGCAGAAATTTTCCCTGAGATAACATCATTTTCTATATTGAGTAATAATTCTCCTAAACCTTTTGAAGATAATTCTAGAGGATTTCTAAACTTATCAGGCACTATTTTTAATCCCAGTACATCAGCGGATTCAATATAAATTGTTTTGGAATTGAAATTATAGAGTACAGGACAAATTAATTCGGAATTATCATAAGGAGTAGAAATTTTATAATTCAGAATCTCTCCACCAAAATAATATCTACACACTTCCAGGAATCCATCTCCCCCATCAGAAATTGGTTTCAGAATTGATTTTGCACTTTGTAAATCACCAAACTCTTCAGCTATTAAAGATGATAATCTTACAGAACTTATACATTCTTTAAAACTATCAGGTGAAATTAATATATTAGTGCTCATCAATTATCTATACATTTTAGTAAAAACTGCTGAATCACTTTAAGCTGTTCGTGCAATAAGTTATACTATGTTTATTTTTCTGTTTAATTGTTAACTTTGGTTAAAAAGAAATCTACTTGCAAAGGCTAACAATAAAAAGCTTCAAAAAACGAATGAGATACAGCATTGCTCTCCAATAAGATACTTAAAATATCAGTAATCCTTTTAGCAGGAATTATAATACGTCTCTATTTTAACATCGGGCACATCTTTTCCGATGATGCTTATTATTCCTACCTGAGTTACAATTTATTGAGTGGAGATTTCCCAGGTGACTATTTGGGTTACCCCGTTTCTCCCCTGAGGATAAATCACTTATTACTAACTGCTTTTTCTTTTTCAATTTTTGGAGTAAGTGAATTTGCAACGCTTGTCTTCCCGTTTTTCTTTTCCATAGGATCGATTCTGTTAACCTATAAATTAGCTGCTCTGTTAACAAGTGATGATTCGATTTCATTTACAGCAGCGTTCCTTATGGCATTTTTTCCAACGGATGTTGTGTTCGCTACAATAAATTTTATTGATATTTCTACGATGTTTTTTATTAACCTTGGTATTTATTTTCTTATAAAATCATATAAAATCAATAAACTATATTTAGCCGTTTGGGGAGGTTTATTCCTTTTTATCTCGATGCAGTTTAAAGAACATATTTTTTATACCTCAATTTTACTTGGCTTGCTTTGGTTGTATTATTTAGTAAAGCACCGGAAGTTTAACATCCAGATTTTAATTGCAATGTTGTTTATTATTTCAAACTTTTTACTAGAAGGATCTATTTATCTTTTTCTTCATAATGATTTTCTTCATCGTCTTGCAATGACCGAGCAAAATTATAATTTATGCTATTACAATTTTTTCCCTTACACAGCCCAAAAGTATGGCGGCACAAAAAGTTTCTGGGGAAATCTATTAGACCAGGTATTCTTAATAAATGGTCGTTCTGTTTTCCTCAGAAGGTTTTACCTTTTCCTTCCCCTGGTTGGAACAATACAGAGCATCTTCAATTTTAAAAAGAAGAAATACATTCTTCTTACTTACTGGTTTTTAGGAACCCTGCTACTTTTAATGGCATTCACTACTTCATATTCTGGTTACAAGCCATTGGATTTGCAAATAAGCTGGTATGTTTTTCCGCTATTTATGCCGATGGTAATTCTATCTTCAATTTTTATAAACAGGTTTAAGATTTACCTTAAATCTGGATTGATAATAATTTATGTTGTTGGAGCATTTATAATGTGCAATCATTATGAAGTTTATTTCAATAAAGAAAGCAACGATAAGTTCAAAATCTTTTTAAAAGAAAATCCTACTATTTTTATTTATACTGATCATTTTACAAAATACAGCATCGACCTGATTCGTGGTTATGATAAAAAGATTATTTCTGGAAAAATACTTGGGCAGAATTTCAATCTAAATAAAATTAAAGGAGGCGATTGGATTGTTTACAACAAAAAGCATATCGATGAATTGAAGTTGCAGCAATTTCAGTTCCCTGATTTTGAAATACTTAGCTCTGCAGCTTTCGAAGAAGTAAAAGCATTCAGAGGTTTTAAAGTGTACAGTAAAATTTCAAATTAATTTCACTAATATCTTCAGGATATTTTGTACCTTTTATTTCCTTTTAAACAAGAATTATTTTTATGAAAATTATAGAGTACTCAGATAAGTGGAAAGAAAAGTGGGACCAGTTTGTGTTGGATTCAAACAACGGTACAATTTTTCACACACAAAAATTCTTTGATTATCATTCTGATGGTAAATTTAATTTTAACCATCTTCTTTTTATAGAAAAAAGCCACATCGTTGCACTCCTTCCCGGCGCCTCGCATCGGTAATGTTTATGAATCTCCAATAGGCGCAAGTTACGGTTCAATAGTTACAAAAGATGTAAAGTTTTCAGAAGCAATGGAAATGGTTTCAACTCTGCTAGAATATGGAGAGAAAAAAGGAATAAAAGAATTCCTTCTTACAAGTGCACCAAGAATTTATGAAAATCACCCGAATGAAAACCTTGATTTTGCAATGCTGTGGCAAGGCTTTACTTATGATCTTCATTATATCTCCAGCGCTATAAAGTTAAACGGTGAAGAAGATTTTTTGCAAAGGTTCCAGCAAACTGTTAGAAGGAACATAAGAAAAACTATTAAGAATGATGATATAAAAGTTGAAATAAATGAACGGTACGATGAATTTTACCCAATACTTTTAGATAACAAAAAACGGCACGATGTAAAACCAACACATTCATACGATGACTTGATAAAGCTTAAAGATCTAATGCCGGACCAACTAAAACTTTTTATGCTTTACTATAAAGATAAACCGATTGCCGGTTCAAGCTTATTCCTTTGTAACAAAACAATATCGCTCTGTTTTTATAATATGCTTCTTTACGAGTACGAACATTTAAAACCAATTCACAGAATCATGTACGAAGTGGTTAAATGGTCAACAAAAAATGGTTTCAAATATGTTGATATAGGAGTTTCGCAGGATACGAAAGCAGAAAATCCTATGACTCCGAGCATGAGTCTTAGTAGATTTTAAAGAAAAGTTTGATGCAAAAACAGTTATGCGAAATACTCTCCGATATGAATTTAAATAAGAACTAATAGTATGAGCTCTAAAAATAAAGTTTTAATTACCTTTCTTGGAAATCTAAACTACGATACAAGATGTAAAAATCTTTATAACACTCTAAAAATAAATGGCTATGAAGCTAAATTTCTGGGATTTGATTGGTTAACTAAAGATTTTGAACCTGTTAAGAGTGAGGTTACAATTTACAAGCTTCATAAAGGATTTCTTTCTCTCTCCTTCTATTTAAAATTTGCGTGGCATATAAAATTTTATTTGATGGCATCAAGAGCATCAATAATATTTGCGGAAGATATTTACACGCTACCGTTTGCGGTTCTGTTTGGTAAGCTAAAAAGTGCAAAGGTTTTTTATGATTCACGAGAATTGTACGGACATCTTGCAGGTTTAAAAGGAAAGAAAACCAAACAGAATTTCTGGCGATTAGTTGAAAGATATTTTATAAAAAAAGTTAATCATATTATAACAACAGGTAAACTTGATTCCGATTTTCTTATAAAAAAATATGAAGTAGATGATCCAATCCTTCTACGAAACCTTCCTCGATACTACAAGCCTAAAGAAGAGCAAGATTTCAAATCACTATTTGGAATTGATCAAATTAAAAAAACACTTCTTTACCAGGGTGTTATTCATCATGGTAGAGGCTTACTTCCAACATTCAGAGCGTTGAAAGAACTTAAAGATTGTGTACTCGTAATTATTGGCGATGGAGAGTTTGAAGATTATTACAGAAATCTTGCAAATGAAATGGGAATTATTGAACAGGTTATTTTTGCTGGCAAAGTAAACCAGGAGAATATTTTATCTTATACAAAAACTGCGGATGTTGGTCTTTCAATAATTGAAAATCTAAGCTTAAGTTATTATTACGCTCTCCCTAATAAACTATTTGAATATATTATGGCAGAGATTCCTGTAATAGTAAGCAATCTACCCCAGATGAAGGAAATTGTTGAGGATTACCAAGTCGGGAAAGTTGTTGATCTTGAAAATCCTGATGAACTTGTTGAAGCGATTAAACAATTAACAGAAGATGAAGTTTTGAATAAAAAGTTTAAAGAAAATTGCAGAACGGCATCACAAGAATTGAACTGGGAAAATGAACTTAAGAATCTCCTGGAAAAGTTATAGTCCACTTGCTTGCATAACTTATCAAGACAAACTTAATTTAAGTTTTACCCTTCTTCTTAAAAACACAGATTATATGAATTGGTTTCCGGAAGAAAAAGTTTGCAAATTTATCTTTCAAATTCCACAGCCAGAATGGGAAAAATTGTAATATTACATAAGTTCTTAAAAAGATGAGAAGCTTATTGCCAAAAGTTTCATAATCAAATTCTTCGAGATCCTTATCTTTATAATAACTCTCCAGTTTTTTTTCATCAAATGAATGAATGTGTGCGTTAGCAGGAGTTTTCTTGTTACAATGAACACATAAATAATATATTAATTTTTCTTTGTAAGGAGTTGTAACAAGCAACCTCCCTCCTTTTTTAACAACGCGAAAAAGTTCTTTTACAAATTCAGTAGGATCTATAACATGCTCAATAATTTCGGAAGCTATAACAACATCAAATGAATCATGAACAAATGGAATTTTGAATGAATCGGCTGCGATGCCTGCATGATTATCTGAAGGATATAGTTCCATCGCTCTTGCAGGATTAGAAGTGGAAACATCTAAAGAATGAACCTTCACACCTTTCGGTAAAAAATGTTCTCCCACCCATCCCCTACCACATCCAACATCCAAAATTGTATTTATTTCCTTTGGCACTTTAGAAATGATATACTCATGCACTCTTCGTTCATCGTGTGCAGTTGCTCCTTTGTTTTCTTCAAAGTAATCAAATTCAACTGCATCCTTTTTATAATGATCAATATAATTGAGATTATTCAATTTAAAGCTCTTTTAAAGATTTTCCGAATTTAAATATTAAGATAAGAATTCTATAGCAGAATTTTAGATAATACTGGAAAGTAAAAACTAATTTAAGAAAGAATTAAATTAAATAATTCTTTATTTGCCCCGTTCATCTGCCAGATTATTACCCGCACTTCCTCCATAATAGGCATAATTAATTTTTAGATTTATCATATTTCCGGCGAGGTCACTCACATTATTAAGCTCAATCATATACTCGCCCGGGATGTGATTATCAGTTAGCATATAAACATAGGTTAAGCTGTCGTAACCAACTTCAGATGGCTTAAGAATACATATAACCGGGGGAACATTTTGGCAAACTGCGTAAGGTTCCTGGCTAGAAATTTCATAATTATTACAGTTAAAAAGGTTGGTTGAATCCATCGGTTCCGAGAATTCAATTTTTATTATATCCTGACAGAAAACTGTCTGGAATAGTAATACGATATAAATTAGCATCATATGCCGCATCTCTGTTTCCCCTTAATATGTTTTTATTGATTATATCTATTGCAAAGAGTGTGCTAATTATCAATTATTATTTTTTTCAATAAAAAAGCAGGTAATATTTTTAAAGAGATGTTAAAACGAAAATTATGTCACAAAGTTCTGTCAACCATGGTTAACAATTCCTTGTGTACATACATCTTTGTGGGGAATGAAAAGCTAGCAAACTATAAAAAAAATAATATTGCCTGTAGTGAAAAATGAAGTGGGAAAGAGTATTAAATTCAGTTGATTGTGGGATTATTCTAAAATGGAATCTACTGAAATTGTTAAAACTTAAACTGTATTGAAAAGAGACTAGCGTTTCCTAATCCTAGCGAGAAAGGTAGGTAAGCAAAATCGAAATTAAGGTTACCCCACGATATTCCCAAACCGGCAGTAAATCCTCTAGTTTCGAAACCTGTTTGATAACCAACTCGAAGCGAAATTATTTTATTGTATATAATATCCCCACCAAGATTAAAGTGTATATCATCTGTTTCTAAATATTTGAGAAGTTCAGCAACAGCAATAAAATCAAGAAATTCAACCGATTTAATTCCAAATTGATAAACTGGTCCAACACGGAACTCAGTTGGAAGTTGTGAGGCTTCATTCTCTAATTCATTCATTGAACCAAGATTTTTAATAACTGATGAAACAGACAAACCTTTAACGGAAGTTAAATAGTTTATCCCAAAATCAAAACCAAAACCTTTAGCTTCGCTGCTTAGTATGCCTTCATATATATACTTTACGGTTGCACCAAAATCGAGATTATCAATAACTGTAAAACCAGATGATAAACTTGCAAAGAAATAATTTGCATTAAATGTTGATACTGGTTCGCCAGGTTTATTTCTAACTTCAATATCACTTACAGTTGTAACATTAAAACCAACTGCCCACGGAAGACTGAACATCTCCCATTTTATTCCGCCAACTTCACTCCTAACATCCTGAATCCATTCGTTGTGCATAAACATAACTTCATTCATTTCTGTAGAAACAAGTCGGGAAGGATTATAAAAAAGTGCTGTAAGATCGTTGGAAGCCGAAGCTCCTGCATCACCCATTGCAATATTCCTTGCACCAAATCCAAATTTTAGGAAAGATAACCCACTGTTACCAGCAGACTGAGCCATTGCCAGCGAACTTGCTAAAAATATTATTATTAGAATATTTTTCATATTAAAAATTAAAATTAACTCCAATTATATGTCTGTCGGAACTCGAATACTGTTCAATCTGAAAAGCGTAATCTATACCTACAACAAAACTACTAAACGATTTGAAAAACGAAAAACCAAATGCAGGTTTTACAAGCCAATCAGTATTACTTAGATCAAACTGATCGAAACCAGCTCTCAAGTAAAATCTATCGTAAATGTTATACTCAACACCTGCACGAATTATATTTGTTTTCGCACTGCTGTTTTCAAATTCTACTGAACCCAGAATACCAATTTCTTTGTTGTGGTAACTTACTCCAATCTTGCGCAAGTTAGGAAATTTATCTTCCGATATTACACCATCAGTATTATAAACAGGGCTTGTATCCCATTTATATTTACTATTAATATCTGAAATAACGAACGAAACATTGAAATTTTCATTTACCCTGTATAGAGCACCAATATCAAATCCAACACTTGTTGAATTAATTTCTTCAAATAATTTGTAATAGTAAAGTTTTACAGCTATACCGATAGAGAGTTTTTCTGAAAATTTATTAGCCAGACCAATAAAAAATTGATTTTCTGATGTTGAAAGTTCGCCCGTATGCAAACCGTTGTTATCTCTGCCATCAATGTTTCCAACTCCTGCATTAATAACTCCAATACTCAACCCTGCCGTTGATCTTGGTTTTGGATTTTCCACAAGTGAATCCTTGCTGGAGTAAAAATCGAATTTTCTTGTAAAGTTTAAGAAGTTAAGTGATCTATCAAACGAAAGCACAGAATATCCAGCCTGGAAAGAGTTATTTTCCTGGAATGGAGTAACTGCAGGATTATAATACGAAACAAGCTCTCCTTCGATAACAGAAGACATCGCATTGCCCATACCGATTCCACGAGCACTGAATCCTATCCGGCTAAACGATCCTGGTTGCACAGCCATATCGCTTAACGTTGGTTGTGCAATTGCTAAACTACTAAAGAAAAATAACGATATGATAAAAAGTTTTTTCAAATTTATCTCTATTGCATCACAATAATTTTTCCAAAAAGTGGTTCTTCGGAATCCACATCAACGCGGTACAGGTAAACACCATTAGGGACCAGGTTACCATTATCGTCTCTGCCATTCCAGAAATCGGGTACACCTTCTAATGTTTTCGTTCTCGGTGCATTTTGTATTACAGTGCGAATGTAGTTCATCCCGAAATCGAAAATGCGAATTGTAACAGAGAATCTTTTCCACCAGTACTGTACTTAATTTTTAGCTGTTCCTGCCTTGGAGAAAAAGGATTAGGATATGCATAAGTTTCGCGATCCGATTGTAAAGGTTCCGAAGCAAAATAAATTTTCCATGTTCCATTCCAGAAACTCGTTTCATCCAATCTTGCAAGACCATCATCAGAACCAAGCCAAACAGTGCTGCCCTCTGATGCCGCGCTGTAAAAAACCGTGGTTGTTAATGTAACCCCAGATTCTTCATCCACAATATTATTTGGTAATATCCAGGAGCTTCCTTGATTGCTTGATCTGAATGCGCCGTTATCTGTAAGAACTATTACATCGAAATTTTTAAATCCAAAATTGTGGGTTCTCTCATCTTTCAGAAATGTTTGCCAATTGGTTCCACCGTTTGAGCTAGAACTGATACCGTAAAACTCTGTCTCTCCTTCGGCGCGCCATGTTGAAGCCCAAACAGTGCTGGTGAAACTATTATAACCAAGAGCGGTAATAAAATTTCCACTAATTGGTTCTTGCTGATTTTGATGGTTGAACTTAACCCAGCTAATTCCATTATCTGTTGATTTATTAATTCCATCAGCAGTTCCCACAAATATTGTAGAATCATCTGTTGAAATGACCGAGAATGCTCGATGATTAAGATTTCCTTCCCCGCAAAAATTTCCTGCAACAGGGGAAAGGCAAAATTCAAGTGTATCATCAGGACTAATTGAGTCTAAATCATCTGGAGGAAGAACAACTCGCTGCCAACTCTCGCCCATATCAGTGCTTTTCCGTAAACCCCCCGCAAATGAAGTTATCCAAATTGTTCCCGGTGTAAAAGCAATATCAAAAGTTAAGTTTTGTTCAGGAACTGTTACAGGAAGAGCAGGAATTATATTAATTCCGTAAACTTCAACTGTATCATTTTCATTATCAACAGGTTGCGGAATAGAGTTCCATGTTAATCCGTTATCAGTGGTATATTTTAATCCAGTTCCAGCAGCTACATCTTCCCCGGCAACACCCTCAACTGTTTTTGCAGTCGCTGCCCAGAGAGTTCCTTTATAATATCCAATTGCAGAAACATTATCGGTTCCAAATGCTGCAGTGCTGTAAAAATTATTCCAGTTCTCTCCCCTATCAAACGAAACACTAACTCCCCTGCTGGTTCCAAGCCAAACTGTATCACCGATTGTGATTATATCCAGTATGCTATTGCTTACGGGATTTGATGAACTGATCTTCGATAAAACATTATTTTCATCGGCAAGGTAGAATGATTCGGGATTTACCTGCGGGTAAACATTAACAAGAAAGAATACGGAAATAATTATTGTGAGAAATTTCATTATTGAATGAGCACAAAATGATTCATGATATTGCTTAATTCACCCGAACGATCCTCTGCCTGGAACTCAAATCGGTAAGTTCCTTTATCGTTTGTTTCATTAATCTGTATCAACCTTGAATAGATACCATCTCCGGCACTAAGATCTCCGTTCTCTTCAATATTGCCATCATCAAAAAGCAGCAGCTTGGTACCGCTTGTTGATCCATCAGGACGGTATACGATATAATAAACTTCTTTTAAGTCATTTACTCCATTGGAATCCATTGCTTCCACAGAGGTAAAGATAACTGTTGTATCAGTTACCACAGCAGTATCAGGTTCAATTATTGTATTTGCAATTACCGGGGGAAGATTATCCTGACCATTATTAAATTGGAACCCACTTAACGCAACAACTTTGCTTTCACCATTAAAACCGGTGACTGAGAACTGCACTCCATATTTTCCATTATTGTACTCAGGTTTTAAAATGAACTGATTTTCAAAAATAACACCACTTGTATTCATCATTTCTACAGGAGAAGGATTTAAAGGTAAGTCATCAGGATCTATTACATCAAAATAAAGGCGATTAACTTCGCTTTCAGGAGTAAAAATTATTCGTAAATTTAATAAAGAATCTGCAGGGTTTTTAAGATCAATTGTATCCTTTATACCAGCTATGGTTGTTACCTGGTAATTTTCCGTGGTAACATCAATAACATTTTCAAAAGTTTTATCGCATCCCCAAAACAGAAGGGGTATTAAAAGTAAACCGAATTTCCGCATAGTTAAATATTGCTTTTATGCAAATTGTTCACAAGGTAAAAATGAAGATACATAATTTTTTTAAGCCGGTAAGCTAAGCATAATTGGTGTTGGGGAAAAAGAAATTATGAATATAAACAGACTAATATAGCCCACAAATCTTCTTCGGTTATCCAATTCCGTCGTATCCGCTATGGGAGGATGTTTAAGTTTAATAACAAAATATAAAACTAACGACCAGAACAACCAACCAGCCCAACCAATTCTGTAGTTAAGCTCTAACATTGTATCCAACAATCCGATTATTCCAAAAATAAATAGGAAAGAAAATGCTATTACAGAAATTTTATAATGATTTTCTTTTCCAAATAAGAGAATAAGAAATATGTCCGCCATCCAATTGCCCAACAGGAATAAGGTTCATAGAAGTAATAAACAAACCGAACCATCCTACACATAAGTATGGATAATGATAAATTTCTGACATCGGCGGAAAGAACTGACAAGGATTGAAAAATGTCCATTTTAATGCTGAAAATAAAATGGAATCACCAAAAACTAATGCGATTGAATCTTTACCGTATTCCGGAGCTGAAATAATCAGGATGAATTGTAAGGATGTACTCTTCACCCGGAAGATTTAAGAATCCATAGATAAGAATAGCAATACAAAAAATAAATCCTGCTATAGGTCCTGCAACACCTATATCGAACATTGCTTTTTTAGTTTTAACAAGTGATTTTGTTCTTATCACCGCACCCATCGTTCCGAAATTTATAAAGTAAGGAATGGGTGGAAATGGAATATAAAAAGGCAAGGTTGCTTTTACTTTATGATATTTTGCTGCAAAGTAGTGTCCGAATTCATGAAAAGAGATCATTAACATAATTGAAATTGAATACGGAAGACCAACCAGTAATTGCTTAAGTTCATAAGGTCCCACTTCGGCACTGGTCCATTGTACTCCGGCAATTGTGGAAGTGATAAATGTAACAATAAAAAGTCCTGCATGAAGAACATAACTCTTAGCATTTTTTTTGGAAGAAAATGTTTCCTGGTGCATTGTCGTATGTTGATTATAATCTTCAGCCATTTTTATAAATCCAGGTTTATTCCCATTGTCCAATAATTTCCTGAAACATCATAAAATTCGCCATGTGCACTTTTTCCTGATAAGTAGGATATCAACAAAGAAAAACCACCTGCAAAAGGTTCACCAAATTTAATACCTGCAGTGATAATATTGTTACCTGAATATTTTTCAATTCCCGATATTTTAAAATCGTAAGCAATAAAGGGAATGAAGAAAGAATTACGCAGCGGGAAAATATAATAATCGAAACCTGCCTGGATAATTCCATTCTTAATTTTACCAGGAATAACATGAATAATATATGTTAATCCAAGGTAAGCTCTAAAGCCATCCTTCCTGATGTACGGAAAAAGTTCTATAAACTCTTTACTGTAAACAAAAGGTTCTCTTCCATTGAGCCATTTTTCATTTTCCGCATCGTACAATCCATCAACCAGGTGTGCACTGATATGACTGAAACGAAAACGTACACCAATTTCTTTCTTTCCATCATCAATCTTATAACCTGCATTTATCCCAAACATATAATCTATTGTTTCTACGGGAAACTTAAAGTTACTTTGTGCACGGGTTCTTGTGTAAGTAAAAAAATCGGCTCCAAAAGATATAGTCACGTTTTTATTGTAATGATGATAGATATCTCTTGTAACCCCGATATTAATCTGTACTTTTTTTATATCAAATAAGTATTGGAATCCTGCTTTAGGTTCTAAAAAATTTGCTGTAAACGGTTGAATATTTAATTTTGTGGGAAACCATTCATCAGTTTTCTGCGTGAAGGAATTTGAACTTAATAGAACAAAGAGAGACAAAGTTAAAAGAAAACGTTTCACTTAGAATCAACTCCCGGATTTAATTTTCTCTTTAACTTTTGCTTAACAAGTTTGTTGTAGCTGTATTTAAATTTGGATGTAAGACTTGCAACAGCATACAAATTTGTTGGGAATGCAAATGAAGGTTCAAAATAACAGTTTACCGTGCAACCTTTGCAGAATTTAAATCTTCCCTCCTTCTTAAAAAATGTTTTGTACTTTTCTGTTTTCCTTATCTCGCTTATTGGTTTATCAATCGTAATATTATCATTTGCAAAATGATAGCATGGGAGCAGTATTTCGTTATAAGGCGAGATGACGATTACTCTTGAAACCGCTTTGCAGCTAGGATCATTTATATCATTCCCCCCGTTTCTTCGCAGCTTCATAAATCCTTTATTAAGATAAACATCAAGTTTCCCATCGCAATATTCATCAACAAAATCAATTGCTTCTTCTGTTAATCCAGGATTGCCGAAATAAGAAAAAACAGGATTAACCAAAAGTACCAAATCATTTTGTGCAGCGATTTCATGCATCTGCGGAAGTTTTTTGTAAGTATCATTAGTAACTGTAAAAAGTATATCCGGAAACTCACCGATTGATTTTGCGATCTTTATGCTTTCCATTACAGACTTATAACAATCAACTTTTCTTATTTCATTATGTTCCTCTTCATCAGGAGAATCTAATGAAAAGTGAAGAAGACTAATTTTGCCTGATAGTTTTTCTGCAAACTTTGGATAGAGAAGAGCATTTGTAGTAATGCTAGTCTGCATTTTTAAACCCTTAGCATGATCTGCCATCAAATGAATTTCTTTATGAAGAAGAGGCTCTCCTCCAGTGAGATCAATAAACTTTACACCAAGCTTTGCAATCTGGTTAATGTTAGATTTAAAATCATCTATGCTGGCGAAAGGAGTGCCTGTAAAATTAGTATGATCTCCAAAATGGCAGAAGCTGCAATATGCATTGCACCGGTATGTAACATAATAGTTGCAAAGTAACAGCATCAGTATTTCCTTCCCTTCCAAATTACATTGCGGTTAGGCAGTACTATAAATGGAAGCGCAACAACGTATAGTATGTAATAAACCTGGTGAGAAAAAAAATATTTTAAGTTTTTAGCAATTCCTAGTTTCTGGTGAACCGGGAATAAAACAAAATAATCTGTAACAACTTTAAAAAAGATTAGATACAGCCAAACTGTTGAAAAGAAGAATGGTGTTAACAGAATACATAAGTTGGTAAAAAACCCCCAAAACATAATTAAGAATCCTGTGAATGGGACACCCAAACCACCAACTGCCCATCGCTTTTTTTGACGAACAAGTTTTTTAATACTATTGCAAGAAAGAGATGTAACCAAAGCATCCTTTTCAAGGGGATAGATTATTTTATATTTTTTTAATTTTTCAATACCCATAAGCAAAATAAAATCCTCGGTAACGCTAAATGGCAGATTCTCATAACCACCAGCTTCTTCGTATGCTTTTTTTCGGTAAGACATATTGTTACCAATACAGCTAATCGGTTTTCCAAGGTTAATTGTTCCAGCTGCAACCAGGAGTAAATAAATAAAATCAATCGCTTGCATTCCCTGGAAATTACTTTTGGCAGTTTGGGTTGTATAGCCGTTTACTACTCCAACATCTTTTTCATAATAAGATGCGATGGTTTTTGCCCAGGTTGGTTTAACCTCACAATCAGCATCGGTAGTAAGGATTATTTCTCCTTTTGCATTTTCTATCCCTCTTGCAACCGCCTTTGTTTTACCAGCCAGCTTACTTTTCTCATCGTTACTTATTGTAATTTTTTTAAACCTACTTTTTTCTATAATAAAGTTTTCTATCAGGGTAGGCGTATTATCGGTGGAACCATCATCAACAATTATTATTTCAAGCTTCCCTTCAGGGTATTGAAGAGCATTGAGTGATTTTAAACATCTCTCAATATTATCTTCTTCATTCCTTGCTGCTACAATTACGGAAGCTGCAGGAAGTACACCTTCACTTATCTTACCAAATTTTTTCTTAGTACCAATTACAAAAATAACGGACTGAAGAAAATAGCCACTCAGAAATACCAGGAATATTATTTCAAACATTCTTCAGGTTCTCCAAATTCAAATCCGCGCGCATCTGCTGTATCTGCTATGTATTTAATTGAATCAATAATAATATCTTTTGATTTGTTGCTATCGTGTAAAACTATAAGTGAATTTTTCTGCAAATATTCATCGACCGCAAATTTAACTTTTTCCCAATCATTTTTATAATCATAAGTTACAAGATTCCACATTACAACTTTTAGATCTGTTTTATTCAGAAGTTTTCTAACGGATAAATTAAACCTGCCGTATGGTGGTCTTACATGTTTTACCTTGTAATTAAATTCATCTGCTAAAATTAAATTTACCTGTTCTATCTCACTTTTTACCTCATTCCTAGATATCCTGGTTAAATATTTATGACTCAAAGTGTGATTACCAATAGTTTGACCTTCACTTATTAGTTCGTTAGTTAAACCAGGATGTTTCTTTATATTATTTCCTACACAAAAATGGAGAGCTTTTATATTTAAAGAACTAAGTTGCTCAAGTATTTTTTCTGTTATTCCCGGGTTTGGTCCGTCATCAAATGTGAGTAATATTTTTTTGTTGGTTGTCTGCCAATAAAACTCATTAAATATCTTTTTAAGTATTGCAGGAGGGTTATATCTGTATTTTGTCATTCTTATATAACACACATTAGTTTAACTTCTAAAATATTTTTATCACTGTTCAAGTTGATGGAAAGGCACCAATCATATTTTTAATTATTAAACATTATCGGAACAAAATAACGATTTATTTTAAATTGTTCGAAATTCAGTTCGTTTAAATGTTCAAGAAGTAGTTGCTCTTTTCAAAGCTGATAAATTTAATATATAATTTAATCAACCTTCTATTAAAATGAATTATTGAAAAACGTAACCAACAAATTGAATATTGTATAGGATACTTATATTGCCAACCGATTTTTCCCTGAAATAAATAGCCAAATGAAACATTTATCTGAACATCAACAAGGATTAATAGCAATATTTTTTGCTGCAATTTTGTGGAGCAGCGGCGGTTTGCTTGTTAAGCTAATTACACTAACGCCAATGCAGATCTCTTTTTTCAGATGTGCGATTGCTGCAGCAACATTTGGGGTTATTTTCAGAAAGAATATATTAAAAGTTAACAAGTTTACATTTTTAAATTCTGTTTTTTATGCGGCTGTTCTAATTTTCTTCGTGCTTGCAACCAAAACCACCACATCAGCAAATGCTATTTTCCTGCAATCCACTGCACCAATTTATGTATTAATATTTGAACCAATCATCAGCAAAACTAAATATCAAAAAGCAAACACTATAACGGTTGCAGTTTGCTTAGTGGGAATGGTTTTGTTTTTCCTGGGAGATCTTAAACCAGGTGAACTTGAGGGAAACATTTACGGATTGCTTGCAGGAATATTCTTTGCATCATTTTTCCTGGGAATGAGAAAAAACGGGAAAGAGTACCAGCAGAGCAGTATTTTTTGGGGCAATGTTCTGGTTGCAATAATTTGTTTTCCGTTTATCTTTTCCATTACCGAGTTATCTTTTTCTGATTTGTGGAGGGTTAGTTTTTTAGGAATGTTCCAGATTGCAATTGCTTATGCAATATTTACTTTTGGATTGAAAAGAGTTTATGCAGTTGAAGCTTCAATAATTGCGATGATAGAGCCGGTGTTAAATCCTGTGTGGGTTCTTATTGGTTATGGTGAAGTTCCTGCTGCTTATGCTATTGCAGGAGGTGTGATAATCATCGCAGCAATTACAATCCGAACTGTGCAAATGGGACGGACTTTATTCAGCAGGCGAGTTAAATAAAAATATTAAAGCAGTCTTGCTTTAGAATACTTAATTTCGTTTACTTTTTCTCCTTTATTATAAGTTATTACAGATGTTGGAGCCCCAGTAGCTGCATAGGTGCTCCATCTTCCTATTTTATATCCTTCAATAAAATAGCCCTCTTCTTTTACTGTTCCGTTTTCATAAAACCAGGTCCATTTACCTTGAGGTTTATCATCTCTAAATCCTCCCATAGATTCCAATTGACCTGAACCATAAAAATATTTCCATTTCCCTGCATTCTTATTGTTTTTAAGTAAACCGTAAACGGCAATTTGGCCTGAAGTTGATGTAAGACAGAACTCCCCGTTTTTTAATCCTTTTTCTACCTCATATTCCAAAATTTGGCTATCCAGAGTATCGAGTATTCTTCCAGTAAACGGAGCTTCTTCTCCTTCTTTGTAAATAAGACCTTCTTCGATGTAGATGTTATGAGTACTACGATAAGACTTACATCCGTATAAGAGTAAGGATGAAAAGATAATTAGGATAAAGTATTTCGATAAAGATGTTATGCCCTCACAAACATCCCTCATAAGAACTCCTTTACTAAATTTAGATAGAATAATCCGCTAAGAAAATCTTGTTACTGTTAATATTGATATCGAAATGTTTTTGTTTAGCAAGCAAGTTTGTGACACACAAAACTTAAAATAGTTTAAGCAAAATATCTAAAAAACAGAAGATCACGCTTAATTAGACTACTTTTTTACTCACAAAAGCCATTCCAGTAAAATTCATTGATTTTTAACAAATTTCTGAAGCTTTCGTCACTAGAATGTTTATGAATGAAACGCCAAAAAATTATTATTTGAGAATGAGACACTATTTATAAAGAAAATAATCCACAAATGTGCTCTCTAGCTGTTACGTCCTATTGGCATATATATTACAGATAATATCGCTTGAATATCCTCTTCGTCTTTCTAATAATTATTTTGAGCGAAGATATTTTAAAATTGCTATTTCAGGTTGGTCGTAGGAGTTTTTTAATAAGATTATGTAACGATTTGGAACAAGAATCATTTGCTATGACTTGGTTTAAATACAAAATATCACTTGGCACATTTATTGGCTGTTAGCAGATAAACTATTTCAAAATGAGGGCAAACTAATGGAATCGTTAGAAAAATCTTTTGAGTGTGGCTTTTTAATAACAAAACTTAAACTTAAAAAAGCAACAATTTTAGAAGCACTGGAATTCAAGTCTGAACTAGACGAAGAAATTCTTAAGGGAAATCATAATATTATAATTGATTTAAGTTCCTGCGAATTTCTTGATTCAACTTTTATCGGGGTTTTAGTTGTAACCTGGAAGAAGTTAAAAACTTTGGGTGGAAAATTAAAACTTGTAAAACCAGGCAATTTTACTAAATCAGTTTTCCATTTAACCGGAACAATTGAACTTTTTGAAACATACGAATCGCTTGATGGAGCTTTAAGCAGTTTCGTTACACCAATTCAAGATTACAGTACAGGGAAAATTAAATCCGCGTAATGAAATCTTTTGAAGAAAATTCAGGCAAATTGAAAAAATTTGTATGCCTGAACAAATAAATTACTGAGGCAAAATGGGACAGCAACAATTACTTTTAGTGGTATTGGGATTAGTAATAGTCGGTATCGCTCTCGGTTTAGCCAATCAATTATTCGATGCACACGCGGAAGATTCTAATAAAGATAGTATTGCATCCGAATTAGTAAATTTAGGTACAATGGCACAGCAATTCTTTAACAAACCGGATGAAATGGGAGGTGGTGACCAAAGTTTTATAAATTGGGTTATTCCTGCTGAACTAGATTCTTCAACAATTGGTATTTATGAAATTGAAACTGTGGTAAACACATCGATTGTTATTTCCGGCACGCCGTTTTCTCAAAGCGGTTATAATTGGTATCTTCAATCAACTATTACAAAAACCAGGATTGAAACAGAATTAATTCGATTATAAATAATTGATCTCCCCCCCGGGATTTAATAAAATTCGGTTAAGTATTAATTTGTTAGAATGTAATGATTATCCGGATCTTTTTAGTTTAACTTCAGCCAAATATTAATAACTTTTCGAGCCTAACTTCCTGTCCGTCCGCGAAACAGGGAGTAATCGGATGACCCACCAATCTTTTTATTTAACTACAAAAACATTTAGCTTGTAAGTTAATAGGTTTGTAACTACCAATTAAACACTGTATCTTAAATAAGTGCTGAATTAAAATTTAGATCAGAGTACACTCCAAATCGTCCTCCGATTTCTAATTATATTTTTTTTACAGCGGCAAGGTCCGGCTTATTCATTAGCTGTAGACCAGTAATTATTTAATATTTAATCTTAAAGGAGTAAAAATGAATATCTATGTGGGCAATCTAGCCCCCAGCGTTAGCGATGAAGATCTTAATGGCTTGTTTTCTGAGCACGGTAATGTTAGCAGTGCAAAGGTCATTCGCGATAACTACAGTCAGACATCGAGGGGATTTGGTTTTGTTGAAATGCCCGGACAGACCGAAGCACAAAAAGCTATTGATACCTTAAACTCTCATGAGCTTAAAGGAAATAAGATTGTTGTGAATGAGGCGCGACCTAAAAGGGACAGAGGAGATGGCGGAAGAGGAAGACGCTTCTAAATTTTACTTAATTTCACCTTATTTATGCCGCAATTTTTTGCGGCTTTTTTATCAAGTTTATAAAAAGCAATAAAACCGCTCCGGGTTTAAATCGCTAATTATAACAAGAAACTATTTTACATTAAAAAAAACAGGGAGTTGGAATGAAGATATTTGTGGGTAACTTATCTCACGATGTTAAAGATGAAGAACTTAATACTTTGTTTTCAGAATACGGTCGCGTAAGCAGTGTCAAAATCATTCGCGATATGTTTAGTCAGATATCGAAAGGTTTTGGATTCGTTGAAATGCCCGGAAAGGTTGAGGCTAAAAAAGCTCTTGATAACTTGAACACATTCGAACTTAAAGGAAAGAAACTTGTCGTTAACGAAGCAAGACCCGAGCGGGACAGCAGAAGAGGTGGTAGAAAAGGTAGCAATCGTAAAGGTGGTCCTCCCAGTGGTGGAAGAAGACGGTATTAATTTAAATTAGAATAAGCATTTCCGTTAGTCATATTTTTCAGACTTATGTTTGTTTAAAGGTACAACAGAAAGTGTGCAAAATTTGTTTTTACAATAGAAAAATCTGATATTTGTGCTCTAAAATTTTGAACTTCGGGGAGCTTAGCTCAGTTGGTTTAGAGCGCCTGCCTTACAAGCAGGAGGTCATAGGTTCGACTCCTATAGCTCCCACAAAAAAGTCCCGAAAATGAATAGTTTTCGGGTTTTTTATTTTCTGGCTTCTCTAAAATCCCGCTGACTTTGTATGGAGTGTGTTTGGACTTTGTATGGAGTAAATCCACTCTGAGAATTGAATTAATTGTTGATTGATTTAATTGATTATTAAACATTACAAGCAAAGATAGATTAATTAAAATAATTTATCCAATCCTTCTTACAACCTATCATAGTTCCCCTCAAAATCCTTAGTTGAGTTGATGATTTTTTGCTTAGAATAGAAATTAGAGCGGCTACTGAATTAGAATAGAATAAAGTTACTTGCTAATCGTTAAGTATATTTTTCTTGACTTTAACTAATAGTATTAGCATCTTTTGATAAATATTTGACTCTGATTAATTATTTACTGTTATTCAGAGTTGAGACTACACCTTGAGAGAAACGTATGGGAATATCGTTACTCTTAATTCTTTCCAGAATATTGTGCTTCCCCCAAGGCGTAGATCCTTGAATTTATTTAAGGAATCTGGCTAACTTTACAAAAGATTGACAAAAGCATGACATTTTCATGACAACTCTATCCTTTTTATCAATTATTATGTAGATGACATTAAGAACAAAAGACAAAATTTGATGGATTTCATTTGTGGCTCTAATTATGACGGCTAAATTAATCTTAGATATTTGTAAAAAGCTATTGGTATTTTTTTTCTTCACCTCCCTTTCGTTTTCACAAAATAATACTGGCTTCGAAAAGTTTTCAACTGAACAAGGTCTCTCACAAAATTCCATCGTACGCATTTTTCAAGACAGCCGCGGATTTTTGTGGTTCGGTACATTTGATGGATTAAACAGATATGACGGTTATCAATTCAAAATTTTCAAAAACATTCCTGGTGATTCCACAAGTTTAAGTAATAATGGAATTTTTTCTATCTGCGAAGATAATAATGGTAATATATGGATAGGCACTTATGGAGGGGGCTTAAACAAATATGACAGAAAACAAGAAAAATTTAAACGCTATAAGTATAGTCTTGATAATCCGAATAGTCTGAGTGCTGATATTGTTACTTCAATTATTCAAGACAAAGCGGGATATTTATGGGTTGGCACTTATGGAGGAGGATTAAACAAATTTGATATTGAGAAAGATTTATTTACTCATTACAAACATGATCAAAAAAATATAAACAGTATTAGCAGTAATGAAATAGTTTCAATTTATGAAGATAAATCAGGGATATTATGGATTGGTACATATGGCGGTGGTTTAAATAGGTTCAATAAAGAAAAGGAAAAATTTGATAGTTTCAAAAACGAAATCAGCAATCCACTATCAATAAGTAATAATATAATTTCTTCTATTATTCAAGATAGATCAGGCATAATATGGGTGGGAACACTGGAAGGTGGATTAAACTCGTTTGCTCCACCAGATAATAAATCTCCAAATAAAAAAATTGTATTTTATCATTTTAAAACTGATCCTTCTAATAGTCATTCCATTTCCAGTAATGGGATTTTATCATTATATCAGGATATCTGGGGAGATATATGGATAGGAACTGATGGTGGAGGGTTAAATAAACTTTCACTTAAAAATGAATTCATAGATAATGTTCTCTCTCAATCTAAATTTTATATCGGAAATGAAGATGTTAAATTTCTTCATTTTAAACACGATCCAAATGACAGCCAAAGCTTAAGTGATGATAGAGTCTGGTCAATCCTAGAAGATAAATCAGGAATACTATGGATTGGTACAAACGCTGAATTGAACAAACTTGATGTTCAAAAAAAACAATTCAATTATTATAGCTATGATCCAAGCAATGCAAGAAGTTTGAGTGATGGTGATGTTTCATCAATATTGGAAGACAATGAAGGAAACCTCTGGATTGGAACAGGAGGCGGAGGATTAAATTTATATAATTCAATAGATGATAGTTTTATTAAATTTAAACACAATCCTGATAACCCAAACAGCTTAAGCAATGATGAAGTTTTTTCTATTTATCAAGATAAAGCAGGTAACTTATGGATTGGCACATACGGAGGATTAAATAAACTTAATGCTGAATACATTTCCAATATTAATAAAAACAAATCTCCCCCACCCTTTACTTATTATAAAAACAACCCTGATGATCCAAATAGTTTAAGCGATAATAGAGTTTACTCAATACTTGAAGATAAAGCCGGCAATCTCTGGCTTGGAACTTTAGGTGGCGGGTTAAACCGGTTCATACCGAACTCTCCAGAAAATAAAAATTCATCACCCATCTTTCAACATTACAGACATATCCCCGATGATCCTGCTAGCTTAAGTGAAGATAGAGTTTGGTCAATCCTTGAAGATAAAAAAGGTATACTCTGGGTAGGAACCTGGGGAGGTGGTTTTAAATAAACTACAAATAGTTACCAATCCTGAAGAAACTGTAAATACCAACTTAGAAGTTTCATTTGTTCATTATAAGAACAATCCTGATGATCCTAATTCTCTAAGTGATAACGGGGTACCATCAATTTATGAGGATAATTCAGGAAATTTATGGATTGGCACTTATGGTGGTGGATTAAATAAATTTGATAGAGAGAATAAAGTTTTCATACACTATAATGAGACCAATGGTTTATTAAATAACGTTGTTCTCGGAATCTTGGAAGATTCTGCCAACAATCTATGGTTAAGCACTATAAAAGGATTACATAAATTTGATCCTGTTAAAGAATCCTTTACTCATTTTGATGTGAGGGATGGGCTTCTGGGTAATGAGTTCGGTTTGGGAGTTCATAAAAGTAAAAATGGGGAAATGTATTTTGGCGGAATAAAGGGCTTAAATAAATTTCATCCTGATAGTATAAAAGATTTTGCTTATGTCTCCCCAATGGTGATTACAGACTTTAAACTATTCAACCAATCAGTACCTATCGGAACCGATTATTTGAATAACCGTTCTATCCTTTCTCAATCAATATGTGAGACGAAACAGATTGATTTAACATATGAAGATTATGTTATATCATTTGAATTTGCATCACTCGATTTTCACATACCTGAAAAAATAAATTATTTATATATGATGGAAGGATTTGATAAGCAATGGAATCATACCGATGCATCGAGACGATATGCTACTTATACAAATCTGGATCCCGGTGAATATATATTTAAGGTTAAGAGGGATAATATTAGCGGTAACATGAATAAAGCATTGGCATCAATGAAAATTAATTCCGATGAATATATGTTAAAGGTTAATAGGGATGTAATTAACGGTAACTGGAATGAAGCATTTGCTTCAATTATAATTAATATACATCCTCCCTGGTGGCGAACTATTTGGGCTTACTTGCTTTATGCATTCCTATTCATAGGATCATCATTAGTACTTTGGGCATTACAGATGAGAAGAATCCGCCTGAGACACGAAATTGAAATGAGCAGGTTTGAAGCAAAGAAATTACATGAGGTTGATGAAATGAAATCCACCTTCTTTGCAAATATCTCACACGAATTCAGAACACCGCTTACATTAAATCTTAGGACCCGTAAAGGAACTTATCAATACAGAGGAGAATAAAAGTAAAAAAGATGACCTGATAACTGTTCGTAAAAATGCAGATAGATTGTGTGGATTGGTAAACCAGTTAATGGATTTATCAAAATTGGAAGCAGGCAAGATGACTCTGATAACTTGTGAAGAAGATATTGTTCCCATTCTTAAAGGATTAGTGCTTTCATTTGCATCACTGGCTGAACGAAAAAATATAACATTAAAGTTTAACTCTGAAAAAGAAATTATAAAAGCTTACATAGATGTTGAAAAAGTTGAAAAGATAATTATCAACATTCTCTCTAATGCATTTAAGTTCACAGAAAAAGGTAAAAGAATTGATGTAATAATTTCGTGTGGTGAAGGAAATGCAGAGATACTTATTTCTGATGAAGGAATTGGAATTTCAAAAGAGAGATTGAAAAATATCTTCGATAGATTTTACCAGGTTGATAGCACTCATACAAGGGAGCATGAAGGGACAGGAATCGGCTTAGCATTAACAAAGGAACTTGTAGAACTGCACAAAGGAAAAATAGAAGTTGAAAGTGATGAGGGAAAGGGAACAACTTTTATTGTCAAGCTTCCGCTGGGCACGAATCATTTGAAACAGGATGAGATATGTGAAGAGCAGCGTGAACTTGATAAAGATAAGATGATATCTCAAACAGCTGAACTGATTCAGGATGATGATACAGATGAAGATAAATTAGATGTTAATGCAATTATTGAAAACGATAAACCACTTCTACTTATAATTGATGACAATACCGATGTTAGAAATTATGTAAAGGGACACCTTGATAAAGATTACAGGATAATGGAATCAACTAATGGTGAAGATGGGTTGAATAAAGCATTCGAACAAATACCTGATTTAATTGTAAGTGATGTAATGATGCCGAAAATGGATGGGTTCGAATTATGTGATAAAGTGAAAAATGATGAGAGGACCAGTCACATTCCTGTTGTTTTACTAACTGCAAAAGCTACAGATAAAGATAAAATTAAAGGTTTGGAAACAGGTGCCGATGATTTCATAATGAAACCATTTGATGCAAAGGAACTACAGGTTAGAGTGAAAAATCTTATAGAACAAAGAATAAAAATAATTGAGCATTACCAAAAGAAACAATTATTTGATATTTCTGAAATAGATGCTGTTTCAACAGATAAGAAATTTTTAAATAAAGCACTCGAAATAATTCAAAAACATATCTCTGATGAAAATTTCAATGTTGATGTTTTTGCGAATGAAATAGCACTCAGCCGGGTTCAATTGCACAGAAAGCTTGTGGCTTTAATAGGCCATCCACCTGGAGATTTTATAAGGATTGTAAGACTAACTAAAGCAGCGAAACTTATAAAAAGTAATTTTGGAAATATATCTGAAATTGCATTAGAGGTTGGTTTTAATAATCCGGCTAATTTTGCAAAAGCATTTCGTACTCAATTTGGGGTTTCACCTACCGAATTCAAAAATAATACTGAAAGTTAAATTAGGAATTGGCTTCATTTTATAAGGATGTAACCTCAGTAATGGATTTTGAAACATAATTAGTAGAAATAGCTGCACTCTTTGATTATTCTGTATTGTGAATTTTAGACGCTCTTACAAAATGTTAAATGAATATAAAGATTATTTTTATTATGAAACAAAATTTGCTAAAAATCTAAAATTTGTTGAGGAAATAATAATGAGAATAAAAAATTATTTAATGACCTTTCTAGTTATAGCTTCCTTCACATTAATAGTAAGCTGTGATGCTGAAAATGGAATAGCACCAAAAGATGTTCAAATACGGCAATTTGGGTTTGGTGGAAATATAATTTTCTATGGGGTTTGGCCAGATAGTATTAAGAGAGTGATTCTTGTGGCTTTTAAAGATCCGCTATTAAGTGTTGATGATTTTGTTTTATCTAATATCGGTTACTTAAGTTTTGAGTTGCCGCTTAATATACAAGCATATCGATACAGCTCTTTGGATTCTGCAATAATTCCTCTTGTACAATTTGATCCACCACCAAGCATTTACCACTATGTTGGTATTGCGCAGCAATCAACTGAAATATTATCGCTAGCCAGGAGAGATTGGTTTGTAACAGGAGTCTACTACGCAAATGGAGATACAACAAAGCCTGGAATATTAACCATCCCAGAAAACGCATATGTTGAAGATATTAATATTTACTGCGATTTCGATAATCCCCCACCTCAACCACCAGGAGGAAATTAAAATGAATAAAAATATATCCTCATTTAAGTGTGTGGTAACAATAGCACTAATTATCGTACTGCAATCATATTGCTTTGCACAAAATAACAGTATCAGTGGAAGTATTACTGATACACTTAATAAACCCTTACAATATATTAATGTGGCAATACCGGGTACTACTTTTGGCGATGCTTCTGATGAAAATGGTAAGTATGAAATCACAAATCTCACAAACGGTACTTATACTATAAAGTTTTCTGCAATTGGTTATCAATCTGTAAGCAAAGAAGGTATAATCATTAATAACAATTCTGTGTTAATAAGCATTGTACTTAGGGAAGAAGTAATTGAATCGGATGAAGTTATAGTGACCTCCTCAAAGTATGAGCAAAAGAAATCTGAATTACCTGTAAGTGCAGATATAATCGACGGCACGGAATTTTTGAAAAGAAATTTTTCTGATATGGAAGATGCCTTAAGATATGTACCCGGCATCAATATGGTTGATGATCAAATAAGTATTCGGGGTTCAAGCGGATACAGCCGCGGTACAGGTTCGAGGGTTTTGTTAGCTCTTGATGGTTTACCGTTTTACACGGGAGATACTGGCGAAACTATCTGGGAAGCCATTCCTGTTACAGAATTGCAGCGGATTGAAATAATAAAAGGAGCAGCTAGTTCGCTTTACGGTTCATCAGCAATCGGTGGTGTAGTTAACGCTCTATCACGAAACATAAATGCACGTCCCACAACTACTATTAATGGTTTTGCAGGATTGTATGATAAACCATATTATAATGCATGGGATTGGTCTGGCGAAATGCGCCCGTTTAATGGTTTAACACTTGCTCACTCAAATACTTTTGGCAAATTAGGAATTAATATTTCATTATCAAGACTTGAAAGTTACAGTTATAAGAAAAATGACTATTCTAAAAAGTTTGTTGGTTTTCTCAAAACACTTTACAGTTTTACACCAACTTCTTCGCTAACCCTTATTGCGAATACACTTAATAAACGAGCAGAAAGTTTTATCTACTGGAAAGATTCACGCAATACTTTAGTACCGCCGGATAATTCAATTGGTGAAAAAGTAGAAACCAATAGATACCTGTTTGGATTAGTTTATAAAAGCGTTATTGGTACAAAAGTTTTTTACAGGATAAATGCAAGTTATTACCTGAATGATTGGGAAGATAACTACACACCAATGAATGAATCAACTTCAAACCTATTTCGGGGAGAAATTCAGGTTAATACAAGTTTAACGAACAAAATAATTTTAGTAACAGGAATTGAAGGAATTACATCTAATGTAAACTCAACCATATTTGGTAATCCTAATTCTCATAGCTACGGTGCATATGCGCTTTTCGATATGAATTTTGAGTTTTCTCTTTTTATCTCGCTTGGATTAAGATATGATTATACAAAATTAGATACTTTGGATGGCTCAAGTGCGTTATCTCCAAAATTGGGTTTAAATTATAAATTAACTGACAACGTAATACTTCGATCATCTGTGGGCACAGGATTCAGAGCACCATCTTTAGCCGAAGCATTTACAACAACTTCTACAAGTGGAATAAGGATAAAACCAAATCCTAATCTTCAGTCGGAAACAAATCTAACTTCAGAACTTGGTATTAATTATGAAGTTATCAAACAGCTAAATGTTGATTTTGCTGTTTTCCATAATGAATATTATGATATGATTGAGCCAAGCTTTGATCCAACAGATAATAATGTAAGGTTTGATAATGTTGTAAGGGCAAGAATCCAAGGATATGAAGCATTTACTCTGATAAAAATAATTCCTGATGAAATGAGCTTTACAATTGGATATACATACCTATGGGCAAGAGATTTGGAAAATAATATTGCTCTCAAATATCGTCCGCGTCACACCTTATATTCTGGTATTGATTGGGAAAAATGGAATTTTGATTTAGGTATCAACTTCCGTTACTGGAGCGAAATTGAAGAGATCGATAATGAACTGGTTGATTTAGGAATTATTAGTGATGGAGAACTTCGTGTACCTGTTTATTCAACTGATTTAAGTTTATCATACAATTTTCGAGAAATAGGTTTGCCGTTAGATATTTATTTAAACATCAAAAATTTAACTAATTACAATTTTATAGAATTAATAGGAAATTTAAGTCCGATAAGAAACTATTCACTGGGATTTAATTGGGTGATTGATTAAAAGATTATAGATATGATTCATTAAGACAATAATAAATTTTTCAACAGAAACTTGGAGGTTCAAAATGAAAACGTTTTTATTAATCAGCTGTTTAGTTGTAAGTTCAGCGTTGGTATATTCTCAGCAAGGAAATGGTTACTTCCAGCCGGCAACTCAATTTACTTATGAAGTAACACCGCTCGATTCTCTTAATGAACCACTAATTTCGGAAATGTTTTATAAAAGAAATTTGTTTACAGAAGTAATTGACTATAAAGGTAAGCTTGCGAATATTTTTCTCACTAAAAATACCCCGATAGATTCAGTAGGTATCCTGCCTTATCTGGATTCACTATTCTTCCATTTTGATGGTACGGATGGATATGAATATTTTCAGACTCGTCCGCTGGAGGATTTTCTTATATCCCTGGATACAATGGGTGTCGATCCGAATTTTGGTTTTTTAGACTTTTTTCGCTCACTTGAAGCATGGTACTCACTTTACAGATTCTCAGCAACAATAAATGATGAATATAATCTTCTTAGCGTTGATACAACAGTTGCAGGATTCAATGTAAGGTTTGAATATTTAGGGGAAAGACTCCAAGATGAAACAATAATTACGGGTGATGGAACATTTGATTGTAAAAAGTTCTTAATTACTTGGAAAGTTAGCGCACTATTTCCTCCATTACCGCCAATCGAACTACTATCAACAAAAGATACAGTATGGATAGCAGATGTGGGCAGTGAGTTTGGAATAGTCCAGGATATTATTCCCACAAATCACATTGATTTATCCTTGCTGGGTATAGATCCATTTTCAATACCGGGTTTAAAAACTTTTCTGATTGATACAGTTATTGTTTCTGCAGAAGATGAGGAATTTATTCCAAATGAATTAACTCTTAAACAAAACTATCCCAACCCATTCAATCCTTCAACAAAAATTGAATTCTCTATCCAGGATTTTGGATTTGTGAGTTTGAAGGTTTACGATATACTTGGTAATGAAGTTACGACTCTGGTAAACTCAGAAAAACCAATCGGTGTTTATGAGGTTGAATGGAATGCAACTGGTTTACCAAGTGGAGTTTATTTCTATCAATTAAAAACAGAAGGATTTGTTGAGACTAAGAAGATGATTTTGATGAAATAAGTAGGAAAAATAATTTTGTTTAAGAAACAAATCAAGGGAGGATAGGATGAAATCTTTGGTGGGTTTTACTCTGTTTAGCTTGCTCGTATTCAGTTGTAGTAATGAGGACCCTAATTCCTCACAACCTAAATTCTACAAATTGTCAATATCTATAAGTGGTCAAGGTTCTTATGAAGTTCTTCCAGATAAGAGTGAGTATGAAGAGGGTGAAACAGTTACAATAACAGCTAATGCAGAAAATGGTTGGGGTTTTAGAAAATGGGAAGGGAGCATAATATCAGATAAGAATCCGCTTTTATTGGCCATGGATGGAAATAAAACACTGCGAGCAGTATTTGATGTTCCTTTTGAACCTGATATAACAGGTAAATGGGCAGGCGTAGAGTATTTGCTAACTTTTGAAATTGAGCAACCAGATTTATTCGATTCCAGCTTTGTTGGAATGTTGTTCGTAGAAACTATAAATGGCAACACACTCGAGTATACCGTTTCTGGTTATAATCGTTATCCTCTGGTAATAATGTATTGTGATAAAGCAGGCTATTATCAGGTTGTATATACGGGTTGGTATGCTAACTCAGAAAAACTTGATGGTGGGTTTAAAGAAAATGGCATATACTTTGAATGTGATCTTTTAAGAATATCTGATTATCCTCTACCAGAAGGTAGAATGTTTTTATCAACCAATAAAATGATTGAGTGAGTATATGGGTTTATGATGATAGATGAAATACTTGTTAATGAAGGGAAAGAAATGGGCACTTACAAGGTTGAATGGAATGCAACAAAGTTACCAAGCGGAGTTTATTTCTGTCAATTAAAAACAGAAGGATTTGTTGAGACTAAGAAGATGATTTTGATGAAATAGTAATACAATAATAAAATCACCTAACGTCTTTGCTTTACTTAAAGTAGCAAAGTCGTTTGTAATAAAGAATTATGAAAATGAATCCAATTGCTGCAGCTAAAGCTTACTTTAAAAGTAGGAAAGATAAAAAAGAACTGAAAAGAAAAGAGCGAGCTAAGCTATGGCAAATGCAAACCGAAAAAAACGAAAAAGATTTTTATAAACACGGATTTCATAAAATCAAGTTTCCAATCTTATTAGTAGATGGAGAAATCAATGATGATAAATTTGAATTTTATGATTATGATTTCAATATAGTCTGGGATTTAAACGAGTTTTCGTGCACTAACTGGTATCATTCTCCTTGCTTGGTTAACGAAGCTAAACTCATTGATTGCAATAGGGAAATCTGGAGTTTCAAGTACAATTCTAAACTTGGAGCAAGTACACCGGGATCTTTAATAGGAAAAATGGAGCTACACGAGTTAAATCAATTCATCATTAAATCCATTAGTGGCTGGAGAAATGAGACTAGAATAGCAGAAGTGGTTGAAAGAGCAGATTCAATGACTGAGTTATTTGAAGAATTAGGTTTAATAATAAATTAAAATGACTAAAACTGCGAAGTAACTAGATGAAGCAAGTCTTTATAAGTTTTATACTAATTGCATTTACTAATCTCATTTCCGGGTGTTATACATTTAATTCCGTAACAATTTCCGAATACAAACAGATTGAAGAAGAAAAAGGTAAACCAAGTGAAATCTATGTGAACACAAAAGCCGAACAATGGTATCATTTTACTCATACAAATTTTATCATAGAGAATGATACATTGTTTGGTACCGGCAAATTACTTAAGAGTGAAAATGGAAAAACATTGAAAGTAAGCATCGCTCTAGCAGATATAGAATCCATGGGAGTTGAAAGTAAAAATTGGCTTCTAACAACATTTATTTATTTTACTATTATTGGTGGTATTATAGTATCAATTGTAGCTATGTGGTGGTTATTTACTCCGAAATAGATGATCTTCTAATTAACGTAAATAGTAAAGTTATATATCAATAAAAGGCAGCCTAAAAAATGCCTTTTTTTATGGTTTATTAACAATGTAACACAGGTAAAGGATTTTGCAACAAATGGAGTAGAGAACCTTCCCCTCTTTTATTATCCTGTATAAGCGATTTAAAGGAAAATTACTAATGGAGAATGCAGATATATGATGAATTTCTTACAAAATCATGACATTTACATGACAACTATTCCTTATTTATCAATTATTATTTAAACGAAATTTAGAATAAGGGACAAAAATTGAATTGTTTAACAATTAATAACTTTGCAGGAGTAAAAAATATAATAAAAAAAATATCTTTTTACATACTGATTTTTTCCTTCCTAAACTATACAGGTTGTTATTCTTCAACTAGTGTTAGCAAAGAAATACTATATGAAGAAGATCAGGAAGGATTGCTGGGTGAGATAACAATAAATACTAATGAAGCTAAAAGAATTGAACTTTTGGAAGGTACTTACCAGGTTTTTGATGATACATTATATTCAAGGGGATTTGATAAAACAAATACTTCCGTTTATGGCCAATCTATAGATATTAAAATCGCATTAGCTGATATACAAAATGTTGAGATCAATGAACTCAATGCATCTAAGACAGCCGGATGTGTAATTGGTTCTGCCGGACTAATTCTTTTAATAATTGGACTAATCGCTGCTGTTAATAGTGTTGATAAAACACCAAAAAGTTGCGCGCCTGAAGGTTTTGGTTTTGAGGGAGGGAAAGATTAATGATTAATAATAAGGTTTAATATGAAACGGCTAATATTAATATCTCTTTTAGTAATAAGCTTTTGTATAGTTCACGCACAGCAGGCAAGTGATTATTTTCCAGAACATCCAATTGCATGGTGGGAATACAAAATAACTTTGCTTGATTCTCTAAACAATGAAATTGATTCATTATACTATTTTAGGCAAGATCGGTTTATTACGGAAAGTACCTACGATGGTAAGCTCGCTAAAATAGTTGAGACAAAATCAGGCCCTAAAGAAACAATTAATTTTCAACCATATCTCGATTCACTTATCTACAATTTTGAAGGTTCTAACGGCTATGAGCATTTTAAGGTTGGTTTTATCGAACACCTTTTCGGATGTATAGATTCACTTATAACCGATACCACTGTAAATGTTGTCAGTTTTTTCCAGTCACTTGAGCAATGGTATTCGGTTTACAGGTTTGCGCAAAATCTAAATGATGAGTACACAATCCTGCAGCTTGATACTACTGTTATTGTTGATACATTAACTCTGCCGCTGCGACTAAAAATTACTGGAGAAAGACTGGAGGATGAAACAATTGTAGCTCCAATCGGTACTTTAAATTGTAAGAAGTTCAAAAGAAAGATCGAGTTAAGCTATCTGGTCATTATACCGCCATTACCACCTATTCCAATTCCAATTCTTGTTCTTAATGATTATATCTGGATTGCAGAAAATTTTTGGATTGTTCAGGGAATGATTCCATCAATAGATGTTGACCTCTCAGCAATAAATAATAACTGGCCTTCGTTTTACATACCAGGATTAATAACAAAGCTTGAAGATATTGTTGATGTGGAAGAGGAATTTACTCTCCCTGAAGAGATTGCATTAACACAAAACTATCCAAATCCATTTAATCCTAGCACAACTATAAAATTTTCATTTCCTTCTTCTGGATATGCAACGCTGAAAATCTACAATGCTATAGGTGAGGAAGTGACTGTGCTGTTAGATAAGGAATTAAACATAGGAACTTATGAATTAGAATGGAATGCAGCAGGATTGCCAAGCGGAATGTATTTCTATCAACTAAAAACAGAAGGATTTGTTGAAACTAAGAAGATGATATTATTAAAATAATTAAAAGGTGCGATAATGAATATTAAAAAATGGTTTATTACTCTATCAATAATATTTTTCGTTGCAAATTCGTTTTCGCAAGTCACAGATAAGGAAATTTTTAATCATAAAATATTAATTCAAAAAATAAATGCATCGGTACCTATACAAGAAATGGTAACTACCCTTTTATCAGAACAGATGAAAATAAATTTTAAAACTAATGCAAATAAATCTGTTCTTAATTATGAAGGATACTTAATAAAAAGTACTCAACTGGGGTGGTCAGATTCAGTTTGGGTAAATAAATGGATTGATACGCTATCATATGATTATCAAAATAATTTATCACAAATGATCAAACAGATCTGGGCTGATTCCGTATGGGAAAATTACTCGAAGTATATGTATAAGTATAATATTTATAATAATTTAGATGAAGAACTAGTACAAAGATGGTCTAATTCTGAATGGAAGAATAACTGGCTATATATTCATACATATTACACAAATCATAATTTGATGGAGAGATTAGCACAACATTGGAGCAGCACCAATTCAAATTGGCATGATTTCTCGAGGGAGATTTACCAATATGATGAGAATAGTAATTTAATTGAAGAGTTGCATCAGAGATGGAACTTTAATAGTTCTATTTGGGGAAATACTAGCTTGTGGATGAATACCTATAACGCAAACAATAATTTAATTCGGAGTCTATACCAAGATTGGAATGATTCCGTTTGGGTGAATTACTGGAACTTTCTTTATACATATAATACTAATAGCAAAGTAACTGAGATAGTCAGACAGGATTGGGATGATTTGACTTGGGTGAATTTCTTTAGGACTAGATACATTTATGATGATAATTATAATTTGACTGAAGCTTTTCTCTATATCTGGATTGATGATGAGTGGCAGGTTGCCCTAAAAACCACATTCAGCTATGACGAGAATAATAACTTAGTTACAGAATTAACCCAAATCTTGGAAGGCACCATTTGGGTGAATTTTATAAAGCAGAATAACGATTACTTACCGATTACAGGTATTGAAAGCCAAGAAGAAAATTCTCCCTCGTTATTTTCACTTTCACAAAACTATCCAAATCCATTTAATCCTAGCACAACTATAAAATTTTCATTTCCTTCTTCTGGATATGCAACGCTGAAAATCTACAATGCTATAGGTGAGGAAGTAGCTGTGCTTATTGATAAAGAATTAACAACCGGAACGTATGAGGTTGAATGGAATGCAGCAGGATTGCCAAGTGGAGTTTATTTCTATCAAATGAAAACTGAAGGATTTGTTGAGACTAAGAAGATGATTTTAATGAAATAATTTATAGGAGAAATTTATGAAAAAATTATTAATTGCTGTTTTAATCAATTATTTGTTGTTCCAATTATGGGGTTGTTATTCCCCTCAATTGATATCAAAAGAAGAACTTATTTCAATTCCACATAATGAGGGACTTGTTGTTAAAACAAATGAACCGGTTGTTTATGCATTTGAAAGAGGGTCATATATAATCGTTAGAGATTCAATATTTGGCAAGGGAAGTTTGATTCTTGAAAATGGAGGTATAATTGATCGCGATGTTGACAGACAGATAAGTATAGAAGAAGCTGAAACTATTGAATTAGATAAAATTGATGTTGTAAAAACCACATTTTTAATAGCTGCTACTATGGGCTTAAGTGTATTGCTAATCTTAGGTATTGAAAGCCTTTTCGGTGGTGGAAAAATAAAATTGCTATGATTACAAGGAATTTATAACTGATAAGATTCTAAATGGAAAAATGACTAATAGCGTTTATTAAGTTGAATGGAGTGCAGCAGGTTTACCAAGTGGAGTTTATTTCTATCAATTAAAAACTGATGGATTTGTTGAAACTAAAAAAATGATTTTGATGAAGTAAATTTATTACAAATTCTTAATAGCGAGGTGTATTATGAAATATTTAATTTCTTCTCTCACACTAATGTTACTTTTATTAAGTTCTTTATCTTATCCACAAAAACCAATAGCGGGCGATAGTCCTTTCTCTTCTCAAGGAGATACCATATTGGTTACCCATTCAACCGGAATTTGTGACGGTAACGTTTATGTTACTGTAGATGATCCCACTCAATTGACTGGAGATGATTATGAACTCTCCTTTCACACTCAGCAACAGATTAGAATCCAAAATGGTGACTGGGTACCAGCGAGTATAATAAGGAAATTTTTTAATCCTAATAATCCCGACACTTTAACAGGAACCACAATTGATATCGCCGCTGTATATGGTCCAAATATTAACACTATCGATCTATTATTTCACTTAGATGTAGTCCACCATTATTATGGCTGGGCCGATGGTATTACATTAAGGTTTCCTGCAGGTATACAGATTGTGGAAGTACCTTGTGTTGTAGTAAGCGGTACCGATGTTGGCGATTGTGAGCCTGTTGAAATTTTAGGAAATGTTGTAAAAATAGGTGTTACGGACAACTCTCATACACAAGGTGGTCATTTTCACGAAGGTGGTGAAGATTGGATCGTAAGAGTAGATCCAAGCACTTACAATATGCCTCTTTCTGTAGATTGGGAAGTACACGATGATGGGTATGCCGGTGGTCTGAATGAGTTAGGTACTACAATAGTTGATTCAGTTGGATTTGCATCAAGATTAGCCAAGCTCTGGAATCTGTTTGATGTTACAACCGGTGAACTGGTTCTCAAGGATATCTCGATTGTTAACGGTATTGATCTCTTCCCTCCGAGAGATGGTGACCCGATAGTTGTTCAAAATCCTATAGTAGACGGATTCCAGATTAACGTGGATGTTAGCTATGGTCCTCTAATAGAATTCTCTTCCATTGAACTCTACTCACCTTCAGGTTTATCTATTCTATCAGATACCAGCGGAGCCACCACTGAGTTTATCAGAATAACCAACTACACAGTTTTTGGTGGAACTATTTCCAGTAAGGCAATTGATAATTTTGGTGTTGGTACTAATGATGTCAGTGAACTCGGGCAAGATTATGAACTCAGGTTTACAGGTGTGCTTGATACAATGACACTTCCTGATGGAAGAACTTTTATCTACACTGAAAGTGGCGGATCAATGGCTACGATTTTCAGAATTCAGGGTAACGACTTTACGGTTCACCCATCAAACACTACTGGTGTAGCTGATCCGTTCCTATTAAGAATACCATTTGAGGTATGGAATGTTGAGGATCCTGAAAACAAATACCAAGTCAATTTAACTTTCAGGGATCGCTTACAGAATCATTCTCCAGGTGGTTCCAATCCGCTATATTCCTGGAACCTTGTTAACAGGATGTATTCAATTATTGTTAACTCACCATATGATTCAACGCAGGTAATACAAGTTGATGGTGGACCGGATCCATTTAACGATCCGGCAACCTGGGTTCTCGTACACTGGGGTACCAATTACCACCTGGACGACGTCGTAAATATTTTTTATAGGGGTCCGGTTCAGTTTGGCATTGATGAATTTACTTTCACAACACCAGATCCAACTGTATTGGTTGAAGATGAATCGATTGTTACTACTTATGAATTGTTCCAAAACTACCCAAATCCATTCAACCCAAGCACAACAATTAAATTTTCAATTCCTTCTGCGGGTTATACAACACTTAAAATTTACAATGCACTTGGTGAAGATGTAACCATGCTTTTAGATAAAGAATTAAAAACCGGCGCTTATGAAGTTGAATGGAATGCAGCAGGTTTGCCAAGTGGAGTTTATTTCTATCAATTGAAAACTGAAGGATTTGTTGAGACTAAGAAGATGATTTTGATGAAATAATATTTATTCACTTAAAAGTTTTTGAGGTGAGTTATGAAAAAGTTAATAATAATTACGATATTTTACTTTTCACTACCACTTTTACTCTTTTCTGGCTGTGTAACAGTAGAAGAAACATTATACCTGCGCGAAGCTGTAGTTACCGGACCTATAGTTCCATCTCCCATACATTTAACAGATAGCACTGAAACACCTTCTGTAACTTTTTCGCCAAGGTTTGCGTATAACACTAAAAATTCATTCACTGGAGAAATTGCACAGACCACTTCATATGATGAACAAGATCCTGTTATTCATTCAGAAAAAAGTTTAACCTGGGATATTGCCAACTTCAATGCCGGACTTGAAATGGATATTGCAATTTCAAGTTCTTTTGCTATATCGCTAGGAATTAATTACTCAGACCAGAATAACTATAGCACTTTTGGTGGAAATTTCGGAATTGGTTTATTTGGATATGGTACAGGATCTGCTTTTAGGTTTGACGTGGGGTTGCAGATAAACTCGATGAGTTATGATGCTTATACTATACGCCGTGTAGTTACTACGAATCACTTTAGTGGAGATAGTGATGTATATATAGGATTCTACAACGATGTTGGAGAATCAACACATTTTGACCCATATTTTAATTTTACTTATAACACTGCATTTAAAAACTGGCCACTAAATTTATTTTTAAATGCAGGATACAGCATTCAAACGCTCTTTAGCTTTGAACCGAGGACTTCTTATTTTGCTTTGGGGCATTATACGAAAACTGATAAACGGGGAAGCAGCACTGCTGGTTTCATAAATGTAACCCCGGGTATTTATTTCAGTTTTGGTGAATCCAGCAGAATATTGTTAGGCACCCGATTTTATATTGAAACACAAATTAACGAAGCTGATCCAACACTTTTCATTTTTCCAATGGTTCAATTTGATTTTAGAATATAGTTTAAGCAAACAAATTTATTGTGACTGATAAGATGATGATAATAAAGTAATTCTCAGGAGGATAGAGAGATGCAAAAAAGTATAATTCTAATAGTATTAATCTTTTCTATGCTACTTCAATTTATAGGTTGTTACAATATGCAACACATTTCTAAAAATGAACTGATTAATGAAAACAACGAAGATGAAATAATAATCCTCACAAAAAATGATTCCCTATATTAATTTTTGACTCACACAGTTGTAAATGATTCTATTTTCGGCGAGGGATACGTGAAATCCATCGCATCGAGAAAAGAAAAAACGAGCTTGGAAAATTACTTGAAAAATGTAAATTCTGATTTAGACTTTATTGATCCGTTCATCGGCAAAATTGCAATGGATGATATTTTAGAAATAAAACAAAATGAGATAGACTGGGATTCAACCAAATTATTGATCGGTGTAACACTAGTCTCAATAATCATAGTAGGAGGGATATTAATACTGGATGATTTTAGTCACGCTTTCGATTAAGTGGGTTCATCTTATTATTATTACTAAAAATTTATACATCGAAAAATTTGGAGTTGGAAATTATCTGAAGGCTAAAAAGAGAATATTTTTTAATTAAAATGGAGAGGACAGAAAAATGTATAAAAAAATCCTTACCAGTTTATTACTGGTGGCATTAATTAATTTTCTGGTCGGCTGCTATACAAGCGAGAAGATTCCTCCTGAGCAGGTGTATATGATGGATGAAAAAATTATTGCTGTTGTCCTGCCCAATGGAGAGGAAATTAAATTTGATAATGCTGGCGGATATTATCACATACTTGACTCTGTAATTGGTGGGACATCCGTTGAAGATGAGAAAATCATTATACCTTTAACTGATATACTGGAATTTAGGAAGTCAAAAGTTTCAGAAGTTAACTTAGACGAAATCGGTACAAAAAAAATTGCAGAAGTAATCGCTTACAAAGATCGGTTATTCATATTTAATAAAGAAGGTGGAAAATATAATGAGCAAGAAAATGTAATTACTGGTACAACAAACGAGGGCAAAACCATGTCCGTAAAACTTGAATACATTTTGGAAATCCACCTGGATTTGCCTGAGACCACAAGTAAAGAACAAATAATAGAAAATGAAAATCTTTTTGTTTCACAAATTGTTTTAAAGAATAGCAACCGGATTATAACTTTTAATGACGAAGGAGCTAAATATATTCAACAAGAAACAGTCGTCTCTGGTCGTACAAAGGCAGGCGAGTCTGTTTATATCAATGCTTCAGAAATTTTATACGCTAAAGTACAGCGAACTGATGCTGCCGGTACAGTATTGACTACTTTAGGAGTTGTGGTTGGATTGTTAGCAGCTTTAGTTGTGATAGTAGCTTTAACAAAACAATCCTGTCCTTTCGTCTATTCATTTGATTCCGAACAGTATGTATTTGATGCAGAACCACTTGGGGGGGCTGTTACAAGAGGATTACAGAGAACTGATTTAAGCAAACTTGATTATCTAAAAGAAGTTGATGGTAAGTATAAATTATTAGTCAGGAATGAAGTGCCGGAAACTCAATATCTAGATGAAATGAGCCTAGTAATTGCAGATCATCCTAAAGATACTGAGGTAATAACGGATCTTGCAGGAAACCTTCATACAATAAAATACCCTCAAAAATCAATTTTGGCTACGGATGAAAATGGTAAAGATTTAACAAAATTTATATCAGAAAACGATTACACGTTCTGGCAGACCAAACTTCCGGTTGTTGATTATGAATCTGTAAGTAATTTAAAACACGAGCTCACCTTTGTATTTCCTAAACAACACGATAAAAAGAAAGCAAAACTTGTTATAAATGCAGGCACATCTTTATGGGGTTCACAGATGATTCGGGAAATGCTCTCACTGTATGGAAATAATATTGATACCTGGTATGAGAAGGTTGATAACATGTGCGGAACCGAAATTGAAAAAGAACAAATGATGCAGTTTGTGGTAAGAGAACAATTGTATTATCTAAATATAATGGTTCAGGAAGAAGATAATTGGAAATCCCAAGGATTAATATTTGGAGGTGGACCGTTACTTACTGAAACGAAAACGTATGATCTTGATTTGAGTAATGTAAAGGGAGACTCACTTATTATTCAATTAACTCCCCCTTATGGTTTTTGGACTTTAGATTACATTGCAATTGAATATGATAATCATCCCTCACCATTTTTAAATGAAATAAATATAGCCGTCGCAAATGATTACAACAATGAGGATATTGTAGAAACCCTGACATTAAAAAATGAAGATTATTATGCTATGCCTAAGGTTGGCGATTACTTTTTAGCTGAATTTGAAGCCCAGCCAAAAGTTGAAGGATTAGATCGCACAATTTTTCTTAAGACTACTGGATATTATGAACTTCATCTTAATAAAGAGAAACCGATGCAGAAGCAAACACTTTATGATATTGTAAATATACCCGGCGAAGTAGTAAAGTATGCTATGAAATTATATGATTCCTGGTCTTTAACAGTTAGGTAAAGGAGTTTTTAAAATGAGAAAAATGAATGTTATCCTGAGTTTATCACTTTTTATAACCTTCTGTGGTCCAGGTTATTCACAAGAATCCAGTACTAACAGTATTTATGTTAAGGATCTGGAATTTATTGATAAGGATCTTTTATATAGCCTGGTAATTCTACAGGAGAAGAATGGAGAATTTTCTACTGGATTCTTAATTGGTTTAAGGAGTGACACATTAGTAATACACAGTAAAGATCAAAATAGAGCTATAGCAATAAATGACCTGATTTCAATATCAATTGAAACTAAAGGAAAAGGTGGAATGAGGGGTGTTGCAATCGGTGGTATTCTTGGAACATATGTATTCTTTTTGGCATTTATGCAAGCTGAAAGTGAACCATTTGCTTATTGGCAAAATGACTCGCCTGGAGGTCAGGCGATACTTAGTTTGCTTGGTACATTATTGGGCGGCGCAGTAGGATACGCTATAGATTTAAGTACAGGAGAAAGTACTGAAATATTTAACTTCAGCGGAGATGATGTTAATAGAAGCGAAGAGTTACAGCGATTGAAAGAATTTTTAACCGGAAATAAATCTCCTTCGAAGATACATATGAATTTTCAGCTTGCACAAGTTAGTACAAGACTATCAGAATCAGAAAATAATATAAATGATTATTACTACTCGTATCGAAATGTTACAAGTTTTAATTTACTAAGGAGAATCCAATTGACTTATTCCATTTTTGATGAATTAGAAATTGGCGGAGCAGTTTGTTGGTTCGGTGAACCCTCGCTCAACTGGTATTCATACTTTAATAACACACAGGAAGGCTCATCTGGTTATCAAACCTATGAAGGCACCGGGTTTTATGCTATGGCTGTATATAATCCTTTCTATTCTATTTTTCCAGCAACTATCTCATGGAAAGTAGGGGTGGGAATTGGAATTGGAAATGTTGGTTATGAGTTCAGTGAATATTACACGCAGGGAGACACTACAATCGCTAGTATCAAAAGAAGTTTATTCAGTGCGGTACTCTATTCTCAATTTGATTTATATATCTATGATAGCTTCTCCATAGGATTTGTAGCTGATTACGTTTATTTGCCTGAAGATATACCGGGAATTCCCGATTTAGATATAAGCTCAAGAAATTTAGGAAACTTTAGTTTTGGCTTTACTTTAGGATTGCATTTTTAAGAGATTAAATAGATTTTTTTTGAAGAAGATGGTGTTGATGAAGTAATTAGCGACAGAGAATTTCATCAAATTGATTTATTCTATAATTGAAAAGCGATATTTTAATCATATTTGTTTTACCTTTTCAATGGAGATAATGTGAAGTCTATAATCATTTTAATTTTCTTCATCACCAATTCAATTATCATATTCTCAAATAGTTTTGAAGAGTTTGTTGCAAGGGGAGATTCTCTTTATGCTAGATGGGAAATGCAAAGCGCACTAGAGAATTATGAGCTAGCGTATTTAATTAATTCCGACGATTATTATTTACTCCTCAAATTAACAAGAGTCTGCAATGATTTAGGGGAATATTATTACGAATTACGTGATGAAAAATCGGCTGAGAAGGTTGTATATCAAGGCGTAGACTACGCAGAAAAGTTTGCTTCCCTTTATCCTGATAGTGCAAAGGTTTACACTTTCCTTGCTTGGTCTTACGGTAATCAGGCATTATTTGAAGGTGATAATAAGAAGATAAAACTCGCACACAAAATTAAGGATAACGCTAAAAAAGCAATAAAAATTGATTCAACAGATTATTTGCCTTATTTGATTCTAGGAATTTATAACCGACAAATAGCTGCACTAAGCTGGTTTGAACGGCTATTTGCAAATACATTCTTTGGGGATGTGCCGGAAGGTAGTTTTGAGGAATCAGAACAAATGATGTTGAGAGCACTTAAGCTGCAACCCGGAATAGTTATAGCAACATTTCATCTTTCATTAACCTACCAAGAGATGGATGAGGAAGAAAAAGAAATTGCAATGCTTATAAAGGTAAGTGAGTTGCCAGAAATAAATTTCCGGGATAAATTTGCTAAACGAAAAGCCAAAGAAAGATTAAAGGAACTACAGAATTAAAATTTTACTTACTAATTGGACTTAGCTCACACTATAGATGAAATATTGGAAGAGGTTAAAATGTTAGAAGTTGAGATGAAAGAGAAAATAAAAAAGATGGGGCGGGAGAATTGACTTCAATAAATAAATTGTTATCAGATACAAATAAAAGTCTTATAAAACTTAGGTATGAAGAAGACACGAAGGATATTGATGTCAATAATATGTTGGATGTATTACAGCATCATATTTTCTTAGTTCATACCAGTATAAGCAAACCAGAATTTAATCCAGCTGATGTAAAAGAAAAGCTTTTAGAGAAACTTGGGAAAACTTAACCTTTCGGATTAGGTTAGACTCAAGAATATAGTTACAAGTTTAATTTTCAATTCTTAATTCAATTATATACTTCTTTATTTTAGGCAGGAAATCTTCTAATTCTGTCAACTCTCTGTTGCATTGACTGCAACTGCATTTCTTCTCTTCCAGGTAGTTTATTCTAAACAAAGTTTCAGCCATTACTTTATACCAGTACTCTGAATCTTCCGGTAGAATACATTCTTTCTGAACAATCGGGAATAAAATATTTTCTTATGCATACCATACAAATGTATGGTATGTAGTATATTTATCCTATTTAGAATAAAGATGCCACCACGACGATTGTACGGGCTTAGAAACACATTATATTGTAACCTGTTAAAGGATGAAGTGACAGCTTTTTTAAGATAGGATTCGGAATGTGTATTGCCAACATAGGTTTTATATTCAGCAACATATTCCTTCAATCTAATTGAAACTTTGTTTAATTTTGGTTTGGAAATCGTTAGTGGATTCAATGAGGCTAGAAATTTTTTCGCTTCATTTTTACTTGGAGTACCTGTTGAGATAGAGGTTCTCTTCCCGGCTCGTAAATATACTAACTGATAGTTAGGAGATTTTTTATTTTTTACAATATACATAGCTGCCATCCTTTCTTCTCAGTATGGAGTATGTATGGAGAGTCCAGTTTTTGTTGGATTTTAGAAAGTAAAGAAAAGAATCCTCTTGTCTTACAAGCAGGAGGTCATAGGTTCGACTCCTATAGTTCCCACTACATTCCAATAATTGGATAGTTGTTTTGGTTTATCTGATTTCCACTAGATACGTATTGAACATAACTGTAAGTAGAGGAAATTGAGCAGCAGCTCCTGAAAAACAACGTTTTCAATTCATAGACCAGTTCCGCGGGTTAGTAGTAATATTTATGCTTGTGGATCATTGCTCCTACTTCCTTAATTCACTTTGGCTTCATTTTAATCCATTCGATCCACTCTTTGATAGCTGGGAACAGTTTGCATTAAGATATGTCAGTTATCTTTGCGCACCGGGTTTTCTTATGATGAATGGTGCAATGGTATGGTGGGCATATCATCGTAGGATTAATAAAGGAGCAACTGAGTGGACTGCTCGCCGTGATCTTATCCAGAGAGGTCTATTTCTAATTCTACTTCAGGTAACCTGGGTAAACTCATCCTGGGGCGGATTCAGTTCATTTAATCCGTGGCATTTTGGAATTATCTCGTGCATTGGGCTTTCGATGATTTTACAAACTAGCATTGTTAATTTGCGATGGCAATATCAATTGGTAATTGCATTAGCCACTCCTGGCAATCCATCCCCTTCTTCTAAACATTCCCTACAATCCGGAGGTTTGGTGGGAACAAGCTTTAATGCAAACATTTATAGACGCCGGCAAGTTTAATAAATACCCTCTAATTCCATGGTTTGCAATGGCAATAATCGGCTCAGTGTTGGCAAGGGGTTGGCTTATTACATGGAAGACAGATAAAATGCGTATCCAGATGGGATTAGGCATCGCTGCTGGAATTATAATTTTAGCAGTCCTAATAAGGATGCTCGGTGGATATGGAAATATTTTTCCATTCTCAGATTTTGGAACTTACTCGTTTTTCTTTGATCAAAAATACCCTCCGAGCATTTACTTTAGTTTATGGTTTATAGGTATTGTAATTCTTTCAATTTGTATTTTCATTGCCGTTGCAAAAATTGCGCCTAAAATATTAACCATTTTTGATGTTGCCGGAAAGGTACCTCTATTTTTTTATGGAATGCATATAGCGATATTGGGAATATTTTCAAAGCGATTAGGGCTGTTTTACCGCGAAGGCGATGTAATAACTACACTCATTGGAGTAGTTGTAATGATGATGATAATGCTTCCACTATCGAAGTGGTTCTATGGTGTTAAAAGCCGCAGTAAAAACTTTCTGATTCGTATGTTGTAAGGTTTGGAAAATTAATGAAGAATAAAATTATTATAATATCAAACTTAATTCTGATTTTCCTCTTGTTATTGTTTCAATCCGGATGTTCAAGCAGGAATGCAGAACCGATTATTGCAGAGGATTCAACCATAGTCTACCCTCCTAAACAACCAGATGGTTTAATAGCAAAAATTACTTTCTGTAAAAAAGTAGGAAAAAGACAGGTAAGAGAATTGGTGCCGGAACAGATTTTACAATTAAAGATAAAGCAAAAATTTATGCATTTTTTGATTTTAAGAACCGGAGAAAATTGCAGACAACGAATTGATGTTCCATGTTGAATGGATTGGACCAGATGGAAAATCTTTTTACAGGAAACGGATTGATTTATCCCCTGATACCAATTCATCATCTTTAAAAAGTTCTATCTCTATTTCTCCTGAGAAGAGAGAGCCCGGAAATTACATAATCAGGCTTTTTTTATTTCGTGAACTCATTGCTGAGAAAAAATTTCAATTGAGTGATTTTGTACTCAGTTGCGGAAAAAGAATTTAATATTTCTGCAAATATCACTCTCTTTAGAAAAATTGGAAAGAAAACCGGTAAGAAAATTGGGGAAGGAACAGTTTTCACAATTAAGAAAAAAGCAAAAGTTAGAGCTATTGTAGATCTGGGGAATCTTGATGAATATTTAGAGGATGAGCTAAAATTTAGATTTGAAGTGGATGGACCGGACAGTAAATCTTTTTACACAAAAAAGTTTATACTTTCACCTGAAGAAAATTCTGCAACAGTAAAAAGTTCAATTTCGATTACTCCTGGAAAAAGACACCAGGCAATTACAAATTTCAGCTTTATCTCTTTGAAAAATTGCTTGCAGAAAAAATGTTTGAACTTCGTCAATAGCTCCAATTTTATTATGGAATTGAAATGGTAATTAAACCTTCCACTTCATCGGCAACGTAAATATAATTCTCATCCATATCCAATCCCATTGCATATTCTGTTTTAACAGTACCAATGAGTACTGGAGAGGAAACATTTGTTACATCAATAATTTTAAGCCCTCTTGCTTCAGTAGTTAAATAGACTTTGTTATTTTTATAAAGGATTTCTTTAGCATAACCACCTGTATCATAACTACTTAAAATCTTTACATCTGTAGGATCCGAAAAATCAGCAATTGTTAAACCTGCTGTACCGCATGCAATATATGCATAAGAAAGAGTTGGATGAGTAACCACATCTTCAGTATATTCAGGTAATATCAACCCATCCTAGCATTGGATAGTTTCCCCACCCACTTTGTAATTCAGATATATCAAAAACCGCAAAACCCATTTCGCCACAAGCTACTAACAAATAATTGCTATCTGCTGAGGCGCAAATACCCTGTGCATATCCGGGTGTTTAGTTCCTCCCCTAGTATCAGGTTGAGTTGCATTACTTATCTCGGATATTTGCACTCCGTATTCAGCAACAGTTGCGAATAGAAAATTACCCATTACATGAAAATTCCTTGCTGGTTTTAATGCAAGGTTTGTTGCTAGTCATTTGTGGATTCATCTGGATCAATAACATTAATAACTGAAACTCCGAATCCGCCGGATGCTACATAAAGAACTGAATCTTTACGAGCAACTTTGTAAGAATATCCTTTCATTCCTTCATTTACAGTAGTAATTATTCCAGGTTTAGTGGGATCAGAGATATTAATAATAATTAGTCCACCTTCACCCTGAGCTACGAATGCAAGAGAATTATTTATCAACTACAACATCCTGCGAATATCCCGAAGTTGTAATCCTGCTAACAATTTTATATCCACCATCATTTCCATCAATTGATTCAGGATCTAGAGGAGTTCCACAGCTTATTAATAATAAGCTTAAAATTAAAAGCATTCCGTACAATCTTAACATAATATGTTCCTTAATAATTTATATTTTATTTTGTTCAAAATTGAATTTTATAATTAATTTTTATTCCCAGCTGGTATTGGCTGTAGTCTTTCTCATCAGAAAGATATTCTCGATTAGCCTCTGCTAAAGTATCTGAATCACGATAAATCCAGTTATAAAAGGCTGTAACTGATAAATAACTAAAGATGTTCAATTTATAAGATGAATAAATGCGGAAATTTTTATCATCTCTTCCAGCATGAATAGGATCTAACTCAAGATAATGATCCGTAGTAAATAATCTTCTTTGATACTGACCTGTAATGCTAATATCATTCTTCAAACCGAACACTTTTGGAAATGTGAAAGCAGCTCCGATAGAATATATATGTTCATTATAATCTGCATCACCACGAGTTGCTATTTCATCTTCATTAAGATCATTAATCTCATCAATTCCTTTAGCGTCCGAAGAAACATATTTATAACCCCCATTTACTTTAATATTTTTTGTTAATGACTGGTAAACTCGAAATCCATAAAGCAGGTTATCGCTGTCATACTCAGTATAATGCTCATTATGAAAATACCTCATATAAGTAAAATAGAGACGCACTCTTGTGGTTTTCCAAAAAAAGTTATGTTGAATCCACGCACTAAAATCATCTTTTGAAAACTCATATGGTTGAAAAGTTTCTGGTGTATAACCAAATCGATCTACCCAGTCATCATCGCGAAAATGTCTTATATAAAAGTTTGGGATATATGAATAAGAGAAGCGGAAACTTGTAGATTTAGAAAGGTATTGACGCCACTGAATATTATACTGTGACCAAGTTTTAATTCCATTGTATGAATATGCATTAGAATTAAAACCTACCGAAAATATTGTTTTCAAATCTCCGATGATTTTATTTGTATACGATAAACCAATAGAATACGGCAATACAAGGTCATCATAACGACTGATATGAAATCTTCCTTCATCCTCTAAATTTATAAATCGCTGGATGTACTTATCGGAATATTTTAATATATTGTTATCATACATTGTACCGAGAGATAAGACGAACTTCCCAATACTTGGTTTCCTTCTTTGGGTTATCCCCTGCTAACATACTTTCACTTAATGAAATGAAAAATATTATCAGAGAAAATATTAAAAACCGATTTGCAATCGGCGATAAAATTAATTTCATAACAATTTTTACTCTTCTAGTTTAATATCTTTTTTGGGAAAGAGAACTCCTTCCCAATATTGTTTTTTTATCTTTATCAAGTGGAATAATTTCATAAAAATGTGTCCCGCGTCGGTACATTAATAACAATTTCTTTCGCTTTGCCAGGAATTCTTTCATTATCCCGTTTATATGAAGTTACCTCTGAGCGCTTACTGCATAGCAGATAAGTGTTTTTAATATGCCCATCTTCTTTAACCTGAAGTCTGTAATTAATCATACCTTTCATATAATAATGGTTTTCCACTCGGTTCAAAATTCGTAAAATTGTTGGACCGGTAATCTTCACTTTTAAAGGTTTAGATTTTGAAAAACGAAAATAAGGAATGACTTCTTCGCTGCTTACTAAATCAACCGGTTCCTTTGGGTACATTGGAGATAAAGTTACCCATTTAATTTTCATTCCTTTGGTTTTAGTAAATAAATACCTTGCTGTAACATTAGGAAATTTCATTGCAGACCATATTTCTAAAGTGTGATCCCCAAGTCCAAATTCAAGGATTATATTTTTACCAACACCCGGCACTCCTAATGATTTAATATTATACTTCGCAGATTCAGATCTTTTCACATTATCAAATTCAATTTCATTTTTATGTGTCCCGTCAATCCTGTAATAAATTTTGTAGTCTAAATATCGATCCTTAATGGAAGTAAATTGTACCCTGGTAATTATTTTTAATTTTCCAGGACCCCTTAAAGAAATTATTGCTGCGTCTCCGAATTTTAACGGATAATAATTCTTACTCTTACCAGAAATTATTGTTTTTAGCTTAGTTTCGGCGTTTTTTGGTTTTAATACATTAGTATTTGAGCCTTGGGGCAAAGAATTGAATGGAATAACAAAAATCAAAATTAGAATTAGAGAGTAGAGAAAATTCATTTTATACTTTTTACTTTTAAATGCTTATAAATTTTATCTTTATAAATATTGCTGCTATAAATTATGTTGTTGCATTGGAATTTGCTCTGCACCAAGCCGGTGCCGTTTCTTTTCCATAATAAATACAAGTGCAATAGCTATCATTAAAAATATTGTAACTACTATTGTTAAAACCATGCTATATTGTCTTTGTATAAAAATTTCACCTTCACCAGGAAGAGGAAGTGGTGATGGGCTAATGGGTAATCCATATTTACTTGCAAGTTGTGTAATATTTAACATATGAATAATAGGAATATCTTCCTCTGCCATGGTGATCAGCACACCCCTTCGTGGAAAATTTTTCATTGCTAACGATTTAGATAATCCACTTGATATAAATTGATTGTTTTCAGTTGATCCGAGACTCGCTATACCACCGCCAACATTGATAAATGCTTTGATGGGTTTACCTTTCCTCTCATTAGTGTAAAGCAGCAGTCTTTTTTCAATACTATCCTCCAGGTATTCCTCGTTAATAAATTCAACTTGGTTTCTTTTAATAGCATCTGTGATTAATCGTCTTCCTTCAGGACTTAATCCTCTTCCCCTATCAAGTCCTCCGCCAATGGAAGCAGCAATTGATCTATGTTTAAAAATTTCTGCATCATAAAGTACTTTTTCCATATCCAACCACGTGAAGTAAGGATCGTTAGCACCCCAATTAGATGCACCAACTGATGTTATAATTATTGGTTTTAAATTTAATGTTTGTACGGCAGAATGTATGGCAATATTTAGCCCTGGTAGAGAGCCCGTAAAAGCAATAGCAACTATATCATTCTTTTTCAATTCAGATTCCATGAGCATATCAACTATCACAGCTGCAAAATTAGGATTTGTGGCAGTTAATTTTGCTTCAATGTATCCGCGGTCTGTAGTGATTAGTGTAATATCCTGTCCAATCAATGCTGTTTCGTTGGGATCATTTAAATCATCAATAAATATTCCCTTTTGCAGACGATATTCTTTTAAATAATCTGCTGCTACTTTTGCCAATTTTGAAGCTTCAAGCTTTTCTTTGTACCACTCACGTTTTACATCTACCTTCCCATTTTCCACTGCCAGGAAAGCAAGTAAAGCCAACAGTGCCAACACGCTTAAAACTCTCTTAGATCCTGCTCGAAACAAATACATCTATCTAAATACTCCCAACAAAAAATTAAATAGGAAATAATTTTCCATCAAATAAAATGATTACCAACATTCTAACTAACACTGAAGTAATAAACAGTACGCAGAGTGTTCTGTAAATACCCTGTTTTCCAAACCAGTGAGCAATCAACCCGGGAATAACCCATCCAACGGCTTGCAATTGCACTGTGCTTGTGGTTACATCAATGATTAAAAAGTGGCGAGAAAAATTTGCTAGTAAACATCCAACAAGTAAGCAAACAACCATTTGTCTTCTTCCATAAAGAAAAGTATAGTTGCCTAAAACTTTTACAAGAAGATAAGTTAACAGGCTGACAACAATTATTCCAGCCAATCTATCTGGCTCGGATAATTGTAATGCAATATAACCGGGCACAACTATGCCTCCCGCAGCCAATCCAAAAATCTCATAAGAAAGCAAACTAAATATTAATCCAAGTGTAATAGCTATTTCAACCATTCTTTATACTCCTATTCTCAAAGAAATTAGCCACTTTGGCACCCATTCCACCCATATTACCAATTGCAACAACAGTCGATTCATCGTCTGTGTATGATAGAACTTTTTCAAAAACTAGACGATGGTTCAGTCCATCCCAAATTAATTATTTTTTTCCGGTCCACACCTTCCGATATTGATAAATCTTTTACAACATCTGTAGATTGTCCGATTAACATTAAATAATCCATTTCCTCACGCAAATTCTTACCAAGCATTTCAGTAAGCTGTTTGGCTCTATCCATCCGATCGTGCCTTGTATTAAGTAGAATTATTTTCGGTCCTTTAAAACCAATCTCTTGCTTAATCATTTTCCAGATCATCAATGTAGATTGATAATCATTTGCAGCAAAAGCATTAAAGAAGTTGGTAATTTTATTGAAGGCATTCACTCTATAAAGTTTCAGTGCGCCTGCATCAGGGTTTGCATTGTACATTCCTCTCAATGCTGTAACTCGATCTATCGCAAGGTGATTACACACTTTTAAAGCCATTGCTACATTTTCTTTATGTTCTATATATTTAAATTCCTTCATTTCTTCATTGGAAACAGATTCTGGTTTTGCGATATGCACTTTAGATTTATTTTTTTTAGCAGTTTGATTTAGTATATCAGATGCTCCTGTTTCTGTCATAAAAAAATTTTGATTATTAGGAATTGTCTTGCTTAGGACTTTAGCAATTTCGGGAAGTGTGTAACCCATTACATCAACATGATCTAATCTTACATTAGTAATAACGCCTATGGTTGAGTGAATCATTTTCTTTTCAGTAATCCATTGGTATTGAGGTTGCAAGCGCCATGCATTCCAGTACTATTGCCTCTGCTTTTCTTCTCGCAGCAAACTTTATAATAGAGAGCTGCTCGATAATATTCGGACTCCTCTTTTCTATGAATTGCTGCTTCAGTTCCATCCTCGAGGATTAGCCGTGGATAAGTTCCTGTAACTTTTGTAATTGTTTTAATTCCGCCTTCGCGCAAACCTGCGCCGATCAATCTTGTTACACTTGATTTTCCACGTGTGCCATTAACGTGGATTCTGAATAGGAATTGAGTAAATTCTTTTTTGATGAAGGAAATACTCAATTATTCCAAAAATGGATGCAAGAAGAATTATTATTAATAACAGTAAAGAAACGTACATTTAAAAATCTTCTTTATCAACTAAATACTTTTACTTTAACAGTATAAGTTTTTTTGTTTGTACAAAACTACCTGCACGCAGCTGGTAAAAATAAACTCCTGAGCTAACTTTATTTCCAAAATCATTTTTACCATCCCAGGTTCTTTCATACCTACCTTGTGATTGATGAGAATCCTGCATTGTTCTAACTAGCTGTCCGTCAATCCTGTAAATTTTAAGTGTTACATAATCCTGCCTCTGGAATATCATATCTTATTATAGTTTCAGGGTTAAAAGGATTAGGATAATTTTGATATAAAGCATATTCCTGTGGCAATAAATTTTCCGCATTAAATTCATTTTCAACTGAAACAACAGTTGCACTGTCAGTAGTAAATTTAATAGCAAAATTATCCGTTAATTCAGATGCCGTTACAGAATATCTGTTCATCGTAAACATATTGTAACCCAATATCTTCATTATTGTTCTCTATCCCAATTGTAGCTGCTGCCTGGTTCACTAACAATTTTGTACTGGCAAATTATCTCTCCATCTCCAGTTTGGGTAGGATAAAAAGCGGGATCAAGTAGTATTATTTGAAAAGTTTCTTTATTAGTATAATCTTCAATATGCCCAACTTCTAGACCATTCAATAATAAACCTGTGATTGGCAGCATCATAGTAGTAATATATTTTTCCTAGTTTCTTGCGGATCGTTTGAGAAAAGGTCATCCCAGAATGCAGCAACCATATTGTTAATTGCATCAGGCCGCGGTAACGGATAATTATGTGGTGCAGTTAGTGTACCACTTCCAGGAGCAATCCATCCATCAGTACTTATTCTTAATTGCGAATAATTAATTCCATAATGCTTAAAAGAAAATGGAATGTTAGTAGTAACAGTTAAATTGCTTGCACCTCCCCGTGGAATTTCTGTTCCAATTCCACTTATTTCAAACCAATTATATTCGGGAGATTGCTGCCAAAGATTATCATCACTCGAGTAAGCATAATAGCCGTATTAATCTGGCCCGGTTGGATCGTGACTGAAGGCATAGCTACCGGAATTGAAAATGTATCAATGACGGAGTAGGGATATAAACCATTTTGAGTTGATAATTGAACTGAGTATCCAGCCAAATATGGAACGGGACAATTGTCACTTACTTTTACAACAAAGTAATCGGTCTCGTTTGTTGCGTTACTATCAGTTAAAATTGTTTCAAATGAACCAACTGAATCAATAATGGTTATATACTGATCGGTGCTACGCAATATTCCTTTTACATCTGGTGCAAGATCGTCTCCTATATTATTAATTTTTAATAATAGGTTAACTGTTTCACCAGGATCCATACGATAATTGTTTAATACATTTCCATTATCATCAATAAAGTGCTCGGAATATTCCAATTGACAACCGTGTACAGTTTCGTTCCGGTAATATTCCCAAGATGTAGTTGAGCTTGAAACGTGCAACTGAAAAGGAATTTCGAAACCAACAGCGCATCCAGGTTTTACAAAAAATTGAAATGGTAAACCTTGTACTGAATCATTTGGAGCAAGAGTTCCAAAGCTTATCGAATCAGTGGTTACGATTTCTACGCTGTTTGCAACACTATCTGGTACAGAAAGTTTTGCATAAACAGTATTTGCTGTTTGTGTTCCATAATTTTTTAGTGAAAAAGTAATTGTACAATTTTCATTTGGGTTTATTAGTCCATCATTATTACCATCAATATCCGTAACGAGTGGAATACCAGCCGGAGCAACACTTTCCTCACCTTCAATAGCTTGAATAGTTCCTTCAAACGGAACAACCTTTCCACCACGCACCACTAAATCGAGTTCACCTGCGGAAGTAGTATTTATATCTAAAGTGAGTGTACCACCTTCTGAAGTTGTACCAACAGCATAAATACCGTTACCTGAAATACAAACCTCGGCATTTGCAACAGGCATCCCGCTGGTTGAATAAGTTACAGCTACCTGAGGTTGGCTAAATCCTACAATAACCGTATCAGTATAAGCAACACTAACATTTTCAGGGGTATCCTTCCATACATGCAAACTGGGATCACCAAGTACACAGTAAACCCTGTAGTGGTACTCAACCCAGTAAGTATCCCCAAATACTTCATACATATATAATCTGCCGCTAAGCAAGAGCTTCGCCAGGGCTATCCATACCCTCTATGAACATCCCCATATAAATTCCCATATCAATTTTATTATTATAAGTTGTGTGAGTATTGGAAGTTGGGCCTACAAATGCACAAGCACCCTCTTGGTTCAAATTCAGCTCCAAGTTGTACCCACGCCTCACCAAAACAATTACCTCCGTTTGCATCGAACATTGCCACACCGCAGCCAATACTGGTAACAAACGTTAATTTCTCTCCATTATTAAGTCGAAGCTAACATCTGAAGTTTCAAATGGAATGCAATGATGCCCACCATCCACTGCTCCATCCTTCACCCCTATAATTAAGGAAGCTTCTTCCTTCATTAATCATATTTAATAATGTCGCTTACGTTTCCCGGACAGGGATATCCGTTATACATTGAATCTACAGAAATAAAATTTCCACCTTCTTCTAACATTTTGCTGGCAGTAAATCTTTTAGTATATATTTGCGATATATATGCATCGTTTGAACAAGTCAAACCCTTTCTGAACCAATCCGGATCTTCTATATATGGAGTTTTCTCATAATCAATAAATTTATTTATCATTACCCGCATTCTGTAATCGCCTTGATTCGTAAACCTACCGATCATCATTTCCGGGAAATAATCATTTCCTTCCAGCTCAACAAAATAATTTTCGTAAACAAACGTATAATCATAAGAAATATATTTTACTGGTGCTACACCATCATCTCCTACAATCAAGACGTGAGTGGGAGGGTTCTCCCAAGTGTGTGTATGCATCTAAAATATGATTTTTAACCGCAGTGGGGTTGTTTTCAGTTTGCGCCAATTTCACTGAATTTAGTAACATGAATATAAGTACCTATTTTATGTTTCCAGGCAGCATAAGTTTGGAAATCAGGTTCAAGTACATCCGGCATAATACAAAGCATAACATCGAAACCTAATTCATCTCCATAATATTCTCTCTGAAATACTTCATCATAATTGAAAATAAAACTTTTATACAGCTTATCAAATGAGGGAGCAATAGGTTTTTTGGCGGTTAATTTTGGATTAATTCCTATTGCCTGATCCATAATTAACGCGGATAGTGATTGATGAATAAGCTTCTATTTCATTTTTTGCGGGTGAATACCTTAGGGGAAATATTGATACACGTGCAATTCTAAAATCGCGAAAGACAGCAGGATCCTCAACTCTTACAATTTCCTGCGGATATAATTTGAAGAACTATATGATTCTTCATTTTCAAGATATTGTGTTTCCGGTTTACCCTCTATCCAGCTTTCCCTTGCAGGTGGAATATTAATTCCTTTTATAATTTTTGACTCACCGGTTTCCAATACTTCCACACTAATTGTTCCCTGGTTGGGAATAGCCAATACCTTGGCAAGATGTGGAATTTCCGGAAGACCAACCTCAGTAGTAATTGCTTCAGCACCAATATTAATGGAATGGTAAGTTTTTCCTTCAGCGATAAATTCATCTATCTGGATTCCAGGAAGTTCAATCTTGATTACCGTGCCGGTAATATCATCACTTATTAATTGAACATTTGGTTTGGAGTTTGGGATGGAGTTATTATCAATCGATACCCATTGGGCGACGGAAAGGGAGTTAATTAAGAAGAGCCGGTTATGAAAATAAGTGTAATTTTCTTTATCATCAGTAAATCTCCCACTTTTATTTGAATACTGTAAATGTTACCTATCGGACAAATAAGTCCTATTTAAGAGTACTAACACGAACTATTTTTCTAAGAATATTAAACAAATATAATAGAAAAGAAGTATTAAAAAAACTTAACAATTAGCAAGTAATGTGGAAAAATACCAAAGTAGATGATTAGCAGAATTGGTTAAAGATTAACATTTATTAAAATTCAGTAACCAACTAATATTGCGGTTTGATTATTCTTCACACTAATAATTAAGTGTAAACCTGATAAAGCCGTAGCTACAATAATCTTTAATCCCACTTTGTAATATTTGATTCTATATTGTAATTGTAAATTATATCAAAAATAAAATCGCGTGCCGGTTCTATTCTTATTCCAATTTCAAAAACATCGTTATTAATCCTTATACCGTCTAAAAATTTTGCAGTAGTATTTTCAAGAACGTGACCATGACTTAAATAAATATCACCACCAACATTTTTAACCAGATTGCCTTCATCATCATAAACATTTTCTCCTCTCCTGATGTGTGCATAAACAAGATTTAAACGAATCCAATCATTAACATTATATGAAAGACGGGAGAATAGTTCATCAGCATTTGGTCCAATTTTATGCCCAAGATTTTTTCCGAAATGCAGTGTAAACATTCATGCTATCAAAATGTGTATAAACAAAAGGACGAATTCTTGTGTACTCTAAAATGAATGAAAGATCATCAATTGAAAATGGTTGATACCAAAAAGCTCCAAGCTGGTATGCAGTTTTATTTGTGTACTTTTCTAAATCCTGAAGGTTAGAAAGAATATCTTCATCAAGCAAAAAAGTTGCCTGGAATTCCAGGTTCTTTATAAATCCAGATTGAAAATCGAAATAAAGTTTTGCATTGTCTCTATCCTGGAATAGAGTGCTCAATAAATTTATAAAAGCCAATTGGTGTTAAATAAGCTAATTCAATCCCCTGCCCGAATAAACAATACTTTCGCCAATTCCAACATTAAATAGGTTTTCAAACTTTAACTTTAACCGATTGAATGCGAAATATTTAGTAAACCTTGCATTTCTATTCATACTAAACTCTCCAACTGTAGAACCATGAAGAGAAGAAAAGTTTACAATTCCGTAATCAAAATTAAACTGGATAAAATCGAGCGGCGGGTTATCACCTGAAAGTACAAGTTTGCTGCTGTAACCATAACCAATTGTTTTATTCTCCCTTCCTACCTGTAGGGAAAGGTTCATATCATTAACCGGTTCTGTATGATATTTTATATAACCGGTTGTAAAATCGTAATTGCCAATATTTTCAGTATTTTCAATCCATTTAAAACTATACAATAGTCTAGGTTCAATTAGTTCGCCTACTTCCCTGCTTACCGCTTGCTCCACCTTTTATAAATGAGATAACTATAACCAAGATGATTGAAAACAGTACCGTGAACCCGTAAGCCACCATCAAAAAGTGTGCTGTTGTTTATTTCCGGTTTAAAAGTTTGACCGTAATAAACATGACCGATACAAGTCCATATAAATATTTGCATTCTTTTCCTTGTAAGCATATAAATATTTTACTTTGTTTGAAAACACTTCGGATAGACTTGTTGAGAAACTCTTTTCGGGATGAAAAAAGTAAGTTGTGGTATCAGCATCCAGGCTTTCATAAAACTCTGCTTTATACCTGTTCAATAATTTGTATTTCTGTTGAACTTAAGTTCACCAGTTATTTTTATTTATTGTTTCCAGGTGATTTTTTACTTCAAATCTGGAAAGATTCGGTAAGTCTTCATTTATATAAGGAATAATCCCTTTTACTTTCATCTCTTTAAGGAAAGTATATACAGGATGTGATGAGCGGTACATTTTCTACCTGTGAAAAAGTATTGCTTATTGTTAAAAGCAATAACTATCAAAAAGTAAAGTAAACTGAGATTTCATAGAAAATATTTTATATGATTTTAGATGGGTTTAAATATACTAATTGAGTGATATAGTTAATAGGATTTGTTTTTTGTTTTTAATTTGTAGGATGGTGAAAAATCAGTCTAAGAATAATTAATAAATTCATTTTAAAATGATAAAAGCTCAGAATTTTCTGAGCTTTTTTTTGCG
>CAVXUA010000005.1:0-272314 GCA_963764825.1 uncultured Ignavibacteriales bacterium | reverse complement strand
TCACTTCTTCTTTATTGCATCCGTTTATAAAGAATGCTATGAATATTGTAGAAATGATTATCCCAAAAAGTTTTATGGTTTTTCTATATAGATATTTTTCGCTTTTACGCATTCTTTTTCCTTATCTTGTCATTCTGAGCAAAGCGAAGAATCTTTTTCGGCAGATTGCTTCGCTTTGCTCGCAATGACATTACTATTGATTATCCGTTTTTCTTTTGAAAGTCTTTCATAAAGGAAACTAGATCTTCTACTCCCTTTGTTGGGAAAGCATTGTAAATAGATGCTCTCAAACCGCCAACAGAACGATGTCCCTTTAATCCGCTGAACCCGGCTGCAAGCGCTTCTGCGATCAATTTTTTCTCTAATTCTTCAGTAGGAAGATTGAAAGGAATGTTCATTAATGAACGACTATCTTTTTCTGCATGTCCTTTATAATATCCGCCGCTCTCATCAATAAATTGATAAAGCAGTCCGGCTTTATGTTTATTGGTTTCATACATTTTATCAAGCCCGCCGTTATTTAGCAGCCACTTAGCAACCAACCCGATTATGTAAATTCCAAAAGTGTTAGGGGTATTGTAAAGAGAATCTTTTTCAACATGAGTTTTTATAATTTAACATAGTATGCAGGTTATCCGAAGATCTTTCCAACAAATCTTTTTAAAAATTACCATAGTTACACCAGCAGGACCCATATTCTTCTGTGCACCTGCATAGATAATAGCATATTTATTCACATCAATTTTTTTGTGTAAAATATCTGAAGATGCATCGCACACTAAAGGAACATTACCTACGGCTGGTTCTGCTTGCCATTGTGTTCCATAAATAGTATTGTTTGAAGTAAAGTGAACATAAGAAGCGTCCGGATCAAGTTTTAATTCATCCTGCTTTGGGATTTTGTTAAAAGTGGTTTCCTCAGTTGTAGCAGCAACATTAACTGCCCCAACTCTCTTAGCTTCTTTTATTGCTTTTTTAGACCACGCTCCCGTGTTCATATAATCTGCTTTGTTCTTCGGCGGCATAATGTTCAACGGGATCATAGAAAACTGCAAACTTGCACCACCCTGTAGAAAAAGCACGGCGTAATCATCACTAATATTCAAAAGTGTTTTTATATCTGCCTTTGCCTGATTGATGATATCATCAAAGGTTTTTGAGCGATGACTTATTTCTAATACTGACATTCCCACACCGGGAAGCGAAAACAAATTTTCCTGTGTTTCTTTTAAAACATCTTCCGGTAAAATAGCCGGACCTGCGCTAAAGTTATATATTCTTTTTTCCATTATAGTTCCTTTAAGTTTTCAGTTCGTATAAAATAACAATTATATTGTATGAGAAAGTAATCCGTCCCGTAATTTTGGTTCGAACCAGGTTGATTTTGCGGCATAACCTCTCCCGCATCCGAAATCTTCATTAGATCATCTACCGAACAGGGTACATTGAAAATGCTACTGTGCCTTACAGCTGTTCACAAGTTTTTCGAGTTCCTGTGTTCCGCGTATTCCCCCTATAAAATCTATCCTGTTGCTTGCTTGGGCTTCGATTCCAAGCATTGGATTCAATAAAAAATTCTGAAGAATACTTACATCAAGTTTTTCTCCAACCGAAGTTGCCTCATCTACTTTGCTGATAGTTACATCCGTTGGTTTTAAACTGAACCACTCATTATCAATGTACATTCCAAAACTTCTTTTTGCAACAGGTTCTTTACTATCGGTATTTTCTATTTCAAAACTCTTTTTATTTTTTTAATAAATTCTTTTTGTTGTATTTGTTAAGATCAAGGACAACCCTGTTGTAAGGAAGAATTTTCAACTGATTAGCCGGGAAAACAACGGCGATAAAGAAATTATATTCTTCATTCCCAGTATGATTTGGGTTGGAATTTCTTTTCTCCCCTCTGGCTCTGCTGGCACTTTTTGCGCGGTGATGTCCATCCGCAACATATAATTTCTTCTGTTTGGAAAATTCTTCTATCACATTGCTGTTGAATTCTTCAGGTAACAACCAAACTGTATGCTGAATGTTATCCGGCGAAGTAAAATCATATTCTGGTTCTGTTTCCTCTATCGTTTTATTAACCAGTTTATTTATTGCATCAGCTCCACGGTATGTTAAAAATACAATCCCGGTTTGTGTTTCAGTGGTTACTATATGATTTGTCCTGTCGTCCTCTTTTACTTTACGCGTTTTTTCATGTTTTAGTATAATATCATTATCATAATCATTAACAGCAAAAGTTGCTGCGATGCCTACTTGTGCGCGCCCATCCATTATCAGGCGGTATAAATAAAAATGTGGTTTATCATCTTCATTCAAAGAGCCATTCCTTTTTAGCTTTGCAATATTCTCTTTTGCTTTTTCATAAACTTCTTTTGAATATGGATTTACATCTTCGGTCAAATCTATTTCTGATCTTGTAACTTTTAAAAAACTTAAATCGTTCTTAGCTGCAAGTTCCTTTGCCTCTTTTCTGTTCACAACATCGTAAGGCACGCTCGCAATTATATGTGCGTTTTCTTTTTGTGGTCTTAATGCATTAAAAGGTTTTATTATTGCCATATTATTCTCTTTTATACGTAAATTTTTTTAAACAGGTTGTTTAAAATCTGCAAAATCGGGACAATAATCCACTTTTTAAAAGATTTATTGTAACTTTTTAACTGCAATGTAAGAATTTCAGAAAAATGTTCAGTTCATAAATTGCAGCAGGATCATTATTTTAATATCATATTTTCAGGAATAATACTATAAAAGATTATGAAGACTATAATTAAAGCAATAATAGCATTTACAATTATCCTCTTTTTGGTTTCTTGCGCATCTCAAAAACCGACAAATTTAACTGATGCCAGGAGTGAAGTTAAAGAATTTTATGAATCGGGCTCGTATAATGAAGAGCTGGATGAAGTTATAAAAATTGCGCTGGGACAATTTGAAAAAGCAGAGTTTAAAGAAAACTCCGTTGTTATTTTTGATGTGGATGAGACAGTGCTTAACAACTATGGTCTCGCCGAACTAATGGGTTTTGGTTACGTTTATGAGATGAACAAAAAATGGAATGCTGAAATGAAAGCCCCGGCAATTCCGCAGGTTAAGGAATTGTATGATTATTTACTTGCCAAGGGATTTTAAAATAATTTTCCTTACCGGAAGGAATATCCCGGAGTACGATGTAACTTATAAAAACTTAAAACGAGAGGGTTACAAAGTTTTTGATACACTAATTACCCAGAGAGAATATGAGTATGAACTAAGTGCACAGGAGTTTAAAACTTCCAAAAGGAAAGAACTTGTAGAAAACGGATATGAAATTATAGGGACAGTGGGAGACCAATGGAGCGATTTAAATGGCAATTACCATGGTATACAGGTTAAAATTCCGAATTATTTGTATTTGATTGAGGATTGAGTCAATAGTATTTATAAAAGTATATAAAATAAGCACTTCTTAAATTTAATTATATTTGCACCTCATATTTACTCAATATTTTTAATGACTGATAAACAAAAAGAAATACCAAAAGCCTATGATCCATCCGTTGTTGAGGATAAATGGTATAAGTACTGGCTGGGAAATGATATTTTTCATTCAGAGGTAGATGAAACAAAACAGCCTTATGTAATTGCAATACCGCCGCCCAATATTACAGGTATGCTTACAATGGGGCATATTCTTAACAATGCAATACAGGATGTTTTAATTCGTCTGAAGCGAATGCAGGGATACAACGCGTGCTGGGTTCCGGGAACAGACCACGCATCGATCGCAACTGAAACAAAAGTTACAAAATATCTTTCCGATAAAAATCTTGATAAAAAGGAAATTGGAAGAGAAGTATTTATAAAATATTGCCAGGAATGGAAAGAAGAGTATGGCGGGATAATAATCCAGCAGCTAAAAAAACTTGGCGTAAGCTGCGACTGGAAGCGTGAACGCTTTACAATGGACGATGATTATTACCGCGAAGTTATTAAAGCTTTTGTAGAGCTTTATAACGATGGAAAGATATACCGTGGATACAGGATGGTTAATTGGGATCCCGCATCACGTTCAGCTATTTCTGATGAGGAAGTTAATTTCAAAACTGTAAACGGTAAGCTTTGGTATTTTAAATATCCGGTTGTCGGTTCAAATAAGTTTGTAGTTGTTGCTACTACCAGACCTGAAACAATGCTGGGTGATACTGGAGTAGCGGTTAATCCAAATGATGATAGATTTAAAGATTTAGTCGGTAAGAAGGTTATGCTTCCTATTACCAACAGGGAAATTCCCATCTTTGCTGATGAATTTGTTGATATGGAATTCGGTACAGGAGCTGTTAAAGTTACTCCTGCTCACGATATGAACGATAACGATTTGGGGCAAAAGCATAAACTTGAAGTAATAAATATTTTTAATGAAGACGCAAGAACAAATGAAAAAGTCCCTGAAAGATTTAGAGGTCTTGATAGATATGAAGCGCGTAAGAAGGTTATAAAATGGTTTGAAGAAAACGGATTGATGGAAAAAATAGAAGATTACGAACATAAAGTTGGTTACTCCGAACGTGGTAATGTGCCTATTGAACCCTACTTATCCGAGCAGTGGTTTATGCAGATGAAAGAACTTGTTAAACCCGCACTCCAGGCACTTAAAGAAGAAAAAATTAATTTTCATCCAAAACATTGGGAGAAAACATACTTCCACTGGATGGAAAATATAAAAGATTGGTGTATTTCAAGGCAACTCTGGTGGGGGCACAGGATACCGGTTTGGTATTGTGTTGGGAATGATCATTGTAAGATTGAATGTAAAGAACCAATTGTTTCTATTGATACGCCTGAAAAATGCCCGCACTGTGGGTCTGCTAACTTAAAGCAGGAAGAAGATGTGCTCGATACCTGGGCTTCAAGCTGGCTTTGGGCTCATGCAATTTTTAGAACTGAAGAGGAGAGAGACTATTATTATCCTACTACCACACTCGTTACTGCACCGGATATCATTTTCTTTTGGGTTGCCAGAATGATTATTGCGGGAATGTACTTCAGGAATGAAATTCCATTCAGCGATGTTTACTTTACAAGTATTATCCGTGATGCAGAGGGGAAAAAAATGAGCAAGTCTCTCGGCAACTCACCCGATCCTTTAGATGTAATAAAAGATTACGGCGCAGATGCTCTTCGCTTTACAATACTTTACCTTGCACCGCTCGGGCAGGATGTACTTTTTTCGGTTGATAAGTGTGACTTTGGAAGAAACTTTGCAAATAAAATTTGGAATGCAGGAAGATTTCTTTTAATGAACGCACAATCTATTCCTGTTAAAGAGGAGTTAAAAGATAAACACATCGATTTTGCAGATGAATGGATCATCTCACGGTTTAATTTTACTCTGTCTCTATTGGATGATACGTATAAAAATTTTGAAATTAATAGTGCAACAAAAATTATTTACTCATTTGTATGGAATGATTTCTGCGACTGGTATGTTGAGATGACTAAGAACAGACTTTACGCTTGATGAAGAAGAAGTTAAATCTGCTGTATTAACAAGAGCATTATTAATATTTGAAGGGCTGTTGAAAATTGTTCATCCATTTATGCCGTTTATAACAGAGGAATTATGGCAATTAATTACTGAGCGAAAAAACGGTGAAAGTATTTCTACCTCAGAATATCCAATATTTGATAAAATTCTTATAAAACCTTCTGCAGAAAACGAAATGGAAACTGTTAAGAGTATTGTTACTGCAATAAGAAATATTCGCGGAGAGATGAACATTCCTCCTGGTAAGAAAATTAATTTGATAATAAAATCATCAGAAGTTAGCAATCATCAAATTGATTATATTAAAAAGATTGGTAAAGTTGATGAAACTTCTGTTGGAGCAGATGTTGAAAAACCAAAAGCGTCAGTATCTGCAATAGTAAAAAATATAGAGATCTACATTCCTCTTGAGGGTTTGATTGATCTTGATAAAGAAAGAGAGAGATTAGAAAAGGAAATTAGGCGATTACAAGTGTCATTAATAGGTATTGAGAAAAAACTATCTAACGAAAAATTTGTAAATAATGCTCCTGCAGATGTTGTTCAAAGGGAAAAAGCAAAACAGATGGATTGGAGAGAAAATTTGAATAAGCTGAAAGTAATCCTTTCGAATTTGAGTTAAAATAAATTGTAGAACTGAAATCTACAACTATTCATAAATCAGCTGGTAAAAATATGTACAGTAAAATTGAAGAATTTAAGGAAGCCTGGAATTACGAATCTGATTCTACTCTTAAAATATTTAAAAACCTTACCGACGAATCATTAACTTTAAAGTTCAATGCGGAAACACGAACTCCCGGCAGATTAGCATGGCACATAGTTACAACCCTTGGTGAAATGGTGCAACGCACAGGACTTAAATTTGATGCCACTCCTGAAGATGCACCTATCCCCTCCACAGCAAAACAAATCTGCGATGAGTACAAAAGATCATCCGATGGAATGCTTAAAGCCGTTACAGGTGGGTTGAATGATGATAGCTTAAAAGAAGATATTGAATTATACGGGCAAACATGGAAGAAGGGAAAAGTTCTTTCGGTTTTAGTAAATCACCAAATCCACCATCGCGCGCAGCTTACGGTATTATTAAGGATGGCAGGTTTGAAAGTACCGGGTGTTTATGGTCCTGCAAAAGAAGAATGGGCGCAAATGGGGATGCCGCCGCAGGATTAATCAGTAGGGGTTTAATAAATTATACCACCTATGTAACTAAAATTCTATTTTATCTGCTCCTCGAATTTCTTTAATAAGTTCTCTGCTGCATTTTTGTGAACCATAAAATCCATTATTTTCAATTTTACATAATCTTCGTGATAAAAATAATATCCCTTATCGCCGGTATTCCTGGAACCTGAGCCGGAATCTTTTATCAAAAACCAATCTTTCCCGTCCTTCTCCATATAACCAACAAGATGAATTCCATGATCATCAGTTGTTGTTTTGTTGCTGAACCGGAACTGCCTTGCATTATCATCAATATATTCAGAAGGGATATCAAAAGTTGGTACGATTCCTACCTTGTGCCATGAATCGTAACCAGCTTCAGAAACATCTCCACCAATAGACATCGTAAAACCGTTCTTTATTGCATTTTTAAGAGCAAACATAAACTGATCCAACGGTACATTATAATAATCTTTGTTATGCCACCAGTTATCAGGCACTTCATATTCTACCTGCTTGTAATATGGCTGCTGCATATATGAAAGTATATCAACATAATCATTAAGATTTAGCTTGAGATAATTTTCAAGGTATTCTTTTGGAGTGAATTTCTTCCCATCCACGGTTACTTCTGCAGGAAGTTCACCCATGTAATGATTCATTATTGCTTTTATTGTTAGTATCGCCTTATCCTCATCCCAGGCATTAGTTTCTTTTACGTTCATTAAATATGATCTCATTTCATCAAACATTTTAGTATGATCATGAAATTTCTGTCCTGGCATCATACCTGTGTAAGCATCTGCTGGAATTACCCCATATCTTTTCCATATCTTTGTAACAGCATTTGCTTCTGAACCTTGATCAAAAGCAGAGTTTCCTCTTTGCTGCATAAATCTTTTTGCTTTTTCAACATATTCCCAATAGACAGTGTACATTTCAGAGAGTTTCACTTCTAAGCCGTGTAGCCTGTAAACTTCAGATTCAAAGAAAGATGTTGTTGAAAAACACCAACAAGTGCCTGTGTTACCCTGGGAAACCGGCTCATTATACCAGTAACTATTAAACTCTGTAATGGATTCAGGTAGATCCATTCCGAAAAAATTCATTTTGAATCTTTTACCGGGCTCCTTTTCTGATTTATTAAAATCTTCTATACCTTTTTGAATTTCGTTTTTATAGAAACCATCTTTTGGTTCAACAAATATTCCTTTGTCATGCTTATCCTGTGGAAAAACAGAGCAGAATGAAATGATGAGAAATATGCCTGTAAAAAATGCTGCGGTAGTTTTCATTGTTTCATCTCCTTAGCCGGTTTGCTTATAATTGTAATAAATTGTTATACAAATTATGAATATTCGAAAAGAAAGGTAAGTGATCGGTGGGAAATAGGGTATGAATTATTAACTGTTAAATAGCTCTCAAAAACTGAACACTGAATAATTTCTTTTTATCTACCCAGACCTTTTCAACTTTATAAATTCCTGATGCTACTTGTTCAAAATCTTCAAGACTATATTTATAAGAATATTCTGTTAAGATTGTTTCATCTTCCTTAAAAGAGAAAGAGTAGTTTTCAATCTGCACATTTTGTTTTTCATTACTTACTAAGTGCATCTCAATTCTTCCAAACTCTTCGTTATAAAATGCGTGATGCTTAAACTTATTCAAATTAAAATCTGCACCAAGTAAATTGTTTAAATGGTTTAACACATTCAGGTTGAATTCGGCAGTTACATTTTTTTTATCGTTATATGCAGCATTTAAAATGTTTTTGTCCTTTTTCAGATCAACTCCAATAAGCAATCCGCTTTCCTTACCGCAGGTTTTAGCAATCCTGCTTAAAAAAGATCTTGCTTCTTCATGCGTGAAATTACCGATGGTAGAACCGGGATAAAATGCATCAATTGTTTTGAACGGCTCACTAATTTTTGGTAGTGAAAAAGCCTTTGTGTAATCGGCAACCAAAGGATGCACAACTAATTGTTGATGATCTGCTCTAAGATTATCCGCTGATTTTAATAAATGTTCTGGGGAAATATCAACGGGAACGTATGCTGCGAGTGTTGAAAGATGATCTATGAGTAATCGTATTTTTACGCTGCTGCCGCTGCCAAGTTCAACAAGCAGACATTCTTCCCCGATATATGATGCAATTTCCTCAATATTATCACCCATTATTTTTATTTCGGTGCGCGTAGGATAATATTCTTCCAATTCACAAATCTCATCAAACAACTGCGAACCTTTCTCATCATAAAATAATTTGCTTGGTAAAGATTTCTGTGGATTGCTCAGTCCGCTAATTACTTCATCAAGGGTTTCAATGTGTAGGATGTCTTGCATTTCTATACTCAAATTATTTCTCTATATCTTTTGCCAATCTAATTCCCATAAACTGCCAGCGCGAATGAGGAGGAAAGAAATTTCTATACGTATTTCTTATATGAGTTTTGGAAGTTGCACATGAACCACCGCGCAAAACCATCTGGCTGCTCATAAATTTTCCGTTGTACTCTCCCAAGGCCCCCGGTAAAGGTTTATAACCGGGATAAGGTGAATATGAGCTTCTTGTCCATTCCCAAACATCACCATACATCTGGTTTAATCTATCATCTTCATTTTGCAAAGGGACTGGATGGAAATTCAGTGTTTCAACAAAATTTCCGTTATATTGAATAACACTTGCAGCAACTTCCCATTCTGCTTCGGTTGGAAGACGGGCATCCTTCCAGCTTGCAAACGCATCAGCTTCATAATAACTAATGTGAGTTACAGGTTCTGCCAGATTCACTCTTCTGAACCCATTTAATGTGAAATTCCACCATTCACCGCCTTTTTTTTCCCAATAAAGTGGTGCTTTCCAATTTCTCCCTTCAACTGTTGCCCAGCCATCCGATAACCATAGAGGAGCGTTTTTATATCCACCATCTTCAATAAATTCTATATACTCACCATTTGTTATCAGGCGGTTTGCAATTCTAAATGGATTTATAAATTCTTTATGCCTCGGTGTTTCGTTATCATAGGAAAACTTTTTTCCGTTATTCCCAATCTCAAAAATACCACCATCAAATTCATTCCAATTCATTTTTGGAATAGCATCATTGTATACAATTTCTTTTGCTGAATAAACCGGATTAAGCGGATTGAATGATAAAACATGTTTTATATCCGTAAGAAGTAATTCCTGGTGTTGTTGTTCGTGATTTAATTCCGATTTCAATAATCGGAGCGTATTCTATATAAAGTTTTTCACCACAATTCTTTATAAACGCTTTAACATTTTCATCCACAAATTTTCTGTACTTATAAATATCTTTTACGGTTGGTCTGGATAGCAACCCCCTGTTAGGTCTGTCCCACCTCTCACCAATTTGTATATAATACGAGTTGAACAAATAAGTATATAGTGGATGAATGGACTTATAATTCGAATCAGCATTACTGAGTACGAATGCTTCAAAAAACCAGCTTGTATGCCCGATGTGCCATTTAGTGGGGCTTACATCCGGCATCGATTGGATAACATAATCTTCCGTTTCAAGCGGCTCACAAAGCGTTTCGGTAAACTTCCTGATTTTATTATAATCATTAATTAACTCCTCTCTTTCAGGCAGTTCAGTTGCCTGGCTCAGAGTCTTTGATTTTGCCTGATCTGTATCAGTTATATTCATAATAAGTAATTTATTATTTCGTTTTCAGAAGTGATTTGCTTATAAATATATAAAACTATTCGCTCAAAATCCTGCTGATAATAAGAAGATGTGCCACATCATACAAATATTCCATTTCCTGACAATTGCAGAAGTTTATTTGTGTGTGTTTAATTTAATTCAAAATTTATTTTAAGTAAAAAATTAATACCTAAAAATAATATTAGATATTAAGGTGATTTGTCATCCTTTTTACAATTATAAAAGTAGGTTGTTGGTGGAATTATGTAAAAAGGCTATTGAGAGCTATGCGGAGGCATATTGACATCTGTCTACTCCCAAGGTAAATGTGTCTCTACTATTGAGCTTTACTTCCAAACATATAGTTCGTTTTCACCAAGGTCTATCACATCTTCTATTGCTTCTTTATCACCACGCGAAAGCTCATCATAAGTCATCTTTCCGGAATGGTCGGAATCAATATAAGGGTACATTATATCTGATTCAGAGTTGCTATGCCCTAATCCAAAAGCATGCCCAAGTTCATGAATTATTGTTGCTTTAATTTCACCGTCGGAAACTTTTTCATTAGAAAATTTAATTAAACTTATCTGGATTTTAGAAAACTCTATTTCGTTATCCCTGTTCATGTCATATTCAGTTAAACCCAAATAGTTCTCTTCATATTTTTTACCCAGGTCTTCAACAAAGATAACCGATATATCAGCATAACGGCTTGAGTTTACAAATGTATAATTGATCCTTTTGTCAGCCTTGTTCCAAACATCGAATGCGTAATCAACATAATCTTTGTAAACTGATTTATAATACCTTGAGGATGATTCCTTCACATAAACTTTAAGCGGGTAATCATCAATATCCCAATGTTTTCCATCCCATAACGTTCTGCCTGATCTATCTACATGAAAATAATTTTCCGAATCTTTTTTGTTGCGGTCATCGTTTCTTTCTCTCCTATATTTATCATTCCTTTTACGATCATCTTTTCTATCTCTGCGGTCATAATCATCATTTTTATCACGCTTGTCATTTTTTCTATCATACCTGTTCTTCTTTTCGAACTGCTCTGTAAAATTATCATCTTTCTTGTTGTACCTGTTATCATTTCTATCGGAAGCATCGCTTAATGTGGAGTTGCCTGATCTGTAATGTTCGTATCCCGTTTTTATTTCCGGAAGCATCTGGTTTTGTGTTCTGGGAATTATATTGAGCAAGAGAAAAATGTAGAGCTGATAAAAAAAATGGATAGAATGATAACTCTAACTAAAAATTTATTTCTACGGGGAATCATCCTCTAATCCTTCATTATAATTGATGATTGAATTTAGATAACCTGTTTTCAGGTTTAGATGAGAATAGGCGCAATAATTGTTCCCTTTTAAAAACTTACAAAAAACGGGAAAAAGAGTACTTTTTAACAAATTATTTTGAATAGTTATGAATATAATTGTTCACAATAATGTATAGTGATTTATGCAATTCAGGTGTTTGTATTCCAGCTTGATATTTTGAGATAATAATAAGGTGTCTTAAAAAAAAATATGATGAGAAACAATTAAATATTCAATTGATTAGTATTCAAGAGAACTACCGCCAATAAACTCTCGCATAACTGAGTTGCCAGGCACAGGCGAATCATCAGCATACGGGAGTTACAGACTTTAAAATTTTGTATAACCTTGCAGCTCTTTCGTAAGCATCTGTTTTAAGTGGATCGTCTTTATATTTCTCATCCCATCTGAGCAAAACTTTTTAATAATCGGTGTGCATAAAGAGGGAGTTCATACGGCATTCCACTGCTGATTATAAAATCTGCGCTATTGGAATATGGAATAATATTTCGCATTTCACTTGAACGGACATAGTGCCAGTGTTCTAAGGTTTGCTGCGGGTTATAAGCACGGTGAACAGAATCTCTTAACATTCTCCTTATAAGTCTTAAGTCAGTCCACCGAATATACTTTCCTTCCTTATCCTTCATTTGTAATAAAGGTTCCAGGTACAACTTAAATTTAATATCATCAGGAATGTCTTTACTGAATTCAGGATAAAGACCATGCAGACTATCGATTAATAAAAGCTCATCTTTTTCAAGTCTCATTTGTGTAACATTAAGTTGCCTGGTTCCGGTTTTAAAATCATATGCGGGAATTAAAACTTCTTCTCCTTCACTGAATTTTACTAGGTGTTCATTAATAAGCTGAAGATCGAGTGCATGGGGAGTCTCAAAATCGTAATCGCCAAATTCATCTTTGGGATGTAATTCAAGATCGAAAAAATAATGATCGACATTAAGAACTTTAAATTTGTAACCCTTCTTAATAAGCTTTTGTTCAAGCTTTATTGTGGTAGTAGTTTTGCCTGAGGATGAAGGGCCACTTATCATTACCATTCTTAAATCTTTCAGCCGCTCAATAATCAATTCTGAACAAAGCGTAACATCATCTTCATAAAGTCTTTCAGATTCATTAACTATTTGAGGAAACTCTCCGTTTGCGACCCGGTTATTAAGTGCGTTAACTGTATGCAGATTATGTGCTACCGCCCAATCTAGGTTGCGCCAAACCTTTGCCCAGGGAACATTTTCGTTTAATTTCGAAGCTAACCTTCCTTCGCTATCTCTGCGCATGGCTGCTTCTTCCCTGTAAAGAATAAATTCTTTGGCAACAGTGGAATGCCCGTTTTCAATTAATACTTTTTCAACAACATCCTGAACATCTTCAATAGTTGGTATGCTTTTGTCAGAAAATTTCTCATAAAGAATTTTAACAACTTGTTCGGATAACTCTTCTGCTTTATGTTTATCTCTACCGCCCACGGCAACAACAGCACGGTAAATTGCGTTAGCAATGCGCTCTTTTTTAAAGGGTACAATCGCGCCGCTTCTTTTTATAACTTGAATTATTTTTTTTTGCATTTCAAATCTCAAGGGAATGATTATTCATCAAGCAATTCTTTATAGTTTTCATGTCTCTCAATATATCCCTTTACGTAAGAACAAGTAGGGATGACTTCCAGGTTATTTTCCTTTGCATGTTCAAGAGCATATTTTACTATCTTTCCTGCAACTCCCTTCCCACGCAGTTCAGGCGGCGTAAAGGTTCTGTAAAAATCTATCACATTATCTTTTAGTGTATATTCAACTACCGCTTCATAACCTTCAACATAAGATAGGAACCTATTTTGTTCTGCATCGTGTTTTATTTCAAAATCCACCATTACTTCCTCTTAATTTTATTTTGATATTACAAAGTAATAATCTTTATTAGAAAATATACTCTTCTCGTTGAAGAAAGGAAACAAGAATCAGGAAACCGAATTTAAGAGTTTTCTAATTCTTAATTCACTAAGTAAAAAATTGTAATTCTTAAAATGAATTCCATCCCAACCTAACTTTTTTGCTGCTTCAACATATTCATCAACATCATCAATAAAAATATGTTCTTCGGAAGGATAGCCGGAAGCTTCTTCAACAGCACGGTATATCTTTTCTTCTGGCTTAACAGCACCGATTTCGTGTGATAGAATAAGTTTATCAAAATGTTTTAAGAAATCATATTTTTGCCAGCCATACTTTTGATGTATTGAATCAGTGTTGGAGAGCAGAAAGAGTTTACATTTATTTTTTAGGATTGGTAACAGCGAGGCAACTTCTTCATTTACTTTAAATATATCTGCATAGTAATTACAAAATGTATTTGCATCAATCCGGTATTCTAAAACATCCAGCAGCTTATCTACAAATTCATCTTCTGAAATAAATCCTCTTTCAAAATCACGGTGGATGCTGTAATTCGATCTGTAATATTCAATAAATTTATTACCAAGCTCGGGTTTAATTTTGTTAATTCTTTGTATTAAAATATTGTAATCAAAAGGAATGAGGACGTTTCCGAGATCAAATACTATTGCCGAATATTTTCTTTTTGCAGAGTCTGTCAAATTTATTCCGGTATCTTAAAAGTTTCATCACTGATGCCTGTATTCAGCTTAATGCTGCTAACATTAAGTTCAAGCTTTTGCATTCCCATATTTTGCACAATCTTAAAAGGAAATTTTAATTCGTCAACATTCCTGTAATCTGAGTAAAAAGATTCCTGTTCAAATAAACCCTGCTCGGTATGGAGCTCTTTAATTTCTTTTATTTTAAAACCTGTTTCGATACTGTAATATTGCTTCCATCTTAGTCCTGAAGGCAAAACCATTTTTACTACATAACAATCAATGCTGTCAACCTGTTCAATCCCGGCTAAGCTTATCTTAACTCCGTAAGATTCAGGATCGAGCAGCAGATTCATAGTTGCTTCAACTTTAAGTTTTTCAAGTTCTTTTTTTTCAATCTCAATATTATTATCTCCAATAACCATAATACCGCGTTCGCCATCGAAATAAACATTCTGTTTCATTTCGCCTACTTTTATTTCCTGGAAAAGTTTAGCGGGGGCTTTCTGCTTAACTAAAATGGTAAGGTTTTGTCCCATTGCAGTTCCACGCATTATTGTTGTGCGGTCCTCAACTTTTGCAAAGAGATCTTTGCCGCCAATTGCTTCCAGGTACTTTTCAATCACCTCGAACGCAGTTAATCCAAGTGAATCTTCTATAGAATGATCAGTTAAGATTGAATCTTGCGATGAACCCGTACTATCCTGCAAGTTGTTCGCATAAGAATTAATATTTATTGATATGAGCGAAAGTATTGCGTAAAGAGTGATACTTTTCACATACATTGTAATCCATCCTTTATAATTTCTTCTTCCGATTTATTAGATTTGGTGTAAACTTAATCATATTTAATATTTATTTTGAACTTTTACATTTAGTAACCTGGAAAATATTTTTATAACACATTGCTTAGCAAAAATTTATTTTTTGAATTGCAGTTTATCACTTAAGAGAAAAATCAAACCAAGATCATCATGAAAAAAATATTATTAGTTGGAGCCGGAAGAACAGCATCATCTTTAGTCTCTTATCTTAAAGACGCTTGCTGCAGAAAAAGATTGGGAAATAACAGTTGCCGATCAATCACTTGAACTTGCAAAACAAAGAGCGGGCAACCATCCGAAAATTAAAGCAATCAAGTTTGATGTATTTAATGATGAGCAACGAGAAAACGAAGTATCTGAAGCAAATGTTGTTATTTCGCTTCTTCCGGAGGCACTTCATATTCACCTGGTAAAGGATTGTATTAAACATAAAGTACATCTTTTAACTGCTTCGTACGTTTCCCCCAAAATGAAATCTTACCATGAAGAGGCACAGAAAAGCGGAATAATATTATTGAATGAAATGGGATTAGACCCGGGAATAGATCATATGGAAACGATGCGGATAATAAATGAAGTGAAGCAAAAAGGAGGAAAGATTACATCTCTCCGATCTTTTGGCGGTGGTTTAGTTTCTCCACAATGTGACGATAATCCCTGGGGTTATAAAATGACATGGAATCCGATGAATGTTGTAACTGCCGGAATGCCAAGCGCAAGATATGTTAAAGATGGTAAGTTGAAAATTGTTCCCTACAACCGTTTGTTTTTAAATACCGAAATTGTTGACATCCCAGGATTGGGAAGGTATGAAGCTTACCCGAACAGGGATTCCGTAAAATACCGCGATATTTATCATCTCCCGGAATTAAAAAATGTTTACCGCGGATCTTTAAGAAAGATTGGTTATTGCTCTGCCTGGAATGCTTTGATTAAAATTGGTCTTACAGATAACAGGTATAATATTCCTGATTCTCATATGCTAACCTACAATGATTTTGTTTCAATTTATCTTAGCAAAGGAACCGGACAAACAACGGGAGAAGCCCTTCTGGAATTGCTTGATGAATTACCGGACAGCCCTGTCATGAAAAAAATAGAATGGCTTGGATTGTTAAGTGATAAAAAAGTAAAAGTTAAAAATGGAAGTCCGGCAGAAATTCTGCTCGATTTACTGCTTGAAAAATGGAAATTTCAAAATGATGATAAAGATATGGTAATATTGCACACAGAAGTTGAGTACGAGCATGACAGGCAGAAAGAAAAAATAGTTTCTTCAATTATTGTTTATGGTAAAGACTCAACAAATACTGCGATGTCCGCTACTGTAGGGCTGCCGCTTGCAATAGCTACGAACCTGGTGCTAGATGAGAAATTAAAAGAGAGGGGAGTGATGATTCCAATTTATGAAGACATATATAAACCGACGCTGGCAAAGCTTGCTGAGCTTGGTATTAAACCAACAGAACACGTTTTAATAACAACTAATAATTAGTTCACTTTTCTGTTTCTAAAAAACTGTTCATGTATGCAAAATCTTCTGTAAACTTTCCTTGCCACATTATTACTGCACGTTTAATTTCAGCCGGTAATTGTGCTTCATCCAACGTCCCCTCGTAATTTGCTTTAACAATATCCTCAAGAAATGGAGACAAGTCATCACTGAATTGCTGTGAAGCATCAAAGGAAAATTCGCAGGGTAAATTAGTAACAGCCATTACAGCAATGCCGTCACCTTCAAATCCGTCTTTATTTTTTTGTGTTAACGGATTGTAAATATATACTGGGTTATCAATCCAGGTTTCTTTCGAAAATTCAATTGAACCATTTGGGTCACAGGTAATATCACCGATAACTTTCAACACTTTATTATCAGCATAGATTTTTTTCATTAGCTCTTTAGTTACTGTTCTTGGAAATTCAGGCGACCAGATGATGCAGTTCATCAAAACTGTTATGTAAGGCAATACTTTATCAAGATTTGATTCGAAGTATTCCGGGTTATCAAAATACATCAGCTGCTTATCTCTAACACTAAGCAGGTCAAAATCAGCTTTAGAAAAGTCACTTTTTTCTTTCAACCTGAAAATCTCTTCTATATCAATATGAAGTGCATACAGTTTTTTCCTGGAACCGGTTTCATAAACTTCATTTAACTGATAGATGCCGATGTTTTCATGTGGTAAAATATTAAAAAGCTTGCGGGTACCTTGCGCAGTTTTCCCTTTACCTAAAAAACAAATAATTACAGGAGGAAGATTTTCTGGTGTTCCATTCGTTTCAATCTCTTTTGCAGTTTGTGCAAAACTATTTTTGGCTTTATCCAGGTGTTTTTCTTCAATTGCCTGTTGAAGATCTTCGAATGGATTTTTTAGATCATTCAGTGTTAACCTTTTCCCCAAAGTCCATAAAGTATCAACTATCCCTGCATATCCCGCAATATAAGTGAATGCAGTAATCAATCTTATATTGTTATCATTGCTGATAAGTTCATAATCTATAACAGTTGAGTTATTCACGATTAATGTTTTCAGCATCCCGCGGTTTTTTATTTGCCCTTTATGTGAATGTGAAAAAAAGAGGTAGGCTTTGTTTTCTAAAATTCTGTCGGTATCAATCTCTTTTAGACCAAAAATAACATTTGCTACAGCCAGGTCTTCATTAATTTCGGCACCAATTTGTTTATATAATTCATCGGCAAATATACGTTTAACTTCTCCTGTTTCAGGATGAACAGAAGACTGTACAATTAAGTTATATCCCCATTCTAAAATTTGTTTTGCATTACCCGGAGTAACAGCAACACGCTTTTCTCCCTTTTTAGTAATCCCTTCGCGCATTATTCCGATAGTGTTTTTCATTTATAATAAATTAGTTGTATCTTTTTTGAGAAAATCAGATAATCAATATAATTATTACATAAATGAATTAATAGATGTTTTAAGCCTTCTTGAGAATGTTCAACAATCATTGAGACCATTTGTATATTTCTGTTTTTATCAAAATAGAATTTCTTTATTATTGGAATAATTATAAAAAATTACTTTCACCTGTCTATGCAAAAAATCTTAAGTACTATCTTTATTCTTGTATCCTCACTCACTGTATTAGCTCAGCAATATGGGATAGAAGGTAGAGTCGCAGATCATCAAACTAATAAAAGTTTAAGTTATGCTAACATAAGAGTAACCGGTACAACAACCGGCACAGCAGCAAATCTTGAGGGAAATTTCGAATTGAAATTAAAAGCCGGAAGTTATGTTTTAGTAGCTTCTTATATCGGTTACTATTCTGACACTATTTTAGTTGATTTGAGCGAAGATATCACAAACCTGACTTTTAAACTTTCAAAGACCGAGATACAATTACCTGAAGTCGTGATTCTTCCGGGAGAAAATCCTGCTCTTGAAATCATCAGGAAAGCTATTGAGAAAAAGAATGAACGTAATGAAAAACTCAACAGCTATCAATTCGATGCATACACCAAGGGAGCCGTTAGAACGGAAGAAGATTTTTCTGCAAAGGGAAATACTGTTGGCTTGGGATTAGGAGCCAGCGATACAACCGAATTAAAGATAACCGGGATTTTGGAAAACAAGAGTAGGGGTTACTATAAAAAACCGGGTAACTACAAAGAAATAATTCTTGCACGAAAACAAAGTGCGAACTTCCCACCATCTATCAATACTCTTACCGGTGGAAGAGTAATCCAAAATTTTTATGATGATGATGTTAATTTTTTTGGAATGGATTTACCCGGACCACTTTCTGATGACGCCATTGATTACTACTATTTCTATTTAGAACGGTTTGTAGCTATGGATAATATTAAAGTCTACCAGATTCACATTGCACCTGATGATCCTGCTGATCCGGGCTTTGAGGGAAGCGTATTTATTACTGACAGTACATACGATTTAATAAAGATTGATCTTCGTTTAAACCGCTCTGCAAATCCCGGTGGATTATTCGATACTATTAATGTCTTCCAGCAATTTACAAGTTATGATGAAATTTATATGCCGGTTGATTACAGGTTGTTTCTTACGGCAAACTTTTTGGGCTTAGCAAGGTTGGGCTTTGAACTTAACTCAGTTCTTTATGATTATAAAATAAATCCTGTTATTGATGAAAATGAGTTCACTAAAGCTATTGTTACTGTGCTGGTAGATGCAGATAAAAAAGATTCACTTTACTGGCTTTCAACCCAGACAATTCCGAATACTAATGAGGAAGATTTAGCTTACAGGCGAATAGACAGCATAAGCCTCGTTCCGGTTTCATTCTGGGATAGGTTCGAAATACTTAGTACCAGGACAAATTTCTCAGATAATTTTGCAATAAATGCACCGCTTAATTTTTATCATTTCAACCGCGTTGAAGGACATGCATTAAAACTTGGCTTTTATTTGGATGAATATTTTGAACAAAGATTAAATTCAAGGTTAGAATTTAATTATGGATTTTCCGATAAGAGATTTAAAACCGATTTCTCAGCCGAATATTTACTGGGCGATTACAGAACAACCAGCGTAAGATTGAACGCTTACAATAAATTGAATGTGTTATTTGGAGGTTCCATCGCTTACTGGGATTTAACTGCATCTTTACTAGCGCTACTTAATAAAGAAGAATTTAGAGATTACTATTACTCGAATGGTTTTGATATTGAAATAGAGGGTGAGGTCTTTCCAATCCTCTCTCTAAGAACCGGCTTTATGAATCATACAGATAAGAGTGCTCAGAATAACAGCGATTTTTCTTTCTTCAGAAAGGACAGGTCTTACAGCGAAAATCCCGCAATCTACGAAACAAAAATAAATGCACTTAAAGCCGGATTTGATTTAGATTTTAGAAATTATATTGAAGATGGCTACTTCCGGAGAAGAACTTCTTTCGGGCGTTCGTATATTTTATTTTCGGGCGATGTTACTTACTCAAGTAAAGATTTGCTAAAGAGCGATCTTGATTTTACTACATACGAACTAAGGATAAGAAGTTTCCTCAGAACATTTCGCTCAGCTTTTTTGAATATGCGAATTTATACAATGTATAATGAAGGCACCTTGCCTTACCAGAATATGTATGCGCTTCCCGGTAACATTAATCTTGCATCTAAAAATTATACTTTTCGTACATTAAGAATCAACGAGGTGTTTGGAGAAAGATTGGTTACCCTGAATCTTGAGCACAACTTTGGAAGTGAGTTATTCAGAATGCTAAATACTCCCTTGCTAAAGGATTGGGAATTTACACTTAATACTTTCTTAAACGTTGCAGTTTCAGAAGTAGGACAGAAATCTGCTGAACTGATTCCTATAGATCTAAAAACATTTCCGCATCCATTTTACGAAATTGGTTTCGGTATTGGGCAGGGCATATTTCCTATTCAATTAGAATTTGCTTGGAAGTTAAACTACAGGGGGAGTAATAATTTTGTGGTGAGTATTAATACTTTTGTTTTTTAAAACAATGAAGTGAATACAGCGTATTATTTTATGAAGAAAGATTTGAAACGCAATTCATTTTAAACATAGCTGTGCTGCTAACCCCAACTAATTATTTATTCAGCACTTTTGGAAAACAAAAGAAGAAAATAATCTAATTCTAAGCGGGACAATTCAATATGTAAAAAGCGCTCTTTCGAGCGCTTTAAAACTGCAACTCAGTCAAAAAATTTAATTAGTCTTTTGGCTTCGCTTCATTAACAACAATGTTCCGACCATTAAGATCTGAACCGTTCAATGCTTCGATTGCTGCACTTGCTTCAGAATCGGATTCCATTTCAACAAATCCGAATCCTCTCGACCGACCAGTTTGACGATCTGTTACCACTTTGGCAGACACTACGTTTCCGTATGCCGTAAAAGCTTCTTTCAAAGCTTCATCGTTTACTGCCCATGGGAGTGATCCCACAAAAAGCTTAGTACTCACTAACTTTACCTCGAAAAATAATTAAAGAACTTGCGGTAATTATTACCGTCATGAAATATATGATTATTGTTATAAAAAACAAAGCTATACAAATTAAATGATTGTTATAAGTAGTTAACTTGAAGAAACAATTTTAATTGCGTCGGAAAGATCGTTGGCTGGTATTATTTTTAGCTTATGGTATGAATAGCTTTCTTTATAATTATTCCCTGGTACTATTATTCTATTAAAGCCAAGTTTTTCTGCTTCTTTAATTCTCTTTTCAATATTGCTAACACTTCTTATTTCCCCGCCTAATCCCACTTCTCCAATAATAACCGTGTTGTTATCAATTGAAAATTCTTTCAAGCTGGAAACGATACTGCAGCAAACGGCAAGATCAACTGCTGGTTCAAAGATGCGCACTCCGCCAGCCATATTTATAAATACGTTATGTGAAGAAAGTTTTAAGCCGGATCTTTTTTCAAGCACAGCTAAAAGTATCGAAAGCCGTTTCTGATCGAACCCTGTTGAAACTCGCTGAGCATACCCATAATTAGAAGGAGTTACAAGTGCCTGCACTTCCAGCAATATTGGTTTAGTTCCTTCTATGCTACAGGTAATAGCCGACCCGGAATTTCGCCTGTTTCTTCCGCTTAAAAAATACTCGCTGACATTTTTAACTTCTCTCAAACCATTTTCATGCATTTCAAAAATGCCAAGTTCATTTGTGCTGCCAAACCTGTTTTTAGCTGCTCTTAAAATCCTGTAAGAGTGATGCGACTCACCTTCAAACTGTATAACGGTATCAACTATATGTTCCAATAACTTTGGTCCGGCAATCATTCCTTCTTTTGTAACGTGCCCAATTATTATAACTGAGTAGTGTTTTTTCTTTGCTTCTTCCATCAATAACGAGGTAGATTCCCTAATCTGCGTAATAGTGCCCGGAGAGTTTTCAAATTCACTACGGCACATTGTTTGGATTGAATCAATGATAACAACAGATGGTTGAAGCTGGCTAATAGCTTTTAGAATATGACTCATATCGGTTTCGGCAAGTATGTAAAGTTCGTCGGTTTCAAGTTTTAAGCGGGTTGCTCTTATTTTTAATTGCTGTGCAGATTCTTCTCCTGTGACAAAGAGAACTTTTCTATTTAAACTTGCTGCCGCCTGCATTGCAAGTGTCGATTTTCCAATTCCCGGATCTCCTCCCAGTAAAATCACCGAACCCTGCATTATGCCTCCGCCAAGCACCCGGTCGAACTCAGCAATACCGGTTTTAAACCGTTCTTCTTCTTTAGTGTCTACCTCATTAATATTGTTGACTGTAACTTCACCGGAAAATGCAGCTGCTTTTCTTTTATCTTTTTCTATAATCTCTTCTGTAAAGGAATTCCAGCTTTCACACTCAGGGCATTTGCCCAACCATCGAAGAGATTCATAACCACAGCTTGAGCAAATGTATTTTATTCTTGTTTTAGACATAAAGAAATTTTATCGCCGGGAAATTGTGAAGAATTATAGAAAACTATCAACCACTTCTTCAACCTTACCAATGGCAGCAGAAATCTGCGAAACATCTTTTCCGCCTGCGGTTGCAAGATGAGGTTTTCCGCCTCCGCCTCCACCAATTTGTTTTGCCAGTTCACCCACTATCTTACCGGCGCTAAGTTTTTTAGCTTTTATAAGATCATCGGAAACAACAGCAACAATACCAACCTTGTTATCAACCTGTGCAATAAGTACACCAATTCCGCTTTGTATCTTACTTCTCATCTCGTCGCCGAAAGCTTTGAGTTCATCCATATTGTCCGCTGTAACTTTTCCTTTGTAGATTTTAATATTACTAATTTCAGAAGCTAATGCAAGAATATGATCGAGCTGACCAAGCTTATCTTTAAGTCGTAACTCAGCCACTTCCTTTTCAAGTTTCTTCTTATCTTCCAGCATCAAATTAATTTTTTCTTTATTGTCCCTTAGCAAGTTTAACTGGTCATCCATATAAGATTCAACACCCGCGCCGGTAACTGCTTCTATTCTTCTAACACCGCTAGAAATTGAAGACTCGCTGGTAATTTTAAACAAACCAATTTCTGATGAATTCTTAACATGCGTGCCGCCGCAAAACTCCAGTGTAAAATTTCCAAACTGAACAACATTTACTTTGTCTCCATATTTATCTCCAAAGAACATAAGAGCCCCCATTTTTTTTGCCTGGTCAAATGAAATTTCTCTGTGATGAATTAGCGGGTAATTTCTGCGTAGCTCATCATTTACAAGTGCTTCTATATCTTTTAATTCTTCCGGGGATAATTTTGATAAATGAGTAAAGTCAAATCTGAGATGACCCGGTCCGACATATGAACCTGCCTGCTGAACGTGTGCGCCCAAAATTTTTCTTAAAGCGGCATGGAAAAAATGAGTTGCAGTATGGTTACGCATTATATCCCAGCGACGAGGTTCATCAATTGCAAGAGAAACTAAATCTCCAATTTGAGGATTGAATTCAGATGTTTTTTCAACCAGATGAAATGTTCTGTCAAATATATTAGATACACTTATTATCGGTATTACAAGATCATTACTTAGTAATCTACCATTATCACTGATTTGTCCACCTGCTTCAACGTAGAAGGGTGTTCTATCAAAAACCAATCCCAGATAGTCTCCCTGATCTTTAGGGAACAATATTTTTGATTCTAACTTTAATTGATCATAATTGTAGCCTGTAAAAATGGTTTTTTGAATTCCTTCAAGTTCGACATCTCCAAGTTTGTCGAGATTAATTTCTATAGAAGAAAAAACACTTTTAGATGATTTCCTACCTATATGTTTTTGCTTGGTCATTAATTTATTAAATCCATCTTCATCGATCTTAAATCCTTTTTCGTGTGCCATAACATTTGTCAGATCTAAAGGAAAACCATAGGTGTCGTAAAGTTTGAACACGTCCTCACCGGGAATGGTTTTATCTTCTCTTTTTTCAAGTATTTTTATCACTTTTTCAAAAATTTCTATTCCCCGGTCTAAAGTTGCATTAAAGTTTTCTTCTTCTGCTTTAATAATTTTTTTAACATAATCTTTTTTCTCTACGATTTCAGGGAAGATATCGCCCATGGTTTTCACAATTACATTAACAAGTTTGTAAAGAAAAGGTTCATGGACATCAAGCTTTCTAGCGTAACGTGCTGCCCTCCGTAAAATTCTTCTTAACACGTACCCTCTACCATCATTAGAAGGAACAGCCCCATCGGCTATGGCAAAGGTTAAAGCGCGAACATGGTCTGCAATAACTCTCATCGGAATTTTATTTTCTTCGGAATCATTTTTTATACCTGATAGCTTTACGATTCCATCTATTAACGGAGAGAAAATATCAGTTTCGTAATTCGATTTTACATTCTGCAGGACAGCACAAATTCTCTCGAAACCCATCCCGGTATCAACATGTTTAGCAGGTAGTTCTGTAAGTTTTTCATTTTCATCTTTATTAAATTGAATGAATACAAGGTTCCAAATTTCTATGCAATCCGCAGAACCAGCGTTAACATATTTTGGATTATTGTAATCATCACCAATATTTATATGAATTTCTGAGCAGGGACCACAGGGACCGACATCTCCCATCTCCCAGAAGTTATCCTTTTTACCAAAGCGCAAAATATGATCGGGATTTATATCGGTTTTTGCTTTCCACAAATCAAAAGCTTCATCATCATCATTATAAACAGTTGCCCACAGCCGTTCTTTTGGTAGTTTCCAAACTTCAGTCAACAATTCCCATGCCCATTCAATAGCTTCGGCTTTGTAATAATCACCAAACGACCAGTTGCCAAGCATTTCAAAAAAAGTGTGATGATAAGTATCGTGCCCCACTTCTTCAAGGTCGTTGTGTTTTCCGCTAACTCTAATGCACTTTTGTGTATTAGCAGCTCGGTTATATTCCCTCGTTCCTGTTCCCAGGAAAATATCTTTAAACTGGTTCATTCCTGCATTTGCAAAAAGAAGGGTAGGATCATCAAACGGAACTACCGGTGAACTTTCTACTATTTTATGCTTTTTATTCTTAAAAAACTCGAAAAATTGTGTTCTTATTTCGTTAGAAGTCATTTTACCTTGTACATTTTTGTTGAATCTGAAAGATAATAAAATAGTGAGTAAGCATAAACTAATGGTTGGCGCTGCCAGGCATTAATCACTGGTTAATTGATTTTTATTCAGTATAGTTTTACTTTTAATCTTACAATAAGATTTTGTTAATAATAAAGTTCAGATATTGTCAGAAAATAACAACTATTCAGATAAAGAGATAATTTTGAAAGTTGCCGGAAGCGATTCCAAGGCGCTTGAAGAATTATATAATAGATACTCACCGCTACTGTATACACTGATTGATAAAATCGTTCAGGATGTACCAGCTGCAGAGGATATTCTTTCCGATGTATTTGTAATTATCTGGCAAAAAATAGATCGGTTTGATTCTGAAGCAGGCAACGTGTATACATGGATGATAAACCTTGCAAGAAACAAAGCTATTGATTTTGTAAAGAGAAAACGTAACCCGGAAGAGATGGAAGAATACACTGATGAGTATGAAAACGAAAATATAATTCCGCATCTCTCATCATCAGCTGAACCTTTGAACCTTGATAAAGTTCTTTCTATGAAAGACAAAGTCGATGATTCCTTTAAAAAATTAACAGATGCGCAGCGCTATGTTTTAAAGCTAGCATATTATAAAGGATACAACGAGGAAGAAATAACCCGCGAACTTAACATTCCGCTTGCCACAGTTAAATTTAAAATTGGTCATGCTCTAGGTAACCTTAATAAAAACATGGCAACAAAGGGATAACTAAAGTGGATAGAAAAAAAGCAATAGATTTAATAAAAGCAAAAACTTTAGGTTGCCTGAATAAGGATGAGAATGCTGAGCTAAATGAATATATGGTGAGCGGAGATGATTTTCCTTGGGATGTTATGGGAGAATATCAAAATCTTACTTCTATGCTTCCTATCTTATTACAGTTGGAAGTTCCCGATTCTGAATTAAAAGACAATGTAGCCCGTAAACTTTATAAAATTCTTGAAGAATTAAAAGTAAAACAGCAAGCTGAAGTTACTCCTATTCCGGAAATCGAAACTGCAATAGTTGAACCTGAAATTACAGAAGACGAACCCGAATTAAAAACTGAACGGGAAGTTGATGAAGTATTAACTGAAGAAACTGTCAAGTTTAGCGTAGATGAGGGTAATTCCCTTAGTGAGCCGGATCTTTCTGCAGTATTATCTGAAGATACGTTAGATTTATCGCAAGCCGAGGAGAAGATAGGGGAGAAAAGCGGAAAAGATAAAGTTGAAAAGATTGTTGATGAAAAGCTTGAACGCCAGAGAACAATTGAATATATAGACAAACGTTACAAAGAAGAAATTGCTGCCCTTGAAGGAGCGAATAAAAAGAATAAATTATTTTCCATTATTCTGTTTGTTGTATCGCTTATTCTTTTGGCTCTGGTTTATTTTCTTCTTTCAAGTGATATAAGTAGTAACAAGGAAGAGATAGATAAATTTCATAGTGGATTAAATGAGTCCCACACAATTTTGCAGAGTGAAAACTTAGTTTAATTGAATACCGCCATTTTTATTTCCTAATCATAAAAACTATAATATTATTTTTCTGTTCTGTTGATAATGATTATCACAAAGATCATTATAACAATTATGGGCCAGTAAACGGTTGCTAATGATAAAACAGATCTGTAATAAATTCCAAAATCAAACGACTTCTGAAAAATTATAAGAGCAAACCCTCCTCCAAGAAAAATTAGAGCGAGAAACATTAAAATTCTTTTTGTAAAGTCTGTCAAGTAGCTCATCAACAAACCACATCCTGTAATAATCAAAATTATTGGAAGAGCGAGATCCTTCTGTATATAGATTTCGAAGTTATCGAGTGTAATAAGTAAAACGCCGCTTAGAAAAGTTGCTGAACCGATGAAGGCAATTAATTTCTTGTTTTTAATAAAAGCAGTGTAAGCCAAACTCGATCCAAGGATAATAAATGAATAACCAAAGATATCGTTTACGCTTACATATGCTATTTCGAAAACGGTTAGAAGAACGGAAATAACTATAAATAATACCGTTAATATGCCTATCAATTGATTTTTTATCACAGAATTCTTTGTCCCATACTTGATGCAATAAGATCGGCAGTAAATACCGCAGATTTGTTTTGATGATCTAATATTGGATTTAATTCTGCAATTTCAAGAGAAGACATGCAACCACACTCCGCTATCGATTCCATAAGCAGGTGTGCTTCCCTGTATGAGAGACCTCCCGGCACAGGGGTTCCAACTCCTGGTGCAACAGTAGGATCAACACTATCCACATCAAAACTTACATGAATATGATCAACTGTTTTTCCGAATTGCCGCAGTATTTTATTTATTATTCTGTGAATACCCATTTTATCTATCTCGGTCATTGTATAAACGGGTATTTTCATTTTTTTTATATTTTTTTTCTCTTCTTCATCAATGCTTCTTATTCCAATAATAGCACAGTTTTCCGGTTGTAACTTTGGAGAAAAACCGCAAATGTTTACAAGATTTATATTTCCTAATCCAAGCAATGCTGCCAAAGGCATACCATGAATATTTCCCGAAGGAGAAGTCTTATCAGTATTCATATCTGTGTGGGCATCTATCCATATTACACCGAGCTTAAGGTTGTTCTTATTACAATAGGAAGAAATTCCGGCAATTGTTCCAAGTGCCATAGAATGATCTCCGCCAATACAGAGCGGGAAATTGTTTTTATCTAAAACTGATTCAACCTTAGCAGCAAGTGTACTGGAAGTTTTAAGGATTTCATCAATGTATCTCAATTTTAGATTTCCGATTTTCTGTCTTTCCATAATCTCAATTTTTATATCACCCGTATCATTCACTTTATAACCAAGGTCTTTCAGCTTGCTTTGTAAACCGGCAATTCGCAAAGCCGAAGGACCCATATCAACCCCACGCCTGCCGGATCCAAGATCGATTGGGAATCCTATTATTGATATATTTTCGTTAAAATTTTTTTTCATATCAAAAACACTTTACCGAAATTCATTTATAACCTAACTTAAATTAAACAGAATCGAATTAAGATTCCATAAAGAGAATAAACATGATGCAAACAACATTTGAAAGTAATGCTTATATTTTGCTCGAAAAATCTGTTAGGTTGGCAGTAATTTTTAATAAATAAAATCTTATAAGAATGATACCGGCAGAAGAACCTGAAATATGCGTAGGAGTTGTTTCAGATAGAAAGATTAATTTCGAACTATACGGAGACTTCAGAGTTTTTGGTTTTAAAGAAACTTTTAGCGGAATATTTACAGCTGAAATTGTAAATAACGTAGTTGTTTGTAAGAGCGCATCTAAAAAACTTGAGGCTAAAAACGAAATAGTTTTTGAACCAACTGAGCCGGTTTCCGAATCATTTTTAATTCGTGATGTTGTAATCGGAAAAAGTTTTCACTGGGAACGGAAAGAGAAACAGAGATTTAATTATTCTCTTAAACTTTTAAGAGATGAAGAAAATATAGTTGCGATTAATTGTATACCATTGGAAAGTTACCTTGTAAGTGTTATTTCCTCAGAAATGAATGCAAAAAGTTCACTGGAATTATTAAAGGCACACGCCATTATTGCAAGAAGTTGGGTGCTTGCACAAGTTTCCGGCTTAGAAAAAAAGAAAACGAAAATTGCAGTGAGCAAAGCAAATGATGACGAACGAATTAAATGGTATGATAAAACAGATCATAAACTTTTTGATGTGTGTGCCGATGATCATTGCCAAAGATTCCAGGGAGTTACTAAGGTTACTACCCAGGCGGTTTATGATGCTGTTTCCTCAACAAGGGGAATTGTATTACTTAGTGGAAATGAAATATGTGATACACGTTATTCAAAATGCTGCGGCGGCATTACGGAGACTTACGAAAATGTTTGGGAACCTGTGGAAATCAGTTACTTAAAATCGATTATAGATTATAAATATGAACCGGAAAATTACACACTTGATTTTTCTGATGAGAAAAAAGCAAGAAAGTGGATTCTGGGTAATCCAAATTCATATTGTAATACAAGCGATAAAAAAATACTTACCCAGATACTTGTTGACTACGATCGGGAAACCACAGACTTTTATAGATGGAGAATTGAATATAACCAGAAAGTAATAGCAAATCTTATAAAGAAAAAAACTGGCGAAGACTTTGGACAAATAATTGACCTTGTTCCAGTTGAAAGGGGAAAATCATCCCGCATTACAAAACTAAAAATCATCGGTACTAAAAAAACTTTAACGATAGGAAAAGAACTGGAAATAAGAAGAGCATTATCTGAATCTCATCTTTACAGTTCAGCAATTGTAATTGAAAAAGCGGATGGCGAAAAGGATCATCCCCGACAAATTTATTTTACACGGAGCCGGATGGGGGCATGGTGTTGGGCTTTGCCAGATTAGGGGCAGCAGTGATGGCTGAAAAAGGTCACTTGTTTGATGAAATTTTACTTCACTACTTTTCTGGCGCAAACATTCGAAAGACTTATTCATAAGTAGATGAAATAATAACCTATTTTACAGCCTTTGAGAACCAAAAATATTTATTATCAACAAGTACTAATTATATAAGCTGTTAAGAAAATAAATCATTAACATAAAGTTTATAAGTGCAACCACTTAAAATATCTATTGTTATTCCTTTTTATAATAACCAGGCGATTCTAAAAACAATTAAACAACTGGATAACATAAAATATGTTGATCAATTCATTTTTATTTCTGATAAAGAAACCATAGATACAAAAACACAAAATCTCATTGTAAAATCTTCTCATCTATTTAGCAGAAAGGTTATAAAATTTATTTGCGAGAATGTTATAAGTGAGCACATTATTTTTATAACAAATCAATGTTCATTAGAAATTTTGGGAAGTACAATCGAACAGTTTCTGGATAAATCTGTAAATAGTAATGCTGGGTTATTCTACTCGGATTATTTTGTTAGAGATAACAATGAAGCAAAATTGCATCCGCTTATTGATTATCAGCCTGGGAGTATGAGAGATGACTTTGATTTTGGCCCACTAATTTTTCTAAAAAAGAATGCTTTACAATTAGCTTGTAAAGAATTGCAGGACGAACAAAGTGATTCATTGTTTTCAGGTTTATACCAATTGCGATTGGCAGTTTCGCGCAAATTTTCAATTGAAAGAATTTCTATGCCCCTCTATTTTGTTGAAAAATTCGAAAATGAAAATTGTGATGAAAAACTTTTCAGATATGTTGATCCGGCTAATAGAGAACTGCAACTTGAAATGGAAACAGCTGCCACTTATCACCTAAAGAAAATTGGTGCATACCTGGAGCCCGGTTTTAAAGAGGTAACTTTAAAAGAAGATGATTTTACAGTTGAAGCTTCAATAATAATTCCCGTAAAAAACAGGGAAAAAACTATAAAAGATGCATTGAATCTGCACTAACACAAAAATCTAATTTTAAATACAATATTATTGTAGTTGATAACCATTCAACTGATGGAACTACTGATATATTAAATTCTTTATCAGTAAAAAATAGTAGTGTCATTCATTATATTCCGCTTAGCAGAGAGCTTGGCATTGGCGGCTGCTGGAATGAAGCGATTTATCATCCAAAGTGCGGTAGGTTTTCAGTTCAACTAGATAGTGATGATATTTATTTAGATGAAAACACTTTGCAAAAAATTGTAGATAAGTTTTATGAAGATAAATGTGCGATGGTAATTGGAAGCTATAAGCTAACAGATTTTAATCTTAATGAAATTCCTCCCGGTATTATTGATCATAAAGAATGGACTCCTGCGAACGGACCGAATAATGCATTAAGAATCAATGGGCTTGGTGCGCCGCGTGCATTTTACACCCCTGTTGTACGCAAAATCAAATTCCCAGATGTGAGTTATGGCGAAGATTACGCTGTTGGGCTTGCTCTATGCAGAGATTATAAAATCGGAAGAATTTACGAATCGGTATATATTTGCCGAAGGTGGGAGGGAAACACAGATACTTCGTTAACAATCGAGAAGGAGAATGAAAACAATTTCTATAAGGATCAAATAAGATCTGAAGAAATTAAAACAAGGCAAGAACTTAATCGTTTAAGACAAAACGGGAATAATTGAGTTTGAAAAAAAATAAAATTATAAATAACAGCGATATTGATTTTTATGTAAGTGAAGGAAATTATGGAAAAGCAGCATCAATTTTATTTGAACAACAACTGATAAAGTGGAACTTATTAAAAGAAAGATACAATGCTCTTGATGATATAAAAACAAAAGAGTTCCGGTTTGATGGATCTAAAATAAAAGTACAATACAACCCCGGCAGGGTTAAATCATCTTCTGCAAAAACCGATGATGTATCAATAAACAATCGCAAGTGTTTTTTATGTGTTGAAAACTTACCAAAACCTCAACAGGGAATCTTACTTGCTAATAAGTATTTACTTCTTTGCAACCCGTTCCCGATTTTTCCAAAACATTTTGCAATAAGCTCACTAAAGCACGAACCCCAGAATATTATTGATCACTTGGAAGGAATGCTGGAAATTACAAAACAACTTTCAAGTGACTATTCTCTTATTTACAACGGTCCCACTTGCGGTGCATCAGCCCCCGATCATTTTCACTTTCAGGCGGGTAGTATAAACTATATGCCAATTGAAGATGACCATCATCAATTGAAGAATGAATATGGCAAATTTATTCTGGATAATGAGGAGTTAATGGTAACCAGCGTAGCTGACGGGTTGCGCAGGTTCTTAGTTATCGAATCAACAGAAGAGAAAAATATTATTAAAGCGTTTAAAATATTTTACAAAGTTTACGCTGAAATATCTACGATAAGCATCGAGCCGATGTTTAATATTATTTCTACCTATAATGCTGAATATGGTTGGAGCATAATAATTTTCTTAAGAAATAAACACAGACCGGAATTTTTTTACAGCAGAGGGGAAGATCAACTATTGATCAGTCCTGCCGCCGTTGATTTAGGTGGGTTGCTAATAACTCCGCGCGAAAAAGATTTTGACAGGATTAATAAGGATTTAATTAAAAAAGTCTTTACAGAAGTTTCCTTAAATGAGGATGTTTTCAATAAACTGAATAGGGTTCTGGAAGAAAAATTTAAATAATTACTCTATCAATCCTGATGGTGTTAGTGGTGTTGATAGTAACTCTTCAAATAACTGCCACCTTCTTTCAGGGTATTCTGCTAATCCACCGTTTCTCTCAATGTAATCCTTCACAATATCTTTACCCAGGTTATAATTAATAACATACGCTCTGTACTTTTCAATAAACTCAAGTGATTTTACAGCTCTCTCTTTTGAGCGAAGAGAAAAGTTTACCATGTAGTTAAGTGTTTCCTCTCTGTCCCAAATCCCATCAAGGAAATTACGGGCTGCTTCATTACCAGCGTAGCTAAGTTTATCAGTAAGATCTAAAATTTTATAGTAAAGTTCTACTTTGCTTGAATCCAGGTTTGCCAGCGGGAATAGCACCTCTTTTTCAAATTTCATCCTGGAGTTTTTAGTGAAAGCCATTTCGATTCCAAAGTTTGCGGTTCCTTCAGCAATAAGAGAAATCGGGCTAAACAAGGGATAAACAGAAAACTCTTTCCAACCTTTCTGTTTTGTAAGTTTCTTCTCAAGCAATGCATTGTAAACATGATGCCCCGGGTAACCCTCATGTGCAGCAAGATCAACCGCCCGGTCTATGTAAACCGGAAGATCAGTATTTACCTGAATAACACTAAAGCTGTTTCCTTTATACCAGTTATATGCTCCCCAGGGTTTATCATTTACATATTCAACTTTAAAACTCTCTCCCTCAGGCAGCTCAATATATTTAGAAGTTCTGTTTCGGCACTCGTTTATGGCAGCTGCAAATACCATATCAAGTTTTTCCGCCGGGATGATGAATTGGTTCCTAAAATCATTAAGTCGTTTTGAGAGATTACCTTCACCGGGAACTATCTTATCCAACTCATCAAGAATTTTTTGAAAATGCTCTTGTGAATTTTGAGGAGGTTCTGCATCATAAAGAATTTTTGCTTCGATGTCGAAGGTAAATTCAGCACCAGCTAATATACTGATCATTCCTTTTGCAGATAACAGCTGCTTATATAAAAACCTGAATCGCTGCGTTTCAAGCCCGGTTGCCTCGTATTCACTTAGTGCTTCAAGCTTGTTCAGCAAATCGTCAACCTTTTCTGTAAGTGAAAGAATTACAGTTGAATCAACTTTATGGACTGAGGTATTAAGCGGTTTCCATTCTTCTGGTCCGTAATATGCATCAACGTAATCCTGTTTGTAAAGTCCTATTTCAAGAACAAGCTTTACATATTGTTCGGCAATGTCATTCATTTTCAATTCTAATTCTCCTTTTTGCGGCAGATCAGTTTTATCACTACAGGCTGGCAGTAAAATTCCTAATAAAGCTATAGTTACGAAGATTCTTATTATCATAATTATAAATTGATTTAAATAAAGTTAAACTGCTTAAAAATATATAAAAAAAGCCCGCTAAAAAACGGGCTTGTAAAATGCAACTAAAAGATGAACTAATTATTATCTTCTTTTAGTTTTCTTTGCTGATGGAAAAACTGCATCCTGTGCTGGTTTACCAATTTTAAACTTAAGAACACTCTTTGCAGGAATAACCATTGTTTCACCTGTAGCAGGATTTCTTCCCATTCTTTTTTTCCTGTTTACAACTGTAAGTTTACCTAAGCCGGGGATTGTAAAATCCTTTTTTGCTTCTTTGTAAGAAAGCAATACGAATTCATCTAAAAACTGGTTTGCAACTTTTTTGGTTGTCCCGGTTTTTTTAGCAAGGTGAGTAATAATTTCACCCTTTGTTAATGATTTAGCAGCCATAGCTTCTCTCCTTAATTAATTGTTTTTGTTTACATTGTGAAAATAAAAATAATTTGGACTAATCAAAATGAATTTAGGGAATATCTGAAAATATTAATTTACTTTCAGCCCTTGTTATTAGGGGGTTTGGAAAGGATGACAGGTTGTAATATATTTATGAAACTTGATTTACTTTGTTGCTTTCTTTTTTATTAACTATTTTGATAATCATTTTGAATGAAAATTCTAAATCACGTTTTTAATGATCAAACATCTCTGCACAATATTTTTATTTTTGATTTCTTGTGTTTCTGCTCACACAACAGATACTCTATTTGTTGACTCTTCATTTGTAAGCGGTGATTCACTTAGAATTGTAAAATCTGACACCACTTTAGTAATTGATAGTTTAAGCACTCTTCAAAAGATCCAGCCCGACACACTTGTTCCCATAACTGCTGGGGTACTCTCGGGAGAAAGTTCCATTATCGGTCGAAAGACCTTTTTATTTACTTCTTACCGTTATACCGGCGATCTTTTGCGACCCTTCTCACTTAGCTTTATTAGTGATTTGGGATTTATTGGACAGCCACACGAAACATTTATTTATGGTGTGGGAAACCGGGGGATAAGTTATTTGCAGGATGGAGTATTGAGGAATAACAGGTACTCTAACTCTTTAGATCTGAATCTTGTTCAAAGCGAGGATGTTGATTCAATTGAAATTGTACCTTCACCAAGAGGATTTTTATACGGACCGTATAACAATCCTGTTGCTGTAAATTTTATTATGCGGGATTTTCTTTCCCCCGAACCTTATACAAGAATAAGATATTATGAAGGACCAAACGGCGAAGCGATGATTGATGGAAAGTTTAATGCGCAAATTGCAAAGCGTTGGAATTTATCTTTCCAGGTAACCAATAGAAGCGTTGATGAAACTTACAAGAACACTGATCTCTCTATCTGGCAGGCAAACGTAAATCTTAAGTATTTTCCTTCTAATTCTGTTAATATAGCAGGACTTTACAGTTTTGTTAGCTCATCAATTGGATTAAACGGCGGAATTGATATTGACAGTGTGCGTAATATAACCAGCGATATAAACTCTGTAATTTACGATCCACAATCAGCTCCGGTTGTTCATCCAAACAGGATATTGGAAGCGGGACAACATAATTTTGGCTTAAGAACTTTAGTAAAACCTTTTGATGATTCTAAATTAAACTTATCACTTTACTATCGCTATATTGATAGCAAACAGGATGATGTTGTTGATACAATTGAGCTTTACGAGTACTATGAAGATAAAGTGTTAGGGGGAATGCTTATGTATGATCATCAGATAGATTTTGTTGATGTAAAACTTATTGGGACTTATGAAAAACTGGAAACGGATTATTCAGGACGGACAATTCCTGCTTCAGAAGATTTAGAATATATTAATGATATTAACAGATTCTCTTTTGCATCTATTATATCTATTAATTTGTTTGATGACAAACTTGTTCCTTCGGTTTTCTACAGATATTTAGATGTAAACAACAAAGACGCAAAACTATCGAACAATTCACCTTTTAGTTACAACAAAGCAGATAACTTATCAGGATTTGGCACGGATATTACCTTTAAAGTTGAAGATGAACTACTAGCCTATTTGGGATACTCAAGGCATAAACAGTTTGCCGATTCAACAGACATAGAGACAATCGAGTTCGGTTTTAAATACAAATATGACGACTTTTTTGCAGATGCAAAATATTTTAAACGAAATAACTTTTATTTAACTGAACCGCACAACTTAGTATTGCTTGATCCCGCTTATCCTTTATATGGAGACGTAGAAGGAGTGGGAGCAAATCTAGACTACCAATTTTGGAAGATATTAATTGAAACAAATACATCTTACTATTTCATTGATAATGATAACAAATACACTGGTGTGCCCGAATTACAATTTGTTGGTGGACTTTATTTAAAAAGTAAATTTTTTGATGACAATCTAAATCTCAAATCTGGATTTACTTTTTTTTATACTGGGAAAAGAAATAATTTCAGCGGAGAACGAATTTTTGTTGAAGTTGAGCCATCAAACAAACTTGATTTTATACTGATTGGAGAAATACAGGAACTTGCTATTGTTTATTTTGTTTGGGAAAACTTGCTCGATAACCAGTATTTTGTCACACCATACTACCCAATGCCGGAAAGCAGCATAAGATTTGGTTTATCGTGGGAGTTGTTTAACTAATAGTATCTGTCATTGCGAGGACTGGAAGGACGAAGCAATCTTTATGAACTAATAGATTGCTTCATCCAGTTTAAACGGGATTCGCAATGACAAAGTGATGCGTTTACAAACTAAGCATATCTTTAAACTTAATTGCCTGCCTCCTGGAAACTTCCACTTTCTGACCGTCTTTAAACTTTACAAGTAAGCCGCCGTTTAACCATGGCTCAATTGAGTCGATCCATTTAAGGTTAACAATATGTTTCCTGTTTGCACGGAAGAATAGTTTACTATCCAGCCGCTCGTCAAGATAATTTAATGTACGCAAAATAAGCGGTTTGTGGTTTTCAAAATAAATACGAACGTAGTTCCCTTCCGACTCAAACAGACGGACTTTTTCAAGCTTTACAAACCAGCAGCGCTCTCCATCTTTTACAAAAACCTGGTCTGATTCTGTAAATATTGGTTTGTCAGATTCTGCCACAATTTTTTTACGGCTCTTCTCAACCAATTTATTTATAGTCTCTTCAAGGCGTTTCGGTTCTATTGGTTTAAGAAGATAATCGAGCGCATTATATTCAAATGCCTTCAAAGCATATTCATCATAAGCGGTTGTAAAAATTACAGTAGGAACCGTATCCAGTTCCTCAAGTAATTCAAATCCGGATTTACCCGGCATCTGGATATCCAAAAATAGAAGATCCGGTTTTAGCTGATCTATCTTCTCCAGGGCATCATCGGCATTTACAGCTTCGCCTACAACTTTAATTTCTTTAAATGGTGTTAATAATCTTTTTAGCTCGGTGCGAGCCAGTCTTTCATCTTCTACTATTAATGCTTTCATTGATTAGTACCTCCTATTGGAATTTCTAATTTAGCCAACACATTTTTTTCATCTTCATTCTGAAGTGAAAATTTTGCCTCTTCTCCAAAAAGTAAATTTAAACGGTGTTTTGTATTGTTAACTCCAAAGCCGTTCGAGTTTTTTAAATCATCTTCGTTTACATTGCCGCTGTTTCTTATTTCCAGGTAAAGCTTAGAGTTATCAACTCTTGTTGTAATTGAAATTGCTCCACCCTTAGGTATTTTTGATATACCGTGCTTTATTCCGTTTTCTACAAGCGTTTGGATCATCATTGGCGGTATCTCAACTTTTGAAGAACCATTTTCAATATTTAATTTATACTGCAACCTTTCTTCAAACCTAATACTTTCAAGTTCTAGATAGTTTTTTACTGTATCAATCTCATCTTCAAGCGAAACTTTTTCCATTCTTTCCATTTGCAAAGAGTAGCGGAGAATATTTGAAAGTTTTGTTAATGCCGATTTTGCTGATTCCGGATCTTCTTCAATTAATGCTCTTATGCTGTTCATTGCGTTAAACATAAAATGAGGATTAAGCTGCGACCTTAAAGTTTTAAGTTCATAATCCTTTACTGCAGCTTCCCATATAAGCGATTCGATCTCTTTCTTATTATAGCTTTCAAAATAATTAATTGAAAAATAGATAAGCATCCAGAAAAGGGTTACACTTGTAAGGTTTATTATTCCAGCAACTGGTTTTATGGCAGTGTACTCTTCATAACTTGTTGCTCCGGATAAATAACCAGCCATAAAAGCAAAAGAATAGATAAGAGTTCCGGTTATAAAACTTGATAGAAGAACACGCGGGATTAGTTTTTTTAAGGGAAGATTAAGCCAGTTACGGTTTTTTATTATTCCCCTAAGAATATGAGTAAAACTTATACCGGCAAAACCAAGATAAATCCAGATCACAACCCTTTGCCAGCTCATTTCCTCGATAAAAGAAATTACAATAATGTTTAATAGTACAAACACAGTCCATCCGGTAATCTGACTTATCCAGTAAACCTTATTCCTGTTTATACTACTCATCTTCTTTGCTGCAGGTTGAATGCGGGAATTATATTTATTTCGGTTTTTCCGTTCTGCTTTCATCAAATATAAACTTAAAATTACTCAAGATAAAATAAGCCGGGACTCTGCCGGCTTTTGTTTCTGAGTTCAAAACTAAAGAGCTATCGGAAGTAGTACGGAAATTTTTTTATTAAAGGTTTTATAAAGTGATAGGCGGGTTTATTAAAAGAAAAGTGCGACTCATTTATGAGTGAACCGCACCCGTTAAATATTAAAGAGAAAGTATATCGTTATAAATGATAAATGCCATAAGGAGCAAAAGAATTATTAGCCCGGTATTCTGGATAGCAATTTTAATCTTAACCGGAATCTCCCTTCTAAAGACAGTTTCAATTATAATTACAAGTAAATGTCCGCCATCTAATACCGGGAAGGGCATAATGTTTATTAGTGCAAGACTTAAACTTAGAATTGCCAGGAAATAGAGAAAGCTTTCAATTCCAACATCAGCAGATTTGGCAGCAAGCTGCGCAATTCTCACAGGTCCGCCAAATGCTTTTCCAAATTCAATATCACCTGCAAACACTTTTTTGCCAACACTGAAGGTAAGGTTTGTAATGTTTACAATATCTCCCCCAGCATAGTAAAAGGATTCAAAAAAACCGTAGGTCTGGTAATAAACTTCTCCCATATAAATTTCGCCGATTGAAATGCCAATCATTCCATCACTGCCAGGCGTTACGGCAATGTTAACTGTGTCTTTATCTCTTAACACTACAAGCGGAAGTTGGTTGCCGACATTTGAAGAAACAACTTTTGTTAATTGCTTTGAACTGGATAGGGTTAAATTATTAATTGAAAGAAAAATATCACCCGGCAAGATACCCGCTTCCTTTGCAGGAGAATCAGCAGATACATCAATCACTGCAGGTTTAAGATTATCCCTTATGAAAAATTCTCCCTCTTTTTCAAAATCAGGGATATCTTTCCTCGCTAAGGGAATGCCTATGGTTTCGCCGTTTCGTTCTACCAGCATGCTAAGATCTTCACCAAGAGTATTAACATACATTTCTGTTGTAAGTGATTCCCAGTTTTCAACCTGTTCATTATTTATTTTAAGAATTTTATCCCCGGCTAAAAATCCTGCCGTGTAAGCAGGACTATCCTCAGTTACATAACCAAGAGTGGTGGTTTCGGTAACCGGTTTACCTTTAAAAAAGTTTGCTCCCCAGAACACAAGCAAAGCAAGCAAAAGATTCATAAAAACCCCGGCAGTAATAACAAAAGATTTTTTCCAGAATCCTTTTGAGCGAAACTCGTATGGCTGCGGTTCTTTCTTGGCAAATTCTGTATCGAAGCTTTCATCGATCATTCCGGCAATTTTAACATAACCACCCAAGGGAAGTAAACTTAACCTGTAATCGGTATTTCCCTCTCCATCAAAATCTTTAGGCAGTTCGCCAAATTTGAAACCCGTTTTTTTATTCCAGCCCAATAGCCTTTTACCAAAACCTATTGCAAAAACATCAACCCTCATACCGCTTAACTTGGCAGCGGCAAAGTGTCCGAATTCATGAATAAATACTAAAATACCTATTGTTAGAGCAAAATAAATTATATAATCCATTAAAAACCTTTCTAAAATTAACTTAGCTCTCTCACAAGCTTACGAGTTTGTCTGTCACATTCAAAAATCGTTCCCAGGTCTGGCGTAACATTATTCTTAACTTTGTCCAGAGCTTTATTTATTAATAACGGGATGTGAGAAAACACTATTTCCTTTTTTAAAAATTTATCAACAGCAACTTCGTTTGCTGCGTTTAGAATGCAAGGCGCTGTACCGCCAGTATTCAGGGCATCGAATGCCAGTGTGAGACACTCGAATTTTTCTGCATCTGGTTCGAAAAATGTAAGCGAACCAATTTTAGGCAAATTTATTCTTTCAAATTCGCTTACAACTCTTTCCGGAAATGTTAGTGCATACTGTATCGGCAGCTTCATATCAGGCAATCCGAGCTGTGCTTTTACAGAACCATCAACAAATTGCACCATCGAATGAATAATTGACTGAGGATGAATTACCACCTCAATTTTTTCTGTAGGAAGACCAAAGAGCCAGCGGGCTTCAATTACTTCCAAACCTTTGTTCATCATTGTTGCAGAATCGATACTGATTTTATTGCCCATTTTCCAGTTAGGATGATTCAGTGCTTCATCAACGGTGGCTTTTTCAAAGAAGGATTTTTCCTTATTTAAAAAAGGTCCTCCCGAAGCTGTTAAAATCAGTTTTTCTACTTCTTCTAATTTTTCACCTATCAAACACTGGTAGATTGCACTGTGTTCGGAATCAACGGGAATAATTTCCGAGTTGTATTCCCTGCAGAGATCGGTTACAAACTCTCCGGCAACAACCAGCGTTTCTTTATTTGCCAACGCAATTCTTTTACCACGCTTTACTGCTTCGATTGTAGGTAAAAGTCCGGCAAAACCAACCATCGCACCAATGAATATATCATAATCTGCATTAGCTGCAGCTTCAATTAATCCATTATCACCAACAAGCAAATTGCAACTGGGAGGCAATTTCTCTTTTATAATTGCCGCTGCATTTTCATCCCTTACAGCCACAACATCAGGATCAAACTTCCTTACCTGTTCCAGCAAAAGGGATACATTTGAGTTTGCAGTTAACCCGCTTACTTTAAAATCATCTTTAAGCGAGTTAATCACCTCAAGACTGTTAACTCCTATGGAGCCGGTTGAACCTAAAATTAATACTTTTTTCATATCACCTAAATATAATCTTTCAAACCTATTAAAGAATAATTTCTTTATCAATGAAATTAAGGGCATATACAACTCACTTCATTTTATTGCTCAATTTAATAACAATTATTACCCTTGAATGCGCCAGCTAATTTATTATTTTTATTATATGATAATGAAAACTATAGTATTGCTCACCGTTTCGGTTATACTTGTTAGTGCTCAGGTTAAGGATGCTGATTACGCAAAATTTGCTTTGGCAGAAAACTTAGAGCGTGCCGGGCAATATGAGAATGCACTTAAGCTTTTCGAAGAATTATATCATTCTGAACCTTCTAACACTCAGTATTTTAATGCTTTACACAGGGTTTATCTCCAGCTAAAAAATTATGCTGCTTCTATAGATCTCCTGGAAAAAAGAATATTAGAGAAACCGGATGATATTTCTTTACACGGAATGCTTGGTTCCACTTATTATATAATGGGCAACGAGGAAAAAGCTTACGAGGTGTGGGATAAAGCTTTAATGCAAACTCCAAATAACCCGATGATGTACAGGATAATCGCAAGTTACGCAGTTGAACGACGGGCGTTTGAAAAAGCAATTGAATTGTATGAACGCGGTAAGGATATTTCTGAGGACAAAGTTCTTTTTGCTTATGATCTTGCACAGCTTTATACTTTAACAATGCAGTTTGGTAAAGCTGCCGAAGAATATTGCACCATACTTGATAAAGAGCCGATGCAGCGACAGGTAATCGAACAAAAGATACTTTCTTATTCTGCTAAACCGGATGGACTCGAAGCAACAATTCCTGTTGTGGAAGATTGGAGCGGTAGAAGTAATTTAAGTTTATCCTATCTGCTTGCAAGACTATTAACTGAAGCTAAAGAGTTTGAGGAAGCATTTGAAGTTTACCGGGATATAGATGAGGAGCAATCGAATTTAGGAAAAGATCTTTACAACTTTGCAGAATTGCTATCAAGGGAGAAAAACTATTTGATGGCTGGAAGAGTTTACGGTGAGATAATCGATCTGTATCCAAATTCCCCGCTTATTCCCATTGCAAAGTTAGGTTATGCAAAATCTATTGAAGCAACATTAATTGAAGATTACCGGGAATCACTTCCTTTGTGGAAACCATATTTTCATTTTATAAAGTATGATTCAGAAAAAATTGATGATGTGTTAACTGCCTTTAACGAAGTGGTGGAAATTTACGCTAATACTGAAGCGGCTTTCGAAGCTTTGCTTCGAATTGGTTTAATACAATTTTACATGCAAAACGATCATGTTAAAGCATCTGAAAATTTTAAGATTGTCATTAGTGATGGTGTAAATTCCAAATCTGCTGGCGATGCATTTATTGAACTTGGCAATATCGCTTTACTAAACGGAAACCTGGATGAAGCTGAATCATATTTTTCTAAGATGATTGAAAAAACACACAGCAATAACCAGCTGCATAACCTGGCTAAGTTTAAACTTGCAAGAGTTAATCTTTACAAGCAAAATTTTGATGAGTCAAATAACCTGCTTGCAGCCATCCTGCACAATCTTAAAGATGATTACGCTAATGATGCAATAGAGTTATCATTAGTATTGAACACAACAATGAACGATTCGTCTAACCTTGTACAATTTGCAGAAGCTGAATTTTTCGCAGAGCAGAAAAAATTTAGCCAAGCAGCTGACAAATACAGTTTGATTTACCAAAACCCGCAGGCATTTGTTTTACATTCAATTACCACACTGCGCCATGCAGAAATGATGCTTGCAGATGATGATTTTGATGAAGCAATAAAGCTATTTGAAGATATTGCAGAGGAGGGAGAGAAAAATATCTATGCGGATAAAGCGTTATATTTACAGGGTAAAACTTATCATCTAGGCATGGGAAACAGGGAAAAAGCCCTTGAAGTTTATGAGAGGTTATTGCTTAAATTCCCCAATTCGCTTTACATTGATGAAGCACGAAACGAAATATTATTAATAAGAAACAAACTTAGTTAAGGTAACAAAGATGAGTAAGAAACAAAATAAGAATATAGTAAAATGTTCATTTTGCGGAAGAGATGGAACTGAAGTAAGCAGCATGGTTGCCGGACCCGATGTGCATATTTGTGATATCTGTATCTCAAGCAGCGTGGATATTCTTAAAAATAACCTTGCAGCATATAATTACAAAGCAGAAACTGAAAATGAAAAACGCATCACCGGAATTAATAAAAAAATCCATTGATGATTTTGTGATAGGGCAGGAAAGAGCAAAGAAAGTACTCTCGGTTGCAGTTTATAATCATTATAAAAGAATAAACTCGCGTTCATCATTTTTTGAACTTGATGATGTTGAAATTGAAAAAAGTAATATTCTTTTAATTGGTCCTACCGGCGTTGGTAAAACACTTTTAGCACAAACTCTTGCAAAAATTTTGGATGTACCTTTTGCTATTGCCGATGCAACAACTTTAACGGAAGCCGGTTATGTTGGCGATGATGTAGAAACAGTACTCGTTCATCTTCTGCAGGCAGCAGATTATAACCTTGATAGAGCACAGAAGGGAATAGTTTATATTGATGAGATCGATAAAATTTCCAGGAAGAGCGAAAGCACTTCAATAACCCGCGATGTTTCCGGTGAAGGGGTTCAGCAGGCGTTGTTAAAAATACTTGAAGGAACTGTTGCAGGGATTCCGCCAAAAGGAGGAAGAAAACATCCCGAACAAAATTTGATAAATCTTAATACAAAAAATATTCTCTTCATACTTGGGGGTGCATTTTCAGGAATTGACAAGATAATTGCATCGAGAATAAATAAAAACAAAATGGGTTTTAAATCTGATCTTAAAGAAAAAGAATCTGATGAAGAATTATTAGATGCATATTCAACCTGAAGATTTGCTTAAGTATGGTTTGATCCCGGAGTTGATAGGAAGAATTCCCATTGTTGCACCTTTGCAGGATCTTGATGAAGAAGCATTAAAAAGTATTTTAACCGATCCGAAAAATGCAATATTAAAACAATATAAAAAATTGCTTTTAATGGAAGGTGTTGAGCTTGAGTTCGATCCTTTTGCAATAGATGTGATTGCCAAAAAAGCCATTGAAAGAAAAACAGGCGCACGAGCTTTAAGATCTATTGTTGAAAATTTTATGCTCGATATTATGTATGAAATACCGAACAAAAAAGATATACGAAAATGTATAATCACTAAAGATGTTGTGGAGAACGGAGCGGAACCTTTGTTTCTGATGACCGATAAAAAATCTGCTTGACAAAAAATAAAATTTATTATTAACAGGGCGGTTCTGTGAATCGCCTTTATTTTTTATGATGACGAAACTTGTAAAAATATTTTTCATCTTTCTATTTTCAGCATCAGGGTTTTTGTATGCTCAATCAAAAATCCTTATCCCGATGGATGCAAACCAGACTGATCATTTAAAAGCGTACGGTATAACCTTTAATGCTTTAGGCGATGGTTTAAAAGCAGACTGGCTTCTTAATTATAATGGCGGTTCTTTTCTTCTTGATTATAATGATAAGATTGCTACAGAGTGCCGGATTGAAGGAGTTTATTTCGAATCAGCTTTCTTTATCGCAAACAACTGAGATTTATGCTTTTGTACAGAGTGAAGAGAACAACATGGATGTTATTCGCCTGGAAAAAGCTCCGCGCATTGCAGTTTATGTTCCACCCGGCTTTCAGCCGTGGGATGATGCCGTAACGCTTGTGCTGGAATATGCAAAAATTAAGTATGATAAAATTTGGAATGATGAAATTTTAAAAGGTGATTTGGAAAATTATGACTGGCTTCATCTTCACCACGAAGATTTTACAGGGCAGTACGGAAAGTTTTATGCAAGCTTCAGTAATGCACAATGGTATATCGATCAGCAATTGCAGTATGAACAAAACGCAAAACAAAACGGGTTTAAAAAAGTTTCGGAAATGTTAAAAGCTGTTTCGCTTAGTATAAAAAGTTATGTGGGTAAAGGCGGATTTCTTTTTGCAATGTGTTCCGCAACTGATTCTTACGATATTTCTCTTGCCGCTCTTGATGTTGATATTGTTGAACAGATGTTTGACGGTGATGCTGCTGATCCTGATGCACAGGAAATGCTGAGTTTTAATAACACCCTAGCGTTTACAGATTTTACCCTGGAAATGAATCCTTATCTTTATGAGTACAGCAATATAGATATCCAGCCAATAGAGATTGGTAATTTTAATAATGATTATTTTACACTTTTCGAGTTTTCCGCAAAGTACGATCCTGTTCCCACTATGCTTACACAGTGCCACATAAATGTTTTAAGAGGATTTATGGGACAGACAACTATGTTCCGCAGGAGCACTATAAAAAACTCAGCTATAATTTTAGCTGAACGAGAAGGAACCGACCAGGTTAAATATATCCACGGGAATTTTGGCAGAGGCACGTTTACTTTTTACGGCGGGCACGATCCTGAGGATTACCAGCACGCAGTAGGCGATCCTCCAACCGATCTTAATCTTTACAAAAACTCACCCGGTTACAGGTTAATACTTAATAATATTCTTTTTCCTGCCGCAACAAAAAAGAAGCAGAAGACTTAGAACAGTTTATAGAAATTCTTCCTCGTAATTACCCTCTCTTTTTCTTACATTTATTTTAACAATAAATGGGAAATGGAATGTACGGTAAAAAACATAACCCTAAGAGAAACCTCCTCCTGATACTTACATTCTTCATTCTAAATTCTGCATTTTACATTTGCACCGCTACCGTGCGTTACGTAAGCCACAGCGGCAGTAACACACCGCCCTACACAAGCTGGGCTACAGCAGCAGACAGCATAATGAGTGCAATAAACATCTCTCTGTTTGGTGATACAATTTATGTAGCCAACGGAGTTTATAAGGAGCAGGTAATAATGATACCCGGATTAGCACTAATTGGTGCAGGGATGGATAGTTGTGTGATTGATACAAGAAGTTTGGCAAATAGTGGATTTAATTCTGTTGTTGTTCAAGATAGCTGCTTATTCAGAGATTTTCAGGTAATTGTTGCAAACCAGGATGTGGGACAGGGGATAAAAGGTGAGGGACAAATAGGGTTAATATATATGAACAAAATTCTTGATGGAGCCGGTGGTATTTATTTGTTTGGTTCAAATATTACAGTCCAGGAAAATATTTGTATAAACAACAGAGTAGGAATAATAGTTGATTATTCAAGTTCATTAGTACATAATAATTATATTAGCACTAATTATTCTGATGATACAGGAATAGAAATAGCAGATTTAAATCATATTGAATTACCCGTTATTTTTTCGAACTATATAGAAACAAATAGAGTTGGTATTGATATAGTTCTGGGAACACTTGTTTCTAATATATCCCAAAATATAATTGTTATAAAAAATAATTTCGCAGGGGGAATTTCAGGCGGCACTTCAGATACAGCAAAGATATTTAATAATTTGATAATATCAGAGGGTAGTTTTCCCAATTCAACAGGCATTTCAAACTGGGCTGTACCGACAATGGAGAAGAATAATCTGATTTATGGGGATATTGGGGTCGGAATTTCTGTTGGTAGTGATAATAGTCATTTAGTTCAAATCATTAATAATTCAATAATAGGTGCTGATTATGGGATAGAAAATTATGGTTCAGGAAGCGTATCGGCATATTACAATAATGCTTGGAATACTGAGGTTAGTTACCACAACTTTATTCCTGACACAACAAATCTATCAGTGGATCCAATGATAGTTAATGATGACACAACACAAGGAGAATTAGATTTTCATTTACAGATGTTCTCTCCTTTGATTAACGCAGGAGATCCGAATATTCTGGATAAGGACAGCACGAGAAGTGATATTGGTTTGTATGGGGGACCTTTTGGAGAAAGCTATACATACTTAGACCTTTCACCAAGACCACCTGTAAACCTTACGGCAGAGGTTGACAGTAATATTATCACAATTAGCTGGAACTATAACACGGAGGCAGATTTCAGCCATTACAGTTTGTTCAGAGATACAACAGCAAACTTCACAGCAGATTCAACAACATTTGTACTTTCATTAACTGACACATTTTACATGCACATAATTCCCAACGAGGTTGAAGCATTTTATTACAAACTAACAGCAACGGATAATCAAGGGAATGAATCTGAACCCTCTGAAGAGTTAGCGGTATTAATCACATCAGTTAAAGAATACCCAACAACAGTAAGCAATTACCAGTTATACCAGAACTACCCGAACCCTTTCAATCCCTCAACAAAGATCAGTTACAGGCTAAAAGAGAGAGGATATGTAAAGCTGTATATATATGATGTTAAGGGAGAATTAATAGAAGTGTTGGCAAATCAATTCCAGAATGCAGGATATTATGAAGTGGAGTTTAAGGGTGAAGGAAAAGTTGAAATGTTAACAGTTAAAAATCCATTTGCCAGCGGATTCTATGTTTGTCATATAATAGTACAAAATGAAAAAGGTATTCCAGTATTTTCCGATTTGAAGAAGATGATACTTCTAAAGTAGTTCTTAGAAACCAGTCAAATCTAAATCAGAATTATCAATTCTGATACCCTTCTTTTATATTTACACAAATAATAATTAGCTAATTTAAACCTATGCACGAAATAAAAATCAAAAAACAGTAATCAACAAATTCCAATAGGGAAAATTGTTTGCATTGGCAGAAACTATGCAGAGCATGCAAAAGAACTTGGTAATGAAGTTCCCGCTAAACCAGTTTTGTTTTTAAAACCAGCTTCCGCTGTAATTCATTCAGGAGAAGATATTATCCATCCTTCTTTTGGAAATGAATTGCATCACGAAGTTGAACTTGTTTTACTCATCGGGGCAAAAGTTAAAGATGCATCTCTTGAAGAAGCAGAGAATGCAATTGCAGGTTATGGTGTTGGATTGGATATGACATTGCGTGATGTGCAATCAAAATTAAAAAGCAAAGGGCATCCCTGGACACTTGCAAAATGTTTCGATACTTCTGCTGTTATTTCTGATTTTATTCTTAAAGAAGATTATAAATTATCTCTTGATGAAAAAATAACACTAAGCGTAAACGGTGTTATTAAACAGGAAGATACTTTATCCAGTATGATTTTTAATCCTGCTGAACTTGTGGAATATGTTTCTTCTGTGATGACTTTAGAAAAAGGTGATTTGATTTTTACAGGCACTCCTGCCGGAGTTAGTAAAGTAAACCGTGGAGATAAGCTTGTTGGAAAGATTGAAGGAATTGCTGAACTAAACTGTGGAGTTAAGTAGTACTTTACCTGTTTAATTCGGAGAGAGCTTTTTTAATTAATTCTTCCAACCCGCAATCCTGTTCTGCAGATAAGATTTTAATTACAGCATTTTCTGCAAATTTGATATTATAACCAAGAGTAGTAAGCGCAGAAATTGCTTCCTGTTTGCGGCTTGGATGAGCAGCAACTTCACCGTCTTCAATTGCACCAACTTTAGATTTAAGCTCAAGAATTAATCTTTCTGCTGTCTTTCTTCCAATTCCCGGAACAGCCACTATCCTGGAAACATTTTCTTCAATAATTGCGTGCTTAAGATTTTCAACTGAAATTCCTGATAAAAGTCCAAGCGCAGATTTTGGACCAACTCCTGAAACTGAGATAAGAATTTCGAACATTTCCTTTTCAGCCTCTTTAAAAAATCCGAACAGTGAAATTGAATCTTCTTTTACATTTGTGTAGATATGGAGTGAAGCAGTTTCTTTGCCGGAAATTTTTTCAAATGTGTTAATCGATATTGAAACAGTGTAACCAACCCCGTTAACATCTAAAAGAAGCTGTGTGGGTTTAGCTGAAATTATTTTACCAGTAAGAAAACCAATCACATTAAACTCATAGGAATTTACTTAACATGTTTATGTAAAATTAATGCTATAAAGATATGAAACCTAATCAATCACTCTTTCCGGGTTCGCTTCCAGTAAATGCTTTCCAGCTATTGCTTTTTTTATTGGAAGGCATTTTAAACCTGAAAGCATGACAAAGTGCAATAGCAAGCGCATCGCTCTCATCATTTTTCATATTATCATTTTTAATATTCAGCAGGGTTTTTATCATATAATTTACCTGTTCTTTTGTAGCTGCGCCTTTACCCACCACTGATTTTTTTACTTCCCTTGGAGAATATTCATTTGTTGGAATGCCATTGTTTACAGCTGCAAGGATAGATACACCTCTTGCATAGCCAATCTTCATTGCAGATTGAACATTCTTACCATAAAAAGCTGTTTCGATTGCAAACTCATCCGGTTTATAAGTTTTAATCAGCTTATCAAGTTCATCATAAATTATTTTTAAACGATGGGGTATTGATTTGGAAGATGGAAGTTTTATAATTCCGCTTGCAATTTGTGTACAGGTGTTTTCTTTATATTTTATAATCCCATATCCGGTTATATTGGTTCCGGGATCAATTCCAAGAATTATCATACTTAAGAGCCGGAAAAAAGATTACCGGCTTAAATTTATTTTAAATTCACGTCTTCATCAAAATCAGCATTTGAAAAAACGTTCTGTACATCATCACTCTCTTCAAGTGCATCTATTAACTTAATGACTTTTTCAGCATCTTCGCCGTTTACCTTAACAATATTTTTTGCAATCCATTGTAAAGAAGCATTTTCAACCTGAAGTTCTTGTGCTAAAAGTGCTTTTCTAACAGGGTCAAAAGATTCCAGTTCAGTTTGAACTTCAAAAAAATCCTCCTCTGTTTGAAGATCTTCTGCACCGGCTTCCAAAACTATATCCATAATATCATCTTCAGTTTTATCCTGCGTAGGAAGTGTAATTACACCTTTGCGGTCGAACATCCATGCAACAGATCCATTTTCGCCTAAACTTCCGTTATATTTGCTAAAGAGATGTCTTACATCAGCAACAGTTCTGTTCTTATTATCTGTAGCAACTTCGACAATAACAGCAATCCCCGATGGTCCATAGCCCTCGTAAGTTAGTTCATGGAAAATTACACCCTTAAGTTCACCTGTAGCTTTTTTGATTGCGCGTTCAATATTATCAGCCGGCATGTTAGCAGCTTTTGCGTTATCAACTGCAAGGCGCAATCTTGGATTCATTCCCGGATCGCCTCCACCTTCTCTTGCAGCTATCGTAATTTCCTTAATAAGCTTGGTAAACATTTTACCACGCTTTGCATCTGCAGCACCTTTTTTTCTTTTAATGGTTGACCATTTTGAATGACCGGACATTAAACTGTCTCCTGAATATTCTCTTCTATTTTAATATCTTTCAATCTGAATTGCGGAAAAACCCTTCCATCGCGTACAGTTCTATCAATTGTAAAAACCACATCTAACTTCGAATTATTTTTTAGTATCGGATCGCAAAACTCTCCCATATTAAAACCAATGCAATCGAAAATTCTTTCAGATCCTTCCTGCTTCAAACTTAATAATAAATGATTTGTACCAACAATGCGCGGCGTATTTGAAATTTGTACATTTTCTGATAAAAACACGGGTCGCATATTTCCAGGGCCAAACGGTGAAAATTGTTCAAGAATTTTTAGAAATTTTGGAGTTATTTCTGAAAACTTTAGTTTGGAATCTATTCTTATTTCCGGCAAGAGATCATCTACCGTTACAGTTTCCCGAACAATATTATTAAACATTTCTTTAAACTCTTCAATTTTATCTAACTCTACAGCTACACCTGCTGCCATCCGGTGCCCGCCAAAATGGAGCAATAAACCTTCACACTTTTCAAGCGCTTCATATATATTAAAGTTGGTAATGCTCCTGGCTGAACCTTTAGCAACGCCATCAATAGTTGTAAGCAAAACAGTAGGGCGATAATATTTTTCAACAAGTCGTGAAGCTACAATTCCAATTACGCCTGGATGCCAGTCTTCGTAGTGTAACACAATTGCGAAATCGTTCTTCTTATCAAGATAATTATCAACCATTTCTATTGCAGATTCAAAAGTGTCTACATCAATTTTTCTACGCTCGTAATTTTCCGTCTCCAAAACCCGGGCAAGTTTTAGAGCTTCGTTTTTATCATCGGTTATTAATAACTCAACCGCTCTTTCAGCATCACCCATTCTACCAACGGCATTTATTCTTGGTGCAATTGTAAAAACTACCTGACCAGAGTTTAACTGACCGGGTTGTAAATGACTAATCTCAATGAGTGCCTCCATTGCCGGACGTGGAGTATGGTTTATCATATTTAAACCTTCTGCAACTAGCACCCTGTTTTCATCATTTAAAGGAACAATATCTGCAGCACCTGCCAGGGCAACAAGATCGAGGTATTGTAAACACAAGTCTCTCTTCCCTATTCGTTCGCCGATACCTTGTGCAAGTTTAAATGCAACGCCCGCTCCTGAGAGATATTTAAAAGGATAATTGCAATTTGGTTTTAGAGGATCGAGAACTGCCACTGCATTTGGAATCTCTTCTTTTGGCTGATGATGATCGCAAATAATTACATCCATACCAAGCTGGTTTGCATATTCAGTCTCTTCAATAGCCGTTATGCCGCAGTCTACAGTGATAAGCAGCGAAGTTCCTTTTTCCTTTACCTGGTCAATTGCAGCTTTAGATAATCCGTATCCCTCTTCCAATCTTTTGGGAATGTAATAATCAACATTTGCATCAAGTTCTTTAAGAAATAAATAAAGCACTGCGGTGGCGCAGGTGCCGTCTACATCGTAATCGCCGTAAATACAAATTAATTGGTTTTCGGTTAAAGCTTCAATTAATCTTGTAGTAGCTTCTTCCATGTTATCCATAAGAAAGGGATCGTGGAGGGATTCGAGAGTAGGTCTGAAAAATTGTTTCGCTTCGGAAAAGGTTTTTATATTTCTTTCAACAAGCAAGCTTGCCAATATATCGGAGATATTCAGTGAATCAGCTAAGGACTTAACTGAATATTCGTCCTCTACGTTCTTAATTGTCCAGCGTTTTGTTAGCATCGGCAATCAAATTGAAAAAATGTAAAGAACAAATAAAATAGCCCAGCCCTGTAAGCCGAATTCTGTAATCCCGGTAAAATCGGGACGGCAATTATTTATCTGGTTCCAACGTTACCATTGGAATCTTGCGACCTACCCGGAAACCATCGGGGCGAACACCCCGCATTTCAATTAAGAAAAGCGATTTCCCTATTTGGTCTTGCTTCGGGTGTGGTTTACCTTGCTTCCGATGTTACCATCGGAACGGTGGGCTCTTACCCCACCTTTTCACCTTTGCCACGGCAGAACCGGGCTGTGTATTTTCTGTGGCACTAGCAGTATTCCGGATAAACCGGAATCCCGGGTATTACCCGGCACCCTGTTCTCTGAAGTTCGGACTTTCCTCCCTCCCGTTAAACCGGAAGAGCAATTGCCCGGACTGAGACATTTTATTTTTCTTTATTAAAAATCTTTTGCTCTTTTAAATGAGCTTTTATTAATAATTTCTATAAACTATAATCTGTATAAATATACTAAATAACTTTACCTTAATCAGTATAAAATTATTAGCAGCAGCACGTTATTAATTTTCAGATTCGGCAATTTCTGTAGAAACAAGAATGCGACCGCAATATTCGCAAAAGAAGAGTCGGTTGTTTCTTCTTATTTCTAATTGCCGCTGCGAAGGAACAATATTATGGCAGCCGGAACAAGCAGACCTTTTTATAGTTGAAACTGCTTGACCTCGCTTTGCTTTTCTGATGCGCTTATAAGCAGAAAGGTCAGGTTTTTTAACCTCTCCTTCAATCTTTTTTCTTTCTTTTAGAAGTTTTGCTTCTTCCTTTTCGTTCGCCTTTACAATCTCTTTTAGATCTGCCTCTTTAGCTTTCAGTTCATCTTTTAATTCAAAAAGCTTTGGTTTTAAATCTTCAATTTGATGCGTAAGGCTTTTACTCAGATCAGCTAACCCATCATTTTCAGCTTCCAATTTACTTACCAAATCATCAGTATGATCAATTTCTTTAGTAAGAGCATCGTATTCTTTATTGTTTCTTACCTGGTAAAGTTGAGCTTTGAATTTTTTCTGATTCTCTTTTTGCTTTTCAATCTCTTCTTCATTTTTCTCACGTTTTTTAAGCGAATCTTTTTGCTCTTTTTCTTTACTGGAGGTATCCTCTTTTAAGCTGTTAATCTGGTCTTCCAGCTCCCTTACAGCATTAGGAAGATCACCTCTTAATTCCTCAAGTTCATCCAACTGGTCATCAATTTGCTGAAACTGGTAAAGAATTTTTAATCTGTTATACAATTTTCCTGACTCCTTAATTGTTAAAAAAAATCACGGGGTTAGTTGAGCCCCTAAACTTAAAAACTATTATTTTAGAATTATTTATTAAAAATTTTCTTAGTCTTTTTTGAATTTCATCAATGCAAAAAATTTCAGTTTCATAATGCCCAGCATCAATTAAAAGCAATTTCCCTTGGGCATCCTGGAAACTATGGTATTTTACATCAGCAGTTACATATGCATCAACTTTATTATTTAAGGCATCGGGTATAAGCTCACTTCCTGAGCCACCACATACAGCAACTTTTTTAATCCGTTGCTGTGTACCGTTAGTGTAACGCAGATTTTTTATTTTTAATGATGTGGAAACATGTTTTAGAAAATCATTTGCAGTCATTGGTGCTGATAGCTCTCCAACTACACCCATTCCGTAATTTACATTTTCATTTTTTAGGGGATAAAGATCGTAAGCAACCTCTTCGTAAGGATGTTCATGCTTCATTGCAGAAATTACATTGCTCAATTTGAATGAATCTACCAGAACTTCCAGTTTAACTTCCTCTGCTTTTTCAAGTTTGCCCTTCTTACCTATTGCGGGATTGGATGAATTTGAACCTATAAAAGTTCCCGTTCCGGCGGTACGAAAACTGCAATGTGAATACTCTCCAATAATTCCACCGCCATAACTATGAATTGCATCGGCTACTGTATTTAAATGGCTTGCCGGAACAAATACTACAAGCTTTAACTGGTTATTGTCTAAGTTCGTAAGAAAGTTGAGGTTTTGTAATTTTAATTTATTTGCAAGCTGAAAACTGACACCATCTTTTGCCATATCCAGGTTTGTGTGAGCAGAATAGAGTGTAATATTATTTTTTACGAGCAGCTCTATCATTTTAGATTTCTGGTCATTCTCCGTATCAATTTTATGCAGCGGGTAAAATAGGAGTGGATGATGTGTGATAATAAGATTGCAGTTCCTGTTTATTGCTTCATCAATTACTTTTAAAGTTAAATCCAGACTTAGCAGGATATTCTTTATCCCCCTGTTTTCAGTTCCCACCTGCAGACCAACATTATCGCGTTCCCAGGCAATCCCCTTCGGTGCCCAACTTTCTAAATAATATATAACATCTTTGCAGATCATATCAAAAAAAAATGCACTTCTATCGTTGAAGTGCATTTAATAATTTTATCCTTTTAACCGGAGACTTTACATTCCCCTATGTATTTTCTAACAATAAACTTTAAAATGTGAAATTTTAATCCAATCATATTAAGTGTTGAAATATAAATGATTTAGAGAAAAGAATCAATTGGGATGGTGAATTGCAACCGAATCGTTTTAAGCAGGATCTGTCCAATTTCCGTCCACTTTTATCAAATTTATCAACGAATCTACAGCTTTTTCAGAAGGGACATTATTATTTACAACTTCTTTTCCTCTATAAAGTGAAATTTTATCAACTCCAGAACCGACATATCCGTAATCCGCATCAGCCATTTCACCGGGACCATTAACAATACAGCCCATAATCGCAATTTTTAATCCTTTTAAGTGACTTGTTCTCTTCCTTATCATTTCCGTTGTCACCTGCAGATCGAATAGAGTCCTGCCGCAGGATGGGCAGGCAATATAATCTGTCTTGGAAATTCTTACTCTTGCGGCCTGTAGAATTCCAAACAAGGTACGGTTGATAAATTTTGTTTGGGATTCGTTCACAAAAGATGTCTTATTATTCTCTTTCTTAGCTCGCATCATTTGATTGTTCGTAATCCAAACACCGTCACCCATTCCATCAATCAGCAAAGTGCCCAAATCTGTTGATGAATAGAGTCGCAGTTCATCAAGAGAAATATTTTTATAATCTCGTTTAATGATTACAGGATTATTCAGCTCATTATTCTTCAACTCAAAAAAGAATCGTCGCTGATCAGCCATTCCGTGAATGTTTATTGATTCAATAATCAGAACTGTATTATTGTTTTCTTTCAGCTTTTTAATTAATTTTTCTGTAAGTTCATCAAAATTAATTTTAAGAAAATTGAGCGTTGCAGATAATTTATTTAGAGTTAGATAACCTTCAACTGTATGCAGAGGATAGGAATCCTTATCTTCAGTTAAATTTAACCAATGGTGATAATTACAAATTTGTTTTAACCCTGAGGGAATTGGAAATGATAAGATGTTATTCCCGGTAAAAATAAAATCTGCAGCAATATCGCTTACATTCCATTTATCTATCGCAGCATCATAGACATAACCGATATCTTTTAAATCATCGTAAGAGATATTTTTATACGAACTAAAATCTGCGATTACAATTGGATGATTACTTCCGCCAATACCTGGTAATTCTAACGATATTCTCTTTACATAAGTGAAAGGATCTACCGGGTTTTTATCTATTGGTACAATTGGTTTGTGCCCTTTACGGTTTATGTACCTGTTAACAAGTGAAATTGCAACCGGGGCTTCATATTCCGGATCTTCCGTAAGCGAAACCCTGACTGTATCACCCAATCCATCTTCCAGCAAAGTTCCTATGCCAAGGGCAGACTTGATTCTTCCATCCTCTCCGCCCCCCGCTTCAGTTACACCAAGATGAAGAGGATAATTCATTCCCTCATTTATCATTCGGTTAACGAGCAGCCGGTATGCCTGAACCATTACCTGCGTATTGCTGGCTTTCATCGATAAAACAATGTTATGGTAATCCAGTTCTTCACAAATTCTTACAAACTCAAGCGCTGATTCTACCATCCCGAGCGGGGTATCGCCGTAACGATTCATTATTCTATCGGAGAGCGAACCATGGTTTGTACCTATCCGCATTGCTGTTCCATGCTCTTTGCAAATCTTTACAAGCGGCGTAAATTTTTTTCCTATCCGCTCAAGTTCTGCATCATATTCTCCATCTGTATATTCCTGCTGTTCGAACTTTTTCTTATCTGCATAATTTCCAGGATTAACCCTTACTTTTTCAACAATCTGCGCAGCAATTTCCGCTGCATTGGGGGTAAAGTGAATGTCTGCAATAAGAGGAATATCGTATCCTCGTTTTCTAAGTTCGTTTTTAATATTCTCAAGATTTTTTGCTTCGTTGATGCTTGGTGCTGTAATTCTTACATATTCACAACCGGCATCAACCATTCTAATTGTTTGTTCAACTGTGGCAATGGTATCCATTGTATTGGTTGTAGTCATCGATTGAATGCGGATTGGATTATTATCACCGAGGGGTATTTTTCCCACAAAGACTTCTCTTGTTTTAAACCGCGAGTATTCGGTTAAGCTGTTACAATATTTTTTTTACTTATCAATCATCAAACTTAAATAGTTTTTGCTTCAACAATACTTTAGATAAATGGCGGATATTTAGAACACTTTAATAATTATTTTATTAAATGAAGAACTGCTTCGGTAAACTGTGCGGCAGATTGTGAGCCATTTGAGGTTACGATATTTTTATCGGTTACTACTGCTCTGTCCTGGTAATCTATTCCTAAATTCATCAACTCGTTTTTATCTTTATAATAACAAGTTGCTGTTTTATTCTTTAAGAATTCCTGCTTTTGCTAAAATTATAGGCGAAGAGCAAATTGCCCCGATTACTTTATTGAGCATCGTTAAAAATCCTTGTTATAGTATGCAATTTTTCATTATCCCAGTAAGCTTTGCTTCCTTCCCCGCCAACAAGAACTAACGCTGCAAAGTTCTTTATGTTAATATTATAAAAACTTGTATCCGATTTAACCTTCATTCCCTTACTTCCAGAGCAAACATAATGGTCATCCGAAGTGATGAAAATATTTTTATCGTACTTTAGTAAAAGTTTTCTTACAATGGAATATTCTTCTTCGTTAAAATCCTTTGCAGGAAGAAACAGAAGCACACTATTTTTATTTACTAAGCTCATATATTTAAAATGCTATTCCTATCATTAATAATTGCAAATATAAATAAATTGATTATTCGATATTAAATATACTTTTTTTAATCTTCACAATTCCTGCTGTTAAGTGTATATTTACACCATAGGTGTATAAATAAATATGAGAATACCCGAATCTAAAATAGAAGAAGTAAGAACTTCAGCCAGCGTTGTTGATGTTGTTTCTGAGTTTGTGCAGCTGCGTAAAAGAGGCAAAAATTACATCGGTTTGTGCCCTTCCATAACGAAAAAACACCATCTTTTACTGTAAGTGAAGAGAAACAGATATTCCATTGTTTCGGCTGCCACACTGGCGGCAACGTATTTAAATTTTTAATGGAGTTCCAGAAAATCTCTTTTGTTGAATCTGTGCAGCAGCTTGCAGAGCAATTGGGAATTACAATCGATTACGAACAAACCGGTTACAGCGAGCAGCAAACTGAGCAGGAAATATATTACGATATAAATACGGAAACAGCAAAATATTTTTCTAATCTTTTACTTAATGATGATGAAGGAAAATTTGCCAGAGAATATTTTCAGAAACGAAATATAAAAACGCAAACAATGCGCACGTTTGGATTGGGTTACGCACTGCGCGGCTGGGAAAACTTTCTAAATTTCAGCAAAGAAAAAGGTTTTGATGAAGATAAAATTGTTGCCCTTGGTTTAGTCGGAAGAAATAAGGAAGGCAGAGTTTATGATAAACTTTCCGGCAGGATAATCTTCCCGATCTTTTCACCAAACGGAAGAGTAGTTGCTTTTGCAGGAAGAATCCTGGATGATAAAGAAAAATCAGCCAAGTATTTAAACTCACCCGAATCACTAGTTTATATTAAAGGAAGAACACTTTACGGTCTATCTCATGCAAAAGATGATATAAGGAAACTTGATAAAGCGATTTTAGTTGAAGGTTACATGGACCTGATATCGCTTTACCAGAACGGGGCAAAGAATGTTGTTGCGGTTTCGGGCACTGCTCTAACAGACGACCAGGTTCAGCTTTTAAGCAGGTATACAAAAAATGTTGTGCTCCTTTTCGATTCAGATACTGCAGGGATAAAAGCTTCGATGAGGAGTATTGAACTTCTTTTAAAAAGAGCTATGGAGGTAAAAATAGTTTCACTTCCCGAAGGAGAAGATCCCGATTCTTTTGTAAATAAATATGGGAAAGATGAATTTGATGAATTAATTAAAAAAGCGGAAAATTTTCTTGAATACCAAACACGTTATTACGATTCCCTTGGTAAGTTTGATGACCCTGCAACTGCAGCAGAGGCAATAAGAGAGCTGGTTAAACCTGTTGCTTTAATAAGTGATGAGCTAAAACGGACTCCTTTTACTTAAGAACATTGCGAAGAAGTTTAATATACGCGAAAAACTTTTGGAGAGTGAGCTTATTAAGCAGATTAACCAAGTAGAAAAGTTTGAAAGAAGTAGAATAAAAATTAAAGCAAAAGATGATTCGACAACCAGCACGCTTGCACTTACCGAATCAAGAATTGAATCGCCGGTAATATATAATCTGGAAACAGAAATAATTAAGCTCCTATTCGAGTCTGATAAAAATATTAAAGAATTTCTTTTCAAATACATCCAACCCGATGAATTTGCAGAGGGATTTCATCGTAAAATAGTAATCATTATTAAAAATGAGTTTCAAAAGGATGAAAATGTTACCGCCGATTTCGTATTTACAAATTTGCAAGATGAACAGCTTGAAACTTATGTGCGCGAAATTACATTCGATAAACATTCCATTAGTAGCAACTGGGATAACCGCTTTCCCGGTATAACTGATGAGATGATAGTCCTAAAGTATGCTAAGGATATTATTCTGCGATTCAGGTTTGAGAAAATAGATGAACAGATATTAACAAATCACCGTGAACTTGAATTGGCTGAAGATGAAGAAGCGCACATTAATTTAATGCACGCCAATAAAGAACTTGAAGAGGAGAAGAAAAAATTAAGAGAAGAATTAAGCGATAAAGAACTTACCTAACTGATCCCTGTTTCAATCCTGTTCTTCTGTACTCTTAATCTCTGTAAAGAATGATGATGCATTAATGAGCAGAGTAGTCCCTACATTATTTAACAATGAATTTATATTTTCAATGTAACCAGCTGGATTTTCCTCATCTATGGGTGGTATACCGAACATAGAAAGATCTGAATTTTGTGATTCTTCGCGGAAGATATCAAAAATATTTCTTTCTTCATTCGTGTTTTCAATAATTTTTGCTGTTGCATCAATCCTTAAAGTATTTCAAAACCCGTTTAGTTTCATATTCAAGAACTCTTGCGTTTGAATATTTATCTTTAATGGTTAACAAACGTATTTCAGTATCACGCCAGTCGTCACCAGAAATAATATACCTTGCAAGAGTTGCTGCCAGCGAAAAATTATTACCTCCGCCACGCCACCAGATATCAATTTTCTTTTTATCACCAAACCCTTTTTCATCATCATAATTTAAAAGGAGTGAGTTATAATCGAGATCATTTAGCCGTTTAAGCAGGTGGGCAAACTTCATTGGCTTTTTTGTTTGCTTTGGCCATCCCATAAAAATTGTATTTGGTTCAACTCCTGAAAACCCGTACATGCTTGCAATAATTTCCATCCCTTCATAAATATCTCTGCACTCATGTCTCCTTGTAAAAACACCCTTGTCATCTTCATCTTCTTCACCTTCTTGTTTAACTGATTGCTCTGCTTTTGTAAATAATAATTCGGAAGATGTATTCTCTATTAAATCGAAATTAGAAAGAATTCCAAGTTTGCCAACGAGTACTTTTCCAAGATCAATCAAATATGGGCGCGCATAACTTCCCCCGCTAAAAAGTATGATATTCGGTCTCCAGTTTCTCCATTCAATTTTTTCGTTTTTTAATTTTATTAAGCCGAACCTTACTACTGAATCCCAAAAACCATTCCATGCATTACCGCTATTAAGTTTTAGCTCTTGCCTTTGCAGGTAAGTAAAAAGTGCGCCAAGGAGTACTGTGGCTAATATCATGGCAAGCAGATCAAGTTGAATCATAACAACAAAACATGCAGCTGCACCAAGTAAACTAACCCACATAGGAATTCTGAATTCGGGATGAAAATCAGAACCTGCCCAGTTTTCAATTGCACAGCTTAGGTTTAAAAATCCATATGCCGTGATGAAGAACATCGAAACAATTCTTGCAATAACATCCAACTCACCAATAAGAATTCCTGCTTCAGCGATCGCAAAAGTTAAAAGCAATGCGTTCCTTGGTTCATTAAGTACTCCAAATCCTTTACTAAAAAATTTTGGAGTGATTTTATCTTTTGCTGTTGCCTGTAAAATTCGTGGAGCTCCCAGAATACTGCCAAAAGCCGATGAAAGAGTTGCGCCCCAAATACCTGCAATAACAAGTTCAGGAAGGAACGCAATTTTTAACAATACCTGCGGGTCGTTAACAAGTATTCCCGATTCCACAGTGTATGAAAAGAAAAATACAAGACAGATATAGACTATCAATCCAACTAATATTGCAGAGATGGTTCCCTTTGGAATTGATTTTTTAGAATCCTGTAAATCGCCCGACATCGAAACTCCTGCTTCAAATCCGGTTACTGCAGGAAAAAATATTCCGAACATCACTATGAAAGGAACTGCATCGGAGGTTGGTGTAAGTAGAATTTTTGATGGTTCGAAAGAATGACTACCGAAGATTATTGAAGAGAGGGAAAGAACAATTGCTGCCATAATATAAAACTGGGTTCTTATTGCAAGCGTTGTGCTTAGAAAAGTTATGCCGGTTACAAAAAGCAGCACAATGGTTCCAGTTATTCTAATAGTAGTTTTAGATACTTCAAAACCCCAGTAAGCTAAAAAAGTTTCAGAAAATCCTATTAGATATAAACTTACGCTGAATGATAAGCCGACAAAAAGTGCAAGACCTAAGGTTCCGCCGATAGGCAACCCTAAACTCCGGGAGATCATATAATAAGTTCCACCGGCTTTTACTTTTTTATCAGTTGCAATTGATGAAACACTAAGCCCGGTTGTGATGGAAATTAAGTGAGCTATAAGTATAATACCAAGTGCTGCAAACAGTCCCGCCTGCCCAACAATCCAGGGGAGTCGTAAATACATTATAACACCAAGTATTGTTAAGATGGAGGGTGTAAATACTCCGCTGAATGTTCCGAACTTTTTAGTTTTAGCCATATAATAGATTTAATATTTTCTGCTAAACAACATAATAATTTTTTTAATTAGTTAAGTAGTACTAAGCTTAATATAAACATAGGTGCTTTAATATAAAGCCATCTTTAAGTAACTTCACTTTTGAAAATTCAGCAAAGTTCAACTAATTTTTAATTTGAAATTAACACATTTAAATTCTGAATCGTTATGCAATTAAGGAAAGCTAAAACCGGAATATTGATGATTGAAATCCTTCCGGATAAATGTGATTTTTGCGGCTGCTGTGTTGGAATTTGCCCGGAAGACGCGATAGAGCTGAAAGAAGCAGAAATTTCTATAATTGATGAGCGATGTACAAACTGTTCAAAATGTATTTGGAGCTGCCCTATTGAGGTTATTCAATTTAACAAAGAAGGAATACCTGTTTAGTGCAACACGATTATGACATAATAGTTGTTGGTGCTGGTCCTGCCGGATCAATGGCAGCAAGGTTTGCAGCAGAGCAAGGTGTTTCTGTTTTAATGCTTGAAAAGGATAGAGACGTAGGTTACCCGGTTAGATGTGGCGAAGCTATTAGCAAAGCGGGTGTCGAAGAATTTATCGATTCCGATGAACGATGGATAAGGGCGCATATAAATAAATTTGCGATGATTGCGCCGGATGATACAGAAGTTGTTGTTCAATTCGATTCTAAGGATGAAGGTTATGTTCTCGAAAGAAGAATCTTCGATTACGAGTTGGCGAAGAGTGCTGCAAAAGAAGGTGTGCAGATTTTAACTCGTGCTTATGTTAATGGTTTGCTATTTGAAAATGATAAAGTCTGTGGAGTGAAATATGAACACCAGGGAGAGCAGAAAGAATTAAAAGCCAAAATTGTAATTGCTGCAGATGGAGTTGAATCGAGAGTTGGAAGATGGGCAGGATTAACTACCATATCGATTTCAGGGATATGGAATGTTGTGTGCAAATAACTGCATCAAATATTAATATCAACCAGGATACTCTCTACTTTTATTTTGGTAAAAATGTTGCTCCCGAAGGTTATTTCTGGGTCTTTCCTAAAGGTGATGATACAGCAAATATTGGTTTGGGTGTTAGTGGAATGATTGGCAAAAAAAGATCCGCACAATCCTTTCTAGATTCATTTATGCAAAAACATTATCCAAATGCGCCGGTATTAACAACAATCGCAGGGGGTGTTCCGAGTACTCCTGGTTTAGAAAAAATATCGGCACCAGGTATCGCACTTGTTGGCGATGCTGCAAGGCAGGTTAATCCGCTTAGCGGCGGAGGTATTGCCAGCGGAATGATTGGTGGAAGCATAGCTGGCAGAATTGCTGCCGAAGCTGTTAAGATGAATAAGTTAGATCATCTTTTAACTTATGACAAAGCATGGAATGACCGGCTTGGTAAAAGACATGTAACTTTTAACAAGTTGAAGGAAGGGATATTCAATTTTTCAGATGATAAGTTTAACAGTATAGCTCACGCTGCTTCTAAAGTACCATTGGAAAAACGAACACTTGGAAAAGTTTTTACCACTGCGCTGATAAACAATCCTTCACTATTAGTTGATGTTGCAAAAGTGTTTATTGTGTAAAGACAATAACCTGAATAATTGGATCAAAATATTTGCTTTATTTGATGAATTTCTAAGGTGATAATTGTAGCACGTGTTATTCAGGAACTTAATTATTATTTTTTACTTCTATGAATAACCAATTTGAGAAAATTACGGACCGGTTTGCCAACAAATTTAAAGATGAATTTTTTTGGTCTCTTAATATCAATGGTGAAGAGCAAAATTATTTTTACTCCGATAATGTTTCATCAGTTACAGGTTATTCTTCTGATGAAATTCGATCTCTCCCCGGTAAGTATAAGGATCTTATTCTTAAAGAAGACCTTCCTGATTACAGAAAATTGATTGATCAGTTTGAAGATGATGTTTCAAAAACACACACTGAACTCGATTACAGGATTAAGAGAAAAAATGGGGAAATAACCTGGATAAAAGAAGAAATAAATGTCAGTCGTAATGAAAAAGGTAGCATCACTGAATATGTCGGAAGAGTAACAGACATTTCCAAAACAAAAAGTAAACTGAACGAACTTAACAAACGCATTGAAGAATTAAAAGAACTTAACTCCTCAAAAGATAATTTTATTTCAGTTCTCTCCCACGATCTAAGAGCTCCGTTTACAAGCATACTTGGTTTTTCAGAAATTCTGCTTAACGAATCTAGTATTTCTGAGAAGGAAAGAACCGAATACCTTAGCTATATTAATGATTCATCGCAGAACCAGCTGCAGATGATAAATTATTTACTCGATTGGTCGCGGCTTCAAACTGGTAGGATAAAAATTGAACACAACCGGATTCATTTGCAAAGTTCCGTGTTTAATTGTGTTTCTCATCTTACCAGGATTGCAGTAAAAAAGAATGTAGATATTAAAGTTAATATTCCTGATTCGATTTATGTAGATGCAGATGAACGGCTGCTAAATGAGGTAATTACAAATCTTATCAGCAATGCAGTAAAATTCTCCAGGGAAAATGATTTGTAGAAGTAACAGCAAATGTTTTTAACGAAGACTTTGTAGAATTTGTTGTTAAAGATGAGGGTGTAGGTATTTCGGATATAAACAAAGAAAAACTTTTTAAAATAGGAAAATTATTTTCAACCGAAGGAACAAAAGGAGAAAAAGGGACAGGGTTAGGTCTTACTCTTGCAAAACAGATTATAGAAAAGCATAGAGGCGAGATCTGGTTGTATTCGGAAGAAGGTAAGGGAGGCGAGTTTCATTTTACTATTCCATCTTCGGCAAACACAGTTTTACTTATTATTAAAGATGATTGGTTGAGAGCCGAATATGAAATAATTATTACAGATAAGTATCCCTCTTTTAAAATTCTGGGCGCGGCAAACGGATTCGAGGCGTTAGGTCTTATATCAACTTATTTGCCCTCTCTTATTTTAACTGAACACGATATGCCGCTTATGGATGGTTCACAGTTTGTTCAGACTATGAAAAGGGAGAACAAAAATCTTAATATTCCTGTGATTGCTCTTATTAAATCTGATACAGAGCTGGTTAAAAAAGTTACCAGGAACTCGGAATAAAAACACTTCCAATTAAACCGATTAATTCTGAACTTTTAATTGAAAGACTAGACTCAATATTCAGCTAACCTGGAAAAATGTAAAACAATGAATAATGTGCAGAGAACAGATAAAGTAACTTTGTCATAGTAAAATTGATTACTTTTAATTAATGATTTTCTTAAGTTGAAATAGTTTTTTTGATAAATAATGATGCTTGAGCAGACTGAATTAAAAGAATTAGAGCGCGGCGATACTGTTGATCACTATCTGCTTATAAGCCGGCTGGACATTCGAACAACAAAAGCTGGCAAAGAATATCTTTCCCTCGTGTTGCAGGACCAATCTATTGCGTTAAATGCTAACGTGTGGGAAAATTTTAACAGCTTGGCTAATAATTCGAAAGTTGGTGATGTTGTAAAAGTTGATGGATCAATTGAAGAATTCCAGGGAGCTCCTCAAATAAGAATTTCGAAAATACGCCTACTTTCACCTTCTGATAATATTTTCCCAGCAGAATTCCTTCCAAAATCGGAGCATGATTTGGGTAAAATGGTTGAGGAGTTTGAAAACAGGATTGACAAAATTTCAAACAAACAGCTTAAAACTCTTTTAGGTAGAATATTTTCCGGCGATCGATTAACTAACTTCACTTTAGCACCCGCAGGTAAATTATGGCGTCATGGTTACATTCATGGATTAATTGAGCACACACTTGAAATAATTAAAATTTGTGATCTTATGTCTGATTTTCATCCCGAAATAAACAGGGACTTGTTAATCTCAGGGGCAATGCTTCACGATTTTGGAAAAACTGAAGAGCTTAAATACGATTCAGCTTTTGAGTATACAGATAAAGGGAAACTTTTAGGGCACATAGTAATTGCAGCAATCATAATTAGTGAGGAAGCAAAATCATTACCGGACTTCTCAATAGAACTAAAAAATAATTTGATACACCTTGTATTAAGTCACCAGGGTAAACTGGAATACGCATCGCCGGTTGTTCCTAAAACAATTGAAGCAATTGCACTCTACCAGGCAGATGAACTAAGTGCAAAAGTGAATGCATATAAAAATGCACTTTCCACTGAAAAAAAATCTGGTCGTGGCTGGACAAAGTTTATAGCCCTGGCACAAACCGATCTTTATAATCACGAACTATCTCCCGAACAAGAGGAAAAATTAAACAACACTTTATTCGATTAATTTAAAAGGAATAATATGAAACTTTTTACCTTTGCTACCCTGTTTTTATTAACTGTTTCTGCTTTTGTAAGCAGTTCATATTCTCAAACAGTTGAAGATCTGATTGGGGAAGGGGATAAATACGATAAAGAATTCGATCATCAAAAAGCCCTGGAAACTTTCCTTGAAGCGAATGAAATGAGTCCTGCTAACTGGGAAATTTTTTGGCGGATAAGCAGAGCATATGCTAACATTGGTGCAAAAATGCCCGAGGATACTGGTGAGGAAGAAGATGCAAAAATTGATATTTATGAAAAGTCGTTTGCATACGCCGACAGCTCTGTTATGCTTGCCCCAGACCAATCCATTCCGTATGTAAGACGTGCAATTGCAAATGGAAGAATTGCACTTTTCGAAGGGGTCTTTTCTGCCATCGGAACCGTGGGTGATGTTAAGGATGACAGCGAAAGGGCAATTGAACTTGGTAACGGCGGAAGTTATTACCAGTCGCTTGCACATTATGTTCTTGGAAGAACTCATTCAAAAGTTTGTGAAAAAGCATACTTGTTAAGATTACCGCTTGGTCTTGGCTGGGGAGATATGGATGTTTCTATAAGGGAGTTTGAAACGGCAATTAAATTAAAACCAAATTTCAGAATGTATCATCTCGATCTGGCAAAAGCATATATTGAAGAAGATGAATATGAACTTGCAAAGGAAAATTTATTATTGGTTCAAAAAGCACCGCGCATACTGGAAGATGACGTTAAATATTTGCAGGAAGCTAATGAACTTCTTGTTGAAGTAAATGAAGAATTGGAAGATTGATAATAGAACAGGAGTTTATAAATAAACTTAGAGATGCTATTTCACTTGTGTTCTTTACCGGGGCTGGAATTTCGGCAGAAAGCGGGATCCCAACATTTCGTGGTAAAGAGGGCCTTTGGAAAAAATTTAGACCGGAAGAACTGGCAAACTTTAATGCATTTATAACTAACCCTGAAATGGTGTGGGAATGGTATAATCACCGTAAAAAAATTATTCATGATGCACAGCCGAATGAAGGACATATTACAATTGCGGAAATGCAAAAATATTTTGATAAAGTTACAGTTGTAACTCAGAATATAGATAACCTTCACAGGCGTGCCGGCAGTAATGATATATTTGAACTACATGGAAACATAGAACGGAATTTTTGTGTTGACTGTAAAGAATTTTACAATGAAGAATTAGATTTTAGTAAAGGTGTGCCAAAGTGCAAGTGCGGCGGGTTGATTCGTCCTGATGTTGTTTGGTTTGGTGAAATGCTTCCTGAAGATCAATTTAGGGGTGGCGAATCTGCATCTTTTAACAGCAGTATGTTTTTTGTTGTAGGAACCTCGGCGGTAGTTTATCCTGCCGCCGGGCTGGTTTCTGTAGCCAAACAAGGGGGTGCCGTAATAGTGGAAATAAATATTGAGCAGACTGAGGTTTCTTCAATTGCAGATTATTCTTTTTTGGGAAAGTCTGGAAAGGTGCTTCCCGAAATTCTTGATGGTTATAAGAGTGCTACCGGAAAGGAGTAGTTTATTTCTTTTTTAAACCGATAGCTTTACACATCTTCTGCATTTCATTCTGCTCTTTCACTGTTAATATATTCATCGCTTCATTAATAAATTTTACTATACCGGGCATTACCGATTTTATTTTATTTTTTCCTTCACCCGTTAAATGAATTGTAAAAGTTCGCCTGTCTTTTTTACCTCTTCTTCGTTCAACCAGCCCTGGTTTTTCAAGGTTATCGATTACCATTGTTATATTGCCACCGCTCTTCAGTAATTTTTTACCAATCTTCTTTTGAGTAAGATGACCTAGATGATAAAGAGCATCAAGCACATTAAACTGACTTTCGGTTAAAGAGTTTTTAGCAAGTATTAAATTTATCCCGGAGCTTAAAAAGTTCCCGGATCGTATAAGCTTAATAAACGTATCCAGAGCAAGCTTTTCTTTAGCTGTTCCCTTGTAATGTGTACCCATATTTAAAGGTTTAATGTTAATCTATTAAATTCAAAAATATTAACTTTTCTTTTTGGGTGAGATCAGACTTAAAACCGCGGTAAACAAAACAGCACCAATAATAGACCATATTACCGGGTAAGTGATTCCCCTGATCGTAAAAGAAAAAAAATCAGGAAAATTTAGTTCGCGTGCAAGCCATGTTCCTATTAAAGCACCTATAAATCCAACAACAATAGATAAGATGCACCCACCCTTATCCATACCAACAAGTTTGCGTGCAATTGAACCGGTGATTCCTGCTATAACAAGTAAAATTAGAATATCGAGAAAAGACATTAGTATTTCCTTTAAGAATTAGTTTCTAAACAATTCTATTCGCCTAAAGAATCAATTTTCAGGAATATGTCCTGTCATTTATTTCCATATTTGTTAAGATAAATTTTAGAAATTAGTGGAAATAGTAGTTAAGCAGATAATAGGATTAACAATTTCGTGAGAATTTTACTCTAAAAAAAATGATGAAGCCATGATGACTAATCTTCAAGGTAAAAATAAAGACCTATTACAAAAACTAAAAACAGCGAAGTTAAAATAGCCATAGTTAATGAACCAAAAAATTCCGTTTAATTTTTCCTGAACAAATATATTTTTAATTGTTAAATTGTAAAGAAAATGAATAGATTGAATTAACTAATCTTCTAAAGTCATCTTTAATAAAGTAAAATATATTCTAAACCGCAAGATGAAATACATTTTGCATAATAATTAATTAATAATTCTCCCAGGGTTATAAACAGAATTAAATAATAATTTTAAAAAAATATTCTTATGATCAAACTCGATAAAGGCTTTATTCAGATTTATACAGGTAACGGTAAAGGCAAAACTACTGCCGCAATTGGGCAGGCAGTGCGTGCCGCCGGCTATGGGTTGAAGAGTTACATTGTACAGTTTATGAAAGAATTTCCATACAATGAACAAAATAGTTTAAAACATTTAAGTGAATGGATAACAATTGAGCAGTTTGCAGGTGATGATTTTGTTTATAAAAAACAACCACCGGGTAAAAAAGAAATTGATAAAGCACGGCGCGGTTTAGCAACTGCAAAAGCAAAAATGCTAAGCGGAAAGTATGATTTAATTATCCTGGATGAAGTCTGTGTTTCAATCTACTTTGGACTTTTTTCTGATGAGGAAATTTTAACTTTTATGAAACAGAAACCCGAAAATGTTGAGCTGATTTTAACCGGGAGGTATTGTCCTGATAACCTAATGGATAAAGCTGATCTTGTAACAGAGATGAAAGAAATAAAACACTATTACCAGGAAGGAATAAATGCGCGAAAGGGAATTGAATCTTAAACAGCGTAGCTTTAATTTAGTTATAAAGCAGGAGCTTCCACATCCTGTAATATCTCACCGTTAACTCCAATTACAACTGCATTAATCGGAATTTTTCTATTAGCAGATCCGGCGGCAGTTTGTGCAAGCTGAAGTAAACCGCCGCAGCAAGGTACCTGCATTATTAGTACAGTTATGGATTGTATGTTCGCATCGTTTATCATCGCAGTTAGTTTTTCCAGGTAAACTTGTTTGTTTGTATCAAGCTTTGGGCATGCAATTGCAATACTTTTTCCGTTCAAAAAATCTTTATGGAAATCTGCATAAGCAAACCCCACACAATCTGCAGCTAATAATAAATTTGAGTTTATGATAGTATTGTAGCAAATGGCGAAACAAGATGTAACTGGATAGGCCATTGTCGTAAATGAGATTGCCTTTTACCAGTTTCGTCATCAGTTAGCTCGGTACTTTCAATCGTCATTTCTCTGGAACCGGGACATCCACACATCTCTTGCTGTCAGGTTTTTCCAATTCTCTTCCATTTAAAGGATTTTCAATTCCATTTTCATTTAAGAATTCAACTGCCTGGTTAAAGTATTCCATTTCATTATGATCTTTTAAATGCTGCAGATGAGCTACAATAACATTCTCGCCACCCTTAATAATAATTTCCATTACCTTTCGTTCATCATAAGGTTCGGCTTCTCTCTTTTCAATAGTTATTGCACCTTGCGGGCAGTGCCCAAGGCATGCACCTAATCCATCACAGAACAAGTCACTAATTAACCTGGCTTTATCATCAATTATTTGTAAAGCACCTTCGTGGCAGTTGGGAACACATTCGCCGCAGCCATCACATTTTTCTTCATCAATTTTTACTATTTCTCGTAACATATTTATTTTATTTTATAATCAGATAATATTGTCTGATTAAAAATATAATAGTGCTTTCTTTAATTTCAAGTGGAAAATGAATTTATTTTATTTAGTTTAAACTCACTTGATTATTATTTTAAGCTTGCTTAAATTTAGTCATCAAAATTTATAAATATGAAAAATATTTCTAAAGAAGATTATCTAAGTACCATTTACAAAAACTGGGATTCGGATGGTATTATAAAAGGAAACCAAATTGCCGAGAAGCTTGAAATTTCCAATGCAGCGGTTACTGATATGCTCAAAAAACTATCCAGTGATGGTTTTGTGGATTATAAACGCTATCACGGAATAAGACTTACAGGAGAGGGTGAAGACTATGCAAGAAATATGGTTAGAAGACACAGGATATGGGAAGTGTTTCTTCACCAGATCGTTGGTCTACCGTGGGATAAAGTTCATGATGAAGCCGAAAACCTGGAACATTCATCTTCGGATGAACTGATAAACAGGATGGAGGAGATGCTCGATTTTCCAGAATTTGATCCGCATGGAAATCCTATACCAAATAAAAATGGTGAGTTACCGGAACAATCTCAGGGCGTGCCGCTTAATTCAGTTACTCCCGGTACAAAAGTAATTGTTATTAGGGTAAACGATATTAGCAATAGTTTTCTTAATTATATATCTCAAATGGGATTGGAATTGAATAGGGAGATTGAAGTTAAAGATTTCCTTGATTATGACGGCTCGATTTTAATTTTAATTGATGGCAAGGAAGTAAATTTAAGCAGCAAGCTTGCATCAAATATTTTTGTAATTCAATCATAATAAATTTTTAATATGGTAAACCCGTTAACAGCTTTATTAGTTGGAACAGCAATTATTGGCGTATGCATTTTTATTTTCTGGCCAGGTAGCGGAATGGTTGCCAGGTGGAAAAGCCGAAAGAGCACAACACAGCGTGCTTTGATGGAGAACGCTCTAAAGCATCTTTACAACTGCGAATATGAATCTGTTAGCTGCTCGATAGAAACTTTAGCAGGTAATCTTTCCATTTCATCTGATGAAGCAACATTACTTTTAACCCGGCTCGAAGTTATGGGATTAGTAAGTACTTCCGAAGAAAATTTAAACTTACTAACGACGGCAAATCGTATGCATTAAGAGTTATTAGAGTTCACAGGTTATGGGAAAAATATCTTGCCGATGAAACTAGTGTTGAAGAGCTTGAATGGCACGCCTCGGCAGAAGAGATAGAACACAAGTTGTCTCCCGCGGAAGCAGATGAATTAGCTGCACAAATTGGTAACCCGGTTTTTGATCCGCACGGTGACCCTATTCCTACTTCAGATGGTAAAATTCCTGGCAGAAGAGGAAAACCTTTAAACGATTTAAAGATTGGTGAGTTTGCAAATATTATTCATATTGAAGATGAACCTAACGCTATTTACACACAGTTAGTTGCAGCAGGGCTATACCCTGGAATGCAGGTAAGATTAATTGAATCATCCGATAAAAGAATCCGTTTTACTGCTAACGGCGAAGATTGTACACTGGCTCCACTCTTTGCTAAAAATGTTACCGTTACCTCAATTAAAAGTGAACGGATAATTGAAGGAAAGCTGAAAAAACTATCTTCACTTAAAGTTGGCGAAAAAGGAATTGTACTTGGAATATCTAAAGCCTGCAGGGGACAGCAAAGAAGAAGGTTGATGGATATGGGTGTGGTTCCAGGAACCGAAATAGTAAATGAAATGAAGAGCGCTGGTGGCGATCCTATAGCTTATAGAATAAAAGAGGCAACCGTTGCATTAAGAATAAAGCAGGCGGAAAGAATTTATTTAGTGCCAGATGAGGAAATAGAAAAAAATGTCTGAAATTAAAAGCCATAACTGCGAAGTATGTCCTGTTCATAACATCGGGCACCTTAAAAAGCTTGGTATCAATATGAGCGATTTTAACTTTGTTGTAGCACTTGCAGGAAATCCAAATACTGGAAAAAGTACGGTGTTCAATAATCTTACAGGATTAAGACAGCATACAGGAAATTGGCCTGGGAAAACTGTTACCAGGGCTGAAGGTGGATTTGAGTATAATGATTATAAATTCAAACTTGTAGATCTTCCCGGAACTTATTCGCTTCTTTCAACCAGCACGGATGAAGAGGTTGCAAGGAATTTTATTCTTTTCGGGCAGCCCGATGTAACTGTAATTGTTGTTGATTCAACTCGGCTTGAGAGAAATCTTAATCTTGTAATTCAAATCCTGGAAATAACTGATCATGCTGTAATTTGCTTAAATATGATTGACGAAGCAGAACGATATCAAATTAAAATTGATGAAAGAAGTTTATCAAAGGAACTTGGTGTTCCTGTAATACCAGCTGCAGCACGGCAGGGGGAAGGAATGGATGAATTGCTGAAAGCTATCCATGATGTTGCAACGGGCAGCTATATCTGTAAACCGTATCGCATTAAAAATATATCACCTGAATTAAATATTGCAGTGGAAAAACTATCTGAAAAACTTATTGAAGAATTTCCAGACCTGCAGAATGTTAGATGGGTTGCTTTAAGATTGCTGGAAGGTGATCAAAGTATAATTGATGCAATACGTTCGGGTGAACTTGAAAGTATTAAACCCGGAATTGCTGAATTAATAAAACAGGAACCGGTTTTAGAATAAAAATGAATAAAGAATCAATAAACAGAAGAGAAGCAATACTATCAGCGGCAAACAACCTGCGCTGGGAGGTAGGTGAAAACTTTCACGATAAATTAATGGAATCCATTTATGCCAATGCTTCTCATATTTCAGGTAAAGCGGTTACAGCTCCGGGCAAGAAAACCCGGTTTAGCTGGGAGAGAAACCTTGACCGGCTATTAACGAGCAGGTACTTTGGATTCCCGGTTATGTTTCTTATTCTTGGTATTGTATTCTGGTTAACTGTTGAAGGTGCAAATGTGCCTTCCGGATTGCTTGCATCATTACTTATCGATACTCTTCAGCCGATACTTAAAGGATTTTCGTTATCAATCGGTTTGCCAGTTTGGTTAGCTGGAGTTTTAATAGACGGCGCTTATCTTGCAATGGCATGGGTTATAAGTGTTATGCTTCCACCAATGGCTATATTCTTTCCGCTATTTACATTACTAGAAGATTTAGGCTACTTGCCCCGTGTATCTTTTAACATGGATAGTGTTTACCGTAAAGTTGGTGCTCATGGTAAACAAGCGTTAACAATGGCAATGGGTTTTGGCTGTAATGCAGCCGGGGTAATAGCAGCAAGAGTTATAGACAGCCCGCGTGAAAGGTTAATAGCAATAATTACAAATAACTTTTCGCTTTGTAATGGAAGATGGCCCACACAAATTCTTATCGCTACAATATTTATCGGTTCCGCAGTACCTGCTTACCTTGCAGGAATCGTTTCTGCTGCGGCAGTGGTTTTTGTTGCCATCCTGGGTATTTATTTAGTTTGGTTGTCTCCTGGGGATTATCAAAATCAGTATTAAAAGGAGAGGCCTCTGCATTTAGTCTTGAACTTCCACCATATCGTCCTCCGCAGAATTATGCGAACACTTTATACATCCTTAATTGATAGGACAATTTTTGTTCTGTGGCGTGCAATTATTTTTGCTATACCGGCAGGAGTTGTTATCTGGGTAGTTGGAAATGTAACTGTAGGAGGAGAAACAATTGCATTATTTTTAGCAGCAGGGTGGATCCTATTGCAGTACTTTTTGGTTTAAACGGAATAATATTTCTTGCTTATATTATTGCAATACCAGCCAATGAAATTGTTATTCCAACAATTCTAATGCTTACGGTTATGAATCTTGGGCTTATAGATGTTGGCGAAGGTGCAGGAGTTATGTTTGAACTTGATTCAACTGTTGCAACTGCAGATATTCTTTTTGCTGGAGGTTGGACACTACTAACCGGAATAAATTTAATGATGTTCAGTCTTTTACATAATCCCTGCTCAACAACTATTTATACTATTTATAGAGAAACTAAAAGTATTAAATGGACGGTAGTCGCTACTTTTCTACCAATTGTTATGGGATTGGTAGTAACTTTTTTTATAGCACAAATTTGGGGACTAGCTGCCGGAAATTAATTCATCATAAATCTAAAATCACTATGGCAAAAAAATCAATAAAAATATTGTCCTGGAATGTAAACGGAATAAGAGCCGCATATAAAAAGGGAATACTTGATTGGTTCAACAAAGAAAGCCCGGATATGCTTTGCTTGCAGGAAACTAAAGCTCATCCCGATCAGCTTGTAGATGAATTAAAAAATGTGAAAGGGTATGAATCATTTTTTTCTTCTGCTGAAAAAAAAGGCTATAGCGGGGTTGTGATCTATACAAAAAATAAACCGTTAAATGTTCAACACGGAATTGGAATTAAAAAATTTGACAGCGAAGGAAGATTTATCATTACTGAGTTCGAAGAGTTTATTCTTTTCAATATTTATTTTCCAAATGGTAAAGCAAGAAAAGAACGCCTTGAGTATAAAATGGCTTTTTATGATGCCTTCTTAAAACATTGTAAAAAACTTCTCAAGCAAGGAAAGAAAATAGTAGTTTGCGGCGATGTAAATACTGCTCACAAAGAAATTGATCTTGCGCGACCGAAAGAAAACTCTGCAACATCAGGCTTTCTACCCGAAGAAAGAGAGTGGATTGATAAATTCCTTACTGCTGGATTTATTGATACATTCCGAATTTTTAATAGCGAACCGGAAAATTATACGTGGTGGGATATGATTACACGTGCCCGTGAAAGAAATGTTGGCTGGAGGATCGATTATTTTTATGCAAGCGAAAATTTAAAAGATAATATTAAATCTGCTTCTATACATTCTTCAGTTATGGGCTCCGATCACTGCCCAATTGAGCTAGAACTTAAATTTTGATTAATTTTTGTAAATCACAAAATGAAAAAAATCTTTTATAAAGAGATTCTAATCTCGCTATTAATATTAATTCTTGTAATAAGTTGTAACGCACAAGAGGATGATTCAATGAACGAAAATAAATACACAAACAATCTTATTAATGAATCTAGTCCTTATCTTTTGCAGCATGCCCATAACCCGGTAGATTGGTATCCATGGAATGATGAAGCATTGAATAAAGCAAAAAGTGAGAATAAACTATTAGTGATAAGTATTGGTTATGCTGCTTGCCATTGGTGCCATGTGATGGAACATGAATCCTTTGAAGATACAATTGTAGCAAACCTTATGAACGAGTTTTATGTTTCGGTTAAAGTTGATAGAGAGGAAAGACCTGATGTTGACCAGGTTTATATGGATGCAGCTTATTTAATAACAGGAAGGGGCGGCTGGCCGTTAAATATTATTGCTCTGCCTGATGGAAGACCTGTATATGCAGGGACTTATTTTCCCAAAGATGATTGGTTGAAAGTACTAAACTACTTCAAAGATCTTTACTTAAAGGAACCTGAAAAGTTTGAGCAAGAAGCATCAAAACTTACCGAAGCTATTAAAACGATTCGTATTCCGGGAATTAGTAATGGAGATACTCTATTTACAAAAGATGAACTTAATTCAGCATTCAACGAGATGATGAATAATATAGATTATACTGAGGGGGGAACAAAGGGAGCTCCAAAGTTTCCTATGCCCGATATTTATAAATCTTTATTAACATTTTATTATCACACAAATAATAAAGAAGCATTAGAAGCAATTCAAATTACTCTTAATAAAATGGCACTTGGCGGAATTTATGATCAATTAGGAGGTGGATTTGCACGTTATTCAACTGATGATAAGTGGATTGTTCCCCATTTTGAAAAAATGCTTTATGATAACGGACAGCTTATAAGTTTATATTCGCAAGCTTTTAAAGTTACCGGCAATGAACTGTACAAAAAAGTTGTTTATGAAACTCTTGATTTTGTTGAAAAAGAACTTACCGATAATTCAGGTGGATTTTATTCTTCACTTGATGCTGATTCTGAAGGGGAAGAAGGTAAGTTTTATATTTGGAAAAAAGAAGAGATAGATAATCTACTTGGAGAAGACACAGAAATTTTTTCTGAATATTACACTGTAAGTTCAGAAGGCAACTGGGAGGGTAAGAATATTCTTTTCATCTCTGAAGAAAAAAACATTCTTCTCGAGAAATATGGAATGGATGAAAAAGAATTCGATAATAAAATTGCAGGAATGAATAACATTCTTTTTCAGGAGAGAGAAAAAAGAATAAGACCAGGGCTGGATGACAAGATACTAACTTCCTGGAATGCCCTTATGCTCTGTGGGTACATTGATGCCTATTCTGCTTTCGGTGAAATGAAATTTCTTGATGCTGCTTTAATGAATGGGAATTTTATTTTGAAGAACCTGATGAAAGAAGATGGAAGACTCTATAGAAATTTTAAACTGGGTAAGAGTTCTATAAATGCTTTCCTTGATGATTATGCTTTTGCAATCGAAGCGTTTATAAAACTTTATGAAGCTACATTTGATGAGACCTGGCTCTTTAAAGCAAAGTCATTAGCTGATTATGCATTACAACATTTTAACGATAGTGAAAGTGGTTTTTTCTTCTTCACTTCTGATGAAGATGATCCGCTGATTGCAAGGAAGATAGATTTTTCTGATAATGTTACGCCTTCATCCAATTCATCTCTTGCAGCGGGTTTATTTAAATTATCAAAATATTTTTACAATGAGGATTACGAAACTATAGCTAAAAAAATGATTTTATTAATGAAAGAATCTATGTTTTAAAATCCTGCATTTCATGCAAACTGGCTCATTCAAGCGTCCAATTTTGCATATCCTTATTTCGAAGTTGCAGTTGTTGGTGATGATTTTCAATTAATCAGAGCAGAACTTTCTCAAAGATTTTTACCAAATATTTCTGTTTTAGGCGGCAGCAAAAACGTTACGTTGGAACTTCTTAATAATAAATATGTTAACGGTAAGACAATCATATATGTTTGCGAAAACGGGGCTTGCCAGCTTCCAGTTGATGATGTTGTCAAGGCAATTGAACAAATAACTGCAAGGTAATACAGGTAAAAATCTGGTGGGATAAATATCGGGTTTGACTCACTCCTTTAATCTTTTTTTATTGGTACAGATAAATTTAAAATAAGGTGAGAGTTAAATTGCCGTTAAAATTCAGAATAAATTATTTATTAATACCTCTCTTTGTTATAATCACCGCATCTGCGGCATCTCATTTTGCCGATGCCGGTTTAGCATGGTATAGAACCATTAACCTTCCCGGGTGGGCATTCTCTAATTTGTTTATGTTGAACATCTGGATTGTCATTTTCGCTTTCACCTCTTTTTCAATACTTATTATCTGGAACCGGTATTCAAAAGCACGAAACTTGAATTTGATCATCGCGCTGTTCGCTTTAAATGCTGTTATAAACGTAGGGTGGAGTATACTTTTTTATACCCAGCAGCAGTTAGGTCTGGCTTTATTTGAATCGGTTCTGCTTGTGTTTAACATCTCGCTACTGATTGGTCTAATCTGGCGATTTTGCCCGCTTGCAGCTTGTATGCTTCTTCCCTATTCAATTTGGGTGATCTTTGCAACCGTTCTAACTTTAAATGCCTGGATAATGAATTAGTTTTTATGCTATCTGAAATGCAAAAAAAAGCCGGCTCTTAATTCAGAACCGGCTCTTATAAAAATTGGGGAATAAATATTACTTGAGTAAGATCATTTTCTTAACATTAGTAAAATTAGTTCCGTCAATTCCGTTAGCTTCAATCCTATAGAAGTATACACCACTATTGAATCCGGCTGCGTCAAAGTCATATGTATGAGCTCCTGCAGTAAGATCCTGGTTGATCAGTGTCATAACTTTCTGACCAAGCACATCAAATACCTTCAAAGTTACATTTGCATTTTCAGCAATAGTAAATGTAATCTTTGTGCTTGGATTAAATGGATTAGGGTAGTTTTGATGCAGTGAATATACATCCGGTACAATTATTTCTACTTCAACCGGGTCTGAATATTCAAATGTTCCATCATAATCAATTTGTTTTAACCGGTAGGAATAAGTTCCTGCCGTCAGGTTGACATCGGAGAATGAATAAGCTCTGGTCTCGGTAGTTGTTCCATAACCGGGAACAAATCCTATTGACTCATAGTCTCCGGTTGATTTTTTCTCTACCTGGAAACCACTGTTGTTTATCTCGGAAGCAGTGACCCAGTTTAAGGTAACATCATTATCGTTAACCGAAGCTGTGAATGAAGTTAGCTCAACAGGAACAATAGTTATATTCCATGTAGCTGCAACTTCTGCACTATCGAGTGCTCTGTTGTACAATCTAAACTCATCTATTAATGTACCAGCAAGAAGGCCTGTTGTATAGCCACCAACTTTGAATGGACCTGTTCCGCTTATATTCAAGGCAGGCTGACTGACTGTACTAACTAATGCACCGTTCAAGTACCCATACGACTCACCTGCTAGTGCGTCATATACCCAGTGTATAACACTTGGTCCGGGAACTACTCCTGCTACTATATGGTCTGTCATACCGCCACCGCGTAAAATTATATTATTAGTACCTGCGGCACCGTTAATGAAACTGCGCCATGAAGCAGCACTAGCATCACCGAACACGTATCCGAAATCTATTGTTGAATTATTTAACCACACACTAATTGTCCAGGAACTTGTACCAATATCTGTTGCCCAGCCGGTGTTAACATAGTCTGTTGCACCAGAGTTACCGGATGCAACCAATGCACTACCGAATTGACCTGTATCTCCCAATATCAAAGCGCCGAGAACCTGTCCCCAGTCAAAACCACTGCCAGGAACTGCAAAGTTCTCAGTTGAATCAGATCCTGCTTCATCAAATGTATAATACAATACTTCTGGGAATAAACCGCCGCCGCTGCTGTAATCACCTAATCTCTATAACAATAACTGAATCTGGTGTTGCTTGAACTAGGGAAATTGCAACTATTTTACCAGGTACAAGATCTTACATCGATGTCCAGACCACCATCTGCACCAGTCGAGACAAAATAACTTATACCAGTTGCTAAACCGGTAAGCGGATCAATTTGAATAACTTCAGTACCCGTACCTCCGTTTACCCAGAGCCATCGGACCGTCTGCACTCCAATTATCCCATCCTGCACCATACATACTTGTTGCAGTTGGGAATTGATTTATTATTGCTCCTGTCCGATCGAATTCCCACATGTCGCTTGTAAAACTAGCAGTCCAAAAATGATCAGTAGCTGGATCATATGCTAGAGCACGATTTGGAGTATTAACACCAGGAAAAGAGCTTACAACTAAACCGGTGGCAGGATCAATCTGTTCGACCATGTTTGTTACACTGGTATATAAAAAGGTGCCATCAGAACACAGATCACGCCAACCCCAGGCATCAGTGTTACCCTGGGCGAAGCTATCAACAACTACCGGGTTTAATGGGTCAGAAACATCAATCTTTGTTAGCTTATTACCTAAAGGAGAATTTAAACCGCGGGAAGTTACCCACAGGTAACCATATGCATACTCAACACCCAGATTACCGGTTTCTCCGGTTAAAGCATCGATATCCCAACCATATAAAATATCTCCCGGAGTATCAACAACATTTCCGCCTGGATCTCCATTCGGGTCTAGCTCATTTAGCGGTGCCTCACTTACCTGTGCCATAAGCACAGTGCACCAAATAAGAACAAAAAGTAGAGTAAAAAGTTTCTTTAACATATTTTCTCCTAATTTAATTAATGATTTAAGTTAATTAAGAATGCGTAATCTTATTGGTTATAGATTCCGGTAATGATGTGATGGTTCATCCCAATCTTTATTTAACCAATAAAAACTTACTGCTCATAGAATATATAACCTCCGATGAATAAATTATATTATGTCATTTAGGGTAAAAAATAGTACACTAAATTGCAAAAAAAAGATTGCTGATGCAAGTAAAATATATACATGTCTAAATATTCTTAAGCGAAGATATTATTAACGGGCGTGGAGTCAAAGAGTCGAGTTAGAAAGTGGTTATGTAAGCGATATTAAAAAATTAGCCATAGATTTTTCCCAATTTGCATCTCTTTTCTGCTAGGATTAGAGATTTTATCAATTAAAATGGAAACTGAATTATAAATGCACTAAAACCTACTGACTGCAACAATGTCTCGTAAGTAAACATCATTTCCAATAATCTCAAATTATAACATTCAAACTAAAGAATATGGCCTGTTTTTGATTGATAAACGGGCATCATTGTTGTTTTTAGATAGCGAGTTATCTTTGGAGGGTAATTTCTAAATAAATTAGGATGAATGGAAAGATGATACTCAATCATAAACCGCAGAAATTACAACTCCAGTTAACGCTACAGTTTTCTCTCTTCTTTATATTACTCAGCGGATTTATCTATTTCATTTTCGTTCAGGAATTTGAAGAAGAATCTTGTAAACCGTTTATAGCAAAATCGAAAGTTATATTAAATTATCTCGAACAAAATCCAGAATCTTTTTGGCAGAAAAATTTAGAGGGAAGAGATAAATTACCAGAGCTGTTACGCATAAATGAAGCAGACTATTGTGTAATACTTGATAATAGGGGGAATTTGATTGATGCAATTAATATATACTCTGCAGAAAAAAATCTATATATAAAAACTAAAAACTCTGAGAGCATATCATCAGATAATTCGTTATACAAAGTTGTGCTTCCAATTACTGCAAACCGGATGGTTGTAGGCAAGTTATATCTTGGATTTAATTCAATAGTAGTGTCCAGAGAGCTTAATGAAAGAACACTTTTATTAGCATTATTTTGTATAACCATTCTAGCAACCGGTATAATATTCACTTATTTACTTAGTTCAATTTCATTCAGACCATTAAGAAAAATTATCTCATCTTTAGATACAAGCATTAAGAGGGAAGACTTACCATCTAAAAATGAATTTAAATATAATGAATTCGGTATACTTGCTGAAAAAGTTAATATAATAATAAACCAATTGGATAAATCATCTTTCAAAGCAAATGACCTGAATAAAAAACAGGAAGAATCTATTCGTAAAAATATGTACGAACTTCAGAGTGAAATAGACCGGCGGAAGACGGTACAAACGTTTTTAAAAAATAGTGAAAAGCAATTCAAAACACTTTTTGAACGTGCTCCTATTGGTATGGTAATTACTGCCAACAACGGAACAATAATAAGTGTAAATAAATCGTTTTCTGAAGCGTTAGGATATCGGACTGAGGAAATTATTGGCTATCCAATAAAAAAAATCTTTTCGGATAATGAAAGTCAGAAAGTTAAACCAATCTATAAATTACTAAAGGAAGCTGTAAATGTAGATATGGAATCTCCTCTTATTAAAAAAGATGGTGACCATATTTTCGCTATTGTAAAATCATTTACAATTACGGATGAAGTTGGTCGTCCTGTAAAAACATTGGTTCAGATTTTGGATATTACCGAGATTAGAAAAACAGAAAATGAATTAACCATTGCTTTGGAAAAAGCAAAAGAATCGGACAGATTAAAGAGCGCTTTTCTTGCACAAATGTCTCACGAAATAAGAACACCGTTAAATGTTATTTTAGCATCTATTCCTATACTTTCCGATGAAATAGGAAGTGATGATGAAGATATCCAGACAATAATTCAATCAGTTGATAGTGCAGGAAGGCGGTTACATAGAACTATTGATATGATACTGTCTCTTTCTGCAATACAAAGTGGAAATTATAAACCAGACTTTGAAACGTTTGATCCGGTAAATGAGCTGAGAGAACTTTCCGGTGAATTTAAAACCCTCGCTAATGAAAAAGGGTTAAACCTGATTTTTGAATCTTCTTGTTCTAATTCGCTTATTAATGCAGACAGGTATTCGGTAAACCATATATTCCAAAACCTTATTGGAAATGCTCTGAAGTATACACATCAGGGTTATGTTAAAGTTTTGATAACTGATGTTGATGAAAATAAAATTGCGGTCAAGATTGAAGATACCGGTATTGGTATGAGCGCTGATTATATAAATGATGTGTTCTCTCCATTCTCACAGGAAGACGCTGGGCAAAAGAGAAACTACGAGGGGAACGGATTAGGATTGGCTTTGGTTAAAAAATATGTTGAACTTAATAAAGCATCTATTGAGGTTCAAAGCAAAAAAAATAAGGGCTCAGTATTTTCTGTTACTTTTAAGAAGCATCGCAGAGAAGATCTTCTTAAGGAAAATCCAAGAATTTCCGAAACAGTTAATAGCAAAGAATAATTAGTTTACTGCAGTTTCCAAAGGAAGGCTAAAAGTCGGATTTAATTTCCAACCTTTTGTTAACACCTGGTAATTCCACATCATAAATATCTTTAATTTTATTACCAATTATTTTATTTCTCCAAATTATTTACAGAAATTTAATGTATAGATTTAAAAAATTGATTGTTGTTAATGGAACCCGAATTAGAAAACAATAAGCAAGTTGATTTAAAACGTGCCAAAGAGTATACCAAATGGGATGAATTCAAACGGTGGATTCCTTCTATCATTATTCTGCCAATAGCACTTTACTGGATCTTGAACCGTGGTGAATACGGGCTGCTGGATAATATTGATCTCGTAATTCACGAAGCCGGGCATATCTTTTTCAGATTTTTCGGCAAGTTTATTTATACTCTGGGCGGAACCCTTATGCAGATCATCATTCCTTCCATTATTGCAGGTTTCTTTTTCAGGAATGATTACCGTACAGGTGTACAAGTTGCGTATGCTATGGCTGGGGCAGAATTTTATTAACATAAGTGTTTATGCAGCCGATGCACGTGCACAAAAACTTCCACTGCTTGGCGGAAATAAAGTTTATCATGACTGGCACTATCTTTTGAATGAAACAGGATTACTCAACTATGATATTGAGATTGGTTACATCATTTTCGGATTTGCAATTCTAATTTTTCTTGTTGCTGTTTTAATGCCTCTTATTACTCAAAATTAAAAAGTATCTTTTCAACCGCACTAAAAATATTTTCTATGAAGACAAAACTTACAATATTAAATTTAATTTCTCTTAACTTTTTGCGCTTTCCCGCAGGTTGATTCAACTGTTTTGTACTACGATAATGGAAATATAAAATCAAATATCCATTATAAACACGGAGTAAGAGACGGTGAAGCAATTTTTTACCGGGAAAATGGAAACAAAAAAGAAGAGCTAACTTATGTTAATGGAAGAGTTGAGGGACTAGTAAGAATTTATGATGATAGCAGCACTTTACGCGAAATGTTTACAATTGAAAACGGAAAGCGTGAAGGACCCACAACTTTTTTCGACAGCACAGGAAAGTATATTGAAGATGTTTATTATGAAGAGGGAATACTTGCTGTTGACAAAATTATACTTGATGACGGTGCATACGAAAAACTTCTTGCCGAGTATGAAAGAAATAAACTAAAGAGAGAAGCAGCAAAAGAATAAAACAAAAGTTGATCCAAACAATCCGCTTCCCCCGGCAATTGAAGAAGAACATAATTACGAAGATGACCCTGCATTTTATATCTCCGTAGAAGTTTTACCCAAACCAATTGGTGGAATGAAGGCAATTTATAAAAAACTTTCTTATCCAAAAGAAGCAAAAGAAAATGAGATTGAAGGAACTGTAATAATTCGTGCTTTTATTGATAGAGACGGTGAAGTACTTAATGCTGAAGTGGTTGAAGGAATTGGCTATGGCTGCGATGAATCGGCTCGTCTTAGCAGTTTATTATCACCGGTTTAAACCTGGTCTGCAAAGAGGACAAAGAATAAAAGTACAGATGGATATACCAATTGAGTTTAAATTAGAAAAAGATGAAGATTAGTTTTAATATTCCTTCATCTTAAATCTTAAAGTTTCCAGAATATTTTTTAAATAAAGTTCGTCTTCTCTTAGCTTTACGGTAAAATTACTAAACTCTCTTCTTAGCGGATATTCTTTTCTTAGCTGGTCAAAATACTTACCTCTTTCTTCCCGGGTTTAATTTTATCATATTTCTCATTCTTCTGTCATCTTTTTCAATATTATAAACAGAGCTTAACAAATTATAAAGTTTTAATTCATCGCTTTGGCTGTCATCCAAAACAAATTCTTTATTCTTAAGTTCTGGTAATTCAGGTTTCCAGCTTGGTGGTCTCCCCATAAAACTACAGAGTGCTTCGTAGATCATTTTTGTACCATTTACCTTTCCTTCTAAAGAATAACCGGCAATGTGTGCAGTCCCAATTTTGGTGATGTTTAGAAGATCAATATTTACTCCTGGTTCATTTTCCCAGACATCCAAAATATTATATAACTTTTTGCTTTGGGTTATGTTATAGAGTGCATCGTTATCAATTACAACACCGCGCGAAGTGTTTATTATTATTGCTCTCATTCCGGATTTGATTCAGGTTATCTTTCATTAAGAAGATGAACCGTGTTATCCTTCCTCCTTTGTTTAAGGGAACATGCAGGTTATTATATCTGCCTGCAATATTTCATCCAGTGAAACATAATTTTTCCCCAATCCCTTTTCTTTCTAAAGGAGGATCATTTTTTAAGACCTTCATTCCCAACGCTTCAGCAATTCTTACAACCCTTCTACCGATATTTCCAATTCCTACTACCCCAATTGATTTTTTATTCAACATTATATTTTCATCAGCTGCTATTTTCAACAGCGCAGTAAAAACATACTCAGCAACTGAATCTGCATTACATCCCTTAGCATCTGCAAAAGTTATATTGTTCTTCTCCAGATAATTCAAATCAATATGATCGGAACCGATTGTTGCTGTTCCGACAAATTTAACTTTTGTTCCATCCAGCAGGTTACTGTTTACATTTGTAATTGATCTTACTATTAATGCATCAACATTTTATAGCTGCTGGTTTGTAATCTTTCTGCCATCAACAAGGTGAACATCTCCAAATTCAGAAAAAGCTTCTTTGCATAAGCGATATTTTCATCAACAACAATATTCATTTCTCTTTTCAATAACTTTTGCACAAATTTAACAATTAAATGGTTTAAGCGAATTGTTATCCTTATAATATGATAAATCGAAAATTGTTTTTCCCACTTTTATGGGCTATTTTTAGTTCAATTTATATCAAAAATTGAACAAAATGTAGAAAAAGGTTACGACCACACAGGGATTAAAAATGCTAAGCAAGTTGCTACAACCAGAAATAAAATCTCTTATTGCTGAGAGAAAGCTTAGCATATTAAAAGATATCCTGAGTGATTGGACCCCTGCCGATATTGCCGATCTGATTGTTGAACTACAAGAAAATGAACAAGTTATAGTTTTCCGTTTGCTTCCTATTGAGCTTGCAACCGATACATTTGAACAACTGGAATTCGACATACAGTTGGATTTATTAAAAGCAATGGGTAAAGGTGAAGTAGCAGCTTTACTTAACGATATGTCTCCTGATGATCGAACCGCATTGCTTGAAGAACTACCGGGCTCAGCAGCGAAACAGTTACTGCAGCTCCTGTCAACAGAAGAAAGAATAATTGCACGGACTCTGCTTGGCTATCCTGAAAACAGTGTGGGACGGCTTATGACGCCGGATTACATAGCAATTAAACCTGCCTGGACAATTGAGGAGGCGTTAAAATATATCAGGGAAAATGCTGAAGACAGCGAAACACTAAATATTGTTTATGTAATTGATGATAGAAATAAGCTTCTTGATGATATTAAAATTAAGGAGTTTATTCTTGCTTCACCGGATAAAAAAGTTACAGATTTAATGGATGAAAATTATGTGGCTTTAAATGTAACTGATGACCAGGAAGAAGCTGTTGAAGTATTTAAAAAGTATGATAGGATTGCTCTTCCAGTTGTCAGATAAATTCGGTGTTTTGATTGGAATTGTTACAGTTGATGATGTCCTCGATGTAGCAGAAGAAGAAGCCACAGAGGATATTCATAAACTTGCCGCAGTGGAAGCTTTGGAAGAACCTTATCCCACCATTCCTCTTCTTGAGATGGTAAAGAAACGGGTGGTTTGGTTAGCTATATTGTTTATTGCGCAAATATTAACTGCTATCGTGTTGGAATACTTTGAGAATGAAATTACCAAAGCTGTTGTGTTATCGATTTTTATTCCTTTAATTATTTCCAGCGGAGGTAATTCTGGTTCGCAGGCTGCAACATTAGTTATAAGGGCTATGGCAGTTGGCGAAATAACACTTGCCGATTGGTGGCGAATTATGCGTAGAGAAATTTTATCAGGATTAATGATTGGATTAATTTTAGGATTGCTAGGGTTCTTCCAAGTTGCATTCCTGGCAAATTTTTCTACTGCTATAGGTGCACACTGGGTCTTACTTGGAATAACAATATCTCTTTCAATAATTGGAATTGTTATATGGGGAACGTTATCCGGATCGATGCTTCCTTTCATTTTAAAACGGCTTGGTGCAGATCCTGCTACTTCCTCAGCTCCGCTTGTAACCACAATAGTTGATATAGCAGGAATAATAATCTATTTCACAGTTGCAATAATAATTTTGGGTGGTACACTGCTTTAATTTATGAACCTTCGATTTACCTCCCTAAAGTGTAATATTCAGGAAGAATCTTTTTATATTTGCAAGACTATGATGAACCCAGAAGGTAAACAGAATCATAATAACAACAACTATAAGGGAATAATCCTTGCCGGAGGTGCCGGTTCGCGGCTATACCCAATTACAAAAGTTTATAGTAAGCAATTAACTCTTATCTATGATAAGCCTCTGATTTATTATCCTCTATCCATCCTTATGCTTGGTGGAATTAGAGAAATTCTGATTATATCGGATGAAAAAACTATTCCTCATTACAAACAACTATTTGGTGATGGCTCTCAGCTTGGAATAAAGTTAGATTATGAAGTTCAATCAGCACCAAATGGGATTGCCGAGGCGTTTATTATCGGAGATGAGTTTATAGAAGATGATCCGGTTTGTTTAATACTTGGTGATAACATTTTTTATGGTAACATCGATTTCTTTTACAAAGCGCTTGCTAATAAAACCGGCGCAACTATTTTTGGTTACCAGGTTAAAGATCCGGAAAGATACGGAATAGTTGAATTTGGTGATGACGGAAAAGCAATTTCAATTGAAGAAAAACCCGTTTCTCCTAAATCACATTTTGCTGTACCTGGTTTGTATTTATTTGATAATTCGGTAGTAGAAATTTCTAAAAATCTTAAACCCTCCGATCGTGGTGAACTTGAAATTACTGATGTTAACAAAAAATATATGGAAATGGGTAAGCTCAGTGTTGAAAAAATTGGAAGAGGTGTTGCATGGCTTGATACCGGAACACCCGAAGCTCTGCTTGCCGCCTCTAATTTTTTTGGTGTTATTGAAGACAGGCAGGGATTAAAAGTAGCTTGTATTGAAGAAGTAGCTTACTACAAAGGATTTATTGATAAAGATCAGTTTATTGCTTCAATAAATTCTATTCCGAAATCGCTTTACAGGGATTACCTGGAAAGAATATTAAAGGAAGATTCGTTTAAATGAAAGTAAGTAAAACAAATATTGAAGGACTCCTGCTGATTGAACCTGATCTGTTCAGAGATGACAGGGGCTATTTTTTTGAATCGTACAGCAAAGAAAAATACTGATGAAATTGCTCCTGATATAAATTTTGTTCAGGATAACATTTCACAATCAAAAAAAGAAACTGTAAGAGGATTGCATTACCAGGTTGGTGATAAAGCACAAGGTAAACTGTGCCAGGTAATTTCAGGCAAAGTACTTGATGTAGCTGTTGATATAAGGTTTGGCTCTCCAACATTCGGTAAACATTATGCACATATGCTTAACACAGAAAAGAAAATGCAGATATGGATTCCACCCGGATTGGCCCATGGTTTTTCTGTTTTATCAGATGAAGCAGTATTTTCTTACAAATGTACAAATTACTACAGTAAAGAACATGAGCGTTCAATTCTTTATAACGATCCTGATTTAAACATAGATTGGCAGGTTGAAAATCCTGTGGTTTCTGCAAAAGATCTTAAAGCAAAAAAATTTAAAGAGATAGATAAAGATTTTATTTACACACCATAGTGACTGCGTTCTTTATTAGTAATTCCATACGTTTCTCACTAATTTTAAATTAAAGAATGAGTTTGATATGAGAGTACCACTTTTAGATTTAAAGCCACAATATTTATCCTTAAAAAAAGAATTAGATGAAGCAGTTCTGCGTGTCGCAGAATCGCAGTACTTTATTCTTGGTCCCGAAGTTCAAAAGATGGAAGAAGAATTTTGCAGCTATCTTAAATGTAAACATGCTATAGGTGTGTCATCAGGTACTGATGCTTTACTGCTTGCCCTGATGGCAATTAATATTAAACCGGGTGATGAAGTAATAGTGCCCACTTATTCCTTTTTTGCAACTGCGGGTGTCGTTTCACGGTTAAATGGCGCACCTGTTTTTACAGATATTGATCCCGTAACCTATAACCTGGACCCAGTTGATGTTGAAAGAAAAGTTACTCCCAAAACAAAAGCTATAATTCCTGTTCATCTTTATGGGCAATGTGCTGATATGCAGCCGGTTATGGAAATTGCAAAAAAACATAACCTTAAAGTTATAGAAGATGGGGCACAGGCAATAGGAGCTGAGTATAAAGATGGAAAATGTGCCGGAACAATTGGGGATATCGGTTGTTTCTCGTTTTTTCCCAGTAAAAACCTGGGATGCTATGGCGACGGTGGTTTAGTTGTAACAAATAATGATGAACTTGCTCATTCACTGCGAATTAAAAGAGTACATGGGGGCGAGCCAAAATACTATCACAAAGTTATTGGCGGCAACTTCCGGCTGGATGCTTTACAAGCCGCAGTTCTAAGGGTTAAACTTCCTCATCTTAATTCCTGGTCTGAGAAAAGAAGAGAAAACGCTGAAAAGTATAATAGTTTTTTTATAGAAGCAGGTTTAGCAGAAGAAACCGGGAAAATAAATTTTGATGATAATAACAAAATCCTGTTACCCAAAGCCATCTATAAAGATATTAATGAGCTTAAGAATTACCATATATATAACCAGTATATAATAAGGGTTCAGGAAAGGGATTCTTTAAGAGAATTTCTTTTAAAGAATGAAATTGGATGTGAGATTTACTATCCTGTTCCTTTTCATCAGCAGGAATGTTTTGCTGATCTTGGATATAATGATGGAGATTTTCCAATTTCTGAAACCGCTGGGGCTACAACTCTTGCGTTACCAATCTACCCCGAACTTAGTACTGAGCAGCAGCAATTTGTTGTTGAGTAAAATTAAAGAATTCATTGCTGGAGCTTAAGAGTGATTTCTAATTTATTATTAAATATTAATAAAACACTTTTAATAACATTGTTGCTGTTTATAGTTTCTTCAACATTCTCACAAGTTGTTTATGAACCGCTTCACCGGGATGTTTATAATTTTCTTGCAAGATTAAGCCAGAAAGGTGTTATAGAATTTCATGATGAGATAAGACCACTGGCAAGAAAGTATATTGCTGAAAAACTTATTGAGGCTGAAGACAAACCGTGATCAACTTACTTCATCTTGAAAAAGAAGAACTGGAATTCCTTATAAAAGATTATCATCACGAAATATGGTTAATGAATGATGGAAAAGAGCAGGTAGAACACAAGGATTTTTTCAGTAACGATCCTGCAGGCAGATGGAGATTTTTTTCTTATGGAAGTGATGCGTTTAAAGTTAATCTTAGCTTAATTCTTGGTGCTGAAATTGGATCTTTAGATAAAGAAAAGCGAACTCACTTCTGGAATGGTTTTTATACTTATGGTTACATTTCAGATGTGCTTGGTGTAAGTTTTGATTTTCGTGATAATGCAGAAAATGGAACCACTATCGATAAAGATAAACGCTTTTCACCAGTTACCGGAGTTAATGAGACGAAGCAATCATACTATCTTAAATTATCCTACTGATAAAATTGAGTACAGCGAAGCAAAAGGGATTTTAGCCACCGATTGGGATTGGGGCACAATTGCAATCGGTAAAGATTTTTTAGAATGGGGTTATGGTGATAATGGTTTGCTGGTATTATCGCAAAAGCCGCCTTCATATCCTTTTATTCGTTTGGATGTTTATCCGGTAGAATGGCTAAGCTTTAATTATTTTCACGGCTGGCTGTCTTCCGATGTAATTGATTCAACTGATATTTATTACACGGACACTGGTGGTCCAAGATTTTCATTCAGGGATAAATTTATCGCATCGCACACTTTAACACTTCGCCCGCTTAAAGGTTTGGATGTTTCTCTTGGCGAATCAATTGTTTATTCTGATAAGCTTGAAATACTTTATCTTATCCCGGTAACATTCTTCCGCCTCGCTGATCATTACTTGAGCCGCCAAAGTAACGCCGCCGGAAATAACGCACAATTTTTTGCTTCTATAAGTTCGCGTGGACACGTAAAGAACACACATTTATACGGCACACTATTTATTGATGAAATTACATTGAACGGTTTGTTTGATTCGCAAAGCCAGAGAAACCAGATTGGATTTACACTCGGTGCATCCGTAACTGACTTACCAATAAACAATCTCACAGCAAAACTTGAGTACTCTAAAATTTATCCATACGCTTATGATCATTTTATATCTACAACTACATATGAAAGTGCTTCATATGTGCTGGGACACTGGATGGGAAATAATGCGGACCAGGTTTATGCTTCACTTAAGTACAGGTTTTTAAGAGGACTTGAAGCCAAACTGTGGGCGCGCTTTATTAGGCAGGGAGAAAAAGGTGATACTGATGGTCAGTATGAACAACCACAGCCAGCATTTCTATCCGGGTCTAAGAACAAACTATACTTACTTTGGTGCTTCGGTTAAATTTGAATTTATTACATGAATTGTTTATTAGAGCTAGATACCAGCTTACAAAAACTTCAGCACAGCAGGAAGATCTGAGTTTTGTTGATAAAAGCATTAGTGAGTTTCATTTTGCAATATATTATGGATTATAAATTTTTTTTTGATTCAGTTGTACTAACATGAACAAAAAGTATAAAGAAAAAAAAATCTATCTTGCCGGGCACACAGGAATGGTTGGCTCAGCTATTAAAAGCGGATTGGAAGCGAATGGTTATAAACATCTTTTAGTTAAAGATTTTCCCGGTCTTGATTTAACGCGCCAGGATGAAACCGAAAAATTGTTTGAAGATGAAAAACCCGAAGTAGTAATCGTTGCTGCTGCAAAGGTTGGTGGAATACTTGCTAACAATATTTACCGCGCTGAGTTTATTTACGATAACCTGATGATAGAAGCAAACATTATAAATGCTGCCTACAAAAATGATGTTGAGAAACTTATCTTTTTAGGAAGCTCATGTATCTATCCTAAACTTGCCCCTCAGCCGCTTAAGGAGGAATACCTTCTTTCAGGTTATCTGGAATTTACAAATGAACCATATGCTATTGCCAAAATTACCGGATTAAAACTTTGCGAAAATTATTACAGACAGTATGAGTGTAATTTTTATTCGGTGATGCCTACAAATATGTATGGTCCTAATGATAATTTTGATTTGCAAACCTCGCATGTTCTTCCAGCCCTGATTAGGAAAATTTATGAAGCTAAAAAAAGAAATGATAAATCAGTTACAATTTGGGGTACTGGAAAACCAATGCGCGAATTTTTGTATGTTGAAGATCTTGCAGATGCGATTATTTTTATGATTGAAAATGTTGAAGCAAAAGATTTATATGAAAAAGGAATATCGCACATAAATATTGGTTCCGGAAAAGATTTAACGATTAATGAATTGGCCGAGATGATAGCAGATGTAATTGAATTTAAAGGGAAGATAGTACACGATGAATCTAAACCGGATGGAACACCTCGTAAATTGATGGATGTTTCAAGAATTAACAACCTGGGTTGGAAATATAAAACTGAACTGCGCGAGGGCTTAGTAAAGACTTATAAATGGTTTAAGGAGAATTTAGACACCAGGAGAAAGAATTGAAAAAAGCTTTAATAACCGGAATTACCGGACAGGATGGAAGTTATTTAACTGAACTTCTTCTTGATAAAGGATATGAAGTTCACGGAATTATTAGAAGAAGCAGTTCATTTAACACGGGCAGGATAGATCATCTTTATAACAATCCTGAAATCCTTAATAAAAAATTATTTCTGCATTACGGAGATCTTGTTGATACAAGTAATATGAACCGTTTGCTTGAAAAAATTGAACCTGATGAGATCTACAATCTTGCAGCACAAAGCCATGTTAAAGTCTCATTTGAGGTCCCTGATTATACAGCTCAGGTTGATGCACTTGGAACATTAAGATTTCTTGATGCAATTAGAGAAGTTGGATTAAGAAAAGTTAAATTTTACCAGGCATCAACGAGTGAGCTTTATGGTAAAGCCAGAGAAATTCCACAAAATGAACAAACGCCTTTCTATCCCACGCTCACCTTATGGAGTTGCAAAACTTTACGGCTACTGGATAATAGTTAATTACCGCGAGGCTTATAATATTTTTGCTTCAAACGGAATATTGTTTAATCACGAATCGCCGCGCAGGGGTGAAACTTTTGTAACACGAAAAATTACCCGTGCTGCTTCACGAATTGCTGCAGGTTTACAAGAAGTTGTTACACTTGGAAATCTTGATGCAAAAAGGGACTGGGGTTATGCACCTGAATACTGTGGGGGAATGTGGAAGATACTTCAGCATAATATCTGCGGGTGATTACGTTCTTGCAACCGGCGAAACTCATACAGTGCGCGAGTTTACAAATCTTACATTTCAAAACTTAGGAATTGAACTTGAATGGTCTGGAAAAGGTGAAGATGAAAAAGGAAAAATAAAATCAATAGATCTTAAAAAAGCAAAATCCTTGATCGACTATTCATCCAAAAAAGATTTGTACAGTTTTGATTTTACAACTAAACTTAAAGCCGGAGATGTTCTTGTAGCGGATTGATCCCAATTACTACCGCCCAACCGAAGTTGACCTGCTTATAGGCGATGCTGCAAAAGCAGAAAAGGAAATTGGATGGAAAGCCGAAACTAAATTCGAGGATCTTGTTCAGCTGATGATAAAATCGGATATGGAAAAGGTTTTGAAGAGGGGATTTTAAGAACCGTTTTAAAATACGGCATTATTAATCCATGCATCCTCACACTTTGTGAAAACCCTAATTACACTTAAATTTGTATTCACTTAATCAAAATTAACGGAAGTTTGAATGAGAATTATTGCTTCACTATTTATTATAAGTTTATTACTTAATTCTTCAACTTTTTCGCAAGGGTCCAAAACACAAAAGTATAATCCTTTTTCTGGAACAATTGTACTTTCTGTAGAAGCTGGCGCCACACTTGCGAGTACAGATTACGAAGGCCTTGGAACCGATTACCAGGGCAGACTATCAATCGAATATTTTTTCCCTGCCTGGGTTAAAAGTTCTTTTGGTTTAAGAGCGTTTGGAAGTGCTGGATTTCTAAGCGGGAATGATCCAGCTCTTGATCCTAAAGAATTCAGAACAAATATTTCTACGCTGGGTGTTGGTGTAATTTTTATGTTAAGTGTTAATGATGAGCTTTTCCCTTATTTCTTTGCTGGTATCTCAAGTCTTAGTTTCGATCCGAAAGGTGATGGAGGTGTGCGCCTTCCGAATAACGAATCAAAGGAATACAGCAGGAATGAATTGAACTACAATGCTGAGCTTGGAATAAAATATCCCGTTACAGAAAATCTCGCACTTAATCTAAATGCCGGTGTACAAATGTCACCTAACGATTGGTTCGATGACCAGGCAAAAGGTACAACCAACGATATGTTCTTTACAATTATGGGAGGTATTTCATATTCTTTCTTAACCGAATATGATACAGACGGCGATGGTGTAATCGATTCGGATGATAGTTGCCCAAACACTCCCGCTGGAATTAAAGTGGATGAGTTTGGCTGTCCGTTGGATTCTGATAAAGATGGTGTTGCCGATTTTATGGATGACTGCCCCGAAACTCCCAAAGGAGCAAAAGTAGATTCAAAGGGTTGTGCGCTGGATTCAGATAAGGACGGCGTAGCAGATTACATGGATCTGTGCCCGGGAACGCAGCGAGGTATTTCAGTTGATGATTATGGCTGTCCGTTCGATATGGATACAGACGGTGTACCTGATCACCTTGATAAATGTCCTAACACTCCTTATGAAGTTGATGTTGATAAAAACGGCTGCCCGGTTGATTCAGATATTGATGGAGTTCCTGATCATTTAGATCAATGCCCAGGAACTCCGGCTGGAATGCAGGTTGATGATAAGGGTTGCGAACTTACACCTATCATAATTCCAGAACTTGAAAAAACTCCTGAACCGCAAACTGAAGAAAAAAGTCATATTGAAGAAGTTACTCTTAGTTCGGAAACTTCATTTGGATTTAACAGTGCTGAACTGAAACCTGCTGCTTTCCCTCAACTTGATAAAATACTTGAAGAGATGAAAAAATATCCTATGTCTAGATGGAGAATTGAAGGACATACAGATAATATTGGTTCGAAGGAGGGTAATATTCAAATGTCTCAAATGAGAGCTGAATCTGTTTTGAATTATTTTGTTTCAAGGGGAATACCGAAAGGCAGGTTTACTGTTGTTGGGCTCGGAAGTATTGAACCAATTGCCGATAATAAAACTCCTGAAGGAAGAGCGAAGAACAGGAGAGTAGAAATTAGTAGAGTAGATAAATAAAAATTTTCTTAATACGAATTCCAGGAGGAATATATGTTTGATAAAAATTATCAATTTACTTGTGTAGATAGATTTCTAAAATATGTAAAATACGATACTCAATCGGATGAAGAGTCTGAGAGTTTTCCAAGCACAGAAAAACAAAAAATACTTTCGCAGGATCTGGCAAATGATTTGAAAACAATGGGTTTGGAAGATGCTCATATGGATGAGTGGGGCTATGTTATGGCAACCCTTCCTTCTAATAGTGATAAAGAAGTTGACCCAATTGCTTTTATTGCCCACGTGGACACATCTCCTGCAGTAACTGGAAAAGATGTAAAGCCGATGATAAGAAAAAACTATCAAGGTGGTGATATAACATTAGAAAATGACGGCTGGATTATTAAAGAGAGCGAAAATCCTGATCTTAAAAATATGATTGGCTTTGATATCATCACGACTGATGGAACAACTTTACTTGGTGCAGATAATAAAGCAGGTGTTGCTGAAATTATGGATGCGGTTGCTTATCTCTTGCTCATCCGGAAGTAAAACACGGACCAATTAAAATTTGTTTTACTCCTGATGAAGAAACCGGAAGAGGAACTGAAAAAATTGATCTTAAAAAACTTGGAGCAAAGTATGCATACACTGTAGATGGATCAAGCAGAGGCGAAGTTGAAATAGAAACTTTTAGTGCTGATGCAGTTAACATCAATTTTATCGGTAAAAATATTCATCCGGGATATGCTAAAGGTATAATGATTAACTCGATGAAAGTGGCTTCAGCGTTTATAGACAGCTTACCAAAAGATAAACTTTCCCCGGAAACAACAGAAAAGAGGGAAGGATATTTTCATCCCGTGTCGATGAACGGCAACGAAGAAAAAACATCGTTTAAAATTTATCATCCGCGATTTCGAAACTTCCAACCTTAAAAAACTTGAAGATCTTCTTAAGAAATTTGCTGAAGAAACTATTGCTAAGTTTCCTGGCTCAAAATTAGAGTTTGAGGTTATTGAACAATATCGTAATATGAAAGAAATACTTGATGATCATCCACAGGTTTATGAGATATGCATTTGAAGCGATGAAGAATCTTGATATTAAACCACTAACCCACCCTATCCGTGGCGGAACAGATGGAAGCAGGTTATCCTTTATGGGTCTGCCAACTCCAAATATTTTTGCAGGTGAACATAGCTTCCACTCGCAGCTTGAGTGGGTTGCAATTCAGGATATGGAAATGGCTGTAAAAGTTATTGTAGAAATTGCCCAAGTCTGGGAGCGAAAATCTTAGTACAAAGTTTAAGCACGTAATGGATGAAAATGTGATGCATCTTTTACGTGCTTTTTCATTTTAAAGTATATCAAATTTATGAAAACAGAGATTACTCAAAAACCGGAACTAATGGCTCCTGCTGGCGATTGGACAATGCTGAGAACCGCTGTGCAAGCTGGGGCAAATGCAGTTTATTTTGGTGTTGATAAACTCAACATGCGCGCCAAAGCTGCAAACTTTACCGTTGATGAGCTTCCGGAGATAGTAAAGTTCTGTAAAGAGAATGAAGTAAAAACTTACCTTACAATTAATTCAATTGTTTTTGAGGAAGAAATAAAAGAACTGGAAGATATTATTATCTCAGCAAAAAACAGCGGAATTAGATAACATCATATGCTGGGATTTATCTGTAGCGGAATTGTGCAGCAAACACAATTTACCCTTCTGTATTTCAACTCAGGGTTCTGTTTCAAATTCGCTTGCTGCTTCAATTTACAAAAAACTTGGTGCTGTACGTATTGTCCTTGCTCGCGAATGTTCACTTGAAGAGATAAAAAAAATAAGAGCAAACACCGATCTGGAAATTGAAGCATTTGTTCACGGTGCGATGTGCATTGCTGTTAGCGGAAGATGTTTTATGAGTCATCATATGTTTGGGCAAAGTGCAAATCGCGGCGAGTGTGTTCAATCCTGCAGAAGAGAATTTGAAGTTTATGACAGCGCTTCTGATAAATCATTGATAATGGGTGAAGATTATGTGATGTCTCCCAACGATCTTTGCACAATTGAATTTATCGATCAATTAATTGAAGCTGGGATTGATTCATTCAAAATAGAAGGGAGAAAACGCAGCCCAGAATATGTTGCAAAAACTGTTTCCGTTTATCGCCGCGCAATCGATCTTTATTTTGATGGTAAGCTTACTGATGATATTAAAAAAGAAATGCTGGAAGAATTAAAACAAGTTTACAACAGGGGATTCTCTTCCGGATTTTATTTTGAGGTTCCTTCATCCGAAGATTATGCAGATATACACGGTTCAAAAGCTACAAAGAGAAAAGAATATTTAGGCAAAGTTCTTAATTATTTCCAGAAACAAAAGTAGTTCATATACTTAATCGAATCCGGTTCGTTAAATCAAAATGATGATTTGCTTGATTATTGGAGAAACAACAGGAGTTATGGAATTTAAAGTAAACAGCTTTCTTAAGAAATGATGAATCAGCAAGCAGTCGCCGAAAAAGGAGATGAAGTCACTTTTGTAATTGATGAACTGGTTAGACCGAGGGATAAAGTTTACCTCTTCAAAGAAGTTGAGAAGCAATAAGCTGGAATCAGATAAATTTAAATACTCCTCCCGCAAATAAATTTTCACTTTCAAAGTTAGCTTTGAATAACCTCTTCAATTGGTTATTTTTAGCAACAATTTTCAATAAATAATCAAATTATGAAACTAAGTAAATCGTTCGTTCCAACATTAAAAGAAGTGCCAAATGATGCAGTTGTAGCAAGTCATATTCTTATGCTTCGCTCAGGAATGATAAGAATGGTTGGGGCAGGAATCTATTCATTTCTTCCTCTTGGTTATAAAGTTATAAAGAAAATTTCTGAAATAATTAGGGAAGAAATGGATGCAATTGGAGGGCAGGAATTTCACCTTCCGGCATTAAATCCCAAAGAGATTTGGGAAGAAACAGGAAGAGTTGAAGCTTTTGGAGACACGCTTTTTCATATAAAAAACCGCGATTATGTTTTGGCTCCAACTCACGAAGAGATAATGACTTTCCATGCAAGGAATGTGGTTAAGTCTTATAAAGATATGCCGCAGATATGGTACCAGATACAAACAAAGTTTAGAAACGAAGCAAGACCGAGAAGCGGGGTTATACGCAGCAGGCAATTTTTAATGAAGGATGCTTACTCGTTTGATATTAACCAGGATGAGCAGGATAAATCTTATAACAAACACGATAGCGCTTACAGAAATATTTTTGATAGATGTAAGATAAAATATTTTGTTGTTGGTGCGTTCAGTGGTGCGATGGGCGGATCAGGCTCAGAAGAGTTTATGGTTAAATCAGATGCTGGAGAAGATACTGTTGCTCACTGTGAATCGTGCGGCTATTCTGCAAATGTTGAGGTTGCAACCTCTAAGGTTGAAGCAAAAAAGCGGGCTGATCATAGTGAGGAGTTGAAAGAAATTCATACACCGAATGTTAAAAGTATTGATGAACTTTGCGAATTTTTAAAGATTGATGAATCACAATGTGCGAAGTCCAGAATTTACATTCATGATAGTAATCCTGTTTTAATTTTAATGCATGGCAACGATGAAGTAAATGAAAGTAAGTTGGAAAACTATTTAGGCGGAACAGTAAGATCTGGTCACCCTGAAGAACTTTTAGAAATTACAGGCGCAGCTGCCGGTTCTATTGGCCCAGTCGGATTTAAACAAGAATAATTGTAGATAACCGGCTTAAAGATGCAAATAACATGTTTAGCGGGGCAAACAAAAATGATTACCACATTGGCGCGATTGATTTTAATCGTGATGTTGAAAAATTAGAATATGCTGATCTGAGGATTGTAGAAACTGGCGAGGCTGCCCGAATTGTAATAAACAGCTTGATGTTTTTACCGCAATTGAATTAGGCATATTTTTAAACTCGGAACAAAGTATTCAGAATCTATGGGCGCACTTTTTCTGGATGAAAATGGCAAAGAGCATCCCATCGTTATGGGTAGTTACGGAATTGGCGTTGAAAGAGTTATGGCTTGTTACATTGAGCAGAACCATTATGAGTTTGGAATTATATGGGATAAAACACTTGCTCCGTTTGATGTTCAGCTAATGGGGCTAACATGAAAAAAGATATAGTAATTGAAGCATCAAATAAAATTTATGATGAATTAACCAGCAGCGGGATTGAAGTACTATTTGATGACAGGACAAACGTTCAGGCCGGATTTAAGTTTAAAGATGCAGATCTTTTAGGAATGCCTGTTCAAGTTATAGTCGGAGATAAAAAACTTAAAGAAAATAAAGTTGAAGTTAAGATAAGAAGAACCGGTGAGCGGTTTGATGTTGAGTTAAGCGAGTTGGTTGATAAGATAAAAGATATTATGAAATAGATAGAGATGCACAAATGTGCACCTCTGTCCAAATCCTCAATTAATTTTCTGTAGAAAAACAAACGGGAAGTTCACACTCAACTTTATCATTTCCTGTAGATATAAATTTAATCACTCCATAAAACTTTGCATCTTCAGGAATTTGAACTTCTGGCAGTTCAAATTCACATTTTAATTCTGCAAGAATATTTGGGTACAATGTTACCTGGTTTCTCCCATTATAATTAACATCTACGGTTACAGGATTTTCCAAAATTGTTTTCTCGGTTAATTCTATAATCATCTTACCGTCTTTATGAGCAAAACCTGGAATTATTTCAAGCGTGTAGTTTTCACTCTCTGAATCAGAGTTGTCCTCTAGAGAAATTGAACCATCCCTGTATGAGAGAGCATTATTTTCCACGGCGTAACCATCTTCATCTAAAATGAGAAATGCAAAATCAGTTACTTTATTAAAGTCTTCTTTTGATAATTCAAATTCAAACTCTTTGGAAGATTCACCTCTCCGAAGAATAATTGGCAGTTTGTAATGATCCCCTCCTTTTAAGTCGATTTTATGTACTTTATTGTAGCCGGGTATTTCCCCGCTAAGATTACAACTAGCTTTTTTGTTAAAATGGTTAATGATTTTTAAAATATTATCATCCTGTGTAATAACTTTTTTGTCAATCCTTTCAAGACCATAAAAATTAACCTGAAGGTTATACTGAGATACATCCTCTGCTCTAAAGTAGCCTTCTACATCAACTTCATAAACTCCAGGCTTGAGGTTATAATAGTATTCTTCAACTGCATCTTCTCCATCAATCGAATAAAGGACTGACGAGATATCATACTCTCTTCCATCAGGATCAAATAAACGAAATCGGGTCATAGAGTATTTATCTGCATTTCTTGTTAGGGAAATTCTCATCCCGGTTTGTCCTGCAGGCAGGTTAATAAAATACCTGTCGATCATTCCAGTCTCTACAGTATTATTTATCCCACCCACCTCATTTTATTTCACAGATGTAAACTCGGACGGAATAACCACGGTAGCAAGCATTTCAAATTCAGGAAAATTGCTCTTATCATTCCGATAAGCTCTTAGCTTGCCAGAATAAAGCCCCGGTTCAGTCATTTTAGTTTTATCAAACATAACCTGAACGGATGTTCCCTGCTCATTCCTTAGATAAGTTTTTTTCTGGATGGGTATAATCCAATCTTCATCACATTTAATTTTATAATCTCTGAAACTTATCCGTCTTACCAAAATTATTTCTGCGAATTGAGAAGGAAAATTTTTCATTATCTTTTAGAAAAGAGCCATCTCTAAGATAAAGATTTGGCGCTCTGCCGTCAGGCATATTAGGTGCAATGGAAGTAATTGTATAAGTTTCAATCTTATCGATCTCGCCGCTATCAATATATTCTTTAAGCAGTTTATAAGCTTCTGTAACGTTTATATATCCTGATCCCTGGTCAAGGTATGTGTAGCCATCCAGCTTAGTTGCACTTTCACGAATTGCTTTGAACAATAATGGAGAAGGTACTTTTACATCAGGGTACTCATTTATCACAGCACTCATAAGAAGTGCAACCACACCTGCAGAGTAAGGGGAAGCCATACTTGTTCCCCAAAGATGTATCCCTGGCTAATGGTTTAGTTGGGCACAGTTGAAGTACCATTAGCCCGGTGAGCAAATATCGGGTTTGCCAACTTCGCCTCCTTCTTCGAACTGAAATAGAGAATTATATCTTTCTCGAGATTTGCACCATATAAATCTCTTCCAACCTCGGCGGTTAAAACGGCTCCTGAAGATAAGACGTAGCTGCTCGCCCAAGGAAGACCTGTTGTTGAAATGCCAGGTCCTTCGTTGCTGTTGCTTGTGCAAACATACAGGTAAGGATTTTCTTTAACCAAGTCTTCAATAAACTTTTCGATTTCTGATCTTCCTTCTATTTCAGAGCCGATACCAAAACTCATGTTAATTATACAAGGTTCTTTACGCTCCTTTGAAATTTTATCAGCGTAAAGATATGCCAGCTTCATGCTTTTTCTGTAACTGTTGCACCACCTGAATAGTTATTGTTACCCCAACTTGCAGCTAATTAAATATGCCCCAGGTGCTACACCAGATAATCCAATCCCCCCAATATTATTTCCTGCGGCTATTCCGGCACAATGTGTACCGTGTGCGCCATCATCAAAATGAATTGATATTCGCTGCTCGTCGGTAATATATTTAAACCAAAAGTTAACTGCGAAAGACCTTCCGCATTAGGTATTGAAAAAGATTGCTGGTTTGTTTTATAATCCTGTAAAGGAAATTCATCCGAAACATCTCCATTACCGTCCGTATCAAAATATGCTACCCAAAAGCGATCATCTTCAACCATAGTTTCAAATGTAATTAGATAATAAACGTCTTCATTTTCGCCATTGCCGTTAAGATCAACAGCCCCAGAGCTTGAATTTATCATACTGCTCTCTTCAAAAGCTCCTATAAAATATTCATTATTAATTGGATGATAAATGAACTTACCCGCTCCTGATACGTTGTAATTCATTTCTTCATTTACAAAGTATTCTACTCCGTCATCTTCATCAGTATCAGCTTCATACAAAGCAACATCACCCTGTCCTGTAAAATCCTGTATATCAATAACCTTTACTTCACCTGTTGAAGTATGAGTTAAACCGTCGATGCCTTGATCTACGCCTGTATCAAGAATAAAAATAATTGTTCCCCTACCGTCATATTCAGGGTGTTGATTCAGGAATTCACCAATCCCGGTATTTGTAACGGAAAGAAAAGTTTGTACATCGTCCTGTGAAAAAATTGCAACATTAAGAAGAATTATTAAGGAAAGCAGTAATTTAGTTTTCATTTTGTAACTCTCAACTATTTGTTGTTAATTAGTATGAGTCTATTCTGGATGGCTTTATTACTCAGCAGATAGACCATAATAATTATATAAAATATAATTATCAAAATTAAGTAAAATTAAAGTTTAACTGAACCTATGAAGAATAAATTATTTCTTGTGATTTATCTCAATTGGTAATTATGATGATATAACTTTGCGAGCACTTAAATTTCTTAAAAAAGTGTTGATTTTGTTATTTGCGAGGAGTACAAAATTGCACGAAGAATGTTAGCGCACTATAAAATTGATAAAGAACTAGTTGCACTAAACGAGCATAACGAAAATGAAGTAGAGTGAACGAGATTTTGTTGGAAATTTTAGATGGAAAAACTGCTGCGCTTATATCCGATTGCGGCACACCGCTCTTTTCAGAACCCGGGACATTTGCTTGTAGATGTTTGTATTTCTCAGAATATAGATATTATTACAGTTCCCGGGGCGAACTCACTACTTCCTGCATTAATTGGTTCAGGATTTGATTTTGAAAATTTTTATTACCGTGGTTGGCTTTCACCAAAAAAACATATAAGAAGAAAACAACTCCTGGATTTGAAAAGGATAAAAGAAGTTATTGTTTTGATGGATACACCCTATAGGTTACAAAGGTTGCTTGCAGATGTTGCTAATTTTCTTGGGAAAAGCATTCCGGTCGTTTTAGCTTTTGAACTAACCATCTTAAGGATGAAAAATATTTTAGGGGAAGTGCTGAAAAGGTTTTAAATATTGCTGAAAAGAAAAATCTTAAGGGTGAATTTGTGTTGATTGTAAATAATAAAAAGATAAGAATGGAACACAGATGACACTGAAATGCAAACTGATCAACGCAGATATTAATTAAAATCCGCGGAAATCTTGTCGAATCTGTGTTATCGGCGTTCTATTTTTCAACAATGCTGTACTACATTTTCAATATGATATGTATGCGGAAACATATCAACCGGTTTCATCTTCTGCAATTTATAACCAGCTTCAACCATTAATTAATATCTCTTGCCTGGGTAGCAGGATTGCAGCTAACATAAACTATTTTTTGCGGGTTAAGTTGTATCACATGACCCACAGTGTTTTTGTGCATACCGCTTCTTGGCGGATCAATTATTATCACATCAGGTTTTGGGATTTTGTTTTGCTCTACAATAGGCAGAAATGATTTATATAAATTTGCCTCGGCAAATTGAACATTCTCAATCTTATTAAGCATTGCATTTTCTGCAGCATCCTTTAGCGCAGACCTTATTGATTCAAATCCAATAACTTTCTTTGCTTTTCCTGAAACATAAATTGCAATCGTTCCCGCGCCGGAATAGAGATCATAAATTATTTCAGCACCTTTTAACTCAGCAAATTCTATTGCAGTTTTGTAAAGGTTTTCTGCCTGCAGAGAGTTTGTTTGAAAGAATGAATTTGCACTTATCCTGAAATCATAGTTGCCAATCTTATCATAAATAAAACCTTCTCCGTGGTAAACCTTTTCATAATCACCAATTGCAACGGATGCCATCTTTTTATTAACGTTATTAATTACAGTAGTAATTTGCGGAACAGCTTTAAGCAGTTCAGAAGTAGATCCTTCATTAATGCATCATCTTCTTTGCTGGTAACAATGTTTACCATCAAATCATCGGTGTTTTGTGATTGCCTGATAAAAAAACAAGATTTCTCAAAAAACCTGTATGAGTTTTGGTTGAATAGATTGAAGCGTTCCTTTCCTTAAAAAATGTTCTCGTAAAATTCAGAATTTGATTGCTTATTTCAGATTGAAGGAAGCATTCATTTATATCCAGCACTTTATCAAATATCCTGGGAATGTGTAATCCGAGAGCAAACTCTTTATCAAAAACATCTTCTGAACCAATCTCTTCTTTTGTCAGCCATCTTCTATCTGAAAAAGAGAATTCCATCTTATTCCTGTATAAGAATTGATTCCCGGAAGGAATGATCTCTTCAAAATCAAAATCCTTCAAACCTGCAATGTGTTCAAACGTTTCTTTAACAAGTTCCTGTTTAAATTTTAGTTGAGTATTGTAATTAAGATCCTGCTGCTTGCAGCCACCGCAAGTGCCAAAGTATTTACATCGTGGTTCAATTCTATCCTTTGATGGAGAGTTTATTTTAACTATTACTGCTTCAGCATAAGATTTTTTTATTTTCCTTAACTGCGCAGTTACTTTATCCCCTGGATATGCACCCTGCACAAAAACCACGTAATTTTCTTCATTATTTTCCTGCTGTTCAGGTTCCTGGGCAGGCTTAATAATATTTCGATTTATCTTTGCAATTCCTTTTCCCTCAGCAGCGTACCTGGTTATTTCTAATTCTAATGTGTCACCCTTTTTCAAATTTCTTTCCTCATTATTATTGAAGTGAAACCGATATAATCTTTCCCTCCCTGTTTAAGATAAACATTCGATTCGTGGCTTAACCGGTTCAAAATTATTTTATAGTAAGATTTTTCACTCTCCGTTAACGTATGCAATTTATCTTTTAGCAGTTTGTGATTTTTTTGATAATAATCTGTAAGTGTATCCGATAAATTTATTTCATCAATGATTTCAAATTTTCTTTCTTCATAGTAAGTGGTTAACTCATTTGATCCCAGTGGAAGTATTTCTCCAGCGTCCCAAATCTCCCGGATAAAAACAGGGACGGGAGATTTTAGGTAAGTAATTTCGCCCGCGTTTAAAATTCACCCTCTTTAAGAATACGTTTGATCTCCTTAATAACCTTATTCCTGCGGCTGCTTGAAACAGATGCTTGAGCATAAATAAGGTCGAAACTTTCGGCAGAAAAATCGGTATGTTCAAAATCCATCATTCTCACGCTTATTTCAGTTTCCTTCGGCAAGATCATCCTGCTGTTCATCACAGATTCATAATCGCTTACAATAATTTTTACGGATGCCGCCCTTCTTATCTGTAAATAAATTGCTATTTCTTCACTTCCGGTTCCAATAACTAAAACATCTTTACCTGCTATTTCCAGCTTGCTTTCCAGGTGTTCCAATTGTTTTTCATTACCGGGCAGGAATATTTTACCACTCAGGTTATCCAATTTCTATTTGTATTGTAAAGTAAAATGCAAACTTAACTAAACTAGATATTATATTGAATTCACCCGGTAGAACACCATTACTTGCTTTGCCTTTAATTGCTACATACATTATTTTTGATTTGTACCTTAAAACAAAAACCGCTGCGCCATAAATTTATGTAATTTCGGTTCGATATTTACCTTAGGAGGATCGCATTATGAATTACGAAGATTATAATAAAGATGATGATGTACTATTTGATGATGTTAGTGATTTAAATCAACTCGATTTTGGTGGAAAAAGTGAAGAGGATGTTGAAGAAGATATAGAATATATTGAAGAAAACCTCTGGGCAAAACTTGAAAAAGGTGGAAAGAAAATATCGTTTGCCAGGGATATTGTAGCCCTTTATAATTTTATGAAAGATCCTTTTGTAAGATGGCACAGGAAAGTAATTGTTATTGCAGCACTTATATATTTTATTGTCCCACTCGATACAATACCCGATTTAACTCCTTTCTTCGGTTACCTTGATGACCTTGGTGTAATTACCGCTCTCTTAAAATATCTTGGCAGCGAACTGAAGTCTTACTACCCTGCAGGGTTTAGGATTTCTTAAATCATCAATAATATATTTTTTTTTGCTGCCGAAATTGAACTAAAACACTAAGAGTTTCCCCTCACATTTTTGAAATTCCATTTCAAATAGTTTAACTTTCTTCTGCAAATATTTATAGCAGGTTATGTTAAAATCCTTCGAAGTAAAAGACTACGCTTTAATTGAACACATTTCCGTTGAATTCGGCGGCGGGTTAAATATAATTACCGGAGAAACCGGTGCGGGTAAATCCATTTTGATTGACGCAATGGGTTTGCTGCTGGGTGAACGCGCATCGACGGAGGTTATACGAAAAGGAGCGAACAAATCAGTTGTTGAAGGAATATTTAACGTTGAAGAAAATAAGAAAGTAAAAAAACTTCTTGAAGATAACGACATTGAATATTTTCCGGAACTGATCTTAAGAAGGGAAATTTCACTCAAAGGTTCAAATCGTTGTTTTGCAAACGATACCCCCGTTTCGTTATCAATAATAAAAGAGCTGGGAAATCTTTTAGTTGATCTGCATGGACAGCATGAGCATCAATCGCTGCTAAGAACAGAAACACATATTAATTATCTTGATGAATTTGGTGATTATAATGATTTGATGATAAAGTACAGAAAAACTTACGATGACCTGGTAAGAACAGAGAGGGAACTAAACTCTTTAAAAGGAGCGGGAAGAAATATTAAAAGAGAAAAAAGAAATTTGCTCCTTTCAGATTAAAGAGATAGATGATGTTTCACCGGAAGAAGGAGAAGAAGAAAAACTAAATGATGAGCTAAAAATTCTTGAAAACTCTGAAAAACTGGCTGAGCAAACAACTGTGATCTATCAACTTCTTTATGAATCGGAAAATTCTGTTCATGATTCTATTGTTAAAGTACAAAATTATCTTCGCGAACTTGTAGAGATTGATAATTCCTTTTCAGAATCTTCAAGTGAAGCTGAAACTATTATAGCGCTGGTTAATGACATATCATCTTTTGTGCAAAGTTATAAAGCTAAGGTGGATTTAGATCCTGCACATGTTGAAGAAATAAGGGAGAGACTTGGTTCAATAAATCTGCTTAAAAAGAGATACGGAGGCACTGTTAAATCTGTTTTAGAGCATCGCAAAAAGATTGGTCAAGAGTTTACGCTTGCCGAAAACTTTGAGGAGAAAATTTCAGAACTAAGTTCAGCATTAAGTAAGCTTAGAGAAAAAGCAGAAAAAGAAGCGAAAAGTATTTCGCAAAAAAGAATCCGGGTATCTACAAAAGTTAAGAGTGGAATTGAAAATTCGTTAAGGGAACTTGGAATATCTCAACCTGAATTCAAAACTGAAATTCTGAATGAACCTGCAGAAGGAAAGCAGCTAAAGTTTTCATCAACAGGAATTGACAAAGTCGAATTTTATATTTCAACTAATCCTGGGGAAGACCCAAAACCACTTTCCAAAGTTGCTTCAGGAGGAGAGGTTTCGCGTATTATGCTTTCACTCAAATCAGTTTTAGCTATGAGTGATAAGCTTCCTCTTCTGATTTTTGATGAAATAGATGTGGGAGTTAGTGGGAAGATTGCTCAGAAAGTTGGCAACACTTTAAAAGAACTTTCAATGTATCATCAAATAATTACTATTACGCACCTTCCACAGATTGCCAGCTTAGCCGATAGCCATTACTCAATAGAAAAAATTTCAAAAAAAGACAGGGTAATAAGCTCAATAAAAAAACTGAACGAGGAAGAACAGGTAAATGAAGTGGCAAAACTTATCAGTGGGGAAAAAATTACAGATAAAAGTCTAAGTACAGCGAAGGAATTGATAGGATTAAATCGGTATTAAAATTGAGGGTATTTATTAATATAAAATATTAATTAATAGATGAAAATATCCGGTTATAAAAGTTAATTACGGTGTTGAATGAAAAAGTACCTGTTTTTAAAGATTACTCTGTTTAAGTTTTGTTATTATTTTCTTTTCTGTAAGGGCTAACGGCCAGTCAATTTCAGAAACCTTATCTCATCTCTCGTCAGATGCTGCTACTAAGTTTGTTGAACCCGGTATTACTACCTTTGGAGCTAATATGACCGGAGGGTGGTTTAGTGGAGCTCCAACTCCTACAGTTGCCGGTTTACATATTAAAGCCCGGTTTGTTGCCGTTGGCTCCTTTTTCTCAAATGAACAAAGACACTTTTCAAGTGAAGGAACATTTAGGTATAATTCTGAACAGATTGAAGAAATTCTTGCTGCCGCAGGTATTTATCCAACTAGAAATCCAGAATATCAACAATTATTGAATGAACTAATCTCTCAGGATTGGGTGATTAAATTTAATGGTCCAACAATACTTGGTGGAACTAATAATCATTTGCATATTGAATTTCCTGGTTATGAATATGAAGGTGAGACAATTGGAAGTTTTGAACAAACTATTCCAGAAGTTAATGGTTTTCTAGGTGATCTTCCGTTTCTTCCCAATCCTGCTATACAGCTTGATGTTGGAACGGTCGCAGGAACCAATTTTTCTTTTAGATATTTTCCAGAGATGACTTTTGAAGATTTGGGTAAGACATATCTTTGGGGTTTCGGTTTGCTGCATAATCCCGGTCTCTGGTTTCCAGATCCCCTTCCAATTGACCTGAGTGCTGGGTTTTATTATCAAAAAATGAAAGTGGGGGATGTTTTTAAGAACGATGCATATTCACTCGGATTATACATAAGTAAAAAGCTTGGAATGATAATATATTTTGAACCTTATGCTGGATTAACTTACGAAAATTCAAAAACCAATGTTAATTATACTTTTATATATGATACTCCAGTTGGACCGGTAAATGCAAATATAGATATGGATTTAGAAGGGAAAAATGTTGTCAGTTTTATTTTGGGGGGCAATCTCAACTTAGCTGTGATCAGTTTCAGCTTTAATTATAAATTTGCAGAGATATCCACTATGTCTGCAGGTATAGGATTTGGTTTTTAAATTCTATTGTTGGTAGATTGCTTTACATTGTTCAAATAAAGTAATCGGGAAATTTGAAAACAACAGCATGCTATATCCACATTCCGTTTTGCGATCATAAATGTATTTATTGTGATTTCTATTCTGTAATTACCAACGATACAATAACCTCTTTTCTTGAATCACTTAAAGAAGAAATTAATTATTATGGTAGAAAATATTCTTCAAACAGAATTATATCCTCAATATTTTTTGGCGGCGGAACGCCTTCTTTAATGGAACCTACTTATCTAAAAGAAATTGTCAGTACTATTAATACTAGATTTGAAGTTTCTGATTCAGCAGAAATTACGATGGAAACAAATCCTGGCACAGTTGATATTAAAAAACTTACAGAATTCAGGGAAGCAGGATTCAACAGGATAAGCATTGGGATTCAATCTTTTAATGATGATGAGCTAAAATTTTTAACAAGAATACATAATAGTGAAACTGCAATCCGTACAATAAATAAAGCCGTGAAAACAGGTTTTGAAAATATAAACATCGATTTAGTATTTAATCTTCCAAGGCAGACTAAAGAGAAATGGCTGTTCAATCTTAAAACCGCCTGTGCTCTTCCTGTTAACCATATTTCGGCTTACAGCCTTATTGTGGAAAATGGTACAATTCTCAAAAAAATGATCATTGATGGTAAAGTGATAATGCAGGATGATGATCACGATACAGATTTGTATGAAACCACAATCGAATTTTTGGAAGCCAACGGTTTCAAGCAGTATGAGGTGAGTAATTTTGCAAAAGCTGGATTCGAATGTATGCATAATAACGCCTACTGGCATTATAAAGATTACCTTGGTTTTGGAACTTCCGCACATTCATTTATGGATGGCAAGCGCTGGTGGAATTATTCGAGTGTGAAAAGATATAATAGTGAAATTAAAAAGAATAGCAATGCTGTAGCAAATCATGAACACTTAACCCTTGAAGAAACTCACAGCGAATTTGTAATGCTGGCATTACGCAGCTCGGGGATTAAATTAAAAAATTATAAAAAAAGATTTGGCAGTGATTGGTTAAAGAAAAATAATACTTATTTTGATGAACTAATGAAGAAAAAATTAATACTTTTATAATGATGATCTGCTAAAATTTACGGCAAAAGGTTACTCCTTGTGTGATGAAATACTCAAAAATGTTTTATGAAAACAACAGAAAAAACTTAAATGTTTAAGCTTAAACTTCACTGGCAAATCCTTATAGCATTACTAATTGCCGTTCTTTACGGATTATTTTTCACTGAGTATGTTGGTTATATTAGCTGGATGGGTGATCTGTTTCTGCGTGCATTAAAGATGATAATTGTCCCTCTTATCCTAACATCAATTATTTCCGGAGTTGCAAACATAGGCGATGCACACAACCTTGGAAGGTTAGGGTTAAAAACATTTGCTTACTACATAACCACCAGTTTCTTTGCAATACTTACAGGACTTATACTTAGTTAATATTATCCAACCCGGAGTTGGTGCAGATTTAGGATTAAGAAGTGAGGTTCCTGAACTTGCCGCAACGTCGGGTGATCTTGGTGATATTGTCATGCGAATGGTTCCTACAAATGTTTTTGATGCGCTTGCATCTGCAGATATGCTTGCAGTTATTTTCTTTTCAATATTAATCGGATTTTTTATTACGCGTGTTAGTGAAAAATATAAGTTGATGTTCACTGATTTTTTTAACGGCAGCTTTGAAGTGATGATGAAGCTAACAAACTTTGTAATAAAGTTTACACCTCTTGGAATACTTGGAATTGTGGCTGCTGTAGTTGCTGAGCAGGCGGATAACTTAATAAACCTGGTTGGCAGATTGGGAATGTATATGTCTGCCGTACTTCTCGGTTTAGTTTTTCATGCATTTGTAACTCTTCCATTAATATTAAGATTCGTAGCAAAAGTAAAGCCGTGGCTGCAAGGCAGGGCAATGAGTGCACCCTTACTAACTGCGTTTTCAACATCTTCTTCATCTGCAACATTACCGTTAACAATGACATGCTGTTGAAAACAACTCCGGGGTATCTAATAAAATTACAAGTTTTGTTCTTCCACTTGGCGCCACAGTTAATATGGATGGTACAGCATTGTATGAATGTGTTGCGGCAATGTTTATCGCGCAAGCATACGGGATTGAATTAAGTTTTCTTATGCAAATGGTTGTGGTAGTAACGGCACTTCTTGCTTCAATTGGTGCGGCCGGAATTCCAATGGCCGGACTTGTTATGATCTCTGTCATTTTATCTGCAGTTGGCTTGCCTCTGGAAGGAGTCGGTTTGATTCTCGCCGTGGATAGATTTCTTAGATATGTGCAGAACAACCGTTAATGTGTGGAGCGATTCCTGCGGAGCTGTAACTATTGCAAAAACAGAAGGGGAAACATTAAAAGTCTAGCCTTATTTATTTCAACTTTTGGCTTCCTTTTTGTTGATATTTTCACTTAATTAATTAAATATTTTATAAAAAATGTGATATACTATGAAAACTTTATTCATTTACTTATTGGCATTCGTAGTTACTGCCTTCCCACAAAATTATAAAAAAGCTAAAATTTTTATAAACAACCAATTCGATCTAAGTAAAGCTGTTGAATTATCTTTGGATTTGGAAGAGGCGAAACATGATAAGAATGGTAATATATCTGTTTTTGTTAACGATGATGAACTTTCAGAACTTCAACAAAGCGGATTAGGATATGAGGTTTTAATTGATGACTGGAGAAACTTATTATAGTTCTCTTCCTGTTTTAACTGAAGAAGAAAAAACTTTTGTCAAAATGGAAAGTGAATTGAGTTTAGGTGTATCCGGTTTTAATTTTGGTTCAATGGGTGGTTTTTATACGTTTGATGAAATAGTTGCCGATCTTGATACAATGTTCCAGTTATATCCTAACCTGATCACAGAAAAATATTCTATAGGCACTAGCCACGAAGGTAGAACCATCTGGGCAGTTAAAATCTCAGACAATCCAAATATAAATGAAGATGAACCTACCGTTGGTTTTGATGCTCTTGATTCATGCCCGGGAACCACAATCAATGGCAACACTTATGTATTTTATGTGGTACTTGCTGGAAAACTATGGTACTGATCCTGCTGTAACTTACCTTGTTGATAATAGGGAAATTTACTGTGTACCCTGCTTTAACCCTGATGGCTATGAATATAATCGCCAAACTGATCCTAATGGTGGTGGTATGTGGAGAAAGAATAGGAGAAACAACGGCGGCTCTTATGGTGTAGATATGAATAGGAACTTCAGCTATAAATGGGGTTACGATAATAACGGATCAAGTCCTGATCCTACCAGCAATACTTACCGTGGTCCCGCACCTTTTTCTGAGCCAGAAGCACAGGCGGTTAGGGATTTAGCAATTCTACATAACTATGGAACTCACTTTAACATGCATATCCATGGCAGGATGCTTACTTGTATCCATGGGGTTACATAAACCAGCAATGCCCGGATTCGTTAACATACAGGGAATATGCCGGTGATATGACAGCTTTAAATGGATATGTTTTTGGAACAAGCGGAGAGATTCTCGGTTACCAATCTAACGGTTCTGTTAGAGACTGGATGTATGGAGAACAGGTTGATAAGAATAAAATATTTGGATATACCATTGAGATAGGTAACTCAGATGATTGGTTCTGGCCGCAGCAGAACAGAATTTTTCCAATAGCCCAAATAAATGTTGGATCAAATATGTACCATGCTTTTGTTGCAGGTGAATATGTAAAATTAGTGGATCCTAACTTTAATCAAGAATACTTTTTACCGGGAGATAATGTAGAACTATTGCCCGAATTCAAGAATAAAGGATTGGCAACAGCTCATAACTTAACTTTTGAATTAAGTTCTCCAGGAGGATTAGTAACGGTAACTAACGGAAGTGCATCTTTGGATTCAATTGAAGCAAGGAGTTCACAAACTTTTACTTCACCCCTTACTTTTACAATTACAAATTCTGTTACTGCCGGGCAGGAAGTTCCTTTAGCATTAACAACATATACTAATGGAAATTTATTGAGCACAGATACTACATCAATAATAATCGGGTTCCCGGTTATGATTTTTGCAGACACAACGAATGACCCTGCCGAATTATGGACAATAACCGCTTCGCCTTCTAATCCTAAATGGGAAGCTACAACTACAACTTATTACTCTGATCCCACGTCATTTACAGATAGTAAGAATGGTAACTATTCAGATAATGCAACAGTTACAATGACCTTAACTGATGCAATCGATATTAGCGGGTACACGAATCCAAGGTTAACTTTCTGGACACAATTTAATATTGAAAGTAACTGGGATTACGGACAAGTTGATGTCTCTACAAACAATGGTTCTAGCTGGATTCCGCTTGAAGGAGAATATACCGAACCGGGAGTTGGAAGTTTTCAACCAACTGGCGAACCGCTTTATGATGGTGTAATTTCAAACTGGGTACAGGAATATATTTCGTTGGCAAGTTATTTAAGCAGCGATTTTAAAGTTCGATTTCAATTAAGAACCGATGGTGGTGTAACTCGTGATGGATGGTATGTGGATGATATTGGAGTTCTTATTTTTACAATTCCAACTTCGTCTGGGAATGATGCAATTACAGTTACAAAATTTAATTTGGAACAAAACTATCCCAATCCTTTTAATCCATCTACAAGTATTAAATATGCGATTAGTAATAAACAATTTGTTTCGCTAAAGGTTTATGATGTTTTAGGGAATGACGTTGCAACCCTGGTAAGTGAACAAAAGCCAGCAGGAATTTATGAAATAGAATTTGATGCAAGCAATCTAAGCAGTGGAATTTATTATTATAGATTAGTAGCGGGTTCATTTACTAGATACAAAGAAAATGATATTACTAAAGTAATTATTTAACAAAATCATATCTTATTTAAAAAAGCTGGAAATCTCATCCAGCTTTTTCTTTTTAATATCGGGCACTTTCGCATCCTTTGCCTGGATAAGCCAACTACAAGTAGCAAAAACGGGCGTTCGTTTTTTGGTCTTCCTAAAATTTCATTTAAAAAGTTCATTGGACTTGGTGTGTGCGTAAGAGAAGCTAATCCCGCGCTGTGCAAATGCAGCAATCAACAGCCCGCATGCAATTCCGGTTGATTCTTGTGCATAATAATTTTTTACTTTGTTTGCCATCCGGCAGAAATTCATAACTTTTCGAAAATATTGCAATCAAATAAGGTGCAGTTTCTAAAAATGGTTTATGTTCATCGGTACCAAGATGAGCTAAAGCATCTAGCCACTCTTTTGGCGCCCTGTTTGTGTAAAAATCTTTTTCTTCTTCTTCTGCAGCCATCTCGAATTTTCTTTTTAATTTCAGGATCAGAAACAACCACAAAATGCCACGGTTGCAAGTTGGCACCACTCGGTGCAGTTCCGGCTGTACGTATGCAGTTTTCAATCACTTCCGGGGCTACTTTTTTCTCTGAAAAATTTCTTACTGTCCTTCTTTTTTTAATAAACTCATAAAATTCCTGCGATCTATTTATCATCTCATCTCGGGCATATTGCTTAAATGAAGTAAGCGGAATAAATTTTGGTTTGGGCATAGTCTATCCTTACGATGTTTTGTAATTAATATTAGCAATTTATTCAGCTGTTAAGGGAAGATTAATCTTTTGATAGAATAGTCCTAATATCTTTAAGCTCATCAAGTATGTTTTGAAGAATTTCTTTCTCATTTAATACAGATGATCCAGTTGCTGCGGCACCAGTTTTTGGATACAGCATCTTCACTTTATCACGCAATTGTTCCAGCAGTCTGTCCCAATCAACTAAACCCGATAGGATTGCTTCGTATCCGGTAGCATTCGGTTTCTGCCCCGCAGTCTGTACTCTAATTGAACCAATACGAAGAGCTCTATCATATAAAGAACGGTGAAGTTGAAAATCTGTTATTGCTCTATAAGGCACGTTTTGCTTGATCTTGGAAAGAATACCTTTGTGAATCGTTATTCTATCATCATCAATAAAATATGAAAGATTGTTTATCCACAACTTTATTATCGGAACAGCGATTAGCCAAAGAAGAAATATCGTACCAAATACAATTGGCCACAATATAGCGGCAACACCGGTTGCAGAATTTTTTGGATCAAGCGGTATAGTTATTTGAAGAATTACAGCAACCAATAAAACGAAAAATGATATTGTAAGCAAGACGTAAAGTTGCTTTGTAAACAACTTTTTGTCAGGTCTGATCTCCATAACTTTCTCCCTATGTGGTGATACTGTTACAAAAATAATAAAAAAGGCGATCAAAAAGTGATCGCCTTAAATAGTTAAACAATACTTATAAATTATTTTAAGAGAATCATTTTCTTAGTCTCTACACAAGAACCTGCCTGCCTACCGGTAGGCACGGCTTGTAGTTTATAGAAATAAATTCCACTAGTTAATCCCTTAGCATCAAAATCAAATTCATAATTACCATTTTGTAATTCTTCGCTTACTAAAGTTGATATCTCATTCCCCAACACATCGTAAATTATAAGTGAAACAAAACCACTTTCAACAAGCTGAAAATTAATTTTTGTTGTGGGGTTAAACGGGTTTGGATAGTTTTGACTAAGTGAAAAACCTCTTAAGCTTCTTTCCTCATTCTCAACACTCACTAACTGGCTAACTAAAGTTAAAGCATTAAGAGCATCTACTTTTCCATAACCCCAACGGGTATTAGGAGTTGAACCTGTAAAAATATCTGAACGCGCTGATTGCTGCAAAATCTGCTTTACCTGAACTGCATCCAAATCCGGCTTCATCTCAAGCATTAACGCAACAATACCTGTAACTATTGGCGATGCAGCGCTAACTGCACTGCCAATTCCGTAAACACCATTACCCCCTTGAATAAGATTATTTCTGAACGTTGCCCAATATGATGTTGGTCCGTACGTTGTAACTAATCTATCTCCCGGCGCACTAACATCAACACCAAGCCTGCCATCAAAAGTAGGACCCACACCACTTCCAAGCCATAGGTCTCCGATATCACCTTCATTAACAGTTCTCGTAATTCCATCAATATCAACCCAACTATTTCGTTTAACGTATGAATTAGGTGCAATGTTATTAAAGGCAGTAGCAAGATCCCAAATACTACCTTCGGAAATATGATTTTCAAAAAAGTTGCCGCTGAATTTTCCAGAAAAACGTGAAGGATTTAGCGTTACATCATATTTACCATTTGAGACTGTGGCCCCATTTAAGATCAATTCATAATCTCCGGGCGCACCATCAATTCTCAAATAGATTTCTCTTTTACCATTAGTTGGATTGTAAAATGCCACGTTAGAGCCTAAATGATAATAGAGAAATTCCGAATTAGTGATCTGGGTAAAATCATTATTTGTTGCTGGAGAGGGATATGGACCGTAGAGCATAGTTGGAGTTTTAATTGAAACATCAAACCTGTCGTTTCCATCATACCATAAATCTAAAATTAATGAGGCATTACTTGATTTTTGAATCTTTAATGTATCGATCTCATTTTGTGTAATATTATATGATGCTCTATTTGGTGATCCTCCATCATCACTGGTGCCTGTAATAAAAACCAGACCGGGAATACCAGCTCCAAATTTGCCATCTATCTCTCTGCAGTATTCACTTGTACCATCGGTAGGACCACCCACCGATCCAAAATTTGCCAGCATTACGCAGGGCATTCCAAGCTGTGATGCGGTTTCCTTTGCAAAGTCAATTGCTGCAGGTAATCTAGTAGGATCATAAAATGGATCTTCCGCTGGCTCGCTACCGTGCGCTGGCGCCCCTTCAGTTGTAAACTTTATACAAATTAATGTTGCTTTTGGAGCTACACCTCTCCACTTTTTATTTGTACTGTTTCGTCCGTTTCCTAAAACTATCCCAGTAGTTGCTGTTCCATGCCCAACAGCATCACGGAATGTAAGTGGCCTGAGATTATTTAATGCAGAATCAATTTGTTCGCGGCTGTAAATTGTTCCAATCCCATAAGTATTGTTGGACCAGTTTGCACCGGTGTCATCAGTTAAATCAAAAATAGCTGCAATTCGTGTAGTTCCATCATCATTTCTAAAATCATCTGAACGCCAATCGACTCCTCTGTCAAGAACTGCAACTGCAACTCCTTCGCCACCAGTAAGATTAAATTGAGCAATAGCTTCATCGATTCTTGTTTCAATTCTTACTGAATCTATTGAGTATACGGATACGTTTAATACAATAATGATAAACCCTATTATCCATTGTATTTTCATTGTTAAAAAAGTCTTCATGATTTATTCTTCCTACTTGTAATTGACATTATTTAATAAAACACTTTTTAGATTTTTTAGTTATTTATAGTTCTGAATTGTCCTTTGCTAAAAGGAGAGCAAACACTTATTTATAATAAGAAATTATTGCTATTTGTGCAACAATAGTTAACAGCAAAATAATTGAGAATCCGGATAGTTTTATTTTATATTATAAATAAAAATCCCCGCTTACTTTATGAAGCAGGGATATAGAATAATAGTTACGCCGTTTGATTTATTTTAACAGCATCATTTTCTTTGTTTCAACAAAAGAATTAGTTTGCATTCTATAGAAGTATATTCCACTTGTAAGGTTAGATGCATTCCAATCATAATTGTAAGTGCCAGCATTTAATTCTTCAGATACTAAAATATCACACTTTTTCACCAAGGGCATTAAATACTTCAAGTGTTACAAATGATGATTGGGGACAGTGCAAATTTAATTGTTGTATTTGAATAAAACGGATTTGGATAGTTTTGCCCGAGTTTTAAACCTGTGTCTATTGTTTTCCTCGTTCTCTTCTATTGACAGAGATATTACCAACGCTATCTACAACATTAGTAACATTATTTGATTACTTTAACGTTAAAATACAATTCCGATTGTGCATTAACAGTCATAAAACTATCACTAACACTACCGGTAGTTGTTAGAACAACATAGCTATTGCCCTTCAGGTAAAATCCACCGTATAAAGAAATATTTATTGAGCCATTAAGTAAGCGTTACCTGTTACAGCCAATTGGTCATGTTCGCTGCCGGCAGTTAATCCACCAAGTTCAATTTCCAATACTCCGGTTGACGAAGGAATGTAGTTGCCAATGTATGTTAACATTCCGGGAGAGTTACCCGGCGAATTGATTCCATTGTTTGTAAATGTAGTATGTACATTAACGGAAGCAACACCTTCTATTATTGCATCTTGAGCATTTTCAAATTCAGCAATATCTATAACACCGTTTGCTGCATCAATTATTCCACCGGCAAGATTTTGAAAATCCCAATTTGCATTGATCGTACAAGTACCTGCACCCATATTACGAAAGGTTCCCGTATTTATAAAAATACCTCCATTCGGATTGCCGCCGAAAAGACCATTATCAGCAACAATTTCATACAAGGATTGATTATCCACAATAGACGATTCTAGTGCTCTTATACCTACGTTTTCATCCTGTCTTATGGTTCCCAGGTTTAGCAGTGTTGTCCCGCCACTTAACTCACTTGAGAACGAAACCTCATCTAAAACAAGTAAACCATTGCTTGGAATTGTTATCATACCACCATAAAAGTACCACCGCTCCAGGTTAAACCAGTTCCCTGAAAATCAAATGTTACACCCGAAACACCTGTGTTTGCTGTAACTCCTGCAGAAATCTCTATTCTTCCGGCAGGTGCGCCCGAAAGGGTTCCTTCGAATGTATGGTTTTGGGAATCAAAATGTAACAGCGCACCGGCATCTGCATTATATGAGCCGCCACTAAAAATACCATCACAGTTAAATGTAACCGAACCGGACTGCACATCAATAGTACCGCCCATATTCTGAAACTCCCAATTTGCATTAAAATTACAGTCACCTCCGCTTGACTTTACTGAAATGTTCCTGTATTTGTATTGATAAAAATGCCGCCATTTGGGAAACCGCCAAAATTTCCAGCAGTATCAATCTCAAATAATGCCTGGTTCTCTATAACTGAACCATCCTGACCCCATATACCAAAACCTGAAACCATCCTAATGTTCCCTGATTCAGCAATCTGGCACCTCCATACAAAGCAGGGAGCCATTGGTTGCCATCTATCTCCATCACTGCACCACTGGCGATTGTAACAACTCCATTGTTATTAGATGTACCATTACTGATGATTCCGCCTCCGATTCGACTCCCCAACTTGCATTACCAGTAATTGTAAGTGATCCATCAGCACCGCTTAATACCAACTCCCCTCCAACAAGGATACTAAAACCCGCAACTTCACGCTGGCCATTTGTTGATACTATTGTTTCTTGGTCAATTAAAACAATATCACCTGATCCGGAATCCCAGGCTGGAGACCAAATAGTTGTATCGTTCCATTCACCAGTTAGATACCGAAGTATATGAAGTTTGAGCATTCAGCAATTGCTGAAACGCTAAACAGCATACAATAATAATAAGTAATCTGAAATAAGTCATAATCGCGCTCCTTTTTAATTAATCTATCTTATAAAACTCAATTGTCATTCTATTGAATACCCCCTTGATATAAATACATGCGTAAAAAGGAGGGGAATCTGGTACAAATCTTTTAAAAGATTGAATATTATTTAAGAAGCTTGATTTCGGGGAAAATTCCGAGCTTTAACGTAAAGATGGGGTCTCGTTTTTTAATTTTTCAAATTCGGATTGATAAGAATTAGCTAATGATTTATTGCCAGTCTCTTTATATAAGATGGCTGAATATTCAGTATATCTGGTAATTTTCTTTAGATCTCTAAACTTATCTTTTTTGTAGAATTCGAGTGTTTCGTTAAGCAATTTTTCTGATTCGGTATACTTTTTTTGTCTAAATAAACAAATGGCCAGTTCACCTATAAAGACCATGTCTTAGAATGATTTTTTGAAAAGAGTTCTTCTCTAATAAGTATTGACTTTCTTAAAACCTCTTCAGATTTTTTTAACTGATTTGATTCTAAATATGTCCTGCCTAACCAATAATATGCAAGCGAAAGAAATGGGTCCTTAAATGCCTTAATTCTATAAAAGAAATCTATTGATTCCTGAAGTGGGATTTCTGCTTTTTGATAATCTTCTTTTACAAAATATAACATACCCAAATTGCTTAATGCCAAACCAATAGAAGGATGTTCTTTGCCCAATACTGCAGTTTTTATTTCATAAGCTTTTTCAAATGCATTTTCCGAAGCATCATAATTTTTATTATCCATATAAATAAATGCTAAGTTATTGTAGATGCTTGCAACCTCAGGTCTGTTTATTCCATATAAATTAGTTAAAATGTTAAGCGCTTCTAAATAATATTTTTCTGCTTCATCAACTTTATTTTGATGATGTAAATTCACCGCAAGATTGTTAATTGTTATAGCTTCTTTCTGTCCCTTCTTCTTCACTATACATCCCGTAAATATCTAATGATCTTTTAAAAGAACAGCCGCACTATCATATAATCCCATATTAGTTATGAATGTACCATAGTCATTCAAATTATCGGCAAAATCTTTTGTGGGCTTTCCAAATATTTTTTCATAGATAAATATGCCTTGATTATAAAACGAATCGGCAAGCGGATAATTTCCTATCCAATCATAACACAGCCCAAGTTGATGTGAACTTTTTGCAGCTTCTTTACTATGTAATCCATATAGAGTTTTATTTGCTTCAAGACTTTCTGTCAGCAGACGTTTTTGCTTTATCATATTCGCCCAAACCAATAAATGTAGAACCCAGAGTTTGTTTAATTGCTGATTTTATTTTTGGATGATTTTTTAATTTAACATTCACATCCTCAGTTGCCTTTTCCAACAAATCAAAAACTTTCACGTCTCTGCCTTTAACTTCCGGGTCAGCCGAGGCTAGCATCTCCAGCAAGAAGTTATTTACCTCATCAAATTTTTCCAGTTCAGTCTGTGCTTTGTCTCTTTCTTCGGAAGCAATATTAGCTTGATAAATTATTGCGGCAATGCTAAAAAGAATAATAAAATTAAAAATAATGAAAAGTGATACTCCAACTTTATGTCTCTGAACAAACTTTGAGAAACGATATTTTATAGTATCCTTTCGTGCAATTACGGGCAGCCCGATAAGATGTCTCCTTATATCTTCAGAAAATTGTTCTGCGGAGGTGTATCTTCTTACCGGATCCTTATGAATTGCTTTGAGAATAATATTATCAATATCACCCTTTAAATGCTGAAAAATCTTTTCCGGTTTTTCATTCATTGAATTGCTGATGCTTTGCGGAGTGATGTGCTTTATGGTTCCATCCGAAGATGATATTTCCTCAGTTGATTGAAACTTATCGCTAGGTTTAATAACCTGTTCATCAGTTATTATTTTACCAATAGCAACCGGAGAATTAACAGTTATTCTATATGCCTGATGACCGGTCAGTAATTGATAAAGCAGGATGCCAAGAGAATAAATATCACTCCTTGTTGTAATACTTTCTCCCTTAATCTGCTCAGGACTCGCATACTCCGGAGTTAGGTGCCACATCCCGGTTTTAGTAAGTCCTTCTTCATTTTCATTTAGTTCTTCATCCATCAACTTTGCGATGCCAAAATCAAGAAGTTTTGGTCTTCCTTCTTTATTTACGAGAACATTACCCGGTTTTATATCGCGGTGCACAACCAGGTTTTGATGAGCATATTGAACCGCATCGCACACAAGTCTAAAAATTTCAAGCCGTTGGCTGATATTCAGGTTTTTCTCGTCACAATATTCTATAAGTGATTTCCCATCAATATATTCCATAACTAGGTAGGGAAGACCGTCATCCGTTGTACCGCCATCGAGGAGATGAGCAATGTTTGGATGTTGTAGATTTGCAAGTGTTTGTCTTTCATTCTGAAAACGTTTGATCACGTATTCGGAATTAAAATGATGCTTTAAAATTTTAATTGCAACCGTATGCTCAAACTCTTGTCTGCTCGTCGTCCTTTATATACAATTCCCATTCCGCCAACACCAGCTTCTGCTTCAATTAAATAGTTACCGATATGTTTTCCGATAAATTGATCTTTTTCGAAATGTGATTTCTTTTCCTTAATGTTGGTCGGAATTTCAAGAAAATCATCCGTCTGGTTGTGAGCATTGAGGGAAAGAACTTCTTTCTTTAATTCTTTATCATCACCGCATTTTTCATCTAAGAATTTTTGTCTTTCAATTAAATCAATATCCAAAGCTTGTTGAAAAGAGATTTACTATATTTATTTTTACTTTATCCAAATTACTCTTTTGATTTTAGACATAAGTGAGGTTAATTTTGTTGAATTTCTTTATACAGCCACGCTTTTGCAAACTGCCAATCTCTTTTTACTGTGGCAGAGGATATATTTAACAATTCAGCAGTTTCCTCAATGGTAAGCCCTGAGAAATATCTTAATTCAACAATTTTTCCTGATCGTTCTTCGATATTCTCCAGTTTTTTGAGAGCCTCATCCAAAGCAAGTATTTGATCATCAGAATCGCTTTCAACAAATTGCGCTTCATCTATCGATAATTTAGCGTTTCCGTTTCCGCGCTTTTGGGAATTTCTTTTTCTTGCATAGTCAACTAAAATTTGTCTCATCGATTTAGCAGCAATTCCAAAAAAATGCGCCCTGCTTTGCCAGGAAATACTTTGATTGCCGATTAGTTTTATGTAAGCCTCATGTACCAGTTCAGTGGTTTGAAATGTATGTTTTCTATATTCATCGTTTAGATATTTTGATGAAATTTTACGTAGCTCATCATAAACCAATGGTAAAATCTGATCTATAACAATAGTGTTACCATTACTTAGTTCATTAAGCATCAGTGTTATATTTTGTTTCGATTTATTAGGCATGGTCATATTTAATACTCTGAATATAGTGATTGAGAAACAGAAAAAAAATAATTATGTGCCTGTATAAATATTAAGCAGATAGAAATATTAAAAGAGAGCGGGGTGATAACCATCTCCCGAGTTAAAACCTTTAATTACATCTATTATTATTAGAAGTTATTTTAAGAGAATCATCTTTTTAGTTTCAACAAAACTGCCTGCTTCAAGCTTGTAAAAGTAAATGCCGCTAGTCAAACCAATCGCATCAAAATTTTCTGTGTAAGTTCCAGTAAGTTTATTTTCATTAACTAGGACTTTAATTTCATTGCCAATAGCATCATAGACTGTAAGATTAACAAAAGTTGAATTTGGAATTGTAAAATTAATCTTGGTGCTCGGATTAAAAGGATTTGGATAATTCTGTTCAAGTTTGAAATCTGTAACTGGTGAAGGACCTATTCCTGAATCAGTAGGAATCTGGCTGATCAACTTGGTTTCATAAGCACCATTGCCGTGCGTCATTACCCTAATAACATTGTTAACAGTTGTAATATTTAAATCCATTCCCTGCACAGCATCAGGCAATCCGTTATTAAAATCCTGCCAGCTTCCGCCGCCGTTTGTTGAAACGAATACACCAATGTCTGTCCCGATATAAACATGAAATGAATTATTGGGATCAACAATTACAGCAGGAACAGGAACATCCGGTAAATTATCGCTTACATCCGTCCAGGTATCCCCGCTGTTTGTAGATTTATAAACATGCCCGGTTCCAAAACCATAAAATGTAACGTAAACAATATTATCATCATTTGGATCAACAGCAATATCAGCAGGAAACCTATCGGGAAGAGTTCCTGTAATATTATCCCAGCTTGTTCCACCATCCGTTGTACGAAACAGATTAGAACGTGTTTAAAAGGAGCCGTTCCAACATATACTTTATCGCTTGTTTGATAACTTATATCCATTGAGAGCGCTGGATTTCCATCCAGCACATTTCCATTATTTGTAGTTGTCCAGCTTCCACCGCCGTTTATTGATTTATAGATTCTATCTCTTCCTGCATAAATTATATCACTGGTTCCAAAATAAGTCTTAAAAGGAGCAATAAATGCAGTTACACTACTGTTCGGTGGGGATATGTTAGAAAAAGAACTACCTCCATTTGAAGATTTACTTATATTCAGATTCTGTGAAGACGCAAACACAATATTATCATTTGTAGCATCTATTGATGTCCAACTGCCATCACCTCCAACGGGAGCTCTGAACCATGCTAAGTCTCCGCTATAAATATCGGTACTGTTATCCTGGAAGCCGCCCATTGTCTTCAGCGAATCAGTTTGAGAGCTGGAAGTTCCATTGTAAAATTGCGTGGTTTGATATCTACCGTTATGAGATTCATAAGTTTCGCCAAAATCAGTTGTTCTGAATATTCCTCCATCAGTAGCAATATAATAAGTGTTATAATCGGTTGGATGCTGTTTAACATCGTGTGCATCTGAGTGAGTGTAATTAGGACCCATTTCCCTCCTCTCCACCAATAGGAGGTGTAAAACCAGATGTTAAACCACCAGTTGATTTTTGTAATATAGTTGAGCCGCCATCTGTTGATTTATAAACTTCGATGCCAATAATAATCAAATTATCAGGATTGGACTGATCAACCGAAACATCATGAGAGAACCACCCTTGCCATTTTGAATAATCAACAGTAGATCTAACCTCCCAGTTTACTCCTGCATCTGTTGATCTGCAAAGCCAGCTCGCACCATTGGAAAATGAAAATCCATTTCCAATACTTGCATATACAATATTAGGATCAGCGTTATAAATATCTAATTGGATTTTTCCCTCGAAGTTGCTTGGAAGAGCACTTGTTATTTTGGTCCAGGAATTTCCACTATCAGAAGTTCTGTAAAGACCAAGCCCCACGCTTGCTAAATTTCCATTTCCTGTAATAACTATATTAGTATCAACAGGATTGATAATAAGATCCATAGCCATTACAACTCCGTGAACTAATGTCCAGGTAGTACCAGCATCGTAAGATCTATATGTCCCATCGGTGGTAGCAGTCCATACTGTGTTAGGATTAAGAGGATTTATTTTAACAGCCCATATACCTTTTTGCTGCTGGTATGCCCAATCAAGACTTTTAGTCCAGGTTAGCCCACCATCAGTTGTTTTAAGAATTCCTATTCCATATGTTCCGCGGGTATTTCTGTAAGCCGCCCCTGTACCTCCTGCATCAAAATTATATACTTCCCCTGTTCCAATATAAATTGTGTTCGAGTCATTCGGTACAATTGCAATTGAGCTCACACCTAAAACAGGAAACCCGGTTGGCACATAATGCCAGCCATCAACACCAACACCTCCCGTATAGCTTCTCCACAATCCGCCACTTGCGGAACCCAAATACATTGTATTTGGATTTTGAGGATTGAAGGCGATGGCATTTGTTCTACCGCCTTTGTTATGCGGACCAATTGTTTGCCATTGGTTGGATGCGCTAAGATTTTCTGTTTTGTATAATTTATTTTGTTTAGCTTGCTCATAGGCTGCGTACGTTGCAACATTTGGTATATCCTCACCTGGATAGGCACGCGCCATTGTCCAGAAGTTTAATGCATCATAAGCTCCTGATATTTTTCTCCCCCCGAACCGTACTTAACTCTTTAGGAGAATTAACAAATGCCAAAAAACCAAGTAGAAAGGCGCAAGCAGTAACGATTACTGAAATAGTTCCGTTAAATCTCATAACCATCTCCCGGCTGATAATTGATAAATCTATAATTATATGTGTTTAAAAGACTAATAATTTTCACAAGCAGGTTACATTAAGACCAATTGAGATTCAACACTTAATTAATACCAATAATGTAATTGTAGAGAATTCTTAAAAATATTATCTAATAATCTAACAGAGATTGCTAAGATTCTCAATTTCTTTTTAAACTTGAGTAACTAATTTACTGTTTAATGAGTCTAAAACTTCATACTTAATATATGAAAGGAATAATAATGTTTAATAAACATATTTTAGAATTACTATTTGTGACTCTCATTTTCGTTTTATTTTTGGGAGCCGCAGATTCAGGTGCAATATCAAATACAGATGATCTTAAAATTCTGCATGAAAAAACATTTCCAATAGATCCGGGGAAACAATTAAAATTAAAAACAACTACAGGTGATGTTGAAGTAACTTATTGGGATGAATCAAAAATGCATATATTAAATATTAGGCGATGATGATGCAGAGGAGAGAATAAATTTTGAATTTAAAAATGATGATAACCTGGTTGAAATTATTGCTCACAAAGATGGGTCATTATTTAACTGGTTTTCAGGAATTGATTTGAAATATGAGATTAAAGTTCCAGCAAAATTTAATATTGATGTTTCAACATCCGGCGGGGATATTAAACTTGGAGGAGTGAACGGCACAGCAAAATTACACACGTCTGGAGGAGACGTTTGGGCAGACAGGGTTGAAGGCAATCTTGATGTTTCAACATCCGGAGGAGATATTTCACTGATTTGTGAGGGTACTGAAATAGTTGCAAATACATCCGGGGGTGATATTAATTTGAACTACTCTGGACTAAACCTTGGAATCGACCTAACTACGTCCGGCGGCGATATTCAGGTTGAACTCCCATCTGATTTTGATGCATCAATGGAATTGTCAACATCTGGCGGTGATGTAAGCTGCAATCTTACAATGAATAATGTAACTATATTATCAGAACATAAAATAATTGCAGATCTTAATAACGGCGGTATGGATTTTAGTGCTCATACATCGGGCGGTGATATTGATGTCATGAAAAAGTAATTCATCATTTCCATTACTTTTTTGAAATTGAAGTAAGTGATAGGTTTTAAAAACAAAAAGGCAGAAACACTTCTGCCCTCTTATTCAACCAGTATAAATGAGATTAATTTATACTTACTAAATGCGGTTTGATCTTCTCTTCGAGATGCTGTTTTGGAACTGCACCTATTACCGCATCCACAATCTGTCCATCTTTAAAAATTCCCAGTGTTGGGATGCTTCTTATACCAAACTGCTTAGCTGTATTCTGGTTATCATCAGTGTTTAATTTCACTACTTTTATTTTCCCCTGGTATTCCTCTGCAATTTCTTCAACCATCGGGGCAACCGTTCTACAAGGTCCACACCATGGAGCCCAAAAATCAACTAAAACAGTAGTGTTCGATTGCAGAACTTCTTCCTCAAAATTGAAATCGGTTCCTTCTACAACATTATTCATAGTCATCTTATCCTTCTGTATTGTTATGAATTTATAATTGGTAAGATGATCTGATGATAAAATGGATTCGTAGAAAAAGTAATTTAAATAAAAGAAATACAAACTAAAAGGAAAAAAGTTCCCTACAATTCCGCTTCCATTTCTTTTTCGTAGTAATTACGGTAAGTTTTTATTGCACCGAAGATAGACACAGCGAGCTGTTTTTGCCCAGAATCATTTTTTAGAAAATCCGAATCTTCTTTATTTGAAATAAACCCGCTTTCAATTAATACGCTTGGCATTGAAGCACCTACCAAAACATAGAATCCTGCCTGTTTAACTCCGCGGGATTTTAATTTGAGATTTGCAGTAAATTCTTTATTTAAAAAATCAGCAAACTTTTCAGAATATTTCATATAAGATGAATGAGCCATGCTTACCAGTATAAAGTTTTCATCAGTAAGTGCTTTGTAGCGTTCTGGTTCTTCTTCAAACTCTATTACACTGTTTTCTCTTTCTGCAATATCAATCGCTTCCTGTGTTCTTCCTGGTCTTAACAGGTAAACCTCAATTCCGTTGGGAGCTTTCTTCTTATTCGAATTGCAATGAATGGAGATGAAAAGACTCCCCTCATTTTCATTAGCTATTTTTCCTCGCTTGTAAAGATCTATAAACTTATCACTCTTTCTTGTGTAAACTATTTTAACATCCGGCATCTCTTGTTCAATCAACTTGCCAAGTTTCAGAGCAACTTTAAGGTTAATATCTTTTTCTTTAAGCTTATTTACACCTATTGCGCCGGGGTCTTTGCCGCCGTGCCCCGCATCGATAACGATTACATCAAAATCCCATTTATCATTATACTTTTCTGTCGTACCATTGGTTGTAAATATCTTGTTGTGAATCGTTATAAGTATATCGGTACTACCCGGTGCGTTTATAACTTCATTTGTTGAATATTCGTCTCCAAGCAAAAATCTGAATTCTGTATCCGGTCCAACATTTTCAGTCTCAATCTTTTCAATTAAGCTGCCTAAATTATCGCGATTTGTTTTATCCACATCAGCATTAACTTTTCGGAAGATAATTTTAAGAATACCATCTTTAAAAGAACTGTAATATGATGGAATCCTGGTTTTTGAATGAACGCGAATCAATGTTCCGTTTGCCATTTCGGTTATTGAAAGACCGGTGATAGACAGTCCTGTTACAGGAGGTAAATTTGGATTGTTGTAAACCCATGTCTGGCTTTCCAAAGGAGAATCAATTTCATCACCGATAAAAAGTTTACCCGGCTCTTCAAAACTTAGCTGCCTTCCATAAGCTGATTGCAACGGTTCCAGGCAGTACTTTAACGGAACATATACTTTATTATCTATAACATAACTGGATGTTGGAAGCTGGTAAACTATTGGTACGCCGGTTGACCGGGGAGTAATAATAATATAAGGATTTTTTCCTGTTGCCTTTAAAAGATAGCGTTTAAATTTTAACTCTATCTTACCTGTATTTTTGCTGTGATAATGGTTTGCAGATATTGCTTCCGCAAAATCTTTAAGTGAAAAGTAAACCGAGCCCTCTCTTAAATAAACAGGAATATGTTTTGTGCCTTTATCGGTTATTATAGCAATATCTTCCTGCGCAAATGCAGAGATGGATAAAATAATATATAATATTAAAAATATTCTGCTTTTCATCAGTTAATAAAGTCTATCCAATGAACGGCAGCATAAAACCGCTTTTCTTTTTATGTGCAGAAAATTCCTCTTTAAAATGTTTTGCAAGCAGTTTATCTTCAATTGATGCCCTCAAAATATAAATTGGTATTTCAATAATAGCCAATCCTCCAACAACGTAACTTAAAGTTGCCGCGGCTCCTCCAAGATCAACTAAAAGCTGGCAAAGATACTGCGGATGCCTTATAAATTTAAATGGACCGCTTGTTACAAACTTGTGATTCTTTTTAATCAAAATATCCTGCGAATAGTTTTCGCCAAGGGTTTTAAAAGCCCAAACCTGCACCCAGGAAAAAACCAGGTAAACCGCCGCGCCTATATACCTGATGATATTATACTCTTCTAAATATTCTAAAGTGCCAACCTGGAATACACCTACTATTAAAGCTATCAGGGACAAGGTTGAAATAATGGGTGGAAATTTCTGCAGAAAAGTTTGCGGTTTTTCTTTTACTGCCATAACTTTTGATTTAAATCCCTTTTTGGCGCCAGTTACATTTGCACCAAAAGTTGCTATAATATTTAGCAATATGATAATGTTTAGAGGATCCATAAAAATAATCTTAGTATGATGAAATTCTGTGAATTACAGAGATGGAAATAATCTAATATTAAAAATTATATTCATCCCTTTTCCTAATAAGGAACTATAGATGAATAATTACTCCGTACCTTTACCATGTTTTTTCATTATTTCGGTCCACTCCTCCATGCTAAGCTGTTCCGATTCATCAATTAACATTACGGGAATATCATCTTCAATCCTGTACCTGCGTCTGGTTTTTTTATCTGTGGATACAAGTGTTTCGCCATCAAGAACCAGTTCTGCTTTGGTTTCAGGGCAGCAGAGAATATCCAATAAGTCTTTGCTAATCATTTATAACTCCGTTTATCCGAAAGATAAATAATTTATTTGAGATCGTCTCTGTAAAACTATTGCTTTAAATCTATAAAAATAAATTTTAAAGAAAGTTATTATTCCCGCATATATTAAAATTTACAGAGTAAAACCTTAATATCAAGTTTGATTAAAGGTAAGTGTTTTTATAATTTCATAATAAATTAATTGAAAATGTTTTTTAAAATTTTAAATTATAAATGATATTATCCATAGGAGTTTACAAATGAATTATAATAAATTTAGAATTAAACCTAACACAAAAATAAATCTCTCAAAAATCAGCACATCAGATAGTGGCGAGTTTAAATCTAAAAAAGATGCTGCTAAACTTCTTAAAAATAACATTAAGAAAATGATTGATTTACAGGCAAAGCTCTATGCGCAGGATAAATTTTCGATGCTGCTTGTCTTCCAGGCAATGGATGCTGCTGGAAAGGATGGAGCAATAAGGCATGTTATGAGCGGATTAAATCCGCAGGGAACACAGGTTTTTAGTTTTAAGCAGCCATCCAAAGAAGAACTTGACCATGGTTACTTGTGGAGAATTAATAAAGCTCTGCCGGAGAGAGGAAGGATTGGAATTTTCAACCGTTCGCATTACGAAGAAGTGTTGGTTGTGCGCGTACACGATTTTATTAAAGGGCAGAAAATACCTGAAAAGTATAAAAATGCTAATATATGGAAACAGAGATATAATCAGATAAGCAATTTTGAAAAATACATTTACGAAAATGGAATCGTAATCTTGAAATTCTTTTTACACGTTTCTAAAGAGGAACAGAAACAAAGATTTTTAGCAAGAATTAATAATCCGGCTAAAAACTGGAAGTTTTCAAAAGGTGATATTGATGAAAGAGGATTTTGGAGCGAATATCAAAATGCATATGAAGATGCTATTTCTGCCACAAGTAAATTGCATGCGCCCTGGTATGTTGTTCCCGCAGATAAAAAATGGTTTACAAGGTTAGTTGTTTCCGAAATAATAGTTGAAGTAATGGAAAAACTTAAGCCGCAATATCCGAAGTTAAGCAAGGAACAATTAAAGGGATTAGAAATATCTAAAAAATTCTTATTGGATGAGAAGAAATAAACCTATATATTGAATTTCCTCACCCATAAGTCCCCCATTTAATCTTGTTCTCTTTGAAAAAAGAGAGTGGGAGGGGGACTGTTTTTCCAAATTTTTTTATAGAGCAAAAGAAAGAGCTAATCACTTATCCCTAAAACAATTCGTTTATTCTTTCAGGCGGTCTTGCAAGGATTGCTTTCTTTCCTTTTTCAATAATTGGTCTTTGCACAAGATCAGGATTTTTGATCATCACACTTAAAATTTGTGCTTCGGTATAGTTCTTATTTTTAAAATCTAATTCCTTAAATGCCTTTTCATTTTTTCTTAACAATTCAGAGGGTTGCATTTTCATCTTATCGAGAAGTGCTTTTAATTGAGTTTTTGTGAAAGGTTCTATGTAGTAATTCACCTTTTCGAAATCTACTCCGTTTTCTGTTAAAGCTTTAGCAACTTTACGACAGGTTGTGCAGGTTGGTTTTTCATAAACGGTTATTTTAGCCATTAAATTTTCCTTCAAACTTTGTGTTAATTAATAAATTGCTTCTAATCAATGGAATATAACTATTTTAGTAAATCTTTCTTATAAAAGTCATTTTTCATATATTTCAATCCCGATAAATCGGGACAAAGCTTATTATGGAGATATACAAAAACCTTCAAAATACTATTGAAAACAAAGGTGCTGCATACCTTGTTTTATTAGATCCGGATAAAGTTTCGGGTGAAAAGTTGATGCGGTTCCTGCGGCACTGTGAAAAATCTGGTGTTGATGGTTTTTTAATAGGCGGCAGTTTAATGATGAGCAATGGTTTCGATTCTTTTATTGAGAAGGTTAAAGTAGAAACATCCCTTCCTGTAATAATTTTTCCAGGCGGAGTAAACCAGGTTTCGCCGGCTGCTGATGCAATTTTATTTTTATCAGTTATCAGCGGAAGAAATGCGGAACATCTCATAGGTAAGCATGTAATTGCTTCTCCTTTAATAAAGCAAGCAGGTATTGAACCGATTTCCACCGGTTATATTCTTGTAGAATCGGGTGTAACCACCACAGCAGTTTATATGAGCGGAAGTATGCCTGTGCCAGCCAACAAAGCTGATATTGCAGCAGCCACAGCTTTAGCAGGAGAGTACCTGGGAATGAAACTAATTTACCTTGAAGCAGGTTCGGGTGCAGATAAACCTGTGCCGGATGAGATGGTAAAAGCTGTTGCTGATGTTTGCACTGTGCCGGTTGTTGTAGGAGGAGGTATAAAAAATCCGCAAACAGCCCGCAGTAAAGTTGATAACGGTGCACAGATTATAGTGACAGGAAACTTTTTTGAAAATGAAAATAACTGGGATCTTATAAAAGATTTTGTAAACGCTGTTCATTTCAAAGAATCTATTGAAGTATAAAAAAATAAAAAATCATAATTCTCTATTTGGATTAAATATCAATGAACAAAGAAAAATTTATTATCGATTCGCTTAACGAAAGTGCTGAGACGAAACAGAAAATTCTTCAGCATTGCAAAGATGATATTCTTAAAGCAGTTGAAATACTAACCGATACATTCCAAAATAATAATAAGCTCTTACTCTGCGGCAATGGAGGCAGCGCGGCAGATTGCCAGCATATTGCCACCGAGCTTGTTATACGGTTGAATCATAATATTAACAGACCGGCTTTACCTGCAATTGCACTTACAACAGACTCATCAAACTTAACAGCTGGCGGAAACGATATTGGTTTTGATAATATCTTTGCCAGATCGGTTGAGGGCTTAGGCAATAAAAATGATGCTTTGCTTGTAATTTCTACCAGCGGTAATTCTGAAAACATTATACGCGCAGTGAAAAAAGCTAAAGAAAAGGGAATGAATGTAATCGGTTTGCTTGGTGGTAGCGGCGGCAAGCTGAAAGATATAGTTGATTTTTCTGTTATTATTCCTTCCTCAAATGTTCAGAGGATACAGGAAGGTCACATTACGGTTGCGCATATAATTTGTGAGCTTGTGGAAGAAGAGCTCTACGGAAGCAAATAAATTCTAATCAAAAAATCACAATCCGCCGCAGGGGACCAAAGCACAACTAAATCTCAATTAACAAATTACAAACAAATACTAACCTCAAATTTCGAATTCTTGATAATTGGAACTTGTGATTTGAAAATTGTTTGTTATTTGATGCTTGGTGCTTGAAATTTTTTTCAGAGAATTATCTTTGTACCAATCCAGTAAATCTTATCCCCTTCTTTTATGTTAAACTTGGCAGTATATCCGGCTACTACTTCCAGCACATAAATTGCCGGTTTTGATGAAGGATAACTTTGCTGTGAAAGAGGAGTGGTGTTTTTATGGATGGTTACAATTTCCTTATTACTATTTATAAAAAGCATATCTAAAGAAAACAAAGTGTTAAGCATCCAGAAAGATTGATATCTTTCTGTTGGAAAAACGAATAGCATTCCCTGGTTTTCTTCCATACTTTTTCTGTTCATTAAACCTAACTGGCGGTCGTAATCTGTGTCAGCAATTTCAATATCTATCTTGGTAATTTCTTTACCCGTGCTGTCAGTAAAAGTTAATTCACCTTCTTTTGTAAAGTTATAGTAAGTCTCTTCGTTGTTTTCATCACACATAAAATTATTTACCAGGAAAAAAAAGATTAATAAACATACAACAACCACTCCGGCTATTTTAGTGATTGAGAATTTTACCGGTCCGTTTTTATTTGAATCCTTTTTATCGGTTTTTCCTTTACTTTTCTTTTGAGCCATTTTTTATTTTCCGATATTTGTGTAAACTAAAAAATCAATCGGCATACAATTTATGAATAATTCAGAATCTTTAATACTGGAAAGAAAATGGATAGAAATTAAGGAACTCCAGCTAAAAATGCTTGCGAGCAGTTGGGGTAATGATTCAATTGATGGCACTGTGGTTGAAACTATAACATATATTTCTGATGGCTTTAAAAGTTAAGGGCTATATTGCTTATCCGGTTGATACTTCGAAAAAATATCCGTGCGTAATCTGGAATAGAGGAGGAATTGGTGATAGAGGTACAATTGATTCATTTACAGCGCGCGGTTTGTTTGGGCAGATTGCAAGCTGGGGTTATGTTGTTTTTGCTTCGCAGTATAGGGGAAATGCGGGAGGAGAAGGGAAGGATGAGTTTGGCGGAGATGATTTGAATGATGTATTGAATTTAATCCCCTTAGCTAAAGAACTTAAGTTTGCTGATACTGAAAAATGGGGAATTGAAGGATGGAGCCGCGGTGGGATGATGACGTACCTTACTTTAGAACAAAAATCTAAATCTACTTTAAATGTGCAATTGTAACCGGCGGAATTGCAAACCTGCGCTGCAATTCAGCTGAAAGTAAATTTATGCGAAGGTTATACGAAGTAACGCTTGGAAATTATTCTGATGATGAATTTAGTAATAAATGTGAATCGCGTTCTATAATTAATTTCTCTGAAAAGTTATCTGAAAACACTCCTTTGTTAATACTTCATGGAACTGATGATAAGCGTGTACTACCTCACGATTCTTTAGATCTTTCATATCAATTATTAAAACATAAAATTCCGTATAGATTGGTTATGCTAGAAGGCGGAGATCACTTTATGCGCAAACACCGCAAGGAAGTTGATGAGATGAGAAGAAACTGGTATGAAAAATATTTGAAATAAAAATCACCTCTTAGAATAAAAGAAAGTTTTTAAATTTATTTTATAAGTATCATCTTTTTCGCTTCAACAAATTTTCCAGCTTGTAAGCGATAAAAATAAATTCCGCTTGGTAATCCTGTTCCATTAAACTCAACTTCATAATTACCTAAAGGTTTTTCTTCATTAACTAAGGTCGCTACTTCTTTTCCTAAAACATCATAAATATTTATCGCAACAAAACTTAATTCTGGAATTTGATAAATTATTTTTGTGATTGGGTTAAATGGGTTAGGGTAGTTTTGGGAGAGGGAGAAATCATGCAATAAAGCAAGGTCTGTTTCAATAACCGTAATTGTTGTATCCCAAATACATTGATAATAACCACTATCAGGTGAGTTTGAGAATTCGGGAATAATTCCTTCATCCATTGCCCAAAATTTATAATTGAAAACAAAACCGTCAATCATTAGAGTTGTATCTATCTGAATTGATACGCTATAATTTACGTTAACAGGTGACGTAATATGATTAGGTATTACTGGCATATTACGTATGATGCTATCATTTCTAGAATAGTAACTGTCCATTCTCACACTATTAATAAAATCAACACCCGAGGTTAAACCAGGAACTGAAGGTAATCTAGTATAATGATGTGTTATTTGAAAATTTAAATTAAAATCAGCCGAATCAATTAATGTAATTGGAGTTATCAAGAAATTGGGACGATGATTATCATCAAAATAAATCGGAATGCCAGTAGAATCATACACAATTGCTTCAATAATATTTCTTGTATCATCTTAGTGAAAACCAGCAGATCTATCATAACTCATACCAATAGAATCAGTAAAAATAATTTGGTAACCGTCGCTATTGGGTCCAATATATAAATATCCACCGTAGTTTCTGTTTTGGTTTAGTAAACTATGTTCACCTGCTTCTGAATATACTGATATTAATGTGTGCGACCACTCACTTAAAATTTGATATTGTACCCCATCTGGTATGTTGAAATCGATGTGGACATAATCGCTGTCATTCCATCGAATGTATAATTTTTTCTCACTTTTTGAGTATCGTATATAATCAGAAAAATCGGTCATCTTATAGTAGGTGAAATCGTCTATTGTTGTATCACTGCTGACTGTTGAATATTTGAGACTACTACTATAACCAAATGGACCGTCAGATGTTTTCATATATTACCAGGTATTACCAACGTGTAATGGAAAGAAAATAGAATCAGTGTTAGCAGTTGCGCTAAATTCAAGTTCCGCATTCAGCCGTTGTGCAAATAAATTTAGAGGGAGAAGATAAATTAGAAGAGCTATGTAAAGAGCTTTCATAATTTCACCCAATTGTAGTTACTTATAGTTATAAAAGAAAGGAATAATCAATTTAAAGTCAATAAAAATCATTCACTCATAGGATTTAGTATTAAAACTAAATAACTCAAGTTCCTACATCTGCCACTCAATATTTTCGAGCCATAAAAGTAGTTTATCCTTATCCAGTCGTAACATATCGGAAGGACTAATTTCATCCGGGTGAGGAATCAGTTCGTATAGTTTATCATAAATGTTCTGTTTGGAGGATGTTTTAACTCTTTGTAATAAATTCCAAAGTGAAAGAGCATCTTTTTGGGTTGCCATGTTTAAGATAGAATTAACAGAATTTTCGTTGTTGTTAAAAGTTACTTGTCCAAACATATCTATAAGCTCTTCACTTGCAGATTTATGATAAGGTATTCCGAATCCCAAGCTGCTTTTATATTCCACTGAAAACTCTTCGGCAAGTATCATCTCAACATCTCTGTAAGTGGCTGAGAGCCAACCATCTTTAACCGATATTACTGCATAACCTTCCCGGTTAAATTCTACGGAATAAGAACTGCCAAGATAATAATCTTCAATAATTCCTACAGGCAACAAAATTTTGAAAGAACTTCTTGCATTTTTAAAATCTATTTTAATACTCCCACTTTTAAGTTTTGCAGTATTCTTGGCTCCCATTTTAGATATAATTGTTGAAGGATAAACTTCTATTTTTCCAATTTCAGGAATCGTTATTTCCGCAGATGAATTCGGGTTTGTTTCAACTGCATCACCATCTACCATTGTTCCCTGGCTTGATGTCACTACAACATCAATTTTAACTGAGCCGGATAACACTATTACTTCCCAATCGCTGCTACCGGAAGTAAATGCCACGAAAAGAATAACAATAACTGCAAGAATTCCTGCACCTATAAGAATTTTTTTCTTACCGATTTTTTCATCAGGCAGTTTAACCTCCCTGGTTTTTCTCTTTTTTACCCGCGGTTTTTTTACACGCTCTATCGGTTTGTGCTTTTTAGCTTTTATTTCCTCTTTTTCTTTATCCTTTTCCTCTATTTCAGCTGCCTCATAAATTTTATGCAGAATTTCTTCAGTTGTTTCATTATCAAATTCAATTTCCCTGGAAAGATTATTTATGGAATCAATTACGTCTTCTGGAGAGTTAATACCCCCAGAACTTTTAACCAGATTCTTTATTGCATCATCAATAATTTTTTGGACTTCCTTTTCATTAGACTGTGCTGTGTATTTAGCTACCATTTCAAATGGAATATTTTCTATTTTATTTAAAACAATTGCAATTCTTTCAGAGTCGTTCAGGTTAAGAATTTCCCGGTCAATTGCTTCAATTCGCAAAGCGCTGATGTCTTCTTCATCACCATCTTTTTTCCGCTTCTTTTTTTGCTTGCCCTCTTTTTTCATTTTCTGATGGGCATCTTGAATGGTATTAAGGAGAAGCCAATCAGAAAAGAGTATATCAGGATTATATGATTTAATTTGTTCGGATGAACTTAGGAAAACCGAAACTGTTAGTTCCTTAGCAAGTTGAAGATTACCCATCAGGCGAAGCGATAAGGAGTGAATTCGTTTGAGGTTCATCTCAAACAACTGCTTTAATATTGCATTATTTCCATCCTGAGCACTTTGAACCAAAGAACGTATGTATTTATTTTCTTTGCTCAATACTTCCCCTTTTTATTATTTATGAATGCTATAAACTTTAGATTCTTAAGTTAGTCCTCACTAAGCAAAATATCCAGCGATAAAAATATTATTTAAGCTGTTTTGCAATTCTCGAATTGGAAATGAGGCAAACAAATTTTTGTTATAGTATCTACTTTTTAATATGTTTTACCTCGATTTTTTAAATATTTTCACTTTAGAAGAATAATTATGACCAAACCACAGATATGGGTTTCTGCCTTCTTATTTATGTTCATCCTTCTTTTTATACTTGGAAAGGTAACTAAAGAAGATAGGACAGAACATGACTTACCGGTTAATAACTCGACAGGTGTTGAAGAAACAAATAATGAAATTACCGGTGCGCAGTTGTTTATTAATTTTGGATGTATAAATTGCCATGGAGAGATTCTTGCAGGTACTGCTAATGGACCGCAATTAGCAAACCTTACTGAATATTGGAATCGCAATTCTTTATTAGCATATTTACGCAATCCTGGTTCTTTTATGGAAGAAGAACGTTTCAAAGAATACAGGCAAAAGTATCCTAAACAGTTGATGCCCGGCTTTGGTAACAAGAACATAAAGGATCTTGGCAAGCTGGTAGATTATCTGCTTAATCAATAACTCCTTTCAAAAAAAAGCGCCTCAATTAAGGCGCTTCAATTCAGAAACTACATTTACTATTAAGCAATTGTAACTTCTTTGGTTAAGTAAACATCCTGGATCAGGTTAAGCAGCTTAACTCCATCTTCCATTGGTCGCTGGAAAGCTTTCCTGCCTGAAATTAATCCCATACCACCGGCACGTTTATTAATTACAGCGGTTTTAACTGCATCAGCAAAATCGTTATCACCCGATGCGCCACCGCTGTTTATCAATCCGACTCTTCCAAGATAATTATTAATTACCTGGTATCTTGTAAGATCGATTGGGTTATCGGATGTAAGATCGGAATAAACCTTTTTATTGGTTTTACCAAACTTAATAGCATTGTAACCACCATTGTTTTCCGGCTGCTTTTGCTTAATAATATCGGCTTCTAATGTTACGCCAAGATGATTTGCCTGCCCGGTTAAGTCAGCTGAAACATGATAATCCTTATCTGTTTTAAAAGCCGGGTTACGCAGGTAGCACCATAGCACTGTTGCCATTCCCATCTCGTGTGCATACTGGAATGCCTCGCTAACTTCAACAATCTGCCTGCTGCTTTCTTCAGAGCCAAAATAAATTGTTGCTCCAACTGCTGCTGCTCCAAGATCAAACGCCTGCTCAACACCAGCAAACATTATCTGGTCAAAATTGTTTGGGTATGTAAGCAACTCGTTATGGTTCAACTTAAGAATGAACGGAATTTTATGAGCGTACTTTCTTGAGATAATTCCAAGCACACCAAGTGTGGAAGCCACTGCATTGCAACCTCCTTCAACTGCAAGTTTTACAATATTTTCAGGATCAAAGTAAATTGGATTAGGAGCAAAAGATGCACCGCCAGAGTGTTCTATTCCCTGGTCGACAGGTAAGATTGAAACGTATCCCGTTCCCTCTAATCTTCCCCTGTTTAAAATCCAGTTAAGATTTTTCAAAACATTTACACTTCTATCTGATTGAAGCAGGACCTCGTTAACAAAATTGGGTCCCGGAAGATTGAGTTGTTCCTTAGGAAATTTTGCTTTGTAGTTAAGCAATGAATCTGCTTCACTGCCTAACAGTTCTGTTATTTTATCAATCATTATTTATCTCCGTTTTAAGTATGAAAAAAATCATTTATTCTCTATGTTAAAAATAGGGTATGACTAAACTGAATTCAAACAAAGCTGAAATCAAATCTACATAAAACTTGATTATTGGTGATCAATATTTGACTAAAATTATCATATTACAATTCTTTTAAGATAATTTTTGGCGTAGGGAGGAAATATGATTATGGTGGATAAAAAAAAGGCGACAAATTACTGCCGCCCACAAATTAAGCGAAAATATTTTTCTAAGATTAACGAATAATCTCAATTACTGCACTTGCAACCGTATTGTCACGACTATCTAGCAGAAATACCCTGTAAAAACCAGGTTCTTCAAATTCCATATCGCTCTCGTCATTTCTTGCGAAAAAGATATAATTCATATCCCTGTCAACAGTGAAATCGAACTTTTTGTAATATTCAAACTTTCCTTTTCTGTCGTTATATTGATCATACTGGATAGAAACATCCCGCAGGTTGAGGGCATCATCGGCTTTAACCATTACTGTAAGGTAACCGGTTGTAAACCTGTCGCTTACGCCAATCTCGCCATCATAGCTATCATACCTCTCACAGAAATACATTACGGGCTCTGATTGAGCAAGAATAGTTGTGTTCATTGCTACGAATGCAAACAAGAAAGAAAGCAATAGGAACATTTGAAGTTTTTTCATTTTATCTCCTTTTTTGGTTGTTAGTTGTAAAGCGTCAATTAGTATAAAATATTGTACCAGTTCATTTGTTATGAATTTTGATTAAAAAATAAACAAATTGAAGATAATTACATAAAACATGTATAATTTATTACCGGATTTGTAAACAACATTCTGTATTATTTTGTACCGATAATATACTTCCTCTGTTATGACCCAAAAGTATTCGTATTACATCGATAGAAAAAAATCAATAGCTTCAACTTTAAAATGCAGTTTTTTTTAATATAAAATCAAGTGTTTTTAAATATTTTTTTATTTGACGGTATTAATATTTTTAATATGCTTCGGTCTGGCGAAACACAATATTTTTTAAATAGGGGCATAATGCTGTAAGAAAGGATTTTTTAGTTTGAATATTAAACATATCTGTTTCGATCTTGATGGTACATTAGTCGATTCCAAAACAACAATTTTAAGATCTACTATAGAAACTCTTAAGCAATTAAATATTAAAGCATCATTAACTGAAGATAAATTTATTAAGATGATAGGAATGCATTTCACAGATATTTTTAATGAATTTAAAATTAATGTACCCGATTTTAATAAGTTTATTTCTGTTTACAAATTGCTTTATTTTAATTTTATTGATGACTCAATTCCTTATCCGGGTGTGGCAAAGGTGCTGAAACATTTTAATGAAAAAGGAATTAAAACTTCTTTGCTCACTACTAAAGCGCAGGATCAGGCGGATAAGATAATCGATCACTTTGGCTTTAGAGAAAACCTTTCTTATGTTATGGGAAGGCGGAGGGGCATTGCACACAAACCTTCAGCCGAACCTTTACTAATTATTTGTGATGAATTAGGAATACAGCCATCAGAAACTATAATGGTTGGCGATACTGAGCTTGATATAAACTGCGGAAAGAATGCCGGGGCTCTTTCCTGTGGAGCAGCATACGGCTATAGAACAGAAGAAAATCTAAAAGAATTCAAACCGGATTTTTTAATAAATGATATTATTGAATTGAAAGAATTTTTAAACTAATCCTGGTATATGATTTACGCTTTGTTGGAAAGTAATTCGAAAGCAATATCTACTTCCTGGTGAGTGCCTGTAATTACAAGTGTTTCGTTTGGATTAAGAATTTCTTTTGCTGAAGGATTTGTTACAGTTACTCCTTTTCTAACAATTGCAATTATTGTTGCACCTGTTTTTGCGCGCAGGTTTAACTCGCCGATAGATTTTCCTGCAAATCGAGTGGTATTACTTATGTAGAATGTATCAGTTAATCGGGCTGAAAGAATTTCATCAATATTATCAAAACCCTTCACACCTATATCATCGGAACGTAAATACTTGTAAGACTCTTGCCTTAACAAGTTTACTTGCTGCATAATAACATTTAGAGGAATATGAAATTCTTCTAATACTTTTCGGAAAATCTGGATTGAAGTTTCAAACTCTTCAGGAATAACCATATCTGCCCCCATTTTTATCAGGTCATCCGTTTGTCTCATAAACCTTGTCCGAAGAATCACATATAAGTTTTTATTTAATTCCTTTGCTAATCTTAATGTTCTTATTGAGATTGATGAATCTGAAATAGCAATTACCATTACTTTTGCACTTTTAATTTGAGCGTGTAATAATATTTCAGCTTTTCCCACATCACCAAAAATAATATTTTCCCCTTTTGATTTTTCCTTCTTAACTGTATCCGGATTCATTTCTATAACAACGTATTTAATTCCCGTTTCCCTAAGAACGTGTGCTAAATTCCTTCCGTTTACACCAAATCCGGCTATAATAACATGATTAGAAAGCTTTTCCTCCAGTTGATCTAATCCTTTATTTGATTCAACCTTTTCAGATCTACGAGCAATCACTGGAGCAAATCTGAACAGGAATGGTGAAAGGATCATTGTAATAATTGTTGATGAAAAAAAGATATTAGAAAATTCGGAAGAAATTAAACCAAGGCTTAATCCGTGTTCAGCAAGGATGAAAGAGAACTCACCGATTTGGGCTAATCCTAATCCAGCAAGAACAGCAATACGAGCAGGATATTTTAAAAACAGAACTACTGAGATAATTATCAACGCTTTCAGTATCAACACTCCTAAAGCTGCAACAATAACATACAATGGATTGTCTAGAACAAAACTAATATTTAGTAATAACCCAATCGAAACAAAAAAGATACTATTGAATGCATCTCTCATCGGCAGAAAATCGGCAACAATCTGGTAACTATATTCTGATTCTGAAATTATAAGACCCGCGATAAAGGCACCCAGCGCTAAGGATAAGCCGAGAGAGTATGTTAAATATGCAGTTCCAAGAAGAAGCAGAAAAATACCAATGGTAAATATTTCCTTCATTCTTAATTTTGCCAGCCGGTAAAGTAAATGCGGAGTAATATACCTGGCCACAATAATGATAAGAGCCAGCACACCGAAGGCTGTAAATAGTTGTATAACTATTGATAAAAAATCCATTTGATCTGATGTACCGAGAAGATCTACAAACAGGAAAAGTGGAACGATTGCAAAATCCTGAAAGATTAAAATTCCCATGGAAATTTTGCCTTGCGGAGAATCAAGCTCATCTTTATCTGATAACAGTTTTAAAACTATTGCAGTGCTGGATAAGCTTATCAACATTCCTATAAAGATTGCTTGCTTTGCCGGCAACCCAAGTGCGTAAACTATAATTGAAGAGAGAAGAATAGTTATGATTACCTGCAAACCCCCTCCAAGAAGAAGCAACTTCTTCATACTTAATAGTTCTTTTATTGAAATTTCCAACCCGATGGAAAATAGAAGGAGGATTATACCTATCTCGGCAATTGCTCCTATTTCAGAATAGTTTGTAATTACCTCGAACCCGAAGGGACCAAGGATCATTCCGGCAATTAAAAATCCTACAATGCTTGGCAGTTGTATCCGGTTGAAAACTACAATAACCGGGATAGAAACAAGCAGGATTAATACTATGTCTTTTATAACTGAATAATCATGCATAAGAATTAAAAAATTCCACTAAAAGTTAAACTGACTATTCGTTGTTCAACAGCTATGCAAAAATAGCATATACTTTACAATAAATTATCTACTAAAATGAGGAAAATAATCCAAGAGGTTTTTTAAGAGTAAGGAAATTATTTAAGCACAAACCTAATCGGTATCGATATTCTTACATTAACAGGTTTACCTCTTTGCATGCCGGGATGGAACTTTGTGTTTTTAACAGCATCCAGAGCTACTTCATCCAATCCCCCGCCAATACCAATTTTAACGAAGGCATCAATAATGTTCCCCTGTTTATCAACTACGGCTTCAATTACAACTTTTCCTTCAATCTCTGCTCGCTTTGCAATTTCAGTATAGTAAACTTTCTCCAGGATAGCGCTCATTCCACCAATCGGCGTTGGTCTATCTTCACTTGGTATAAAATCCAAAATTTCATTTTCGTCCTCAAGCAGTGTTTCAATTGGAGGCGGGGCATCTTCAACAAATGCATCTTCCTCCAGGTCTGTTCCCTCATATTCCGGCTCTTCAAAGTCTTCTTCTAAATTTTCAATTGGAATTTCTGGTTTTGGAGGTGGAGGCGGTTTCTGTTTCGGTATTGTGTTGACAATATCCTCGACTTTAATTATGTCTTGAGGAAGGATTGTAATCCCATCTATTTGTTCACCGAGAGGTGAGAACTTAAATGCGGCAATTATTAAAGCGAGCGTAAAAATAATGCTTAGCTTTATATACCTGCTGTATTTTGCTCTAAGGTTGGCTTTAAAGTTTTTTATAACCGGCATTGTAAACTCCTTTATTGTTTGAAGTTAGGAATTACACAACGCCGGTCAAAAATTGTTCCCCGGTTTACACCTCATTATTCGTGAATTACAAGAAGCCCGTAGTGTCCTACAGCGTAATCCTTGTTGTATTTGTAAACACTAATTTCAATCTTATGCTCACCATCCTTGTAAGGTTTAATTGTAACCATTGCCTCATCATCTATTTTAGCCCACTTAAGTTATTATAAAATAATAAGTTAATTTTTTCGAGTAACAACTGAGTAACAAAAACTTATAACACTTTAGAAGAGTTAGTGATAAGAAAAGAAAATAAAAACCCCTACTTATAAAATCAAAGTAGGGGTTAATAGTTAAACTATTAATTCAGCTTTACTTCATCAACACCATCTTCTTTAGTCAGTGAATTGACATTTTAAAAATATTATCCAGTGACCTTCCAATATCCTGGTATTACTATCAGTTTATTCGAAATGTAGCCAGTAGCATAATCGGGAATGTACAGGGATATATTTCCCAGGTATATAATACCACTTTATATGTACATTGCGACCAAGCCACATTTCAAATGGACCTCCTTTGCAACCTCCACTTTACCGTTCGCCACAAACTTGTTATTTCCATAGGGCAACAACACCAGCATCTGGTCCCTCTAAGAGAAGATGTTCCGGGTTAGCCTAGAAATACCTATTTCATAGATTTCAAATTTTCCTCGAAAATAAATGCCCGTGGATAAGGTCGTTGGGGGGTCCTGAGGCTCTTGTATCTCAAATCGTATGTTACTCCGTCACCAAAATTACTGTACCTACCCAATAATAGGGAGGGTTATTGAGGGTCAAAAATCTAGTAGACTATGCGCCAGTGAGGGGTGGTTTTGCCAAAGAGTTTAGTCACCTGATCACTTTGGCTTAACTCGGGAGCCGAAGTATTGTTTTCTGAGCAACCAAAAAAGATAAAGGTCGCTCCGATGACCAATAATACTAACATTAAGTTTTTCATAGCATCCTCCTATAAATTAATGATTATTAATTTCTCTGGGTTTTATGGATACCCAGAAAATATTTTTTATTTCATCAAAATCATCTTCTTAGTTTCAACAAAAGAACCAGCTTGTAGTCTGTAGAAGTAAATACCGCTTGGTAGATTTTCTGCATACCAGGTTAATTCATAAGTGCCAGTTGATTTTTCTTCATTAACCAAAGTTTCAATTTCATTACCGAGTACATCAAATACTTTAATTACAACATTTGATATTGTGGAACCGAGTATTTAATCTTTGTTATTGGATTAAATGGATTTGGATAATTTTGATAAAGCACAAAATTTTCTGGAATATTATGTTATCCTGAGTTTCTACACCTACTGGTATATCAAAGGAATAAACAGAAGAATCTGGGGTAAAACCACCCATCAATGAGCTCGTGCTGCCACTAATGAGATATATCTTATTCTCAAACACACTTGCGGTATAGCTAGTCTTCACAAACGGGAGTGAGATCAATCCACAGTCCAAATATTTGTGTTAGGATCATATTCCTCGACGCTTCTAACGATTGGTGGCTGTCTGTCTCCTCCAATTGCATATATATAACCGGCAATGCCATTGGTAGTATGACCCACTCTACCATCGTTCAAGTCCGTCACGCGAGACCATTCATCAGTTGTTGGATCATACATCTGAACAATCTTTTGTCCTGTCCACGGAGAATAACCGAGCAAACCTCCAATTACATAAAACTTGTCATTGATAACAGCACCTGTGGGAGAATACATTCGGTAAATCATTGAGTCTTTAGTTGTATCCCAGGTATCGGTTACCGGATCATATATTTCTAATTTGTTAGATGCCACCCAATTTGAGACTTCCGTACCCCCTGCAACATATATTTTATTATCAATAACGCCGTACGCAGCACCTTTTCGTGGTGTCGGCATAGGTGTTTTAGTGTGTATCCCAGTTGTCGGTTAAAGGATCATATTCTTCTACCATTCCAAATGGCGATGCTGAATGATTGGTCGCACCCCCAATTGCATAGATTTTTCCATTTACTGCACAGGCACCCAATTCTACTCTGCTTGTAGGCATTGGGGCTTTAGTGGTATCCCAGGTATCTGAGATTGGATCATAAACTTCCATAGTACCAACAGATGGTCCAGTAAGGACTTGTACTTTCGGTACCTCCAATTACATAAATTTTACCATCTAAGGTACAACTTGATAGAAAACATCTTGCTGTCGGTATATCCGCCTTTTGAGTCCACTGTGCAAAAGTTGTAAGGTGTAAGAAAAGAAATACAATAAAAAGTAATGATAAGTTTTTCATAACTGCACTCCTTTTTGTTTGTTATTGAATTATTTTTAGTTATCACCTCAGAAAGCAGCCAAATGATGTACCATCAAATTCTTGAGGAAGGCTAAAGCATTATATAGCAAATAGATAACAATGATTTGAACATCCTGGATGAAATGAAATTATAAGAGGGATTCGGAAGGATAGTCGAGGTAAAAGTTTGATCTATTGTTTTTAGTAAATTTTGGTTCGGAAAAATTGCCGAGACAATTTATTGCTGAAATCTATTTCGCTTACGTTATTAAAAAATCGAGATAGACAGGTTGAGAAGAACTTAAAAGTTTAATTGGATTTTGAAATGTGGTACTCCTGAATAAAATAATGCGTAGTATCTCTGCAATTTATTTTTAGTTGAATGGATATTTAGTAACTAAAAAAACTGTATCTAACCTGAATGCCGAATGTGCGGGGAATACCATACCAGGCATATTTAACCGGTAAAGGAAATTTCGCCCTTGTCAGCATATATAATTCGTCAGTTAAATTCTTTCCCCATAAGTAAATTCCTAAAGAACCAGTTAACACTTTCGTAGCCGATTTTCCCATCTATTAATTCATAGCCCTCTATATGGATAATCCTCTTTATTACTTGCATCAAAATAATAATCATCTTTGTGAATGAAATCACCTCTTATAATAAAAGTACCAATATTTATAACAGGCATCTTGTACTCAATTGAAAAATTATATTCTGTTTCCGGGGCAAATTCTAATTTATTACCTTCATAATCGTTTTCCGAAGGCTGCAATGAATTCATCATAACTTGCATCGACATAACCTAATGAGCCAAATAATGATAGATTTTTCAAAGGAGCAGCAATTAACTCCAACTCAAATCCTTTAGAGGTTACCTTTGCCGCATTTGTATAAACAGGTAGGATTAAAAATCAAACGGTGGGGGTGGAGCCTGCCAAATCTCAGTCTGAAAGTCATCAAACTTGTTTAAAAATGCTGCAGTATTAAAACTCAATCTGTTATTAAAAGTAGTTAACTTAACTCCAGTCTCATAACTAACGGAATATTCAGGTTTAAGTTTCAGATGACTCAATTTCCAGAACAGTAAAGTTACCCCATCCGCCGCTTTTATATCCCCAGCTGGTTTTAGCATATAACATCAATTGATCGAGAGGATTATATCGTAAGCCAATCTGTGGGGAGAATACACCTTTTGAATATGTATCAGTATAATTTTCAAGATTAATGTATAGAGGTAGATTGTTCATTTGATTCCAATTTATTTTTTTATATTCATATGTATATCTGAGACCTCCGAATAGGGAAAGATTACTCATTAAATTTAAATTACCATGAAAATATCCTGCAAGTGAATTTGATTTAACCGGACCTTCTGATAACAATATGTAATTAGGAAATAGGAGCATCCGGAGAGGTTTTCAAATCGAATATTTAATCAGAATTCTGATAAAAGTAAAATAATCCTGTAACAAAATTAAAATGTTTTAAATAAGGGAGATGTTAACCTGAATTCCTGTGTGAAATGAGCATCCTCGGATTTTGATTTATCGATAACCCATGCTTCCGGTGATAAATCCTCATCCAGATTACCACCAGTTTTTAATTTTTCTGAAACCAGTAATAGATTTTATACTATAATTATTTGAGAATTGATAGACCATATTTAGAGCACCGCCAAATATATCACGGTGTTCAAATTCATTTAAATTATGAGATACCTCGCGCGGACCTGGTGCTGCATCATAACCGGGTCCATCTAAGGCTATTCCGACAGCTCTATTATCTCTGCGGTCCTGCAGCGCGTTTAAGCTAAAATATGATATCAAGATTCGGAGATGGGAGATATCTGATCTGGAATCTTCCAGTCAATATATTCTGGCCATTCATATCCTTGTTGTTATATAAGTTTGTTACATAGCCATCTCTCCGCATTATTTTTCCCGAAAACCTGGCGAATAGTATATTATCTTTCAAAGGAGTATTTATATATAATATTACTATTTAAGATATTTTAAATTACCAGCATCAACACTTACTGTTGCTTCCCATCCATTAAAAGGTTTGCGGGTAGTTAAGTTTATAGCACCTGAAACTGTATTTTTTCCAAAGAGAGTTCCCTGGGTCCCTTAAGTATTTCTATTCTTTCCAGATCGAATAAATCCATGTTTACCGCTATCGAACGTCCCATATAAACATCATCAATATAGTAGTTCGCCCGTGTTTCAACGCCTGAAGCACGGCTTGCGCCGGCTATACCTCTGATTGATGAAAAAGCTCTTCGATTAAATGTCCCATCTCCTAAATAAAAGTTTGGAACCGAATTCTGAAGATCAAATACTCTGTCAATACCACGGTTCTGGATTTCTTTGCTATCCAGTGCTGTAATTGATGCAGGTACATTCTGAAGATTTTCTTCACGTCTCTGAGCAGTTACAATAACAGGCTTTAATGAAAGCACATCTCTCTCCATTTGAAAATCATAAATGTTAGTACCTGCTGCAACCTTAATTCTTTTATATTGTGAAATGAAACCTACATACTGGACTTCTAAAACTACATCTCGACCTAAGAAATCAGCAGGCAGTTCAAAAATAAAATCACCGTTTCTGTCAGTAGAACTACCGTATGGTTCATCGACGATTGCTACATTTGCATCAATTAATGGATTACCCGAATTATCCGTTACTTTTCCTTTAATTATAATTTCACTCTGTCCGGCCATTACTAAAGGAAACAGAATAATTATAGCTACGAAAAAAAGCTTTATGATTTTTTTCATATCTCACCTTTTTATTCAATTTCTGGTTTTCTGATATTCAATTTCTCCATTTTATAACGTATATTTTTTTCAGAAGTATTTAATCTGCGTGCTGCTTCAGATTGGTTCCAGTCACATTCGATTAATGTTTTCTTAATTATTTCTGCTTCATAATTATTAATTTGTTCTTTTAGAGGTGTTGCATCTAATTGAAGCATTAATTTTCAATCTGAAATTTTCCAGTTCTTTTTGCAATCTCCATTGGAAAAAAAGAGGGATCAATGGTTGAAGCATCCGGGGAGCAACCGTAACAATTCTTTCAATAAAATTTTCCAATTCTCTTATATTACCATCCCAGTTCTGCTGTTTCATAAAATCAATCACTTCTTCATGAAAATTTTTTATCTTTTTATTTTGCTGTTTGGCATACTTATGAAGAAAATGATTTGCCAAAATCGGAATATCTTCCTGTCTTTCATTTAAATCCGGAATATAAATCGGATATACATGTAATCGATAAAAAAGATCTTCACGGAAAAGATTGTTCATCAACTAACTTTTTTAATGGAGTACTGGAAGCAGCAATAATTCTCACATTTGTTTTTAATGTTTTGTCGCTTCCAACCGGACGAACTTCCCCTTCCTCAAGAACCCGTAATAATTTCGACTGCATATCGTATGGCAAATTATTTATTTCATCCATAAATAATGTTCCCCCATTGCTTCCAGAAATAATCCCTGGCGATCAGATTGAGCTCCAGTAAATGCACCACGTTTATGTCCGAAAAATTCACTCTCTAAAAGTGTATTGGGAATCGCACCACAGTCTATGGCAATAAAAGGAAAATCGGTTCTGGAACTGAATTTATGAATGGCTTTTGCAATTAGTTCTTTTCCTGTTCCGGTTTTTCCAATCAAGTAAAACCCGAACATCGCACTTGGTTGCTGCTTCAATAGCATGCAGTAGTTCAACAAACCGGGACTCTTTCCATATAAACCGGCATTTTTATATTTTAAAATTAGTGAAGTTTCAGGAATTGAGGTGTGAAAATACTGCTCTGATTTTCTGAGCATTTCGCAAAAATGGCGCCGATAATGCTGCAATGTTCTCTAAAAATTCTGTTGAATCTTGTCATTGATAAAGTTTGAAGATCCCTGTAAAGCAATATTAGTGCACCAATAATGATTCCTTCAATAATCAAGGGCACACCGGCAACCGATTTTAATGGGAACTTTATCAAATAATCCTTTTACAAACCTGTCATCTCTTTGAATATGATGGCTTAGAAATGGTTTGACAATTGTTAATGATCCAACCACCAACATGGATATGAATATCACGATACTCTTTTTTCAATAGATTTCCATCCTTAATAATAGTTTTTACTGTTTCCCGGGTATCCGGATTAAGCATAAGAACTAAAGCCAGATCAGCCTTAAGAAACTGAGCTGACTTATTCGCAACTAACTTTAATACTTCCTGGAAATCGGTTTGCTGCCCAAGGATTTTTGCGAATTCAAAAAGATCGGTGGTATTTATACTTTGTTGTTTCAAGCCAGATTATACTTTGCAAATTATTTCAAAACAATCATTTATTTAATTCCGGCAAATTCATTCGCTGTGCCAAACTTTTATAACGGGGATCATTTTTATAGGCATCAAAATATGTATGTGTTCTCATCCATTGAATGTATGGATGACGCTGTCTCATAGGCTTTTTCCAGCCAGTAGAATACTTTATCTGCATCCCCAAGGCCAGCATATATCACAGCTAAACACCATGTATCCCATATTTCAGATCTTCTTTCCAATTCTGCTGCTATTTTAAGGGCTTCATCAGTATATCCTGCTAATGCGTAAGTATGAGCCAGACCAAATTTATGTAAAGACTTAACTCAGCCGATTTTTTTTGCACTTCAATTGCTTTTTCATACATACCTTTTCCGGCATAACCTTCTCCCAGAGCAAATAATGCAAAGGTGAAATCCGGTACCAACTCTAACGATTTAAGAGCTAATTCTATGGTTTTGTCATATTCACCTATAAAATAATACATCCATGCCAGTTCTGCCGGATAAATATTTGAGAGCGGATCCAATTCTATGGCTCGTTCCAAATATTGAGGTGCATCTTCATAATTCCCTATTAGCAATTGATAATATGCATAGTGAAAAAGTGCCAGAGTTAGGTTCGGATTAAGTTCCAGTGCTCTTCTATAAGATTGCCCTGCTCCGTTTTATCCCATTCACCATAAATTTTCACCATGGCTAATGCGAGATGAACTTCAGCTAAGATTATCATCCAATTCCAATGCTTTATAGCCGCTTCCTTGGAAAGCCTTGAAGCATCCGGAATGGGCTTTGGGGTATGTGCCATAATACTGTAACCCAGTGATAAACCGGCATGTGCCAAAGGCTCAGTTGGATCTTTTTCTACAGCCTGTTAAGATATGCCATTCCTTTTTCAAGACCAGCGGGTGTTCTTTTATTTAAATGGTACATTCCTTTCATGTATATTTCATATGTTTCGGGATTAACCTGGCGAGTTACAGTTAAACGTGTTTCCTCTTGTGGTGTTAGTTTCACCTGAATCTGTCCTGGCGATTTCTTGAGCAATATCACTTTGTAATACTAGAATATTTTTGAATTCACGCTCGTATTCTTCTGCCCAAAGATATTCATCATCGAGTGCATCAAGCAGCCTTGCCGAAACCTTAACCTGGTCACCCAATTTTAAAGCGGAGGGTTCGACTAGATATTGAACTCCTAATTCAGCAGGCTATCTCCGGTGGGGATTTGTTTGTTCCTTTATATTTTATTGATGAGGAAAAAGAAGTAACTCTTAATCCACTGATTTGGGCCAAGTTAGTTATCAGAGCATCTGTCATACCATCGGTAAACCACTCGTGCTCAACATTATTTGTAATATTTACGATTGGTATCACTGCAATCTTATTTCCCTCAAGTCGATCAGGAAACAAATATGGTTTGCCGATAATTAGAAATAGTATCACAAGGATAATAGCAATACTACCATATAGGTAGACTTTATTTCTTAAAAGTAGTTTTACAATGGCTGGCTTCGTTTTTATCACTACCAGAGTCATCTTCTTTTACGAAAGAAGTTCAAATCGACCAGCAGATCAGATAAATTCTGGTAGCGCTCATTAGGATCTTTTTTAAGCAATTTATCAATGATGTTTTGCAGTAGTTCAGGAACATTATTCAGGTATTCAGAAAGTAATTTTGGTTCTTCATTTACAATGGAATACATCATTGGCTCCGGATATTCACCTTTAAAAGGTAAATGCCCTGTTAACATCTCATAAAGTACAACACCCAAAGACCATAAATCTGCTCGATGATCTTCCGGTAAACTACGTATAACCTCCGGAGCCATATAAGCGATGGTACCTTTGGTTGAAATCGATTCGGTAAGTTTCTCTCCAGCTAATTTTGCCAATCCAAAATCAACAATTTTTATCTCTCCCTTATCCGTAATAATAATATTTCCCGGTTTAATATCGCGGTGGACTATTTTTTCTTCATGGGCAGCTTTTAATCCCTGGGCAAGGTGATAAAAAATGTTGAGTGATTCTTCAAATGTAAGAGGGCCTTTCTTTATTTTTTGTCTTAACGATTCACCATCATAATAGGCCATACAGATATAAAGCTGACCATCCTCAGTTTCGTTTGATTTCATGTATGTTGCAAATGTTAGGATGATCCAGTGCAGATGCAGCCTGAGCTTCCACAATAAATCGTTTACGAGTTGATATATGTTCAGTAAGATTAGCAGGCAGGAATTTTAGGGCAACATTTCTTTTAAGTGAAGTATCGGAGGCCTTGTATACAATACCCATTCCTCCTTCACCGAGTTTTTTCAGGATTTGATAATGTGAAAAGTTCTGTCCAATCTCCACTGACATTTTCATTCCGAAAATTACTTATCAGATATAGATTATTGACAAACTCAATTTCTTATTTAATTATCGTACATGCAAGAAAAATAAACTTAACGATTGGCAAGTAAAGACATTATAAGGAAGGGAATAACTTACTACTAAAACAATAAAAATCTGTGCAATGATTATATTTAGATTGTTTTTTGTATTATAATAAAAGACTTTATACATTCTGAGTAACAATTGAGTAACAAAAATACTATATAAACTATATAATATGTAGTTTTACTTATAAGAATGTAACTCGAATAGTGAAGCCGTGCGTATTGTCTTTGCGCAAAGGTAAGTGAAGAAAAAAACAGGACAAACAGAAAGAATATTTTTAATTTCATTTTAATTCTCCTTCTTGTGACCAGTTTAAAACTGGTTGAAATTAAAAAAACTATAACTATCTATTAAAAATAATAATAGTAAACAGAGATAGTCCTACTAATCGCTATTCAATTACAGAAACATTCAACATTTCTTTTCCATTACTGCTTGCACAACTGTAATATTTTTTTCGCTAAGATTTCGAACCATGTTGTGAAATTTTCTTCAGCATTTTCACCCATTAAAAGATGCAAACCAAGAGGATAAGGTTTCCGATTTTTCATTTTTGTAAAAGCCGTTGCTAAACCAATCTTTTGATAGCTCCGTTATATCTTCCCAATAATTTATTTTGAAGTTGAGAGATTCAATCAGACTTTATTGTTTCATTCTGACCGATCAAAAAATCTGTTGAAGAATCTTCAGCCCAGGGAACTGGGTAAAAAACTTTTTCTTCCTTTCCTGTAAACACATCGTAAAATATTAATTTCCCATCCGGCTTAAGCACTCTGTAAATTTCCTGGTAAAGCTTCTGTTTGTTTTCAACATTCATTTGAACATGCTCGCTCCACACAATATCAAAGCTTTCCTTTTCAAAGGGAAGATCAATTGTGTCTAGCATGATGGAATTCAGTTTTATTTTCAAGCTTTAATAGTTTTGATAATTCAGAGGCAGCATTGCAGTATTCCTCGGTAATATCAACACCCGTAACAAAACATCCATAATTACTTGCAAGAAACCTTGCAGAGCCGCCGATTCCACAACCAACATCAAGAATTTTATCTACAGGTTTTATTTTAATTAGGCTGGCAAGTTCTTTAGTCGCTTCAATACCACGGATGTGGAATGCATCTACAGGAGCTAAATCTTTAATTGTTAAATTATTTATATCCTTACCGGCTGCTTTAAGAGCTTTAAGAATAGATGAGAAGAGGTTAGTGGTAGTGTAATAACGTTCTGTTAAACTTTTATTGGCACTCATATTTTTTTCATTGGCATTAACTAAGTTAAGATAAATAACTTAACAGAATTATTTTATTAATCGTTGCAGGTTCCTTTGCTGCAAACTACTTTAGATTAAACCCACCCTCTTAACTTACTTGCCTGCGCAACCCGGGCAACACCAACAAGCATTGCAGCTAAACGTGGATGTACCTTTTTCTCCTTTATAGCTTCCTGCACTCTCTTGTAGGCGAGAGTTAGTTTTTTATCCAATTGTTTGTGTACCTCTTCTTCTTCCCAAAAATAGAGAGATTTATCCTGAACCATTTCGAAGTAAGATACAATTACTCCTCCGGCGCTTGCAAGGATATCGGGGATTACATAAGCACCGTTTTTATGAAGAATAATATCAGCTTCGGGAGTTGTAGGACCGTTCGCAAGCTCACAAACCACGCGTGCTTTTATATTTTTTACATTATTACTGTGGATTGCATTTTCCAATGCTGCGGGATATAATATTTCTACATCAAGCTCTAACAGCTTGTCATGTGGTATTTGTTTTGAACCAGGGAAATTTAGTACTGCACCGGTTTTAAGTTTGTGATGAACTAATTCTTCAGGATGAAAGCCATCAGGGTTATATATTGCACCTCTTGAATCGCTTACAGCTACTAGTTTACCTCCGCCCAACATCTCCGGGTGAAGGAGTGCTGCTCTTTGCCCTGCATCACCGAAGCCCTGTATAGCGTATCCCTTTGTTGGATCGAATCCTAAAGCTTTACAAGCTTCCCTTACCGTAATTATGCCGCCTCGTGCTGTTGCATCCCTTCTTCCTTCTGTTCCGCCAACCTGTAAAGGTTTATCGGTAAATACACCCGGGCTATGGTTCCAATTAATTTTTTCGTATTCATCCATCATCCATGCCATTGTTTGCGGGTTTGTATAAACATCAGTTGCAGGTATATCTCTATCTACACCAAGCAGGGGAGAGATAGCTCTTACATAATGCCTGGAAATTCTTTCCAGTTCCCTCTCGCTCATGGATTTAGGATCGCAGCAAATACCGCCTTTACTGCCGCCAAGCGGAAGATCAACAACTGCAGTCTTCCATGTCATCCAGGATGCAAGTGCACGGATTGTATCTACTGTTTCTTCCGGGTGAAAGCGAATGCCACCCTTTTGCAGGACCCCTGGAAGTATTGTACTGAATACGGTATGCCTGAAAAATTTTAGTTTCCTCATTATCCATTTTTAATGGAATAGTAAAACTTGTTTCGAGTTGAGGAACAGTTAAAAACTTAGTTGTTGCATCATCAAGATTTAAGATTTTTGCAGCTTCCAGGATTTGCTGTTGTGCAACACGGAATGAATTATATGATTGCATAATTAATCTTCCTTATGCTTTGATTTATCTTCAATAGGTGGTTTTAGTTTTGTCTCAGCATAAACATCGAGGATTATTCTGTACCAGCATTTTTTACAAACGAGGGCTCTATCCGTTGCTAAAAGCACTTGCTGCCAGGGCGTTAGTTTATTGCCACAGTGTGGACAGGTAGAGGGTACACGTTGGTTTTTTGTAGATTTATCTTGTTCCAATGTTCTGCTCCGGTTTAATTATTATTCCCTCATTTTCATGCCCATTCATTTTAATTATAACAGGTTTGTTAAACCTTATATGTTTTGTAAAAGCTTTACTTGCTACGGTTTCCTGTTTAAGAAGCCAGTCCCAATCAACAAAATCATCAGCTTGAAGAGAACTGACAGTGAAGTAACCAATCATAAAAGAAGTTATGTTCTGGAAAAAATGTGAGCCCTGCGAAGGTTCAACAGCAAGGTCTTTAAAACTTGTTTCCACAATTGCTTTTGCCCCGGCAATCTGATCCCAGTTTACCGGGATGCCCAACCAGGGATCGAGAGAACCCCATCTTCCCACCCCAACTAGTAGATATGGTTTTTTTTCTTTTATTAATTGTGTGTTAAAGGAGGCAACTTCTGCAGCAACTTCTTTACTTTTAGCCCTTTCAAAACGATGATAATCCACTACAATTGCATCGTGAATATTGTTTATAATTCCGTTACCAAGTACGCGGCTACTCTGGCAAATAAGTTTTTCCTTTTTAACATTTTCAATTTTAAGGTCTTCAAAATCGTGACTAACAACTAGGGGTCTTATCTGGAGTAATCCAAACTCTTTCTTCTTGCCGGGTACTATTGGCATCTTAACAGCAAATTCCATTTCAATAGCAGTTCCCATTCCCCAGTTACCCATCTCCAACAGCAACTCTAAAATATTTGAAAGAGGAAACATTTTGTTTCTTAATACTGGTCCGAATGTTACAATTCTTTGTCCCATCCTCGATAGTCCATCGTAAATAGCATCGTTATCCGGAATGTAAGTAGACCCAACATAATTAAGAGATCCATCTGCTTCAGCAATTTCGAGCCCGAAGTGTTTTACGAGTTTATCATAAGTAACATTTCCAAAATCTGTTTTTTCATCTAACTGAAGTGCGAAGAATCCTCGTTGGCTGTTCTTTAATGATTCCTTTACAGAATAGAACTGAATAAGGTCATCAGGATATTTTGGACAGAATCTTACGGTATTACCTCCTTCAACAACCATTTTACCCAATCCAAGGGCTACAGATACAATTCCATCTGTAGGTTTTTGAGGCGTAAGAGGATAAAAATTAAATGATTTTGCTACACCAGAAAACTCAGGATAAAACCTGTTATCATGAATATTACCTACCATTTTTTGAATGATAACTGCCATCTTCTCTTCTTCCGAGCGGTAGGCAGTAATATTAATGTAATTTTTTGCACCCTGGTAAAATGTAGAAGCGTAAACTCTTTTTATTGTTGTAAGAAGATCATTCAATCGTATTAGCGGATTCGGGTTATTATTAGGGATCATGTATGTTTGATAAACACCTGCAAACGGATGGTACTGCGAATCTTCCAGCAGGCTTGATGAGCGCACAGCAAGCGGTGTATTAATAAGATCCAGGAAAGCCGCCAATTCACCAAGAATTTCTTCAGGAAATTTTGATGCGTCTAAAAACCGTTTGGTTATTTCTTCGTCATCATCAGATTCTAAAGCAAATTTTCTCAGGCTATTCATCTCAAGAAAATCATCAAAAACATGGGTTCCTAGAACAACTGCGGGTGGTACTGCTACCTGTACATCTTCAAACTGATCACTAATCTGATAATTGTTAATTAAGGTATTTACAAATCCTAATCCCCTGGCTTTGCCGCCAAGTGATCCACCGCCTATCCGTGCAAAGCTGCTTTGGGGATCGAAAGTTTCCTTTGTAAAATCTGCAATAATTCCCCTTTGTCTCGATAGTCTGTAATCGTGGAGTGCACTTACAAGATAATCTCTTAAAGCTTCTATAGAAGGGTAATCAGAAACTTTTCGTGGTCTTAGCTGATGAGCCAGCCAGAACTCTGTGCGTGCCTTAAGCCAGTTAGAAAAATGATTTTTTGAAGCATGAAACATTATACAATCTGCCGGAACCACTTTTAGTTTTTCTTCCAGGTTTCTTAAGTTTTCTGCCCGGTCAACTTCATTACCATCAGAGGTTCTGAAAACAAAATCTCCAAACCCGAAATGACGATTCATAAAATGTTGAAGTTCTAAAATTAAAGTAGGAGAATCTTTTAATAGAAATGCAGTTCCCGCTTCTTTAGCGGCGGATTCCATTTTTGCATTATTTGAAGTTAGCAGAATTGGAATATCGCTTATTTCATCTTTAACAGCCCTAGCCAATTTAAGTCCTGCTGAATCATCGAGTTCACCGTTGAGTGGAAAAGCAATATCTGAAATTATTCCAAGCACAAGTTCTTTATACTTTTCAAAATATTCCAATGCTTCTTCGTATGAAGAGCAGAGTAATATTTTTGGTCGTGCTCGCATTCTTAAATACTTATGCGAAAGATTTATTCCTTCTGAAATAAGCCGCTGGCTTTGCTTAAGTATTTCCGTATAAATTATAGGCAAAAGGGCAGAGTAGTATCGTTCGTTATCCTCAATAAAAATTACACTTTGAACACCAACTATTTTGCTGTCGTGTTCAACATTCAACCCGTCTTCAATGTATTTAATAATTCCAATGAGTATTCTAAAATCGCCGGTCCATATAAAAACTTTATCGAAGACTGAACTTTCGGTGTTTTCTAAAAGTGCTTTCAGTTCCCGGTTATCGTGCCCAAGAAGGACTATGGGAATATTAAGACCCGCTTCCTTAACCAGCTTTGCAAAACCGAGCGCTGTCATATCTTCAATATGCATGGTGGTAATAATCAGGTCGAACCTGCCTTCTTCCTTAACGCGCTTCACCGCATCCTGTCCGCTGGAAACTCTTGTTAATTCGGGAGAGTGACTTAGATTTAATCCCTGGTACTCGTTGCGTATCAGTTCATATAATCTTCCATCTTCCTCAAAAAGGTAGAGATCGTAAAGACTGGAAACAAGCAGGATGTTTGCAATTCTTAGCCGCATAAGGTTCTGAAAACCCTGGAAACGGTTTCCATAACCATGCTCAACCCAGCGTGCTTCCGGATTACTCTTTGTTTCTTCTTTGTAATCCATTTTAATTTTTTTGTTAAAATCTTGTTACTAATATATTAAGAATTTTTACCGTTCGGAATTCAGTTAGTTTGTATTTATCACAAACTATCCTTTTAAAAATAAAAAGGCGAAGCAGAATAGGAAGGGAGGAGTACTGCTTCGCCACTGGAATGATGACTCGCGAGGAATTTCTATATGTCAGTCATCTGAGAAAAAAGCGCATAAATTAAACAACACCTTGATCGATCATTGCATCGGCAACTTTAAGGAAACCACCAATGTTTGCACCGTTAACATAATTACCCGGTGTACCGAATCTATCTGCTGTTTCAACACAGGTTTTATGAATGCTTTTCATTATTAGATGAAGCCGACCGTCAACTTCTTCTCTTGTCCATGGCAGTCTCTGGCTGTTCTGAGACATTTCGAGACCCGATACAGCAACACCGCCTGCATTAGCTGCTTTACCAGGTCCATATAGAATGCCTTTATCTAAGAAGAGATTTACACCATCTTGAGTCGTAGGCATATTTGCACCTTCACTAACAACATAAACACCGTTATCAAGTAGGTTTTGCGCGTCTTTAGTATTTATTTCGTTTTGCGTTGCACTTGGGAATGCACAATCTGCTTTATGATTCCACAATGGATTAAACTCACCATCAGCTTCTATCTGTGCATAAACTGCTTTCTTATACTTGTCGGTGTATTCTTTAATTCTTCCGCGGCGTACGTTTTTCAATTCCATAATGTAAGCTAATTTTTTCCTGTCAATACCTTCTTCATCATAAATGTAACCGTTTGAATCGGAAAGTGTTACAACTTTTCCGCCAAGATCAAGTATTTTTTCGGTTGTAAATTGTGCTACGTTACCGCTTCCTGAAACAATGCAGGTTTTTCCCTCAAGAGTTTCATTTTTTGTCCCCAGCATTTCTGCAGCAAAATAAACTGCACCGTAACCTGTAGCTTCAGGGCGAATAAGAGAACCGCCCCAATTTAGACCTTTACCTGTAAGTACACCGGTAAACTCATTTTTTAATTTTTTATACTGACCAAACATGTAACCGATTTCTCTTCCGCCTACACCAATATCACCTGCAGGTACATCTGTATTTGGACCTATGTGGCGGAACAACTCACTCATAAATGCTTGGCAGAAACGCATAATTTTAAGATCGCTTTTACCTTTAGGATCGAAATCGGAACCGCCTTTACCGCCACCCATTGGCAGTGTTGTAAGTGCATTTTTAAATACCTGTTCGAAGGCAAGAAACTTAAGAATACCAAGGTTAACAGATGGATGGAAACGCAATCCGCCTTTGTAAGGACCAATAGCGCTGTTCATCTCAATCCTGTAACCAAGGTTAACATTTACTTCACCTTGGTCATCTACCCAGGGAACGCGAAACATAATAACTCTTTCAGGTTCAATAATTCTTTCTAGAACCTTAGCTGAACGGTATTCAGGATGCCTATCCAGAACTATACTTAGCGAATCAGCAACTTCTTCAACTGCCTGGTGAAATTCCGGCTGGGCAGCGTGTTTTGCTTTTACTTCTGCCATCAAACTTTTTACGTAATCAGACATATAATTACTCCTTTTTATTTTAGACATTTATGTAGATGATAAAAATCATTTACCTGTATATTATTGTTCAAGTTCAGGTTCAAGCTAAATGTTTTAGAAATTAAGGGGTATAACTAAAATTGTGAAAAGTTTGTAACAATTTTTATTACAAGATAGCATGCAAGAATGTATGCTTGATTGATCCTAGTAAGTTTAGGAAATTCCCGGCTTGGTAATAATTCCTTTGTTTTGATGACCGTTTATTCTTATTGAAATTGGTTTTTCAATGCGAAGGTGTTTTGTAAATTCCATTTTTTCTACAGGATCCTGTGCAATGCCATCCTCAGATTTGTGCGGAGGAATGGGATAAAAATTATACGATTTGCTTACACCGGGCAATGCATTCCCCACCTAGTGAAAGAAAAAATGGGTCTATATTTAATATAGAAGTATAAGAATATCTTTAATTTTAAGGCTTAAGAATTTCGTCGACCTCCTCTTTGTCCAGATCTGTCACATATTTTATTCCACTAATCTCTTCAGCAGCATGAGTAAGTGAGGTAATGTCATCTCTAGATATGTGCTCTAGTGTAAATTTACGGCTGCCGCACATGAGCTGTCGTAGTCCTTGTGCTAGTCGCTCATAATATGTGTAGAGTCCAAGAGCACCGGTAGGTATCTTTTCAAATTCTTCATCACCCAATTCAACACGAAGATCGGCTGCTGTTACAAAGATTTCATCTTTCGTATTTCCAAACCGTTCTACATATACAGGCACTTGATTTTCTTCAATCGTTCTGCCGATGGTTTTTCCTACCATCGCTGCAGCAATGGGGCTACGGGCCATACCGATCAGTTTCACAAACGGTGCGCCTATAGCAAGACCTTTAAATATTTGGTCTTCAAAGGTAAAACCTCCGGCTAATGCAAGAGCAGGTATATACTCACCCTGATCAGAAAGACGTTTAGCGTAATTGTAAAGAAGAGAATGCAGTTCAACCGGCGGCATACCCCATTCGTTCATCATCCGCCAAGGACTCATTCCGGTTCCACCTCCCGCTCCGTCAACCGTTAATAAATCAATTTTATACTTTGATGAGAACTTAATTGCCCGTGCCAAATCGGCAGGTCTATATGCACCTGTTTTTAAGAAAACATATTTTGCACCGGCTTTACGTAACTCCTCTACTCGCTGTGCAAAAGACTCTTCGGTAACCATGCCAATACGAGAATGACGTTCAAATTCCTTAAATGCACCACGTTCAAATGCCTTAATAACATTTGGATCCGTAGGATTTGGCAAAACAACATATCCACGCTCATAGAGCATTTGGGCTTTTTTTAGGTCTCCAATTTTAACCTCGCCACCGATATTCTTTGCTCCCTGACCCCATTTGAGTTCAACACATTCAACGCCTAACTTTTCAATTGCATACTCCTGAACACCCAGACGAGTATCTTCAACATTAGCTTGCACAATTATTGCTCCATAGCCATCTCGCTGGTAATCTTTATAAAGTTTTACCCGCCGTTTGAGATCAACTGTATCTAGTATTTTACCATTTTTAATTACAGATTCCTGATCCATTCCGACAACATTTTCCCCGATTGTTAAACCGGTTCCAGCCAGAGCAGAACCAATAGCCAATCCTTCCCAATTGTTTTTGGCAATGTTAGTTGAACCAATGCCGGGTATAATCCACGGATAGCGGAATTTCAATCCCTTATCATGCCCGAAAGCAACTTCAATATTTACAGCTGGAAAGATAGCTTTATCGCTGTCAGCTTCAATACCATGCGCCCCTACAGCTGTACCCATAATGTTGAAATGTGAGTAATCAACAGGATAGGTTTTTTCAGAGGCGGTTGTGATAACACCAAAAGGCTGCGGGTAAATTACCTCGTGACCTCTATAGGCAGATTTTCCTATCTCACACATACCGATACAGCCATCAACACAGGTTACACACATTCCCGATGCTGGTGTTACCGATTCTTCTGTCCTGTTCTTTGTTAAAGTTGCGGCTGAAGAGTTAACTCTCGATAGTGTCATTGTCATTCTATTTTCCTCCGTTATTTTTTTTAATCTTTCTTTATCTCACATGCGACACAGGGTTCCATGTAGCACATCATGTCATTAAATTGTTCTTTTTCCACGCAAGGCGGACTGAGATTTGCACAACCTCCACAAATTGCTTTATCTGGTTCTGTATAAGTACATCTTAGCTGACAGGCTGGACAGACATATATACAGCCACCGCAAAGACGGCATTCTTCCGATTTAATATTGAATGGTGTTCCAAGACTTCTGTTTTCACCTCGTCCGCTGAATCCAATAGCCTTTGCCATCATTTGTTCTTCACACATCCGTACACATAGTCCACATAAAATACAATCTTCATGCTCCTGTCTGAATCGCTGCTGACGGATTTGATGTGCCGCTGCAAGATCCTGAATAACCTTTGATTGAGGGCAAGATGCTAGCAATAGTTCAAGTATCATCTTTCGTGCTCTAAGCACTCTTGCAGTTGCAGTTCTTGCGTACAAACCTTCTTCCACCCGGTATGTGCACGAAGTAACCAACTTGCTGTTAGGTTCCTTGCCAACCTCAACCACACAAAGACGACAAGCGCCATATGGAGAAAGTCCCTCCATATGACATAGTGTAGGAATAGGAAAGCCATAAAACTTAGCGGCTTCCAACAACGTGGTACCTTCTTCAACAGATACATCAAGCCCATTTAAGTTAAATGAAATCATCTTAATTTCCTCCTGCTATAACCAGTGGTTCATCTTTTTCTTGTGGTTGCGTAAATTCAAGATCACATCGCAAACATCTTTTTGCTTCGCACATAGCTTCTTCAATTGAAAGCGATACCTCTACCTCAGCAAAATTCCTTTTTCTCCAATCGACAGAAGCCCTTGGTGTTTCAACACGGCTGGCTTCTGATGTCTCTTCATCTTCAATCTCTAACGGTTCTACATAGATATGAGGCAAGTCAAGTTCTGCTGGCTGATCTAATTGCTCACCTCTTAAATAATGGTCGATCATCGCTGCGGTTTTCTTGCCCGCAGCAATGGCTTCGATAACAGTGTTGGGACCGGTTACTACATCTCCTGCAGCAAATACTCCCGGTCGACTAGTTTGTAATGTTTTACCATCAACTTTTACTGTATTCCAATCGGTCACTTCAATTTTACTGGAACGAGCCGGACCAATACTGTCGATTCCTGAGTCCTCACTAATTGCTACGATTAGAGTATCAAGCTCTATTATTTTTTCAGTACCTTTAATTGGAACCGGACGGCGTCTACCGCTAGAATCTGTATCTCCCAATTCGTTTCTAATAATTTCAAGGCCAGAAAAATAACCGCTAGTAGTAATTATTTTCTTAGGTGATATCAAAGTTTGGATTTTTATACCTTCCTGGTCGGCGGCTTCAATTTCCTCCGAAAAGGCAGGCATTTCTTCCCGCGTTCTACGATAAAGGATAGTGACGCTTTCTACTTCCTTCTGGCGAAGAGCTGTACGCGCTGCATCAATAGCAGAATTACCACCCCCTATAACACCAACTCGCCCTTTTGCAAGTTCTTTATTTTTTAGATTAAATGCCTTAAGAAACTCTATCGATGGAAATACACCTTTAACATTTTCATTTTCTAATCCGAGTGGTCGGCTTTTATGTGCACCCATAGCTAGTAAAACAGCATTTATATCCTTCGTTAAACAACTGGTCTATAGTAAACTCACTTCCAAGAGCCGTATTGCATTTCACTGTAATATTATCATCCAGAAGTGACGCTATTTCATTTTTGATTGTCTCTTTCGGTAGCCGGTAGGAAGGAATAGCACAGAACAGCATACCGCCAGGTTCTTCTTCAGCTTCAAAAACAGTAACCTTATACCCTTTTAATGAAAGATAGTGAGCTGCTGTAAGTCCAGCCGGACCTGAGCCAATGACCGCTACAGAGGGTGAATCTTTAGTGGCACTGGCTTCCCTTACAGGTTTGTAAGTTAATGGATCAATGCGATCTGTTATAAAACGTTTGAGAGCCCTTATAGCTACCGGATCACTTCCGCTTGTTCCCAGCCGGCAGCGTTCTTCACATTGATGATCACAGACTCTTGCACATACCGAAGGGAATGGATTAGCTTCGCGTATAGTAGCGTAAGCCTCTTCAAATTCACCGCGCGCAATATGAGCAACATAACGCCATGCTTCCGTTCCTACAGGGCATGCCGATTGACATGGAGCTCCTACAAGTTCAGTGCATACAAAAGCATCACATTTTTTGTCAATGATATGCCGCTCATATTCATCCCGGAAATAACGCAAGGTACTAAGTACCGGATTGGAAGCAGATTGTCCGAGTCCACACATCGTAGTATCCTTTACAACCAGAGCTAGTTCCTCAAGAAGATCGAAGATCCTTAAGTGTTCCTTTTCCTTTAGAAATATCCTCGAGAATTTCATACATCCTTTGTGTACCTTTACGACACGTGAAACATTTCCCGCAAGATTCATCTTTTAGAAATTTCATAAAGTATTTAGCCACATCGACCATGCAAGTATTTTCATCCATTACAATCATTCCACCTGAACCCATTATCGATCCTGCTTGGGCAAGGCTGTCGTAATCAATTGGAAGATCAAACATTTTGGCTGGAATACAACCCCCTGAAGGACCTCCAGTTTGAACAGCTTTGATTTTAGCTTTCCCCACTGAACCACCACCAATATCATAAACAACTTCGCTCATTTTGATGCCCAGCGGCACCTCTACAAGCCCGGTATTTTTAATTTTACCTACAAGCGAAAATATTTTTGTTCCAGTATTTCCGGGAACACCTATCTTAGCGTACTCACTTCCTCCATTCTTAATAATAACTGGTATATTTGCAAGCGTTTCCACATTGTTAATACAGGTAGGTTTTCCACCAATCCCTTTCTCAATTGGGTATGGAGGACGTTGTTGTGGTTCACCCATAAAACCCTCAACAGACTTAATTAGGGCTGTTTCTTCACCACAAACAAATGCCCCAGCACCGCGGATGATTTCTATATTAAAGTTAATGTCTGTGCCTAAGATATTTTTTCCTAAAAGGCCCAAATCTTCGGCCTGCCTAAGTGCAATGAGTGTATGTTTGATTGCCAAGGGGTATTCACTGCGCACATAGATAAATCCTTTAGTAGCACCAATAGCAATACCTGCAATGATTATTCCTTCAATGATAGCATGAGGATTACCCTCAAGAAGACTTCGATCCATATAAGCACCCGGATCTCCCTCATCACAATTACAAACAATGTATTTTTGCCCACTTCCATTTTGGGAAGCTCTTGCTAATTGCCACTTTTTCCCGGTAGGGAAACCTGCGCCACCACGCCCCCTAATACCAGATAGCAGCACTTCGTTTATAATCCATTCCGGGTCAATCCTTGTTAAGACCTTTTCGAGACTGGCATAACCATCCTGTTCAATATAGTTCAAGATTCTTATTGGGTCTAATTTCTGATTATTACCCAGAATTGTACGAGTTTGCTTATTAAAAAAAGGAATGTCTTTTTGACAATGGTAATATTTTTGAATTTTTGGATCCTGGTAAATCAATCCTTCATCTACAAATCCGCCAACAGCAGCTTCAACTACTCTTGGAACATCTTTCATACTAAGTTTAGGATAAAGCTGGTGACCGGGTTCAACCAAGATAAACGGGTCCATTTCGCAAAAACCCTGGCATCCGGTAACTCTAATCTTAACTTTTTCTCCCATGCTGCGTTCAATAATATAACGTTTAATGATTCTGAGTATATCATTAGAACCACTGGCTTGCCCACCAGTACCAGTACATACAACAAGGGTTGGTTCCTCAGGCTGAATCTCTTTTTCACTTAGAACGCGTTGACGAAAGTTACTGAATTCTTTAACAGATGAATGTTTCCTCATCAAATAATCTCCTATTAAAAACGCTTCTGAAAAATCATCATTCTACTGTAGACCCACCTACATCTAATATGTGTTCTTTACAACCACGGCGTGCACATATTTGTACTACCCCACCACCACGGACAATCATAGGTACCATTGGTGCACTGCATGCTCCACATTTAGCACCGCCAATTAGTTCAGCATGGCAATGAGGGCAGAAAATATTTAGAATAGTACCGGGTGGTATTTCATGCAGTGAGACAACTTTATGGCTTCCGTAAAGGGAGGATAATGCAAGCCAGCCATGTTTGTTATCAAATGATACTGTAACTCGAATGGCAGGGTATCCATCAATTATAGTTTCCGAATGCATTAAACTGTGATTACAACGGGAACAACTAACCTCAACCGGGAAGATGCGTTCGTCAGTCTCAACCTTTACAACATCAAGACCTGTGCGGGTTTTCCTGATTATATCTGAGACCGAAGAAGCCTTCACCTGTGGGAAATAATGACCGTCCACTACTACAACAGGTCCAAGCGCACAAGCACCTAAACAATTTACCGTTTCCATAGTGAACTCTCTATTTTCAGTTGTTTCACCTGCTTTTATTCCCAATTCCTTTTCAAGTTCTCGAGCAATCGCAGGACCACCGCGTACATGGCAAGCAGTTCCTAAACATGCTGAGATAAGATGTTTACCTCTTGGTTTTAAGCTGAAGGACTTATAAAATGTAGCAATTCCATATATATCAACGAGTGAGCGTCCGGTTTTTTCTGCTACTTCTTTTAGGTCTTTCTCGGGTAAGTAACTGTATTTGGATTGGATCTTTTCAAGAATTGCAATCAGTCCTGTTGTCCTATAAACATTATCCTCAAGAATTTGATTCACATTTTCAGGTTCCATATTATATCTCCCTTAAAACAGTTTCCCCAAATTGGTTCTATAAATTATATGTGATTAATAATCTTTTTATCACCGTCTCGTATGTAGGTTTAATTTATAATTATAAAGTTAATTATTTTTTTTGCTTTCTCCTCGGTATTCGTATGTTTTTTTTGCTTTTAGCAATATATATTTAATTGGTTTTATATGTGAGCCAATGTTCTCATTTCCTATTTGGTTGCATAAAGAGTTCTTTCACGGAGTTACACAAAGTAATTTAATTAATAAGTAAAAAAAGTAGTATAAACTTTATTGTTTAAGAATCCTTGCTGTGAAAAGTTTGTAACAATTTTTATTACAAGATTTTATACAAGAAGGTAAGTTTAGTGAATCGAGGTAAGTTTAAGAAATTCCTGGTTTTGTAATAATTCCTTTGTTTTGATGACCGTTTATTCTTATTGAAATTGGTTTTTCAAAGCGAAGGTGTTTTGTGAATTCCATCTTCTCTAAGGGTTTTTGCTTATTAAGCCAATCCCAATCTATAAAACTAATTTTACTAAGAGAACTAACTGTAAAGTAACCAACCCTGAAGGAGGTGATATTCTGAAAAAAATGTGTTCCCTGCGAAGGTTCAACATTAAAATCTTTAAAACCAGATTCAACAATTGCAGCTGCCCCGGAAATCTGATCCCACGTAACCGGTATTCCCAGCCACGGATCCAAGCTTCCCCATCTTCCAACGCCTATTAGCAGGTATGGCTTTTTCTCATCAAGAAGTTTAGAGTTAAGCTGGTTAATTTCACTTGCAATTAGTTTACTTTTTCCACGGTCATACTTATTAATATCAACAAAAACAATATCCATTATACCATCAGTTGCTCCGTTTCCAAGAACTTGGTCACTCTGGCAAACCAAATCACTCTCCTCAATGTCATCAACTTTCAGTTCATCTATCTCTTTGCTTATAACCAGTGGTCTCATCTGCAGCATTGCAAATTCTTTCGGTTTGCCCTCCGGAACCTGCAGGTTAACTGCAAATTCAATTTCAACCGGAGAACCCATGCCCCAACTTCCTAATCCTAAAAGAAGATTTAGAATTTCCGGTAATGGAAACATTTTATGTTTTAAAATTGGTGAAAATGTAACAATCCGTAGCCCGTCTCTCGATATTCCATCATAAACAGCTTCGTTTTCAGGTGAATATGTTGAACCGACGGCATAAAGTGTACCGTCTTCTTCCGATTTTATAAGCTCGTATTTCTTAACAAGTGGATCCTCAATTGAATCCGGGTGATGATCCAGTTTACCTTTTAAATTGAGAGCATAAAAATCCTGCTGTGCGTGGCGAATAGTTTCTTTAGTTGTATAAAATTGAAGCAGATGCTTTGGGAATTTGGGACAAAAACTCACAGTGTTACCCCCTTCAACTACAGTCTTACCCAAACCCAATGCAACTTGGGCTATGCCATCCTCAGATTTTTGCGGTGGGATTGGATAAAAATTATACGATTTAGCTACACCGGCAAAATCCGGATAGAATTTTCCATGATGTTCAGCGCCAATTAATTTTTGAACTATTACAGCCATCTTTTCTTCTTCTAACCTATATGAGGTTGCCTTCATATAATCTTTGGCTTTCTGGTGATAGGTAGATGCAAAAACACACTTTATAGTTTGCAGTAATTCATCCAGGCGAATTGCTATATCGGGATTACTATTTGGAAGCATGTAGGTTTCGTAAACCCCTGCAAAGGGTTGAAATTGTGAGTCTTCAAGCAAACTGGATGATCTTACCGCAATTGGTCCTTTTATGATGTTAAGGAAGTCTGTTAGTTTTTCTAATATTTCTTCCGGAAAATATTCTGCCTCAATAAATTTTTGTGTAATTATCAGGTTATCCGATTCGTTGAGTGCAAACAGTTCAAAATTATTTTCCGTTATAAAGCTATCAAAAGTATCCGTTCCTATAACAACCGCCGATGGTACAGATATTTCTACATCTTTAAATTCATCTCGAACGCTATAGTTTGCAATTAGTGTATTTATAAATCCAAGCCCTCGTGCTTTACCGCCAAGTGAGCCGCCGCCTATTCGAGCAAAACTGTTTTTAGGATCAAAAAGGTTTTTATTGAAGTCGGAAATAACGCCCTTTGTGCGTTCTTCGATATAATCTATTATAGAAGAAATTAGCTCATCTCGAAGTTCATCGAGAGAACTGAAATCGGATACTTTGTGCGGGCGAAGTTTGTGAGCCAGCCAAAACTCTGTTCTTGCTTTAAGCCATCTTGAAAAGTGATTCCCCTCAGCGTGATAAAGAAGAGAATCTTCAGGAATCGTTCTAATATGTCGAGCAAGTTCTTTTAAATTAGATGCAATGCTAACAATGTCTCCATTGGGATTTGTAAAGACAAAATCACCAAAACCAAAATGTTTTAACATAAACTTTCTTACCAGGTAAAGAAGACGGGGTGCATTTTTTTGCAGGAATGAAGCACCAATTTCCTCAACTTTATCCTCCAGCGCCTGGTCGCTTGTCTGTATAAGTATAGGTATATCCGAATGTCTTTCCTTAACTGCTTTAGCAAATTTTAACCCTGCTTCAGGATCTCTTTTACCGTGGTATTTAAAATTATTATCTGAAATAATTCCAAGCACAAACTGTTCGTATTTTTCATAGTATTCCCAGGCTTCTTCGTAAGTGGTGCAAAGAAGAATTTTTGGGCGTGCACGCATTCTAAGATATTTGTGTGAAATATTTACACCTTCAGTTATAAGGCGCATCGACTGCTTAAATATTTCAGTATAAATTAATGGCAGGTATGATGAGTAGAATTTAATGTTATCTTCAACTAAAATTATTACCTGTACGCCAATGTTCTTTGTGTCACTTTCCACGTTCATCCGGTCTTCCATATACTTTACAATTCCAATAATCAGGTGATAATCTCCACCCCAGATAAATATACGCTCGAATACTGATGTATCGTAATTTGTTTCCAGTTCCTTTCTTTCTTTGTTATCATAGGCAAGAAGTATTATAGGAACTTTAATCCCATCATCCTTAACCATATTTGCAAACTTAATCGCGTGCATATCTTCAATATGAAGTGTGGAAATAATAAGATCGAACTCACCCTCGTTTTTTAGCAATTCCAGGGCCTCCTTACCTGTGGTAACATGGGTTATATCGGGCGCCTGGCTAAGGTTAAGGTTCTGGTATTCGTTTCTAATCAGTTCATAAAGCCTTCCATCTTCTTCAAATAAATAATTATCGTAGATACTCGATACCAGGAGGATCTCTCGTATCTTAAAGTGCATTAGCTTCTTAAACTTTTTTAACCTTGTGCTAAAGAGGCTTTCTAACTTGAACTTTTTTGATGGATCGAAGGTGTTCATTGAATGAATAATTTATAAGGTCACTATATTTTTATGGTTGTAAATATAAATAATGGTTGGGTGAAAAGCAGGTAAGGTGAGATGGGACAGAAGTTAGTAACAGAAGTAATTTGAAAGGCAGTTTTAAACAAACCGCCCTTCTAAATTATTAAACCAATCCCTGGTCAATCATTGCATCAGCTACTTTAAGAAATCCCGCAATGTTAGCGCCGTTTACATAGTTACCCGGGGTTCCATATTTTTCAGCAGTTGTTATGCAGGTTTCGTGTATTCGCTTCATTATTTCGTGCAGCCGATTATCTACTTCTTCCCTTGGCCATGGAAGACGCATAGAGTTCTGCGACATTTCCAAACCTGATGTAGCAACACCACCCGCATTTGAAGCTTTTCCGGGTGCATATAAAATCCCGGCTTCATTAAACACATCGTAACCTTCGGCGGTTGTTGGCATATTTGCGCCTTCGCATACGCATACGCACCCATTCTTAACAAGTGCTTTTGCATCTTCCTCGTAAATTTCGTTTTCACAGGCACAGGGAAGAGCTACATCTACTTTAACGCCCCATGGTTTTTTACCTGCAAAGAATTCAACTCCAAACTCCTTAGCATAATCTTCAACGGCATCTTTATTACTCGATCTTAACTTCAACATATAATCAACTTTATCGCCGCTAACGCCATCAGCATCGTAAATAAAACCATCAGGACCGGAAAGAGTTACAACTTTACCGCCAAATCCATTTACTTTTTGAACTGCACCCCAGGCAACGTTTCCAAAACCGGAAACAGCTACTATCTTTCCATCAAAATTAGTGTTTTTAGTTTTTAGCATTTCTTCTGCAAAATAAACAACCCCAAAACCTGTAGCTTCAGGTCTTATCAACGAGCCGCCCCAGTTAATTCCTTTACCTGTTAAAACTCCTGTCGATTCATTTCTTATTCTTTTATACTGCCCGTAAAGAAATCCAATCTCTCTTGTACCAACGCCAATATCGCCAGCCGGTACATCGGTGTGAGGTCCAATATGTCTCGAAAGTTCAGTCATAAAGCTTTGACAGAAGCGCATAATTTCATTATCACTTTTACCTTTTGGATTAAAATCTGAACCGCCTTTACCGCCACCCATTGGAAGTGTTGTAAGTGCATTTTTAAACACCTGCTCGAAAGCTAAAAATTTAAGTATGCCGAGAGTTACCGATGGGTGAAACCTTAAACCGCCTTTGTACGGACCAATGGCGCTGTTCATTTCAATACGGTAACCGCGGTTAATATGAATATTATCCTGGTCATCCATCCAAGGAACCCTGAACATAATAATCCGCTCGGGCTCAACCATTCTTTCCAGTATTTTCATCGAGGTGTATTCGGGGTGTTTTTGAAGTACTAATTTTAGTGAACCAAGAACCTCTTCAACTGCTTGGTGGAATTCCGGTTCACTTGGATTTTTTGCTTTAACATCTGCCAATAATTGTTCAACATATTCAGCCATTGCGACCTCTTATCTTTAAAGTATATTTTTTACAAGTTTAAAAAATTGTGAAATGAAAATTACAAAATGTTAAACAGAAAACCCTAATCTGTCTTTTTAAAAACTATTAATCATATTCTCAGCAGCTTGGCAATCGCGCTTGAAATGGTAACTTCAATTCTTATTTAATAAATTGCATTACCAAAATGAAATCTATAACAATCCCTTCTTAAGGAGATAAATATGAACAATGATATTTTAAAAGAAAAAGTTACACAGGCAATTTCAATATTAAATGAAAAGGATATTGACATGTGGATCACTTTTGTGCGCGAAAGTGCTGTCTTGAGGGATCCGGTAATGGAGATGATAGTAGGTGGAAACTCAACCTGGCAGGCAGCTTTTGTAATAAATAAAGATGGCGACACAACTGCAGTTGTTGGGTCAATGGAAAAAGAAAATTTTGTAAAAGCAGGGTTGTATAAAAATGTGATCGGTTATCTTAAATCAATTAGAGAACCGCTGGTTGAATATATTACATCGAAAAATCCAAAAAAGATTGCAATTAATTATTCAAAAAATTCTGTTTTAGCTGATGGATTAAGTTACGGTTTATATCAGGTTTTGCTAGATCACCTTGCAGATACTGATTATAAAAACCGTTTAGTAAGCTCGGAAGAAATCATTTCATCTTTACGTGGCAGAAAATCTGCAGCTGAACTTTCAATAATGAAAGAAGCGGTTAAAGAAACATTAAAAATATTTGGTGAAGTAACGGACTTTATAAAACCGGGAATGAGCGAGCTTGATATTGCAAAATTTGTTACGAATATTGCCGAAGAAAGTGGGTATGAGTTAGCATGGGAAGCATCACATTGCCCAGCAGTTTTTGCAGGACCCGATCCCGCTGGTCCGCATTCCGGTCCTACTGATAAAATAATTGAGAAGGGATCGATGGTTAATATGGATTTTGGAATTAAGTATAAAGGATATTGTTCTGATCTTCAGAGGACATGGTATATCTTAAAAAACGATGAAGATCTTCCTCCCGAACCTGTACAAAGAGGGTTTGAGGTTATCAGAGATTCGATACAAATGGTTGCTGATAAAATTAAACCGGGGGTAACTGGTGTAGAGATGGATGATATTGCTAGAAATTATATTACAAAAAATGGTTACGAAGAATATCCTCATGGACTTGGTCACCAGGTTGGTAAAACTGTTCACGATGGTGTTGCGGGATTATTCCCGCGATGGGAACGTTACGGCAATGCGCCTTTTATGAAACTTGAAGAAGGGCAGGTTTTTACAATTGAACCGCGCCTCCCCGTTAAAGGATATGGTGTTTCTACGTTGGAAGAAGAAGTTTATCTAACCAAAGATGGGTGTGAGTTTATTTCAGAACCGCAGAAGGAATTAATTTTAATCAAACCGTAGGAAATTGATTTACTTCTTATTTGATCAAAATTCACAAGCTCTTGTATATGCGGTATAAAGCAGTTTGGTATATTCTTCAAGTGAAATTTCCTTAGCGCCAAACATTTTAAAATGATCAGTCATATACTGAACATCGAGCAGCACAAAATCTTTCTCTTTAAGATGTTTGATAAGCGCAATAAGCGCTGCTTTGGAAGCTTCCGAGATAGTGGAAAACATTGATTCACCAAAAAACGCACCCCGGAATGTAACGCCAAAAAGTCCACCAACAAGTTTATTATTTAACCAGGTTTCCACTGTATGAACATGCCCGCGCTTTTTTAACCTGCGGTAAGCATCAATCAACTCACCCGAAATCCAGGTTGTTTCCCTATCAGCACATCCTTCCACCACAGCCATAAGATTTGTATTGAAGCGAATCTCAAAATTTATTTTTTCAAGTGCCTTCCTGGCAGAGCGTGGAATATTATATTTCTCCAGCGGAATAATCGTTCTCACCTCAGGCATAAACCAATTAATATTACCCGTTACTTCATCAGCCATAGGAAAAGCACCGCTTGCATAAAGCCGAAGCATATTATCAGGTTTTAATAATTCCTTAATGTCAAAAGGGTTTTTCGGGTTCATATATGCTAACTTATTCTCTGTTTTTATCAAACATAGTGATTATTGAATAATAGCTCAAACGCAAAATAGATCTTTTCTATAAAAGCTTAAGATTAACCGAATCTTGTTTTTTTTAATAGGTAAGCTGTTTAAGTTTATGCTTTGTTTTTCCAAGAATATTTGAATAGAACCTGGAACGAATAATTAATTTCAAGATGAGTAAAGAAAAGAAAAAACTTGCTGTTGTTGCTCTTGGCGGAAACGCACTGCTTAGAGGTGTTGATACTGGAACAATACAGCAACAAGAAAAGAATACTTACAATACATGTATTCACCTGTTAAAACTGATTGAAGATGGCTACAACATTGTTATCACACATGGAAATGGTCCGCAGGTTGGCAACATTATGCTAAGAAATGATGCGGGGCATAAAGAATATAAAATTCCTAAAATGCCCCTGGATATTTGTGTTGCTGATTCGCAGGGCGGTATAGGTTATATGATAGAGCGCCAGATGAAGAATATCCTTACAGAAAAAAAAGTACGAAAGAACGTTGTAACAGTTATAACCCAGGTAGTTGTTGATAAAAATGATCCAGCTTTTAAAGATCCTACAAAACCAATTGGAGCTTATTTTCTGAAAGAAGAAGCTGAACTTCTCGCAAAATCAAAGGACCTTTTATTTAAAGAGGACCCCGGTAAAAGAGGTTGGAGAAGAGTAGTCCCTTCACCCCAGCCGAAGGAGATAATTAACAAAAAAATAATCCGCGATCTTGCAAAAAGAGGAAATATTGTAATTGCTTTAGGTGGCGGCGGAGTTCCTGTTTACAGGGATGAAAATAAATGCCTGAATGGGGTTGAAGCTGTTATTGATAAAGACCTTGCTTCATCATTGCTTGCAAAAGATATTGGTGCAGATGCGTTTTTTCTACTTACAGATGTATCAAATGTTTATTTAAATTTTAAAAAACCTGATCAAAAAAAACTAAACAAAATAACTGTTAGTGAAGCTGAAAAATATTACGAAAATGGCGAGTTTGCTGCAGGAAGTATGGGGCCTAAAATTTTAGCTGCAATTGAGTTTGTAAAGAATGGAGGCAAAGAAACTATAATAACAGATTCAAACCAACTTTCTGATCCGGATTGTGGAACAAGGATTGTAGCAAATTAATTTTAATTATTCTGCATTAACTTCAAGATTTATAATTTCAAAACCTTTCTTGGTTTCGTAAGCGGCGAAAACAGCACCTGCTAAAACCAATAACATCCCAAATAAAAATATTACTGTTATTAGGTATTGAAAATTATTCACTTTAAACAAGTAACTGATTCCAATTAAAATAGAGGTTAAAATAAAAAGTGCTACTGCAATAGTATAGTTTTGTACTGCACGCTTTACAAGTTTAACCCGGTAAACAAGTTTCTCAATTTGTATTGATATACTTTCAAGACGAACGTTGTCAGAAAGAGTAGTATCACTCTCCTCACTTCGATCCAGAATTTTTCTTTTCTCATCATTTAACAATCTTATCCTGTTTACCACTAAGGAATATTTATTATTCATTCCCAGTAGTAAAAGTCCGCATGCCGAAATCATCAAACCGGGAGCAAGCATTAACTGGATAACTTCAACTATATTATTTGCAATAAACATATTTCAATTAAAATTTTTAAGTTAATTCTGTGTTACAACCCAAAAAATACTAATTTTCTTAAACATTAATAAGAAAAGTTGTTTGACTTTTATGCAATGATTGTGTATTTTCAAGGGAAAATAATTAGAATAGAGAATGATTTTTAAATGTTCTATAATAAATCTACTCACTAACAACAATAGGAGGCGTTCATGAGAAGAATTCTATTTTTTCTTTTCTCTGTTTTACTTGTTTCATCGTTAAGCATTAATGCCCAGATGAAACTGAATCTTTCCCAGGAACTTACCGGGGAGCGACCAACCAGTTTTATGGAAAATAATCTGGAATCAAATCTTAAGCTGGAACTCCCACCGGAAGTAACAAACCCTGCTGGAAATGAATTCTTAAAAATGTGGTTTGTTGGGCTTCTTGCTGATGCTACAATACCTACCGGAGATTTTGGTAATGCATGGAGCACAGGATTTTCAGCCCATGCAATGCTTGGCTATATGATTGCCAGAAGTCTTCTTCTAAATGTAACTGCTGGTTATGTTACCTTTAGCGAAAAGGAATCTGTAGAAGGTGTAGATCAAAGTTATTCCTGGATTCCAATATTTTTGGGGTTGAATTATGTTTTTAATCCTGGTAAAAAGTTTATGCCATTTCTTGGTGTGGCTCTCGGAATGTATTTTATCAGCTATACAATCACCCAGACTATTTTTGGTCAAACATATGATTTCAGCGGAAATGATTCAGAGTTTGGAATAACTCCGCGACTTGGTGCGTACTTTTTAGTATCAGCCGCAATACTGCTTTCCATCTCTGCAGAATATAATATGATCTTTACAAGTGGATCTACAACAAGCGCGATAGGAGTTTTATTCGGTGCAATGTTTGCGCTCCATTAATAAAAACTAATATTTAATTTCAATGGGCGAAGATTTATTCTTCGCCTTTTTTATACTTGACTCTTTTAAAAAAAGTAGATCGCCAAATCACAATCATCGAAGCAAATCCGTTACAAAATAATTTATTAGTTGCCGAATAAAAATAATTGATAATTTATCATTGCTATTTTTATTATATATGAACTGCCCTATAACCCAACATCTATGTTTTGTTAATACAAGGCACTAGGAATAGACAGCATACTTCAAATAAATAGAATTTTAAAATTCGTTTAAACACCGTAGCAATAAAATCATCTTAAAAAAAGTATAGGAGGCCTCTATGCGAAAAATTTTACTTTGTTTTCTTGCGGTCGTTGTTGTTTCATCTATTAGTATTGCACAGATGAAATTACATCTACCATCAGATATTGAAGGGGGGGAAAAGAATCTATCTAATAAATTGGAGAAGAGCTCCTTAAATTATTTACCGGCCGATTTACCAGGTGATGAATCCAAATTGATTCCCGGTTCATTTTTAGTAGGTTTACTGGGGGATATTACATTTCCGTTTGGTGAAGCGTTTAAAAACTATGCTGGAACAGCCTGGTCAGTACATGGAATGGGTGGATACGTTCTCGATCCAATAATGTTAACTCTAAAGGTAGGTTATATTAGATTTGGTGAAGTTGAAACAGATTTTAGTTCACTTGAGAAGAGCTCACAGTTTGAAATTTTTACTGCATATAATACACAGTGGGTAATTGCTGTTGCAGCAGCGTTATTTTTATCCGATCTCGATCCACTTTGCCCGACTCCATCTTGCTTAACTTCAGTAAATCTGGTTGGTCTTCAACCTTTCATATCTGTTGGATTGTGTCTAATTCTGAAGAGTTACTTTCAAACGATAATGTATAATTTTGGAGCAAATAAATTAGCAAAAACGCAACAAAATGGAAGTGATTTTGAAGATAGTAGTACAATTTTTGCCATAACACCATCTATTGGAACTTATTATAAAGTTTCAGATGATATCAGATTGATTCTAAGTGCGGATTACTATTACCTCTTTGATGAGGCGGACATAGGTGCTGCCAATATAAATTATTTATCTTTAACTTTTGGCGTTGCGTATGCTTTTCTTTAAGAAAAGTATTGCATCAATTAATTTTAGGCGAAGATTTTTTCTTCGCCTTATTATTTTTAAACATTGTTTTAAAATGATTATTCAGTTCGCTGTATAAATTGCTTAATAATGGGGTCATCCGAATTAATTAACTCCTCAGCGCTTCCTGTAAAATGGATTATCCCCTCATGCATCATTGCAACCTGGTTGGCTACGTTTTTAACACTGTACATATCGTGAGTAACAACAACCGAGGTTACATTAAGCTTTTCAGTTAATTCTTTTATCTGTAAGTCGATTGAGTCAGACATAATCGGATCGAGCCCGGTTGTTGGTTCATCATATAAAATATAATCGGGATCGGTGATCAGGGATCTTGCAAGTCCCACTCTCTTTTTCATACCGCCCGAAAGTTCAGCCGGCTTTAACTTTTCTGCTCCAGGCATTCCCACTAGCGCCAACTTTTCAGCCACTTTATTTACTATCTCACCTTCTGTAAATCTCTTTTTCGACTCTATTAATGGAAGAGCTATATTTTCTTCAACCGTCATCGAATCGAACAATGCGGCACCCTGGAATAAAAATCCAAAACGCCTTCTAAGATTATAAAGCGATTGTGTATCCAGCCCTTCAACAACTTCTCCTTCAACTTTCACATACCCTTCATCAGGCGAAAGCAAACCAACAATATGTTTTATTAAAACACTTTTACCGCAGCCGCTTCTTCCAATTATAACAAGGGTTTCACCTGTATCGATGTCAAGGTTAATGCCTTGCAGCACTAAGTTTGAGCCGAATGACTTCTGTAAATTTCTTATCTCTATCATTTAAAATTCCTTAACACAAAGATAAGATTTTATAGTGCAACATATTTAAACGCATCAATCGCCTTCATAAGATTTCCCTTGTCGGTTCCGCTCATAACAAAAACCCAGCTATTATTTACCCAGGCAAACCATTTCCTCCCTTCATTATCGGTTCCGCTTGCACTCCATTTACCATTAACCTTTCCCCTATAATGATTTTTCATTTCATCAAAACGGGGAACAACAACATCTGCAAAATGATCATCGGCTAAATTTTTTGCAGGAGCAAGAATTGCATCAATAGAAATTTTATCTCCACCATACTTAGCAGAAAAACCTTCAAGAGGATGAGTGAGAGTCATCCTCTTAATATCTACTTTCATTCCGTCAATCTCTTCAGGGAAGACTTCGTTCAATCCAGCGTTTGGTGGCGGCGGTTCAAAATCTGTATTGTAATCGGGTCCGCAAGCTGTAATAACTAATAATAAAGAAAAAAGAATCAGTGCAGAAAATATTCTGATCATTTTAATCTCCTCGAGCTATTATTAAAAATTTGGTTTAAATGATGATCAATATGATCAACATAATCTTTCATTAGCAAAAATAGTGTATCTGCATTTTCAAATGCATCCTCAGCTATACATTTTATTTTAAGTTTTTCTTCCGGGGTGTTTTCCACTAGGAACAGAATATGTTCATTATAAACTTTCCAAAGTTCTACCAAAGAGTTGGTCTCTTTATCATTATACTTTTGAATATCTACCCATTCATTTTGTGCATAACCCTCCATGTGAAATGGTTCCTCTTGAAACTGTGCTTTAACAAATCGTGCATGGTTGTTTGCTGCAGAATCAACTAAATGCCCCAACAATTCCTTTTTAGACCATTTTGATGGTGCAGGTTTATTGGTTAATTCATCTTCAGAAAATTGTAAAAATTTTTCATGAACATTTACAATATTATTCTTTAACCGATTAACAACAACTTTTAATTCTTCGCTCATTAATTTCCTATAATTTAGTACTGAATGATGACTGCTAAAATTAAGAATATTATTGAAAGTAAAAAAAGAATTGCAAATAGTGGGAAAACAAATTTGAGCCATTTTGTGTAAGGTACTTTTGCTAGACTTAGCACTGCCATTAATATTCCTGAGGTTGGGATTATCATATTTGAAAATCCATCACCACAAGTAAAAGCGAAAACAGCGGTTTGTCTGGTTATTCCGATTAAATCAGAAATAGGAGCCATTAAAGGCATAGTAACTGCAGCTTGCCCCGAGCCGGAAGGAATAAAAAAGTTTAGTGACGTTTGAAAAACAAGCATTCCCCCAGCAGCAATAAATTGGTGAAAATTTTGAAGGGTTGTAGCCGCTGAATATATAATGGTATCAAGTATTTGCCCATCCTGAAGCACAACTTGAACACCTCGTGCAAACCCAACAACTAAAGCTGCCACAACCATTTCCTTCATTCCTTTTACAAATGCATCCGATGCATCACTTAAGGACATTCGTGAAATAATAACAGCTAAAATTCCCATAAGAAAAAATGCACCTGCCATTTCATTTATCCACCAGCCAAAAGTTTGCACAGCGTAAATAATAAATGCAAACAATCCAATACCCATAATCATAATCATCAAGTGATATTTTTTAAATTCAATCTTTTCAAATGATAATTCTGATAGAGAAAAATCATCATCGGGCATAATAGATTTTGAGGGATCCTTCTTAATCTTTGCACCGTAACGAAGAAGAAATATTATTCCAACAAGCAATGTTATAACAAAGAAAACTAATCTGAAACCTATACCACTGTTTAGAGGTATTTCTGCAATTCCCTGGGCAATCTGCACAGTAAAGGGATTGGTTGTTGCAGCAGCAAATCCTATTTCAGCAGCGAGCCAAACTATGCCAACACCAAACACTCTGTCATATCCAAGTTTTTTTGAAACAATTAAGAAAAGTGGAATAAGAGGCAGAAACTCCTCGCCCATTCCTAAAGTTGATGCACCAATTGCAACGGCAATCATAAGAATGATTACCAGCAGAGTGGAACTCTTTCCGAAGATATTTAGGAGTTTTTGGATGAAAGCCATAATCGTTCCTGTTCGCTGCAGAATTCCGAAAACGCCGCCAATAATGAATATGAAGAAAATGATATCAGCAGCTTTTTCCATCCCACGGGGAATAGCACTAAGAAAACCAAATAAACTAACCGGCGAAGCTTTACCTTCTTGTTCATCACCTAGAATTACACCTTGCGGCGTTATATGTTTAGGCAGCTCTTTATAAGTGCCCGGTACAACAACATTTCTTGTAAGAGTACCAACTTTCTTTTCTTCTCTTTCATATTTCCCGGAAGTAATTAGATATGTAAAAATTGAACAGACTAGAACAACTCCTGTTAGAAGAGCGAAAACGTGAGGCATTTTTATACGTTTAATAAATGAAAACAAATATTATCCTTTTATATTTTAGAAATGAAACTCTGAATTGTACAACAATTTACTAAATATATTTAATCGCTATATTTTTTATAAGCAGTTGCAAGTTTTATATCGTATTTATTTTTCTTATAGCCGGCTCCGTTGTAACCGCGGGCAAACTTAGCCCAGGCTTTGTTTTTAAGATGTTTAACCAATCCTTCTGATTTAATAAATTTACCAAATGCCATCAGATGAAATCTCTCAGACTTATTCATCGCTTTAACAAAAACTTCAACTGAGTTGTAGCCAACTTTTTTATAATGATAACCCATAATTTGGAAAATTCCCCACGAAGCAGATTCCAGTGCAGCGTCTTTGTGAATTTTCTTCGCTTTGTTTAAACGGTCATATTCCTTTTCGCCGCCATTATAATATTTTGTTGTCCATTTTGGATACAGAACATCTTCGTTTCCTTCTTTTAAGTCTGATGGATTGAGTCCGTGAATTTTTAATCTCTTCCAGAAAACGTGTCCCTCAAAAAGTATTTTAGGTTTACCGCTTGTTAAAAAACCGCGTCCGCTCGATTCTATTTCGTAAACTGCTTTAACTGCAGCCACTTCAACTTTCAATTCTTTTGCAAGATCGACTAAATCTTTTTCAGCAAGGAATTTTTTAGGTGATTCTTTTAAAGCTTTAGGTGCAATTGCATTTAGCTTCATCCATGTTTTTGTACCAACAATTCCATCAACAATAAGCTTGTTCTTATTCTGAAAATCTTTTACTGCTTTTTCGGTCTTTTTACCAAAATCACCATCAACAACAAGATTGTAACCACCTTTGTTAAGAAGCTCCTGCAATAATCTTACAGAATCTCCTTTAGCGCGAAGTTTTAATGTTTGCATTTCATAATTCCTCTTGGTTTAAGAGATACAAAAAATATGTAAAATATATCAGAGTTTTCTCGCAACCACAACCACAGTTTTCATTGTTTCAACTACGCCTGTTCCATCGTTTAATGCTTCAAGGAAGATGATGTAAATTCCAATTCGTAGTGCTTGCCCGTCATCGCCTAAGCCATCAAATACAACTGAGCCGGAAGAACCGCTTGGCTGGTTGTTTGCTAATGTTCTAACCAATCTTCCTTTGCTGTCAAATATTTTTATTCTTACCTGCGAAGTAGCTTGTGTAAGATTGTAGTTTATAATTGAAAAATCCTCAAACCCATCATTATCAGGTGAGAAAGGATTTGGAGAAACCGAAATGTTTGATTCAGTATTTAGATTTTCCGCAAAGATGCTGTTCTGTTTGCCTGGTGTTCCACCAAACGGATCAACTGAGCTGCTCCAGTTGGAGGCATCATTCCGCCCAAGATTTGGATTTATTCTTTCAAGCGAAATATTTTTTGTCGATGCAAAATTATCGTTATGCCATTTATCAGAATAAAAAACCGAATCGATAATATTTCCTTTTACATCTTTCAGTAATATTAATTCGCCGGTGTTTACTAATCCAAGATTTGATTCGTCAAGTATTGTCATAAATTCATTTCCACTCAAACCATAATTAAATTCAATTGAAGAATCGGCTGCAAGAATAAAATAAGCATCTTTAGGAATTTTAAAAGGAATTTCAGAAAGTTTATATGAATTTCCGTTTTCATCTTCGAACTGCCAACCACCAATGTTTACAGAGTCTTCGCTTAAATTTAAGAACTCAATAAAATCGCTGTTTCCCTCACCGGCATCAAACATAATTTCGTTTATTACTAAATCGTTCCGCTCATAATCCTGTGCATCACCAATTGAGTTGGATTCGCCAGGAGTGCTGCCAGAAAGGTCCAGTGAGGTTGTCCAGTTTGTACTGTCGTTAGTTTCTTCATCAAAAGAAATTCTTTCAAGTGAAAATCCTTTTCTTCCGCCCCACGAAGAACGGTAAAGAAGACTATCAATTATTCCATCCCTAAAATCATAAACTATAATTCCATCAATAGTGTTGCCAAGCGTTCCAAAGTTGGTGAAGAAAATCTTTGATGTAACTTCCGGATGAGCTGAGTTGAACGAAGTATCTTTTGCAATCACAATAAATTCATCAGGCTTGTATAAAATATATCGCTGTTGGTTATAAAGTTTTTAGTTGGAGTTGTAAGTAAATCCCCAACAGACCAGTCTTTAATATTTATCGAATCATCAGAAACATTTACAAGCTCAATCCATTCTGGTTCATTATCTGCTGGGTTATACATCACTTCATTTATGATAAGTATTTTACCGGGGAATCCGGGTTCTAAAGATCTTTCAAAATAATTATTGAGAGAATCCTCATCTTCGATGAAAGATAATTCTTACAGCAGTTAAAACTTTTGAATTTAAATTAGTTATTGGGAGGGAAGAAATAACTGATGTCGAATCACCCGATGCTAAATTTAAACCAATTTCACGGCTTAACAATTGATCTACCACATTATTTGAATCTGTATCGATAAAAAATTCAACATTAAAATTGTTAGCAGCCGAAGAGCCGTTGTTTTTAATTGAAGCGGAAATAAAAACATCATCACCATTAACAGGAAATCGTGGATTAAAAGTTAGTGCCGTAACGGAAAGATCAAACTGCTTTGGTGTAATGCTGTTAATTCTTCCCGGCGTGCTCAGTTCGATATCAATTGATGATCCCCAGTTTGAAGAAAGATTTGAACCTGCGGAAGCAGAAACTCTTTCAAGCGAATAACCGTTTGATTCCACCCCATTGGCTATAGTAATGAACCGAATCTATCACCGCACCTCTTTCATCTTTTAATATCACTCCATCAACATCATTATTAAAAGAAGGAAGACTTAGCTCCACAATCTGCGAAGGAATAAGCCGGTGATAATTTAAGATGGCTGCATCTTTTGTTAAAACAATAAAACTATTTGGCGGGATGAAAATGTTGTCTTCAATTGTAGCAGTTGCAGGAGTTGTTATAATATCTGTAACGCTCCAGTTTAAAAGATTTATCTCTTCGTTAGTGTTGTTGAACAGCTCAATCCATTCAGGTTCACCGCCGGAAGGTCCGTACATAATTTCGTTTATAACTATTGATTTAGGAGGGAAGCCGGGCACTATAGTTTTATAAGAGTTTATTGTTTGTTGTGTCTTCATCGAGATTGAAAACTGAATTAACCAAAAACCCTCTTTTAGATTGAAGATTTTCAATTGAGAAATTAAATAAATAGTTATTGGAATCTTCTGGCAGATAGTGAGAGCGATTCAATTGTATTTATAAGAATATCTGGCATCGAATCAAGATTTGTATCTTCAAAAAGCTGAAGAGAAAAGTTAGCAGAATTTAATCCGATGTTTTTTACTTTTGCTGAAACGGATACCGTATCTCCCCGTAAAGGAAGTGAGGGATGCAAAAAGAATATCTGTAACAGTAAGATCAAAATTCTTTTGTGTTAATGAATTAACAGATCCCGGGGTGGCTTTAAATATGTTAACAGAAGTTCCCCAGTTAAGTGAATCAGTGCTTGCTTCATCAACAGAAATTCTTTCAAGTGATCTTCCGTCTGTACTTCCTCCCCAGGAAGGTAGATAGAAAAGTGAATCTACTAAAACACCGATTGAATCTTTAATTACAATTGCATCCCCGGTATTATTTAATGCGGGAAGATTTAACTTAATTATTTCTGATGGAACATTGTAAAAGTTAAGAATTGAAGAATCTTTTGTAAGAACAATAAAAGAATTAGCAGGGATGAAAACATCATCATTTGTAATTGTAATTGAGCTGGCAGCGTCAAACAGTTCCCACTTTTTAATATTAAGTGGGGTAGCAGTTCTGTTATAAAGTTCAACCCATTCTGGTTCGCCTGTTGAAGGGCTATACATAATTTCATTTATAACCACATCGTTATAATTACTGCCGGGTGGGAAAACTATAAATCCATTTATCAGCTCGTTGTTTAAAAGATTTTCATCATCCGAAAAAATTACTTTTGAAATTATCTGGTAATCTCCCGATTGTAATGAATTCATAACTGTGCTTGCAATTAGAGAATCTCCGGGTTGAAGATTATTGTACGGCTGTGAAAAAATTAGTTCACCGGGATCTGCGGTTGAATCAAAATCTACATCGTTATAAATTTCAATTGAATAAGTTTGTGCAATCTCGGTTCCTAAGTTTTTAACCTTTGCGGAAATTGTAACATCATCACCTTTTACCAAAATGGTTGGATTAAAAGTTACTGAACTCATTGCCAGATCAAACTGAACAGGTGTAACAGAATTTTGAAAACCAGGTGTACCATTTGTTACAATTGAGTTTGCCCAATTGGAGGATGAACTATCCTTATTTAGTTCAATTTTTTCATCGGAAATTGCTGAACTGTTATTTGCTGAATATAGATAAGCTTCAAGTGTATCTTCGTTACTATTCAATAACCAAATGGGTCTGTTGGAAGTGTTAGCCATCCCGGATGAGCCGAAAGAGTTGTTATCAATTTTTAATAGTAATGCTTCCGGCGGAATTAAACCATCGTAAATACCTGAGCCGAATGGATAATCACCTTCAAGGATTATTGCAAAAGAACTTGGAGGAAGAATTGTTCCTTCGCCTGCATCAATAATAATATCAGGAGTGGAAGTAGAATATTTAATCTTAAAACTGTCTAGATCAATACTTTCGGTTTCACTTAAGTTATAAAGCTCAATAAACTCATTTGGTCCCGAAGTGGGAAAGAACATTATTTCGCTTAAGATAAGCGTAGTATCGGTTTGTGCAAAAGCAGCAGAAAAAAAGAGTGGGAAAAAGAAAAATAATATTTTAACATTGCCCAATACATAATGCTTTCCCAATATAATTATTCTAATCCGTAATTACATTATCTTTTCTTGCCGGAGGTTTTTTACCCGCTAAACTATCAAACAAAAAGTTAGGCAGAATATTCATCAACTTTGTTGCAAGTACGATTGGAAGAGGAAATTCAATCACCCGCTTCTCTTTTTTAATTCCTTCAAGGATAATCTTTGCTGCTTTATCAACATTCATCATAAAGGGCATGTGGAATTCATTCTTATCAGTCATTGGTGTGCGAACGAAACCCGGCTTTACAGTTATAACCTTAATGTTGAAAGGTTTTAATTCTATTCTTAAGCTTTCAAGTAAAATTGTTGCAGCAGCTTTACTTGCATTATAAAACCCGCTTTTCGGAAATCCCCTTGAATCGGCAAGCGTGGAAATGCCAACTATCATTCCATTCTTTCGTTCCATAAATTCTGGTAAAAGTTGTTCAACAGAGTAAACAATGCTCAATGCATTTATATCGAAAATTTCTTTTGCTCTATTTCCATTATAGGAATCCAATCCTGCTCTTCCACCAACACCTGCGTTTAGAATTGCGATATCAATCTTACCGAAATGATTTTTAACCTTTCCGAAAATTTCAATTACCTGCGCCCGATTTCCAACATCACATTGGATTGTTAATAAATCATCACTTTTAATTTCCTCGGAAAGTTTAAGGAGGAGATTTTGCCTTCTTGCAATTAAAGCAAGTTTACACCCCTCATTTGCAAGATGATGAGTAAGTGAGTATCCTATCCCGGAAGATGCGCCGGTTAAAACAACTACTTTATTTTTTAAGTCCATAAAAGTGGTGCAAGATTTGATGAAAGGTAGGGGGAAATTTAATGAAATGCTGGAACGATTTAAACTTTGCTATTTTCGAACAATTCTGTATTTTTCATCAAAAATTATTCCAATATTGTGAACTGGAAAATATTACCGGTTGGAGACATACTTGTTCGTACAGAAATAGCAGAAACGCCCTTTAAATGCGATTTAAAAAAGTGCAAAGGTGCCTGCTGCACAATTGATAGTGAATTTGGAGCACCGCTGAAAAAAAACGAGATTGAGAACGATAGAGGAAATTTTAGAAACCGTAAAAGTTTATTTATCAGAGGAACATAAAAAAGAAATTGAAGAGAACAGTTTTTATGAAATTAAAAGCGAGGAATTACTGATCAGAAGTATGGATAATAAGGAATGTGTTTTTGTTTACTTTGAAGATGATATTGCAAAATGTGCAATTGAAAAAGCATACGGGGAAGGGAAAACTAGATTTTCAAAAACCAATCTCCTGTCACTTGTTTCCAATTAGAGTTTCAGATTTTGGCGGGGATATATTAAGATTTGAAAAATTTGATGAGTGTGAACCCGCTTTTGAAGCAGGAAAAAATAATAATATAACCGTTGCAGAGTATTGCGAGGAACCGCTTAACCGGCTCTACGGAAAAAATTGGTATTCACAATTTAAGGAAGCTATCGGAAGGTAATATGCTATCATTAAACCAGAGATTATCACAGCAGCAGAAACTATCGCCGCAGCAGATTCAATACCAGAAACTGCTACAGCTAAATACTCTTGCGCTGGAACAGAGAATAAAAACAGAACTTGAATTAAATCCTATCCTTGAAGAAGAACTGGAAATGACGCAGGAAGATAAGGATAAAGAAAAAGATGATGAGTTTGAAGAAGCAAATGATCCGGATAAGGAAGAATTTGAAATTGAAGACTTTATGAATGATGATGACTTTGAGCATGAAAAAAGTTTTAAAAACCAGGAGGAAGAACAATACCAGCCAATAGCTCCCGCAAGAGAAACACTTACAGAGCATATTACAGAACAGCTTAGACTGCTTAACCTTGATGAAACAATGTATATTCTTGGTGAAGAAATAATAGGCAACCTTGACCAGGATGGTTATTTGAAAAGAGACCTTGATGATATATTAAATGAGCTTAAACTGTTTGAACATATTACCATTGAACCTGAAGTTGCAGAAGAAATGCTGGAAAAGATACAGCACTTTGATCCGGTTGGAATTGCCAGCCGCAATTTGCAAGAGTGTCTGCTTATCCAATTGCGTGCAGATAAAGATGCAGATACTTATTACAAATATCTTGCAGAAAAAATGCTTAAAGAATACTACGATGATTTTACCAAGCGAAGATTTGAAGCGCTTAAGCTAAAAATGAATATGACCGATGAAACTATTAAAGCTACAGTTGAGCTTATCCAGAGTATGAATCCTAAACCGGGCGAAGGAAATATTGAATCGGCCGAGATGAACCAGATCTCACCCGATTTTTCAATAGAAAAAATTGAAAATGATTTTGTAATTACTCTTAACGATAGAAGCATGCCCTCGGTTACAATTAGCAGGCAATACCTGGAAATGTTTGAAAGCAATAAGAGTAAGAGAGGAAAAAAATCTTCAAGAGAAAAAGAGACTTATAAATTTTTAAGAGAAAAATTTGAATCTGCAAAGTGGTTTATTGCGTGTATACAGCAAAGAAGAGAAACACTGATGAAAATAATGCAGTCAATTTTCCAGAGGCAGTACCAATTTTTTGAAAAGGGACCAAAACTTCTTAAACCTATGATTTATAAGGACATTGCTGAAGAGATAAATATGGATATCTCCACGATTAGCAGGGTTGTTAACGGAAAGTACGTTCAAAGTCCTATGGGTATTCATGAACTCAAATATTTTTTTAGCGAAGGTTTAACAACTGATAACGGCGAAGAAGTATCAAACAAGCACATTAAAGAACGGTTAAAAGAAATAATTGAGGGTGAGGATAAGATTAAGCCCTTTAGCGATGATAAGCTTGCCGAGCTGCTAAACAAAGAGGGAATTCATATTGCGCGCAGAACAGTTGCAAAATACAGGGAGCAATTAAGGATGCCTGTTGCACGGCTTCGAAAAGAGTTATAATGAATTATGTGTTTGATGCTCTTGTCATCATTCTTCTTTTCAGTTTTTACTCGCTCATTCATTCCTATCTTGCCTCAATAAAAGTTAAAGAGTGGTTTAAAAGAATTTTGGTGATCTTATCGCTTTTTACCGGCTGGGGTATAATATTTTCGCTCTCGCTTCATTTTATCTTATTTATGAACTTTCACCTAAACCTTACTTAATTCTTTACGATTTGCCCAACCCGTATGATCTTATCATTTTAATACCGCAGTTCCTTGCGCTGGCAGGGTTATTCTGGGCGTTTAAGTATATTTGTTTTAAGGAATTTTTAGGATTGAACCAGGTAAAAAGATATTTTGAAAAAAATTATAATTCTGAACTTGATGAAAATTTAACCCTTCAATTAGAGGGACCTTTTAGATACACGCGGCATCCCGTTTATTTCTTTTCAATACTTATCTTGCTGTTCAGACCTACGATGGATTTGTTCTACCTGGTGTTTTTCCTCTGTTTAGTGATTTATTTTTACATTGGTTCTTACTTCGAAGAGGAGAAATTAGCAAAACACTTTGGAGAAATTTATACAGATTACAGGAAATCGGTACCGAAAATATTCCCGGTTAAATTTTTAGAACCCTATAAAACAAAAGAATTTATAGAAACTGAGAAGGAAAAATTGATGAAAGCAAAAAATAAGATCGACAACCATTTTAGGCATTGTACACAACGGAATGGCAGCACTTGGCGGCGATGGGCAGGTTTCTCTAGGCAACACCGTTATGAAACATAACGCGCTTAAGCTTAGAAAAATTTCCAACGGTAAAGTGCTTTGCGGATTTGCCGGTGGAACTGCGGATGCGTTTACATTAATGGAAAGATTTGAAGATAAACTGGAGCAATATCGTGGAAATGTTAACCGTGCAGCGGTAGAACTCGCAAAGGAATGGCGCACCGATAAATTCCTTCGCCGGCTGGAAGCAATGCTTGCAATTATTTCGGAAGATACAGCACTTGTAGTTTCGGGTAATGGCGATGTGATTGAGCCGGATGATAAAATTGTTGCAATCGGTTCAGGCGGAATGTACGCACTTGCCGCTGCTAAAATGTTAAAAAAATTCAGCAAACTTTCTGCAAAGGAAATTGCAGAAGAAGCCCTTAAAACTGCTTCCGAAATTTGTATTTACACTAATGATAAAATAAATGTTGAAGTTATCGACTAAGGAGAAATGAATCAGATATGTCAAACAAGTCAATGAAAGAACTTACACCAACAAAAATTGTTGAAGAGCTTAATAATTATATCATCGGGCAAACCGATGCAAAACGTGCTGTTGCTATTGCATTAAGGAATAGGTGGCGCAGGCAGCAGGTGGAAGATGTTTTGCGGGAAGAAATACTTCCAAATAATATTATTTTGATAGGACCAACGGGAGTTGGTAAAACTGAAATATCAAGGCGGCTTGCTAAACTTACCGCAGCTCCTTTTATAAAAGTTGAAGCTTCTAAGTTTACAGAAGTTGGTTACGTTGGAAGAGATGTAGAATCGATGATACGAGACCTTACCGATTTTGGTGTAAACATGGTTAAGGCAGAAAAAACAAAAGAGGTTCAGCCGAAAGCCGAAGAGATGGCGGATGAAAGAATACTCGATATTCTTATTCCACCGGTTAGAAAACCACAACAACCGGTTCAACCTGTAAGAACAGAACCTCAACCGGCAGAGGTAAAGCAAAAGGAAGATGAATCGGAAGAATATAAAAATGAAAAGACCCGCGAATGGATGAAGCAGAAATTGAAAAAAGGTGAGATGGATGAAAAAATGATCGAGTTCGATTCACAGGCTCTACCTGCAATTGGCATGCAGGTTATGGGTCCGATGGGAATGGATGATATGGGGATAAACATCCAGGAAATTATGGGGAACATTATGCCGAAGAAAAGAAAGAAAAGAAAAACTACCATTGCGGAAGCAAGAAAGCTTATGGCACAGGAAGAAGCACAAAAACTGATCGATATGGAAACCGTGCAGCAGGAAGCTATCCGTAAAGTTGAAGAATCGGGAATAGTATTTATTGATGAGATTGATAAAGTTGCCGGTAACGGCAGTAAATCGCAAGGACCTGATGTTTCGCGTGAAGGCGTGCAAAGAGATCTTTTACCTATTGTTGAAGGAACTAATGTAAACACAAAATACGGAATAGTAAAAACCGATCACATTTTGTTTATTGCTTCGGGTGCATTTCATGTTTCCAAACCTTCTGATCTTATCCCGGAAATGCAGGGAAGATTTCCAATACGTGTTGAGCTCTTAAGTTTAACCGAAGATGATTTTGTTAAGATACTTACAACCCCGCAGAATGCACTTTTAAAACAGTATTGTGCATTACTGGAAACTGAAGGTGTTAAATTAGATTTTACAGAAGAAGGAATTTGCGAGATTGCAAAAATTGCAACCCAGGTTAACGAACAGGTTGAAAACATTGGCGCAAGACGGCTACACACTATCCTTACAACTTTACTGGATGAAATACTTTTTGATGTTCCTGATAAAGTTCCATCTGAAACAGTTAAAATAACCGCTGAGTTTGTTAAAGATAAACTTGATAAGATTGTTAAAGACAGGGACTTGAGTAAGTTTATACTTTAATTTAAAATTTATTTCCTAATTAAGGCGATCTACTTGATCGCCTTTTTTATTATTGCTTGCCAATTAAAAACATTAGCCAATTGCTAAGTTTATTTTTCTTGCAAATATGAAATAATTAATTCAATTTAGTATGAAGGATATTTTTTGCTCACTTAAACAATTGAGGGCTGATTTATGAAAACGAAAATAATTATTTCATTATTGGGATTACTTTTTATTTCCGGTGCTTTTACTGAAGGATGTGAGGAAGAGGAAGAGCCAAAACCGGACTATATTACTGTTACTGTAAAGGCAGACTGGAAACATTTTATTAAAGGATAATACAACTGATTCCTTAAGTTGCGATAGTCGAATAACTTCTATCCCCGTAAGGGTTGATATAATTAAGGATCGGAGGGGAAACAACTACTTTTTTTGTTACACTAGGTTCAGAGAATTGCTATTTTAAAGCCGGACTAGCAACATTCAAATTATACAGGGAACAGCCAATAGAAGTGATAGCATATACAGAAATAGTGCCTGCCTGGATTTACACAGATTAGGGCATCGGATTATTTGAGTTGGGATGAAGTATATCCTGGAAAGGATTTTGGAGACACATATGCATGGGAGCCTTGGCTTAGAGGATATTGGTTGTATAACTAATTAGTATCTAACTTTATCAAACTTAAACTGTTAGGATCACTGAACCTTATGAAAATATTCATTGCTTTTATTTTAATATATATCATTGTTATATGTTGCGAATCCAGGAAAGAAGAAGCAAATACTTATATTCCTCCCGAAACTTCTGTAAGTGATAAGCAATTTAATTTTCATATAGTAGATGATGGCATTTGGCGTTCTGCTCAACCTTCCATAGAATCTATTGCTGTTATGCAAAAGCATGGTTTAAAAACAATCATTAACTTGCGTGGGAGTGAAGAAAATCATTTATGGGAAAGCAGAATCTGTGATAGTCTCGGTATTCAATATTTTCATGTACCAATGGATGGAAGAGAAGTACCCGATACTGCTGATTTAAACAACATTTTAAGAATTATTGAGAATCAGCAAAACCAACCTGTAATGTACCATTGTTTAGGAGGGAAAGATCGCACAGGAATTGTAACAGCTATTTATCGTCTTAAAAATTCTGATGTTAGTTTTGAAGAAGTTCATAAGGAAATGTTGATGTATGGTTACAACGAGGAAGAGTTTCCTCACTTAGCTGAATTTGCTAAGAACTGGCGGGAAAAATATTTGAAAAACTGCTTGAATGGTTGAACAAAAATAAAGTATATAGTATACTTTGTTAAAGTAAATTACTAGCTAATTCTGCTAATTCACTTCTCTCACCTTTTTCCAAATTTATATGTGCGTAAAGTTTCTGTCCTTTAAATCTGTCAATTAAATAAGAAAGTCCGTTTGATTGTCCATCGAGATAAGGATGATCTATCTGGTAAACATCTCCTGTAAAAACAATCTTTGAACCTTCACCGGCTCGGGTTATAATGGTTTTAATTTCGTGCGGAGTTAGGTTTTGTGCTTCATCAACTATAAAAAATATTCGCTGCAAACTTCTTCCCCTTATGTAGGAAAGAGCTTCAATTACCAGCTTTTCATCTTTCAGCATATTTTCAATAATCTGGTAGTGCTTATCGGTTTCCGAATATTGATCCTGTATAACTTTTAAGTTATCCCACAATGGCTGCATATATGGTGCAAGTTTGCTTTCAACATCTCCCGGCAGGTAACCGATATCTTTATTGCTTAATGGAACAATGGGACGGGCAATATAAATCTGGCGGTAATTCTTACGAACATGCAACGCACTTGCCAGTGCTAAAAGAGTTTTACCAGTTCCGGCTTTTCCAGTCATTGATACAAGCCTGATGTTGTTATTTGAAAGTGCATCTACTGCAAAGGTTTGTTCAGCGTTGCGTGGTGTTATACCATAAATAACATTTTTATCAATTTTTCTTAAATGCTCTTTCTCCTGGTCCAGGTTTGCAAGCACTGACCTGTTAAGATTGCGCAGGATGAAAAACTTGTTTGGCAGAGCATCCCCGTTTATGTCGGTCGAGTAATGGTTTTGCAGGAACTTCAAACGGGCGGTTGGTAAAGCTCTACTATTACCTCATCATCAAAATCTTCAAGCACCTGTTTCCCGCTGTATAATTCTTCAATGCTGCTCACACGATCAGTAGTATAATCTTGTGCGGGAATACCAAGCGCCTTGGCTTTCATTCTTAGGTTCACATCCTTCGTTACCAGGACAATCATGTTCTCATCTTTAAATTTCTTATGCCAATTAAATGCAACACCAAGTATCCTGTGATCGGGAGTATCTTCTTTAAATATGTCTTTAATCTCCTGCGAAATTCCTCTTGAAATTGCAATCCTCAATTGTCCTTTTCCTTCACCAATGGAAACTCCACCGTTAAAAATATCTTCACCTGTAAGTGAATCGAGTGTGCGGGTAAACTCACGCGCATTAAGATTTATAACCTGGCTTCCCCTCTTAAACTGGTCAAGTTCTTCTATAACTGTTAAGGGAATAACCACATCATTCTCTTCAAATTGATGAATGCAGCTTGAATCATGTAGAATTACATTTGTATCCAGTATGAAAATTTTAGGTTTTTTGGTCATAAATTGATTTTAATATTTTTTGGAGGAAGAAATCCAGCGATCGGCTGATTTTTTGAAAACGAATATTGTTGGGAGTAACTTTTTCTATTCAAATTTTCCTTTTAAAAAGAACTTTAAATTATTATTCTCAATTATAACAATTGTTTTTCAAAAAAGGTAAGCAAGTAGTTGCTACTATTAAGTAACGACTAAATCAAAAATTTATGAAAAGCAATGCGGCAAAATAAACTTGGTCCCAACATATAAAAAGTCGGGATGAGTATCAGTAAGTAGTATTTGCGGCTGTGCGCCGATGCTTTTTTTATTACTTGCGAAAAAATCCGTTGTTTAAGCATCATACCACATAAGTATTCTTAATCCTCTCAGAGTTTTTAAGATAGGATTTCCAGATTAACAGGAAAGTAATTGATCTGATTGTATCTTGTAGGAGATAGCCAAATGCAGTTTGTGTAACTTGATTGAAGGGTAAATTAGATGTTTGCAGGATTGCAGCAATTGTAATGAAGGCCACAACCGTGTATGCAAAATATAAATTGAGAAATAAGTTTGCAGACTTAATCGCATTTGGGTGGATTCTCCAAAGGTTTATTCCCGCATATATGCCATAAAATGAGATCAAAATGGAAATGACGATATCGATGTTGAGAGCAGTCTCAAAAAAGGGATACCGCTGTATATTGCTGTAAGTATCAATGTAATAAAGTATAATATAAGGTAATTCCATAAACGGGGCCAGAATAAGTAACATGCAAAAGAAAAATAGCCAACCTTCAACACCCTTTAGAGAACTCTTCCGTACGCTGGTTGAAAGACATAGTATATTTTTCTCATTATAGCTATTAAGTAGTTGTACTGTTAGATCAACTTTATCTTTTCGAACCAACAGTGTGGGGGAGTGGCCTAGTGATAGTCCAAAAACTGATTCCATAGCATCATTATTAATGGAATACTCGATGTTGTTGTCCTTAAGGAACGATTCAAGAATTGCGATTTCAGCAGGATTCGAAGTAACAGGAATCAGTTCAAATTCAGTATCTGTTTGGAATTCCTCCAAGGGTGCATTACACTTTGGGCATACTTCCGTGTCAACTTGTACTGTGGCACCACAATCAGAACACTGGTACCCGTCTTCTTGGTAATCCATAGATTGAGTCTTTCATGTGTTGATGCACTACTACACAACTTATTACTAACTACAATAATAAGAAAGGCTTGGTCCATTTTCTATTTTTATTCTGAATACGTGCAAGATGTTAAAAGCTGAGATGAGCATCAGTAAAGTTGGAAATTAATTTGTATTACTTGTTCCATTTGCACACCTATCTGACTTAATTAACTGTTAACCACCGCCAAACTTAAACGAAAAACCAATTCGGGAAAACGTATCAAACTCTTTAATTGTATCAGGAGATTTTGAATCATATCTTAGATTAAATTTTATAAAGAAATCAAAAACTTCTCCCGCATCAACCAGCAAAGCGTTTTCTGAGAAGAGTTTATAATCATTAAAATCCGCTATATGGGGTTGATAATATGTTGTTGAAATAAATGAAAGCGTTTTATCAAAATCTAACTTTATAGTAATATAACTTGTAAACCTATGCAGAGATGTTATATGTGGATGAATTGAATTTTCAGGTAGATTATACTTTTCATTTTCAAACATATAAGCCGTTCCGAGCCGGAATTTAAAATGTTCCGTTTTTAGAATTCTAAATCTTAAACCACCGCCTAATAGTTCGCGCTCTAACAGCAGGCGCTTTTTGTTGTTATCAAATTGTGTAAAAAATTCTATTTGTAACAGTTCACCCGTAGTAACTACATGCCGCAGGTGAGCCAATATCTTGTCCCACAAACGCATTGCCGTTCTCGCATCCATGGCCGCCGTTTGCAATAAGAAAAGTATAATCATCGCCCCAATTATAGTTTAATCTGCTTCCCAGACTTATAAGTTGAAAATCTGCATTTCCTGTTGCTAAAATTCCTTCAAGATCTACAAACCCGGAAAATCCAACTGTGTCTGCATCTTCTCTAAATCGTTCAGTGTTTACCTGCGCATAGGTGAAATTAGTAAAGTTTAATATGATGATCGAGATAAAAAATATTATTTTTTTCATTAATTCATATCCGTATTCGTTAAGGAATTGGTAAGATAAAAATAAAAGTTCAGCTTTTGTTAAAACTGAACTTTTATGTAAAAAATATATTTAAGAGATTAAAGCAGAACCAAAAAGTTTTGTCACTTATTTATTATAATACTGCATAGCTTCCGGCATCCAGGAGTTCAAATTATTTATCCTTGTTTGGCTTGACGGGTGAGTGCTGAGAAATTCAAGCGGTTCGCCTTCTTTACCGGCAGCCATCCTTTGCCAGAATTCGGGGGCTTTTTGTGGATCGTATCCAGCCTTTGCCATAAATATTAATCCTAAGTGATCAGCTTCGCTTTCGTGAGTTCTGCTGTAAGGAAGCATTACAGCCACTGTAGTTCCAACTCCATAAACCGTCATCCATAGGGCTTGCGTTTGTACAGGTTCATCTTTCATTGCAACCATCAATCCTATAGCGCCTACTTGCTGTAGTAATTGCTGACTCATTCTCTCATTTCCATGCTCGGCAAGCGCGTGTGCAATTTCGTGACCCATAACAACTGCAAGACCTTCTTCATCTTGTGTGATTGGGAGTATTCCGGTGTACACAACTACTTTCCCACCAGGCATACACCATGCATTTACCTGGTCGCTTTCAACAAGATTAAACTCCCAGTTATATCCCTCAAGATTTTCTGAAAGATTATTTTGTGCCATATAATCTTCAACAGCAATTTGAATGTTTAATCCAACACGCCTAACCATATCTACATTTGCCTGGTTATTGCTTAACGGATTTTCATTTAGGAATTGACCATATTGTTGAAAACTCATTGCAAGCATTTCGCTGTCCGGTATCATATTTAACTGTGATCTTCCCGTTAACGGAACTGTGCTGCATGAAATAAAAATTGTTGACGAAGTTATAACAACTACGAAAAAATATTTTATTAGTTTCATCTTATTAACCTGTTAGTTATAAGTAGTATTAAGTTCAAATATAGTGAAAAACTTTCAATTTTAAAGTTTATTATATTTGTAAAAATGGATATTGTAACTACGAGGCATTTATGCAAATAGGAATAGTAGGATTACCCCATTCGGGTAAATCAACTTTGTTTCAGACAATTACAAAAACTCATCTCGATCCGGCATCGCTGGTAAAAGTGGAAACACACCAGAGCGTTATTAAAGTCCCCGATGAAAGATTAGATAAACTAACCGAAATATTCAATCCTAAAAAGAAAGTAAGTGCAACTATAGAAGTGCTGGATATTGTTGGACTGCATAAAGGTGATTCCGGCTCCACTCAGTTTACAAGCAATTTTTTGGGCAAAGTAAAAAATGCAGATGCGCTTATCCAGGTGGTAAGATTATTTGAAAACGAACTTGTGCTGCATCCGGATGGTTCCATTGATATGTTTAGAGATATTGATGCCTTTGAAACTGAGTTTATTATTTCTGATATGGCAATATTGGAAAAAAGAATTGCAAATATTAAAAAGCAGATACAAAAGACACAGGACGATGCGCTGAAATGGGAACTGCCAATTTTAGAAAAATGCAATGAAATTTTGCAGGAAACAGAAAAACCTCTGCGTGATGCTCAATTAAAAGATGATGAACTTAAAGTATTAAAAGCATACCAGCTTCTATCAGTTAAGCCGATGCTTATTGCACTTAACCTTGATGAAAACCAGGCAGGCGATGCTGAAAAGTATTTAAACGAACTTGCGAAACAGAAGTTAAGTAAAAACACTAAAGCCATTTGCATCTTCGGTAAGATAGAGCAGGAAATGTCTGAGCTGCCAGATGAAGAAGCACAGGTTTTTATGGATGAATACGGAATTAATGAATCAGCATTAAACGGAATAATAAGAGAATCATACGATCTGCTGGGGCTTCAATCATTTTTTACTGTTGGCGAAGATGAATGCCGCGCATGGACAGTAAGGAAAGGATCGAATGCTCAGGAAGCAGCTGGTGAAGTTCATACAGATTTCTTTAAAAAATTCATCCGTGCAGAAGTTGTTCATAACGATGATTTTGTTAAAGCAGGTTCATTCTCCGCTGCAAAGGAGGAGGGCACGTGGCGTTTGGAAGGAAAAGAATATACTATGAAGGATGGAGATATAATTGTTATAAGGCATGGTTGAATAACTACGCATCTCATTATTACCAATAAATAAAAAAGGGGCTAATAAAAGCCCCTTAAAAAATGCTATGTTTATCTTCTTATGAATAAGAAGAATAATTGCTGAAAAATCCTCCGATAATTGAAGCCATTAAACTGAAGAATAGAATTGCAAGCACTATCATAATAGCAAACATAATTAAAGTTGCCTGTGCCCACGTTTTTTTACTGGGATGCGTATCGCCACCAAAAGCCCAAACAAACAACATTATCAATCCTACAAATGGTATGTAGGTTATAATTAAAGTTATAAGCCAGTCTCCAATGGTCATTGGTGTATAATTAGTAACTTGCTGATCCATAAATCCTCCTTAATGATAGATGTGATTTATTAGTTAGAATTAAAGTAGAAACAGCTAACCTTACAGCTAAAAATAATGAATTATTTAATATCATTTCCATTGAAATTAAATAAAGTTGAAAGATAACATTTCTCCAAAACATTTTTACTCTAACTATATTTTATCAGAAAATAGCAAAAAATCAGCATCCACTCTGCGATTCGTGCGATTTAAACTGCTTAAGGCAAACTATTAAAATTCATTCAGTATTGTTTTTTATGTAAATTGCCAAATTCTTATAATTGGGAAACCATTGTTTGATAATTCTCCGGGATGCGACTAATTATCGTACAATTATAGTTATACTTACCGGAATTGAAGAATAGGTAATGGTATAATTGTTGGGTCTTTAGAAGACTAAATTTTCACAGCTTTTTAGAAAATTAATTGGATAAAAAATGGAAAGAAAAAAAGTAACTATAGATGGAAATGAAGCAGCAGCTTATGTTGCATTTAATACTAACGAAGTAATTGCGATTTATCCCATCACACCTTCTTCAAATATGGGCGAATGGTGCGATGCCTGGGCTGCAGTTGATAAGAAAAATATTTGGGGAATGATTCCCACAGTAAGCGAACTGCAGAGTGAGGGAGGTGCTTCCGGTAGTGTTCACGGTGCTCTACAAAGCGGTGCACTAACCACTACTTTTACTGCTTCTCAGGGCTTACTTTTAATGATACCCAACATGTTCAAAATTGCCGGAGAACTTACTCCAACGGTTTTCCATGTTTCTGCACGCTCGGTAGCTGCGCATGCACTTTCTATTTTTGGCGATCACAGCGATGTTATGGCAGCACGCCAAACCGGTTTTGGTCTTCTTTCGTCAAACGATCCGCAGGAAGTAATGGATTTTGCTTTGATTTCACAAGCTGCAACATTAAAATCAAGAATTCCTTTTCTTCATTTTTTCGATGGTTTCCGTACATCACACGAAGTTATGAAGATAGAAGCAATTAAATTCAGATGATATGAAAGCAATGATTGAAAACGATCTGGTTATTGCTCACAGGAAAAGATCTTTAAATCCGGATAAACCTGTAATTCGTGGAACTGCTCAGAATCCTGATGTTTTTTTCCAGGCAAGGGAAACTGTTAATCCATATTACATTGCCTGCCCGGGTATTGTTCAGGAGCAGATGGATAGATTCGCAAAAATTACAGGAAGGGCATATCATTTATTTGATTACGTAGGAGTACCTGATGCGGAAAAAATTATTATAATGATGGGTTCCGGCTCACAGGCAGCGGAAGAAACAGTTGAATATTTAACTGCACATGGTGAAAAGATTGGTTTATTAAAAGTAAGATTATACAGACCTTTCTCACTCAATCATTTTATAAACGCAATACCGGAATCGATTAAATCGATTGCAGTATTAGATAGGACAAAAGAACCGGGTGCGTTAGGCGAACCACTTTACATGGATGTGGTAAACGCTATATCTGAAAAATTCTCGCAGGGTGAACTTAAGTTCAACTACCCTAAAATAACAGGCGGCAGGTATGGATTGTCATCCAAAGAATTTACACCTGCAATGGTTAAATCGGTTTTCGATAATCTCGATAAAGAAAAACCGAAAAATCATTTTACAATTGGAATAAATGAAGATGTTACAAACTCAAGCTTAGATTTCGATCCTTCATTTTCTGTAGAAGCCGAAGAGACTTTCCGCGGAATGTTTTACGGGCTTGGTGCTGATGGAACTGTTGGCGCTAATAAAAATTCAATAAAAATAATTGGTGAAGGAACAGATTACAATGCTCAGGGTTATTTTGTTTACGATTCAAAAAAATCCGGCTCGATGACTATATCTCATCTTCGTTTTGGACCTAAACCTATAAAATCAACTTACTTAATAAATACTCCAAAATTTATAGCATGCCACCAGAATGTTTTCCTGGAAAAGATTGACATGCTCAATGAGGCAGCTGAAGGTTCAACCTTCCTACTGAATACAAAACTTTCAAAAGATGATGTGTGGAACTCACTTCCTGAAAATGTTCAAAAAGATCTTATTGCAAAGAAGATGAAGTTCTATGTTATCGATGCATATAAAGTTGCAAATGAAACTGGAATGGGTGCTAGGATAAACACAATTATGCAAACCTGCTTTTTCGCGATTTCAAATATCTTCCCTAAAGAAGAAGCAATTAGCATGATTAAAGATTCAATAAAGAAAACGTATGGCGCTAAAGGTGATAAAATTGTACAGATGAATTTTGATGCAGTTGATAAAACGGTTGAAAACCTTCACGAAGTTACAATTCCGGGAAAAGTTACCAGCACACTTCAGCTTCAGCCAGCAGTTTCTGGCAATGCACCTAAATTTGTGATGGACGTTACTGCTAAAATTATTGAAGGTAAAGGTGATGATCTTCCTGTAAGTAAATTCCCTGTTGATGGAACTTTTCCCCTCTCAACAACAAAATGGGAAAAAAGAAACATTGCGCTGGAAGTTCCGGTATGGGATGTCGATACCTGTATTCAGTGTAATAAGTGTGTTATAGTTTGCCCGCATGCAACAATTAGGGCAAAGGTTTTTGAAGAGAAAGATTTAAACGGCGTTCCGGAAACATTTAAGTATACAAAGTTCAAAGCAAAAGATTATGGCACTGATATGCTATATGCTTTGCAGGTTGCAGTTGAAGATTGTACCGGCTGTGCACTTTGCGTAGATGTTTGTCCCGCAAAGAATAAAACAGAGACGCGGCTTAAAGCAATAAATATGGCAGAACAGTTACCAATAAGGGAACAGGAAAGAACAAACTGGGATTACTTCCTGCAAATACCTGATGTTGATAGGAGAAAAGTAAATGTAACAAAAGTGAAAGATTCACAATTTCTTGAACCTTTGTTTGAATTTTCCGGCGCTTGCTCAGGTTGTGGCGAAACACCTTATGTTAAGCTTGTAAGCCAGCTATTCGGCGACAGAGCAATTATTGCAAATGCAACCGGATGCTCTTCAATCTATGGCGGTAATTTACCAACAACTCCCATGGGCAACGGATAAAAAAGGAAGAGGTCCTGCCTGGTCTAATTCACTTTTTGAAGACAATGCTGAATTTGGATTTGGTTTTAGATTAGCCATTGATAAACATAACGTGCAGGCAAAAGATATTCTGAAAAAATTATCTTCATATATTGGTGATGAGCTGGTTAACGGTATAATCAATGCAGATCAAAAAGATGAAAGCGGAATTTATGAGCAAAGAGAAAGAGTTGAATCGCTTAAACAAAAACTAAACGATATCGAAAAAGCCGGAGCCAACGGCAAAACATGATGATGTTAAACATCTTGTAAGTATTGCAGATTACCTGGTTAAAAAATCAGTTTGGATTATGGGTGGCGATGGCTGGGCTTACGATATCGGTTATGGTGGATTGGATCATGTACTCGCTTCAGGAAAAAATGTGAACGTCCTGGTCCTTGATACTGAAGTTTATTCTAACACGGGCGGACAGATGTCTAAAGCCACTCCGCGTGGCGCTGTTGCAAAGTTTGCTGCTTCAGGTAAACCGGGTAAGAAGAAAGATCTTGGTATGATGGCAATGTCTTACGGAAATGTTTACGTTGCAAAAATTGCAATGGGTTCAAATGATACACACACATTAAAAGCAATTCTGGAAGCTGAAGCTTATGACGGACCATCAATGATTATAGCTTACAGCCACTGTATTGCCCACGGAATAAACATGGCTAAGGGAATGCAAAACCAGAAAGCAGCTGTTGATACCGGTTACTGGCCGTTGTATCGTTTCAATCCTGAGCTTGCCGATGAGGGAAAGAATCCATTCAAACTAGATTCTAAAGGTTTGAAGATGCCATTTAAGGATTATGCTTACATGGAAACCCGGTATAAGATGCTTACAAAATCTCATCCCCAGCTTGCCGAAGAACTAATTATAAAAGCGCAGGAAGATGTTGTGAGCACATGGAAAGAATATGAACGGCTTGCATCTTATCAACCCGAAAACAATGAAGAATAAGTATTGTAAATTTAATTTCAAGGAAAGAAAATGGATATCACAACTTCCTACTTAGGCTTTAAATTAAAATCACCGATAGTTCCTTCTGCCGGTCCACTCTCGGAAGATGTTTCTAAAATAAAAGAGATGGAAGATGCCGGAGCCGGCGCAGCGGTAATATATTCTTTATTTGAAGAGCAGCTTGAGCACGATGAACTTGAACTTGATCATCATACATCATCTCCTGCAGAAAGCTTTGCAGAAGCTACTTCTTACTTTCCGGAACCGTTTGAATATAAACTTGGACCCGAAGAATATTTAGAGCATATACGCAAAGCAAAAGAAGCAGTTGATATGCCGATTATAGCAAGTCTAAATGGCAAATCACTTGGCGGCTGGATTGATTACTCAAAAAAAATTGAACAAGCTGGTGCCGATGCTCTTGAGTTAAATATTTATGAGCTTGCAACCGATATTGATAAGAAGTGTGAAGAAGTAGAGAAAAAGTATATTCATATTGTAAGAAGAGTGCGTTCGGAAATTAAAATACCAATCGCGGTTAAGATGCATCCATTTTTCAGTTCTGTGGCAAATATGGCAAATGAATTGAGTAAAGCTGGTGCAAATGGTTTGGTTCTTTTTAATAGGTTTTATCAGCCGGATATAAATCTTGAAACATTGGAAGTTGAACCAAACGTACTACTTAGCACACCTATGGCAATGCGTTTACCTCTAAGATGGATTGCAATTTTGAATGGAAGAATTAAGGCAGATCTTGCTGCAACAAGCGGTATTTATTCAGAGCAGGATGTTATTAAAATGATTATGGCTGGTGCCAATGTTACGCAAGTTCTTTCCTGCTTGTTAAAATTCGGTATAGGGCATATTGCTGATATTATTTCTAGTATGGAAAAGTGGATGGAAGAAAAGGATTACGAATCTGTTGAGCAGATGAGAGGCAGTATGAGTTACAAGAACGTCGATGATCCTTCTAAATTTGAACGGGCAAACTATATGAAGGTATTGCACTCCTATAAATAAACTTGGCCTCCTCCCCGAGTAAACTATCTGAAGTTCGCTGTGGCATTATATCTTTTTGTGATACCTCTCATTTAATATTTATTCCTACAGGTTTATCTTTCAACAGGCAAAAAAAATAATATAATATTATGATTTTATTCTTTACAATATTTATAACCGTTTATACAGCCATAAATTATTATGTTTTCATCAGGGGATGGCAGGCGATTTCTTCGTTACCAGGTTTAAAACCGTTTTATCTTCCTCTCTTTATAATAGTTGCTTACGGGTATATTCTCGCAAAACTACTTTACAAGTTTTTACCACCCCTAGCTTACGATATTTTGCTGGTTATAGGGGCAATCTGGTTTGCTTACCTGGTTTATTTTATTCTTATCCTTCTTGGCATCGATCTTCTGCGACTCCTCGATTCGTTCATACATTTCTTCCCATCATACTTTAATAAAAATTACGAGTTAACCAAAAAAATTACTGCGGTTGTAATGATAGTAGTTGTAAGCATAGTACTATTTTTAGGTAACCTTAATAAAAGAGAAATAACAATTAAAAGCTTAGATCTTAATCTTCCCAAAAGGCGATGGAAAATTAAACGAGATAAATATTGTTATGGCTTCCGATCTTACATCTTTCGCCGATAGATGGTGAAAAGCTGCTTGGCAGGATTGTTGAAAAAATAAATTCACTTGAGCCGGATATTATTTTGTTTGCAGGTGATATTGTAGACGATAAAACTGAGGTTCTGATGCGCAGTGAAATAGGGGAATCATTTAAAAAATTGAATCCTAAATATGGAATTTATGCTATAAACGGAAATCACGAGTTCATTAATGATGTTGAATCGAGTGTTAAATTTATGCAAGATTATAATTTTCATGTTCTTAGAGATAATCATGAGTTTGTTGATAGCAGTTTTTATATTATCGGGAGGGAAGATGTATCAATGAAACAATTTACCGGCAGCCAAAGAAAAGCTTTGGATGAGATAGTTAAACCTGTTGAAGAGAACTATCCTAAAATACTGTTAGATCACACACCTGTTAAATTGGAACAGGCAGAAAAGAACAGCATTGATTTACAGCTTTCCGGGCATACACATCACGGGCAGATTTGGCCGGGAAATATTATTACCAATCTTATTTATGAAATCAGCTGGGGGTATAAGAAAAAAGGGAAGACACATTATTATGTTACTTCAGGTGCGGGAACGTGGGGACCACCAGTTCGCACAGGAAGTAAATCTGAAATTGTGAATATTAAAATAAATTTAAATAGGAATATTTCATATTCTGAGAAATTAATTCTTGCCAATCATCAAACATTATAATCGTTTTATCTTACAATAATAAAGTATTAGTAACATTTCAATTTCTCTGTTCAATTGGAACATAAATTGATTGAAATTTAAGCTATAAACCCTATTTGAATATAACAGATTAATTAAATATGTTTTATCCGAAGGGCAGGATTTAATTTGCTTAATCTTATTTTTTGGTCGTCTGCTTTTTCCATAAACTGTTATTATAATTTAGAGACTCTCTAAAGAGAAATTATAATTTTAACATAATTTTTCTTTAAGGGAATTTTTGTCTTTAAAATTTCCTTAAAGAGGCGAGGGCACAATGTTTAAATTTACACCATGCAAGACATTGGTGTTTTTTTAGAATTATTTAATCATCTAACTACACTCACATTTAATTCCTCAATCATTAAATCGAATAATAAAAATAAATTTTAATTGTTAGAGGATAACTATGCAAAAAAACTTTTACATATTTCTTTTTATTATCGGCCTTATTGCCAGCGCATTAAGTTCAGTTAATGCACAGTGGGAAGGATGGGCTTACAGACGGACAATAGCAGTTTCACAACCCCAGTGGCACTGTTTTAACTGATTATCAGGTAAAGATAGATTTAAGCAATTTGACACCGCCATTTATTTTCGGTCATGCAAATACTCGATGGCAGCGATTTACGGATAACCTCATGATGATGATGTTACGAAGATACCTTTCTGGATAGAGGAATGGAACGTTTCTGAAGTGCGAGCAACCATTTGGGTGAAAGTGCCAACTATCCCAATTGAAGGGACAAACTATCTATTTGTATTATGGAAATTTCTCACCTATAATTTCCGAAGATCCTGTTGAAACACCGCCGATTGGTCCATATACAAAGGCAACGGGCAATCCATATAGTCCCGATTGGTGATCCTGGAAGTGGCGTACAGTTGTGTGCAGAAAACATTGTATATGACGATGTTACGGGCATTATTGGATGGTATTTGCTAATTACCGCAGCGGTCAGTCTGTAGGTCTTGTCTGGTCAGATGATCCAACAAATCCTGCATCCTGGTACTGGGAGAGTGGATCTGTAATTCCTCTAGCAAATGCCCCGCATATTATGAAATATGACGGTACCTGGTATATTTTCTATGCTGATCGTACTTAATCCATCTCCCTGGCCCATTTCAGTTGCAACATCACCAAATGTAAATGGACCATATACATTTGCACAGATAGTTCTTACTCCAGGTACTTCCGGTTCCTGGGAATCTTATCGTGTTGATGAACCATATGTTTTTCAGCGTAACGATGGTAAATGGATTATGGCTTATATGGGTGAAACTGGTCTCACTGATGAGCAGATTGGATATGCTGAAGCAGATAATATTCTGGGACCTTATACAAAGTTTGCGGGTAATCCCTGTATTGCTTTCGGACCTTCAGGATCCTATGATGCTGGGACAGTAGCAGATGCCTGGGTCTACGAATATCATGATGTTTACTACATTGGCTATACTGTTAGTCCAACAAGTTCTTCACCCTGGCAGACAGCAGTAGCTACAACTACAGACTGGCAGACATTTACAAAGCTTGGAGTTATTGTCCCCCGGGGAGATGAGTTTAATACTTTCCGTGGTGCGGTTACGCTGATTGGAGATGAATATGTTTTTTCATACACAGGTGGTCCAAGCAGTGGTCAATATCGATTGTGTGTAGCCACTCAGCCGGTTTACCAGGTTCCTCCAAGCACAATAAACAAGGGAGATTTAGTCTTCGATTTTTTTGATGGCTTTAATGGAACCTATATTAACGCCAATAAATGGTCCTTTGCTAATGGTAACTCAACACAGACAACTGTCGAAAACGGTTTGCTGACGATGACAGTAACATCTACGAATGTTCGAATCAATGGAACCAGCCAATTTGGAATGGGATACATTGGGGAGACCCGTGGAAGACATCCAAATGAAGGCACATCAAATTTGATAATGGAAGTTGGATTTATCGATCAGGTTACAGCTTTTTTAAATAATTTCGAATTTTAGACGACTTTCCTTATAATGGATTCTGGCAATACAATACCCAGGCTGGTGTGGGTACACCCATAGTGGATATGGATCAAGCTTCAGACGATGGTTGGCATATATTTCATTTGTATCGTCAAAGTCCGGGAACAGCTGGTTTCCAGATTGATAATAATCCAGTTGAAATTGTCACAACCAATGTTCCAACCATTGACCTGAGACCATTTCTAATGTCTTATAGTTCTATTACAGGTACAACAAATCAATTTATAGTTGACTGGACAAGAGTCCGTAAATGGGCAGAAGTAGATCCTATAGCTACTGTTGACGAGGAAGAGCCTAATCCTCTTCCAGTAGAACTATCATCATTTTCAGCTTCAGTTATTGGTTCATCGGTTAAGTTAATCTGGCGGACTGAAACAGAGGTTAACAATTATGGGTTTGAGATCGAGCGTAAAGATCGCAGTAGATTCTTCTAATACTCTAAAGTGGGAAAAGATAGGATTTGTTAATGGTAATGGTAATAGCAATTCACCAAAGCATTATTCATTTGAAGATAAGACAGTAACTGCAGGAAAATATTCATACAGATTAAAACAGATTGATACAGATGGACAATTTGAATATTCAAAAGTAATTGAAATTGATTTTGGTTCACCAATGAAATATGAGTTAAGCCAGAATAATCCAAATCCTTTCAATCCAACAACAAGGATTGTATATCAGATACCTGAGAAAGGGAATGTAACTCTGAAAGTATTTAGTTCTCTTGGTGAAGAAGTAGCTGTATTAGTTAATGAGGAAAAACCGGCCGGTGAATATGTGGTTGAATTTTCCGCCATAGGCGGATCCGCCTTCGGCGGAAATGCTTATACCCTCACAAGCGGTGTATATTTTTACAGCACTGAAGGCAGGTTCTAGAAAAATGATCTTGTTGAAATAATTCTTGGAAGAAAGTGCTTGCCTACAAACATAGATGATTCTGATGAAGTAATTATAAATTAAAATAATAAAGGTTCACTATGCAAAAGAGAACTTTTACATATTTCTTTTTATTATCGGCATTATTGCCAGCGCATTAAGTTCAGTTAATGCACAGTGGGAAGGATGGACTTATAGAAGGACAATAACAGTCTACAACACCAGTGGATCTGTTTTAACTGATTATCAGGTAAAGATAGATTTAAGCAGTTTGACACCGCCATTTATTTTCGGTAATGCAAATACGTGATGGCAGCGATTTACGCGTAACTGCATGCTGATGATGTTACGAGAAATACCATTCTGGATTGAAGAATGGAACGTTTGCTGAAGTGCGAGCAACCATTTGGGTTAAGGTACCAACTATTCCAATTGGAGGGACATAACTATCTATATCTATATTATGGTAATTCCTCACCGATAATACCATTCCCGAAGATCCTGTTGAAACACCCCCCATTGGTCCATATACAAAAGATCCTGGTAATCCTATAATCCCAATTGGTGATCCTGGTAGTGGAGTACAGTTTGCTGTGCTGAAAATATTGTTTATGACGATGTTACTGGGCATTATTGGATGGTATTTGCTAATTATCGTAGCGGTGCAGTCTGTAGGTCTTAGTCGTGGTCTGATGATCCAACTAATCCTGCAGCCTGGAACTGGTATAGTGGATCTGTAATTCCTCAATGCCAATGCCCCACATTTTATTAAATATAATGGTATCTGGTATATTTTTTATGCTGACCGCGTACATGGTGGTCCTCCTTATCCTATTTCAGTTGCATCATCACCAAATGTTAGATGGACCATATACATATCATAGGATCAGTTCTGCTACAGGTACTATCTGGATCCTGGGAAGCTTATCGTGTATGCATGAACCATATGTTTTTCAGCGTAATGATGGTAAATGGATTTTCATTTATATGGGTGATACTGGCCGCAGCTGTATGAGCAGGTTGGATATGCTGAAGCAGATGATATTCTTGGACCTTATACTAAATTTAGTAGGTAATCCTTGTATTCCATTTGGTTCTCCGGGATCCTTATGATGCCGGAACAGTAGCCGATCCCTGGGTTTATGAATATCATGGTGTTTATTATATAGGTTATACTGTTAGTCCAACAAGTATCTTCACCCTGGCAAACAGCATTGCAGCTACAACTACAGACTGGCAGACATTCATACAAAGCATGGAATTATTGTTCCCACGTGGTAGATGAGTTTAATACTTTCCGTGGTGCTGTTACGCTGAATTGGAGATGAATATGTTTTTTCATACACAGGTGGTCCAAGCAGTAGGTCAATATCGATTGTGTATAGCCACTCAGCCGGTTTATCAGGTTCCTCCAAGCATATTATTAACAATGGAGATGTTAGTTTTCGATTTTTTTGATGGTTTTGATGGAACAAGTCTTGACCTTACTAAGTGGACTTTTGCAAGTGGTACTTCAAGCACAAACACCTGTTAGCGAAGTGGTTTAATTTACAATAAATGCATCACTGTAACCTTAATGTTAAAATTAATGCTAATAAGCCATTTTGGTATGGGATTATATTGGAGAGACCCGTGCAAGACATCCAAATCAAGGCACAGCAAATTTGATAATGGAAGTTGGTTTTTTCTGATCAGGCACAGCTTTGCTGAATTATATTACGAATTTTAGATGATTTTCCTTCTATTACGGATTCTGGCAGCGACAATACCTCAAGCTGGTTCAGCTATAACCGTTCGTGGATATGGCATCAAGCTTCAGACAATAGTTGGCATATTTTTCATTTGTATCGTCAAAGTTCTGGGAACAGCCGGTTTCCAGATTGATGATAATCCAGTTGAAATTGTCAGCAACAAATGTTCCAACTATTGAACTTGCCACCATTTCTAATGTCTTATGGAAACGGCTAATCAATTTATAGTTGACTGGACAAGGGTACGGAAATGGGCAGGAGTAGATCCTATAGCTACTGTTGGCGAGGAAGAAGCCTAATCCATCTTCCAGTAGAACTTATCATCATTTTCTGCTTCTGTTATTGGTTCATCAGTTAAGTTAATCTGGCGGACTGAAACTGAAGTTAACAATTATGGATTTGACATAGAGCGTAAAGATGGCGGTAGATTTTCTAATACTCTAGAATGGGAAAAGATAGGATTTGTTGAAGGGCAATGGTAACAGTAACTCACCAAAATATTATTCATTTGATAGATAAGACATTGAACTGCAGTGAAGAATATTCATACAGATTAAAACAAATTGATATATGATGGACAGTTTGAATATTCAAAAGCTATTAGAAATTGATTTATGTGTTCCTAATGAATTTATGAGTCTAAGTCAGAATTATCCAAATCCATTTAATCCAACAACAAGGATTGTATATCAGATACCTGAGAAAGGAAATGTAACTCTGAAAGTATTTGATATGTTGGGAAAAGAAATCGCTACGCTTGTTGAAGAATATAGAGATGAAGGGAGATATGAGGTAGAATTTAATGCAAGTGAATTTTCAAGCGGTGCATATTTTTACCGCATACAAGCAGGAGATTTTGTTGAAACTAAGAAGATGATTCTGATGAAGTAATCTTTGTATCGTAATTTATTGTCACACTTCGACGAGCCTGCTTAACAGCGGTCAAACTCAGTGTGACACAGTTTCTTGGATAAATAAGGCGGCTTTGTGCCGCCTTTTTTACTGTTTAAAATACTTCATATACTACTTTAACCTATCTGCTAAACATCCCCACCTCCATCGGTAAAACTTACTTTATATGCAATTATCTCTTTAGGAATTGCGCATTTTTTATTAAAGATAAAGCTTTTAGATGGCATTGCAATTTGGATTCTGCTGTTGTTGGTTTTAATCATATCAAATAATGGCAGATGATGATGAAAAAATTGTGGAAATGGCTAATTTTTTTATTTAGTAAGTTTTATAGTTTATGCTCAACAACCTTTAGAACTTACTACAAATGATATAGTATCTATTCCGGAAAAATTTGTTAGTAAAATATGGAGCGGGGAACTGATTAAAATAGTCAGTGAAAAACAGCTTCTACTTAAAAGAGATCCAACAGGCAGCTCTTCCAATAAGACATACAAGTAGTTATTTATCTTGAGCACTATCCATCCATGGCTGATTTAGTTTCTTTTCAATCGGTGGGCCTCAATTATATTGAAAATTCCTGGACTCCTCCAGTATATGATCATCCCTACGGATTCATCTTAGCCAAGTTAAAAGTCGATAATTTTATTAATGCTCTGGCTTTAGATATTGTAAAAAAAATTGATTCGGCAGAACAACTTTCCTTTCCACAAAATAACGAAGCTGACCGGCTTTTAAATGCAGATGATGTTTGGTTACAAGGCTGGACTGGTGATGGAGTTAAGGTGGCAGTATTAGATTCGGGATTGGATACTGAACCTCTAAATCCTGATTTACCATCAATAATAGTAAAAAAAGATTATTCTACATACCCAACATTAGACGATGATGTTGAAAATCAAGTCACCGGTCATGGTAATCACGTCACTGGATCTGTTCTTGGCAGAGGGGTATTATCAAATAGCAATATTGGCAACGGTGGAAATCCTTATAAAGGAGTGGCGCCATCTGCCGGTCTTGTATTTCTTAAAATTGGCAGTGATTTTTCAGCCGGGGCTTCAACTAATGCTATTTTGAATGCAATGGATGCAGCAGTGAATATTTATAGTGTTGATATTATCTCAATGAGTTATGGAAGTTGGGATACATATCATTACGGTTCCTCAACAAAGGATCAAAAAGTTGATTGGTGTTATAGTCAGGGAGTTCCGGTTTTTCTTGCTGCTGGGAATGATGGTTCGTCAGCAAGACACTATTCAGGTACTGTTGCTGGTAACGATACAAGTAATTTTATACAAATTAATGTGACCGGTGCAGCAAACAATACATATCTTTTTTTTAATCTTGTTTGGTTTGATAGTTTGGGTATTAAATAATAATTTAGTTTCTAAAATATTATGATAACTTATTTCAAGAAATTACAAATACGTACGTCTATGGACAAACAGAAAGTACAAGAGGAACAGAATCTCAATATTCACAAACATTATTCAAGTTGCCGGAAGGAAACAGCACCTATCATCTTAAAGTAGATAATCTATCTTCTAACACACAAACTTTTCACATATATGAATATTATAACAACGGGAAAGTATCTTTCGACAATCCTGATCCGAACTATACCATAGTATCTCCCGCAACTGCAACTTATGGTTTTTGTGTTGGTGCTTTCAATTCAAGAGTAGAATGGAATGCATATAATGGTTTGGTTTATGCATTCAATGAAACTCAAAATGAAATTATGTCATTTTCCAGCAGGGGACCAAGGATTGACGGTTTACAAAAACCTGATCTTGTTGCCCCCGGGAGTGCGATCATTTCCATAAAGGATAGAGATGTTCTTACTGTACCTGATTTATATTGGATTGATAATAATGGAAATACAACCGGAGACGCTGATTATTACGTAATGCAGGGCTCCAGTATGGATGCGCCCCAGTGTGCAGGCGCTGCCGCATTGTTTTTAAATAAATTTCCCAATGCATCACCGTTGGATTTGTATAGTGCGTTGAGGAATTATACCGGAGTTGATGAATACACTGGAACGGTTCCCAATTCAACATACGGGTTCGGTAAACTTGATATATATGCTACAATAAATACTTCAGATCCTCTTCCAGTAGAACTATCATCATTTTCAGCTTCAGTTATTGGTTCATCAGTTAAGTTAAGCTGGCGGACTGAAACTGAGGTTAGTAACTATGGGTTTGAAGTAGAAAGATCAGTTAATAAAGATGATTGGAGAAAAATCGGATTTGTGGAAGGACACGGAAATACTAACTCACCTAAAGATTATATATTTGTTGATAAAAAACCTATGGGAGGAAGCTGGTTCCATTATCGGTTAAAGCAAGTAGATACTGATGGAAACTTTGCATATTCCGATCTAGTCGAAGTCAGCATAATTACAAATGAATATTCACTCTATCAGAACTATCCAAATCCTTTTAATCCAAGCACAACAATCAGATTCAGTATAAAGGAAGATAACTGGGTAAACATTTCACTATACTCAGTATTGGGTGAAAAGGTTGCTACAATGGTTGATAAACAATTAGAAATGGGAGTTCACGAGGTAGAGTTAAATGCATTAAACTTAGTAAGTGGAGTATACATCTATAAAATAAGTGTTGGAAAAAATGGAGGAGATTATACAGGCATAAAGAAAATGATGGTAATAAAATAATAGATAAAATAACGGGATTAAAAAAGAGACAACAACCCTAGCTGTCCCTTTATAGTTTGTATCGGGAAAAAATTAAAACACAATCGTTACACCAAACTTAATATTATCAAACGCGAGAGGCGGTTCACTGGTAAACGGCCAGTTCATTTTATCCTGTCTTAATTCGTAAATTCCCCATCCAAGTGCACTCTTCAATAGGAAAAAAACTACAGGTCCTGCAGCAGGGGATGAATCTAGTATTTCATTTATAAAAGTATCCAGCAAACCATGAGCAATTAGTTCAAGAATACCGCTTCCTGCCCATTTCCAGAAAAGATGTCTCTCAAACACTATCGATCGCTCGAACCCGGCTTCTAAGGTTATCAACCTGGTTGCCTGGAACTTGATTCCGGCTTCGTTGCTGGAGCCAAATCTGAAAGTACCATCGTACAGTTCTTTAACTCTTTCATCGTTCACATTGAGTGTGTCATTCCCAAAATCGATTCGTGTCCAATCTATAGAAGTAGCAAAATATGGAACGACTGAAGCACTCTCACCAATTTTATAACCGTAGCCGTTGGCTCTTCCAAAACCAAACCGCCAGTTGTTTGTTTCAATATTACTTGTTGTCTCCGATTCTCCTGCTAATTTTGTAGAATTATTAGAAACAAATAAGTAACGGTACTTATACCGGTTAAGAAATTCATCGTAACTGCTGTTTTTTTCTGTAGTATAACCAAGTTTTAATTCAATTAAATTATTGTCGGCAAAGGGAGCAGTAACATTATTTCTGGAAAGTTTAGAGAAACCGTAATGCAGCGAGATAGAAGGCTGCTTTTTATCCCAGTCAACCCATTCGTCAACATCTTCCCATTCCCAATTCCATCCTTCATCACATTCTGTGGAATCCTGTGCAAGCAGTAACGAAGTAAATGAAAAAGAAAGAAAAAATAATGATAAATAGAAACTTTTAAGCAGCATTTCGCCTCCGATTTGTAATCAATAAAAAATTCAGTTTTTATAATAAATAAAAATAAGATATATGTGTAACTAAAATAAGTTTACGGACAATTATCGTTTTATTAAGACGAATATTTACGTTGAATGGTTACATCGATTACAAAAAATGATTAGCCGAGGTTAGTTTTTATTATTTCATCAAGGTAGGGATGAAATTTAACGGGAAGGTTTTTATACTTTGATTTGAATGATAATTTAACCTGGTTAAAATCGCTTGTCTCTTCATTTAAAATATCCTGCTTAATATTTATAATGAAAGTATCAATTTTACTTTGCACTTTATTAACCACTATTTCGTTATCAGTAGAGGCAATGATCGAGGCAGCCATTTCTATTTCAAAATTATTTTCGCAAAGAGTTTTGAAGACAATCCCCCGAAAATTTTCCGCAATCATTGTACGATTTACATTTCCAAGTTCCTTTGCTGTTTCCGAAATTGAAGAATGACTAAACTTTTTTTCCCGTAAAAATTCAAGCACAAGGTCTTCAAAATTATATTTGCTTTCTTTAACAATATCTTTGGGAAGATCGGATAACCTGATAAGATCCCGTTTATCTGATTTTGCAAATATAACAGCACGTTTTATAACAGATTCCAGCTCTCTCACATTCCCTTTCCAATCGCAAACAATTAAAGCTTTTGAGGCAGCTTTTGATAAACTGATTCCGTTTGCTTCATTTGCAAGAAAATGTGTAGCCAGCAGTTCTATATCTTCTTTTCTTTCTCTTAACGGAGGGAGATCGATTCTAAAAACATTTAAACGGTAATACAGATCTTCACGGAATTTTCTTTCAGCAACCACAGTTTCCAGTTGCTTGTTTGAAGCTGCAACTATTCTCACATCAACCCTGTTAGGAGTAGAAGAACCAACCTTTTCAATTTCACCCGATTGTAAAACTCTAAGCATTTTAACCTGAAAGTTTTCCGATGTCTCACCAATTTCATCCAAAAATATTGTTCCTTTATCAGCAGTTTCAAACCTTCCAGCTTTATCCGCCGAAGCACCTGTAAAAGCACCTCGCACGTGTCCGAATAATTCACTTTCTAACAGATTTTCTGATAGTGCTCCACAGTTTACGGCTACAAAGTTTTTATCCTTCCTGTTGCTTAATAAATGAATGGCCTTTGCAGCCAGTTCTTTTCCCGTTCCGCTTTCACCAATAATTAAGACAGTTGTGTCTGTGGGAGCGGCTTTCTTTATTAAATCAACAGTCTTTGCCATTATTTCGGAAGAAAAAACGATCCCGAAAAAATTCTCTGCTTTTTTAATTTCCGTTATTTCAATTCTAGTACTGTCTTCTTCATCTTCTTTCAGTTTTTCAATATCCGATTTCAACTTTTTAATTTTATCAATAATCTTTACCGATCCTTCATCTTCAGTAACATCCAATTCTTGCTGCATTCGTGACAATTCATTCTCCTTTTTAACAAGCAGAGATTTTAGTATTTCACTTTCACCAAGTGCTCCTTTAAGCAAATGTTTCTTATCAAGGAAGTAGTAGCCCAGATCTGCTAAAGCAAACATAAAAATGGGTAGGATGAAAAAAGCATGTGCAATCTTAAAATTTAGGAATGTAAAACAGGTAAATGTTATAACGATGAAAAATAAAAGTGATACTAAATAAATAGTTATCTGTTTGAGGTGAATCTTGGATAGAAAAAATATGAACAACAAAATTAGCAAAACCAATACGATCGCCGATGGAAGATAATATTCGGTAATCATCCAATTTGTGTTTAAAAGATTATCTAAAGAAAATGCATGCAGTGCGATTCCTGGGAGCAGGTCATCAAAGTTTGTTTTTATGATAGATGCAAACTGCGGATCACTTATTCCAATAATTACAATCTTCCCCTTCAAACTCTTCAGTTGAGCGTTGTTATTATTTACAAGGTCAAAATATTCTATTAAGCTGTAATTCCTGAATTGCTTCCACGAAGAGTGAAAATTAATTAGAATCGATTTAGCCGGACGCTTAACGCTGAAAAGTTTAGTTGAAAATGCTTCTTCCTTAATTCCCTGGTTAATAACTTCAAAAGGAATTACTACCCCATCATCATTAATATAATTAAGATGACCTGTACTAAAAGATTCGTTCAACAGCTTTGGACTGGGATAACTGAGTGAATCGGTATAAAAATTATCATCATGTTTGATTATCCCACCTGCAAGTGAACTTAATACAACTCTGCCCGATTTTTCAATTTCGTTTTGCAGAAGCTTATCATAGATGGTTTGTATTACCATTCTTGAGCTGAGAAAAACTTCAATTCCAATTTTTTTCACATCCAGCTTTGTTAAGCTGTTTATAAGCAATGCATAATAACTTCGTTTCATGGGCCAGGGGCCAACACTTTCAATATCCTCTGCAGAAATATGAACAATTACAATATTCGTGTCAGGAACATCTTCACCTGCAACTAAAGAATAAACTTCCTCAATACTTTTATTCATACTGCTCTCAATATCTTTAAAGAGAAGTAAAGTTAAACAAGCGAGAATGACCAGGAATATTTTAATTAATATTTTGCTTTTTCCTTGCATCGTAATTTGTAAAAAGAAATAAAAACATATTGTTTGGCTAAATATATGAATTTGAACTGATGATATTAATAAAATTACAGGATTAGCACTTTGATATTTTAACGAAGGACGGAAAAAATCACTATTTTTGTGAGTAATAAATTACTTATAAGCACTTAATAAATAGGATTAATGATGAAATTATTGAAAAGATTATCGCTAATATTTATTGTGGTTACATTGCTTACCGGATGCTTTAAAGTTGAAACAACAGTTAAAATTAATAAAGACGGCAGCGGAAAGATTTTTCAAACAATTATGATGAGTAAGACTTTTGTGGATATGATCTCCCAGTTTGCTGGTTCTTTTGGTGATTCATCCGAAACTGAAGAGTTTTCGCTTTTTGATGAAGAAGAGTTTATAGAATCTGCAAATGAATTTGGAAGCGGGGTACAATATGTTGGCGGCGAAACTGTAAGTCAAGATGGTTGGGAAGGATTTAAGGCAGAATATACGTTTGACGACCTGAATAAAATCCGCCTTGAACCGGAACCTGATAGTAAAGTTTCAATTGGAATGGAAGAACAGGATGTTGAAAAAGAAGATTCTGAATATTATTCCTTTAAATTTATTAAAGGTGAATTGCCGGAAGTTATTATCGACAGACCGGAAATCGAAACTGATATTGATGATCAAGAATTAGAAGCTGAAGGAAGTGATGATGATTTTAATGATGAATTTTTAAAACTAATGGAAGGAATGAAAGTTGATATTTCCCTGTTGTTTGAAGGAGAAATTGTTGAAACAAATGCATCTCATGTTGAAGGTTCAAAGGTCACACTTCTGTCTGTGGATTTTGGTGAGATAATTAAGAATAAAGAAACACTTGAAATAATGAAAAAAAGTCAACTGGATAAGATTGAAGATTTAAAAGAATTTGTTGAAAAAATTCCCGGGATGAAATTAGAACTTAAAAAACCAGTATCGGTTAAGTTCAAATAATATAAAACGAGGAGAAAAATTTATGAAGAAACTTTTAATAATACCTCTCGCACTTTTATTTTGTGGATGCTTGTTTGCCCAAACAGATGAGGGTAAGTATGGGAGCGAAATTACTTTGGTGGAAAGAACCAATATTTCAGATATCTTAAGCTCACCTAAAGATTATCTAGATAAAAATGTTCTGATTGAAGGAGATATTCTGGATGTATGTAAGATGATGGGCTGCTGGATGGAACTTGAATCGGATGTTGAAGGAGAAAAGATAAAAGTAAAAGTTAAAGACGGCGACATCATTTTCCCAGTTGAAGCTAAGGGACAAACTGCACTAGTAGAGGGAACGGTTTATAAAATAGAACTTACGAAGGAAGAAGCAATTGAATATCTTGAGCACATTGCCATAGAACAAGACCAGGAATTTGATCCTTCCACAGTAACGGGTCCTATGATAATTTACCAGGTTAAAGGTTTAGGAGCAGAAATATACAATAAGGAAGGTTAAGTTTCAGTAAAAAACCGCCTTCCCTTGTTCTGGAAGGCGGTTTTCAGCATTGCATTCTAAAATTCATTGATTATTGGTTTTTTAACCTACCTTGATTTAACCTAAGTTCTTTTTAGTCCTGCTGTTCCTCACAATATTCGCAATATTAAATTTAATAGCTAAATTTACTACTAAATTATGAGTGATAATAAAATTGAAAAACAAACCTTCACTTACCCGCTATTATTCGGGCTACTTTATAAATACGGAAATATTGCCGTTACGTTGTTGTTAGTTTTTTATACTGTTCCAATTGTGTTTTATGTCGATCAAAACTACATTCTACTGATTCCGATTGTAATTTCGTTACTTCTTATCTACTTTGTGAACAGGCAGTATTTTACACTCTATAAAATTATTGCATATAAAATAGAAGCTGATGACGAAAAGCTTGTCTGTTCAAATTATTTTTTATCGAAGACAGTTGTCAACAATATATTATGAAGATATCGCATCGTTAAAAGGTGGAATGTTTGAAAATAAAATGTCTGGCATAATGAAAGTGTATGATGGGAAAAATTCAGTTACGTTGGGATTTTATACAAAACTAAATAACTCAAGCCGTCTTGTAACAATAATCCTCAGCAAAGTTAAGAAAGAATTATATGATGAAGTGCTGGACAGGTTAACTGAGAAGAAACGGAAGAAGAAATTGTAATGCCATCCTGAATTTCATTCCTGATAATATTTTTATCATTATTTTTAATAAACGTTTAATTGATTTTATTTAATTCATCTTATGAAAATTGCAGTTTTACTTTCCGGCGGAGTTGACAGCTCTGTTGCTTTAAGATTACTTAAGGAAGAGGGACATGATCTAACAGCTTTTTATTTGAAAATATGGCTGCAGGATGAATTTTCATTTTTAGGTGAATGCCCATGGGAAGAAGATCTTAAGTTTGCTCGCGCTGTTTGCGATACAAACTAAAGTTCCTCTTGAAGTTATTCCTTTACAGACAGAATACTGGGAGAACGTGGTTTCTTATACAATTGATGAAATAAAGGAAGGCAGAACTCCTAATCCTGATATTTTTTGCAACAGCTTAATTAAATTCGGGCAATTTTATGATAAGATCGATCCTTCATTTGAAAAAGTTGCTAGCGGGCATTATGCAAATATTGAAGAAGCAAATGGAAAAAATATTCTTAAAACTTCTCCCGATCCTGTAAAAGACCAAACTTATTTTCTTTCTTACCTTACTCAAAAGCAAATATCAAGGGCGCTTTTTCCAGTTGGAAGGTATAACAAAACAGAAATAAGAAACCTTGCTGAAAAATTTAAGCTTCCTACACGCAGCCGTAAAGACAGCCAGGGAATTTGTTTTCTCGGACAAATAAAATTTAAAGAGATTTGTTAAACATCACCTTGGCGAAATTGAAGGCGAGATAATTGATGTTGATTCCAATAAAGTGATGGGTAAGCATCCTGGTTACTACTATTACACGATTGGGCAGCGCTCCGGTTTAAAGCTGGGCGGCGGACCCTGGTTTGTTGTTGGTAAAGACGTGAAGAAAAATATTGTTTATATATCGAGGGAAAATAAAGCAGTAAGAGAGAGAGATGAGTTTAAAGTTGGCAAGTTTAATTGGATTTCCGGCAATCCACCTCAAAAGGAAAAATTAAAAGTAAAATTACGCCACGGTGCAAATTTTTATAATTGCAAATTTGAAATGCTCAACGATTCTTCTGCGTATGTTAAAATTGATAAACCGGATAAAGGAATAGCACCCGGGCAATTTGCAGTTTTTTATGATGACGATGTTTGTTTTGGTGGGGGAGTTATTTTACAGGAATGAAAAGAGTAGGCAGTTTAATTAAGAGAATGCGCAGAATGAATATAACTTTTCTGCTTCAGAAATTTTTAGTAACTTTTGGCAGCTTCCACAAAGAAAAGCATACCTTATACCAATTACAGAGTCCATCTTACAAATCCATACATTGCTAACTTCTTTTATGCAATGCGGACATTTTATCTTTACTTTTTCCTTTTCAAGAAGTTTTGTCATCATTTATACTCTCCACGCATACTTATAAGACTCCTATAAACGTAAAAATGTTACGCTCTTCAAAATATTTTTTTAGTTGATGCAGCAGATCAGTAAAACTCTGTTTTGAGTTTTATCTTAAATGAAAGATAATATTCATACTCCGATAAAGCAATGAGGAATTTTATTTCTTTCAGAATTTTTAGTCCGATAAATGACAAAATACTCCCCTGATATTTCTTATATTAAAACATAATAAAAGGTTAAATAATGGAAAATTCTGCATTTATTTTTATACCAGATATAAGTGGTTTTACAAAATTTATTACACAAACCGAAATAAAACACAGCAACCATATAATCTCGGAGCTGGTTGAAGTGATTTTTGCAGCAAACCGGTTGAACTTAACAGTTTCAGAAATTGAAGGAGATGCTGTACTCTTTTACAGGAAAGGGGAGCCGCCCACGCTGCAGGAACTTATTGAGCAGATAAAAAATATGTTCCTCGATTTTCATACGCATTTAAAAGTTATCCAGCGGGACAATGTCTGCCAGTGCGGGGCATGCAGGACTGCAATAAATCTTTCACTTAAATTTATTGCTCACTATGGGCAATTGAGTGAAACTGTTATCCAGAATTTTACAAAAATAATAGGCAGCGATGTTATTCTTGCTCACCGCTTGTTGAAAAATAATATTGGAGAAACTGAGTACATGCTTCTTACAGATAAATATTTGCGAACACAAGAAGCTAGATGAACAACAGTTGGAACCCTGGATTGAATTTATAGAACACACTGAAGAGTACGAGAATTTTGAGAAAACAAAAATTAAGTATGCCTTGCTTTCTGAAATAAGGAAAGAAGTGCCATCATTGCCAAATGCAAAAAAACACGGTTCTGCTAATTCGAAACCGGATGCAGCTATTTTTATAAAAGCACCAATTCTGATTGTTCACGATGCGCTGACTGACATCGAAGCGAAACTTGAATATGTTCCTGGTTTAAAAGCCGTAAAAGATCAAACTCCGATCAACCGGGTTAATGGTCATCACACATGTGTTTTCGATGATCTGGAGATTCATTTTGTAACTCAATCAAATGAAAAAAAGGAGCAGGAAATAAATTATGTCGAAGAAGGAGAACGCAAACATTGGTTTTGCTTTTATTTCTGATTATCGTCTGCTTGAAAAAAACGACGGTACCGAACTTTCACTTAAAATCTTTCCTAAAAAACTTTATGATGATAGAGATTCTGGAATAAAAAAACTATTTAAAAATTTGAAAACCAGGATAATACTTTCAAAATTGAAAAAAGCTCAAAAAAAGAACTTACCTCACTTTAAAAATTATTGTGAGAAATTAGCTGATGGAAAAGAAAGTAGTGCAATCGCTCAATAATCTACTGTAATCGTGAAGATAAAAACTTATCAAAGTAAAATTTCTTTTCATTTAATACTTGCCGGTTATTTTCCAGGAAGCCAACCACAGTTTCGATTGAAATAATATTTGCAATTCCATACCTGATTGAGGAATATCTTTTAACAAATTCCTCACCCCTGTATGGAACTATAGGATTGTAAGATTCGTTGTTCTTCAATTTTTTTGGGATAAGAATGTTGGTTTCTTCTTCCGGCACCCATTGAACGATACCAACCAGTTCAAAATTTGGTACACCATCTTTTATTGCCAGCACAAGTGCTCCGCTGGAGCCGCGGTTTACAACTGCATCTAAAACAAAGGAACCGCTTTCATCCTTGTTTGGGTGTACTAACAATCGCACTTGTAATCATCAGGTTACTTAAAGGATACCCGAAAACATAAACAAAAGTGCCCCATTCAAGTTCCTTCGCTTTGCCAAGCGGATAATTAAAAACCGGAAATATAGCATCACTGAACGAGCTATAGTTTCTTCCGATAATTGCAAGATCAAGCTCTGTATCTATAGCTAAAATTTCAACCTGGCTGTTTCCCGGGAATCCTGCTACGTAAACCGATTGAGATTCTTTGATTAAAATTGCATCAACAAAATTTGTTTTGTTCCCTTCAGCATCAGCAAAATACGAAACAATAGTATCAGGGTAATGAATTGTATGAGCGCAGGAAAGCAGCGCAACCCTGCCAATACCGGAATAAATTATCGTTGCTGTGCCGGAACTGGATTGATCTGCGTAACCTTCAGTTAATGCAAGCTCAGAAACATTTCCATATTTTAATTTCATCAAGTTTATAGTTGGTTTGATTGATTGAAAGTATATGTTTTATAAAAAGCTGTGCTGTTTATTCTTTTAGTGGTTACGCTTATTTCTTCCAGCTGATCCGAGCAGCCCTTGTAAGGAAATTCACTGTCGTATTTTCCATCCTGCAGAGTCGGATAATATTTTTTCGTAAGTAACAGAAGAACAAGAATTTATTAATAAAACCAGGAAAGGAAGGATAACGAACTGGTAATATTTAAAATTGGAATTTTTCATTTACCTGTTCCTTCTTACTTAATGGATTTAAATTTCAATCAGTTTATTTTGCAAAGCATATTGAGTCAGTTCTACATTCGATTTCAAATGCATTTTTTCAAGTATCCTGTTCCGGTAAGTATAAACAGTATTGATGCTTATTGAAAGATCAAGTGCAATTTCTTCAGTAGATTTTCCAGAAGCTATAAGACACATTATCTGGTATTCCCTGTTAGAAAGTTTATCGTGCATTCTTTCTTTCCTGTCAGAATCATATTCATCAGCCAGCTTTTCTGCAAGAGATTGGTTTATATATTTTCCACCGCTAACAATTTTTCTTATTGCAGAAACAAGCTCTGTTGGTGCGCTTACTTTTTTAAGATAACCGGCAGCATCCTGCTTTAAGGGCTCTTAAGCCATACTGCTCCTCGCTGAACATGCTAAGTATAAGTACCGGCACTTCAGGATAATTCTTCTTAAGAAATTTTAATGCTTCCAAACCGCTTCTGCCCGGCATGCTTATATCCAGAATAATTATAGTAAAATCATCTTTCTTCAACAGCTCAAACATTTCATTGGCGTTTCCTGCTTCGCCTGCAACAAGCATATCTTTTTCTTCAGTAACAATTTGCTTTAAGCCTTCTCTTACAATTGCATGATCATCTGCAATAAGAATTTTTATCATAGTATTTTTATAAATCAAAAAATTTATTCCTATTATTTAACTACATCATCCAGCGGAATTTGTACGGTAACAGTTGTACCTTTATTTGGTATTCCTTCAATAGAAACTTCTCCGCCGAGGATTAGCGCTCTTTCCTTCATGCTAATTATACCAAGCGATTTAGGATTTTTTACCTGTTCGTTTGAAATCCCAAAACCGTTATCAGTTACTTCTAAAAGTAAATTTTTACTAATTGTTTTTATAGTGATTGAAACTCTTTTTGCAGATGCGTGCCGCACTACATTAGTTAAAGCTTCCTGGAAAATACGAAAAATGGCAGTTGATTTATCTTCATCCAGTTTAATTTCGTAAGAAGGTAAGGATATTGAACAATTGAGTCCCGGTTACTTTTTTGAATTCCTCTGTTTGCCATTCTATTGCAGGTACGAGACCCAGTTCATCGAGTATTCCCGGTCTTAATTTTGATGTTATTCTTTGAACAGTTTCAACGGTATCATCAATGAATTTTAAAACAATGTTTATTTTTTCCTTAAGATCTCCCTGGTCTTCTCTTAATTTATTTGAGAGAAGAGAAACATGAATTTTAAGAACTGTTAATACCTGACCCAGTTCATCATGCACTTCTCTAGCTATCATGCTGCGTTCATCTTCTCTTACAGACTGTAAATGTGAAGCAAGATTTCTTAAAACAAGACTTGTACGTTTTAATTTTTCTTCCGCTTGTTTTCTTTCAGTTATATCCCTGGCAATAGAAAGGATGGTTAATTTGTTTTCGTAATTGAATAGATGTGAGCTTATCTCAACAGGGATAAGTTTTTTGTCTTTTGCTTTGTGTACAATTTCAAAAATAACATGATTATCTGTAAGCAGTTTTTCCATCCAACTGTTAAACTCCTCAATATACTTTGGTTCAACTATGGCAGAAGGACTGAGACTGAGAAATTCCTTTTTTGTATAACCCAAGTCGTTTACAGGCAATATCATTCACTTCTATAAAATCGCCGTAAGCTTTATCTTCTGTAAACTGCGTAACAAAAACTGCATCGTTGGCATTATTAAAGAGCATCCTGAATTTTTTTTCGTTCTCAACCAGTTCAAGTTCACTTCTTTTTCTTTCCGTAATGTCTTTTATAACGCTTAAAGTAATTTTTCCGGAATCGGGAATGTTCAGGAAGGAATTTGAAAATTCGAACCATCTTTTCTTTCTATTCCAAAGTGTGTTTTCTCTTTCGAAGTGAGTTTTGATAGCGTTGTTCAATGTATCCTGTTTGTACATTGAAAGAACGCTTTCCTGTTCCGAGGAATGATAAACATTAGAAAAGGGTTTGCTAACTAATTCATCTTTACTAAGTTCAACTATGCGGCAGTATGCATCATTAACCATTATTATTATTCCGTCTTCATCTGTCAACCGCATACCATCAACAGAAATTTCCCACAGCTGGCTGAAAAGCATTTCCGATTTGCTAAGCTTCTCTTCTATGCGTGTCAAATCGTTCATAGTTACAGGATTATATTTTTAAGCTTTAGTTTTAAAACCTTTTATCATCCATTTTCTAGCTAATATTAACCCAATTGGACTAATCATGGCAATGGCACCATAAATGAGCCACATTGTTTCTGTATTCATCTCAGAAGGTACTGTATCTGCCGGACAGTAGTTCATCAAAAACCATCCCGAATATATTGATGTAATAACTTTTGTTAAAAACCATGGAAACTGTCCAATGCCCATATAAATTCCTGTCATATTCTTTGGTGCGATATCAGCAACCCACTGTAAAAACCGTGGTTGCCACATTGCCTCGCCGAGTGTCATGAATATAAGGTATCCCATTAATGTGTAAAAGTTAGGACCAAATGCAAGTATGAAAGTTGGAGCCGCCATAACAAATGTTCCAATAATCATCATGTTATACGTATCCTTTTTTGCAGTTAAAGCAGTTACCATTGGTGCAAGAATAAAAATTAAAATCGGGTTAAGGTTTACGAAGAATTCAAAATTATCGCTAACAAAACCTTCGAAAGCACGGCTTGTATATTGTGGCAGTGTTAACCAGTTGTGCGCAAAAAGTGTTTGTACAAAAATCAAAATGAAAACGAAATATAAGAAACGTAAATCTTTTAAAGGAAAGTTTTTAAAATAATAAACAAGCTTTTCTTTCCTTGACATATCAGCCATCTCATCTTTTTCTTCCTCCTTCTTTTCACCCTTTATATCTTCATTGACCTGCTTTAGAGCTTTTTCCATCGCCTTTTTAGTAATAATAAAATAAACTGCCCCTATACCAACTACTGTTAGAACTACGTATACCCAAAAAACTCCAGGTATCCCAAAAGCTTTTCTAATCGGTGGAGATATAATTCCCGGAAGAAACCCTCCCAAATTCATCAAAGCATAAAGCATTGCGTAACCCATAGCTGAAGTTTTTTCGTTTGTTAACTGTTTAACTCCAGCATAGCAGGCCGGTTGGTAAATTCCGTAGCCAAGAATAATGCCCATTATTCCAAGCATTGATAAAATATGAGCAGAGTTCCACAATCCTGAAATGCCAATATCCGGAGACATAGTTAATAGTATTCTTCCTACCAGCATTAATGAAAGCGAAATTAACAAAGATTTTCTAAGCCCTATCCAATCTACGGTAGCACCAAGGAAAAGCATAGCTATTGTAATTCCGGCAGTAAGAATGCCAACCATTCTTCCAGCGTCAATATCATCTAACCCGATAAAATCGTTGAAAAATATTGCAAGCAATCCAACAACTCCGAAATATGTCAACCCTTCCAGCACATAGGATATGTTAACACCCAGCAATGCACGGGAAGTATGCGCAAGGTCAACAAAGGGCTGTGAAAGATCCATTATAATTTTTTCCAGGAAATTATACTCCCTCTCTTCATTGCTTTTGTTACTATTTATAATCATCACTGCCGTGAAAGCAATTGGTGGAAGTATTATAGAAAATAAAAACCATAATACGCCGTTGAATCCTTTTATTATTGCATTTCTTGAAGTGCCGAGAACAAAAAAGATATAAAGCATTATACCGAGACCGATAAATACAATTAGTAGATCATTCATAGGACAGACTTGAGATTAGTTTTGAATTATTGAGTTATTTTTATTTCAGGAATACGGAAAACTATGATTCGCAAAAAAACTGCTTAGAATATTTTATAAATGAACTTAAAATTAAATAAACTGCCTGAGAATATAAATTTTTAGCATGGATTTACATAAAGTAAAATATTTAGCTTCTAAAAAGATTTAATAGCGGCTATCTTGTGGAAAGAGGAATGGTAAATATAAATTTACTCCCCTCATTTTCTTTACTTTCAATTCTGATTGTGCCGTTATTTTTTTCAACAAACTCTTTACAGAGTATTAATCCTAAACCCGTTCCTTTTTCATTTGCTGTGCCTTCCCTATGGTATTGCGCATCAATCCGGAAAATTTTATCCTGGCTTTCCTCACCAATTCCAATTCCATTATCTTCAACCGATACTTCGGCCATATTAGCCAACCTTTCTGCAGTAAGGATAATGTATCCGCCCGGGTTTGTAAATTTAATGCTGTTAGAAACAAGGTTTCGAAATACAGTATCAATCATATACTTATCAGCGGTTACATAAATATCTTTATTTATTTTATTAATGAGATCAATTTTTTTGGCAGCTGCATTTTCATTTAGAAGATTCAGTGCTTCGTTGCCTGCCTCGTTAAGATTTAAGCTGGTTTTCTCAACTTCCATTCTTCCAGTGTGCAATCGTGACCATTCCAACAAGTTTAGTATTAAGTTATAAAGTTTTGTGGACGATCTGTAAATATTATTAACTGATTCTTTCACCTCATCGGGACTCATATCTTTATAATATTCTGCCATATATTCTGTTATACCAAGCAGTGCGTTAAATGGGCTTCTTAAATCGTGAGAGATGATTGAGAAAAATTTATCTTTCGATTTATTAAGCGAATTTAACTCATCGGCGTAACGTTCTAACTGTTCTTCGGCCTTCTTCCGAATCGTTATATCCTGCACCTGTGAAATAAAATAAAGCGGCTTCCCTTCAAAATCTCTAACCAGCGATAATGTAGTTGATGTCCAGATTGTCTCATCACTTTTATGCATATATCTTATTTCCAGATTCCGGCTTCCCTCACTTTTATTCTTTAGCAGCGCTTCTCCTTCATCTGTATAGTTTTTTCAAGATCTGCCGGGTGGGTTATTTCTCTTAAATACATTTGCAGCAACTCCGGCGCCTTATATGCAATCATTTCGCAAAAAGAATTATTCACTTTTGTAAAGCGTCCATCCGGTGCAAGAATTGCCATCCCGATCCCGGCATTTTCAAAAGTATTCCTGAATCTTTCTTCACTTTTTATCAATGCCAATTCAGCTTCTTTGAATTCGGTAATATCGGTAGTGGTTCCAATTAAACGGAGCGGTTTTTCGTTAGTGCGTTGAAATAAAACTCCACGATCAATTACCCATCCTATTGAGCCGTTCTTTTTATAAATGCGGTGTTCCAGCAGGAATTCATTATCATTACTTGTTATAAAATTGCTGGAATTTTTCATCTCATTTCAGCCCTGTCTTCTTCGTAAACAAGATTAGACCAATCATCTGAGTTATCTGACAATTCATCTTCTTTAAAACCGTAAAGCGCTTTAAGGTTTTCGTCGGAAAAATACTTTTTTTCATTTGGCCAGAATTCCCACACACCTGTTTTACCTGCATGCACAGCAATCTCGTAGCGCTGCTGATTTTCCAGCAGTTCATTGTTAATTTTGCTTTTATAAAGAGCCATTTCAACCGTCCGTTTCAGCTCTTTTAATTCGAATGGTTTAATAAGGTAACCGAACGGCTCAGTTATTTTAGCCCGTTGAAATGTTTCTTCATCAGCATAAGAAGTAAGATAGATTATTGGAAGCCGGTATGATTTCCGGATAGCATTTGCCGCATCTATTCCATCCATTTTTCCTTTTAGTTTGATGTCCATCAGTACAAGGTCGGGTTTAAGTGACGCAGCCAGTTCAATTGCCTCTTCTGCAGAAGATGCGATACCGGCAACTTTGTAACCAGCGCTTAATTAGTCTTTTCTCAATATTTCTTGCAACGATTACTTCATCTTCAACAATAAGTATTTTCGTATCTGTCATTTATTATCCTGATAAATTAAAATAAGAGATAAAAATAATACTCGCACATAACTCACTATCTTACTCACTAGTAATCTCTTCGAACACAGCAGGTTTGGGAAATATTAATTCTACCTTAGTACCATTTTTTATTTCCGTTCTTAAAGTTCCGTTAATTTGTTTTGCAAGAAGATAAACAAGCTGCAAACCAAGAGAAGGAGAATTTTCTATGGTTATATCAGCTGGAATACCAATCACCGTCATCCTTAACCGAAAGACTTATACTATCAGCGCTGCTTACCAACAATGAAACCTCTATTGTTCCAGCTTGTTCTCCTGGGAAAGCATATTTCATAGAATTAGAAACTAGCTCGTTAATAATTAATCCGCAGGGTATAGCAGTATCCAGGTTTAGCAGTATATTCTGAACGTTGGTTTTAACTTAATATTACCTGCTTGCGAATCGTAAGTTGCTTCCAGGTAAACAATAAGATTTTTTATGTACTCTTGCGCTTTAATACGGGAAAGATTTTCGGATTTATATAAGCGCTCATGAATTAATGCCATAGATCTTATCCTGCTCTGGCTGCTTCTAAAAGCTTCCAGTGCTGCCGAATCCTTAATAGACTCTGCCTGTAAATCGAGTAAGCTTGAGATAGTTTGAAGATTATTTTTCACCCTATGATGAATTTCCCTGAGCAATATCTCTTTTTCTTTAAGCGAATTTTGAATTTGCTTATCTGCTATTATTCTTTCCGTAATATCCTGAACTGTTAATATTATCAGATCTTGATCATATAAGGGAATGGTCTTAGCAGACAGGTATTTTTTGTCACCTGTTTTTGATTCAAGTTCGATACTATCCCAAAATAAATTTTCTGGTTTTTTCTCTTTTATGTCTGACCTGATTTTATTGGATATGTTTTTCCCTTGTCCAGGATTGTTTAATGCCTTTTTGAAAAGCTTTCTTAAGTTCGGAATTTCTTTTTTAGTCCAGCCTGAAATTTCCTGGAACTCCTTGTTAATAAAAGTAGATTTACCTGAATTTATTTCATTAACGGCTATACCCAATGGTAAATTGTTTAAAATTGTTTCAATGAATTTTGTTCTCTTATTTATTCTATTCTGTGCTTCAACCTGGTCAGTTATATCCAGTATAAATCCCTGAATTGCTGGTTTTCCCTTAAATTCAGTGTCACTTGCGTAAAGATCTAATATTTTAGTGACTTCCATCTTTACTTATTCCCTTAAACTGGTAATGCGGGGGGATATCTAGCCCATCCATTCTTTTTCTAAGATTTCCCCAAATCATCTTCTGGTCGTCAGGATGTACAAGGTTCACCGTTTCATTTGGTGTAAAAGAAAGAAGTTCCTCAATTGAATAACCTGATATCCTGGAAAAGGATTTATTTGTGTAAACTATTTTAGAATCCTGGATGATAATAATTGCCTGGAGTGATTTTTCTATCAGCTGCCTGTATTTATGCTCCGATTTTTTTAACTCCTCATCAACGCCCTGTTCTTTAGTTGGACTTCTTAAAATATAAACATAATTAATCGGCTCCATGCCATTTTTTCTTAAAGCAAAAGCAGTAAGTGTAGTTGTTAACTTTTCTCCACTTCTATCAGCAACATCAACTTCTCCTGTATAAGCTCCTTTGTCTTTTAACTGGTCTATTATTTTTTTGAATCTTTTCTTTCCAATAATTACCGACGGTGATTCACGCAATAATATCAAAATCTGTTAAACCAAATAACTTTTGATGAGCTGCGTTTTGTTCAAGGTACTCGCCCTCGGAATTTAAAATAGCAATACAATCATACGAGTTAGTGAAGATACGTCTGTACAAAGATAAATCTTGCTGCAAGTTATCAGGGTTTATTTTTCTCTTATCTGCATTCACTTTTTTAAGTGATTCCTTTTGATTAAAAGATTAGTGTCTTAAGCATAACTGATTTTGCCAAAGTAGCAATTTAAAATGTTTTCAAACATAAGTAGATTCTGATCAATCATTATTACCAGCCGAATTTATATTATCTAAATAACAAAATCAGGCTGCTTTTTTCTGATTCGCTCGTTTAAACCTGCGAGCCCCTGCAACCCACCTGAATGAATTGCTATAATCGTTTCTCCCTTTCTGAAATAATTTTCTTCAGCAAGTTTATAAATTCCATAAAACATTTTACCAGTATATATTGGTTCAATTGGTATATTATTAACTTCTCTAAATCGCTGTACAAATTTTAACAGTTCATCATTTGTTTTTGCATATCCTCCAAAGTGATAATTTTGATTTATCTGCCAGTTTGGAAAATCTTTACCTGAATAGTCTAATATTAACTTTTCAACATCAGTTTTAAGAAAATCTGCACCTTTAAGCACAGAAAAACCGAGTGCTTTTTTACTTCCGTTTAATCCTGTTATGATTCCTGCAACTGTACCTCCTGTTCCGCAGGCGCAACAAATCAAATCATAGTTTATATTTATGCTGTTTACAATTTCGCTGCATCCATTTAGTGCAAGTAGGTTAGTTCCACCTTCCGGCAACAGGTAAAACTCACCAAATTTTTCACGGAGCAGATTGAATAAACTCAGGATTATTTCTTTCCCTGTAAGTTTTTCTATTAACATAATGGAGAAGCATTCCGTTTTCCTTTGCAGAAGCGAGTGTGGGATTCAAAGGGTTATACTCTTCACCACGGATTACTCCAATTGTTTTTATATTTAACAGTTTACCCGCTGATGCCACAGCATGAATATGATTTGAATATGCGCCACCGAATGTAAGCAAGTGTATCAATTCCCGTTCTTCTCTATTTCAACCAGGTTGTATTTAAGCTTGTACCATTTGTTACCGGAAATAGTTGGATGATTTCAGATCTGTTCTAAGAACAAATAAGCTTAATCCCTGATTTTTGTATCAGTGGGTCTTCAATTTTTTGTAGATGGAATTTTGTTATTTATATTTAAAACTGATTCAATAGAAGAAACCGAAACCTTGTTAGAATTTTCATTTGATAAATTTATTTGGCTATTTTTGTTCACTAAAATTGATTAGATAAAATTCTGTACATTTTAAAATAAAATTATGACGATAGAAGATAAAAAGAAACTGGAAAAAGAGTTAAAATCTGAACAAGGTAAATTAGATTTGCCTGTTGAAACAATTATAGAGCAGGTAGAAACTTTTGAAAAAGGGATTCCACCTGTAAATATTGTTAGAGCTTGCACAATTGGTGATGGAATAAGAATCATTCCTGAAAAGAAATATAACAACTATATTGAATTTTTCCAAAATGCTGTAGATAATGAAAGAATAATAAAATTTGTACCCGCTTCAGGAGCAGCTTCACGAATGTTTAAAAAACTTCAGTCTGTATTAACAGACTCAATAACTACTCTAAAAGAATTAGAAAAAGCTGCAGATTCAGGTGATGAGGAAAGCATCTCTGTTTTAGAGTTTATTAATAATTTAGAACACTTTGCTTTTTATGATGATTTAAAAATAGAATATGGAGGAAGCCGGACTGAATCTTGAAAAATTAAAAGAGCATGGGTGAGTTTGAAGAAATTTTAAAGTTTACTTTGGAACCAGATGGGCTGGGTTATTCAAACAAACCAAAAGGTGCTATTAAATTTCATAATTACCTCGAACGGAGCGCGCACTGCTTTTGAAGAACATCTTGTTGAAGCAATTAATTATACAAAAGGAAAAGATAGTCCTGCGCACATCCATTTTACGATTTCACCAGAACATGAAGAGCTCGTAAAATCAATCATTAATCCTCTTTTAGAAAAGTACAGCAAAAAAGGAAAAAAAAATTGAAGTAAATTATTCATTTCAGAATACTAGAACCAATACAGTTGCAGCAACCACTGATAATAAACCATTCAGGGATGAAAATGGAAAAATTGTATTCAGACCAGGAGGGCATGGCGCATTACTTAGTAATTTGAATGATCTTCAAGCAGATATAATTGTAATTAAAAATATCGATAATCTTGTTCCTGATCATCTTAAGGGAAGAAACTTATAAGTATAAAAAACTACTTATCGGGTACCTGGTTGATTTGCATTCAAAACTTTGTTCTTATCTGACTTAAACTCGAACAGAAAAATATTTCTGATGAATTGCTGGAAGAGATAAAGAATTTTGTAAAAAATGAGTTAGAACTTGAGATCACAGAAGAATATAAATCGATGAGCAGCGATAATAAGAGAGATTATCTTTTCCAGTTGATGAACCGACCGATTCGTATTTGTGGAATGGTAAAGAAAGAAAAACATCCGGGCGGTGGTCCGTTCTGGGTTCTGGAGAAAGATGGTAAATTTACAAAGCAGGTTGTTGAAACAACTCAAATTGATTTGAACAATAAAGAACAACAGGATATTTTGAATCGGCTACACACTTTAGTCCTGTAGATTTTATTTGCTGTGTAAGGGATTACAAAAACAAACCTTTCGATCTTTATAATTTTTCAGATAAGGATTCTGGTTTAATAACAATTAAATCAAAAGATGGCAAAGAATTAAAAGCACTTGAATTGCCAGGTTTATGGAATGGGGGATGGCAAACTGGATAACTGTTTTTGTGGAAGTACCGAAAATCACTTTTAATCCTGTTAAAGAAGTTAATGATCTGCTTAAAACAGAACACCAGCCGCACAAATGCTTAATTCTATAAAAATGCTGCCGCAGATCTTATTGCTTCTGCCTGCTGAGGACCGGAATCCAATAAGGGAATTACAACGAAAACAATTAACGCTATTACCGCAAGACCAATTCCTGCAAACAGAAGAATTTTAGGAAGAGCTGATTTTTTCTTAACCGGAGTTACAGGTTTTAATGGTTTAACGGGTGGAACAACTTCAGGAGTTTTTGCTTTTGGAGTTACAACTAACTTCCTGCTCTTTTATTGGTACGATCGGTTTAACTGCCGGTGCAGTTTTGGGTATATCAATTACTGTTTTTTGTTCAGGCGATTGGTGCTGCGGTTGTTATTTTTCTTCTTTTGAAAGCAAGCCGGTTTCTAAATTCATCAGCACTTTGAATTCTTTTATCTCTGTCTTTATTTACAGAATCAAAAAGTACATCAACAACCCATTTGGATATATGTGGATAATATTCTCTGGGATCTTTTAAATCACTGCTAACAATTTCATTCATTATTTCAAAATCGCTGTCAGTATCTACATTAAAAGGAACCCTGCCGGAAAGCATTTCGTAAAATGTGATTCCTAAACTGTAAATATCTGTACGGTGATCAATATCCTTTACTGCTTTTATTTGTTCGGGAGACATATAATAAACCGTACCCATTTTTGTTCCGGTTTTTGTTAAGCCCTTTATCCTGGAGGATCTTTGCAATTCCAAAATCAAGAATTTTAACATTATCATCTTTAGTTATAAGAATGTTGCTTGGTTTAATATCCCTGTGGATTATTCCTTTTTTATGTGCAAATCCAACAGCTTCCAGCATCTGGTTTAAAATCCAAACAGCTCTTTGTTCCGGCATAGGGCCTGTGGCTGAAATCAAATGTTTAAGTGTAACGCCCTCAACATTTTCCATAACCATGCAATAGTTATCACCTTCACGGAAATAGTTGTAAAGCGCAACAATATTAGGATGAATTAAACTTGCCTGTACTTTTGCTTCGTGGCGAAACCTTTCGGTAAAAGTAGAGTCTTTTGTAAGTACCGGATTAAGGACCTTAAGCGCCACCTTTCGTTCAAGCATAATATCTTCTGCAAGATAAACGGTTCCCATTCCGCCTTCACCCAGCTTCTTGATAATTTTATAATCTCTTATGTTATTAAGCATTAAAAATCTCCAAATTGACAATATTGAATGTTGTTAGTTAAATCTACAATCTGGTAGATGAGTTAAGTTCTCCACTTGAGAATTATTTATTAAAAAATGTTGCCTGTACTCTTTTTGATTTGATTATATAACTGTACCAGATTGCGAAATAAATTAATTCAACAATTAAGAAAAACTACTGCGAGGAAATCATCAATTACAGTGCCAATTATAAGATAAATCGACCCGTTAGTAATTACCTGAATTATTAAAAACCTTTTTGCAGTAATTACTGCGCTGGCAGATTTGGACATTAGTTTAAGACCGGCTCTTACACTAAGTGCTGCAAAGACAAATTTACTGATAAGCCAAAGCAGGGAAACCAGTGCCGACAATTCATCGAATAATTCTTCTGTACTTTCAATTATAACATCAAATATTGATTCACCATCTAACAACAAAATAATTTTTGTAATGTTATAGACTGGTGTGAACAAAATTAGAGCCAAAGTAAAAAGTAGTAACCATCCTTCAATACCATACAAATTTGATTTTGATACGGATTCTTTCTTCCTTGGTTTTACCACAACTTCCTGTTCTTTAGCTGGTTTAACAGATTTTACTTCAGGCGTATGTTTTTGGTTCATCAATAACTGTTTTTTCTTCCAGCGGGGCAATGATTGTCTTTTCTTCCTTTGAAAGTAACCTGTTCCTGAATTCATCAGCATTTTGTATTCTTTCATCTCTATCTTTCTTCACCGAATCAAAAAGTACATCTACAACCCAGTTGGAGATATGTGGATAAAATTCTCTCGGATCTTTTAACTCACTGCTAACAATTTCATTCATTATTTCAAAATCACTGTCTGTATCTATATTAAAAGGAACTCTGCCGGAGAGCATTTCGTAAAATGTGATGCCCAAACTGTAAATATCTGTACGATGATCTATGTCCTTTACTGCTTTTATTTGTTCGGGCGACATATAATAAACCGTACCCATTTTTGTTCCGGTTTTTGTATAATCCTTTATCCTGGAGGATTTTTGCTATTCCAAAATCAAGTATTTTTACGCTATCATCCTTACTTATAAGAATGTTGCTCGGTTTTATATCTCTATGAATTATTCCTTTTTTATGTGCAAACCCAACAGCTTCAAGCATCTGGTTTAATATCCGAATAGCTCTTTGTTCCGGCATAGGACCTATATTTGAAATTAAATGCTTAAGTGTAACACCTTCCACATTTTCCATAACCATACAGTAGTTTTCACCCTCGCGAAAATAATTGTAAAGAGTTACAATATTAGGATGAATTAAACTTGCCTGTACTTTGGCTTCGTTGCCGAAACCTTTCAGTAAATTGAGATTCTTTTGTAAATAGCGGATTAAGAACTTTTAATGCGACCTTCCGTTCAAGCATAGTATCTTCGGCAAGGTACACGGTGCCCATCCCACCTTCACCTAATTTTTCAACAATTTTATAATCTCGTATTTTTTCAATCATTATAAATTTCCTAATATAAAACCATTCATTTTATTGATTGAAAATTTATTAGCGAACATCTTTTCTTTTTAATGAATAGGCAGTAAGAAGAAAAAAGATTACCGAAAATCCTAATATCACCACAACATCTGTAAACAAGTTACCAGGTGAAAAACCAAGTGCTGTAATTTGCCATCTCATTAAAATCACCATATTCTAGATATAGTTATACCTTCAAAAGCCCACCGGGTTGTAAGGAATGCTGCAATTACTTTTTCGAAGGCACTCATATTTGCAAAAATTGTAATTAGCCCGCCAAGAACTACCTGCGGAATTAATATAAGCGGGATTAAACCCATTGCCGCTTCCGAAGTTGATACAAGAGAAGAAACAAACAAACCTAATAACAATGAAGGCAGCGAAGTTAAAAGCAGCAAGGAAAAATATGCTGAAGAAAGATGATTCCATATCTATGGATGGAACAACAATCATTGCGAGTATTGTGCACTGTACAAAACAAAGCAACATAAGTACTGTTACTTTGGAAAAAAGATAAGATGGAATTTTCAAATTTACCATCCTTTCCCGTTTGAAAATCGCTTGTTCACTAACAATTTCTCTTGCAGCGTTTGAACAGCCCAGCCAGACGGCAGCAATTACTAAAATGAAAAGTGCAGCAGTTTTTTCACTTGCATCATCAAAGACGAGTGCAATTAGTATTGCAATTATAGGCGCTTGAAGTAATAAAATTGCTGTGCTTACTCTATCCCTTAACTTCACCCTGAAAAATCTTTCAGTTAAAGTGAGAAATTGTTTCATATCTGCTTTACGGCTGGGTGGTGCCGAGATATTCGGTGGGTTTGCTCTCTAAAATTGATTCTTCGCGTGCAGCAACAAATTTTTTATATTCTGGTGATTTGCTGAATTTTTCTTTCCAGTGATCAGGTTCTTTTGTTTCAAGCTTTCCAAATATCTCGTAAGGTTTATCAACCTGGAAGTAATCAGCAGCCTTATTTGCCTCACCAAAGTATGCCAGCTTACCGCCTTTGGAAAGAACGATAAGGTGCGAAAGAATTTCAAAATTTTCTTTGGTAATATTATGCGTTGTAAGAATTATAATCTTTCCTTTTGCAGCAATTCCTTTGAAAAGATGCATAACATCAAGATCTGTTTTAGGATCGAGACCGCTGGTTGGTTCATCTAAAAATAAAACGGATGGCTCAGTTAATAGTTCCTGTCCAAGGTTAACTCGTTTTCCTCTGCCCACCGCTAATACCCTTTTTTTCTGCAGAACCAATAAGTGTGTCTCTTGTATCTTCAATACCAAGCGTATCTAGCACTGTATCAACTTGTGTTGCAATCTCTTCATTTGAATAATTATCTAATCTTAATTTGCCTGTATAAGTAAATGATTCCTGCACTTTAAGTTCGCGGTGGATTATATCATCCTGCGGAACGTAACCAATCTGTCCTTTGAATAAATCGAAATTTGAATAAAGTGATTGAGAATTTATAAATACATCGCCCTGGCTTGGTCTTACAACTCCGTTCATCATCATCATTAAAGAGGTTTTACCCGCACCGCTTGGACCAATCAATCCAACAAACTCACCTGGCAAAATAGTTAACCCAACATCAATCAACAATTAATTTTATCCTTAACCCTGAAAGTAATATTATTTGCAGCAATTTGAATATCACCCTTAATCTCTTTTTCTGCTGCAAATAATTTTTCGATGTTTAATGGAATGCCGCCTATTGTAAGCACATCTTTTGGTGTTACTTTGACTTCCTTTAACTTTTTCCCCATTTAAAAATGTGCCGTTTGAACTTCCCAGGTCTTCGATAAACCATTCATTACCTGTTTTTTCCAATTTTGCATGTTTCCTGGAAACTTTAATATTATTTATTACCAGGTCGTTATCACTGCTGCGCCCAATGTTTATAACTTCTCTTTCTTTAATTTTTGTATGAACTCTTCCTGCTCCTTCAGTCTTAGCAGGTTGATCTGTATTGACTAATTTCTTCAATCTGCTCCAATCAAATGTGTGCTGCTTACTAAAAGTTATCGTATCACTCGCAGTAACTTTTTGTGATGTTATTTTTTCACCATTAACATAAGTGCCGTTAGTTGATCCAACATCTTCAAGTATTATTTCATTGTTTAAAATTTTAAAGCAGGCGTGGCTGGAAGAAACATTTTTGTTATCAATAACAATATCGTTTTGAGGCGATCTGCCAACGGTTATTATTCTGGGAGTGTTTGAGTTAATCATATTTTAATTAATTCTCCGTTAAAACTGTAAGGAAATTGAATTTTGTATCCTAGAATATCTATTAATAAAACACCGGTTGTTTTATAAATTAATTTCCTGGTGAAGATTGAACCGAACAGGGAAGTGATAGTTTTAACATTATCTAATTTATAAACTGAAACGGCTTTTATACCATCACCTTTTTTCTCGATTTCAATTGCGGTTTTAATATTTCCGCTGCCTGCTTCCTTATCATTTATAAAAATTTTTGATGGATAACCTTCAACTCTAAAATCAACTCCGTAGGGATTTTGAACTTTAAATTCCACTTCAACAACAGATTCGCTTGTACCGAGAGATTTTAATTTCCCACCTTCCAGCTTAATTAGATTTTCAACTTGTACATCTCTTTCAACTAGCTGCGAAATATTTTCTTTTACATTAAATGAATATTCAAGATCAATATCAACAGGAACGGAAAACAATCCTAAATCTGCATTTGCAGTTCCTAACATTCTAAGATTAAGCGAATCACTCTTATCACTAACTGATTTGATAAATTTCTGTGTGTTAAGAGCAGCATAAAAATTTACCTCCGCTGTATCCAGTGCGTTTAATTGAACCATCTCATTTTTTTTGCAATGCCAATTGTATCCTGTTGTGCAAAATGTTTGCATAAAGCTCACTCACATCTATTTTAAAATTATTCTTGTTTAAAACTGTAACAAAAACATTAAGGTTAATCGAATCTGCATTAAATTGTTGTATTTCAATTTTCTCAACACTTAACAATTCAGGGGGTATGCCGGAAGTAGAACACCATAAACCGGCTAACCAGTAATGAACATTATAATAATGGCAATTGCCGCAGATATTGAAATTTTAAGCATTCTTTTTTTCATTCTTTAAATTTTGGAAATGTATTGTTATAATAAATCAATAATCATAATAATATGGATCAGAAGCAGCTATAACATACACTTATGATAATTGTAAATAGAATAATACCCAATAGCAAACAACACGGCTCCCCATATAGCCCACAGCTTCTGGACTTTTTTAAAATGCTCAATGCTGTTCCATTTTTTATTTTGCCATGCCCATTCATTTCCTTTTGCACCAAGTACAAAGATCATCACTAAATTTACAAAAGGAAGAAGAGCAAGAAGAGCAATGAATGTGCTGTTGCCAATTCCCCAAATCCATGTAAAAAAGAATCCGCCCCAGTTCCATCCGGTTAACTCCGGTGGCAGCGCTGCCATTTTTCCCTGCCCGGAATTATTTACAGTATTATTAAAAGCACCTTGCATTCCGCCAGGTACTGCTTGCTTAACCGGTTCATCTTTGTCCAAAGGTTTACCGCAGGTTAAACAATAAGTTGCAGTATCAGAATTTTGCTGACCGCACTCAGTACAAAACATATATATCCTCCACGATTATGGGGTCACATTTTTTTTACCCTGTTTCTCCGTTCCTTTGCAGTTGGATGCGAAGAAATAAAATCATTAACCGGGTCTCTTTGATCCATACCATATTCTTTTTCAAGTTTTTCCAATTTCTCAAAGAAAGAAACCGCACCCGATTTATTATAACCAGCTTTCTTCATCAACTCTACACCAAGTTCATCGGCTTCAAACTCATCATACTTTGTAAATGGCATGGAATACATACCATAAGCAACCTGTACAATTTCACCAAGATTAGGATCAATAGATGATGCAATTGCAGCATACTGAACTCTTTTTATACAGTGCTTTAATTCATTATGAGAAATTTCGTGTGCAAGAACAAAAGCGATTTCATCTTTAGTATCAAGAAAATCAATAATTCCCGTGTTGATGTACATCCTGCCACCGGCAATAGCATAAGCGTTAACCTCATCTGTTCTAACAACCTTGTAACTGTAGTTTATGCTCGTTCGTTGAACATTCTTCATCAGTTTGTTAAAAATATTTTTGATGTTGAATTTTTTCTCCTTAGTAAACCGAAGATCTTTTGATATTTGTTTATCCAGTTCATCACCGATCAGGTTTTCATCTTCATCGGAAAGGGCAGTAAGCTCCAGCAATGTTTCATTCAGCAGGTTGGCGGTGTTCAGCAGTTCGTTTAGAATTTCATCCTGTGCTTTTAGTGGACCAGAAAATATTAGCGCAAGGAGAGGAACTAATAGTAAGCTTCTCCAAATCTCATATACAGTTTTTCATTTTGCCTCCTGTGTATAACCAGCTTTTATTTATCAATGTTAATCACGATTAATTAAATTAGCAGAAGAATCAACAGATGAACTATCCTGCAAATTCGTTTTTGTAGAATCGGGTTCTACCGGTTTTAAAAATCTTAGATTGAAAATATCCGGTTTGAAAATACCAATTGCAGCAATTCCAAGCACTACACCAATTAAAAAGTAAAACAGCATTTTTTTCTTTTTACTGCTTTCTGTCTGTGTATAAATATCAACTCTTACTTCAGCAATTTGAACTGTAATGTTATCGCTTCCCCCTTTTTCATTGGCGAGATCTATGAGTTTTCCTGCTGCTTGCTGCACAGGGTCGGTACCCGCAATTTTAAGTATTTCATCATCCTTAACGTAATTTGTTAAACCATCGGTGCATAAAATAAACTTGTCATTTTTAAGCAGTTCAATTGGATCAGAAATATCCGGTTCGACTTCGCCTTCTCTTCCAAGTGATTTTGTAATAACATTTTTTTTCGGATGGTTCTTTGCTTCTTCGGGGGTTAACATATCCGAATCTATCATTTGCTGAACTAATGAGTGATCGGTAGTAAGCTGTTTTATTTTTTCATCTCTTACCAGATAAATACGACTGTCACCAAGATTAGCTGTATAAGCAATATCATCTTTAAACAGAACAATAACAGCAGTTGAACCCATTCCTTCAAGCGATCGATCCTGGCTGGCAGTTTCTACCAATTTATTATTAGCTACAGAGAGTGCACTTTGTAATTCTCTCATCACATCGTAATCAGCATTTAAATTTTCAAAATGGTTTTTTATTACATCCACTGCAAGCCGAGAAGCAGTTTCGCCTCCTTTGTGTCCTCCTATACCATCGCAAACAACAAGTAATTCGCCAAAACTTCCATGGAATGAACCGAAGTAATCTTCGTTAACTTCACGAACTCTTCCAACATCGGACCGGTTACCTATTTCAAAATTAAAATTCATATTATAGCTGAATCTTTATAATTGATGTTTTATTTTAAATGATTTTAATCTTGAAGGAAGTTTTCCCAACTTTAATTTCATCATTATCTTTAAGCTCAATTCTTGAATCAACTTTATTTCCGTTAACAAAAGTTCCGTTAGCTGAAAGCTCGTCCTGCAGAAGAATCTGATTATCCTTGCAAAAAATAAGCACGTGTTCATCAGATACTTCAGGATCATCTAAAACAATTTCATTTGATTGATCCTTTCCTATTTTTAACCTTCCCTCAAACAGTTTGAAATCGGTTCCTTCAGGATTCAGATCGAAACTAACAAGCCAGCCGGCTAATTTTTTTATTTTCTCCTCAGGTTTTTTCCCGCCTGTTTTCGTAACCGGGGGTTTGTTCGTTTCAGTAGTCTTATCCTTTTCAACTTTGTTTTTGGTAATTATGGGTGCTTCCGGTTTTGCGGTTTTTGTATCGAGGGATGTTTTTTCAGGTTGCACAATTGGAGTATCCAAGACTGTTTTGGCACTGGTTATATTCTCCTGTGGAGCACTATTTGCAGTCGGCTTGGGGCAATAAGGGCAAACTGCAAGTGCTGCATCATAGTTATGCCCGTTTGCGCATGTTTTATAATTTGCTGATAAAGGACTTCCGCAAAATTTACAAAATTTAGCCGCCGGTTTACTTGCTTTACCACAGGAAGGACAGTTCATCGTATCCTCATTTTTTTAATGTAAATTAGTAATAAAGTTGTAAAGTGAAAAGTGTTTACAACTTATAAAAGAGGATAAATATTAAATATTTTGATGAAGCGAAGATGAGAAGATTGTGTCAGGAATTATAATAGACGTACTAGCTGCTATTCAGGTATTTATAAGAGCTCTGCCCTGCTCTTTTCAAATAAATAAGAACAGGGCGGAAATTGAGCCAGGGTCAGCTATTAAACACTTAATTGTTTGGGCGGATTATGCACAATTTTTCTTATAGTATCAAACTGCAGGTATGGGTACTCTTCTCTTAAAGTATCAATGGCATCGCCGGTTCTTAGTTTTTGTGAACGCAGTTGTTTAAACTTCTTCCTGATTTTGTAATCCCTAACAGCCCTTTCGTGTATAAGCCCGCGATCGCGAAGTAGCTCGTAAATTTCATCGCTTATTAAATCCGAAATAGGGTTGGTAAGCTCTTTAATTATTTCGCTTCCGTTCATTTTATCACCCTTATTTTTTGTTAGATATTTTTGCTTCCAGGTTCAGTTATCAGGATTAGAATATATAAATACCTGCTACCACTGTTTAATCCTGAATTAAAATTAGAAAGTTTTACTCCCTTTACAACCGCATATTTGTGTGGTTTTTTGATATTTTCGATCAACCATAGAAGGGTACCTACATATATATGTAGGTGGATGTCAAAAATAGCAGGGAATAATAATCAGATAAGCTTTTTTCTTATTGCTTTTGCAACTGCTTCGGTTTGAGTATGAACGTGGAGTTTTTTGTAAATGTTTTTTATGTGATGTCGTACCGTATCAACACTTATAAATAGCCGGTCAGCAATTTCCTGGTAATTATTTCCCTGTGCAAGAAGATTAACAACTTCCTTTTCTCTTTCGCTTAATTGATCTTTACTTTTATCAGGAGAAGTTTTTTTGCCTTCCTGTAAAGTGTTAATTACCTGGCGTGCTATTCTTGAACTCATTGGGGAGCCACCCTCGTGAACCTCCTTTATTGCTTCCAGCAATCTTGACGGCGGAGTTTTTTTAACAAGGTAACCGCAAGCGCCTGCACAAAGCGCTTCGTAAACTACTTCGCTTTCTTCATAAATAGTTAACATAAGAATATCCAGATCCGGCTCAATCTCAATTGCTTTTTTCACACCTTCAATCCCGTTCATGCCTGGAAGGGCAATATCCATCAGGACAACATCAATACTTAAACTCTGTAGCTTATCCAAAAAACTTTCGCAATCATTAAATGAACCGATGCAGGAGTACCCGGTTGTTCCGTTAATAAGTGCAGCTAATCCTTCGCGGATTGTTTCATTATCTTCAACTATCACAACGTTAATCATCGTATGAAAAACTCCTGTATAAAAATATATCGATATAAAAATTTACTATCCTTTAAAAAATGATCTGATCTTTCTAAGCTTGCCAATTTACTTATGAAAATTACCTTGGTTCCTTCTTCACGCTCAGATCTCCACTTCATTCTTCCGCCAAGTTTCTTTGCACGATTTTCCATGTTTGCTAATGCCATTACCAGAAGTCTTATTGTAGTTCTCAATTCCTATTCCGTCATCAGTAAGCATTAATTCTATCACATCGTTTCTAACGTTAGCTTCAAGCGTTATTTTTTTGCAATTACTGTGCTTAATTGCATTGTTAATTGCTTCTTTAAACATCATTAACAGGTTTTGCTTGTAATCCATCGGCAAATGTACATCGTCTGTCTTATCAATATTCTTTACCTGGAAAGATATTCCAACTGTGTTCAGGAATTCGTTGTAAGAATCTTTTAACTTAATAATTAAATCGTACAGGGAATCTCTTTGCGGATTAACAACCCAAACGATATCACTCATATTATCAACAAGTTCGCGTGCAATATTGCTTATGTTTTTAATTTCTTTTGAATTTTTCTCTGCATTGCCATCCATCTTTTGCGCTGCAACTTCGCTAAGGATAGATATTTCAGTCAATCCTGCTCCAACGTTATCATGAAGATCAGAAGCAATTTTTGTTTTTAGCTGCTCGATTGCAAGCTGGCTTTTAATGCTGAGGGTACTTATGTAATAAGTGATAAATCCTAAAATTATTATAACCAGCGCAATGAACCACCAGGTTTGCCAGTAGGGCGGGGTAATGATTAATTTAATACTTGCACCTTTAGTGTTCCAAACACCATCGGAGTTTGATCCAATAACCCGAAAAATATATTCACCGGCAGGAAGGTTAGTGTAATTGGCAATCCTCATATTTGCATCAACATTTTGCCAGTTTTGCTGTAATCCCCCCAGTTTGTATGAATACTTATTACGGCGCGGGTTAGTGTAATCCAGGGCAGAAAATTCGAAAGAAATAAAATTCTGATCATAAGATAAAATTATCTCATCAAGCTCACCTTTCAGATTATCGTTAAAAAGTTTAATTGAACTTATAACAACCGGCGGTACATAATTATTTACGGGAATGCTGTCGGGATAAAAATAATTTAATCCGTTAATTCCACCAAAGTACATCTTCCCGCTCCTATCCTTAAAATAAGCTCCGCCGCTAAACTCAAGACTTTGCAGACCATCTTCTAAACCAAACTGTGTAAATTTTTCAATTTCAATATCAAACTTAAAAATACCATCATCTGTGCTGAGCCATAGATTTACGTGAATTATCTTCTAAAATTCCGTACACAACTGAACTTGTTAAGCCCTGGTTAGTTGAGTAGCGGGTAAACTTACCAGTTAACGGGTTAAACTTATTAAGTGCTCCACCAGAAGTTCCAACCCAGATGGTTCCGTCAGAATCTTCCAGAAGTGATAGTACTTTATCATCGCTGATTGAATTCGGATCATCCGCATTATGCTGGTAGTATTTAAATGTTCCGGAAGAAGGATCAAATTTATTTAATCCGCCGCCGTAAGTTCCTACCCAAAAATTTTTCTTACTATCTTTAAAAAGTTTATAAACCCTGTTATCAGCTAATGATTGTGGATCTGATTGGTTGTTCTGATAAACTGTAATTGAAGGAATTCCTGTAAGATTGTTTATCAAAGCTTAACTTGTTTAGCCCGCCACCAAAAGTAGCCACCCAAATTACAGTGTCGGATTCAATCAATATATCTTGAACCTGGTTTGCAGAAAGTGAGTTTGAAATTTCAGGATCATTTTTGAACCTATCGATTTTTCCGGTTTTTAAATTGAACCTGTTTAATCCACCGGAATATGTTCCTACCCAAAGGTTATTAAAATCATCTTCTTTAATTGAACGGATATGATTATCGCTAATGCTGTTGTTATTCTCTTCGTTAAGTTGATAAACAATAGTTCTGCTGGTTTTACTGTTTATAAAATTTAAGCCACCCCTGTACATTCCCACCCATAAATTATTTTTTGAATCTTCATATACAGACCAGACAACATCATCATTTAGATAGGGTTTTTCGCCGGAATCTTTATTCATAAGATTAAATTTTGTAATGTTCTTTTGAAGTTTTGTAACTCCTTTTCCCAGGTGAGAACCAATCCATAAAATTCCTGATCTATCTACATATAGTGAAAGGATATCATTATCCGGCAGCGATTTGTGATTGGCAGGATCGTGATAGTAATGTGTAAAAGTTTCAGAATGAATATCGAGTTTATCCATACCCCCGCCAAAAGTTCCAATCCAAATATATCCATCACTATCCTGTGCAATTGCCATAACTGTGTTATTACAAATGCAATCTGAAAATATGCCTCGCGCAGTATAGCTGGTAAACTTCGCCTCGTTGGAAGACAATGTTTTATTTTTAAAATCCAGTTTGTTCAACCCTCCATCATAGGTTCCTATCCACAGGGTTTCTTCTCTGTCTTCAAACAAAGTAATAATCTTGTTATCACTTAAACTTGTTTTGTTGCCAATAATATTTTTATAATGTTCAAATCCTATCTGGTTATTTTTAATCAGTTTACCCAAAGAATCTAGGATGATTTTGAATTACTGCCCTGTTAAGCCCGCCGCCAAAGGTTGCAACCCAAAGGAGGTTCTGCTTATCAACACAAATATCCATTACACGGTTATGGCTTAAGGTAAAGGGATCGTTAGGATTGTGATAATAATGAATACCGCTTCACTCTTTTTATCAAATCTTATCAAACCATTTCCCCAGGTGCCTATCCACAGATAACCATTCAGCATCCTGTTTAATAGAAGTAATAGTGTTTACCTGGTTCCTGGAAAAAGCAAGCGGGTATTCATAATATTCTGTTTCCGGTTCATCAACTAAATCGAAGTAATCATTTATATTATAGCGTGTAAAAGTTTCTGTTTTCCTGTTGAATTTATTCAAGTAGCCGTTTGTTGTACCCACCCATATATAATTCTCATCATCTTCAAACAATGCTGAAATGAAATTATCGGAGATAGATGTTGAATCAGCCTGGGTTATTAGCGTACACTTTAAATTCGTAACCATCATAACGGTTTAATCCATTGATTGTACCAAACCACATATACCCGCGGCTGTCCTGAATGGTTGCAAAAACAGTGCTCTGCGAAAGTCCATCGTTTACAGTAAGTTGTTTGAAAATATAATCATCTGTAAAGGCACTGCAGGGAGCAGATAATAAAAGAAGGGTAATAAATGTAGAAATGATTTTCATTTATTCAAGCAAGTTCTTTAGTTATTGCTTAAATATAATGAAATGAAGCGGAAACTTTTACACTCGTTTTTTCACCACCTTGCTAACCAGCTAAATCAGATTAAAAAACTAATTTGCTGCTCTATCAATAAATTAGTTTCTATTACTTCCTTATCCTGAAAGAAAAACTTATTCTTCCAGATATTTCCCCGCAGTTCTAAAATGAAGAGTATAATTATGGGTAAATGCTGTATGTAAACTATTATTTCGGATAAATAATTTATTTGATATAACGGAAGAAGCAAAGGGTAGAGTAGTAAAGAAACCATTGGTCTTATTGCCAGCAGCGGAACCATCCAGCTATAATACCATGGAAACTGTGTGGGGCTTACAAGGTATAGCACTGCAACTATTAATAATGCTTTGCTGAAGAACTGGGTATGGTCAGATGGTTTCCTTTTAAGTATAAATGCAACAAGTATAATATATAGAATTACAATTCCCCACCTGGTTATGCACGAGATACAACTTATGTTAAATTCAAAAAGGTAAATAACATTTTGAATAAGCCATTTAAAAATCGAATAGAATGCTGCGTTGTTTACCCATTTACCTGCGTATTTAATAAAACCTAAACTCTCATTAAGATTACTAAGCAATACCGGTATAAAAAGCAGCAAAATCATCAAAGCAAATGCAATAGTATATTTTGCTGTTTGTTTCCAGTCTGGAAATGTGTTTCTTAACAACAGGGGAAGAAGTACAACCGGCCATAGTTTAAATCCTGCAGCAATAGCAAGTGCAATCAAAGAATACCATAACTTATTTTTTAAATGAAAATATAATGCCAGCATTACCGGAAGCAGTGCCAGCATATCCATGTGTGCGCCGTTAAAAATTTCGTGAATAACAATTGGGTTCAACCAGTAGAACGCAACAAATATTGTTGGAAGCTTTAAATGTTTAAGAATCTTTATCAAAACAAATAAAAGGAGTAGATCGAAAAGAAGCAGGAGTATTTTCCAGCTCCAGTATTGCCAATCATCTATAAAATATGCTGCAGCAAATACAGCTTGAGAAAGTATTGGATAAATTGTTCTGATGTGCGGATGATTTATGTTTTTAATTATTTTACCAGAATCTTTTGCAAGCTGATGAAGTTCCTCAGGCACATTTGAATCTAGTGCAATCCATTAGCTCAAGCGGACTGTAAACGTATGGATTATAACCGTGCGCAGTTACTGCTCCATCCCATAAGTAACGGTAATAATCATCTTCCAGGACCGGCTGGGAAGGAATGAGAATCAACCTGCTCAACAATCCAACCCCTATAATTGCACCAAACCACAGCTTGTTATTTTTTATTTTTTTCAGGTTGAAGAGAGCAATAAAGAAATATAATCCCACTATTACCCTGAAAGAAACATAAGGAACGATATCATCGGTAAGTGGTTTTAAGTTTAAAGCAAGCCCGGGCGAGGTAATTAAAATATAAATTGAATAGGCAATCAGAAGTAAGAAGAATACTATCCAGATTGATATAAAAAACTTATTGCGGGATTGTACATCACTAACAGCCATTAGTCAATAATTATATATTAGATGGTTATGAGTTCAAATAACAATAAGAAGTTATAAAAACTTTAGAAAAAGTTATAATAATTTTCAAATAGAAACTAAAAACCTTTGTCTCATATTCTACCCTTCTCTTATACTCAATACAGTTAAGTGATATGTTATTAATACTAAATTGGGTAATTTTATTTATACGATTTTATCTTAAAAAGGGAATAAATCTATAAATTCTAATTTCTGCAAATCAAAATTATAATCGAGATTTACCATGGAAAAGTTATTATTATTAGGCGATGAAGCTGTAGCCCAGGGCGCAATAGATGGCGGGATGTCAGGTATGTATGCTTACCCGGGAACACCTTCAACAGAAATAATGGAATATGTGCAAAGATCTAAAATTGCTAAAGAACGAAACATTCACAGGAAGTGGTCTGCGAATGAAAAAACAGCAATGGAAGCTGCACTTGGTATGTCGTATGCAGGAAAGCGTTCGATGGCTGCAATGAAACACGTTGGACTTAATGTTGCTGCGGATGTATTTATGAATTCTGCAATAACAGGAGTGAACGGCGGCTTACTGGTTGCAGTAGCCGATGATCCTTCAATGCATTCATCTCAGAATGAACAAGATTCCAGGTACTATGGCAGGTTTGCACTCATCCCTATTCTTGAACCTTCAAACCAGCAGGAAGCTTATGATATGTCTTATGAAGGATTGGATCTTTCGGAAAAATATAATTTACCTGTTATGATAAGACTTACAACCCGTCTCTCCCATTCCCGTTCAGGAGTAGCACAAATGGCAATCAAAGATGAAAAGGAAATTTCATATCCTGCTGATCCTATTCAATTTGTTTTGCTCCCTTCTAATGCTCGGAAAAAATACCAGGTATTATTAGACAAACTAACCGAGCTCAGAAAAATTTCTGATGAATCGAAATACAATAAATATTTTAAAGGCGAAGACAAATCTTTAGGAATTATTGCCTGCGGAATTGGATTTAATTATTTGATGGAAAATTTTCCGGATGGCAAATGTCCTCATCCTGTTTTAAAAATTGGGCAGTATCCTCTTCCTACAAAAATGGTGCAGAAAATTGATTATGAGTGTGATAAGCTTTTAATCATTGAAGAGGGATACCCGATGGTTGAAGAATTGTTAAGAGGATTTCTGAATAAAGAAAAGCGGGTACTTGGAAGGTTAGATGGTACCATTCCGAGAGCGGGAGAGTTAAATCCAAATATTATTGCCAATGCATTTGGTAAAGGAATTGGAGAGACTTTTCCGATTCCTGGTATCGTTGCAAACAGACCTCCACAGTTTTGTGCCGGCTGCAGCCACAAAGATGTTTACGATGCTTTAAATGAAACAATGAAACAATATGGCGATGATCAAAGAGTTTTTTCCGATATCGGGTGTTATACACTTGGTGCGCTCTCACCATATAAATCAATTCACACTTGCGTGGATATGGGAGCTTCGATAACTATGGCAAAGGGTGCTGCAGATGCAGGGATAAGACCGGCTATTGCGGTAATCGGTGATTCTACTTTTACGCACTCAGGAATGACAGGTTTGCTTGATGCGGTAAATGAAAACACCCCAATGACAGTAATAATCTCAGATAATTCCACTACAGGAATGACAGGCGGGCAGGAATCTTCAGCGTTTGCTAAACTAGAAGAGATCTGTAAAGGAATTGGGGTTCACCCTGATCATGTTAGAGTTGTTACTCCGCTTAAAAAATATCATGAACATATGATAGAAGTTTTAAAAGAAGAAATTGAATATGAAGGTGTTTCTGTTGTTATACCAAGCAGAGAATGTATACAGATTGTTAAGAAGAGTAAGAAGGACATAAAACAGAAAGTAAAAGTGTAAGTAATTGAGAAAAGAAGAAATATGAAATCAGACATAATCTTAGCAGGAGTGGGAGGACAGGGAATTCTCTCAATAGCTGCCACAATAGGAATGGCAGCACTTGAAAATAACCTTCACTTAAAACAATCGGAAGTTCACGGGATGAGCCAGCGCGGTGGTTCGGTTCAATCACATTTAAGAATTTCTGATAAACCAATCTCCTCTGACCTGATTCCAGCAGGACAAGCCGACATAATAATATCCGTAGAACCGATGGAATCTCTCAGGTATTTGAATTTTTTAAGAAATGATGGCTGGGTTGTTACCAATTCAAAACCATTTTTAAATATTGATGACTATCCCGAATTAGATAAGTTATTAGATGAGATAAAAAGTTTAAAAAACCATGTACTCTTAGATGCAGATAAAATTGCACGGGAAATAAAATCTACCCGCTCATCTAACATTGTGATACTTGGTGCTGCATCTCCGTTTATTGATATTCCATATGAAAACTTAGAAAGCGGCATAAGAAAAATATTCGGAAGAAAAGGTGAAAAGGTTGTTCAGCTAAACATCGAAGCATTAAAAGCCGGACGTGAGTTTGCTAATTGTAAATACTCCGGTTGGAAGTAAATAGTTGAAAGATCTTAACCGCAAAGACGCAGAGAATCTTTGCGACTCTGTGGTGAAAAAATTTAACTTGAAGCCAGTTTTTCTACCTCATCTACAGTTTTTGGTATTGGCTTTGAACCAAGCACTCTATAACCATCATCAGTAACCAAAATATCATCTTCAATTCTTATCCCACCAAAATCGCGATACTCATCTATTTTATCATAATTAATAAATTCAAAATGCCTCGATTGGTTCTTCCACATATCAATAAGTTCGGGAATAAAATAAATTCCCGGTTCTATGGTAAATACATAGCCCGGTTTAAGTCTTTTTGCTAACCGCAGGTAAGACAAACCAAATTGTGGACTTCGAGATGTTTCTTCATCATAACCAATAAAGTTTTCGCCTAAACCTTCCATATCATGTACATCTAATCCCATCATATGTCCTAACCCATGCGGAAAGAATAAAGCGTGAGCGCCAACATCAAGTGCTTCGCTGGTATCACCATGCATTAAACCAATTTCCTTTAAGCCATCAACAATTATCCGTGCGGCTAACATGTGCAGATCTTTATTAAATACATCAGGTTTAACTTCTTCAATTGCCTGCATTTCTGCTTTTAAAACGATTTCGTAAATCTCTCGTTGCTTTTGCGTGAATTTTCCGTTCACAGGCAAAGTGCGGGTTATATCGCTGGCGTAATGCAGATTTGTTTCTGCGCCAGAATCGTTAACCAGCAGATCTCCTTCTTCAACTATGTTCTCATGAGAATGATTGTGTAAAGTTTCTCCATGAATTGATACAATTGGCCTGAAAGACAAACCATTACCAAGTGATAACGCTATTCCTTCAATCATTCCGGCAATCTTTTTTTCGCTTATACCAGGCTTTAACATTCTCATAGCTGTAGTGTGCATTTTATTAGCTATATCAACAGCAAAATCAATTTCTTTTATTTCTTCTTCCGATTTTACAGAACGCTGCTCAACAACAGACCTGATCAATTTTTCAGAAACATAATCATTTACCTTATTAGGATAAATACCAAGTAAGCTGCTTACCTTTAATAGATTTTCCGGTCTGTATTGAGGTAAAAGATGAACTTTCTTTCCACTAGTAAATGCTTCCTTTAAAACTTCCGCAAGTTTATCAGCTTGTTCAGCTTTAACGCCACCTGCTAATTCCGCTACTTCCTCCATGGTCGGTTGAGGACCCATCCAAACTATATCATCAATTGTAAAATCATTACCATAAATTGCATCGATATTATTATCAACGTCAATGGTAGCTGCAAGTCCGGGTAAATCAAGACCAAAATAGTATAGGAAGCTGCTATCCTGCCTGAATGAGTAAGTGTTTGCTGTATAATTAGCTGCACTTTCTTCATTACCGAGAAAAAGAATAATTCCGGAATCGAATTTTGCTTTTAAAGCGTTTCTTCTATTAGTATAAATTTGAGGTTCGAACATATTTTACTCCTCTAGGATTTAATATTCTTTATTTGAAGTTTTTCAATAAAGACTTTTTTTTAGAATATTGAGTTATATAAAACTTGAAAAACCGGAATTATAAAAGTATTGAAATATCAACCATAATTCCATACATATTAATTGTAAATGTGAAATAAAATCGTTAAAATTTATTAACTTTCTCATCAATATTTATGGCTCGCAAACATTTTTGCTCTATAATATTTGTAATATATACTATTGGTAACATCCTTTTTTTAGTATATATTTCATTTTGAGACAATTAGTAGCATTTAGTAATTATGAAAATATTACTAACAATACTGTTTACATTTTTTCTTTGCCAGCCACTTTGGGCACAGGGTGTTTCTTTATCCAAAAATCATATTTTTTCAGGAAACTGGGTTTTTTCTCTGGAGGGTGGTACGGCTATAGGCTTTACCGATTATAATGAAGCAAAACCGGGTTATTCAACAAAACTATCTTTAGATTATTTCTTCTTAACTGATTCTCCAAGCAGCTTTGGATTAAGATTGTTCGGAACATTGCAGCAGATTTCCGGGCAGGATGATAGAACTACAGTATTTACCAAAGATGGTGCACGCGAAATTTTTTCCCCTTATCTCCACAGATCTTAAATCAGTCGGTCTTGCTTTTTCATACAGCTATTCAATTGATGATGTTATTTTCCCGTTTCTGATGGCGGGTATGTCAAATCTTTGGTTCGATCCAAAGGACAACGATGGAAATTTATTACCTTGGAATGAAGCCGCTCTGTACGAAAAAAGTACTCAAACTTACGATTTTGATCTTGGTTTTAAATACTTGGTTAGCGATTATTTAAGCTTAAACCTCTCTGCTGGAGCCCACATTTCACTTACTGATTACCTTGATGATATTGCAGCATCAAAATCGAACGATTTTTATTTAACTGCATTAGCCGGGATATCTTTTTCACCTTTTGTAAATGTTGATAGTGATGGGGATGGGATTAATAATTCAGATGATAATTGTCCAGATATGCCTGAAGATATTGATGGATTTGAAGATGAGGATGGTTGCCCCGATGAGGATAATGATAACGATGGATTTTTAGATGCAGATGATTTTTGTGTAAATGAACCTGAAGATTTTGATGGGTTTGAAGATATTGATGGCTGTCCCGATTTGGATAACGATAACGATAGAATTCCTGATGTATCAGATCTTTGCCCGGATAACCCGGAAGATTATGATGGATTTGAAGACGAAGATGGCTGTCCCGATCTGGATAACGACAACGATGGAATTGCCGATGAGTTTGATAACTGTCCTAATATTGCTGAAAACATTAATGGAATTGATGATAGAGATGGCTGTCCGGATTCCTCTGCCACTAGTCTTCCTACTGAACTAATTTTTGAAGCGGATGAAATATTTAGCGGTAATTCATCCAAAATAAAATTTGAAGCTAAAGAAAAACTTGATAAAGTGACCTCCATATTAAGAGCACATCCTAATTTGAAATGGAGAATTGAAAGCCATATGGATAGCCATGGTTCGGAGCATTTTATAAGAACTCTATCATTAGAAAGAGCAAAAGCAGTATTAGAATACCTTGTTGTGTTAGGTGGTTTGAACCGGGCTAATTTTGAAGTATATGGATTAGGAGATAAGTTCCCGATTGCAGACAACACATCCGAGCAGGGAAGACAAAGAAACAGGAGAATTGAAATTATCAGGGAAGAATAAATTCCGCCCTAATAATATGTGAATAATTTAGAACACTTTTCCGAGTCAATCCAACTCTGCGTTTTTGTTAATCTTTAAGAATTTTACCGGTAAATTCTACATTAATAGTTAATAACCTCATCATTTTTCACACTATTTACTACATTAATGTTAGTATAATTATTGCTGAGAATTATATGAAAACAGAGAAAATAAGTATTAAGAGGTAATTGGAAATGAAATCTCCTGATTCACTTACATACTCAAAAAGCGGTTCAGTAATTAACACTAATATTGAAAAATTAGTTAAAGGAAATTTTTCACCAGGAAGTTTTAATGCACCTTACACTGTAGCTATCCCCAAAGAAAAATCCAGAAACGCAACAGGTATTTTTAAGATGATTATGGGAATTGTATATTTTGTTTCGTTAGTTTACTTCTTAACCAAGTTATTGACATAAACAGAACGGATAAAACTGGATTACGCAAAAAAAGCAGGTGCCCTCACATTCCTGCTTTTTCTTTTTAAAGGTCTGGCTAAGAATAAACTTAACTGTACCTAGCTACTATTTTATTAAGTCCTGGTTAGATCTTTTTTATAACCTTAGCAGGCACACCTGCCGCAACTGAGTTGGGCGGTACATCCTTAGTTACAACCGCTCCTGCGCCAACAATTGCACCTTCACCAATTGTTACCCCGCATAAAATTGTAGCCGATGATCCAACCGATGCCCCGTTATGTACAAAGGTTTCAACAACTTTCCAGTCTTCTTCAGTTTGCATAGTTCCATCAGGATTAACCGAACGGGGGTGTTTATCGTTTATAAAAGTTACATTATGACCTATAAAAACACCATCTCCAATATGAACCCCTTCGCAAATAAAAGTATGAGATGATATTTTACAATCTTTTCCTACAGAAGCATTTTTCTGAATTTCAACAAATGTACCTACTTTTGAATTATCCCCAATGGAACAACCGTAAAGATTAACAAAATCAAATATCTTTACGTCTTTACCCAGTTTTACATTGTTTATATTTTTTTTCTCCATCAATTCAATCTGCTAATAATGAAATTTAATAAATTACAAAAGAATCAGGCAAAAACACTTGAATCTATTTCAACTAATTCACCCCGGTTTGCAATAGATTTGTCACTGGCTTCGAGCAACTTAACAACATTAAGCCCGTTTATACCGCTTGTAAGCGGCTGCCTGTTTTCATTAATAGCATTGATAAATTCTTTTGCCCCTAAGGCAAGAGCTTCTACCTGATTTATCTTTGGAGAGAACATATCACCGATTCTGTACTGCACCAATGCTTGGTGTATTGTTTCAGTTGAGCTGAACTCAACACCGCTATCGTAAACTTTAATTTTTTCAAAGTTTTCCATGTCATCGTAAACCAGCATTTTCTTATCGCCACCAACAATCATTCTTCTTATCTTAACTGGCGAAACCCAGTTTACGTGAAAATGTGCAAAGCAATTATCTTCAAAATAAACACAAAGGTGCGCAAGATTTTCTTTCCCGTTATAGTTTGCTATTCCACTTGCAGAAAGTGCTTTAACTGTTGGTTTGATAATAAATAGTTCATAATTGAAAGATCGTGAGGTGCAAGATCCCAAATAACATTTACATCTCTTTGGAATAATCCAAGATTTATTCTTTCAGAATCAAAGTAAATCACATTACCAAGTTCACCGCTATCAACAAGTTCTTTAATTTTTTGAACTGCACCGTTATAAATAAAAGTATGATCTACAAATATTTTAAGATTTCTGCTTTCAGCAATTTCAATCAGTTCCTCTGCTTCCTGAGAGGTTGATGTAAAAGGTTTTTCAACCCAAATATGTTTACCTGCTTCAAGTGCTTTTTTAGCCAAGGTTGTAGTGTGTGTCTACGGGAGTGGCTATTACAATAATATCCACATTACTTTTTATCAACGCCTTGACAATCCTGAGTTAATTCAACAGCAGGAAATTTTTCTTTAATAAACTTCAATCTGTCTTCTCTGGTATCACATGCAACTACTTTTGTTACTTCGCTGTGAGCCAAAAAATTTCTAACAAGATTTGGGCCCCAATAACCGAGACCAATTACCCCAACTTTCATTTTATCCTCCTTATATCTCGTTCAGTTTAAGTATTCCTTTAGAAATCATATCCTAATTATTATTACTTTGCACCCCTTGCAGTAAGCATTACTGGTATTGTTTGAAAAATTAGCTGAAGATCAAACCAGGGTGACATATTATTTATATAATAAAGATCCAGAACAACACTTTCTTTAAATGAAACAGAGCTTCTTCCCCAAACCTGCCAAACGCCTGTACATCCTGGAATTACACTAACTCGTCGCTTCTGCCATTCATCGTAGTTTTCATATTCGTATGGAAGACATGGGCGAGGACCAACTAAGCTCATTTCTCCCCTAAGCACATTAAAAAGCTGAGGCAGTTCGTCTAGTGAAGATTTCCTGATTAGATTTCCTATCCAGGTTACCCTGCTGTTATTAATAACTTTAGTATCAGCATCACCGTTGTAATTATTCATAAAATCTAACATTAGCTTTTTCCTGTCTTCATCTTCACCATCAAGAATCGTCATCGATCTAAATTTATAAATCAGAAACGTCTTGCCATATCTTCCCACCCTATTTTGTTTAAAGAGAATCGGGCCTTTTGAAGTGAGTTTAATTAGTAATGCAATAACTAAAATAACAGGTGCGAGTATAACTAAGGCAATTGTTGAAACAATTATATCAAAAGCTCTCTTCATTGCAAGTGTAATTGCATTATTGTAATGTGAATATACATCAAGTACAGGAATATCTGCATATTTTTCTGTGGAAACTTTTCTTGCAACGATATCAAATAGTTCAGATGTTACTCTTACACTAACGTTTAAGCTTTTGCAAAGATCAATTACTTCAAGTACTTTTTCATTATCTTCATCATCTACTGCAATAAGCAGTTCATCAACATCGTATTCTTCAATTATCTCTTCAAGGTTATTCAAATTGCCAATCACTTTTTTCCCGATAACAACTTCTTCGTTTAATTTTTTATCATCGTCCACAAAACCGAGAATGTTCAACCCTATCGGGTTTTCGTACATCAATTTTGTAGCCAGCATTTTACCGGCTTTGCCGTCGCCTACAATTATTACATTACGTTTAAAACTTGTCCCGCTAAACCTGATGAGGATGTAGCGAAGAATTTCTGCGCGGAAAAAATAGAGAGCAGGTATTGCAATTAAAACTGATACAAAAATTATCAAGCGGTGATCCAGCACATCTGCCGGCTCAATTAAAAGCGAGATAAGAACAATGTTTAATGCGCCGTAGTAAATTGCCTTCATTATGTGCGCAAGATGGGCAGCCCTGGTTATAATTATATTTATCCTGTACAAACCGTTATACTGGAAAATGACTATATAAATTAAGGATAGTACAAAGAAGATAAATACAGGGAATGCAGACTGTCCTAGGAACTCAATAAAATTGAGTGAAGCATCTTTTCTTAACAAGTACATTGCTGCAAGGAAAGAACCGAATAAAATCAAAATATCTATAGTTCCAAATAAATATTTAAACGATGGAACTTTCTTCGTAAACTTTTTTGATAGTGCCCTCAGTTGAATAAATCGTAATTTAGGTTTTTTCTAATTTCTTAGCAAAAAAACCAAAATTATGCCATTATTTAACTAACAGAAAGTAACGAAAACGAGCTAATAATTACTATTAATAAATATCAAAGTTTCAAAATGAGATCAATTATTCACTTTATTGAAAATATGAGACAAATGTTCACGTATTATTTTTGAACAATTTAACTAAGGATTGGTTAGCTACAAATTTATAAATCATTCTGGTTTTCGTTAAATGGATTGCTTGATTGCTCTATTGTAGGAGAAGCTTCTGAGATTTGATTTTATAATCATTTCAATAAGGGAATCTAGAGAATAGGATCTGGTCCAGGTTGATTGTAATTTATCTAGGTCTGAAATAAAAATTGGGTCTACCGTACCAGGATGAAGATCTACGTATTCAGCATTCAACCTTCCTTGAGCTATTTCTTCAAATCTCTGGCTTATATACTCATTTAAGTTTTCTTTCCCAACAACTAAGTATGTATCCTTATCTTCAAGCAAGGCAGAATTTATTATTAAATCGATTACTTCATCGATATATAAAATATTTGAAACGTGTCCCTTATTTATAGTAATTTTTTTCCTATTAAATATGCTGTTAAAAAGTTGAGTTAATAATTGAGATGGAACTTCTCCATAAGATGAAACGGATCCTAATCTAAGATGAATGGTTTTGGTCCCAGTTTTGTTAAAAACAGCATTAAAATATTTTTCTGCCGTTACTTTTGCTATCCCATAGGGTGTTAGGGGCTTGGGTTCGGAAGAAGTGGAAATTGGATTTTGATTTAATTCACTGAATATTTTTATTGTTGAAATATTTATAAATTTTTTTGGTGTTGTGTACTTTAACCAATCCCAAAAAAATGTATGCTCATAGATATTTGAATTAATCTCATAAATTAACTGTTCGGTAAAAGATTTGGAGCGATTGACTTGCCAATGAAAATTAATAACATAATCAGGATATTCCAGTTGTTCTAAATCTTCTTTTGTGAAAATTTTAATTGGTTTAAAAGTTGACTTCCAGGCCACTCGTTTGGGTGAATCAGGATACCCTTTCAAAATAATTGGAAATACTTCTGCCCCCAACTCTTCCAGTCTGAGAGTAAGTTCTGTCCCCAAGCGTCCAGTCGATCCTGTAATTAAAAATTTTTTGCCTTGTAAGATTATTTTACTCCCAACTTCTTAGTTTTTCTTGGTCTAACAATTCCTCTGGGCTAAAAGGCAAAGTCTTGAACCAGGATATAGTGTTAATTATACCTTCTTCAATAGTGGCTTTTGGTTTATAACCGACAAGTTTTTCAAATTTTGAATTATCACCCAAGTGTCTCATAACATCACCAGGACGTGGTTTCTGCTTTTGAATATATTCATCAGGATCAAGTGAAAATTCGTTGCAAATTATTTCTGCTATTTTTCTAATGGTTGTTTCTTCACCGGTACATATGTTTATAGATTTGCTCAAACAATCTTTATTACTCGCAACATCTATTATTCCTTTGGCTGCTTCTTCGACGTATATGAAATCCCTTGTTTGATTACCTTCACCAAAAATAACCAATGGTTGCTTATTCATTGCTCTCACAATCATTTTTGGGATTAATTCTCCACGATATCCTTGCCAATGAGAATTTGGACCGTACATATTAAATGGTCTTACTGTAGTCCAGGGTAATCCAAATGTTTGTCCATAACTAAATACGTACATATCTTGTGCAACCTTTGAGGCAGCATAAGGAGTTTCAGGTAACAACGGGTGCTCTTCATTCATTGGTATGTATTGTGCAGTTCCAAATACCTCGGATGATGAACAATTAACAAATAGTTCAATGTTATTTTCACGGGCAACATTAAGACAATTCAGAGTTCCATTAACAATAACTTCATTCACACGGTCCGGTTCTTTAATAGATTGCCGTAATCCCAAAACAGCCAGATGAATAACTATCTGGCAATTTTCAAATGCCTTATTTACATCATCTAAGTTTGTTATGTCACCCCTGACAATTTTTAAATTTGGATTTGTTTCTATTCCTTTCAAATGAAATTCTTTTCCATTGGAATAATCATCCAATATTGTAATTTATTTCCCGATTCAAGTAATAAGCGAATCATGTGCGATAGCTAAGAATCCTGCTCCACCAGTTACGACAATACTTTTATTTTCCACAGTAATTTCTCCTTCAAATTGATTATTATTTTAAATATTTTCTGTAAAATAGTAAAATTGTATAAAATTTTCCTAAATAAATGAACATAAATTCAATCAGATTCATAATAAGAGCAATTTAATACTGAATATCAAAATGCATATAGTTAGAATAACCGGCAACGAAAATTCATAGATCTAAAGATAGAAGTTACTTTAGAAAGAATTCTTTGATTTTTAAAGCGACATATTCAATTTGTTCATCCTTTAATTCAGGAAACATTGGTAATGAAAAGCCAGACTGTGCCAAATCTTCAGTTACCGGAAAATCACCTTTATTATAACCAAGATGGCTGAAACACTTTTGAATATGTAAGGGGATCGGATAATGAAGTCCGCTGGCAATTTCATTATCAGATAAAAATGATTGTAGTTTATTTCTTGTTTCTTCTCGTTCTTCAAGAGTTTTGCCATTAACTCTTGTAACAAAGAGATGGTAAACATGTTTTACATCAGGCAGTTCTTCGGGCACCGATAGCTGTTCGATATTACCGAGTAGTTCTTTATATTTTGCTGCGGCTCTTCTTCTCTCATTAGTCCATCCGGCTAAATATTTTAGTTTTACACCTAAAACAGCTCCCTGTATTCCTTCCATCCTGTAGTTATGCCCATATGTATCGTGGTAATATTTTTTTGATTGTCCATGTTCTCTAATCAATTTTATTTTTTCGGCAAGTTCATCATTATTTGTAACAATAGCGCCACCTTCGCCGTAAGCTCCAAGATTTTTACCAGGATAAAAACTAAAAGAAGTTGCATCAGATAATCCGCCTACTTTATTCCCTTTATACTCAGCAAGGTGTGCCTGTGCAGCATCTTCTACAATATACAGATTGTGTTTAGCAGCAATTTCGTTCAGAGCATCCATATCTGCCGGTTGACCGTATAGATGAACTGCAACAATTGCTTTGGTTTTTGGTGTTATAGCAGCTTCAATTTTTGCAGGATCGATATTATAGCTAACTGGATGACAGTCGACAAAAACCGGTTTAGCCCCGCATAATGTCGCTCCCCAAGCAGTTGCAATAAAGGTGTTAGCCGGTATAATTATCTCGTCACCAGGTTTTATATCCAGTGCCCATAATGCTATGTGATTACCATCAGTTCCGGAACTTGTACCAAAGCAATGTTTTACGCTATGAGCTTCAGCAAAATCTTTTTCAAAATCGGAAACTGCCTTACCTAAAATAAAAGCAGTGTTATCAATAACCTGCTGAATTGCCACATCTACTTCACTCTTAATTGATTTATATTGTACTTTTAAATCTAAAAATGGAACTTGCATTTGTATTCCTCCATAAGAATTGCTTATTATACTTCAAATATAAGCTTATTGAATATTGAATTAATGAAATGTTTATTATTTGAAATTAAAATCAAAAGGATCTTTATTAGTTATCACAAAATCTATTGAACCGAATTATTCTATCAATAATTGTGCTAAAAATTTACCCTTTATTTATTTTTTTTGAATTTTTAATCACAAAGGTAATACTTCTCATCAATATATTGCGAGCCAGTGTTAAATTATTTTTGAATATTTTGAATAAGAAAAAATCAATAGAGATTATTTTATACAAGAACATTTATTTTTTGGTTTTGTCATATAATGAACCATAGCAGGTAATTTTCTCATTTTAATATCTTTTAAACAGTTATTTAATGGTTATCCTGAATTTTATTCTTTTTTTTGTGATGGCATAAATATTGTTTTTGCTATTAAAAATTCCCAATTGGCTAGTCTCCGATTTATTTTATTACAAGAACTTATAATTGACCAATTTAGCCATTTGAAGTAATTGTTTTTAACTTTATTATATATTTTTAATTAATTATCTATTTAACTCCAAAGAGGACTTGATGAAGAATTTATTACTTATTCTTTTCGCAACACTTTTCATATTTGTGAGTCTAAATTCATATGCTCAGGAACTAAATCCAGGGGATGGAGTTAGAATAGCTTTTCTTGATATTGAAGATGTTATTACCGGTGATTATTATATTCAACCAAATGGATTACTTGCCTTACCATTAATTGGTATAATTAACACGAGTAATAAAGATTTTAAAGTGATTAAATTAGAAATAGAATCTCGTTATGACTCTTTGTATAAAAATCCACATTTAAGCGTTAATGCATTGTTTAGAATAAACATTCTTGGAGAGGTAAACGACCCCGGGTTTTATTATGTCTCTGATTATGAGAAATTTACTGCAATATTAGCATTCGCGGGTGGAACAACGGAGGATGCTGATTTAGAAAATATAAAACTAATTAGAAATTTTGAAGAGATTCAGATTGATATTGAAGATATTATTCGGGAAGGCAGCACGGCTGCAGATTTTGGCTTGCAATCTGGAGATCAAGTATTTGTACCAAGAAACTGGTGGGCAGATAATGCAGTATGGGTTACTATAGCTCTTACCACTACTGCACTAATATTATCGACTTATGCAATCTTTTTTACAATTAATTTAACTGGTATTAGCAAAGAAAATTATAATTATGGTAGCTATGTCTTCGAATAATACAAAAAAAGAGAAATCACTTATTGAGATATTACATATTGTTTATAGAGGGAAGATAATAATAATATCATCTGTCTTTCTGTTTCTAATTCTGGCTTTTTTATATAATCAAATTTCTACACCGGTTTTTGAATCTAGAGCAGTACTTAAAAAAGAGTATTCTGACGATAGACCTACTGATGAACTCTATGAATTAGTCAGACTACAAACTCTGGATCAAATTGATACTGAAATAGAACTTATAAAAACAGAGGATGTCTTAGGTAGAGTAATTGATGAGCTTAATCTACGTGTCGAATTAAAAGAGATAGTTGACCCGATTGGTAATTCCTATGAATTGAATAATGTATTCATTGATTTTCCTGATTCTGGAAACAGCTATGCGAAGCAAATTGGTTTTAGTCTCCCAATATTTAAGAATGTTGAATTAAAAAATAAGAAAACGGAGCGAGAATTATACATCGAGAAAAAAGGTAAAAAACTATTTGAATTAAGGGAAGTTGAAGAAAATAGATTAATTCTTATCTCAGAAACTTCACAGGTTAATGCAATAGATACATTAAATGGCATTTATAGTACAACTAACTATAGATTCAATAATAGCATTAGACAAACACCCAATAGGAACGATTTTTAAAACTGATTTTGCTCAATTCGAATTTTACTGGGATGATGCTCCGGTAGGGAGTAAAATTTATTTTAACTTTAATAATTACTATGAATTCCTGGAAAGATTTAGTAAAAAAATTAATGTTTCGGGAATTGGTACTACCAATATGTTCACATTAAATGTCAGGTCCTCCTCTCCATTAGCTTGCAAAGTAATTGCCGATAGATATAATTCGTAGTTTTAGAGAAGCGAGAATGGAACAGCAAAAGCAAACAGTTCGTTACTCATTTCAATTTGTAGATGAACAATTAACTGAGGTTCAAACAAAGCTTTTAAATGCAGAGAGTAACCTAAGTAGCTTTAAAGCCAGCGGGCAAATAATGACTATTGATGCACATACCGAAGAGATTATGGATTACCTGAGTACTTTAGAAGCAGAAAAATTACAGGCTGATCTCCTTCTGTCAAATTATAAAAACAAGGCAGAAGCGATGAAGAAAGAACTTCAGTCAAGTGGATATTTTGATCAAAGCTTCCTTGAACCTTCAGGCGAATTTGAGGGCAGATTCACCATTTTCCACTTTGATGAGTCACCTTTCAGATTTGGAGATGCAAAAGCTGGAGCTTTTACAGAAACGTACAGAAAACCATCCCGATGTGATAAACCTGAATGAGCAAATCCGTTTAGCGAAAGATAAATTAGCCAGTTATAACCAGAACACTTTAACTTCATACAGAATGATAATTAATACCCTGGAGAAGAAACTTCTAAAAATTATCTACTCTAATGTCCAAGTATGAAGTTAAAATGCAAAGATTACCGGAACAAGAAAACAGAATGGCAAGATTAGTTAGAGAAAAAGACGTTTATGAAAAAATATTTACATTGTTACTTGATAAGCGTGAAGAAATGAGAGTGGCTGAACTATCCAAGTTGCAGGATATTGTTGTTGTTGATCCACCAAACGAACCATTTAAGCCGATTCGACCGCGTAAACTTTTGAATATGGTAATTGCATTATTTCTTGGTGGATTTATCGGTATTGTTTTTATTTTCTTAATCGAATTGAAAAACACCAGACTTATAAATCTAGATGATTTAGAAGAGGAATTTAAGATCCCAATCTTAGCTTTAATTCCAAAATACGATAAAGATATTGTTAAGAGGATCAATAATCCGGCAGATAACAAAGACCGGTTTGTGGCGCTGATGGGTGATAATTTGGGAATTAGAGAATCGTATAGGTTGTTAAAAACAAAGCTGTATCAGTTAGATATTAGAGAAAAAACTCTCTTAGTAACTAGTTGTGAAGAAAACACAGGCAAAACCAGCATTAGTTGCAAACCTTGCTATTACTATGGCTAAAGAAAGAAAAAAAATCTTAATTATTGATTGTGACCTGAGAAAAGCTGAACTATCAAAGATGTTCGATATTCCTCTTGACTCTCCCGGATTGATTGATTTTCTAACAAAGGGCGGTTCACCGGCAATTTATACCAGGGTATTGAAGAAAATAGATATCATCCCGGCGGGTGGTGTTAGAGAGGATTCTAGTTCACTCCTAAGTTCAGATCGGATGAAATCACTTTTTAAAGCCATTGATACCTCAGTTTATGACTTTATCATTATTGATACACCCCCGGTAACAAGAGTTGTTGACACACTTGTTTTAGGGCAATTTGTAAAAAATGCAATATTAGTTGTACGACCGGATACCAGTATGAAGGAAGCAGTAATTGGTGGAATACAAGAACTGAACCATGCAAAAATAAAGATCCGCGGAATTGTTGCAAACGCTGCTGAAATACAAAAATCTTATTATTATCGATACCGGTACGGATACGGGTATGGTTATACATAATGGCGATAAAAAAAGGAGTTCAGGTAATAAAAGAGTAAAGATAGCAGAAACCTCTGTTAATCTTTTAGGGTGAAACAAGCAAGATCATAATATATTTATCAGATTTTTAATTTGAAAAGTATATCGGGTGGTCCAGAATTTCGGATTTCCTTTTTTATTTATTTGTGTGAGTATTGTGATTCTATAATTGTCACTGGCAAAATTTAATCTCACTTTGAGAAACTGTAACCCCCCTTTTTTTCTTGTAATTCCAATAAAAAAATTGGCATAGTTTTAGCGAAATTTTTCCATAATAATTATTGAATAATGTGAAACTATCTTAATATAAGATTATCAAGTGTAATATTAATAATTAAGTATTTTTATAACTTAAGCAATTCTTATTACAAAAAAGCGCTGTAATTAATGAACCCAAAGTATTAAAAAATGGATTAAAATTATGTTTAGCAGAATCTTAAATACATTAGCATTTTTCTTACCACTTGGTTATAGTTTAAGACCAGCATTGCATCGTATTAGAGGTGTTAAAATCGGTAAAAACGTATGGATAGCTAAATCTGTTTATATTGATGAATTACATCCGGAAAATATAATAATTGGTGATAATTCAGCAATTAACTACAGGACAACAATATATACTCATATGTATTTTGGACCTAAGCAGAAAAATCATACCGGGAAAGTAATAGTAGGAAAGAATGTATTTATTGGACCCCATTGTTTGATCCTGCCGGATGTAACAATTGGTGATGGTGCAGTTATTAAAGGGGGAACAGTTGTATCGCGGAATGTGCCGCCGAACACTTTATGGGGTTTACCAAATGCAGGACCTCTTGCAAAGGTTACAGTCCCCCTAACACCTGGACACACATACGAAGAGTTTGTTAAGGGAATACAACCAATTAGAAGGAAGAAAAATCCCCTCCCAAAAGTAAAGATATTAATACTATAAGTACCAAGTATTTTATACACTAACAATAGGAAGAAGAAAATATGGACCCAGTTAATGCTGTAAAAGAATTTATAATAGAGAATTTTCTATTTGGAGATGAAGAACAGATAGAATTAGAGACCGATTTTTTTGAGAAAGGAATAATAGATTCTACTGGCGTAATAGAATTAGTAAGTTATATAGAAGAAACATTTGAAATATCAGTTGATGATGAAGAACTAATTCCAGAAAATCTCTCAAGCTTAAAAAATATAGAGCATTTCTTCAGCAAAAAACTTAGTCAAAAGGTTGCCTAAGCATGTGTGGAATTGCAGGCATTATAAATTTAAAGCAGCAACAACCAATCACTCCCGATAGCGCTCAAACGAATGATCTCTATTCAGCAACACCGCGGACCGGATGAAAACGGTGCTTATCTTGATGATCATGTAGGTTTGGCTCATGCACGTCTAAGTATTATAGATCTTAAGGATGGTACTCAACCAATCCATAATGAAGACAAATCTCTCTGGATAATTTATAATGGCGAAGTTTTTAACTATCCTGAACTTAGAGCAAGAATTAATTAAGCTTGGGCATAAATTCTACACAACCAGCGATACTGAAGTTATATTGCATTTATACGAAGAAAAAGGAATTAATTGTTTAAATGAACTAAACGGACAATTTGCCTTTGCAATATGGAACTCGAATAATAAAACATTATTTCTTGCTAGAGATAGGGTTGGGATCAGACCGCTGTTTTATACGATTCAGAACGAACGATTATACTTTGCATCTGAAATTAAAGCTATTTTTGCTAACAAGGAAGTTCATCGCTCATTAGATCAGGAATCTCTCGATCAAATTTTTACTTTCTGGACCACTCTTCCGGGAAAATCCGTTTTTAATGATATTAACGAACTACCCCCAGCACATTATATGTTAATCTCGCAGCAAGGAATAACTATTGATAAATACTGGAATATGCACTTCTTTGAAAACAAAGAAATTGTCAATAGAAAGACTGATGATTTGGTTAGCGAGATTTCTGAAACATTAATGGACGCAGTTAAAATCCGGTTACGGGCTGATGTACCTGTTGGCTCTTATCTCAGTGGTGGTTTAGACTCTTCCGGTATAACTGAAACTGTTAAAAAGAATTTTAATAATGAACTCAGATCATTTGGAATAAGATTTGAAAATAAGGATTATGATGAAGGCAGTTTTCAAAATGAAATGGTTGATTATCTTGACGTTAATCACTCGGAAATTATAGCAAGTAACAATGATATTGGCTCTAATTTAGAAGATGTATTATGGCATACTGAAAAACCATTATTAAGAACAGGTCCAATTCCTTTATATCTTTTATCAAATCTTGTTAATCAAAGTGGGTATAAAGTTGTATTAACCGGAGAAGGTGCGGATGAAATCTTTGGGGGTTATAACATTTTTAAAGAAGCAAAAATAAGAAACTTTTGGGCTAAGGATCCTGATTCTAAACTTAGACCACTACTACTTGCGAGATTGTATCCATATATATTTAAAGATAATCGATTAAACCAAACACTGATAGCATTTTTTAAATCTGGCATTGATAATCCTGATGATCCATTCTTTTCTCACAACATCAGGTGGAAAAATACAAGCAAAATAAAAACTTTTTTCTCAGAGCAAATAAAAGATTCAAATAAAAATTATAATGGCTTTGCTGAATTATTAAAGTTATTACCTGCGGATTACTCTAAGTGGGATATTGTTACCAAAGCTCAATTTCTGGAAACAATGATATTCCTAAGTAATTATCTGCTTTCCTCTCAAGGTGATAGGGTTGCTATGGCACATTCAGTGGAAATGAGGTTGCCTTATCTTGATTATAGAGTTATTGAACTTATGGGAAAAGTTAATTCGGAACTTAAAATAAATGGATTGAATGAAAAGTATTTGCTAAAACAAATATTTAAAAACAGGCTTCCTCAGCGCATCGTAAACAGGTGGAAGAATCCTTACAGGGCTCCAATAAATAAAGCTATTTTAAATAATAATCTTAACTTGGTTAAGGAATATTGCTCTGAAGAATCACTTAGGAAATTCCGGATTGTTTGATGCAGTTAAGGTTGTTAGATTAATTAACAAACTAGAAAAATCCAGCAGTGCAAGCGAAGTTGATGACATGGCTTTGGTCGGTATTATTTCAACACAAATAATTATATAGAACATTTATAGAAAACTTTCAGTACAAATATAATGAATCTGATACGTTCGATCTGTTATTTGATTACCGATCATGTTAATAAGAATATAACAAATGTTATTTAAATCTATCATCATTGTATATGAATATATTTGATTATTTCTTTAGCTATTCAAAAGATTTGAAAAAGGATTTTGTCTTAGGTCCAGTGGAGCAAATTTCTTATAACTCAACTCTATGAAAAAGGATTGAAACTTGCTCAATATCTGAATAGAGAAATAGGTGAGAATAACAACATAATATTGATTAGTCAAAACTCAGTTTTTTTCCTTATCGCTTACCTTGGAATTATGAAATCGGGAAATGTGTGTGTTCCTTTAAATCCTGTAATTGAGCAGGAAAATCTTGATTTTATTATTAAAACCACTGGATGTAAACATTTTTTTATTCCACAAAGAATAAGCGAAAAATATTCATTATCAAATGCTACAATAATTAATGAAACTGATCTTAGATGATATACTAAACTCACCTGCTCAAATAGATGAATTCATTACCGAAAAGTTTGATGAAAACCGGTTAGCACAAATTCTTTTTACATCAGGGTCAACAGGATTACCCAAAGGAGTAATGTTAAGCCATAAAAATTTAATTTCTAATACAGATTCAATAGATGAATATCTTAAACTAACTTCAGATGATATTATTGAAATTGTATTACCCTTTTATTATTGTTATGGTTTATCATTACTTCATACACACCTTAAAGTTGGTGGCTCTGTGGTATTAAATAATAACTTTATTTTTTTAGGATCTGTCCTCAACGATTTAGATAAGTATAAATGTACTGGGTTTGCAGGTGTTCCAAGTCATTTCCAGATTTTTTTAAGGAAATCGAAATCATTTACAAAAACAGAATTCCCTGAATCTCAGATATTTTACACAGGCAGGTGGCAAACTTCATAATGTTTTTATCAAAGAACTTATTGAAGCATTTCCTCAGAAGAAATTTTTTGTTATGTACGGACAAACAGAAGCCACTGCACGTTTATCATATTTACCGCCGGAATTTGTATTAAACAAAGCTTGGGTCTATCGGTAAAGGTATTCCTAATGTTACTTTGGAAGTATTCAATAAAAATGATCAACCTGTTAAAGCTGGTGAGGTTGGTGAAATAGTTGCAAAGGGTGATAATATTATGTTGGGATATCTTAATGATCCTGAAAGTAATAAGCTAACCACTTAAAAATGGCTGGTTATATACCGGAGATATGGCAAAGAAAGATGAAGACGGGTATATATATTTAGTTGCAAGAAAAAAAGAGATAATAAAAGTAGGAGGTAAGAGAATTAGCCCGAAGGAAATTGAAGAAGTTATTGTGTCCATACCCGAAGTTGTTGATTGTACGATTGAAGGAGTTTATGATGAAATATTAGCTGAAGCAATCAAAGCAACAATAGTTTTAACTGATAATACGGATCAGGAAAAGGAAAGAGAAATAATATTATCAACTTGCAGAAATAAACTTGCTTGTACAAAGTCCCCCAAATCATTGAATTCAAAAAAAGATTGGATGTAAATCAATCAGGCAAAAAGATGGCAAGTGTTTCGTTCCCAGTCTTCAATAAAAAATTAAATAAATATACTATAACAAACAGCAATTAAAATGTAAGGTTATAATTATGAATTTCACAAAAGATTCAATCAACATTGATCCAGCTAAAGAAGTTGAAAAAATTATTTCAAGACTTAAAGAAAATGTGGCTAAGAAACTTAAGAAAAGAGGAGCAATTGTAGGAATTAGCGGGGGATTGACTCTTCCGTTGTTTTAGCTTTATGTGCCAAAACCTTTGGACCGGAACGTGTTTTAGGTGTGATGATGCCTGAAAGTGATTCAAATCCTGATAGTCTTGAACTGGCCAAAAACTTATCTGAAAAATTTAATACAAAATATGTAGTTGAAAATATGACAGCACACTTTAGCCGGTTTTGGCTGTTACAATAGAAGAGATGAAGCAATTAAAAATGTTTTCCCTGAATTTGATTCTACATTACAAAGCAAAAATTACTCTACCAACAAATCTGTATGGAAAAAGAAACATTAAATGTTTTTCAATTGACATGTAATAGCTCCTGATGGTGAAATAAAATCAGAAAGACTACCACTTAAAGAGTATCTGCAGATTGTAGCTGCTTCTAATTTTAAACAAAGAAGCAGGATGTGCATGTTATATTATCATGCAGAAGCCAAAAATTATGCTGTGATAGGTACAGGAAATAAGAATGAACATGAACAGGGATTTTTTGTTAAATATGGTGATGGTGGAGCTGATGTAAAACCAATTGCACATTTATTTAAAACACAGGTATTTCAGACTTGCCGAATATCTGGAAGTTCCGGAAGAAATTCGTAAAAGAACTCCTACAACAGATACATACAGCGCAGAACAAACCCAGGAAGAATTTTTCTTTAGAGTACCGTTTGATATACTAGACAGAGTCTGGTTTGGATGGGAACAGGGTGTCCCATCAAAGCAAATTGCGGAAGCTTTGGAACTAACTGAGGAAAATGTAGAATCTATTATACATGATACTCAGCGGAAAATAAGAACAACTGAATATCTTAGGATGGAACCACTTTAATTTTACCATTATCAAGCTTGACAATTAGTAATTACTTAAATAATACGTCAAAAGGAAGAAGTATTCTGTGAATTTGTATTTTGAACATAATATTCAGGTAGATATTATGATTATTGATCATTTAGGGATAGTTGTAAAATCAATTGAGGATGGAATAGAATATTGGAGAAAAGTATTTGGTTATAAACAAATGACTGAAATTGTGATTAATACTCGTCAGAAAGTTAAAGTAGTTTTTTTAGCAAAAGAAAATTCTCTTCTCATTAAATTGATTGAACCAACTGATGAAACATCACCAGTTTATAAAGCTGCAAGGAAGGGGGGTGGATTACACCATTTGGGATTCCGATGTAAAGATATTGATGAAGAAATAACACGACTTAAAAGTTTAGGTTTGCGTGTTATAACAAATCCTCAGCCCGGTGAAGCTTTTGAAAATAACCAGATTGCTTTTTTATTAGGAAATCAAGCGTTAAATATTGAGTTAATTGATACTGATAAAAAAGCCAGAAAAATAATTTATAATGGATAACCCCTAGAAATAATTATGACCAGATTGTATTACACATTAAAACCGTTCATTCCAAGAAGGCTGCAACTTTTTCTAAGAAGATTGCAGGGAAAAAAACTGTTAAAGAAGTATAAGAATGTCTGGCCAATTCTCCCTGGAAGTGAAAAGAAACCTGAAAATTGGATTGGGTGGCCTGACGGGAAAGATTTTGCTATCGTGCTTACTCATGATGTAGAATGGAGAAAAGGTCATGACAAGTGCAAACAACTTTTAGAGATAGAGAAAAAACTCGGATTTAAATCATCATTTAATCTCGTACCTGAAAGATACAAAGTTGATAAGGAGTTGCGGGACTTTATTGTTAATGAAGGATTTGAAGTTGGTGTTCATGGACTAAAGCACGATGGAAAATTATTCCGGAGTAGAAAAATTTTTTCTGAAAGAGCAATAAAAATAAATCAATACTTAAAAGAATGGAATTCTGTCGGATTCAGAGCCCCTGCAGTACATCATAAACTTGATTGGATTGCAGAACTAAATATTGAATACGATTTATCTACGTTTGACACAGATCCTTTTGAGCCTCAACCGGATGGTGTCGGTACTATTTTTCCATTTCTGGTTGAACGAAAAGATGGTAAATCCGGTTACGTAGAAATGCCCTATACATTGGATCAGGATTTTACATTATTTATTCTTTTAAAAAAAACCTCTAATAAAATTTGGATTGATAATTTAAATTGGATTGCTGCAAACGGTGGGATGGCACTGATAAATGTGCACCCGGATTATCTTAATTTTGAAAACAAAACAGAATTGGAAGAGTATCCGGTAAGTTACTATTCTGACTTTTTAGAATTTATAAAGAAGACTTATGAAGGAAAATATTGGAATGCATTGCCCAGGGATATTGCAACATATTTTAGAAAGAACTATTACAATGATTTGACAGTGCAAAAGGGAAAAGTACTACAAAAGGGAAAAGTACTAATGGTAGTATATTCTTATTCTCCCCACGACGTGAGACCAAGGAGAGAAGCAGAAGCCTTAATAAATGCTGGGTATAAAGTGGATATGATTTGTTTAAGGCTACCTGACCAACCCAAACAAGAAAATGTTTATGGAGTTAATGTTTATAGAGTGAATATGTCTAAATACCGATCAACTAAAAGGAAATATATTACTCTTTATACTAATTTCTTTATCCGTTCATTCTTTAAGCTTAACCAGCTATTTCTAAAGAATAGATACGATGTTATACATATACATAATATGCCTGATTTTTTAGTTTTTCTAAGTATTATTCCAAAAATGTTTGGTTCAAAAGTAATCCTGGATTTGCACGATCCCACACCAGAAATGCTTATGACAAAATTTTCAGAAGGTGATGAAAGCAGATTGACAAAACTGCTTAAATGGCAGGAAAAAATGAGCATAAAATTTGCTCATTCTGTAGTCACAACTAACAAGTCCTTTGTAGACAGGTTTGTTCAGAGGGGGTGTCCTCTGGAGAAAATAAATACTGTAATGAACTCTCCGCAAGAATCAGTTTTTAATAAGGTGGTATATAAGTCAAAGATTAAATCAGATGAGAATAAATTAGTTTTAATGTATCATGGATTAATTGTTGAAAGATATGGATTAGAGGATCTTGTGAACGCAATAAAATTATTAAAAGACAAAATACCCGAAATAGAATTAGTAATTTATGGTGATGGTGAATATGTGCCGGTACTTCTTAAGATAATTGACGAACTCAAATTAAATGATACGATAAAATATTTTGGTCTTATTTCACTTGATGAAATTGCTGAGATTATTCCCGAATGTGATATTGGAATAATTCCTAATAGGCTTGGTCCTTTTACACAGATCAACTTTCCAACAAGAATTTTTGAGTACTTACATATGAAAAAACCTGTGGTAGTGCCCAGAACACAGGGTATTAATGACTATTTTGATGAAGAATCAATTTTTTATTTTGATGCCGGTAATGCGGAAAATTTAGCAAATGTCATATTCAATATTTATTCTGATCGGGC